>NZ_JANBVF010000040.1 GCF_024437655.1 Chitinolyticbacter albus
GGCGGGCGTAGCACGCTCACGCCCATCAGGGAGCGTAGATCAGCGGGCGTAGCTATCGAGCAGGCCGGCGGCGGTGGCCGCTTGCTCATAGGCATGCTCGTGATCGAGCCCTTCCAGCACGGCATAACCGAGCGGCAGCTGCTTGGTCCCCAGCAAGGCGGCGAACGCGGCGGTGTCCTCGACATACGGGCTGCCTTCCGCGCTGCCGGTGCTGACGAACACGCGCTGCACGTTGGCAAACGCCGCTGCGGGCCTGGTCTGCGTTTCGGCGGTCAGCGCGTAGTTCTGGTACCACAGCGACGGGCTGTTGATCAGGTAACGGCCGAAGCTGTTGGTGTCGTTGACCAGCACATGCCCGGCGAACAGGGCGCTGAACGAGGTGCCGTGCAGGCCGCGTGCCGCTGGCGTGGTCAGGTAGCGCCGCTCCACGCGCGGGATGACCTCGCTCTTGAGGAAAGAGAGGAACGCCGCCGCGCTGCCGGTGATCTGCGCATCGGGCGCGCCTTGCAGCTCGAACACGTAGCGGAAGTAAGCGTCCTCGTCGGCCGAGTGGCTGGGGGTGAAGTCCCGGGCGCGGCGAACCTGGCACGCAAACGCATCCTGGCCGCAACCGACGCCGACCACGATAAACGGCTGCAGCCGGTTTGCATCGCGCAACGGCTGATATTGCGCGAGGAAAAAGTCCCGCAGGCCAGACCAGTCGAGCACGTACAGCACCGGGTAGCCCGTATCGGGCTGGAAGTCCGGCGGCAGGATCACTTCGATCGGGTAGTCGTTGCCGAGCGTGAGGTTGTCGAACTGCACCACCGGCACCTGCGGTGCGGTCAACGTGTAGGTATAGGCGGATACGTAGTTGCAACTGCCCAGATCGCGCCACACCTCGCGGCTGCCGGCTGCTTGCGGGTCGTTCCCGCGCGTCCACCAGTTGGCGAGGTAGTTGCGGCCCAGCCGGCTCACCACCGCCTTGCCGTTGTAGGCGGTCTGGCTGCGCCAGACATCGCCGCACGCCAGCGGCGGTTGGTTCGGGTCCAGCACCAGCCAGGGCTGGCCGCCACCGATAGGGCCATGGTGGGCTTGCGGATCCTGGCCTTGCGTCCACCACTGGGCGCGGTAGTCGAGGCCGGCGATGGTGACGGTCTCTCCCGCCTGGTAGATATCGCCGGCTTGCCATGCCGGTGCGGCGAAGACCGCGCTGCTGGCGAGGGTGAATGCGATTGCTGTTTTTGCTTTCATCGTGACTCCATCCTTCTGTCGCGCGTATTGCGCGCGCCCATGATGCCGAAGGCATGGATGGAACACGGAGGACGCCAGTCGGCGATGGTTGGAGGTCAACAAGGCATAGGGCCCATCATCGTTCGCAACGAAGCAATCGACGGCAGGCCCCCGGCGGAACCGGATCACGTTTCAGTGGAACAGCTCGGACGAGGCTCCACTGCCGCCGCCGCCGACGACCAGCACTTTGCCGTTGGGCAGCAGGACCGCATCGTGTTCGCTGCGCGCCCATCCCAAACTGCCGGTCAGCGCCCAGGTGCCCGTTGCCGGATCGTAGAGTTCCACCGAGTGCAAAACGCCTGCACTCTCCCGCCCACCAGTAGCGATTACCTTGCCGCTCGGCAGCAGTGTTGCCGTGTGGAAGATGCGTGTCACGCTCATATTGCCAGTCGGCGTCCAGGTGCCGGTGGCGGGATCATAGAGCTCGGCCGTGGCCAGGTAGGAGCCACCGTATCCCCCGTTGACGAGGACCTGCCCGCTGGGCAAGCGCGTCATGGTATGGAGCACGCGCATTACGCTCATGCTGCCGGTCAGCGACCAGGTTCCCGTGGCCGGATCGTACAGTTCGGCGGACGACAGCCAGTCCGCAAGTCCGGACCCTCCCGCCACCAGCACCCTGCCGTCGGCTAGCAGGGTCGCGGTGTGCTGGGTGCGCGCCTGTACCAGACTGCCAGTCGGCGTCCAGCTTCCCGTCGCCGGGTCGTACAGTTCCGCCGAAGCTTGCGGGCTGCCACTGGTGTTGAAACCGCCGACCACCAGCACCCTGCCATTGGGCAGCAGCGTCGCCGTGTGGCTGTCGCGAGGCTGGTTCATGTTGCCAATCCGCGACCAGGTTCCCGTTGCCGGGTCGTAGAGTTCGGCGGAAGTCAGTTGTGTACCACCGCCGCCTGAGACTCCCCCCGCAATGAGCACCTTGCCGTTGGGCAACAAGTTGGCGGTGTGATGGGCTCGGATCTGGTTCAGGCTGCCGGTATGCGACCAGTCTCCCGCGACGGGATCGTAAAGCTCGGCCGAAGACGAGGCTTGCGCAGGTAATCCTGCGGCGACAAGCACCCGGCCATCCGCCAGCAGCGTGGTCGTATGCCGATAGCGCCACTGATTCAAGGAGTCCGTCGGCACCCACTCCCCGATCATCGCGTGATCCACCTCAATGGTGATTTGCGCGCTCACACTGCCGACGCGGTTGGTGCCTGTGACGGTGAAGATGGTCGGTGTCAGCGCCGTGGTCGGCGTGCCGCTGATCACGCCGGTAAGCGTGTCGATGCTCAAACCGTCCGGCAATGCGGGTGTCACTGAGAAGTGCGTGATTTCACCGCCGGACGAATGAGGCTCGTTGGCCACGATCGAGCGCCCTATGATGTACACGGGAACCCGATCCGAATAGGCCAGACTCGTTGGCGGCATGAGTTGCGCCGCCACTTCGATGTTGATCTGCGCTTGGGCGGCGCCTGCCGCGTTGGTACCCGTGATGGTGTAGGTCGCCTGCGCCGTTGGGCTGCTGGGCATGCCACTGATCACGCCGCTCAACGTATCCAGGCTCAGGCCCGCAGGCAGCGCTGGCGCTACGACGTAGTGGGTAATCGCCCCGCCCGAGCTGCCGGGCGTGTTCGGTGTGATCACCTCATGGGCTGTGTAGACCACGGTGGAATGGAGGTAGTGCAGACCCGACGGCTCGACGACCGCCGCTTTGACCTCAATCACCCCACGCGCGGTTGTGCTACCAGCGGCGTTGCGCCCCGTCACCGTGTAGGTCTTGGCGTGCGTCACGGTTGTGGGGGTGCCGCTGATCACGCCAGTCAGCGTGTCCAGGCTCAGACCCGCCGGCAGCGCCGGCGTCACCGAGAACTCGGTGATCTTGCCACCGGAATACTGTGGCGCCTGACTGACGACGGTTTCACCGACGGTCAGGACGACGCTGGCGTTGGCATAGTTGAGCCCCTCGGGTGGCAGCACTTGCGCACTCACGCGGATATGCAGCAGCGCGTGCGCCGAGCCTGCGCTGTTGCTGCCGGTAACGGTGATGAGGTAGGTGGTCTGTGCTGTTGGGGCCAGCGGCGTGCCGCTGATGACACCCGTTTGCGCATCCATGGAAAGGCCCGTCGGCAAGGCCGGTGACACCGAAAAGTGCGTGATCTCGCCCCCGGAATATTGCGGGATGTTGGGTACGATCGCTTCGTTGGCCACGTAGACCACGGAGGTGTCGAGGTAATGCAGCCCGGTTGGCGGCATCACCGTATTCGTCACCTCGATCTCCAGTCGTGTCGCCGCGCTGCCCGCCGAGTTGCTGGCGGTCACGATGTAGACCGTCGGCGGCGTGAGCTGGGTCGGCGTGCCGCTCAGCACCCCTGTCTGGGCATTCAGGCTCAGGCCCGCGGGCAGCGCCGGCGACACGGCATAGCGTGCGATGAGGCCCCCCGTGCTGCTGGGCGTGTTGGGGACGATGGGTTCCTGCAGGACATAAGCGATCGACGCATCGAGGTAGTGCAGACCGACCGGTGCAACGACGACAGTGGCCACCTCGATCTGTAGTCGGGCGGTGGCGTTACCGGCGGCATTGCGGCCGCTGATGGTGTAGACGGTCAGCGGGCTTGCCGTCGCGGGCGTGCCGCTGATCACGCCGGTTCTTGTGTCAAGGCTCAGACCAGCGGGAAGCGTGGGCGAGATCGAGAACGCGGTGATCTGCCCGCCCGCGTAGTGCGGTGCATTGACCACGATAGGCTGACCGGCGGCGTAGGTGACGGCCGGCGTCGCGTAGACGAGGCCGGCGGGGGGAACCGCCTGCGCGCTGATCTCGATCTCCAGCCGCGCCGAGGTGCTGCCTGCCGCGTTGCTGCCGGTCACGGTGTATACCTTGTGCGGCATCACTGCCCCGGGCGTGCCGCTGATCACGCCGGTGCGCGCATCGAGCGCCAGACCGGCCGGCAAGTCCGGTGACACGCGATAGAGCCTGATCTCGCCGCCGCTGCTGCTCGGGGTGTTGGGCACGATCGCCTCTTGGGCCACGTAGATCACGGAGCCATCGAGATAATGCAGGCCTGCCGGCGCTACTGCCACGGCGCTCACTTCGATCTCCAGTCGTGCCGTGGCACTGCCTGCCATATTGCGCGCCGTCACGCTATAGATCGCCGCGGCCGACACCGCCGCGGGTGTGCCACTGATGACGCCGGTCCTCGCATTGAGCAGCAGGCCAGCCGGCAGGGCGGGCGACACGCTGTAATCGGTGGCGGTGCCCCCGCTGCCGGTCGGCGTGTTGGGTTCGATCGGCTCACCGACCACGTAGACGATGGAGCCGTTGCGATAATGCAGGCCGGCTGGTGGCTCGCTGGTTACTTCGTCATTGCCGCCACATCCGCCGATGAAGGCAAACAGAATCAGCAAAAGGGCTATGAGAGAACGCCTCATGTGCATGATCCAGCCTCCGGTACCCCACATTGCTGATGCGAACGGACTGCCCCATGTTGCGCCTGTCAGGCGCGCCCGCGCAACGGAGTGAATCGTGTGGATTGATGCACATGATCCAGGCGTACATCGGTCAGTCGCGTTGCTTGAAAAGCGGTGCGGTGCAAGTTTGATTTTAGCTTGCACTGACCTACCTACATGGCGCGAGTTGGTCTTTCGGTGTACGCATGGCGGTGCCGCGAATCCGAACGCAGATTCGGGCGGGGGACGCAAAAAGAGGTACGCAAGCCCGCTGCAGTTGCGACCGGGAGGACGTTCGCCATACGGGTGATAGGCACCGGCACGGGGGGCCGACGACCATGGATTCCGGTCGTGATGGTGCTGCGGGATTACTGGATGCCACAGGCGCGGAGCCTGAGCAGAGCCGGCCAGATCGCGCTGGCCGCATGGCCTTCCTGGCCCTGTGCCGAGCAGTACATTGCCTCCCGAACCGATGAAGTTTCCTGCTTAGGGCACCACGACGCCCATTCGTCTGCTGTCTTCACTGTGGTATGTCATTGACATTGAATGTTGCTCTGAAATCGCTTTCAATTTTGTTCTGGAGCTGCCAACAAGCCCTTCTGCCGTCGCTCACTTGTAGCACGCCTTGTAATGTCTGCGACCGAAGGCCGTCCGATTTATCGCTTTTCAGGACGTTCCGCGCATCAGCCAGAACCGCTGCACTGGGTTTTGTTAGCCGCATGGTGAGTAGCACTTAAAGCGAGAGGAGATTTCAGCATGGAGCGATGGAGAGCGGGGGGCTTGGTTGCCATGGTGGCAGCAACGCTGGCGGCCTGTGGCGGAGGAGACGACGCCGAAACAGCGGTGCCGAGTGGCAGTCCTAGCCTGGCGGTGCAGGCTGCGGCAGTGGCATGCCAGCCGGCGTGGAGCGGCGCTAGCGTGTACTGGGGTGGATCGGTGGCGAGCTATGCCGGGCGTAATTACACGGCGGCTTATTGGACACAGGGGCAAAACCCGGCCAGCAATAGCGGTGGCGCGGGCAGCGGTCAGCCGTGGATTCCCGGCGATGCCTGTGGTTCTGGCACGCCCACACCGACGCCGGGACCCACCCCGCAACCGACGCCCAACCCCGGCAGCGGTGGCCGCGCGGCGGCACTGCCGATTGGCATCGAGAATGTGAACGACTCGCCGCTGAAGGCGGCCAATTACCGCACGTTGCTGCGCTTCGTGCCGGTGAGCACCATCACCATCGACCGCTTCTACTTCGGCTTCAAGCTGCGTGGCGCGAACTGTGACCAACCCAGTGTCGCGGGATACGGCAAGGGCGATGGCGGCCTGCTGCGGGCCAATCTGGTGCAAATCAATGCCGCCACTGGCCTGCCGGGCACCGTGATCGCCACCGAGACCATCAACGCCTGCACCCGGCACAACGAAGCCAAGGTGGAGCTCAATGGCTCCACGCCGGTGCTGGCCTGGGTGAACACGCCGGCCACGCTGCAGGCCGGCACGATGTATGGCCTCGTCATCAGCAACGCGCACGCCAACCCGACGGCCAATTTCTTCTCGTTCAACATGCCGCTGGCCGATACGGCGCTGGCCGGGCCGCACGCGCGCAACGAGCTCAATGCCAACGCATCGGGCGCGCTGATATCACTCGACCCGCGCGAGCATGTGGCGTGGTCCAGTGACAACGGCAGCAGCTGGAAATATGGCTCGGAGAACGGCCAGTACCGTTCCTACATGAACGATCACGACCTCGCGCACCCTGCCACCCGTTTGCCGCAATATGGTTTTCGCTTGATCAACGGCACGCGCCTCGGTGGCCAGCCGTACTACGCCTACAGCGCCGATTGCGTGGGTTGCACCGTCACCTATGCCAATACCCGCTATGCCCGCACCTTCACCGAAGTCGGCGGCTTCACCGCCTCGGGCAGCAATGTGGGGGTGCTGACGCTGCGCAATACCAGCACCGGCGCACAATCGAGCTGCACGCCGAGCCAGGGCTATGGTTTGCGTAAATGCACGCTGGCGACGCCGGTCAGCGTGGCGGCCGGGCAGAGCTACACCGTGCAATCGAGTGGCAGTGTCGAGCTGATGAAGCTCGATTACTCGCAGCAGCTGTTGTTCCCGAACGTGGGCACGGCGGGTGGTGAGTTCCGCATGTATCAGGCCAGCCCGGCGCCGGGGACCAAGGCCAAGGATGTGCCCAATTTGTGGGCGGGGCCGCTCTCGGCGTACTACAACTGACGTCGCCGCGAGGGCAGGGCGGCCATGTGGCCGCCCTGTTTCACCAGCGTCGCATGCTGCGGTTGGGGCCTATTGCGCGCCGAACACGCGCTCGCGCAACTGCTTGAGTTCGTCGCGCAACTTGGCGGCCTTTTCGAACTCCAGGTTCCTGGCCGCTTCCAGCATGTCCTTTTCGATGCGCTTCAGTTCCTTGGCGAGCTGCTTCTCGTCCAATTCGTCGACGAGGCGCAGGCGTTTGGCTTCCAGCCGGGCCGCTGCGGCGTCTTCCTCGTTGTAGACGCCGTCGATGATGTCCTTGATGCGCTTGGTGACGCTCTTGGGCGAAATGCCGTGCTCGATATTGAACGCCATCTGCTTGGCGCGCCGGCGCTCGGTCTCGCCGATGGCGCGCTTCATCGAGTCGGTGATGCGATCGGCGTAGAGAATGGCGGTGCCGTTCAGGTTACGCGCCGCGCGGCCTATGGTCTGAATCAGGCTGCGGGTACTGCGCAGGAAGCCTTCCTTGTCGGCATCCAGAATGGCCACCAGCGAGACCTCGGGGATATCGAGGCCCTCGCGCAAGAGGTTGATGCCGACCAGCACGTCGAACACCCCCAGGCGCAGATCGCGGATGATTTCGACGCGTTCCACCGTCTCGATGTCCGAGTGCAGATAGCGCACCTTCACGCCGTGCTCGGCGAGGTATTCGGTCAATTGTTCGGACATGCGCTTGGTGAGCGTGGTGATCAGCACGCGCTCGCCCACAGCGACCCGCTTGTTGATCTCCGAGAGCACGTCGTCGACCTGCGTTCCCACCGGGCGCACTTCGACCACCGGATCGATCAGGCCGGTGGGGCGCACCACCTGCTCGACTACCTGGCCCTGGTGTTTTTCCTCGTAATCGGCCGGCGTGGCCGAGACGAACACCGTCTGCGGCATCATGTGTTCGAACTCTTCGAAGCGCAGCGGACGGTTGTCGAGCGCCGAGGGCAGGCGGAAACCGTAGTCGACCAGGTTCTCCTTGCGCGAGCGGTCGCCTTTGTACATGGCGCCGATCTGGCCGATCATCACATGGCTCTCGTCGAGGAACATCAGGCTGCCGGCTGGCAGGTAGTCGATCAGCGTCGGCGGCGCCTCACCAGCCGCTTTGCCGGAGAAGTGGCGCGAGTAGTTCTCGATGCCCTTGCAAAAGCCCATCTCGTTGAGCATTTCCAGATCGAACCGGGTGCGCTGTTCCAGCCGCTGCGCCTCGACCAGTTTCTGTTCCTTGTGGAAGAACTCGAGCCGGGTGCGCAGCTCGTCCTTGATCGTTTCCACCGCGCGCAGCACGGTATCGCGCGGCGTCACGTAATGGCTGGACGGGAACACCGTGTAGCGGCCGACGCGGTTCTTCACGTGGCCGGTGAGTGGGTCGAACAGGCTGAGCTTTTCCACCTCGTCGTCGAATAGATCGATGCGCAGCGCGAGCTCGGCGTTTTCCGCCGGGAACACATCGATCACGTCGCCGCGAACGCGGAAGGTGCCGCGGCCGAAATCCATCTCGTTGCGGTCGTACTGCATCGCCGACAGCCGCTTGATGATGTCGCGCTGCGGATGTTTCTCGCCTTCCTTCAGATGCAGGATCATCTGGTGGTAGTCGGACGGATCGCCGATACCGTAGATCGCGCTCACCGTGGCGACGATGATGCAGTCCGGCCGCTCCAGCATGGCCTTGGTGGCGGAGAGCCGCATCTGCTCGATGTGCTCGTTGATCGACGAATCCTTTTCGATGAACAGGTCGCGACTGGGCACGTAGGCTTCAGGCTGGTAGTAGTCGTAGTAGCTGACGAAATACTCGACCGAGTTCTCGGGGAAGAACTCGCGGAACTCGGCATAGAGCTGCGCGGCCAGCGTCTTGTTCGGCGCCATCACGATGGCGGGGCGCCCGGTGCGGGCGATCACATTGGCCATGGTGTAGGTCTTGCCCGAGCCCGTTACACCGAGCAGCGTCTGGTATTTCAGCCCGTCCGTTATGCCCTCGATCAGCTGCGCGATCGCGGTCGGTTGGTCGCCGGCGGGCGGGAAGGGCTGGAACAGCTTGTAGGGCGATCCGGGAAATTCGACGTACATGGTGCCTCTTATTCGTCGTGAGCGCTCTGGCCGGGCAGGCTGGCCAAGCGGTGTGTGGGCGTCCGGTTCGCCGAGCCAGGGTGCCAGCTGTTCGTCCAGCAGCGCCAGTGTGGCATCCAGCATGGCCAGTTCCGCTTCGGGCATGTTGCACAGCGTCTGCTGCAGCAAGCCCCGTGCCGGAGCACGGTTTTGGGCCGGCTTCGTCTGCCCCGCCTCGGTGAGCTGCAAGCGGGAGATGCGGCGATCGCCCTGGCGCCCGACCTGCTGCAGCACCGCGAGCGCGCTGTCGTGAGCGGCCGGGTGGCGGTCATGGGGTCAGTCTGGGAGCAAGCATCGATTGTAGGGCCAGTCGCAGTTAAAGACGAGCTCCGCTCCCGATCCGGCCCTATCACGCAGGCCAGGAAAACCGCGACCACGGTCGCGCCACGGCGCTTGCGGTCCGCCTGCGCCCGCGGTCGGAACCGGGGCGCGAGCGGGATGCGTGCTACAGCTTGATCGGCGCCACCTGCCAGATCTCGTCGGCGTATTCGCGGATGGTGCGGTCGGCCGAGAACTTGCCCATGCCGGCGATATTGAGGATGGCGCGGTGGGCCCATTCCTCCTTGTGCCGGTAGAGCTCGTCCACCCGGTC
Organism: Chitinolyticbacter albus; assembly: GCF_024437655.1. GTDB lineage: Bacteria > Pseudomonadota > Gammaproteobacteria > Burkholderiales > Chitinibacteraceae > Chitinolyticbacter > Chitinolyticbacter albus. The sequence goes on from NZ_JANBVF010000040.1 coordinate 9,638, forward strand.
CTGGGTATCGACGTAGCTGCGGTAGTCGGCGAGCAGCTGGTAGTGATCACCCCAGTTCACCAGCACGTCGAAGATCAGGCGATAGCGTTCCGGATCGCCGGGGCTGAAGTAGCCGGAAGCCAGCATGTTCAGGACCTCGTGCAGCTCCTCGTCTTCCTCGTAGTACTTGCGCGGGTTGTAGCCGTCGCGGCGCAGCGCCTCCACCTGGTCGGTGGTGTTGCCGAAGATGAAGATGTTGTCCTCGCCGACCTGTTCGCGGATCTCGACATTGGCGCCGTCGAGCGTGCCTATGGTGAGCGCGCCGTTGAGCGCGAACTTCATGTTGCCGGTGCCTGACGCCTCGGTGCCGGCGGTGGAGATCTGCTCGGAAAGATCGGCAGCCGGGATGATGACCTCAGCCAGGCTCACGCCGTAGTTGGGAATGAACACCACCTTGAGCTTGTCGCCGATGCGCGCATCGTTGTTGATCTTCACGCCCACGTCGTTGATCAGCTTGATCACCAGCTTGGCCATGCGATAGGCCGAGGCGGCCTTGCCGGCGAAGACCACCACGCGTGGCACCCAGTCGCGATCCGGATGCTTGAGGATGCGGTTGTAGCGGGTGATCACGTGCAGCACGTTCAGCAGCTGGCGCTTGTATTCGTGGATGCGCTTCACCTGCACGTCGAAGAGCGCGTGCGGATCGATCACGCCGCCGAGCTTGCGCGCCACCAGCTGTGCCAGACGTTGCTTGTTGGCGAACTTGGCTTCCATCACCGCCTTGACGAAGGCGGGGTAGTCGAGGTGCTGCTTGAGTTCGGCGAGCTCGTCGAGGTTGCCGCGCCAGGTCTTGCCGATGTAGTGGTCGATCACGCTCGAGAGCGCCGGGTTGGCCTGGGCCAGCCAGCGCCGCGGCGTGATGCCATTGGTCTTGTTGCAGAAGCGCTCGGGATAGAGCTTGGCGAAATCGGCGAAGATCGATTGCACCATCAGGTCCGAGTGCAGCGCGGAGACGCCATTCACCTTGTGGCTGGCGACCACCGCGAGGTAGGCCATGCGCACGCGCCGCTCGCCGTGCTCGTCGATCAAGGAGACGCGGCGGATCAGCTCGGCGTCGCCACCCAGTGTGTCGCGTACCTCGTCGAGGAAGTTGTCGTTGATGTCGAAGATCAGCTGCAGGTGGCGCGGCAGCACGCGGCCCAGCAGGTCGACCGGCCAGGTTTCCAGTGCCTCGCTCATCAGCGTGTGATTGGTGTAGCTGAACACCTGGGTGGCGATCTTCCACGCCGCTTCGAACGTCATGTGGTGATCGTCGATCAGCACGCGCAAGAGCTCGGGGATGGCCAGCACCGGATGGGTGTCGTTCAGGTGGATGGCCACCTTGTCGGCCAGGTTGTCGACGGTGTTGTAGGCGCGCACATGGCGGCGCACGATGTCCTGCAGGCTCGCCGAGACGAAGAAGTATTCCTGGCGCAGTCGCAACTCCTTGCCGGAGTAGGTCGAATCGTCCGGGTAGAGTACGCGCGACACGTTCTCGGACAGGTTCTTTTCCTCAACCGCCGCAAAATAGTCGCCCTGGTTGAACTTGGTCAGGTTGATCTCGTTGGACGAGCGCGCCGACCATAGCCGCAGCGTGTTGGTCGCCAGCGTGTCGTAGCCCGGGATGATGTGATCGTGCGCCTCGGCGAACACGTCCTGGGTCTCGACCCAGCGCATCTTCTTGTGGCCTTCCTCCTGCACCCGGCCGCCGAAGCGCACCAGGAATTGCACCTCGGGGCGCACGAACTCCCAGGGATAGCCATTGGCCAGCCAGTAATCCGGCGTCTCGACCTGGTTGCCCTCGATGATGCGCTGCTTGAACATGCCGTAGTCGTAGCGGATGCCGTAGCCGTAGCCGGGCAGGCCCAGCGTGGCCATCGCGTCGAGGAAGCACGCCGCCAGGCGGCCCAAGCCGCCGTTGCCGAGCGCCGCGTCGGGTTCGATCTCGTCGATCTCGTCGTAGTTGACGCCAAGGTCGTCGAGCGCGCGACGCACGTCCTCGTACAGCCCCATCGCCAACAGCGCGTTGGTCAGCGCGCGACCCATGAGGAATTCCATCGACAGGTAATAGACGCGCTTCACATCCTGCGAGTACTGGGCGCGCGTGGTGCGCATCCAGCGCTCGACCAGTCGGTCGCGCGCGGCCAGCATGGTGGCGAACAGCCAGTCGCGCGGCTGCGCGGTGATCGGATCCTTGCCGATGGCGAACACCAGCTTGTTGGCGATCGAACGGCGTAGCGAAACCGCATCGTTGCCGGGGGAGTCGTGCACGAAATCGATGGTCATGGAGGTCTCCGCGTGAATGCTTGTGATGCGCGCCGTGGGCCTAGCGCCCGAGCAACACGCGATACAGGTTGATATAGGCGGCGGCCGAGGCCTGCCAGCCGAAGTCGCGGCGCATGGCCTGGCGGCGCACCGCCTTCCATTCCTTGGCCCGCGCCCACAGCGCAAAGGCGCGGCGCGTGGCGGCGGCGATGCCGGCCACGCTGAAGTCCTGAAATACGAAGCCGGTGGCGCTCTCGTCGACGAGGTTCTCCAGCGCGCAATCGACGACAGTGTCGGCCAGGCCACCGACGCGCCGTACCAGCGGCAGCGCGCCGTATTTCAGGCCGTAGAGCTGGGTAAGGCCGCAGGGCTCAAAGCGGCTGGGCACCAGCACCACGTCGGCGCCGGCCATCACCCGGTGCGAATGTTCCTCGTCGTAGCCGATATGGATGGCTACCTGGCCCGGATGCAGCTCGGCTGCGACGCGGAACGCCGCTTCCAGCCCCGGATCGCCGCTGCCCAGCAGCACGAACTGGCCACCGGCGGCCGCGATCTGCGGCAGCACCTGCAGCGCCAGGTGCAGGCCCTTCTGTTCGGTGAGCCGGCTGACCACGGCGAACAGCGGTACCTCGTCGGTGACGGTGAGGCCCATGTCGCTTTGCAGCGCGGCCTTGCACTTGGCCTTGCCAGCGGGCTTGTCGGCCGTGTAGCTGGCAGCGATCAGCGGATCGCTGGCGGGGTTCCACACCGCGTCGTCCACGCCATTGAGGATGCCGGTCAGCGTGGCGCCACGGCTTTGCAGCAGCCCGTCAAGGCCGCAGCCCTGCTCGGGCGTGGTGATCTCGTGCGCGTAGGTCGGCGACACGGTGGTCACATGGTCGGCGTAAAAGAGGCCTGCCTTCATGAACGACACATCGCCGTTGAACTCGACGCCGTTCACGTCGAAGAAATGCGCGGGCAGGGCGAGCTCGGCGAACTCGCGCGGCCCGAAGATGCCCTGGTAGGCGAGGTTGTGCACGGTGAACACGGTCCTGGCCGGCCGGCCGCGCGCGGCGATATAGGCCGGGGTCAGCCCGGCGTGCCAGTCGTGGCCGTGTACCACCTCGGGTTGCCAGAATTTATCAAGCCCGCTGGCGAGCTCGGCCGCGACCCACGCCAGCAGCGCGAAGCGGCGGTGGTTGTCGCTATAAGGCCGCTTGCCCGCGTCCTCATACGGATTGCCGGGCCGCTCGTACAGCTCGGGCGCATCGATCACGTAGATGCCGACCTGGTCCAGCCGGCCGAACCAAAGCCGCACCGCGCCGAACGGCGTGTCGAGCCGGGTCACGTCGCCTTCCTCGACAAGGCCGGCCTTGATCGCCGGGAAGCCCGGCACCAGCACGCGCACGTCGATGCCCTGCTCGATCAGCTTGGGTGGCAGCGCCCCGGTGACGTCGGCGAGGCCGCCGGTCTTCAAGAGCGGAAACAGTTCGGAGCAGACGTGCAGCACGCGCATGGCCGGGGCCTCGCTGGGTGTGGAGGTGTCTATCTTGGCTGGCTTTCGCGACATCCGTATTTATCCTCGTCGTAGCGTGCGGGCCGCCGGAGCAGGGGCGGCGGCCCACCCCCCGATTACAGCTTGGCCAGCATGTCCTTGGTGACCAGTACCACGCCGTTGTCGGTGCGGTAGAAGCGGCGCTTGTCTTCCTCAGCGTTCTCACCGATCACCGTGCCTTCGGGCAACTGGCAGCCGCGATCGATCACGCAGCGGCGCAGCCGGCAGTTCCGCCCCACCACCACCTCAGGCAGGATCACCGAGGAATCGATGGTGCAGAACGAATGCACGCGCACCCGCGAGAACAGCACCGAATTGATGACGAGCGAGCCCGAGACGATGCTGCCACCGGCTACCAGCGAGTTCAGCGTCATGCCGTGACTGCCGTTGTGGTCCTGCACGAACTTGGCGGGCGGCAGTTGCTCCTGGTAGGTGCGGATCGGCCAGTTCTCGTCGTAGACGTCGAGTTCCGGCATCACGGAGGCCAGATCGAGGTTGGCCGCCCAATACGCATCGACCGTGCCGACATCGCGCCAGTATTCCTTGCCGTCCACGTCGCTCTTCACGCACGACAGCGAGAACGGGTGCGCCAGCGCGCTGCCTTCGGTGACGGCCTTGGGGATGATGTTCTTGCCGAAGTCGTGCTCGGATTCCGGGTCGGCCAGGTCTTCGTCGAGCAGCCGGTACAGGTAGTCGGCGTTGAACACGTAGACGCCCATCGACGCGAGGGCCGTATCGGGCTTGCCCGGCATGGCCGGCGGGTTGGCGGGCTTCTCGACGAAGGCGGTGATCTTGCGTGTTTCGTCCACCGCCATCACGCCGAAGGCGGTGGCTTCCTCGACCGGCACTTCGATGCAGGCCACGGTGCAGTTGGCCTGCTGCAGCACGTGATCGACCAGCATGCGCGCGTAATCCATCTTGTAGATGTGGTCCCCGGCGAGGATCACCACGTATTCCGGGCGGTAGCTGCGGACGATGTCCATGTTCTGGTACACGGCGTCGGCCGTGCCGCGATACCAGTGTTCCTCGTCGATCCGTTGCTGCGCAGGCAGCAGGTCGACGAATTCGTTCATCTCGTTGCGCAGGAACGACCAACCCTTTTGCAGGTGGCGCAACAGCGAGTGCGACTTGTACTGCGTGACCACGCCGATGCGGCGGATGCCCGAATTCAGGCAGTTCGACAGCGCGAAATCGATGATGCGGAACTTGCCACCGAAGTACACGGCTGGCTTGGCACGGTGATCGGTCAGCGCCTTCAGTCGCGAGCCGCGCCCGCCTGCCAGAACCAGGGCCACGGCCTTGTTGGGCAATTGCCGGGCCAGCGTGGCCTTATCGATCAATTGGGTTTCCATATGCCTCTCCTAACTCCCTCGTCGTAGCGGCCGGCGGTTACTGTCGCCGCCGTGCCGGAATCGGGCCTGCCCCCCGGGCAGGAGCCCCAGGTTCAGGTCACGACCGTTGGCTCGGTGAGCCCGGTGTGCGCGGTAATCTGCGCAATCTCGTGCGCGCTGGCGATCAGCGGCGCAAGCGCCGCCTGCGTCGGCTGGCCGTGCCCGGTCGGGTCGGACACGAAGCGTTCCAGGTAGACCCGCAGCGTCGCGCCCTCGGTGCCGGTGCCCGACAGGCGGAACACGATGCGCGAGCCGCCGGCGAACACGATGCGCACGCCCTGCTGGCGTGACACCGAACCATCGACCGGATCGGTGTAGGCGAAATCGTCTGCCTCGGCCACCGTCAGGCCGTTGAGCGCCAGGCCCGGCAGGCCGGCGAGCTTGCCGCGCAGCGCCGCCATCAGCGTGTCGGCCTGCTCGGTGGCGATGCCCTCGAAATCGTGGCGGCTGTAGTAATGGCGACCGAAGCGGCCCCAGTGCTCCTGCACGATCTGTGCCACGCTCTTGCCGGTCGTGGCCAAGAGGTTGAGCCAGAACAGCACCGCCCACAGGCCGTCCTTCTCACGCACGTGATCGGAGCCCGTGCCATAGCTTTCCTCGCCGCACAGCGTGGCCATGCCGGCGTCCAGCAAGTTGCCAAAGAATTTCCAGCCGGTGGGGGTCTCGTATGCCGGAATGCCCAGTGCGCGCGCCACGGCGTCGACTGCGGTCGAGGTCGGCATCGAGCGCGCCACGCCCTTGAGGCCTGCTTGGTACGCCGGAACCAGCGTGGCATTGGCGGCGAGGATGGCCAGGCTGTCGGACGGCGAGATCAACAGCGGCTCGCTGCCGGTGCCGCGGCCGACCACCATGTTGCGATCGGCATCGCCGTCGCTGGCTGCACCGAAATCGGGCGCGTCCGGTCCGCTCATGCGCGCGATCAGTTCAGTCGCGTACGCGGGGTTCGGGTCCGGGTGGCCCTGGCCGAAGTCCGGCAGCGGCGTGCCGTTGATTACGGTGCCGCGAGGCGCGCCGAGCAGGTCTTCCAGGATGCGGTGCGCGTAGGGGCCGGAAACGGCGTGCATGCCGTCAAAGCATAGCGTGTGGCCGGCGGCGAACCAGGCGCGGATGGCCGGAAAATCGAACAGTTGCTGCTGCAGTTCGGCGTAGTCGGCGACCGGGTCGATCACCGTTATGGTTGTCTCGAGCAATTGCCGGCTGCCGACGGTATCGATGTCGACATCGCCGGCATCGGCGATACGGTACTCGGCGAGCGTTTGCGTTCGGGCGTAGATGGCCTCGGTGATTTTCTCCGGCGCCGGGCCACCGTTGGCGATGTTGTACTTGATGCCGAAGTCGCCATCCGGCCCGCCCGGATTGTGGCTGGCCGAGAGCACGATGCCACCCAGCGTGCGGTACTTGCGGATCACGCAACTGGCGGCCGGGGTAGACAGGATGCCGCCGGCACCGACCAGCACGCGGGCCACGCCGTTGGCGGCGGCCATCTTGAGGATGGTCTGCACCGCCTCGCGGTTGTGATAGCGGCCGTCGCCCCCGACCACCAATGTCTGGCCGGCCACGCCGCCCAGCGCATCGAAGATGCTCTGCACGAAGTTTTCCAGATAGTGCGGCTGCTGAAACACCGTCACCTTCTTGCGCAGGCCCGAGGTGCCGGGTTTTTGCCCGCTAAAGGGCTGCGTCGCTACCGTGGTCATGAGGTTTCCTCTTTCAAGAACGGATTGGCGAAGAGGCCTGGTTCGCAGACGTCTTCGGTCAGGATGGTGATGCTGCGCGCGGCCACCCGGCATTCGTCCTGGTAGAGCGCGCTGTCGCGGTCTTCGGTGCTGGCCAGTTTCACGCGCCAGCAGCCTGGCGGCAGGCGGAAGGGCACCTGATTGGCCGAGGCATTGATCAGGATGAGGAAGAAGGCCGAGAGCTGGATCATCAGTGCGCGACCGGCGCTATCTTCCCAATCGTGGGGCTTCAAGGGCTCGCCCGACGGATTGCGCCATTCCACGGTGTCGTGATCGCCGGTGGTATCGGCCGGCCACCATTGGCTGGCAACCAGTGCCGGGCAGGACTGGCGCAGCGCGATCAGCGCGCCGATGTAGTCCGCCAGCGGCGCGCGGCCCGAATCCCAGTCCAGCCAGCTCACGTCGTTGTCCTGGCAATAGGCGTTGTTGTTGCCGCCCTGGCTGTGGCCCAGCTCGTCGCCAGCCAGCAGCATCGGCGTGCCCTGCGACAACAGCAGCGTGGCGAGCAACGCTTTCTTCGCACGTAGGCGCACCAGCTGGATGTCGGCATCGTCGGTGGCGCCTTCGACGCCGCAGTTCCAGCTGTTGTTGTGGTTGTGGCCGTCGCGGTTGTGTTCGCCGTTGGCGAGATTGTGCTTGCGGTTGTAGCTGACGAGATCGGCGAGGGTGAAGCCGTCGTGTGCGGTGATGAAATTGACGCTGGCCCAGGGCTGGCGATCGCGCTGGTGAAAGAGCTCGCTCGACGCGGCAAAGCGCTGCGCGAACTGGCCGCGGCTCACGCCGTCGTGTAGCCAGAAGCGACGCATGATGTCGCGATACTGGTCGTTCCATTCGGCCCAGCCAGCCGGGAACTGGCCGATCTGGTAGCCGCCTGGGCCGATGTCCCACGGTTCGGCGATCAGCTTGACGCAGGCCAGCAGCGGATCCTGCGCGATGGCGGTCAGCAAGGGAGCGATGGCCGAGTAGCGCGGCGTGCGCCCCAGTACCGGCGCCAAGTCGAAGCGAAAACCGTCGACACGGCATTCGCTCACCCAGTAGCGCAGGCTGTCCATTACCAGCTGGATCACGCGTGGCTGAGTGAGGTTGAGCGTATTGCCGCAGCCGGTCCAGTTCTCGTAGCCGCCGTCATGGCCCAGCCAGTAATAGCTGGCGTTGTCGAGCCCGCGCAGTGATAGCGTGGGCCCTTCGGCATCGAGTTCGGCGTTGTGGTTGAACACCACGTCAAGGATCACCTCGATGCCGGCCGCGTGCAGCGCCTTCACCGCGTCGCGGAACTCCGACAGCGGCGTGCTGCCTTCCTGCCCGGACCAGTAACGCGGTTCCGGCGCGAAGAACGACAGCGTGTTGTAGCCCCAGTAATTGGAGAGATTCATCTGCTGCAGGCGCGGCTCGTCGGCGTGCGCATGCACCGGCAACAGTTCGATCGCGGTGATGCCCAGGCGCTTGAGGTGGCCGATCATCACCGGGTGCGCCAGCGCGGCATAACTGCCGCGCAGCTCGGGCGGAATGGTGGGATGGCGGCGGGTCAGCCCGCGCACATGCGCTTCGTAGATCACGGTCTCGGCCCAGGGCGTGGCCGGAGGCCGGTCGGTGCCCCAGTCGTAATCCTCGTCGATCACCTGCGCCTTGACCGCGAGCGAGCCGTTGTCGATCGGGTCCGGTTGCCCCGGGTTGCCGATGTCCATGCCCTCGAAATCCGGGTGGTCGCGGTATTGCCCGACCAGCGCCCGCGCGTAGGGATCGAGCAGCAGTTTCTTCGGGTTGTGGCGGTGGCCATCGCGCGGCGCCCAGGGGCCATGCACGCGATAGCCATAGACGAGGCCGGCGGTGGCGTGCGGCAACAATCCGTGCCAGACGCCATGTGTGCTGGCGGGCAGATCGTAGCGGCCGATTTCCTCGTAGCCGTGCGCGTCGTAAAGGCACAGCTCCACCCGCGTCGCATAGCCTGCATGAACGGCGAAATTGACTCCGTTGTCACGGACGATGGCGCCGAGCGGGTAGGGGAAACCAGCCTGCAGCATGCTCAGCCTCGCCGCAGGTAAACGGTGGCCAGCGGCGGGATGGTCACCACGATGGAGTGTGGCTGGCCCTGCGCCGGCACCGGTTCGCTGTCGCAGGCCACGTTGCCGGTGTTGCTGCCGCCGTAATAGGTCGAATCGGTGTTGACGAGCTCGACATAGCGGCCGGGCTCAGGCACGCCCAGCCGGTAGCCGGGCCGCGGCACGGGGGTGAAGTTGCTGACGACGATGACCGCTTCGCTGTCGGGCGCGCGGCGCAGGAAGGCGAACACCGAATGTTCGTGATCGTCCACCACCAGCCACTGGAAGCCCGCTAGGTCGAAATCCTGCGCGTGCAGCGCGCGCTCGGTCTTGTAGTTGCGGTTCAGATCGCGAACCAGCGCGTGCACGCCGACGTGCCACGGCCCGCCCTGTGCCGGGTCGAGCAGGTGCCAGTCCAGGCTCGCATCGTGGTTCCACTCGCGGCCCTGGGCGAACTCGCCGCCCATGAACAAGAGCTTCTTGCCTGGATGCGCCCACATAAAGCCGTAGTAGGCGCGCAGGTTGGCGAACTGCTGCCAGCTATCACCCGGCATGCGCGACAGCAGCGAGCCCTTGCCGTGCACCACTTCGTCGTGTGACAGCGGCAGCACGAAGTTTTCGGTGTAGGCGTAGGCCATGCCGAACGTCATCTGGTTGTGGTGGTAGCGGCGATGCACCGGGTCTTTCTGCATATAGCCCAGCGTGTCGTGCATCCAGCCCATGTTCCACTTGTAGTGAAAGCCCAGGCCCCCCATCTCGGGCGGGCGGCTCACACCGGGGAAGGCGGTCGATTCCTCGGCCAGCGTGATCGCCTCGCCGCGCTCGACGCCGATCACCTGGTTGGCGCGGCGCAGGAAGGAGATCGCTTCCAGGTTCTCGCGCCCACCGTGCTCATTGGGGATCCACTCGCCTTCGCGGCGACTGTAGTCGCGGTACAGCATGGAGGCGACCGCGTCGACGCGCAGGCCGTCGATGCCGAAACGCTCGATCCAGTACAGCGCGTTGCCGATCAGGAAGTTGCGCACCTCGTTGCGGCCGAAGTTGTAGATCAGCGTGTTCCAGTCCTGATGAAAACCCTCGCGCGGATCGGCGTGTTCGAACAAATGGGAGCCGTCGAAGTAGGCGAGGCCGAACGGATCGGACGGGAAGTGGCCTGGCACCCAGTCGAGCAGCACGCCCAGGCCGGCGGCGTGCGCTTTCTCGATGAAATAGCGGAAATCAGCGGGCGAGCCGAAGCGGCTGGTCGGTGCATAGAGCCCCAGCGGCTGGTAGCCCCAGGAGCCGTCGAACGGATGCTCGCTGATCGGCAGCAGTTCGAGGTGCGTAAAACCGAGGTCGGCGGCATACGGCACCAGCGTATCGGCGAGTTCGCGATAGCTGAGCCAGCGATTGCCGTCCTCGGGAACGCGGCGCCACGAACCCAGATGGACCTCGTAGATCGAAATCGGTGCGTCGAAAGCATTAGCGCGGCGGCGGTTTTCGGAGGGCGCGATCCAGTCGGGCATGCCGGCGATCTTCGACGCCGTGCCGGGGCGCATTTCGCAGGCGAAGGCGTAGGGGTCAGCCTTCTGGTAGATCGCGCCGTGACGGTCGGCGATCTCGAACTTGTATTGCAGTTGCGGCGGCAAATTGGGAATGAAGATTTCCCATACGCCGCACGAGCGGTGCAGGCGCATGGTGTGGCGGCGACCATCCCACTGGTTAAAGTCACCCACGACGGAAACGCGTCGCGCATTGGGCGCCCATACGGCGAATGCAACGCCACCGATGCCTTCCAGCTCGCGCCAGTGCGCGCCAAGCCGCTCGTAGGGGCGCAGGTGCGTGCCCTCAGCCAGCAGCCACAGATCCTGTTCGCCCAAGGCCGGCGGAAAGCGGTAGGGGTCTTCGTGCTCGACTTCCTGTTCGCCCCAGGTGATGGCCAGGCGATAGGCGAAGCGTTGCTTGCGGCGCGGGATGGCACCTTCGAAGTATCCGCGCGAATCGGTCTGGGTCAGCTGCGCCAGACGCTTGCCGCTGGCGGCATCAACGACGGCCACTGCGCTGGCTCCGGGTTGCAGGCTGCGCACGACCAGGCGGCCTTCGTGTTCGTGCAGGCCGAGGATGGCAAACGGATCGGCATGATCGGCGCGGAACAGGGCGTCGACGGTAGGCTGGGGCAGGGTGTGGGACATCGGATAACCTGGGGCTACGACAGCTACGCTGCCTTATGTTGGATTTATAGACGGCCCTGCGTCAGCTCGGTTGCTGCATGGCAGCATCGATGCCACATTGTGCATAAGAAACTTCTTGCTGGGCAAACACGTGATGCTGACGTGTTGCTTCCATAGTTTGGAGAGAAATAATGACGAAGACGTGGTGGCGGGGCGCGGTGATCTATCAGATCTACCCGCGCAGTTTCATGGATGGCAATGACGACGGGATAGGTGATCTGCCGGGCATACTCAGCCGGCTCGACTACCTGGCCGCGCTCAATGTCGATGCACTGTGGATCTCGCCCTTCTTCAAATCGCCGATGAAGGATTTCGGCTACGACGTCGAGGATTACTGCGATGTCGATCCGCTGTTTGGCACGCTGGCCGACTTCGACGCGCTATTGAAGGCGGCGCACGCGCGAGGCTTGCGCATCATCATTGACCAGGTGTTGTCACACACCGCGGACAGCCATCCCTGGTTCGTGGAGTCGCGCTCCAGCCGCGACAATGCCAAGGCCGACTGGTATGTGTGGGCCGACGCCCAGGTCGATGGCACGCCGCCGACCAACTGGCTATCGGTGTTCGGCGGCAGCGCCTGGCAGTGGGATAGCCGGCGTCGCCAGTACTACCTGCACAACTTCCTGACCAGCCAGCCAGATCTCAATTTCCATTGCCTGGACGTGCAGCGCGCCATCCTCGCCAGCGTCGAGTTCTGGCTCAAACGCGGCGTCGATGGCTTTCGCTTCGACGCCTGCAACTACCACTTCCACGATCGCAAGCTGCGTGACAACAAGCCAGCATCACACGCCGATACCACGACGGTGACGGCGGTGAACCCTTATGGCATGCAGCGGCATCGCTATGACAAATCCCGGCCCGAGAATCTCAAGTTCCTGAGAAAGCTGCGCACGCTGCTCGACCGCTATGGCGCGGCCAGTGTCGGCGAGGTCGGCGACGACGATTCACTGGCGCGCATGGCCGAATACACCAGCGATGGTGACAAGCTGCACCAGGCCTATAGCTTCAACCTGCTCACCGAGGAGTTCAGTGCCGCGCATATCCGCAGCCAGGTCGAGCAGATGGAGGCCGCGCTGGCCCGCCACGCCGTGCCCGGCTGGGCCTGCTGGTCGATCGGCAATCACGACGTACCACGCGTGGCCAGCCGCTGGGGCAAGGGGACCAGTGACCCGCAATTTGCCAAGTTGATGCAGGTGCTGGCGACCACGCTGCGCGGCTCGGCCTGCCTCTACCAGGGCGACGAGCTGGGCCTGCCCGAGGCGGACATTCCCTACGAATTGCTGCAGGACCCGTACGGCAAGGCGTTCTGGCCCGATTTCAAGGGGCGCGATGGTTGCCGCACGCCCATGCCGTGGCTGCACGCCGCGCCGGCCGGGGGCTTCACCCAGGGCGCGCCGTGGTTGCCCGTGCCGGCGGAGCACTTGGCGCTGGCGGTCGATACCCAGGACAAGCCGCGGGCCTCGGTGCTGAACTTTACCCGGCGTTTTCTGGCCTGGCGGCGGCGCCACCCGGTGCTGATCGAGGGGGATATCCGCTTCCTGAAGGCGCCGGAACCGTTGCTGCTCTATACACGCGGCCATGGTCAGGCCAGCGTGCTGCTGGCGTTCAACCTCGGCGCAAGAGCGCAAACGCTGAAGTTGCCCAAGGCCTGGCGCGAGGTGCGCGCGCTCGACGGTCACGGCCTCACCGGCGGGGCGATCACGGCGGGAGAGCTGGTATTGCAACCCTGGGGTGGCTATATCGGGGCCAGGGCGCAGGTCTGACGATGGGAGCTTACGCGGCGGATGAAACTTGAGTAAAATACTCGACTTTCCTCCCTCCGATCCGAGTACCCCCATGCTCGACCGCCTGCGTGAAAACATCCGCGTGGTCTTCGACCGCGATCCCGCCGCCCGTACCGTGTGGGAAGTGGTGACCTGTTACCCGGGTTTTCACGCGCTGACGCTGCATATCGTCGCGCACGGGTTGTGGACGCGCGATTGCAAGTGGCTGGCGCGGCTGGTGTCGCATATCGGTCGCTTTCTCACCGGCATCGAGATCCATCCGGGCGCGCAGATCGGCCGCCGTGTGTTCATCGACCATGGCATGGGCATCGTCATCGGCGAAACAGCTGAGATCGGCGACGACTGCACGCTGTACCACGGTGTCACCCTCGGCGGCACCTCGTGGCAGCACGGCAAGCGCCACCCGACGCTGGGTGCCGGCGTCATCGTCGGCGCGGGCGCCAAGATCCTCGGCCCAGTCATCATTGGCGACGGCGCCAAGGTCGGCTCCAACGCCGTGGTGGTCAAGGCGGTGCCGCCCGGTGCCACCGCCATCGGTATTCCTGCACGGGTGATCGAGCCCGAGATGCAGCAGGCGCGCGAGGAAAAGGCCGAGCAGCTGGGCTTTTCCGCCTACGGTATTTCCAGCGACATGAACGACCCGGTGGTGAAGGCCATCCACGGCATGCTCGATCATTCGGTCACCACCGATCAGAAGATCGACGCCATCCTGAAAAAGCTCGAACTGCTGGGCGTCGATTGCGCCGAAGAGCGTGCCACGGCCGATCGTTTCGACCCCAACTATCTGAACAAGATCGTCGATTGAAGGCGCTGCGCCGCAACTAGAAGCCCGACCGAACGAGTCGGGTTTTTAGTTGACTAAAACAGTAGGTTATTGATACCATCCGATCGACCTTCCAACCGAACCGAGAGACCGGAAACCGCGATGCGCTTGACCACCAAGGGTCGTTTTGCCGTCACAGCGATGCTGGACCTTGCCCTGCGCCAGGCAGGTGGTCCCGTTACGTTGGCCGGCATCAGCGAGCGTCAGCACATCTCGCTCTCGTATCTGGAGCAGTTGTTCGGCAAGTTGCGGCGGCGCGAGCTGGTCGACAGCGTGCGCGGTCCTGGCGGCGGTTACTGTCTGGCGCGGCCGGCGAGTGAAATCACCGTCGCCGCCATCATCTGTGCGGTCGACGAGCCGCTCGATGCCACGCAATGTGGTGGCAAGGAAAACTGCCTCGACGACAAGCGCTGCATGACGCACGACCTCTGGGCCAGCCTCAATCGCACCATTTATGACTACCTGTCCGGCATCACGCTGGCGCGGTTGGTCGAAGAGCAGCACGAAAAGCAGCGTCGCAAGACCGAATGCGTGCTGATCGATCAACGCCACAAGGAATTGACGGGCGCGGCCCCCACGCTTTGACCGGCCGCCATACCTGGAGCTGAAATGAAAACCCCGATCTACCTCGACTATTCCGCGACCACCCCGGTCGATCCGCGCGTGGCGCAAGCGATGATTCCGTGGCTGACCGAACACTTCGGCAACCCGGCCAGTCGCTCGCACGCCTACGGCTGGGAGGCCGAAGGCGCGGTCGAGGATGCACGCGAGGAAGTCGCCAAGCTGTTGAACTGCGATCCGAAAGAGATCGTCTGGACGTCGGGCGCCACCGAATCGAACAACCTGGCCTTGAAGGGCGCCGCCCATTTCTACAAGGACAATGGCAAGCACCTGATCACGGTGAAGACCGAGCACAAGGCCGTGCTCGACACCATGCGCGAGCTGGAGCGTGAAGGTTTCGAGGTCACCTACCTCGGCGTGAAGGACGACGGCCTGATCGACTTTGCCGAGCTCGAAGCCGCCATCCGCCCGGATACCATTCTCGTCTCGGTGATGTTCGTGAACAACGAGATCGGCGTGATCCAGGACATCCCGGCCATCGGCGAGCTGTGCCGCAGCAAGGGCATCATTTTCCACGTCGATGCCGCGCAGGCGACCGGTAAGGTCGTGATCGACCTTGCCACGCTCAAGGTCGATCTGCTGAGCCTGTCGGCGCACAAGACCTACGGCCCCAAGGGCGTCGGCGCGCTGTACATCCGCCGCAAGCCACGCGTGCGGCTTGAAGCGCAGATGCACGGCGGTGGCCACGAGCGTGGTTTCCGTTCCGGTACGCTGGCTACCCACCAGATCGTCGGCATGGGCACTGCCTATAAGATCGCCCGCGAGGAAATGGGCACCGAGCTCGAGCGCATCCGCATGCTGCGCGACCGGCTGTGGGCCGGGGTCAGCGATATCGAGGAAGTGCACCTGAACGGCGACATGGAGCGCCGCGTGCCGCACAACCTCAACGTGAGCTTCAACTTCGTCGAGGGTGAGAGCCTGATCATGGCGTTGAAGGAGCTGGCGGTATCGAGCGGTTCGGCGTGTACTTCTGCCTCGCTGGAGCCCTCCTATGTGCTGCGTGCGCTGGGACGCAGCGATGAGCTGGCACACAGCTCGATCCGCTTCACCATCGGCCGCTTCACCACAGTCGAGGACATCGATTTCACCATCAAGCTGATCCACGACAAAATCGGCAAACTGCGCGAATTGTCGCCGCTCTGGGAAATGTACAAGGACGGCATCGATATCAGCACGATCGAGTGGGCGGCACACTGAATGAAACGGGAAGGGCGCTGGGGGCAGGGTAAAACCGCCACTTGGTCGCTTCCCAACATCGAAACAAGTTTTGGCGGCGGGAATTGAAGAGCCGGCAGAAGATACCCTTCTCCCATCCCTCTTCGACCTTCCCGCTCCGCAAGGAGCACACAATGGCATACAGCGAAAAGGTCCTCGACCACTATGAAAATCCGCGCAACGTCGGCTCGTTCGAGAAGGGCGACGACAGCGTGGGCACCGGCATGGTTGGCGCGCCGGCCTGTGGTGACGTGATGAAGCTGCAGATCAAGGTCGGCAACGATGGCGTGATCGAGGACGCCAAGTTCAAGACCTACGGCTGTGGTTCGGCCATCGCCTCCTCGTCGCTGATCACCGAATGGGTGAAGGGCAAGACGCTGGACGAGGCGATGTCGATCAAGAACACCCAGATCGCCGAAGAGCTGGCGCTACCGCCGGTGAAGATCCACTGCTCCATCCTCGCCGAAGACGCGATCAAGGCAGCAGTGGCGGACTACAAGAAGAAGCACCAGTAACACGGTGAGGCGCTGGGGCAGAGCAGGCGATACGCCACTTCTTCTACCTTGCACCTCTCATTCCGGAGAGTAACGACGATGGCACTGACTTTGAGCGAACGCGCCGCCAACCACGTATCCGGCTTCCTGGCCCGTCGCGGCAAGGGGCTAGGTGTGCGGCTAGGGGTGAAGACCTCGGGCTGCTCGGGCATGGCGTACAAGCTGGAGTTCGTCGACCAGGAAAGCCCGGATGATCTGGTGTTCGAGAGCTTTGGCGTCAAGATCTACACCGATGCCAAGAGCCTGCCCTACCTTGACGGCACCGAGCTTGATTACAGCAAGGAAGGCCTGAACGAAGGCTTCAAGTTCAACAACCCGAACGTGAAGAACGAGTGCGGCTGCGGCGAGAGCTTCGGTGTCTGAGGCCGGCAGGGTAGCCTGCTTGGCGCGACGCGTGCAGCTGGGCTCGATGCCGCGATGAGCTTCGATTTCTCCCGCTCCCATTTCGACCTGTTTGCCCAGCCCGAGCTGTTCCAGATCGACCGGGCCGCGCTCGATGCGCGTTACCGCGAGCTGCAGGCGCAATACCATCCCGATCGTTATGCCAGCGCTGCCGACATCGAGAAGCGGCTGGCGTTGCAGATCGCCACGCGCATCAACGAGGCCTACCAGACGCTGAAGTCGCCACTGGCGCGCGGGCGTTACCTGCTGCAGCTCTCTGGCGTGGAAACGCAGGAAGAGACCAATACGGCGATGCCGATGGACTTCCTGATGGGCCAGATGGAATGGCGCGAAGCGATCGCCGAGGCCAAGGCCAGCCAGAACGTCGAGGCGCTGGAGCGGCTGAATGTCGAGTTGCGTGGCGAGACCGATGCGCTGGAAGCCGAGCTCGGGGCCTTGCTGGATCGGGCGCAGTACGAGGACGCGGCCATTGCCGTGCGCAAGCTGCGCTTCATGGAAAAGCTCGACGCCGAAATCGGCAATGCCATCGAAGCCGCGCTGTTTTGATCCACCCCTGAATACCGGGCACAAGCCCGATCCCTGACGATCCCATGGCCTTACTGCAGATTTCCGAACCCGGCATGAGCGCCGCCCCGCACCAGCACCGGCTGGCGGTCGGCATCGATCTTGGGACCACCAATTCGCTGGTTGCCACGGTGCGCAGCGGCAGCGCGGTCTGCCTGCCCGACCAGCATGGCCGCACGCTGCTGCCGTCGGTGGTGCACTACAGCACCGCCAGGGTCGTCGTCGGCCACGAGGCGCAGGCGAAGCAGAACCAGGATCCGGCCAATACCGTGGTGTCGGTCAAGCGTTTCATGGGGCGGGGCCTCGCCGATGTGGCCGATGCCGCCACACCGTACCGTTTTGTCGACGAACCCGGCATGCTCAAACTCGTGACTGCTGGTGGCGTGAAGAGCCCGGTGCAGGTTTCGGCCGACATCCTGCGCGCGCTGAAGGCACGGGCCGAGGAAAGCCTGGGCGGCGAGCTCGCCGGTGCCGTCATCACCGTGCCGGCGTATTTCGACGACGCACAGCGCCAGGCCACCAAGGATGCGGCGCAGCTTGCCGGTCTCAACGTGCTGCGCCTCTTGAACGAGCCCACGGCTGCTGCGATTGCCTACGGCCTCGATAACGCGGCCGAAGGCACCTACGTCATCTACGATCTTGGCGGCGGCACCTTCGACGTATCGATACTCGAACTCACGCGTGGCGTGTTCGAAGTGCGCGCCACCAGCGGCGATTCGCAGCTGGGCGGCGACGATTTCGATCACCGGGTCTATTGCTGGCTGCTGGAGCAGGCCGGGTTGTCGCAGCTGAACGAGCACGATGTGCGCCTGTTGCTGACCCGTGCCCGCGAAGCCAAGGAAGCGCTGACCGAACACGATCTGACCCGTATCACCGCCAAGTTGTCGAACGAGGTGGTGATCGATCTGGAACTGTCGTCCGCCACCTTCCAGGCCATTACCGCCCACCTGGTGCAAAAGACCATCAACCCGGTGCGCCGGGCGCTGCGCGACGCGCGGCTCACCGTTGCCGACATCAAGGGCGTGGTGCTGGTCGGTGGCGCCACCCGCATGCCGCATGTGCACCGCGCCGTCGGCGAACTGTTTGGCCAGCCGCCGCTGACCAATCTCGATCCGGACAAGGTGGTGGCGCTGGGCGCCGCGATGCAGGCCGACGTGCTGGCCGGCAACAAGGGCGACGACGACTGGCTGCTGCTCGATGTGATCCCGTTGTCGCTGGGGCTGGAAACCATGGGTGGCCTCGTCGAGAAGATCATTCCGCGCAACAGCACCATCCCGACTGCGCGGGCGCAGGATTTCACCACATTCAAGGACGGCCAGACCGCGCTGGCGGTGCATGTGCTGCAGGGCGAGCGCGAGCTCGTCACCGACTGCCGCTCGCTGGCGCGCTTCGAGCTGCGCGGCATTCCGCCGATGGTGGCGGGCGCCGCGCGCATCCGGGTCAGCTTCCAGGTCGATGCCGATGGTCTGCTGTCGGTGTCGGCGCGTGAACAGAGCACCGGCATCGCGGCCAGCATCGCCGTGAAACCGAGCTATGGCCTCGGGGATGACGAGATCGCGCGCATGCTGCAGGATTCGCTACGTCACGCCGGTGACGACATGGAAGCGCGCAAGCTCGCCGAGGCGCGGGTGGAAGCCGAAGCGCTGATCGACGCGAGCCAAGCCGCGCTTGCCAGCGACGGCGATCTGCTCGATGCCGCCGAGCGTGGCGCGATCGACGACCAGATCGAGCGCTTGCTCGCCGCCATGGCCGGCCACGACGCCGACGTGCTGCGCGAGCTGACCGAGGCGCTGAACCATGCCACCCAGGAATTTGCCGCAAGGCGCATGGATCGCGCGGTGAAGCGCGGCCTTGCCGGCCAGAAAATTGAAGAGCTGTGAGACCCTCATGACCCAGATCATCGTCCTGCCGCATGCCGACCTGTGCCCCGAGGGCGCGGTGCTCGACGTGGAACCGGGCATCACCATCTGCGATGCGCTGCTCGAGCACGACATCGAAATCGAGCATGCCTGTGAGAAATCCTGTGCCTGCACCACCTGCCACGTGATCGTGCGTGAGGGCTTTTCCAGCCTGAACGAGGCTGAGGAGGCCGAGGAAGACCTGCTCGACAAGGCCTGGGGCCTGACCTCCGTGTCGCGCCTGTCGTGCCAGGCTGTGGTGGCGGAAACCGACCTGACGGTCGAGCTGCCCAAGTACACCATCAACCACGCGCGCGAGCATCACTGATGAGCGAAAGCCAGGCCAGGGTGACCTCGGCGCTGGCTGCGGCCGGCGTATCGACGGAGATCCGCAGTTTCGCCGAATCGACGCGTACGTCCCAGGAAGCGGCCGATGCGATTGGTTGCACGGTGGCGCAGATCGCCAAGTCGGTGATCCTCAGGGCCAAGGCGAGCGAGCGCCACGTGCTGGTGGTGACCAGCGGCGCCAATCGCGTCTGCGAGAAAACCGTGGCGCAACTGGTCGGTGAGAAGATAGGCCGCGCCGACGCCGACTTCGTACGTAGCCACACCGGCTTCGTGATTGGTGGCGTCGCACCGCTCGCGCATGCCGAGCCGCCGATCACGCTGATCGACGAAGACCTGCTGCAGCACGCCGAAGTCTGGGCCGCTGCAGGAACCCCCAATAGCGTGTTTCGCGTGAGCCCGCAGCAACTGGTCGCGTTGACGGCCGGTCAGGTCGCACGTGTCAGAGAGGAGAATCAGGCATGAAATGGACCGACAGCCGCGAGATCGCGATTGCGCTCGCCGATACCCATCCCGATATCGATCCGCTCAAGGTGAATTTCGTCGATCTGCGCAACTGGGTGATGGCCTTGCCCGGTTTTGACGACGATCCCAAGCACTGTGGCGAGAAAATCCTGGAAGCGATCCAGATGACCTGGATCGACGAGGCCGATTAAGTTCGGGCACACCTTCTGGCGACGTCGCGCGCACCGGCCGTATGCCTTCACTGTGTGCGGCCGACGGGAGTCTGATTATATCGCCTTTCAGGGCGACCGAAGGGGGGCCGGTTCATCGCTCTTCAGGACGCATCGCGTCAGCCAGAGCCGGCGCGCTGCATTTGTTAGCGGCGCTAACGCTGGGCTTGCGCGGCAGACCGCCGGGTTTGCGGCAATTGACCACATGCTGACGTCTGGTGCATAACGACGTCATCTTCATGCCAGCCTTCGCGACCGAGATGGACGTCAGTACCGCACAATCCCGCACCGTCGAGCAGCCAGGGCCCACTGCAGGCCAACTGGTCCGCCAGGCCCGTATGGGATTGGCAGCGGCTCTCGTGGCCGCGCTCGATGAGTCGGCCAGCGAAATCAGATTCGTGTTCCGTATTGCCCGGGTGGTCGAGGCCATACAGGCCGCTTGCGATCGTCATCCCGATTTGGTGATCGGCATGATCCTGCTGTGCCAGGAAGAGCCCTACGGCGTGCGCCATGCCGCCGATGTGGCGGTGGTGATCGAGTTGGCGCTACGCCGATTGGGCCATAGCGCCGCAGATCGCCGCTCCGTCGTTGCCGCCGCGCTGACGATGAACCTGGGCATGCTCACGGTGCAGGATCAGTTGGCCAAGCAGGATGTGCCGCCCACGCCCGAGCAACGCCAGCAGATCCAGCAACACCCACAATACGGCCGCGACATGCTGCGCGCGCTCGGCGTCGCCGATGTGCTCTGGCTCGATTGCGTGCTGCAGCATCACGAGGCGCCCGACGGCAGCGGTTATCCGCACAAGCTGTCTGGTCCCGCGATTCGGTTCGAGGCGCGCTTGATCGGTTTGGCCGATCGCTATTGCGCGCTGCTCACGCAAAGTGCCTGGCGCGATGCGCAGCGTCCCGATATCGCGCTGCAGCAGACGCTGTCGGGCGATATCGACAGCAAGCTGGGGCGGTTGCTGACGCAGACGCTGGGCATCTATCCACCAGGCTCGGTGGTGCAGTTGCTCAACGGCGAGATCGGCGTGGTCAAGCGACCAGGCCTGCTGGAAAGCACGCCGCTGGTGATGGCGCTGTTCGACGCGCAGGGGCGCACATTGGCCCTGCGTTCAGAGCGCGACACCCGTCTCGAGGAACACACGGTGACCGGTGTGCTCGACGCCTACAAGGTGGCGCAGTTCTTCCGCATGACCGAGGTTTGGCAGGAAGAGGCCGCTGGCGCTCAGCTCGGCGGCCCCTCGTCGTCGTAGGCAATCAGGTGGCGGGGCGGCCCTGACGCTTGGCCTTGAACTCGTCGACGGTGACGACGCCGTTCTTGTCGGCATCGAGCGCATCGAAGCGGGTTTCGGCCTGTCGAACGAAATCGACGCGACTCACGTCACCTTGCGGCCATGGGCCCATCTTGCCGCCGTGATGCCGGCCGTGATGCTTGTGCATCGCCGCCTGGCGCTCGGCCGTCGTCAAAGTGCCGTTCTGGTCCGCATCCAGCTTTTGGAAACGTGCCCTGGCGGCATCCAGATATTGCGCCTCGGTCTGGTCTGGCAGCGCCTTGTGGTTTGCGCGGCGGGCCTCCCAGCCGTTTTTACGCTCGGCTTCGGTCACGATGCCGTTCTTGTCGGCATCGAGCGCATCGAAGCGCTCTTCGGCGTGACGCACGAAATCGGCGCGATTCATCTCTTTCGGCACGGCCGGCTTCCAGCTACCATCGGCCGCCCAGACTGCGCCCGCCGCGCAGCTCGCGGCCAGCAGGGTGATCGTCCAGCGTTTCATGGTGTTACTCCTTGGTGGGGGGCGTGAATTGCCCGGGCCCGACATCAACGCCGAGCTGAGGCGGGCGGTTGACACCTATTTCTTCACTGCACGAGGTTTGCCATGACTTTCGCCGAAACCCTGGCCACGTTGCCGACCATAGACCATCTCGCCGCGCTGGAACTGCTCGAAGGCGAGACCATCATTGCCCGCATCGAGAACAAGCCCGGCCAGGCGGGTAGCGTGCGGCTGTACCACGCGCTCTACCAGGAGTTCGGCGCCATCGACGCTGTCGCCGCCGACCGTGGCCTGGTGTTGTACCGCGAACATACGGCCGATGCGATCGCGTACCCGGGCAAGCACCCGAACATCGATCGCCTCACCGACATCAAGGCCGCCGGCAAGGCTTACGCCGTGCGCCTGATCGCCGCCTAAGGCCTTATCGACGGCAGTTGTCGCGCGGCGACGGCTCACGTAGAATGCGGCGCTTCGCCGGTGTAGCTCAGTTGGTAGAGCACCTGACTTGTAATCAGGGGGTCGCGAGTTCGATTCCTGCCGCCGGCACCAAACAAAAACGCGGGCTCCATCTGGAGCCCGCGTTTTTTTGTCCCGTTAATGGCCGCCAGGCCGAAACAGATCAGCGGGCCGACGTGCGAGTCGGTTCCTGCAGCGATTGCAGTAAGTCCAACTCCTCAGCCTGCCCCGCGCCCTGGGGGGCGCTTGGCACTCCACTAGGGTGACTTCCAGATAACAAACTTGGCGGCAGATCGACAGAGGCCTACGCACCCCAGGGCCGCTCACGGCAATGCTATCCGAAGGCTGCTTTTCTACGATTGTGGGATAAGCGCGCAATTGCACGCAGCAGGGGCGTGTTCTACACAGATAGGGCTGCTGCTTGCAGCATGGATCCAAGCTGACCTGGAGGTAGGAAATAAGCTGGCGGGGGCCGTTGCGAGGTGTACTGCGGGCCTGTGATTGGCCAGCACTAACCCCCGATGCGGGTCTCGCACCGGGGGCGGCTACAGGCCAGTTGGGTTAGTGCCAGTACGGCTCGGTGCCGTAATAGCGATGGACCTCATCGGCCCAGCTCAGGTCGGCCATGCTTGGCCAGTGATCCTTGTCAAAGCCCGGGGCATTCTTGAGGCGATCTTCGCTCACGTTCAGCACGAACTGCTTTTCGTCGGTATCGAGCGTCAATGCCTGCCAGGGAATGGCGAACAGCTTGTTGCCCACACCGAGGAAGCCGCCGAACGAGAGCACGGCATAGGCGATGCGGCCGCGCTGCACGTCGAGCATGATGCCCTTGATGTGGCCAAGATCGTCGCCTTCCGCATTCACCACGTCGTTGCCTTCCAGGCTGTCGGCCAGCATCAGATAGGGGCCGGGGCCGCTGGCCTCATCGAACGTGTCGGTCGAGCCGATGATGCGGGCGCCGCCTTGCTGCTGGCTGGATGGATTGGGGGTGGTTTGCATGATGAGTACTCCTTTTGAGATGCGAGGGTCAACGCGATGATGCCGGGTCGGCCCGGTCTGATTGTCGAGCGTGGGGACTCAGTGCTTGGCTTGCCAGTCACCACTGTCTTCGTCTTTTTCGTACTTGTTTTTCACGGCGGCCCAGGCGACGCGGTGAGCGCGCGCTTCGTCGTGCTCGTAGTCATCCCAGGCGCTGTTGAACGCGGCCCGGTAGATTTCCTGCGCGTGCCTGGGCAAGTGATCTCGCACGCTGTCGGGCAGGTCCTTGAGCGATGAGTAGGGCATGGGCGTTCTCCGGCTGGCTGGCTGCGTTGCCGTTTGCAATGCATCGGCAATGCAGGGATGGCTCATCATCGGACAAGCTGGCATGGCGGGGCATCGGCCTATGGCCGAAGTGGGCGTCGGTCTGCTCCTACGCTCGCCGCCCGGCCGGTGCTTCGTGAGCAGCAGGCCGGGCCGGATTGAGGATGCGGGTGTTTGCCGCTTTCGTTTCAGGCCCGATTCCGCTGAATCGGAAAGCGATGATGGGCCCTTTCAGAATGATCTGATGGCCCCATCTGCCGACCGAATGGGAAAGTAAGCCTGCCAGCCGCTGCATCCCGCTACACCTTATCCTCGCTGGGGTAGGGAGCGGCGCTGGCGGGAGTCGAGCGACTCTCTTGCCTGGCCCCGGCGCATGCCGGGGTTTTTTCTTGTCTGCGCCCTATGAAACCGTTGCAACGGGCAGAGCGTCTGTCCTGGCACATTGCCATGCCGTGCCAATGCGGCAGGAGCGCCGGCGGTGCTCGCGGCGCGGGTTGCCTTGGCGGCTAGCGCACCACCACCGTCAGCCTGGCTCCTGGCGGCAGCATCACCACTTCGTTATGCGTAGCGGAGAGAGTACGACGTTGCCAGAGTAGCGCGCCGTAGGGCGCCAGCGTGGCGGGCGGCGTCGTTGTCAGCCGGGGGGCGCCCAGTTGTGACACGGCAATGGCGGGCAGCGCGTAACCCGCGTCGTCCCTTGCGGGTAACCCCATTCCGGCAGGGCTATCGGCCGGCAGGTCGGCGACGGAGAGCGGCCACTGACGCAAGGCGGTGTCGAGCGATCCGCCGTGCGCTTGCAACTGCGCATCCAGCAGGGCGACGTCGTTGCCCACTTGCGCGCTGGCAAGCAGGTCGCGGTAGAACGCGACCCCATAGTGGCGCAGCAGATAGGCGCCCAGGCTGCCGCCGACGCTGTAGCTGTTGCAGGCGCTGCCCGCTGTGGCGTCATAGCGGGTGAAATCGCAGTTGAACGCACCCGTCGTCAGCCAGTCGCGCACGCGGATATCACGTACCGCATTGAAGCCGGGCGTCAACCGCGCCGCCAGCAGATCCTCGGCCATCATCGCGCTCATTTCCTCCAGCCAGGTCTCGAAGGTGGCGCTACCGTCGCCGCCTGCCTGGTAGCGCTGCACGCCGCGCCGATGGAAATTGGCGGCGTGGCTGAGCTCGTGCGCGAGCGTGCTGAGCATGGTATCGAGCGCACCGGTTCCGCCGAGGTAGAGCGTTTCGGTGTCGAGGAACACGGCGAGCGCTTCATTGCTGCGGGCATGGGCGGATCGGGTCAGGGCGTTGCGCGACCAGAAGTAGCCCAACAGGCCCCAGGGCCGGGCGTTGTGGTCGAAGTTGAGCAGGACCACGTCGAGCGGCTGGTTGGCCAGGATCAGGCCGCTGACGGCATGCCCACCCCAGATGGGACCGGCAAGGCCGGTGACAAGCTCGTAGGCGCTATCGGCCTGACCCGCCACGCGCAGCGCCAGCCGGTCGAGCAGGGTCGGGTTCATCTGGGCCGGACCGGTTTCGGAGTTCTCCAGCCACAGGTTCACGGTGCGGCCGTCTTGAGCCTCTATCTGTCGCACCAGCGTGGCAACGCGTTCGCTTTCATCCTCGTGTATCCAGCTACGGCTGCTGCCAATTTGCGCCGGTACGGCCTGCGCAGTGCGCGAAGCACGCAGGGCTACGGCATTCATATAGGGCAGAAACCCGTTGTGGTTGAAGCGGGCGATATGGCCGGAATCGGCATCCGTATCGGGCAGTCGGCTGGCCACTATCGCCTGCGCCGTGAGCGCCATCGGCGCGGCACCGGGGTTGCTCAGCGCCAGCGTGGCGGTACGCCCCCCCACGTTGCTCAGTTGCACATTGATCGTGCGCGGCGCCGTATCGGCGTTGTCATAGCGCCAGCTGGCGACGCCGTGCCCGGCGTAAACGCCGCCGGGCAGCGCGCCGCAGGCGCTGCCGCTGCAATCGACTTGGGCCTCGGCCGGGAGGGGTTCTGTTGGTGGCGTCGGGGATGCCGCGGAAGGGGGGGAGTCGCCACCGCCGCCACCGCCACCACAGGCGGCAAGCAGGCAGAGAAGCGTGGCGCTTAGGCCGCGCCGGGTAAGCACGTTCATGGATTTCCTTGGCCGTGCATGGGCACGGAAACAGGGTCATCCTCGCTGGGGGGATTGCGCCGAATCAACAACGCCGCGGAAACGGACGTGCTGGCGGGCAATATCAGATTCCTCTGATGGGAATTCAGGGAGCGAACTGTAAGCGCAACGGCCAATCCGGGCAAACGGCAGCCGACGAATGCGCACCTACCCCCTCAGCGCCAGGCGCTGCCGATCTGAAAGTAGAAGGCCTGATCGTCCTCGCTCCTGGCGAAATCCATGCCCACAGCCACACCGAGCTTGCGGGCGACGAGATAGCGGAAACCGAGACCGGCCCCCCAGGCATCATCGGCCTCGTCGAAGTCCTTCCAGCGCCCCCAAGCCCGGCCGACCCCGCCGAAGGCCAGCAGCGACCAGCGTGGGGCAAAGGTCCAGCGGCCTTCCATTTCACCGGTCAGCGTGTACTGGTCCTGGTAGCGGCCCTTGGAAAGACCGCGTAGCGAGACGAAGGGCTGGGCGTAGAACGGCACCTCGCCCTCGGTGGCGCGGCCGTCGATGCGCAGCGCCAGATTCCATTGCTGGGCGAGCGGAAGCCAGGTGTAGGCGCGCGCGGCGTAGGTTTCGAACTCTTGCGAGCTGCCGAGCCAGTCCCGGGCGATCTGGGCCTCGATTTCGGCATAGCTGCCCCGCCCCGGGTAGAACATATTGTCGCGGCTGTCATAGTCGATGACGAGGCCGGCCTTGCCGATCTGGCGATCGGTATCGAGGGCGCCAAGCTCGGTAGCGATCTCGCCGGTGAAGCGGGTTTCGGCGTCCAGATAGGTATAGCGCGGGCCGACGAACCAGCGGCTGTCACCTATCCGTATCAAGAGCTGCTGCACCAGCAAGGTGCCGTCGAGCTCGTACGAGCGCGGCCGGTCGGAGACGCCGTAGTAGTCGGTATCCAGGTTGATCTTGGCGACGGCACCCAGATAGCGATAGCGATCCCCACCCCAGGTGTGAAAGTGGAACAGGCCCGCGCCCCAGGTGCCGTTGTCGGTCATCGCGCCCCCGACGCCGGTGATATTGGGGGGCTGCATGATGCCGGTTTCCTTGGCGCGCTCGCCCGCTTCGGCCATCGATTCGGAGAAGAACAGCAACATGGCGCCGCCGCCATAGCCAATGGCAGGCTCGGTGATCACGGTGGGCACAGGCAAAAAACCCCGGTGATTGAGCAGATAGTCGCTCATGTCGAAGGCGCCGTCCTCGCTGTCGCGGAACGATACCTCTGCCTGTGCCAACGATGCGGCGGCAATCAGCAGCGTGGGCAAAATACGATGCAAGCTTGAACGAATGCGCATAGTGATCTCGCTCGGTAGTGGATCAGAGACGGAAGCGGCCACCGCCCATGCGTCCGCCAAAGCGCGGCGAGAAATTACCGCGATTGAATCTATGGTTCTCGACGTTGGGGCGGCTGGCGGTGGGGCTGGGTTGCCCGGCGCGGTTGTTGATCCGGTCCGCACCGCGTTCACGCGCCAGCCGGTCAGCATCGAGCCCGCTGGCGGCTGGCGGCGCGGCCTCGCGGGCGGCGCCCGCCGTCGTCTTCTGCTCCCAGCCCTGGCCGGGGGTGTACTGGTAGACGTTGCCGTCCCTGCCGGCATACACATGATCGTCGGTGCGGATGACACCGCCGTGGCTGATCTGTCCGGTCTCGGCGTCACGATGAATATAGCCGGCACCGGCAGCGTCCCCGCCCTGGCCCGTGGTTTCGAAACGGCCGGCGGCCGTGGTGCCCTGATCGGTGCGGGCGATGGCGCCGGCCTCGTGACTGACGCGGCCGGTCTCGGTGTTCACCTGGGTGCGCTCGCCCGCCGCCGCCGCGTTGCCGGTTTCGGCATTGCCGGCTGCGGCGCCGTGGCCCGCCACCACGCGCCCCGTTTCCGGGTTGTAGCGCACGCCGCCAGCGGCTGTGGTGGTGGTGCCGGTGTAGGCATTGCTGTTCCAGCCGGCGTAGCCCCAGCCGCGGCCGCCGGTCGCGTCGTTGTGGAAGGAGCCACGCACGCCGGTGCCGTAGTTGCCGCTCCACGGATCGGCCCAGGCCGCGCGCACACCGCTGGCCGCCACGTTGCCCCAGCGGCCATAGACATTGGTCACGGCGATGCCGCCGCCCCAATAGCCGGGCCAGTAGCCGGGGCCGTACCAGGGGCCCCACCAGGGCCCGTACCAGGCGGAGCCCCAGGCCAGGCCCCACGCGAAGCCGAAGCTCCAGCCGGCCCACGCATCCCAGCCGAAGGCCACGCCGTAGCCATAGGTGGCCGGGCAGCTGTACCACACGTCGCCAATCCAGGCGTCGCAGATGTAGCCGGTGCCATAGGCCACCACGCCGTTGCTGCCGTAGACGTAAACGTAGGTCACGTAGTGCAGCGGCGAGGCGGTCGGAATGGTGTAGATCACGGCCGGGACGCGGATGGCCACGGCCCAGGGCCCGGTGGCCGCGCGCGCGGCGAACCAGATGCCGTTCTGCACCGCGTAGTAGGCGGTATCGCTGACGCGGATCACCGGCACGGCGGTATTGAGCGCATAGGCGAGCGGGGTGCCGGCAATGGTGGAAAAGCGTGGCGCGCCGTCGTAGTTCACATTCAGACGCGCCTGCGATTTTTGCACGGTGGCGGTCTGCGGAATCGAATTGGCGATCAGCGATTCGCGCGCCTCGGGCGTGCCGGGTATCGACGCCAATACCGCGCCTTTGACGCTTTCGCTGGGAATCCGCAGGAAATCGGCGGGCAGCTTCGCGCCGTCCACGTAGGCCCACGGCCCCTTGGTGGAAGGCGCGCTGAACCAGCGCCCTGAGACCAGCACATACCAAGCGTCGCCTGCGCCGTGGTCGACGAACACGTCGGCGCCGGTGTTGGCCACGTAGCTGAGCGCCGTGCCGGTGAGCGGCTCGAACTGCGGCTCGCCGTTGATCTCGATCAGCTCGGCGGGCGCATCGCTGACGAAGATGGCCGGGGCCTTGCCGCTGGCGAGCAGCTGCTTCAACGGTTCGGCCGGCTTGTCGAGCACGTCGACCAGCTTGGCCGACACGGCGCGCTGCATGGCTTCGGTCAAGGCGGCGGGCACGTTCGCGGCCAGCGTCCATGGCCCGTTCAAGGCCGTGGCTTCGGCCCAGTGCCCGGCAAAACGCAGGTAGTAGCGCCCGCCCATGCTCAGCAGCAGTGATCGGGTATTGATCACGCGCGCCACGCCCGCGACGCCGGACGGCTTGAACACGGCCTTGCCGTCGGTGAGGATGAGCAGGCCAGGGCCGAACGAAAACAACAGTTGCGGCGGCGCGTTGTTCACCTTCTGCGCCGCCTGGCGCTGCGCGTTCTGCGTGATGGCGAGCGCCGATTCGAGCTGGTCGAGGTCCACCTTCAGTGTGCTCACCGGCAGCACCTTGCGGATCAGGTCCAGGTAGCGCGCCTCGTTGCCCTTGTCGGTGGGAAAGCTGACCCGGTCCGCAGTCACGTTCTCGAGATCGACTTCGCGGGCCGCCTTGTCGGTTTCACTGCGCGCGGAAAACCACAGCACGCCGTAGACCTGCTGATCGTGTGTCTTGCCGGCCTCGTCCCGCACCGCGCCGGTCTTGACCGCGACCGCCAGCCTGCCTTTGAGCACATTGCCCTGCCAGCTTTCCAGCTGCGGCTGGTGCAGCGTGAGCTGCCGGCCTTCGATGGTGACGCTGCGTGGCCAGGGCGGGGCGGCCTCGGTGTGCGGCTCGACGGCGGCCGCCAGCGTGGCAAGGCTGTAGCACAAGAGTGCGCACACGAAGGCAAAACGAAGCGATGCTGGCGTGTTCATGACGGTTCTCGCGTCAGTACGATCAGTGACCGGGGCGGCGCTCACGGGCATCAGGGCGTTGCTACCAGCACGCCGTCCTGCCGCATCTGGGCGATCAGCTGCCGGGCCAGGTCGACGGCGAACTTGGCGACATCATCCGGCGCGAAGCCCTCGCTCTGCGCGGACCAGATCGGTTTTTCGGCCTTGATGTCCCACAGCGTGGATTCGAGCGTGACCACGTCGTACTGGGTGATGGTCGGCGGCATGCTGGCCCAGGCCGCGCCATACCAGCCATAGAAACCGCCCATGACCGGCGCGGGGGTGATGTCGATCCGGTGCTCCACCTTGAGCAGCCGGGTGACCAGTACGGCATCTGCGTGGCTGGTCTGGATGGCCTCCACCAGTTGCGCCTTGGGGATTGCCCCAGTCTGCGGCACTTGCCGATAACTGGGGCTGGCCGCGGTGCCGGCGCCCTGGAACGCCTGGACGAATTGGTCCTCGAACACGCGGCGCGCACTTTCGCTGTCGTTGATGCCCACCACCAGCACGTGCTGCGGGGAAGGCCCGGCAAACTGAGGATCGCGCCAGTGATGGGTGAGTCGCGTACTGGCGCAGGCCGACAGCAGCAGGGCGGCCGCGAGCAGCAGGCCGTTGCGCACTATCCGTGCCGAGGCGACGGTCATGGTCGTTCTCCTGAGGTCCGGCTCGCAAGGCGAGCTGGAAGGGTTCGAAAACAGGCCGGCGTCATCCCGATTTGAGCTGGGTAAGGATGAGCCCAACCTCCATACGGGTGCCGAGGCCCAGCTCGCTTTCCAGTGAAATACGGCCGCCCATCTGGTCGACCAGCCGTTTGCATAACGCCAGCCCCAGGCCGCTGCCGCCGCGATGGATGCGCTGGCTATCGAGCACCTGGGTAAACGGCTCGAACAGATGAACCTGGTCGGTGGGCGCGATGCCTATCCCGCTGTCTTCTACCTGCAGCAGCACTTCCACCATCCCCTGACCGCGGCCATGGGCGGACAGGGCCACGGTAATACGGCCGGCGTCGGTGAACTTGATTGCATTGCCGACGAGATTGCCGATGAGTTGCTTCCAGGCATGGGGGTCGATCCACACACCGGGTTGACGAGCGAGCTCGGTATCTAGCTCGATTTGTAGCTGTTTTGCTTCGGCCTGTGGCCGCAACGCCTCGATCTGCAGCCGCAGGGCGGCGCGCAGATCGAGCGGTTCGGGTGCGAGCAGGAAGCGCCCCGCCTCCAGCCGATTGAGCGCTTGCAGGTCGTCCAGCAGGGTCAGCAGACTGGCTGCGGCGTTTCTGGCCAGCTCCAGCGCCTCGTTCCGCCCCGGGTATTGCGGCTGCTGCGCAAGATCCAGCATGGCCATGATGCGATGCAGCGGCTCGGCCATTTCGGTACCCATCGCCACCATGAACGCCTGCTTGGTGCGGTTGCCTGCCTGGGCGTGTTCGTGCGCGTTGCGCAGATCGAGCAGCAGCCGGTCGCGGTCGGTCAGTTCGACATTGCCACAGATCATGCCCAGAAAGCGGCCTTGCGCATCGACATACGGATGCCCCCAGTGGCGGAACGTACGCTCTTCTCCGCCGAGGTTGAGGACGACATCGCGGGTGTAGGGCAGCTGTCGCTCCATGGCAGCCATCAGCGTGCGATGGGCAAGCGCCGCGGTAGCGGCGTCCAGTTCCCTGGTTTCGATCATGCGCTTGCCGCGGATCTCGTCGAGCGTGACGTCAAACTGCTGTAGGTGCCAGCGATTGCAGGTAATGACCCGGCCTTCGGTATCTCGGACCACCACGGTGCAGGGCAGGGCGTCCAGCACCTTGCGCAGCAGTTCGAGTTCCTGCTGCTGTCCTGCATCGGGTTCGGCGAATGGCCTCGCCGGTTCGGTCGCGCCTTCGATCAGGCCGTGGCTGCGGGCGATGTCTATCACTTCCAACAAGGAGGCGGCGTTCAGCTTTTGCTTGAGCCTGATCTTGTAGGTGCTGATGGTCTTGTCGCTGAGTGCAAGCTGGTCGGCGATGGCAACATTGCTCAAGCCCTTGGCCAGTAGCTGCAGCACAGACAGCTCGCGGCTCGACAAGGCCCTGAGCACCGCATCGTGTCCGGTGGCGGCGTGCGCGGCCGGATTGAGTACCTGACTGGGGAAGTGCGCTTGGCCGCGCAGTACGGTACTGACCGCTGCCTTCAATTCGCTCAGGTCGTCCTGCTTGCTGACAAAGCCCGCGGCACCCGCTTCCAGGCAGCGGATGGCGAAGTATTCGGAGTTTTGCGCCGTCAGCACCAACAACTTGGGGCCTGAGTCTGCGAGTCGCTCGATCACCGCCAGCCCCCCTAACCGGGGAATGACAAGCTCCAGGATCATCAGTGCGACGTCGCCCGTACGCCCGAGCTGGATGGCGTCGATGCCGTTGTCGGCCTCCGCCACGACGTTGTGCCCCTCGGCTTCCAGCAGCAAGCGCAGCGCATGCCGGGTCACCGGTTGCTCGTCGACGATCACGATGTTGGCCACTCCCGCGCGCTCCGTCTCTGCCTGGACCCAGCGTAGAACCCCTGGCCAGGAATTAAAACGTTGGTGTTCGTTTTGGTGAGGCCAGGGCACTGATCAGAAAGCGATTACAGCCGTATCGGATCCCTACGGCATACGTGCCCGGCATGCAATTTCAGACTGTCTCCATCGTACGAGCGTTGGAGAACGGTCATGAACAAGCGAGATGCACGGCAGGAATCGAAGGCGGAGCGCCTGCGCCGCAATATGCTGGCGCAAGCCGTGGGCTTGGTCTTGGCCGGGTTTGCCGGCCCGGCACTGATCGACGCCAGGGCCGATACCACGGTGACCACTGCGGGCGGCGTCGGCGTGGATAGCAGCGGCACCCAAACCGGTGTAACGATCAAGCTTGGCGCCAGCCAGAGTACCGGCGTGGCCGCGGGTTCCGGCGAGTACATCCAATTTGATGCGGGCCGGATCGAAAGCAGCGCGATTACCGCGGCGCAGGCCAAGGACCAGGTCGGCTTGCACGCGGTGGATGGCGGCCACGTTGCCGCCAGCGGCAGCGCAGTGCTGCTGGAGCCCAAGACCGGCGCCGGCGTGGCGATCACTGCCAGCGACATGAGCGGCGTGATTGCTGAGTCGGGCGGCAAGGTGACCTTGACCGACACGCAGGTGGTGGTCGGTGGAGGCGCCAAGGGCAATAACAATCGCGGCGTGAAGGTCACGGGCACGAACTCTGAGCTCGATATGCACGGCGGTTCGGCTGGTACTTCGTCGTGGGGCGCAGTCGGCATCTCGGTCGAGAACGGCGGCGCGGCGCATTTGAGCGATGGTGCCAGCATCAGCACGACGGGCGCGCGCAGCACCACCAGCGGCGGCAGCCACGGCGTGCGCGTGACCGGCGCCGATAGCCGGCTCGATGGCAACGACCTCACCATCACCACCACTGGCGGATCCGCTTATGGCGTACACGTCGATGCCGGTGGCGCCGTCGAACTGATCGATGCCAGCGTGAACACGGCCGGCGGCAATGGCCACGGGGTACTGGCCGACGACGGCGACGTCAGCATCCAGGGCAGCACCATCCGTACCAGCGGCAAGGGCGCGGTCGGCGCCTGGGCGCGCAATGGCGCAACCATCCAGCTTTCCGGCACCGAGCTGCGTACGAGCGGTGCGGCCGTCTCGAGTGCGTCGCCGGTCGATGGCGAGAAAGCGCTCAGTCTCAGCCACGGCCTGCTGGCAACCGGTGCGGACACCAGTATTACCGCCGAAGCGGTGTCCTTGCTGATCGGCGGAAGCAGCGCCAGCGCGGCGCGTGCCGAGGAGGGGGCGCGGATTGCGCTGACGAACAGCGCGATCGACGTCGGCAGTTCGGCCACGACGACGGCGACCACGGCGGCGCTGCATGCGATCGGCGGTGGCCAGATCGACGGCACCGGGCTGAGCGTCAACGTGACTGGTAACAACGTCGGTGGCGCACGCGCCGAAGGCGCCGGTAGCGGCGTCTTGCTGGACGACAGCGTGGTTCACGTCAGCGGCGCGGGCAATGTTGCCAATCCGGCCGCCGCCGCGCGCGCGTTTGACGGTGGCCGTATCGTCATCGGCCATAGCACGCTGGTCGCAGAAGGGCAGTACGGCCATGGTGTGTCGGTGGAGGGCGCGGGCTCGCAGGCCGAGGTAAGCGATTCGGTGATCAGCGTCGGTGGCAACCGGGCGATCGGGTTCCATCTCACCGGTGGCGCCAGCGGCAAGGTCGATACCAGCCGCATTACGGTCACCGCGGTTGCCGGTGCGGTCGGCCCTTTTGCGCCAGGCGTGCTGGTCGAGGGCGCGGGTTCCAGCCTGGCGCTGGCGGGCAGCGAAGTGCGCACCACGCAACAATCCAGCTTTGGCGTGCAGGTCTCCAATGGCGCTGATGCGACGCTTAACAACAGCGCGGTCACCACCGACGGGCGCTACGCGGCCGGGATCAGTGCAGGCCATGCCACCGTGACTGCCAACAAGGTCACCGTGACCACGCACGGCGACGACAACGCCATGGGCGTGGTGGCCAACGAGGCGTCGACCATTGTCCTCAACGGGGGCTCGGTCACCACCACCGGCAGCGGCTCGCCGGTGCAGTCCAATATGACCTTCCCGCACGCGCTGGCCTCGCGCAATCCCGGCGCGCTGCTGATCGCCAATGGCACCAGCGCGCATACGCAGGGCACGCAGGCCTACGGCGCCGCGGTCGATGATGGCGGCAGCATGGTACTGAACGACCTCGCGGTGAAGACCGAGGGTGAATATTCGATCGGGCTCTACGCGGGCATAGGCTCGCTCAAACCCGCTCAGGTGCGCCTCGACGCGAACAACGTCAACGTACAAACGCTGGGTGATCACGCCGCCGGTGCGCTCGTCAGCCGGCGGTATCAGCCGGACACGGCCATCTTGAATCTGACGGATGCCACCGTGCGCACCCACGGCGTGCAATCGCACGCGCTGCAGGCGGAGTCCGGCGCGGCGCTTGGCGCCAGCAATACGGTGGTCTCGACGTCCGGCATTGGTGCGCTCGGAGCTGTGGCCAACAATACGGCGCGTATCGACCTTGATGTAGTCGGCGTGACGACCAGCGGCAACGCGGCACACGGCGTGGTCGCCAAGCAGGGCGGCAGGGTGGGCGGCAGCGATGTTGTCGTCACCACCACGGGCGATCAGGCCGCCGCGCTCTATGTGCAAGGCACCGATGCGCTCGAGGGCGTGGCTGAACTGAATCGCACCGTGCTGAGCAACCGTGATGGGGCGACCATTGCCGTGGCGGGCGTCGGCGATATTGCACTGAAGAATGCAATCGTCGGCGGCAGCGGCCTCTGGCTGAATGTGGATCGTTCGGTGGCCAGTGCCGGGACCGCGATCCCTGACATGGGCACGGGCCAATGGCAGGGCGTCGGCCAGTCGTTCGACAGCATCGGCCGCGCCACAGTCGATCTGGCGGCATCGGTCGTCACCGGCGCGGCGAGCACCGCGGCCGGCAGCCACTCCGCCGTGACGATGCGCGATACCAGCATCTGGCAACTGACCGGCAACTCGCGCTTGAGCACGCTCACCAACAACGGCAGCCTGATCGACTTCAGCGCCCCCAGCGGTGGCCGTTACAAGACGCTGACCGTCACCGACTACCTGGGCGACAACGGCACGGTGGCACTGAACACCTGGTTGTTCGACGATGCTTCGCCATCGGATCAGCTGGTGATCGACGGCGGCAAGGCGGACGGCAGCACCAATCTGCGGATCAAAAACAGCGGCGGCGCCGGCGCGTTGACGACCGGTAATGGCATCAAGGTGGTCGATGCAATCAATGGCGGCGCGACCGAACTGGGCGCATTCCGGCTGCTCAACCGGGTGAAGGCCGGCCCCTATGAATACACGCTGCACCGTGCCAGCCTTGACGACAGCAATGGCGAGGCCTGGTACTTGCGCTCGACCACCGATGCGATCTCGCCCACGCCGGTACCGCCGATCAATCCCAGCACGATCGATCCCACCCCGGTGCCGCCGACCCCGCCGCAGCAACCGAACTACCGGCCGGAAACATCGCTCTACAGCGGTATCCCGGCGCTGGCGCTGCTCTACAGCGGTGCCCTGGTCGATACCCTGCACGAGCGCATTGGTGAAGCGCGCCGCCGTACCGCCGATCCGCTGCCAGAGCAGGACCAGCAAGAGGGGCCATCGCTCGCCTGGGGCCGGGTGATCTACCGTGCAGGCGAGGATGCGTTGGGCGCGCTCGATACCGATTACACGCTGCAGGCAGTGCAGCTTGGGGTCGACCTGTATCGCCGCGAAGACACTGACGGCAGCATCGACCAGGCAGGCCTGTCTGCGCATTACGGCCGCATCGACGGCGACCTGATGCACACCGACGGCCGCCATGCCGGCACCGACGCCTTGCGCGGCTGGGGACTGGGCGGCTACTGGACCCACTTCTGGGAACAGGGCGCCTACCTCGATGGCGTCGTGCAGTTCAACCGCTTCAAGGTTGAAGCCCTGCCGGACGAGATGGCTGCACTGCAGACGCGTGGATACGGCATCACTGCCTCGCTGGAGGCTGGCAGACCCTATCTGATCAACGCGGAAAAGCGGCGTTATCTCGAACCGCAGGCACAACTCATCTATACCCAAGCCAAGCTGCGCGACACCCATGATGACGCCGCCGTGGTGCGTTTTGATGAAATCGACAGCCTGATCGGGCGACTGGGGGTGCGGCTGCACCAGGACTGGTTCCGTCTCGATGACAACGGCAAGCCCTTGCGCACCAACGGCTGGCTGCGGCCGAGTATCTGGCATGAATTCAAGGGCAAGCCCAGCACCGGCTTCTCGTCCGCCGACGGCTACATCCCCTTCGTGGTCGACATGACCGGCACCTGGGGCGAGATCAACCTGGGCTTTGATCGCCAGGTGAACGAGGACGCGACGGTGACGGGCACATTGGGCTATCAGCAGTCGCTGGACGGGGCAGAGAGCCGCAGCTATGAGGCGATGATAGGCGTGAAGGTGAAGTTCTGAGCGCTAGCGCACCGGCTTGCCGGAGACGAAAAGCCCTGGTCCTGGACCAGGGCTGCTGCATTCCAGTCTGGCGCTCAGAACGGTCCGGAAGGGATCACGTATCGCTGACATTAATGTGACGAAATTATTTCAATATTTGTTGAAAAATGATTCGGCTTTTCTGATGGAGGCTGTCTTTGTGGAACAGGTAAGTCTTTGAATAAAGGAATAAAATAAATAAAAGCCGGAGCGATGGACTCGGCGAGGGAGTAATAAATGAACGAACTGAATACCAACGCGTCGTCCGAACAGTCGGTCCACTCCAGCACCAGTGATCTACCGGCCGGCTCGATATTGCTCATCGAAGTATTGGCCCTGGCCGTGGTCGCTGTATTCGCAGCATTTGAAGTGAGACAACGGAAAAAGTGCGGCAAACGCCAACGCTTCACCAAGTGAACGGCTTGAGCCCGCAGACAAACCCGCCCTAGCAAGGCGAGGCGGGGTTTTTTTTGCGGCAAGGACAGCTTATCGCCGTCCCGGCATGGAATTTCGGGAGAAGGTCAGCCACGCGGCGCTTTGGCCGCTTGCGCCGCAGATTCAGACCTTCCTCGCAGTAAATCCGGTAGGTCTTTTTGTGATTGATCAGCCACCCCTCACGCCGCGGTAGCACATGGATACGTTGTGCCCCATAACGGATGCGCGTTGCCGCTCGGCACGGTCGTCCCGTGGCCTGGGGCGGTAGCAATAGGTGGCTTGCCGCAACCGAATCACCGCGGTGGCGCGGCGAATGCTGACGCGATAGGCGCCGATCAGGAATTTGGCCAGCTCGCGCTTGCGAGCCGGCTTCACAGCTTTTTTTGGATGACTTCCTGCAGCATCTGTTTGTCTAGGCTGAGGTCGGCAACCTTGCGCTTGAGGCAAACGGTTAGAGCGTATTTTCAACAAGCTCCATCTCATCTGGATCAAGTGCGATTGAATGGGATCTACAAGCTCCCTCTTCGTCGTTTGGCCATGATTTTCTAACCCAAGGATGGCCATACTCATCGATCTCCTCGACCTCAAAAATTTCGCCGATCAACGAAAGAATATTTTTCTTCTCATCGGCAGGGAGGTCGTCAAGCCACTGACCTGATAGGCAAATAAGGCGGACCTTTGTGCCGATATTGACCCGCCTTCCATTTTTATCAATTGCATCTGCCATCAGATTAAGCTCGGTGTTTTAATGTTTAAAATAACAGGTGAGATTTAGCTAGTCCCTATTGATTGAAGTGTTAGGTCTTGCGTGGTTGTTCAGGCTTTTGTTTTATTTGTTGTTGAAGCCGCAAATAATCCGGCGAACTGAAAATATTGTTATTAGTCCCAATATCAAAGATGCCACCAAATAGTACAAAAATGTTTTTATCCATAGGAATTGCAATTTCTTCATATTGTATTTTAGTATGTCGATACTGATTTTTGTTGAATTGGATATTTTTTGGCTGCACTCCCTGTCTGAAATTGGATCGCATTGGAAATTTTCACTATCTAGATTTATGTTGTTTTGTACCGTTTTGGCTGGCTGGACAGCATAGATGTCCAGTCCCGGACGATTAACTACGCGCTTAACAAATAAACCCG
>NZ_JANBVF010000041.1 GCF_024437655.1 Chitinolyticbacter albus
GCAGCGTCTGCTGTGGGCGTCGACCGGTACCAAGAACCCGGCCTACCGCGACACCATGTATGTGGAAGAGCTGATCGGCGCGGACACCGTGAACACCGTGCCCGATGCCACCCTCGATGCCTTCCGTGACCATGGCGAGGCTGCGGCCCGCCTGGAAACCGGTACGGCCGAAGCCATCCAGGCGCTGGTCACCCTGCGCAAGCTGGGCTTTGACTTCAACATCGTCGGCGAGCAGCTGCAAAGCGAAGGCCTCAAGCTGTTCGATGAGGCGTTCGAGAAGCTGCTGCAACTGACTGCTTAAGCCGCACGCTGACGTCGCGGCTTGAAGCCATCACGGCGCCCCACGAGGGCGCCGTGATGTTTTGGCGCCGGCTCACGGCGCTGCACGCCGCCGTCATGCTATAACGGCGGCTATCCGCACCTTCCGGCCCATCCATGTCCACCCGCCGCCGCTACCTTGCCCTGCTGCTGCTGATCATCGCCCTGATCGGGCTCGACTACGGCTGGCTTAACGTCACGCGCCCGCTCGACGACCGAGGCGGCGACGTGCTGCTGCGCCAGCATGCGGCGTCGCGTCCAGCCAGCAGCGATATCGTCATCGTCGACATCGACCAGAAGAGTCTGGAAGCGATGAACGAGGTGGCCGGCAGCTGGCCTTGGCCGCGTGCCATCCATGCCGAGCTGATCGAGATCCTTGCGGCGCAGCGGCCGCGTGCCATCGTGTTCGACATTCTGTTCAACGAGGCCGACACCTTCCGCCCGGACAGCGACGCGTTGCTGCGCGACACCGCGCTGCAGCACCGCAATCTCTATTTTCCCTATGTGCTGCTGAACGACGGTAGCGGCAGCCCGCTCAAGGCCCTCCCCGCCGCGCTCGGCATCACGCCAGGACCAATCGCCAACGCCGAGGCCAACCCGCCGCTGCTGCTGCCTACGGTATTGCCACCCGAGACCTGGCGTGGCGGGCTGATCAACTTCGACGCAGACCACGACGGCATGGGCCGCCATTACCTCGTCGTACGCCAGGTCGATGGCTGGTCCATCCCCTCGCTGCCGGCGCGCATCGCCCGCGACGCCGGCTGGAGCGTGCCTGTGGGCGAGCGGGTCCGGCTCAACTGGACGCGGCCCCACGCCCATGTACCGTTCGCCGCTATCTATCTGGATGCCAATAGCAGTACCCCCAAGCGCGCGGCGGATGAATTCGCCGGCAAGATCGTCGTCATCGGTACCGCCGCCCCCGGCCTGCAGGATCTGCGCCCCACCCCGCTGTCGCAGACCTTCCCCGGAGTGGAAATCCTCGCCACCGCCATCGACAACCTGCAGCGTGGCGACTGGCTCAGCGAGCTGCCGCGCCCGGCATTCGCGGCGCTGGCCGTACTGCTTGCCGCACTGTGCTGGCTGGGGTTCGAACGCGGCGTGAACACGCTGTGGCTGGGCCTCGCGCTCGCGGGGGCCAGCGCCGTAGCACTCGCCGCCATGTGGCTGGGGCTGAAGACCCATCATTACTGGCCGTTGATCGGCGCGCTGGCCTGGGGCTGGATCTACTTCTGGCTGGCCGCACTGATCGCTTATCTGGCGGAGAAGGCGCGCCGGGAACAAGCGGTGCAACTGTTCGGTCGATTCCTCGATCACCGCGTGGTGCAGGATCTGATCGATCAGGGAGAGCTCGACCCCAATCGCAGCGCGGAAAGCCGGCAGGTGACGGTGCTGTTCTCCGACATCCGCGGCTTTACCACGCTGTCGGAGACGCGGCCACCCGAGGAAATCGTCGCGCTGCTCAATCGTTATTTTTCACGGCAGGTCGAAGTGATCTTCCGCCACGGCGGCACGCTGGATAAATTCATCGGCGATGCCATCATGGCATTCTGGGGTGCACCGGTGAACGACGCGAAGCACGCGGAACACGCGGTCGCCGCTGCACTCGAGATGTCGCGCGAGCTCGACGCCTTCAAGCTGGAGCTGACTGAACTGGGCGCCGACTTTGACATTGGAATCGGTATCCACACCGGGCCCGCCGTGGTCGGCTTCATCGGCTCGTCGGCCCGGCTCGATTACACGGCCATCGGTGACACGGTGAACCTCGCCAGCCGCATCGAGGGCGAAACCCGCGGCGTGGCCCGGGTATTGGTGTCGCAGGCCACACGCGACGCCTGCGGCGAGCGCTTTGACTTCATCGACCGTGGCCAGCATCACGTCAAGGGTCGCGGCCAAGCGGTACAGTTGCTGGAACCGCGCGCTGTCTCGGCGCGCAACGAGGACACATCGGAATGAAACAACACTGGATATCACTGGCGCTGGCTGGCCTGATCGCCGCCGGCGCAAGCTGGGCCGACAGCGGCACGCTGATCCGCGCCACACCGCTCAAGCAAAAGCCGCTGCTCGACGCCGCCACCGTCAGCGAGCTGCCGGCCAACAGCCGTCTCAACATCGTCGCCCGCAAGGGCGCGTGGATGCAGGTAAAGACCGCCAGCGGCCAGAGCGGCTGGGTGAAACTCCTGAACGTGCGCACCGGCAGCGCAGGCAGTGGCGGCGGCGGCGGGCTCGGCACGCTGGGCAAGGTGATCACCACCGGCTCGTCCGGCACCACGGTGACCACCGGCGTGAAGGGACTGTCGGCCGAGCAGATCGAGAATGCCAAGCCCAACTTCGCCGAGCTCGACAAGCTCAAGCAGTATCAGGTGAGCAGCGGCAGTGCCACGAGCAGCGCCCGCCAGGCCGGGCTCGGTGCGCAGAGCGTGCCCTACGTGGCCTACACCCGGGGGAGCGCCAGCGGCAGCAATACCGATGCGACTTCACCGATGAACCGCCGTCCGTGAGGCCCGCCATGAAACAGAACCTGATCTCCCTCGCCCTGGCGACCTTGCTGGTCGCGCCGCTGACTCACGCCCTGGACCTGGGCAAGCTCGTCGACGAGCTCAACAAGAACCCGGACCTCGTGAACGCCGTGTCTGGCGCCGTGCAGAACACCATCGATGCCAACCGCACCATAGGCCCCAAGGAAGAAGCGGCCATCGGCGACGGCTTGGCCGCCAACCTCCTGGGCGCGGCGCCGCTGGTGAACGACGCCGCGCTGCAGCGCTACGTGAACCAGGTCGGCGCGTGGGTGGCCAGCCGTTCCGAAGCGCCGAATCTCAGCTGGCGCTTCGGCGTGATCGACAGCCCGAACGTCAATGGCTTCGCCACGCCGGGCGGCACCATCCTGATCACGCGCGGCCTCTATCAGAAACTGAACGACGAGGCCGAGCTGGCCGGCGTGCTGGCGCATGAGATCAGCCACGTGCTGCTGCATCACCATATCCGTGCCATCCAGGCCGGCAAGGGCCGCGAGGCCATGGGCAACGCACTGCAAGGCTTCGCCAGCTACAAGCAGGGCGATACCGCGCGCCAGATCGGCGCCAATGCGCTCTCGGGCATGTCCGAAGTGTTCGTGCGCGGCCTCGACAAGGACGACGAGTACGAGGCCGATATCCGCGGCATGGCGCTGGCCGCGCGTGCCGGTTACAACCCGTATGCGCTGGTCTCGGTGCTGCAGGCGCTCTCGGCGATCAACCCGGCCGACGGTACGGTGCAATTGATGTTCAGCACCCACCCTGCCCCCAACGATCGCCTGAACAAGATCGACCAGGTGGTCGGCGACAAACTGGAACGCTACGCGACCGGTGCCGAGGAAACCCAGCGCTTCTACCGGCTGAAGTAGACGTTGCCGACTGGGCGATGCAACCTACGGGCGCGAAGCCCGTTCTGGCTGCATCGCAGGCGGCGCTACTGCGCGGCCCCCGCACTTCGATCAGCACGCGCCAGTCCGCGAAAAGGGTTTGAACAGGCGCTTAGCGCTTGCTTTCAATCTGCAAAGCGAAAAACGTCCCTTCCTCTTTGTTGGCGTGGAAGCCAAAAGCGACCCGTCCTGGGGGAAGCTCAAACAGGGTCTTGATTGCTTCGAAATCTTCGATAGCGGCCCAGCGTTGCGCGTCTGGACTGATCCTCAAACCAGTCGGGCTCACGATCATGAATACATCCTGAGCAAAAACCGCATTATTCGTTCCGTTTTCCAACTTGAGGGTAGGCAGGTCGATCGATACCTTTACCGGAACGCTTTGCCCCTTGGGGATCTTGAATATGACCTTTTCTCCGGCGCGCATGTCATTGGCGATCTCCTCCGACATGCCATCCGGGAGGGTCACGATCTTCATCTGGGTGCCATCCATTTGATGGATGGTTGTACAGCCTGCAGCCAGCAGCGTGAAAAGCGCTGATATCAAGAGTGGCTTGATGCGGGAAGTCATGGCGTCTCCTTTAGAGCCCGTTCAATCCAAGATTGGCGTGGGCCTACGCTTGAGGTAACAGGCAGCTAGGAGCTGATCACAAAACCCGCGCAGCGGTTCTGGCCAGAAGCGCGAAACGCCCTGAAAGGCGATAACTCGGACTTCCTTCACGCGCAGACAGTACATGGCGTACGGCAGGTGAGTGCGACGTCGCCAGCAGGGTTTTGTTAGCCGCTCTTAATCCGGCCCCGGTTGACTGAATAACTTCCCCCGCTTGCCCTGCGGCTGAGCCCTGCCAGTTGTGAAGCGAAGATCGAGGAGCAGGCTCAACCCGAAACAGCGCAGTGGAAGTCTGCCCGGATACTACAATTGCCCTCGTCAATGCGGCAAAGCAGGCGATCAGCGTATGGACAGCAACAATTTATAAGTCTTTTCAAAAAACTGTCTAACAACACAAGACACGCAATAAGTAATAGATGCGCCCATGCCGGGCGACGCATCGCCAAGCACCCGGGCGGCTGCCCGCGGAACAAGGCAGCCGTATAATCAGAACAGCCCACTCAGGAAAGCCCGCATGCCCGCCGCGCAGCAGATCTCCCCCTTCCAGTCCCGCCGTGCCCGGCTTACCGCTACGCTCGCACCCGGCATCGTCATCGTGCCGACCGCGCCAGAACTCGCACGCAACGCCGACACCCAGTTCCCCTACCGCTTCGACTCCAGCTTCTATTACCTGACCGGCTTCACCGAACCCGAGGCCGTGCTGGTGTTGCTGGTGAAGGAAGGCGGTGAGTTCGAAGCGGTGCTGTTCTGCCGTGACAAGAACCTGGAACGCGAGATCTGGGACGGCTACCGCTACGGGCCCCAGGCCGCGCGCGAGGCCTTCGGTTTCAACCGCACCTACAGCTGGGACGACCTCGACACCGAGCTCGTCAAGCTGATCGCCAATCAGCCGCGCATCCATACGCCGTTCGGCATCGATGCCGCCTGGGACGCGCGCGTCGCCGGCTGGCTGAACGCGGTGCGCTCGCAGGCCCGCGCCGGCGTGGCCGCGCCGCGCGAGATCGTCGACGTTCGCGACGCCATCAACGAGCTGCGCTTGTTCAAGGATGAGGCTGAGCTCGACGTGATGCGCCGCGCAGGCAGCATCAACGCCGCTGCGCACGTGCGCGCGATGCGCGCGACGCGCCCGGGAATGATGGAGTACGCGGTCGAAGCCGAGCTCTTGCACGACTACTACCGCCAGGGCAGCCGCTTTCCGGCCTACACCAGCATCGTCGCTTCCGGGCCCAATGCCTGCGTGCTGCACTACGTCGAGAACAACCGGCAGATGCAGGATGGCGATCTGCTGTTGATCGACGCCGGTTGCGAGCTCGACGGTTACGCCAGCGATATCACCCGCACCTTCCCGGTGAATGGCCGCTTCTCCGGCCCGCAAAAAGCGGTGTACGAGCTGGTGCTGGCCGCGCACGCCGCCGCCATGCAGCAAGCACTGCCCGGCAAGCCCT
The DNA here is from genome assembly GCF_024437655.1 of Chitinolyticbacter albus. Lineage (GTDB taxonomy): Bacteria > Pseudomonadota > Gammaproteobacteria > Burkholderiales > Chitinibacteraceae > Chitinolyticbacter > Chitinolyticbacter albus. Next base: position 5,768 of record NZ_JANBVF010000041.1, read on the forward strand.
GGAACGCGATGCACGACGCGGCCGTCGCCGTGCTGGCGCAGGGCCTGATCGATCTGAAGCTGCTGAAGAGCTCGCTCAGCGAGGCACTGGAAAGCGAGAGCTATCGCCAGTTTTACATGCACCGCACCGGCCACTGGCTGGGGCTCGATGTGCACGACGCCGGCGCCTACAAGCAGAACGGCGATTGGCGCCAGCTCGAAGCCGGCATGGTGTTCACCATCGAGCCCGGCCTTTATATCCGACCTGCCGACAATGTGCCGGCCGAGTTCGAACATATCGGCGTGCGCATTGAGGACGATGTCGTCATCACCGCCAGCGGCAACGAGGTGCTCACCGACGGCTGCCCGCGCGATGTTGCCGGCATCGAGGCGCTGATGCGGGATGTCGCCGCATGAGCACCCTGCCCGGTCATGTCGATATCGCCATCGTCGGCGGCGGCCCGGTCGGCGCGCTGGTGGCGTTGCGGCTGGCTGCGGCCGGCCACGACGTGCTCGTGCTCGAAGCGAAGCGCGATATCGGCCAGGATGCCCGCGCGCTGGCGCTGTCACACGCCAGCCGCGAAGCGCTAAATCGCGTCGGGCTGTGGGACGAAGCACGGCTGGCACCGACCGCCATCGAAAAAGTACTGGTCTCGCAGGCCGATACGCTGGGCCGCGCCGAGCTGTCCGCCGCCGAGATCAAGCTGCCGGCACTCGGCTACGTGATCGGCTACGCGGCGCTGGCGCAGCTGGCGCTGGAACGACTGCAGGCCGGATCGGCACGTGTGTCGCTCGGCACTCCCGTCACCGGCATCCGCCAGCTGGCCCGATACGCCGAGCTCAGCATCGCCACCGAGGCCGGGCCGCGGCAGCTGACCTGCCGCCTCGCCATCCTCGCCGACGGCGGCAAGCTCGTTGATACGCTGGCCGGCATCCGCCAGACCGTGAAGCCGTACGACCAGCACGCGATCATCGCCACGCTGACCCCGTCCGCGTCGCACCGCCATATCGCCTACGAGCGCTTTGCCGACGACGGCCCGCTGGCCTTGCTGCCGCGCGGCGACGATTACACACTGGTGTGGACGCAGAACCCGGCCGATGCCCAGGTGCGGCTGGCGCTGTCCGATCACGATTTCATCGCTGAAGTCGGCCAACGCTTCGCCGGCCGTGTGCCAGGGTTTACCGCGGTCGGCCCTCGGGTCAGCTTTCCGCTGGCGCTAAAGACGGTGAACAGCGTGGCCGACCGCCGCGTGGTGCTGATCGGCAACGCCGCGCAGACCTTGCACCCGGTCGCCGGACAAGGCCTCAACCTGGGGCTGCGCGACGCCACGGTGCTCGCCGATGTATTGGCCGCCACGCCGCGCCACGATGTGGGTGAGACGGCCACGCTGGCGCGCTACGCCCGCTTGCGCCGGCGCGACGCCGGCCTCGTCACTGCGTTCACCGATAGCCTGATCACGCTGTTCGACAAACCCGGCCCGCTGTTCAAGCATGGCCGCAGCCTGGGGCTGCTGGCGCTGGACCAGGCGGCGCCGCTCAGGCGCGGCTTCGCCGAGCACATGGTCTACGGCGCGCGTTGAGCGGTTTATCGCTGCCCGCGGCAGTGATCGCGCAGAATGCACTGCCCACGCCGTTTACCGCCCGTGAGCCGCCGGTATGGCCGGCAACGCTTGCGTCACCAGCCGAGCCAGATCGGCCCGCATGCCGATCCCGGTCTCGCTGCTAGGCTGGGAGCGCAGTCGATCACACAGCGGCCTACCGGCTGGCCATAGACCTGCAACGGGCTGCCGCTCCAGTGGCGGCTGCACGGTAGCGCGACCGTCGTTGTTGCCCAATCCCGATATCGCGAGGGCAATTTCCACATCACACCGTCAGATCGTCGCTTTATCATGCGCCGTAACCGCCCCTCATTTGGCCATCATGCTCAAACACAGCTTCAGATCCATCCTCACCACCTGGCTCGCCGGCCTGATCGCCCTGCTGCCGCTTGCGCTCACCCTCACGCTGATCGGCTGGGTGATCAGCCTGCTCAACCAGCTCATCGGCCCAGGCAGCCTGATCGGCAAGCTGTTCGGCCTTCTGGGTACGCCATTTGCCAGCAACCCCTACCTTGCCTACTTCTTCGGCACGCTGTTGCTGATCGCCGCCATCTACCCGCTGGGCCTCGCCGTGCAATCCGGCCTGAAGCGCCCACTCGCGGCCTTGGTGGACAAGACGCTGCGCCGCATCCCGCTGATCGGCAACCTCTACAACCTGGCAGATCGCTTCGTCGGCTTGCTGGACCAGAATCAGGAAGCGGATATCGGCGCCATGGCGCCGGTCTGGTGCTTCTTCGGCGGCGACGGCGTCGCCGTGCTGGCCTTGATGCCCAACCCGGAACCGGTAGAGCTGGAAGGCAGGCCGTACCAGGCGATCCTGGTGCCGACCGCGCCGGTGCCCATCGGCGGCGGCCTGCTCTATGTGCCGTGCGAATGGATCCGCCCGGCGCAGATCGGCGTGGACAAGCTCACCAGCATTTATGTCTCGATGGGCATCACGCCACCGCCGACGCTCAAGACTGGCAAAGTGCCGCTGGCGCAAGGCCCTGCAGCCATCCTGCATTGATCGCTGCCGGCTGCGATTTCGCGGATACGCAGCATCGGCACGAGCGAATAGCGGGTGCGATAGCGCCCCCTATCAACTAGGACTTCGTGGCTCGACGCCGGCGCAGCACCAGCGCCAGTACGCCGATCCCCATCAGCGCATAGGTTTCCGGCTCGGGCACTGGGGCCACCGGCACAAGGAAATTGAGCTGCGCAGCACCCGGGCTCCAACTCCAGCCCATCTGATCCAGCTGTATGTGTTGCTGGTAGTCGAGCGTATAGGGTTCCCACGGAGTCCGACTATCGTAAGATCGACCAAGGCTGTAGCTACCGCCACCAGCGTGTATGACGACCACCCTACTGGCGTTGTACCGGAGAAATCCACCGTCCGTTTTCGGGTACCAAGCTGCGACACGAACGTGACATCACCATTTGCCACACCGGGATAATGAGACATATCTGGGGTGTTGGGGGGCATGTCCACGTGGATGTCGGCGCGTGCAGCCGAGATGTATATTCGCTCCAGAAAGGCTTGGTCGGACAGCTTCAGGTTCAGACCAAACGTCAGCTGCTGGCCAATATCGTTTTGTTGCTCTGCCAGCGGCAGTCAGATCAAACCTCAGGGTGAAAGACTCGAAAAGCTGCCCTTCGTACCGCACCCGTTGACTGTCACCGCTAAACGACGCGCCATCCGAAACGGTCAGGTAGCGCTGGTAATCGGAGAACTGCGCATACGCCTGGGTAGCCAACAACAGGCCCATTGCGGCAATCATCGGCTTCATCATGCTCGCACCTCATCACGATGCGACTTCCCAACCTGCTGGCGCCGGCGCACCAACAAGCCAGCGAGCAAGCCCGTTCCCATCAGCGCGTAGGTCTCCGGTTCCGGCACCGGGTTCGCCACGAAGGAGAGCTCGATTTCCGGTACGGTGAACGAGTTGCAGCAGCCCATCTGCCAGGCTTTCAACGAACTGTAAAAGACTTGCTCCGGCCCGCCAAATGCGCCCTGAAAAGTCTGCGTGTACAAATAGGGCCGCGTTTCGGTCGTAGCCTCGAAGAGGGGGTCTGCGTAGACGGTCTCAAACAGTTTGCCCACGCTGTATTCCCGGCCGCCAAGCTGATGGTAGTAGTCGAGAGAGAGACGCCAATTTCGGGATCAGTGCCGTCGTGGTAGTCGCGCTTTATCACGTACGTCAACTCACCAAGGCGCAAGTGCGTCAGAAATGCCTGGTTGGACAGACTACCCCGCAGGGTGAAGGTCTTAATGGGCCAATACTCTATAGCGGTCGGTAAGATGGTGAGATTGAAACGCTCGTACTGGCGACCGTTCAAGGTAAACAGCTCGCTGGTGCCCGTGACATTGCTTTGCTCGACTTTCCACTCCGTCAAAGTCAACCAACGGCTGTAATCACTGAACGCCGCATGCGCCGAGCTCGTCACCGCGAGCAGCGCCACAGCAGACCATATTTGCTTCATTGCCATGCTCCTCAAATGCAACCCCCTGTGGCTGCTGAGGCATTGATGCACGGAAATATTTTCTTCTTAAGAAAGAAATTAGACAGCAAATAAGCGGATTACGATGTGCTAAATCGTTTTTATCCCAGCTTGCGACGGTGGATCGCCACAATGGCGCTGCCTATGCAGCGCCGATGTAAGCGTATGGCAAATGCTAGCTCTGATCCGGTGCCGCCGCCGTAGGCAAAGCCAGGAACGCCGCCAGCGCCGCCTGGCGCGATGGATAGAAATGAAGGCCGGTGCTGGCCGGATCGATCCGGCTATGCGCCAGCCACTCCATCAGCTGCGCGGTACGGCCGGCGATCACCAGTTCGATACACGATTCGGCCAGTTTTTTTTGCAACGCCCTGATCGCCAGCGCACCGGTCAGGTCGACTTCGGCAATCGATACCGCATCGATCACCACCCAGCGCGGTGCGTGCTCCGCCACCAAGGCCAGCAGGCGCTGGCGGAAATAATCGGCATTGAAGAAGGTGAGCGGCGATTCGAAGCGGTAGATCAACAGGCCGGCAATCGGCTTGGCCTCCGGGTAGTGCGCCAGCTCGTACAACCCGCCCTGACCAGCAATCACGCCGAAGAGCTGCTCGGATGGCCGCGCCATCTGCATCAGGAAGCGCAGCAAGGCGAGTGCCACCGCCAGCAGGATGCCGGACATCACACCGAACAGCACCACGCCGATCACGGTGGCAAGCGCGATCTTGAACTCGGCGCGACTGTAGCGGCGCAACCCCAACAGGCCATCCATATCGATCAGGCTGATCGAGAACGCGATCAGGATGGCGCCCAGCGCCGCCACCGGTAGCGCGGCGAGGATATCGGTCAGCAGGAACAGCGACAGCAGCAATGCTGCAGCAGCGATCAGCGGCACCATGCGGGTCCGCCCGCCCGTTACATCGGCCACCAGTGTGCGCGAGCTGGAACCTGCCACGGCAAAACCCTGGCTGAGCACGCTTGCAATATCGGCTGCGCCCAGCGCCAGGAATTCGCGGTTGCCATCGATCTCGTAGCCGTTCTTGACCGCAAAACTGCGCGCGGTGAGCATGCCGCTGCTGAACGACACCAGCGCCAGCGCCGCGGCCGAGGGCACCAGCGTGCCCAACAGATCGTGTGGCAGGCTGGGCCAGACCCAATGCGGCAGGCCGGATGGCAACGCGCCGACCACCGCCACGCCATAGCGCGACAGCTCGAACAGATAGCTCGCCGCGGTCACCGTCGTCATCGCAACCAGCGCTGCCGGGCCGCGAGGCCAGCGGTACTTGAGCGGCGCATAGATGGCGATGGTCGCGCCGGCGAGCGCAAGGGTGATCCAGTGTATGTCCGGCAGCTGTTGCGCCAGCGACAACAAGCGGCTGATCACGTCATTGCCGGGCAGCTTCAGCCGCGTGATTCTGCCGAGCTGGCTGATGACAATACTGATCGCCACGCCATTGAGCAGCCCGGCCAGGATGGGTCGGGACAGGAAATCGGCGAGAAAGCCCAGGCGAAAGCGGCTGGCCAGCAGGCAGAACACCGCGCACAGCAGTGACAAGGTGATCGCCAGCGACTCGTATTCCGCGGTGCCCGCCACCGACAAGGGCGCCAGCGTGGCGGCGATCATGGCGCAGGTGGCGGCATCGGGCCCCACGATCAGCTGCCGCGACGATCCCACCAGCGCATACACCACCATGGGCGCGATGGAGCTGTAGAGCCCGGCGACAGGGCTCAGCCCGGCGAGCTGGGCATAGGCGATGCCTACCGGCAGCGCCACCGCCGCCACCGAGATGCCCGATTGCAGATCGGCGCGCCAGTGCTGCCGCTGGTAGTGGATCAGCTCGGCAAGACCTGGCATCCAACGGTTAGAGAGGGCAAGCAGCATGGCCAGATCGCGAACGATGATATCGCCACCTTAGCGCATGCGGCGCGCCGCAGCCTGAGGCCAATGGCCGGCCGAGCTGCTCAGCCCGAAGCGGCTTGATCGTCATCCGACTGCAGATAAGGCGCCATCACCTGGGCCAGCCAGGCCATGAAGGCCTGCACCCGCCGCGGCAGGTGGCGGCGGTTGGCGTAAAGCAGCGAGACCGGCATCGGCTCGGCGCGCCAGTCCGGCAGCAACTCCACCAGCTCGCCGCTCGCCAAGCCATCCGCTACGCCGACCCGCGGCAGCTGGATGATGCCAAGGCCCGCACGGCATGCGGCCTGGTAGGCCTCGGAGTTGTTCACTGTGATCACCCCAGCCATCGCCAGTAAGGCCACCCCGCCAGGGGTTACGTACTCAAAGCCCGCCACCTTGGCGCCCAGCGTCGCGGCGTAGTGCACCAGCCGGTGCTGAGCCAGATCGGCCAACGTGCCGGGCCGGCCGTAACGCGCCACGTAATCGCGACTGGCGCAATTGACCATCTCGAAGCGCCCCAGGCGCCGCGCGATCAGGCTGGAATCGACAAGCGCCCCCACCCGCATCACGCAATCGAAGCCCTCGCGCACCAGATCCACCCGCCGATCGGTGCTGGAGAGCTCCAGCTCGATGCGCGGATGCGCGGCGAGGAACTCCGGCAGGCGCGGCAGCACATACATGCGCGCGCTGGCCGCCGGCAAATCCACCCGCAACCGCCCCGTCAGATCCCCCTCCCCCGCCTGAAACATGGCCTGCAACTCATCCATGTCCGCCAGCAGATCGCGGCAGCGCTCGTAATACGCCTGGCCATCCTGCGTCATCTGCACCCGGCGCGTGGTCCGGTGCAGGAGCCGTGCGCCCAGCTGGTTCTCCAGCTGCTGCACCGCCGCCGAGATGCTGGCCTTGGGCAGGCCCAGCTGTTCGGCCGCCTGGGTGAAGCTGGCAAGCTCCGCCACCCGCAGGTAGACGCGCATCGCGGCGAGTTGCTCCATGCCGACCTCATTGTTCGTTCAATTCGAACAGTTTAGCCATATAAGCGCAATTTATCGCCAACCATCACAACAATACACTGCATCGCAAGCCGGACCTCCGGCGTCATCGAACAGGAGCTCATCATGACCAAGATCGCCCTCATCACCGGCGGCAGCCGTGGCCTCGGCCGCAATGCCGCGCTCAAGCTCGCCGCACGCGGCACCGACATCATCCTGACCTACCGCAGCCAAGCCGGCGAAGCGGCGCAGGTGGTCGCCGAGATCGAGGCACTGGGCCGCCGGGCCGTGGCGCTGCAGCTCGACGTGGCCGACAGCGGCGCCTTTCCCGCCTTCGCGGCGGCCGTGCGCGAACAGCTGCAGGCGCGCTGGCGCCGCGAACGCTTTGACTACCTGCTGAATAATGCCGGCATCGCCATCTACGCCACCTTCGCCGAAACGACGGAGGATGAGTTCGACACGCTGATGAAGATCCACCTGAAGGCGCCGTTCTTCCTCACCCAGGCCTTGCTGCCACTGATCAACGATGGCGGCCGCATCCTCAATGTCTCCACCGGCCTCGCGCGCTTCGCCCTGCCCGGCTACGCCGCCTACGCAACGATGAAGGGCGGCATCGAGGTGCTGACGCGCTATCTCGCCAAGGAACTGGGCGGGCGCGGCATCGCCGTTAACGTGATCGCCCCTGGCGCCATCGAGACCGATTTTGGCGGCGGCGTGGTCCGCGACAACAGCGAGCTGAACGCCCAGATCGCCGCCCAGACCGCGCTGGGTCGGGTCGGCCTGCCGGACGATATCGGCAACGCCATCGCGCTGCTGCTGTCCCATGAGGCCGGCTGGATCAACGCCCAGCGGATCGAAGCCTCGGGCGGCATGTTCATCTGAGGCGGCAGGAAAAAGAGGCGCCCTTGGGGCGCCTCTTTTTGCCGACGATGCTCGATGCCAACAATTTCGCGCCATGCTGGGCGACGAAGCGTGTCGACGCTTCATCCTGCTGGATGGCCGCACGATACCCAAGCCATTGCGGTCAGTGCACCCGCCACTCCCTCTTGCGTGAATACCGCCGGTATACGCTGGGCCTCTTGGGCGCAGGCCAGCTCATCCAGCCCCGGCAATTTGATTCCGAGCATCTTGTTTTAACAAAAACAACACCGCCGATTTGGCTAGCGCCTGGGTCGCAGCCGCGGCATGACGCTAGACTGCATGGTGTGTTAGAAATACTGCAACCTAGGCCTTACCCCCAACGGATGGCGCACGCCGTGAAAGCGGTTGAATGCAGCAATCCAGCCAAGGTAAGCCTCGTCGGTCCGTATGCAGTCATGCAACACCCGAACCCGGTCACGGACCAGGCCCTGCAGCGTGGTGAACGCGATGCATCGGCCGCCATGGTATGTTTACCTCGGATTTTTAGGGTCGCTAAAACCCGGCGTAGCGGTCGAAAACTAGCGGGGACAAGGCGCGGCAGCCGGATGGCTGGCGCATTTATCACCCCTAAACGATCCGCGACCGGTCTTTTAGGGACACTACTTAACGTTAGAGGTCTTGTGAGCAACGGGTTCACTGATGTCATCTGGGAGTGGGACGCACGCTCTGATAGGAGAGAGATTCGTGCGCTCTTCTCTCTTTGCGAGAAGCTCCAATTCCTTGCGATGCCCGCCGCTGACCAGGCCGAGTCCGTACCCGACTGCCCGTGCTGCAAGCTGATTCAATGCTTTGACAGCGCATATAGCGAGTTCCAGCAAACGATTGCGACTTACGCCGCTCCAACGACCCTTGATGCTCTGTCGGAAGTGTCTCTTGCCATTGACTCGCTTACGGACAATGAGGCGCAGTGCTTCAACCGCGAGATATTTCACCTGGATGGATGGACAAGGATTCGAGATAGTTCTTCCATGGCCTTGATTGCAATTGAATGGGGCACCCTTGATGGCTTCCGGCCCTACCTAGAGATGAAAGCCTAATGCTGCTCGTTCCCCGGACGACCTCTAACAATTCATTCAAGCCGACCGCCACTTCGTGGCGGCGGCTTAATTCAGGCGTTGGGCGTCATGATCTCGTCTCAGTACGTTAGCCGAATCACCTTACGTCGCGAGAAGGTCGATTCATTCAATCGCTACCCATTCAGTCTTCCAGCCGTTCATTCCCTTGAGAGCATTGACCTTCACCCAAAAGTCACCTACTTCGTGGGTGAGAACGGTTCTGGTAAATCAACGCTGCTTGAGGCCATTGCTATCTCTCTTGGTTTCAATGCGGAAGGTGGCACCAGGAATTTCCGCTTCGGCACTCGGCGTTCCCACTCTGAGCTTCATGAGTTCCTTCGCATCGCAAAGGGATTTCGCAGGCCTCGAGATGGTTTCTTCTTGCGAGCAGAAAGCTTCTTTAACGTCGCCACAGAGATCGAGAACCTCGATGCAGAGCCTGCTCCTAGCCCGCCAGTCATCAACTCATATGGTGGCCGATCCTTACATGAGCAATCACACGGCGAGTCATTCCTGGCACTCATGACAGAGCGCTTTGGCGGCCAAGGCCTATATATCCTTGACGAACCGGAGGCAGCCTTGTCACCGCAACGTCAACTTGCCGTCCTGGCACGAATACATGACCTCGCCCAAGATGACTCTCAGTTCATCATTGCCACTCATTCGCCAATCCTGATGGCGTATCCCGAATCGGTTATTTATCTCTGCAGCAAAGACGGCGTTTCGCAAGTTGCGTACGAAGACACTGAGCACTTCCAGGTCACTAGAGATTTTCTGGCCAGTCCGGACCGCATGCTGCGCAAGCTGATGGTGCGATGAGCACAATGACGCCCTTCCATCGAGAGGACATCGCCCGGCAAGCCGGCCGCTGCCTCACATGTCAAACGTTAGGGGCCACACATGAACCAGCATTTCATTTTTGAAACTGACCATTGGCTAGTCAGCCACCGCAGAGATGCTCGCCACCCTGGTTATCTCATGGTTTCGTCTCGTGAGTCGAAGAGTGATTTACATGAGCTGAGTGCTAATGCACTGCAAGAACTCGGCTGGGTGCTGAAAAATACTGAGAAATTACTGCATTCGTTCTATGCGCCATGCAAAGTTATTTTCTATAAGCTAGATTTTTCTAGCGGTTTTAGTTGCCATTTTCATGTCGCACCAGTGACGAACAAACTGCTATCTGAAATAGTTTCCCATCCGGACTACACAAACGAGCCAGATGGGAGCGATACAATTCTATTTCTGAGCCGAACCTATTGCGAACGGCCGCTAACAGAGGCTGAATCATTAACCATGAATGATGTTGTTAGCCAATTGCGGAAAGCTGCCAAGACTTCACTCAACCGGGACGAGTTAACGCCCGCCCGTTAGTTCAAACGTTAGCCTTTTCTGGTTCTATGAACATATTTCAAGCCTTGATCGTAGCTACTGTCTTTTGCCTTATCGCTGGTAGCAGCGTCGCGAACGAAATTGTTTTCCTCGGCGATGAAATACGCCTAGATGTGCTAAAAAAATGTGGGGCCGAATGCCAGAGCTCTAGGATAAAAGTCGGCACCCCCAGTCGCGGGGCCACCGCATCAGAAGTTGCAAATTCGGCACAGAGCGCTCGGCACGCAATTATTGTCGTCGATGCTGCTTCTGGCCCTCTCCAAATCACGAGGGAGCACATTCTCATTGCGCGCCAAGCGGGCGTTCCTTCGTTGTCTGTTATGTTCGTCAACATGCCTCTGCTTGAAGGGATGCGCGACGCTAACGAGCTTGTCGAATTAGAAGAGTTTGAAGTCAGGGAGCTGATGAACAAGTACGAAATGGGCGGCAATACAGCGATGGTTTTCCATGATGCATCGATCCGATCCATTCCAAAATTGCACACAAATGGAGTCGGAACCAAGGCCATATTGAGTAAGACTCTGTCGCTACCGGCCAGAAAAGTCGTTTCGCTAGAAAAATTTTCGGGCCGAACTTTACATGCATACCTCTATCTTCTGACCAAGCTCGAATCAAAGTACACTGCTGTCTTGAACAAGGGATCGGCAGTTGCTGTCTGGATCAACGGTCAGTCTGTTAGCGCAGTGGTCAAATCGGCACGCTCGCTTAGTCCGGGAGGCAATGATGAACTGATGTTCGAAGCTCAAACCCCAATTAACGCCCCGCTTGGATCGAGATTATTGCTTGAGCTAAAGGGGGAGATTGTTGCTGCCGGAGTGCTGAGCCGTGGCGGCTAACAACTCCGTCGAGAGGGACCGCCCACACGCTGCGCTTGTAGGTACCCTTCACGGCTTCTCCGCTTCGGCGGCCCCTCACGTCAAACAATTAGGTGCCGCTATGCAAGTGGATGTACGAGTCATTGGTTTTGGATTTCTAGTGTTTTGTGTCATTACTGGACCAATGTACGCAGCGCCTGCCTGCGGAATTTCAATTTCCACCCCAATATCGGAAATATTTCTTTGGCTTCCGTATATTGCGGCATTCCTGTCCGGCCTTACTATTGCGCACCAAGGACGACACAATGAAACTGTTAATGGGATCCTTCTGTCCTGCATCATTTCATTGTCACTTGGCGCCATCAATTTTTGGGGCCACTTCATAGGTATCCCATCAGATTTTCCCAGTGTGCACTATTCGCTTTGGCTCACCGCACTCGCCCTGCCTTTTGTAGTATTTCTTGTAATAGCGGGGATTGGCAGTAAAGGTTTGTGGCGCGCGTACAGAAATGGCGCCTAACTCTTCATTCAACCGGGATGGGCTAACGCCCGGCCGTTAATTCAAACTTTAGGGCTTACCTCCGTGAAGCGATTATCTGCTGTGTTCATCGCACTAAGCATTATCGTCGTATTGCCCTTCATCTACTTCAGATTCACGCCGCTTGCTATCGACGGAGTGGTCGTCACTCCGGGACCAAGCTGCAATGGTGGCATTGATATGGAAACGCACAGCAGCTCAGCCTGGAAGGGCGGCTCACTCATGGTTGAAGTCTCCGAGCCCCAGACCTGCGGCGAAACGCGGCGATCTGCTGCGGTTCAACGGATAGGCGGGCGGCTGTTTATTAGAACCAAGTATTCCTCACCGACCGACGAGGTGGCCGCTTGCACCTGCCGGCAGCACTTCAGCCTTTTGGTCCCTGGCGTGCCGGAGCGGGACTACGGCATCACCGTCTACAATCTGCCCTAACGAATCATTCAGGCCCACGCCTTCGGCGCGATGCCCAACCTCTCAGTCAAACCCGGACGCGCTAAAGTGCGCCGGTTACTTCTACCCTTAGCCTGCATGCAAAAGCCTTCCGCCTTCCTTGTCGCTCTTTGTGCCGGTCTTGCGGTGGTCGCGGCGCACGCTTCGGAGAGCAGATGCTTCGGCACCGTTGCAAACGGACACCTGGAAGGAGGGGTCCAGCTCCCTCCGTCCGGGCCCAACTTCGAGACATATAGCTCTGTGGGATGGAGCGCCGGGCGCACCTATGTCCATTCGAGAGTGGCCGAGATCGTTGTTGCGGCGTATGGCGCGCTTGCTGCCCATGAGGCCAACGTCCACTTCGTGTACGGCGAAACGGGGTGGGAGTCGGGCGGGAATTTCAGGCCGCACCGGTCACATCAGAACGGCCTGTCCGTCGACTTTTTTGTTCCGGTACGCGATCGCGCAGGCACCCCGACGCGCCTCCCGATTGGGTTCGCGAACAAGCTTGGATACGGGATCGAATTCGATTCAGGGGGGCGCTACGAGCAATACACGATCGACTACGAGGCCATAGGCGAACATCTGTACCAGCTTGATGCCGCTGCTCGTGCTCGCGGAGTGGGCATTGCCATGGTGATCTTCGATTCCAAATACCTGCCTATGCTCTTCGCGACCTCGCGTGGCGATTACCTGCGTCGGAACATCCCCTTCATGAAGGGCAAGCCCTGGGTGCGGCACGACGAGCACTACCATGTTGACTTCTCGATTCGGTGTGCGCCCAATGCAGGCTGACGTCGATCGGTTATCCAGATAGACCAAAGCCGTACTTTGGCTTCCCTCCGTTAAGTAAAAAAGGCGCCCTTGGGCGCCTTTTTAAAGCAGATCAATCGGGCAATCAGGCGCCGCCGACGTCGGGGTCCATGCGGTGCTGTTGCAAGCGGGTACGGTAGGTATCCCGCGCACGCTTGCGCTCGGCAGAGGTGAGCACGCCGTTGTGATCACGGTCCGCGTGGTCGAACACCTTGCCGGCCAAGGTGTCGGCCTTGGCGAAGTATTCATCACGGTTGACGTCGCCGTGCAGGCGCGACGGATTCATATTGCTATCCTTCGCCACCTCCTTGCGCTTGGCATCTCGCTCCTGCTGTGTCAGCACGCCATCCTTGTTGGCATCGAGCTGTTCGAACAGCTTGCCTGCACGCTCGCGCGCTTCCTTCAAGAAGTCATCCCGGCTGGTATCCGCTGCCAGGCCCAGTTGTGCAGCCAGGCCCAAACCTGCTGCCACCCACCATAAACGTCTGTTCATCGTCGGCTCCTGTGACACCGGCACGCAGCCGGTGCCACCACCTTAGGCGACACAGCAGGCCGCGTGGCCATCAATCCCATTCCGGGGCGAAATCCGGCTTGGCGAGGCGCTCGCCCCGGTCCAGTGCGGCGATTTCCGCCATCTCCTCGGCCGAGAGTTGCAGCCGCTGCGCGGCGAGATTGCTTTCCAGGTTTGCCCGTTTGGTCGACGACGGGATCACCGCGTAGCCCTGTTGTAGCAGCCACGCCAGCGCCACCTGGGCCGGCGTTGCGCCGTGGTTGGCAGCAATGCGCTGCAGCAGCGTGTCTTCCATCACCTTGCCGTAGGCGAGCGGCATATAGGCGGTGAGGTGGATGCCCGCTCCATGTGCGAACTGCGCAAGCTTGCGGTTCTGCAGAAACGGGTGGATTTCCACCTGGTTGGTCGCGATCTGGTCCGCGCCGACAACATCGATGGCCTGCTGCAGGTGGCGGATGGTGAAGTTGGACACCCCGATCTGCCGCGTCAGACCCTGGCGCTTGGCCTCGAGCAGCAGCGGCAGGTAATCGGCCACGGCAATCTCGTCGTGTGGCGAGGGCCAGTGGATCAGCGTGAGATCGACCGCGTCGGTGCGCAGCTTGGCCAGGCTCTCCTTCAGGCTGGGCAGCAGCGTGTCGGGCGTGAAGTTGCTGGTCCAGATCTTGGTGGTGATGAAAAGCTCGCTACGCGGCACGCCGGATTCGGCGATGGCCTGGCCGACTTCGGCCTCGTTGCCGTAGATCTGGGCGGTATCGATGTGGCGGTAACCGACGGCAAGGCCGTTCTTCACCGAATCGATCACTTGCTGGTCCTTGAGGCGGAAAGTGCCTAGACCAAATGCGGGAATGGACATGCTGTGCTCCTGTCGAGGGGTCCTGAACTCAATGCGCGGCGGCAAACGCGGGCTTGTCAGGCGCGAAGGCCGGGTTGACGCGATCGAGCCGGCCGCTCCTCGCGGTAAGCAGCCAGGCGCCGATCACGATCAGCCCACCTATCCATGGCGTGTGCAGCAAACCCAGATGCTGCACGATCAATCCGCCGCCCCAGGCGCCACCGGCGATGCCCAGGTTGAAGGCGGCAATATTCAGGCCCGATGCCACGTCGACCGCGTGCGGCGCGTGCTGCTCAGCCTGTTGCACCACATAGACCTGCAGCCCCGGCACATTGCCAAAAGCGAAGGCACCCCAGGCCAGCACGGTGGCCAGCGCCAGCCACGGATTGTTGGCGGTGACGCTCAGTACGAACAACACCGCAGCAAGCCCGGCGAAGATCAGCTTCAGCGCAGCGATCGGACCACGCCGGTCGGCCAGCCGGCCACCCCAGATATTGCCCACGGCCACCGAGACACCGTAGACCAGCAACACCCCGCTCACCGCGCCCGCGCTGAAACCGGACACCTGCTGCAGGATAGGCGCGAGAAAGGTAAAGGCAACAAAGCTGCCGCCGTAGCCCACCGCCGTCATCGCGTATACCAGCAGCAATCGCGGCTGTTGCAGCACCTTCAGTTGCTGCAATACCGAAGCCGGCGGGCTGCTCTTGATGTGACGCGGAACGAACACGGCGCTGGCGACGAACGCGATCACGCCCAGCAGCGATACTGCCAGGAAGGTCTCCCGCCAGCCCAAATGCTGGCCGATGAAGGTGCCCAGCGGCACGCCGGTGACCAGCGCCACCGTCAGCCCGGAGAACATGGTGGCGATTGCGCTGGCCGCCTTTTCACGTGGCACGAGCCCCGTGGCGATGGTGGAGCCGATCGAGAAGAACACCCCGTGCGCAAGGCCGGTGAGTACGCGCGCCACCACCAGCGAGGCGTAGCCTGGCGCTTGCCAGGCCACCAGGTTGCCGACAGTGAACAGCAGCATCAGTCCCAGCAACAAAGCCTTGCGCGGTACCCGGCCGGTCAGCGCAGTCAGTACCGGCGCACCGATGGCCACGCCCAGCGCATACAGGCTGACCAGCAATCCTGCCGAAGGCACGGAAACGCCGAGATCGGCGGCGATGGTGGGTATCAGGCCGACGATGACGAACTCCGTCGTCCCGATGGCGAAGGCGCTGATGGTCAGCGCCAGCAGGGCAAGTGGCATGGCAAGGCTCCAGTGAACGAAGCCGCAGTGTCCGGCTTTGACCATTGATGAAAAAGCCGCTAAAAACCAAAAAATACTTGAAAAAAAATCAACAATGAAAACCACACTCGACGAACTCGCCACGCTGATTGCCGTGGTGGATGGCGGCAGCATCACCGCCGCCGCCGAACGGCTGGAGCAGACCGTTTCCGCCGTCAGCCGCACGCTGGCACGGCTGGAGACCAAGCTGGGCGCCACGCTGCTCCATCGCACCACCCGCCGGCTGGAACTCACCGAAGAAGGCCGGCTGTTCCTGGAGCAGGCGCGGCACATCGTCGCCAGCGTGGAGGATGCCGAGGAACTGATGGCGCTGCGCCGCAGCCAGCCTGCAGGCCGGCTGCGGGTGAATGCCGCCGCCCCGTTCATGCTGCACGTGCTCGCGCCGCTGGTGCCCGACTTCTGCGCCGTCTACCCGCAGATCGAGCTGGAACTGAACACGAGCGATCACATCATCGACCTGATCGAGGAACGCACCGACGTTGCCATCCGCATCGGCACGCTGGCCGATTCCACGCTGCACGCCCGAGCACTGGGCAGCAACCCACTGCGGGTGCTGGCCAGCCCCGCCTACCTGGCCGAGCACGGCGCGCCGCAGCAGGTGGCGGATCTCGCCCGGCACCGCCTGCTCGGCTTCACCCAGCCGGACAGCCTCAACGCCTGGCCCTTGCGCCACGCACTGGGCGAGCACTACGCCGCCCAACCCACACTGCGCGCCTCCAGCGGCGAAACGCTGCGCCAGCTCGCGCTCGCGGGCGCGGGCCTGGTCTGTCTGGCCGATTTCATGACCCGGCATGATCGCGAACGCGGTGCCTTGATCCAGGTACTGCCTGAGCACACGGCGGACGTGCGCCAGTCGGTGCACGCGGTGTACTACCGCAATACGGCGTTGGCGCCACGGATAGCCTGTTTTCTGGATTATGTGGCCGCGCAAATGGCCACCGGGCAAGGCGGGGCCTGACTCATCCCAGCGTGCCACAAGCGCCCGTTTCCGACGCGACCGCGACCGCGTTCGGGGCCAGGCGGGTGGCGGCGAGCGATGTCCGGGCAGGGGCCACATGCAGCAGTGGCCCCCAGGGCTGCGCAGCACGAGCGCGTTGCGCAGCCCAACCGACATCGATCCCGCAAGCTTCGACGTTATGCGGACTGACGACGGCGACGGTTCCTGCCTATCCCGCCTATCACCCCCAGGCCCACGGCGAGGAGCGCCATCGTGGAAGGCTCAGGTACGGGTGCGATGGAGATGAACAGCGTTCGGGTGAGCGGGTCGGAGGGGTCGGCAAAGGCACCGAGCATGCCGGTTGGCAGCGTGATCTGCGCGATATCGTTGAACGTGTCGAGGGAATACGCCCCCCCCAACGCGGCCGGATTGACCTGCCTCCAGGTGCTGGACAACGAATCGAAGAAGAACGGACGCAGCAGTGACTCGTCCACGCGGGGAAACTGCGGATCGGCGAGCTCAATCAGGAAGCCGTCTCCCTCGACCCCATCCTCGTAGGGAATCCGGACGGTGAAATAGCCCTCGGGGTCGATCTCCGGAACACCGGAAAGGCCGGTCAGCCCGATATGCACCCCCTTGATCATCCGGCCGACGCCGGCAGGCGTGCTAAATGGCGAGGGCATCGAATACATCGACGTGATGCTGAAGGTGGTCTCGATGTTGTTGAGCAGCGCGGAGCCCGGAATGGACAGCTCGGCATTGGGTGTCTTGACCGGCACCGGCAGCTCCAGCGGATAGGCCGGCACGACGAGGCTGACGTTGCCGCCGCCGCCGGGAGGCGCGCGCTTGATGTTGATCGGCGCGGTGGAGATCTTCTTGGCCTCGTCCTTGTCGTCCTTGGACGGCGTGACGACGTCGTCGCCCGCCGTGACCGCGTCGCTCGGATCCTTGATCTTGCCGCTCTTCGTTCCCAGTTCGCCCTGATGCGCCAAGCGCATCGGGTGCGTGAGCTCGTGCATCGCCACGCGAACGGGGTTCACCTTCTTGTCGTCGTTCACACCCCACTTGAAGCCTTCGCGCGGCGCCGGATCGAAGGTGATCGTCGCCTGGGATAGCCGCCTATCCTTGCCGATTCCGCTCGGATCCCCCATCGCGCCCCCGGTCAACCGCGGGATGTTCTCGACCTTGATGCGCAGATCGTGAGCATCCTTGGTGCCACCCTTGACGAACTCCCAGCCAGTGTCGTCCTTCACCTTGTTCCAGTTATCGATGGCCTCATCCATGACCTCTTTCATTTTTTTGTCGCCCAACGTGGCCTTGTCCGCGTCGAAGTCATAGAAGACGGTCAGTTTGCGCTTGGGCTTCTTGGTGGCTGGGTCATCGGCCCAGTCCCAGCTATCGTCCATCCCGGCAAAAGCAGGCAGGGCAACCGTGAAGGTCGTCGCGGCGAGCAACGTCGCCATCCAGATGCCAAGAGTGGTCCTAGTCGACCCGCGTGTAAGTTCTTGCATGTGCACCTCCGCAACATGAAGCACGGCCCCCCGTGGGGGCACCATAGGTTGATGCCTATGACATGCAAGCGGGAAATGGACCGGCGGACCACCGCCCAGTGCTCACGCCGCATTGGTCACGTTCATCCCCGACTGACGGCGATTCCGACACCGAGCCCCGGCCCGCAGCCATGGCGGAGCCGATTGAAAAGAACACCCGGTGCGCAAGACCTGCACCGACTTTCATTACAAACAGATCCGCAAGCGGCACATCGGCCCCGCTCGGGCGACACCGGGTTCAAGAGAGGACAACAACGGAACAATCGCAGCGATCTGCCCCCGTAAAGGCTGCCATTCATCTCGGGGCAGGAATCAAAACTTGGGGGCTGGGTTTTCGGCAGTGCCCACGCCTCTGCCCGCCATCGGGCCGGCCGCTGCCGGCACACGCCGCTTGCCCTGTAAAATGCCGCGTTTGGCCCGAGCGGGCAGGAGTTACAGGCTGTGCAGATCGCGATCCAGAACGTCACCCCGGCACTGACAGGCGCGGCGGAAGCCGCCGCCATCCGCGGCGTGCGTGTGCTGTCGCTGATCCCGCCGATGACGCAGCTCAACACGCCCTACCCCTCCACCGCCTACCTCACGGGCTTCTTGCGCAAGCAGGGCGTACCCGCCTTCCAGGCGGATCTGGCGCTCGAATTGGTGCTCGCACTGTTGTCGCGCGACGGGCTCGCCCGCCTGCTCGACCAGTGCGCCGAGCTACCTAAGCGCCAGCGCTCACCCACGGTGAAGGCCTTTCTCGCGCAATACGAGCGCTATCTGGCGACCATCACGCCGACCATCGCCTTTTTGCAGGGGCGCGACCCGACCATGGCGCACCGCATCGCTTCGCGCAGCTTTTTGCCCGAGGGGCCGCGCTTTGCCTCGCTCGATGCCTACGTCGATCCGGACGATCCGTATGGCGGCGATCCGCTGGCCTGGGCCTTTGGCGCCCTGGGGCTGCAGGATCGTGCCCGGCATCTGGCCACGCTGTACCTGAACGATCTGGCCGATGTGCTGCGCGATGCGGTCGATCCGCGCTTCGAATTCGTGCGCTACGCCGAATCACTGGCGCAGAGCCAGCCCACGTTCGAACCGCTGGCCGAGGCGCTGGCCGCGCCGGCCAACCTGGTCGATGCCACGCTGGCCGAGCTGACGCTCGCCACCATCGGTAAGCACCAGCCGGATCTGGTGCTGTTGTCCGCGCCGTTTCCCGGCAATGTCTACGCGGCGTTTCGCATCGCCCAGACCATCAAGGCCGCGCACCCGCACATCCGCATTGCGCTGGGCGGGGGCTTCGTCAACACCGAGCTGCGCGAACTCAAAGAAGCGCGCGTGTTCGATTATTTCGATTTCGTCACGCTCGATTCGGGCGAGCGCCCCTTGCTGGCACTGCTGGCCCATCTGGCCGGATCAAGGCCAGTGGACCGACTGGTGCGCAGCTACGTGCGTGGCGATGACGGCGCGGTGCGCTACCTCAACCACCCCGAAGCGGATGTGCCATTCGAGGACTGGGGGGCGCCGACCTGGGACGGTCTGCCACAGGATCGCTATCTGTCGCTGCTGGACATGCTCAACCCCATGCACCGGCTGTGGAGCGACGGCCGCTGGAACAAGCTGACCATCGCCCACGGCTGTTACTGGAAGAAATGCAGCTTCTGTGATGTGAGCCTCGATTACATCGCGCGCTACGAAACGGCGTCGGCAAAGGTGCTGGTCGACCGCATCGAAGCCGTCATCGCCGAGACCGGCCAGACCGGTTTTCACTTCGTCGACGAAGCCGCTCCACCGAAGATGCTGCGCGCACTGGCCGAGGAGCTGTTGGCGCGCGGCGTGGCGATTTCGTGGTGGGGCAATATCCGTTTCGAGAAATCGTTCACGCCTGAGCTGTGCCAGCTCTTGGCCGACAGTGGCTGCATCGCCGTCTCCGGTGGGCTGGAAGTCGCGTCCGACCGGCTGCTCAAACTGATGAAAAAAGGCGTCTCGGTCGACCAGGTGGCGCGGGTGACGCACGGCTTCACCCAGGCCGGCATCCTGGTCCATGCCTATCTGATGTATGGCTTTCCGACACAAACGGTGCAGGACACGGTGGATGCGCTCGAATACGTGCGCCAGCTCTTCGCCGCCGGCTGCATCCAGTCCGGCTTCTTCCACCGCTTCGCCTGTACCGTGCACTCTCCCGTGGGCCTCCATCCCGAGGAATACGGCGTGACGCTGGAGCCGCTACCGGCGATCAGCTTCGCCACGAACGACGTCGGCTTTCACGACCCGACCGGCGCCGACCACGACGCGCTCGGCCGTGCTCTGAACAAGGCGCTGTACAACTACATGCACGGCATCGCGCTGGACGACGACGTGCGCGGCTGGTTCGAAGGCCAGGCGCCGCGCAGCACGGTGCGAACGGACTTCATAGAACGCGCACTCAGCGCGATATCGTAAATCGGTTTTTTTCAGCAGTAGGCGCCTTCAGTTTCCAATGCGCACCGATTCCCTGAAACTGCTGTGCCATCGTCGTTCATTCGAGGGGATGGCCGCTTTGGCGGCTCCCTTGCAAACCCAGCTTGCGCTGATTCCAACTCATCATCTTCCGCCACTCGCCCCCATGAGACATTTCGCCCTTTCCTTGCTCCTGCTTGGCTTCAGTGCCGCGGCGGCTGCAGCCGATGATCCTTCGTCCTTGCTCGCCAAGGCCGGCCTTGCCGGCAAGGTCGAAGCCCATTGCAGCGCCCGATTCTTTGCCACCGCAACCCGTGCGACTGCGCTTGCCGTGCAAGGCAAGGATGGCAAGGCAGCCTATTACATGCTCGCCGAGGGCAAGGCCAGCTTGCTGGCAGCCTATCTGCCGGGAGCCGAGCTGCAGTGCCTGTCGCCGGCGCAAGTGGCAGAGCGTAATCGCAACATTGCGGACAGTGGAGGCATTCTCGAAGGGTATATCGCGCCGAATGGCAAACTGGACGTGGTATGCGGCTTCATCGACGATACCGAGGCGGCATGTTGGGGCTACGATCCCAAGCGTAAAACCGTGGTAAGCCGTGGCGGCTGGATCACCTGATCACGGCCGGCATCCAGACCACTGCCACACCATGCCCATGGCGCGGCAGGACTATCCATTCACTTGGCCGGCAATTCGAACACCAGCAAGGTTGACGTCGCCGACGCATACACCGTACCCGCCGCGTCAGTGATCCGCCCTTCGGTGAACGCCACGCGCTTGCCCACGGTGATCACTTTCGCCTCGGCGCGCACCGTACCGGTCTGCGCAGTCATCGCCTTGTGGTACGCCACCTTCAGTTCCAGCGTGGTATAGCCCTGGGCGGCCGTCAGCGTGCTGTGTACGGCGCAGCCGCAGGCCGAATCGAGCAGCGTGGCGGCATAGCCACCGTGCACGGTGCCGAGCGGGTTGTAGGCGTGCGGTCCTGGCGTGCCGGCGAACACGGCACGGCCGGTTTCGATCTCGACCAGGTTGAAATCCAGCGTGTCGGCAATCGGCGGGCGGCGCCCGGCGGCGATCAGCGCCTGCAATTGTTGCAAACCGCTCAACTGGCCCTGGCTTTCCTCGAATACGTTCATGCTGATGGCTCCAGGTTGGGCGCCACCTGCAACGCAGCGGCAACGGCGGCGAGGATGTCCTGCGCCAGTTGGGGATCACTGCTGCTGCGCGCCAGCACCTGCGCGCCAACCAGGCTCGCCAGCGCCACCAGCGCCTTGTCGCGCCGGGCGGCCTTGCTACGGCCGGGCAGCCATTCGGTGAAGCGCTCGATGATGCGAGCCAGACCACGCGTGGCGACCGAGCGCACCACCTCGCCCTGGCGTGCCACATCGCTGCCCAGCGCGGCAAACAAACAGCCCTCGCCTGGGCTTGCCCGGTGCAGGTCGGAAAGATAAGCCGCCGCCATCGCCGGCCACGGCCCTTCCGGGTGGGTGGCAGCGAGGCGATCCCAGTAGGCCAGGGTTTGCGCCAGCGCGCGCTCGCTCGCCTCGGCCATCAGCTCTTCCTTGGAGCCAAACTGGCCGTAGAAGCCGCCGTGGGTCAGCCCGGCGGCCTTCATCAGATCCGCCACGCCTATACCGTCAAAGCCGCGCTCGCGAAACAAGCGCGCGGCCACATCGACCACGCGCTCGCGATTGGCGACGGCCTGCTCCCGACTTACTTTCATGGCGCACCCTCCTGTCATGCCGTTCATCAGATGTCACTATACATGTCGTTCAACATTTATTTCAATGACGTTCGTCATTTAAATTGCAACCACATCCAGGAGCCGCACCATGAACTACGTCAGCTTTGGCCGCCGCACCGGCCTTCGTGTTTCCGAGATCGCGCTGGGCACCGGCAACTTCGGCAACGGCTGGGGCCATGGCGCGGAGCCTGACGAGGCACGCCGCATCTTCGAGGGTTATGTGGAAGCCGGCGGCAATTTCATCGATACCGCCGATGGCTACCAGGCCGGCCAGGCCGAGGTGCTGGTCGGCGAGTTGATCGCCAGCCAGCGTGACGATTTCGTGCTGGCGAGCAAATACACGCTGGGTGCGCGCCCCGGCCTCGGCGTCTCGGCCACCGGCAACAGCCGCAAGAACATGGTGCGCTCGGTGGAGGACAGCCTGAAGCGGCTGAGCACCGACCATATCGATCTCTACTGGGCGCACTTCGCCGACGCCCACACGCCGATCGAGGAAGTGCTCCGCGCTTTCGACGATCTGGTTCGCGCCGGCAAGATCCTCTACGCCGGGCTGTCCAACTTCCCGGCCTGGCGCGTGGCGCGCGCCGACGCGATCGCCGAGCTACGCGGCTACGTGCCCATTGCCGGCATCCAGGTGGAATACAGCCTGGTGCAGCGCTCGGCCGAGCGCGAGCTGCTACCAATGGTGGAAGCGCTGGGCCTCGGTGCCGCGTTGTGGTCGCCACTGGGCGGCGGCTTTCTCACCGGCAAGTACCGCAGCGGCGACACCGGCCGGCTGCAGGGCCTGGGCATGCTAGTGCATACCGAGAAATCGGCGCGCGAAACGGCCATTCTCGATGCGCTGTTCGCCGTGGCCGAGGAGGCCGGCCGCACGCCCACCGAGGTGGCCATCGCCTGGATCCGCGCCAAGGCCGCCGCGTCGAGCACCGCGCTGATCCCCATCCTGGGCTCGCGCAACCGCGCCCAGCTCGACGCAACCTTGTCGGTACTGACGCTGGCGCTCACCCCCGAGCAGGTCGCCCGGCTCGACGAGGCCAGCGCGATCGAGCTCGGCACGCCGCACGAGCAGATCGCCAGTGTGAGCGAGGCGTTGGCGGGCGGTGTGCCGGAGCGGTTGTTGCCGCGCGCGTTGCCGGTGGCCTGACCGGCCGGCGGCCAAGTTGCTGCTGTCACCTCATCGAAACAACGTGGTTTGTTTTGCCAACTATGCTGCAGTCATTTGCGGCGGCGCCACCCTGCCGCCGCGAACCGACCCGGAGGACACCACCATGCTCGGCCTCACCCCGCTCGGCACCATCCACACTGCCATCAGCCTCGTCGCCGTCGCCGCCGGCCTCGTTGCCCTGGTGCGCAACAAGCGCATCACCTGGCACAACACATTGGGCAAGACCTATGTGATCACCACCATCCTCACCTGTTTGACCGGCTTCGGCATCTTCCAGCACGGCGGCTTCGGCAAGCCGCATGCGCTCGGTGTGCTCACCCTGCTGGTGATCGCACTGGCGCTGGCGATACGCAACCGGCCAGAATTCAAGGCGTTGGCCACCGAGGCCGTCGCCTACAGCGCCACCTTCGCCTTCCACCTGATTCCGGCCGTGACCGAAACCACCACCCGGTTGCCGCTAGGCGCCCCGCTGCTGCCCAACGCCGACGCGCCGGAACTGCAAGTGTTCGCGGCAGTTCTGGCGGCACTGTTGCTGGTCGGCGCCGTATTGCAGGTGCGCAGGCTCAAGCGCATACAGGCGGGCGGATCGAGCCCTAGCCTCGCGGCACAGGGCGCAACGGCGGTTTAGGTACGGACCAATCTAGCGGGTCGATGAAAAGACGGCACCTACAGGTGCCGCCTTCGCCTTGAACCGGGCTGGGGTCAGCCTTGCAGGAAGAACAGCAAATCGGCGTTCAGTTTGTCCTTGTGGGTGTCAGTCAGCCCGTGCGGCGCACCTGGATAGACCACCAGCTTGGCGCCCCGCACCAGCTCGGCCGAACGGCGGGCGCTGGTCTCGATCGGCACGATCTGGTCGTCGTCGCCATGCAGGATCAGCGTGGGCACGTCGATCTTCTTCAGGTCTTCCTCAAAATTGGTTTCGGAGAAGGCCTTGATGCAGTCATAGGCATTCTTGTGCCCGGCCTGCATGCCCTGGCGCCAGAACGAATCGATCATGCCTTGCGATGCCTTGGCACCATCCCGGTTGAAGCCAAAGAACGGCCCGCTCGCCAAATCCTGGTAAAGCGTGGAGCGATCGGCGAGCGAGGACCGGCGCAAGCCATCGAAAACCTCGATGGGCACACCATGGGGATTGACCTCGTTCTTTACCATCTGCGGCGGTACGGCGGCAATCAGCCCCACCTTGGCGACGCGCGCAGTGCCGTGCCGGCCGATATAGCGCGCCACCTCGCCGCCGCCGGTGGAAAAGCCCAGCAGCACCACGTCGCGCAGGTCGAGGAACTCGATCAGCTGGGCCAGATCGTCGGCATAGGTGTCCATCTCGTTGCCATGCCAGGGCTGGCTGGAGCGGCCATGACCGCGCCGATCATGCGCGATGCAGCGAAAACCGCGCTCGGCAAGGAACAACATCTGCGCCTCCCAGCTATCGGCATTCAACGGCCAGCCGTGGCTGAACACCACCGGCTGCCCGCTGCCCCAGTCCTTGAAATAGATTTCGGTACCGTCTCGCGTGGTGAACGTGCTCATGGCAACACTCCGATGCAGCGGCCGTCTGGCCGGATGGGGAAACAGGGCGTATGCCGTACGCGGCGAGCGCCCTGATAGCGAAATGCGGGGGAACGACAGCGAAACCGACCCGCCAGCGCAGCATAGCCAGCGGAAAGTTACAAAGGCTTGTCCATTTCGCGGATCGATCGCTTGAGGCAACGCAGCAAGCGCCGTACCTGCTACCGGGCTCGCCGCTGCCGACACGCGTCGCTGCCCTGTAAAATGCGGTGTTTGGCCCAAGCGGGCAGGAATCATCGTGCAGATCCCCATCCAGACCGTCGCCCCCGGCGTTGCTCGGCAAGGCCGAAGCCGCCGCCATCCGTGGCGTGCGCGTGCAGTCGCTGATCCCACCGATGACGCAGCTATGGACGGCTTTCCTTGCGGTGTGTATTGCGCCCTGAGCCAGCGGCTCTTCGACATTGCGCAGCTCAGCGGCAGCGTCACCGCCATTTTCTGCGCAAGCCACGCCTGATGCAGACCTGTGACGACTCCAGGGGGGACGCAACACATCATTACGCAATATTTACAAATTAATTGCCTTTACAGTAGCCTTCGCGCCTATCCCCTCGACCGCACTAACTAGAACTCCGCGATGCAAGCGCCTACTGCCTCTTTCGACTCCTCCTCCACCACTCCCGAAGATCTGTTGCCACTGCTGGTAGCTGGCGGATTCCTGCCTCAGGAGCAGCCGGCCTTGGCCGATTTGCAAGCTGTATCGCCGGAACAAAAGGCCGTACTTCAGCAAGGTGGTATCCGCGCCGTGCTCGACTGGTTGATCGACCATCTCTACTGTTCGCGCGATGCCGAAGCCGCGGCGCTGGACCGTTTGCTCGATCCGGCCGAGGAATTGAATAGCAAACAGTTGCTGGCTTTCCTACCGATCGCTCCGCAGCAGATAGGACGCCGCATCCAATGGCTGTCGCTGGCCGAGCTACAAGGCGAAGGCTTTCTGGATGATCTGGAAGGCGCGCGCCAACGTCTGCAGCAGGATGCGCAGCTATCGAGCGCCGATCCCTCTGTACGCAAGCTCCTCGACTGGGCGCAGCAGCAGGGATTTACCGATCAGGACCGCATCACCGCAGCATTGAGCCGGCTGCTCGCCCGCATCCAGGACGATGAGGAGGCGCTGCTGTACTGGCGTGAGCTGGACCCAGCTGCCGTCGACGCGATGCTATTGCGCCTGCGCTGGCAAGCAGGCGTGAACCAGCTCAGCCAATTCGGTTACATCGAGCCGGCGCAGCGCAAGGCGCTGATCGCCTCATCCGAGCCCATTCCAGCACAAGCCGCAACGCTCGCCGGCCTCCTGGCCTGGCTACAGGAGCAGGGGGGGATCAGCGCAGCGGCGTGTACTGAGCGCACGCGCGAACTCTGCCTGGCCCAAAGAGACACCCCCAACCTGCGTGCGCTGGAATTCCTCGCCGAGATCGCACCGCAAGGGGTGGAGGAAATCGTGCAGTTCCATGAGCTGCGGCGGCACAGCGAATCGCGCCGCGCACTGCTCAACACCGTGGCGTTCTTTGCGCTGCTCGTGATCGGTGGGCTGATCTACCTGTTCTGGCCGGTGCGCGCGCCCAGCTGCGACGACAGCGATACCAAGGCCACGCTGGAAAAAATGTGGTTCACCACCTCGGTGCAAACCAGCACGCAACGGCTGCTGCAGGGTGACAAAGCGATCCCCTCGCACAGTTTCAAGGACATGGGCGAGCTCGGCTACGACGAGGAGAGCGACACGCGCGCCTGCAAGGTCACGCTGGTGATGGATGGCGAACCCAGCCCGCTCGGCTTCCTGATCCACCCGGCCGACAAGGGCGACGGCGACAACTACCAGGTGCAGATGCGCCCGCTGGAATACGTAACCGTACGTTTCGGCAAGAACGCCTATGCGCGCGATCTTGGTCAACCGCTTGGCGCTGCCGCGCTCGACACGGCCGTGCGCGACGGCATCCAGCAGATCAACGAGAGCAGTACCGCGCTGCGCCGCCTGCACCAGGACGACGCCGAAGACCCCGTGCTCGGCGTGCTGCCGACGGCCAATTGCAGCAAGCTCGCCGGTGGCTTGCAATCCTGCGCGGTGTTGATCGACTACGACGATGCGCTGCAGAGCCTCGTTGGCGGATCGGGATTGGTCCAGCTACATGCCAAGGTCACACTGCAGCAGAGCGCCGGACAATGGCGCGTCACCGAACATTTCGCCGAGGAGTTCGCCAAAGCGCTGCTCGAGACGCGTATGGCGCATCTGCCGGGCAAATCCGCCGCGCCCAAATAAGCACACCTCCAACCCGCACACCGCAGGAGCCGCCCGCGATGCAACAGCAAGCCCCCCTTTCGATCAACCGCTACGTCTGGATGGCCGGCGCTGGCTATGTCGCGATCTCCATTGCAATTGGCATCGTGGTCACGCTGCTGGGAATGAAAAACAACATCAGCCTGCATGGAGCGACCAGCCTTACCGCCGGCATGCTCGCGGCGTGGCGCTTCGTGGTGGAGCAGCAGCGTCAGCCTGCAAAGACCGAAACGCACCAATTCGCGCTGCGCACCTCGGCCCTGATCGGCTTGCTGTCGCTGCTGGTCATCGCCTTGGTCTTGTTGGCCTTTGATATCACCCAGCAAGCCGGTACCGGCGCGTTCATCGCCATCATGTTGGGTGTCGTCGCCGTGCTGAGCTTCATCACCTACTGGATACTGCGCTGGTCGTTCAACTGGTTTGCGGCACAGCAGCTCAAGCAGCGGCCGTCGCGATAGTTGTCCCATCGATAGAGCCCGTCACGATGCAACAAATCACCCCCCGTTCGATCAACCGCTACGTCTGGATAGCCGGCGGCGGCTATGTCGCGGTGCATATCGCCCTTGCAGTTGTGATAGTGCTCGCGCCCGGGGGTAATGCGTTTGCCAACGCCTTTGCGCTGCTTGGCGTCTTCTTCCTCAATCCGATCCTGCCTTTGGTTCTCGGCTATGCTGCCGGCATGCTTGCGGCGTGGCGCTTCGCAAAGGAGGAGCAGCGCTACCCTGGGGAGGTCGAAACGCGTCAGTTTGCGCAGCGCACCTCGATGGCGCTCACGTGGATCTGGATGCTGGAGAGCGTCGTGGGGATGTTGGTCATGAAGGTGCCGGACGTGGCGTTTGCCCTAGCCACACTCGCCGCCCTCGTCATCCTTGGCATACTTGCAATCATTACCTACTGGATACTGCGCTGGTCGTTCGGCTGGTACGCAAAGCTGCGACTCGAGCAACAGCAGGCTGCGCGCTAACGTCTCAGCTTCATATCAGACGCCCCCGCTTTCACGGGGCGGGCACGATGGATGGTTTATTCATCGCGGACCGGAGAGGCGATCGCGCCAGTTCGTTTGCTAATGAGCAAGCCGAGACTGGGTACGCCGGAATAGCCGAACTGTCCCTCAACAATCCAGGATTCCTGGTGTTTCAGCAAGACCCGAGTAGTGGCCACAACCGACGTGCTGCAGGAAGTACGCCTCGGCAATTTCATTGGCCTCGGAACGGCTGATGCCATCAGAAGCATCGACATATTGCAGCAAGCTGGAAAGCGTCGCGGACGGCATGCGCAATGGCGAATCGCCTGCGATTGCGAACATCGAAAGCGCTGCAAAGACGAGAAGTGCTGGCGTTCTTCTCACGGGGCCAATGTAAAGGCCAGGCGGCGGGAGCGCAAAACGCGTAGGGAACGCGTAAACGCAGCGTGCACTCGATTGGGCATTCGCCACCACAAGCCGTCGTTACCCATTCTGGTTCTGCGGTATGCACCGGCCTAATAGAGCGAAGCAGGATGAAAGCCCGTCCTGTGTCGATCGGGTTTTGATGACGTGCACGCCTTTCAGCTCGTTTTCAGCGCCAACGTCGCCGCGATATTGCGGGCTACCCGTGCCAGATTGTCGTGTGCGCCGGCGAGGGCCTCTTCAAGCGGCATTGCCTTGTGCACGCAATCGAAGACCGCATCGATGCCATGCTCGTGCACCACGTCGACGTCCTCGCGCAAACAGCCGCCGATCGCAATCACCGGCAGGTTGAAGCGCTTGGCCAGCTTGGCTACCCCGATCGGCGTCTTGCCGAAGATGGTCTGTCCATCGAGCCGCCCCTCACCGGTGATGACGAGGTCGGCGCCGGCCAGGATCGATTCCAGCGCGCAGGCGTCGAGCACGATATCGACGCCGCGGCGCAGCTTGCCGTTGAAGAACGCGAGCGAGGCGGCACCCATGCCACCGGCGGCCCCGGCGCCTGAGGCGGTTTCCACCTCGCGCCCGAGTTGCTCGCGAATGACGCGGGCGTAGTTGCCCAGCGCTTGATCGAGCTTGGCCACCATCTCCGGCGTTGCCCCCTTTTGTGGGCCAAAGACGGCCGACGCGCCGCGAGGGCCGGTCAGCGGGTTGTCAACGTCGCAGGCGATCTCGAAATTGCATTCGGCGATCCGCGCGTCGAACCCGGTGAGGTCGATCCGTTCGAGCCGGGTGAGTGCTGCACCGCCCACCGGCAGATCCTGCGCTGCCGCGTCGAGGAAGCGGGCCCCCAGCGCACGCAGCATACCGGTGCCGCCATCGTTGGTTGCCGAACCGCCGATTGCGAGGATGAAGTGGCGGGCGCCGCTGTCGAGCGCCGCGCGGATCAGCTGGCCGGTCCCTTCGGTCGAGGTGACCAAGGGGTTGCGCTGCGCTGCCGGCACCAGGGCGATCCCGCTGGCTGCGGCCATTTCGATGACAGCCGTTTTGCCGTCGCCCAACATGCCCCAGACTGCGTCGACCTGCTCGCCCAGCGGCCCCAATACCGGGAACCGATGACGCGTACCGCCGGTGGCGTCGACAAGCGCGTCAAGCGTGCCTTCGCCGCCATCTGCGACCGGAACTTCAACCAGCTCGACGCCGGGCAGCAAAGGCCGCATGGCCTCGGCGATCGTGTGGGCCACATCAAGCGCGCTCAGTGTTTCCTTGAACGAGTCGGGTGCAATGACGATCTTCTTCATGGTCGGGACTCCGCTCAAGCCAGTTGCATTACGCCGTAAATCAACGTCGCAACGACGGTGATGCTCAGACCAACCACCGCTTCATATGGAATCAGCTTCAACCGCTCTTTCATTTCCATATTGACCGCACCGGCGGTGGCATGGAAAAAACTGCCGTGCGGCAAGCTGTCGAGTACGGTGGCGCCCGAGTGGATCATTGCCGCCGATCCCAGCGGCGCAACGCCGAGACCAGCGAGTGTAGCGGCAAAGACTTGCGAAGCAACCGCAGTGCCTGCGGTGGTCGAGGCCGTGGCCATAGACATCAGGATGCCGGCAACCGGCGCGAGCACGTAGGCCGGCAGGCCCAGCCCGCCGATGACGTGAATCAGCAGGGTTTTCAATTCGGAGTTGGCAATGATGCCGGCCAGCGTACCGGTTCCCAGCAGCATGACGGCAACCGGCATCATCCGCGCCAGCCCGGCTGCACTGTACTGGGTCGCGTAGCGGAACTTGTTCATGGTGACGAGCCCTGCCAGACCGCCCACAGGCAGCGCGATCAGCGGATCGACAACGATGCCGGCAATCGGGCGCAAAGCCAGCAAGCCTATGGCGACGACCGGTGCGGCAATCGATGCGCCAAACGACGGGAGGGTTTCGTCGTGATGGCGGTCGTGCAGCTCCGCACTGGTGACCGTGCTGCCCACATGGGTGATCCTGCGCGCCAGCAAGTAGGCCACGAGCAAACCGAACAGGCCAGGAACGATACCGGCCATCATCACCGAGGTCAGCGGCTGGTGGAACGCGTCGGATGCGGCGATGGTGTTCGGGTTCGGAGACATCACGTTACCGGCCTTGCCACCGCCTATCATCGCCAGCAGCACGGCAAAGCGCGACAGATTGGCACGTTCGGCAATCAACAGCGCGATCGGCGCGACGGTGATCACGGCAACGTCGATGAACACCCCGACCGAGGTCAAGAGCAGCGTCGCCAGTGCCAGCGCCAGCAATGCGCGAACCTCTCCGATCTTTTTGACGATGGTGTCGGCAATCCGGGCCGCCGCACCCGATTCGATCAGCACCCCGGCCAGCACACCGGCCGCGATGATGCGCATGACCGCCGGGATGATGTTTTTTGCGCCATCCATCATCAGCGTAACGGTTTCGGGGAGGGCAACCCCACCAATCAGCCCGCCCAACAGAGCGCCCGCGATCATGCCGTAGGCGGGCGCAACCTTTTTGAGGATCAGTCCAATCGCGATGGCGAGCGCGGCAATGGCGCCCAAGGTGGATACCGTTACCATGGCCTACTCCTGGTGGAGAAAACGTCTTGCTGCACTGCGACGTACAAGGCGGCGCCGGGCGACGCATCGGCATGCGGGTGCGATGACCCCTTCTTAGTTCATCGCGACGGCGTTGCACAGTTGCAATGCGCTTGGCGCTTCTGGACGTATGGCGTGGAACAACAACCCTTGCCACAAGCTGGAAATTCCAGTTTACCTAGACGTAAAAATCCGGGAACAGATCACAGCCTGAGCGCTTTGATACGAGCTCATTGACTAGCCCAACGTTTGACTTGAGTACTGCGACGCAGACAGCGAAGCCGGGCCGCTCGAACGAAGCGGCTAGGCGATTGCATGCTTACGTTCGAAACTCACGCCTGTACTTAACGAAGCCTCGCTTCGACGAGCCCGCAAAGCCCTCCCTCTCGAAAAAGCGGTGAGCCTTTTCTCGCCGGATGGCACTAAGAAGCATGATCTTCGAGCAGTCTTTGCCCAAGCAAAACGCCTCTATATGTTGAAGCAAGGCTGCACCCAAGCCTGTGCCTCTGTGCGCCTGGTTTACGACGATATTTTCCACTACTGCAAATGGCTGAAAGCCGAACATAGCATCAGCGCATAGAGAAACCAACGCGGTTCCTTCGACCAAGCCATTGTGCTCGCATACAAAAAGAGCGGTGTTTGGATCGTCTGAGAGCTGCGCAATGCGCTCGGGCATGACATTAATGACGGGACTATCAACAAGTTGGGCGTAGAGCTCCGCGATGCGATTGCTATCGGTTGGCTTTGCTGGTCTTACACGGTTCATAGATCTGACTAAAGCGCCTAATATTTGAAGTAATGGGCCGACTTTAGCCGGTCTTGGTTGACTGAAGTGCTTGAGCTTATGCCACTGAAATCACGATACGTTCGTTGTCTTTGTGGTCAACAACTTCTATTAATTGACCAGAAATTTCACCAGATTTTGCTGCGTTGATAACATCCTGGATGTTGATGCCTTCGCTCTCAAGTGCTTGAAAGGCTTTCCTGGGAATTAACTTTGCTGCGATCTGAAGCACAAGCAATGGAATTTTAAAAGTGACATCCGGCTTTTCATTCTCGAACACCTCGATAATCAAACTTGCCATTTATCTTTCTCCAATGCGTTGTGATGTTTGTGCAAACTTCAGCAGCCGCCCTAACGAACGACCTCAGCAGGGACAGCCACGGTGTTGGGGGATACAGTCGGCGGCAATGGTTTGTCAGGCGCCGAAGCTGATAACGAGCTCTTCATTGGACCAAAGCGTGAATACCCCTCCACCTTTACTCTTCGCGTAGCCGATCCGGTTAATGCCATCCACATTAAACACTTTAGCGGGCTCAGCCCTGGTGATTTTGCCATCTTTGAAAAACCAGACATTCTTTTTATAAATGAAGCACATGGTTTTGTAATCCGAGTCTGTTTCATAGATTTTTACCGGTTCGTCAAACTTCGCATATCGCGCAGATTGATAAAATGAAGTCCAGAGCGTTTTTAAAGGATCATCCGCGAAAGCGCTTATTGAAATACAGGACAAAAATACAACCAAGACAAATATTCTCATCACCCATCCTCACGTTTGATATGAGAGTTGGCACAATGAAATAACCTTTACAACACCCTATCGATTTAAGGGTGAGTCGCCAGCACAGCAAAACTTCAAATTTGGTTAGGCAATTCAAGATCCAGAAGCAATTCCAGCCGATCGACATGCGACCAGGTCTCTCTCTTGAAGGTATTGTGGTAAGCATCAATCATTGCCAGTGAGTTCGCCGCGACGGCCTCGGCTTTGCTTTGGGACGCGGATCGCATGTAATAGACAAGAAAGTCGCCGCTGGGACTTGAGTCGAGAAAAACGGATTCGATGGTCACTCCTTCAAGCTGCAAAGTTTGCAGCGCTTCCTCTCGGTGTTGGGAGATGAACGCGGCCCACTCTCGAACTCGCTGGAGCGAATTGGGCTTCAAGGCAACGCGGGCACAGACAACTTCTTGTGTCATCTACAGGGCTTCCAACGCCAATTGAGGGCGGTAATGGCAATACTGGTGAGAAAACCAGAGATAGCTGCGGCATAGAACTCAGGAAAACCCCACGCAACATGTACCGCGACAGCAAACCCGGTGAGAAAGGAGACCCAGGCAACAAGAATCCGGTAGCTTGGCGCTACGAGAACGGCGGACAAGACGACGGCAATGGCCGATAGGCCTGCAAAGGCCAAAATCAGCCGGTGCAGCAACTCGACAATATTGTCGTTGGTGCAGATACCTGACACGAGATCATCAGGTGGGCACAGTGATCGCTCAACATAGCTATGGGTTACCAAGCCAAGAAATATCACTAAATACCAGGCAGCCATGGCTACTGGAATTACAAATAGCCAACGAAGAATTATTGACATAGTGTCTGACGTTTAAAGCAATGGGCCAGCTAACTGAAGTGTTATGGCTTTAAGCCACCATGACTTTCCGCATTATTCCGAATCTTCTGCCCACACTGCCGCAGTTTCACCAAATTCGCTCTCCAGTGCATTGCGTACCAGTGCCGGGTAGGCAAACCAATATTGCCTGCGAACTGCATCCCGAACGAAATCTTCACCAAACACACTGGCAAAGTGTCGTTGCTCATAAAGCTTGAGCGGGCTTCGATCATCAGTTAGCAAAGCACGCCGATGCTTCTTTAACAGGCGCTGAAGGTCGCTGCGGGTACAAATCCCGAATCGATATAACTCAGGCAGCAGTTCTTCATAAAGAGCCATGTCCAGAACGTAGTCGTTCCTTCGCGGAAACAGACTTTTCATAACTTTTCGCACCAACTCAGCA
Organism: Chitinolyticbacter albus; assembly: GCF_024437655.1. Classification (GTDB taxonomy): domain Bacteria; phylum Pseudomonadota; class Gammaproteobacteria; order Burkholderiales; family Chitinibacteraceae; genus Chitinolyticbacter; species Chitinolyticbacter albus. Next base: position 39,708 of record NZ_JANBVF010000041.1, read on the forward strand.
GAGAGAGTCGCTAGGAGTACTTTGCGACGAGCTGATATGCGCGATTTCATAGCTCTAACGATGGTGTTAAGCGGCCGCGCGTCGCGCGGTCCGCTTGAAGGACTTATCAGCCATTGTCGACCACAATTTCAGTTAACCTCCTATCAAAAAAATCCAAGTAATAAACTCTATGAAAAGGAGATTCAAATTTCACTTTGAGCACAGGCGGCTGAGCATCAAACCATGATGATGGGTCATGTCCATCCGCCACTACAAGCAACCATATTTCACTGCATTTTGTGAGATATTCATTTACTTTGGATTTTTTACTCTCTACTGCTGCTACAACTTCTTGATCGATAGTTCTTTTAACCCAGCCAGCCCTTGCCACAGTTGCTCTAGTTGCAATAGTTTCATTTGTTGCGAACAATCTAATACATCTAATAAATTCGTTATCAGGACGAATTTCAAACAATTCCATACCAGACAAGTTACGGCCATTAATTTCATTTACGATACATCTGTAAATTTCGTTAGCCAGATTTTCACGCTCACTTGGCCCAATCGCCCTGGGCAAATTCAATAGCAACGTAGCTTGAAATTTATAATGAAGATCCGCTCCTTTAAGCTGAACTCTTCTGGCTATATCGTTTCCAATGTTTTCAATTGCAACTAGCTTTATGTCACTTGAACCATCTAAAAATATCTGAGTATGTTCAACCCCAACAATTTTATCGAATCGCTCGAAAATGAAGTCTGGTGGTTCTGGTCTAGCATAATCAACAACAGGGGAACCAAATAATTCTTTAGTAAACGCTTCAAAATGTAGCTGCTCTCTAAATAAATTTGGCATATTCGTATTGGCCAACATTAAGGAGGGCCCCCAAAAGGGCAATTGTGTGTCGTATCGGGGCACTAAAATCCGTGGCTCTGCTGCTTGCAGCCCTCAGCTTTGCTCGTTTCCGCCCACCTTCTTCCTGCAACCCGGGTAGCTGCGCAGCTTCATAGCATTTCTCGGTCGCCAAGCCATGGCCGGTGGGGAATGGTTTCGGTTGTACCACGTAGCTCGCGGATGTTGCCAAGCCAACAGTCAATTTCCAGTCAGCATGTGGCTAGTATGCGACGGATGCCGGCGCGGTGTGCTGGTCGTTCGACGTGTGCCACGAACTCAATCAACGCCGGCCCGCCTCGCCTGCCATCCGCACCACATCAGAACCGCATGCCATTCGCAGTGCCGGGCCGATTGCGTAGTGCTCACCGAGCGCGCGGGTGCAATGGCCGGGCATAGCGGCAGCCCGGCTAGGTGTAGCCCAGCAGCGGTGCCGCGCCAGCTTGGGGTGATTTATAGTGGACCATCCCTTACAAGGGCTGATGCGGGAATCGCTCAACCCGAACGGCCCGCCCACCCACCCTCGCCCTGCGATGACAACACCTGCCCACCGCCAGCCCCAGCTTGATCTGATCCGACTGTTCGCCACCTTTGCCGTGGTCTGGCTGCATGTGTCGGCCAATGTGGTGATTTATCGACCGGATGCCGCAAGCAGCGCGTGGTGGACCGCCAATGTGGCCGACGCGCTGGTGCGCTGGTGCGTGCCCGTGTTCGTGATGCTGAGCGGCGCCTTGCTGCTGCCAGGGGCCGGGCAGATGTCGGCCACCGACTTCTACCGCAAGCGCCTGCCGCGGCTGCTGTGGCCACTGTTGGGCTGGACCGCGTGCTATCTGGCGCTACGCGCCGGCACCGAACCGCGCTTCAGCTGGGCGCAGGGCTGGCGCGATGTGGTTAAGGGCGTGCCCTACTACCACCTGTGGTACCTCTATATGACGCTGGGGCTGTATCTGGCCGCGCCGTTCATTGCGCGCGTCACTGCGCCAGCCGAAATGCGCCTGCTGATGGGGCTGGCACTGGCGATCGCGGCAACCGAATCGTTGATCGGCAGCGGGCAGGCCAGTGTCCTCACTCGCTTCGTGCCCTATGTCGGCTACTTCGTCGCCGGTCACTATTTTGCGCTGCGGCCGTGGCGACCGGCCCCCAGCCGGGCGATCCTGCTGGCGCTGGCTTGTGGTGCGCTGATTGCGCTAACCACCGGCCTGTTGCTGCCCACGCTGGGGAAACGCGCCTGGTTGTTGATGTATGCCTATACCAACCCGCTGGTCATCGTGATGTCGTTGGCCCTGTGGCTGGCGCTATTGCAATGCCGCGCGGATGGCTGGGCATGCCATCCGCTGGTCCGCGCGCTTTCCCGCCTTTCGCTCGGCATTTACGCCATCCACCCGCTGTGGCTGCTGGCGCTGGGGCGCAATGGGTTGCACGGGCTCAGCTTCAATCCGGCATGGGCCATTGCGCTAACCAGCATTGCGGCCTTTGTCTTGTCTGCGCTCTGTGCCGCACTGCTATCGCGGCTGCCACTGCTGCGACGCCTCGTCGAGTAGCCACCCCATGCTTGCCCGCGCGCTGCTCGCTTTCCTCGCTCTGCCCGGCGTGGTGGCATTTGGCGTGCCGCTGCTCTGGCTGTATCTAGACGGATATACCGTGCTAGCCCACCCACTCGGGCTCGCGCCACTGATCGCCGGCTGCTTCGGCCTGATCTGGTGCGTGCGGGATTTCTATGTCGCCGGCAAGGGCACGCTGGCGCCCTGGGCGCCACCGCAACGGCTGGTGGTGGTGGGCCTTTACCGCTACAGCCGCAATCCCATGTATGTGTCGGTTTTGCTGATCGTGCTGGGTTGGGCCAGCTGCAGTGGCGCCTGGGCACTCGCGGTATACGCCGCAGTGCTGGCGCTGGCTTTCCACTGCCGCGTGGTGCTGGGCGAAGAACCGTGGCTTGCGCGCACCCACGGCGATGCCTGGCAGCGCTATGCAGAGCGCGTGCCGCGCTGGTTCTGATACGACCGCTTAATTTCAATATCACGCCATTTTTCCGCAATTCAAGAAAATTATTTTCTTGATCGCACGCAGGACCGCCACTATCATCACTCGCTTACAGCACCTGGATATGCGGCGATCCCCATGGAAAATCGTTTTCACGATCATCTGCTGGACCTTAACGGCAAGGGCTTGGGAGCGGCCGATCACGGCGCCACGCTGGGCGACGTTGGCAGCCTCAACTGGAACATCCTCGCCGAGGAGGTCAGCCTGCCGGTGGCCGTGCTGCGCAGCGAGCGTATCGCGCACAACCTGGCGTGGATGCGCGATTTCATTGCCCGCTACGGCGTGAAGCTGGCCCCGCACGGCAAGACGACGATGAGCCCTGCCCTGTTCCACCGCCAACTGGAGCACGGCGCCTGGGGCATCACGCTGGCCACCGCGCCGCAGGTGCTAGCCGCCTACCGCCACGGCATCCGCCGCGTGCTGCTAGCCAACCAGCTGGTGGGCCGCGCCAATATGGCCATCATCGAACGGCTGCAGCGTGATCCGGCGTTCGAGTTCTGGTGCTGTGTCGATTCGGTCGCCAACATCGCCGCGCTCGGCGCCCATTTCGCCGCCGCCGGCCAGACGTTGCAGGTGCTGCTTGAGCTGGGCGTGGCGGGTGGGCGCACCGGCGCGCGCAGCGAGGCCGAAGAAAATGCACTGCTTGCCGAGATCGCCCGCTGGCCCGCGCTGCGCCTCTCTGGTATCGAGCTCTACGAGGGCGTGCTCAAGGACGAAGCTGCGATCCGTGCGCTGCTGCAACGCGCCGCAACCCGCACCCGTGCTCTGGCCGCAGCAGGCGCGTTCGGCGATGGTCCGGTGATCCTGACCGGTGCCGGCTCGGCGTGGTTTGATGTGGTGGCCGAGGAATGGGCGGGGCTTGAGATCGGCCGGCCGCTCGACATCGTGCTGCGCCCCGGCTGTTATCTCACCCACGATGTAGGCATCTACCAGGCGGCACAGCAACGCATCGAGGCGAACAATCCAGTCGCCCGCGACATGAACGCCAGCCTGCTGCCGGCGCTGCAACTGTGGGCCTACGTGCAGTCGTTGCCGGAACCGGGCCTGGCCATCATCGGCCTGGGCAAGCGCGATGCCGCATTCGACGCCGGCCTGCCCGTGCCCGCGCTGCAGCATCGCCCGGGCGAAGCCGCGCCGCGCAACGCGCCGGCCGGGTGGGCGCTCTCCAAGATGATGGACCAGCACGCCTTCATGCAGGTGTCCGCTAGCGACGACGTGCGGGTAGGCGATCTGGTTGCATTCGAGATCTCCCACCCCTGCCTCACGTTCGACAAGTGGCGCCAGCTCGCCATCGTCGATGCGCACTACGCGGTGACCGAGCTCGTCGAGACTTTCTTCTAGCAACCGCTGCGGCCCGCGACCTAACCGACCACACACAGAACCCGCCCATGAACGTCGACATCATCTATCACATCCGCGCCAGCCGGGAGCGGCTATCTGCCACCGAACAGAAGGTGGCCGACGCCGTGCTTGCAGACATCGATTTTGCGGCCCGGGCCAATATCAACGAACTGGCTACGCGGGCCGGAGTAAGCATCGCCACCATTTCGCGCTTTGCGCGCTCGGTCGATTGCAGCGATATCCGCGAGCTCAAGCACAAGCTGGCGCGCGCGGGTTCGGTGGGCGAACGCTTCCTTGCGCCGCAACTGGAAGAGAGCGCGTTCTACAGCCGTATCGTCGGCGATATCGACGCGGCGCTGCGTCGGCATCTACTGCTCTTCGCCGAGGCGGATTTCCACGCCGCCGCCGCGCTGATCGCCAAGGCGCGCATGGTCTACGTGATCGGCATGGGCGGCGCGTCGACCATGCTGTCGGACGAGCTGCAATTCCGGCTGGCGCGGCTGGGCTATGCCGTCGCCAGCTACCACGACGCGGTGCTGACCCGCATGCTCGCCGCCACGCTCACCCCCGAACACACGCTGGTGATGCTATCGACCAGTGGCGTCACGCCCGAACTCTTGGCCACCGCCGAGATTGCCCGCGAATACGGCGCGCACATCGTCGCCCTCACCGTGCCCGGCTCGCCGCTGGCCAGCCTCGCCAGCGTCGTGATTCCGCTATCGCTGGAAGAAACCGACTTCATCTTCAAGCCTTCGGCCTCGCGCTACGCCATGCTGCTTGCCATCGACATCCTCGCCACCGAGCTTGCGCTGGCGCACAAGAGCGAAAGCCAGGAACTGCTGCGCCGGGTGAAGCTCGCACTCGACGACTACCGCGGCGGCGGCGGCTGGCTGCCGCTGGGGGATTGATGAGATGGACCCGCTTACCAAGGAAGAGCGACTGCAGCTGGTTGCGCGGCTGGATGGCTATCTCGATGCCGCAGCCTCTGTGAACGGTGAATTCCGTGACTTTGTCGCCAGCGCACAACTCATTCCTAAAAATGGCTACAACGTCACGCAAATGCTTCAGCACTTTGTCGCCAGTTGGGAGCCGGCCCACGCATGCAAAATCGTATCGCTGTCGGATGCACACAAATGGACCGCAATTGAGTCTTTTCTCGAGCAAGCGCTGCTCACATGCCCATTCAACGAACCTAGCATGGCTCGGAGTCTGCATGTCCAAGAACGCCGATTCGAACTCGCATTTCAAGCCTCGGACATGGTGATGTTTCTGTCACCCAATCACAAACCTACTGCCTGCTATCGAGCAGAGCTGGTATCCAAACTGGTACATACGGCACAGATATGTGTCGTCGAATACGAAAGTGACTATCTAGTGCTGACCAACATCCATTGGCGCACGGGGCACTTGGGCGACCAGGAGGCTGCCACGTGACAGCACCATACGACTGGCTAATCCGCCACGCCACCGTCCACGACGGTAGCGGCGCCACGCCATTTTCCGCGACGCTGGCCATTGCGGACCAGCGCATCGCCGCCATCGCGCGCGATGGCGAGCTCGACCTCGCCACGGCCACCCGCGAAATCGATGCGACCGGCCTCGTGCTCGCGCCCGGCTTTATCGACGTGCACACGCACGACGACACCAACGTGATCCGCCAGCCCGACATGCTGCCCAAGCTGTCGCAGGGCATCACCACCGTCATCGTCGGCAATTGCGGCATCAGCGCGAGCCCGGTGCGACTGCGTAGCGAGCCGCCCGATCCGATGAATTTGCTGGGGGGCATGGAGCACTTCGTCTACCCGCGCTTTGCCGACTACCGCGCCGCCGTCGATGCCGCGCGGCCGGCCGTCAACGTGGCAGCGCTCGTCGGGCACACCGCACTGCGGCAGAACCAGATGGATCAGCTGGATCGCGTCGCCAGCACCGCCGAGATCGCCGGGATGCGCGCCGAGCTGGCCGACGCGCTCTCCGATGGCGCGCTGGGGCTGTCGACCGGCCTCGCGTACGCGTCGGCGATCAGCGCCAGCACCGACGAGGTGAAACAACTCGCCGAGGAGCTGGCCGCGCACGGCGCGCTCTACACCACCCACCTGCGCACCGAGTTCGACGGCATCGTCGAAGCGATCGCCGAGGCAATCGCCATCGGCACGCACGCCCAGGCGCCCGTCATCGTGTCACACCTGAAATGCGCCGGCGCCGGCAACTGGGGCCGCAGCACCGAGGTGCTGGGCGCGCTGGAAAACGCCGCCGCGCACCACCCGGTCGGCTGCGATTGCTACCCCTACGCCGCGAGCTCGTCGACGCTCGATCTCAAGCAGGTCACTAGCGACTTCCCGATCACTATCACCTGGAGCACGCCGCATCCGGACATGGCGGGCCGCAACCTCGCCGACATCGCCGCCGACTGGGGCGTGCCGCTGCTCGACGCTGCAGCGCGGCTGCAACCGGCCGGTGCCGTTTATCACGGCATGGATGAAACGGACGTGCGGCGCATCCTGGCGCACCCGCTGACCATGGTCGGCTCGGACGGCCTGCCCAACGACCCGTTGCCGCATCCCCGGCTGTGGGGCGCGTTTCCGCGGGTACTCGGCCATTACAGCCGCGAGGTGGGCCTGTTCCCGCTCGCCACGGCCATCCACAAGATGACGGGCTTGTCGGCCAGGCGCTTCGGCCTCGCCGAGCGCGGCCTGATCCGGGTCGGCCACTGGGCGGACCTGACGCTGTTCGACCCGGCCAGCGTGCGCGACAACGCCAGTTTTACTGCACCGGTCGCCGCGGCTTCCGGCATTGTCGGCGTATGGGTGAACGGACAGCTCGCCTACGACGCGGGCACACCGACCGGCGCGCGCTCCGGCCGTTTCCTGCCGCGCGAGACCGATCTGCGTCACACCTTCAACCCAGGAGCAAAGCATGAGTGACATCACCCGTATCGGCGTCGAAGGCGGCAAGGGCACCGGCGGCCAGCACCTGCCATTCGCGCGTGCCGCGGGCGCCGATGGCTGGCTGTTCGTGTCCGGCCAGGTGCCGATGGTGAATGGCGAAGTGATCGACGGCGGCATCGTCGCGCAATCGCACCAGGCCATCCAGAACCTGCTCGCCATCCTCGCCGAAGCCGGCTACGGCCCAGAGCACGTGGTGCGCTGCGGCGTGTGGCTGGACGATCCGCGTGACTTCATGTCGTTCAACAAGGTGTTCATGCACTACTTCGGCGCCAACCCGCCAGCCCGCGCCTGTGTGGTGTCGAGCATGGTCGTCGACTGCAAGGTCGAAGTCGATTGCGTGGCGTACAAGAAACCCTGATCAGGAATCCATCCATGAATATCGCGGCTCTGGGCGAAGGCATGCTCGAACTCTCTGGCATGCCGCTGGTGCGGCGCTGGGGAGGCGACACGCTGAACACCGCCGTCTACCTCTCCCGCCAGCTCCCAGCCAACCACCGCGTGCGCTACCTGACTGCGCTGGGCGACGACAGCCTATCCGACGAGCTCATCACCGCCTGGCGCAACGAGCACCTGCTGACTGACCGTATCGCCCGTCTACCCGGCCGAACCCCGGGGCTTTACCTCGTAGAGACCGACACGGCCGGTGAACGGCGCTTCCACTACTGGCGCAACGACAGCGCGGTACGCCACTGGTTTGCCGGCGGCCTCGATTTCGCGCGGCTGTTCGACGGGCTCGATGCGCTTTACCTCTCCGGCATCACGCTGGCGCTGTTCCCGCCCAAGGAGCGCGCCCGGCTGATCGCGGCGCTGATCGAATTCAAGGTACACGGCGGGCACATCTGGTTCGACAACAACTACCGGCTGCCGCTATGGAGCCGCGAGGCCGCGCGCGATGCCTATACCCAGCTCTACGCCATCGCCGATATCGCCCTCGTCACCGAGGACGACGAGACGCTGGTGTTTGGCGATGGCGGCGACACACTCATCGAACGCATTCGCGCCGCCGGCTGTACAGAGCTCGTCGTCAAGCGCGGCGCGGCGCCCTGTCTCGTTGTCGCGGGCAAGGTGCGTTGCGAAGTCGCGCCACAACCGGTCGCGCGCATCGTCGATACCTGTGCCGCCGGCGATGCCTTCGCCGCTGGCTACCTCGCGGCCCGGCTGGCCGAGGCCAACCCGGTGGCCGCCGCCCACGCCGGCCACGCGCTCGCCGGCGTGGTGATCCAGCACCCCGGTGCCATCATTCCATCCAGCGCGATGCCGCACGCCATCCCTACTGCAGCCCACGCCATCCGGAGGCCCGCATGACCACCCGCTCGCTCTACACCTATTCCTGGGACGTGGCCGGCCGCAACACCGTCGCCTTCGTCGACGAAGTGCTCGCGCTCGGCCTCAACGGCGTCAAGCTCGCCGCCAGCTACCATGCCGGCAAGTTCATCCGTCCGCCACGCGCGGGCCAGGTGGGCGGCCGCGTGGTGTTCCCCGAGGACGGCGCGCTCTACTACGAGCCCAGCCACAGCCATTACGGCACGCTGCCGGCCTATCCGCACTCCGACCCGGCGCAGCGCCGCGTCGCCTACGATCTGGCCGACGACGGCCGGCTGGCGCTGTCGGCCTGGACCATTTTGTTCCACAACTCGCGCCTGGGCGCCGAGCACCCTGAGCTCGTCACCCGCAATGCCTGGGGCGATGGCTACCTGTATGCGCTGTGCACGATGCAGCCGGCCGTGTTTGACTACGGCGTGGCACTGGCCGCCGACGTGGCGCAGGCGCTGCCGTGGCAGAGCCTGACACTGGAATCGCCTGGCTGGGCGCCCTATGGCCACGGCTACCACCACGAATTCGCCCAGGTACGCGGCAACGTCTGGCTCGACACCATGCTGGGCTTGTGCTTCTGCGATGCCTGTAAAGTGACCGCCCGGGCACGCGCAATCGACGCTGATGCGCTGGCCGCTCGCGTACGCAACCGGGTCGACGGTTATCTCGCCGCGCATGTCGATGCCGCACCGGACCAGGCGGGCGCCTGGCTCGCCGCCGACCTGTTCGAGGATCTGGAACTCGCCGCCTATATCCGCATGCGGCAGGAACGGGTGACCGAGCTTGTCCACACCATCCGCCAAGCGATCAAGCCGGAAACGGCGCTCTACGTGATCCCCACCGTGCAGCGCCCCACCGCGCAGACTTGGCTGGAAGGCAGCGATCTGGCCGCACTCGCCAAGGTATGCGATGGGGTCGAGGTGCCGTTTTACGAGCCGAATGCCGAGCGGGTGATCGCCGATGGCGTCGACACCGTGCGCCGCATTGGCGACGCATCCAAGGTGCGCGCCATCCTGCGCCCTGGCGTGCCAGACCTCGGCGATGGCGCGCAGCTGCAACCTGCCTACGAGGGCCTGAAGGCGCTCGGCATTCAAGCCTTCTCCTTCTACAACTACGGCATGCTGCGACCGACAGCGCTGGCCACGCTGGCCGCGCTACGTTAAGCCATGAGCGGGCCGGCACCCCCTTCCGGCCCGCGCAATTTCAGCTGCGTGGACGCGCTTTTGGCAGCGCTTTCCTTTTGCACTGAAAGCGCAATCATTTATACCGTTCATCCCCTAAATTTCATACGTTTGTCATTTTCCCGCTTGTAGTTTCCACCTCGCGCGTGAGATGTATGGCGCCACAAAGCCACCGGTCCTAAGGCCGGGGCAACGTCGTCGGACTGTGGGGATGGACATCCGCTACCACCGGGCCCGCCAGGGTTCGGATCGGGTCATTCTCGCTCCGACGTTCCATACAAAGAAGCCCTCGGGCTCGCGGAGAGAGAAGAAATGAAATCACCCAAGCTGGCGATGCTGGTCATCGCAGCAGCCGTATCGACCCTGGCCGTCCATGCCAACGCCGCCTGCCGCGGCAACTGGGCCGAAGGCAATGCCTACCAGGCCGGCGATACCGTCACCTACAACGGCGCCACCTACACCGCCCTCGTCACCCATACCGCCTATGTTGGCACCAACTGGAACCCGGCTTCCACCGCCACGCTGTGGCAAGCCGGCGGCAGCTGCGGCTCCGTACCGACCCCCGCACCCACGCCGTCCCCGCAAGCCACCCCGACGCCGCGCCCGACCACCGCGCCGCAACCAACCCCGACGCCTTCCACCCCGTCCACCTGCACTTCGGCACCGGCCTGGACCGCCAGCGGCGTCTACAACGGCGGCGCCCGCGTGAGCTACCAGGGCACCGTGTACGAGGCCAAATGGTGGACCCAGGGTGACAACCCGGCCCAATCGGGCGAATGGGGCGTGTGGAAGGTAGTCGGCACTTGCTCGGGCAGCTCGCCCACGCCGACCAAGGCACCGGTCCCGACCCCAACGAAGGCCCCGACGCCGCAACCGACTGCTGCTCCCAC
>NZ_JANBVF010000042.1 GCF_024437655.1 Chitinolyticbacter albus
TGTGGAAGGTAGTCGGCACTTGCTCGGGCAGCTCGCCCACGCCGACCAAGGCACCGGTCCCGACCCCAACGAAGGCCCCGACGCCGCAACCGACTGCTGCTCCCACGCCGAACCCGGGCGTTCCGGTTCCGTCCGGCTGGCGCCTGGTGTGGAACGACGAATTCAACGGCAGCAGCATCGATGGCGGCAAGTGGGGCTTCGAAGTGAACGCCCAGGGCGGCGGCAACAACGAGCTGCAGTACTACACCAGCCGTGCGGAAAACGCGCGCGTCGAGAACGGCAAGTTGGTGATCGAAGCCCGTCGCGAGAGCTACACCGGCAGCGAGGGCACCCGCCAGTACACGTCGGCCCGCCTGCGTACGCTGGGCAAGGGCGACTGGACCTATGGCCGCTTCGAAGCACGGATGAAGCTACCGTACGGCCAGGGCGCGTGGCCGGCATTCTGGATGCTGCCGAGCGACTGGGTCTACGGTGGCTGGGCTGCCAGCGGCGAGATCGACATCATGGAAGCGGTCAACCTCAAGGCAGCCGGTGGCAACACCATCTACGGCACGATCCACTACGGCGGTGCCTGGCCGGCCAACACCTACAAGACCATCAGCACGGTGCCGAACAGCAGTGCAGCCGACAACTTCCACGACTACGCAGTCGAGTGGGAGCCGGGTGTGATCCGCTGGTATGTCGACGGCCAGTTCTACGGCCAGCAGACCGACTGGTACAGCACGGCAGCGGCTTACCCTGCGCCGTTCAACCAGCGCTTCCACCTGATCCTCAACCTCGCCGTCGGCGGCAACTGGCCGGGCAACCCGGATGCCTCGTCACCGCTGCCGCAGAAGATGGAAGTGGACTGGGTCCGCGTGTTCCAGCGCTAAGTGCCCACCATGTCCCCTGGCCGCAAGCCGGGGGATTCATCAGCATCAAGAGCCCGGCGCTGCCGGGCTCTTTTTCATAATGGAGAGCGGAGGCACTCCCCTGCTTGGCTCCCCCCTACGCGCTGCGTTCCCGGCGCGCCGGTCGCCGCTGCCGCAAGGAGCCTCGCCGTTCTCGTTCGAGGCACGCCCGGAGTCTTTACCGTCAAGAGCGCCGCAGGCTCCGACCGACAGCAAACAGCCCCGCATTGCGGGGCTGTTTTGCGTGGAGCGGATCAGTCGCCCAACTACACCGGAAATAATAGCGAACCCCATCCATTCCGGGGCTCGCCATTACCACCGATTTGTGACTCGCCTATCAGGCGCGGCTTACTTCCAGCGACGTATCTGCAGCTGGTGCAACTCTTGGGAAACATCCTTCTGCGGCGCTGCAATTTCTTGCTTCACAGGAGCTGATGAATTCCCGCCCGAGACTATCGATGGACCAATATTCTGAGCCGTGTAGTTCACCCGGTATTGCTTGTCGAGATAGCGGCCAGATTGGTTAGTCGCCGAGATCATGAGGTTCTCGCTATACGTCCCTGCTGAATATGACGTCGCAGAAACATAGATGTCATTACCGGCGTAGCTCGTCGCACTAAGGTCGTAAGGCGCATAAACATTGAATATGACAAACCCCGGTGGCAAGCTCACCGTCACCGTCCCGCTCATTGGAGCCCCCACACTCCCAGACAAGTTTAGCTCTGGTGGATTGGTTTGGATACCGGCAGCAACCTCGAAGGAATACGGAATCTCGATCGGGGAACCGTCAAACTGTTTATTGCAGTTCTCATCCTTGCACCCAAGCAACACTATCTGTCCAGTCCCGGACGATTAACTACGCGCTTAACAAATAA
>NZ_JANBVF010000043.1 GCF_024437655.1 Chitinolyticbacter albus
CCGATCTGGTGCAGGAGATCACGGCCGCCAGCCGCGAGCAGACCACCGGGCTCGAGCAGATCAACACCGCGGTGAGCCAGCTGGCGCAGACCACGCAGATGAACGCGTCGGCGTCGGAAGAGCTGAGCTCGACGGCCGAAGAGATGAGCGCCCAGGCGATCCAGCTGCAGGAAATGATCGGCTTCTTCCGTATTGCCGGCAGTGCGGTGGGGCGCGGCGCGCCGGCGAGTAAGGCCCGGGCGACAGGCCCGGTGCAGCGGCGGCGGCATGCCGACGATGAGCTGGTCGACGAAGGATCGTTTACCCGGTTCTGAACCGAGCACCCAACACAAAGCCGGCCTGATGGCCGGCTTGGTGCATCTGAGGCTTAGTCGAACAGCGCGTCGACGTAATCGGTGGCGGTGAACGGCCGCAAATCGTCGATGCCTTCACCCACGCCGATGAAACGGACGGGAACCGGCCGCTGCTTGGCGATGGCGGCGATCACACCACCCTTGGCCGTGCCATCGAGCTTGGTCAGCACGAGCCCGGTCAGCCCCAGCGCATCGTCAAAGGCCTTCACCTGGTTCAGTGCGTTCTGGCCGTTGTTGGCGTCCAGCACCAGCAACACTTCGTGCGGGCCGGTCTCGTCGGCCTTTTGCACCACGCGCTTCACCTTCTTGATCTCTTCCATCAGGTGCAGCTGGGTCGGCAGGCGCCCGGCCGTGTCGACGATGATCACGTCGATGCCGCGTGCCTTGGCGGCGTTCACCGCATCGAACGCGACGGCGGCGGCATCGCCCGATTCCTGCGCGATCACCTGCACGCCGTTGCGTTCGCCCCAGACCACCAGCTGTTCACGCGCCGCCGCGCGGAAAGTATCGCCGGCAGCCAGCAGCACCGATTTGCCTTGAGACTGGAAGTACTTGGCGAGCTTGCCGATGCTGGTGGTCTTGCCGGCACCGTTCACGCCGGCGACCATCAGGATGAAGGGCTTGTGGCCTTTGATGTCGAGCGGGGCTTCGAGCGGGCCGATCAGGCCGGTGAGCGATTCCTTGAGTGCGCCCTTGAGTTCGGTCGCATCCTTCAGGCCCTTGAGTGATACGCGGTCGCGCACGTCCTTCAGCAGATGGTGGGTGGCGTCGACCCCCATGTCGGCGGTGATCAATACCGTTTCGAGCTCCTCGTACAGCTCCTCGTCGATCTGGCCGCCGCCGAACAGGCTGGCGAGGTTCTTGCCTAGCGCGTTGCGGGTCTTGGCCAGGCCCGCCTTCAGGCGATCCGCCCACGACGCCCTGGGCTTGTCCTGCGGCTGGGCCGGCGCTGACGCGCTGACCTGGGCGGGTTCTGTTGCCGTGACCTGGGCTACGGGTAACGCGGCCTGCTCGGAAGCGGGCTCGACGGGCGGTGGGGTGGATTTGGATTTGAAGAAACTGAACATGTTGCGCTTGAAGCCCCGCCGGTGCCGAAGTTGGCCGGCCTGTGCGAGCAAATTGCTAGAATTCTAACTTTTGTTGCCCAGCACGCCCACCCAAGCCGCAATGTATTCACCCATCGAGCCCCATATCGCGGACATCGCGCTGCCCGCTGCCGATCACAACGCTGAGCAATCCGCTGAAAAGGGGGCTGCATCGTGAGCCAGAACGCGCGCAATCAGCTACGCATCGTCGGTGGTGAATATCGCCGCCGGGTTCTACGGTTTCCCGATAGCGAAGGGCTGCGCCCGACCCCGGATCGGGTGCGCGAGACGCTGTTCAACTGGCTGGGACAGGATCTCACCGGCAAGCGCTGCCTCGATCTGTTCGCGGGCAGTGGTGCGTTGGGCTTCGAGGCCGCCAGCCGCAATGCGCAGCGCGTGGTGATGGTCGAGAAGGCCAAGCCGGTACATGCGGCCCTCGTTGCCAACAAACAGGTGCTGGGCGCGAAGCAGATCGAGCTGGTGCACGCCGACGCGCTGGCCTGGCTCGCGCGCTCGCAAGACACATTCGACGTGGTGCTGCTCGATCCGCCGTTCGCTTCCGACCTGCTGGGCAAGGTACTGGCAGTATTGCCAGCGCATCTCGCCCAAGGGGCACTGGTGTATTGCGAGACCGCGGCATGGCCCGAACTCGCGGGCTGGGAACGGATACGTGAAGGAAAGGCGGGCCTTGTCCACTACGGCCTGCTGCGGCACCTGGTTGCACCCACCTGACCGGCGTTGTTTGCCCGGTCGGAACATGGGACAATCGCGATTCCGGCTAGTCCGCTGTTTTTGTTCGCCTTTTTATCTGCGCTACCAAGGAAGTAATCCATGTCTTTGATGATCACCGACGAATGCATCAATTGCGACGTCTGCGAACCCGAGTGCCCCAACCATGCGATCTCGCAGGGCCCGGAAATCTATGTGATCGATCCTAGCCTCTGTACCGAGTGTGTCGGCCACTTCGACGAACCGCAATGCCAGCAGGTCTGTCCGGTCGATTGCATCCCGCTTGATCCGGATCGCAAGGAGAGCAAGGAAGCGCTGATGCAGAAGTATTACGTCATTTCCGCCCAGGCCTGAGCAGAGCCCGCCCATGATGACCCGGCCGCCGCGTGTGCACGATCTTCGCTCCGAAATCGACCAGACGCTGACGGTGGCCGGCACCATGGCCAACGTGTCGCCAGGGCAGGCACTGCAACTGGCGGGCCAAGCGGAGATGCTGGCCGATTCCATCGAGTACCACGCCGGCCTTGCTCGCGCGCTCTATGCCCAGGCCGCTGCCCACAGCGCACTCAACGACATGCCCAAGGCGGCCGAGGTGGTGCGCCAGGCGCTGCACCTGGCCTACGAGCACGGCTTGTGGCCACTCTGGTTCGATACGCTCGATCTGGCCGCTGGCATCGC
The DNA here is from genome assembly GCF_024437655.1 of Chitinolyticbacter albus. Taxonomy (GTDB): domain Bacteria; phylum Pseudomonadota; class Gammaproteobacteria; order Burkholderiales; family Chitinibacteraceae; genus Chitinolyticbacter; species Chitinolyticbacter albus. The sequence continues at coordinate 2,846 of NZ_JANBVF010000043.1, forward strand.
CTATGACCTCGAGGACTATGAGGCGGCGATCGATGCCTGGCTCAGCAGCATGGAGCGTGGCTACGAGCACGATGCCATGCTGGCGGTGCTGCGCGGCTACGTGGGGCTGTCCAAGGTGTTCTTCATGTATGGCGATGTGCCGACCAAGCGCGCCTTGCTGGAAAAGGCGCGGGCGCTGCTGCCCGCGGTCGGCGACGGCGAAGTCGCGTTCGGCCTCTATATCAACCTGGCGGCCGACGCCTGCCATCGCAGCGATTACGCGCAGGCGCTCGAAGAGCTGGCCGCAGCGGAGGCCATGTTGCCGGAGCTCGGCTATTGCCAGTACGAGCATGAGCTCTATTACTACCGGGGCCACGTGCTGCGGCGCCAGGGGCAGCTGGCGGCGGCGATGCGGCAACTGGAGCGCGGCCTTGCGCTCAATGCCAGCCGCAGCAATCTGTGGGGCACCACGGTCAACCTGATCGAACTGGGCGAAACCTGCCTCGACCTGGGGCAGTTGCACGCGGCCCAGTACTACCTCAACAGCGTGGGCGACGCGCCCAGTCTCTATCTGCGCATGCAGGTGCACGGCGCGCTGGCCCGGGTGAATGCCGCGCTGGGCCGCACCGATCGCGAATTTGGCCACTGGCAACAGCATTTCGCCCTCGCCGAGCAATTGGCCAGCTTCGGGGCGCAGCCGCAGGTGGACGAGGTGCGGCGCAAGGCGCTGGCGGAGCGGATGCGCAGCGTGGAAAAGCGGCTGCAGCCCTGATCACTCGCGATACGGTTCGACCGTGATGTCGGAGCCGCGTGGCGCCTCGGCCGCCTGCGCGACCGGGGCCGGCTGACCTTGCGGTGCGGAGGTCTCGGCAGCCGCGCCGCTCTTGGCGGCATCAACGGCCCAGCCGGCCACCGTGGTCGTGCCCGAGACCGTGGCTTTGCCCACATCCCAGGCCACGCCGGCGGCGGTGGTGGTGACATTGACGGCCGTCGCCGCAACGCTGACGGTGGCCGCGCCGACTGCCGCGACGGTGGAAACAGTGCCGCAACCCGTGATCAGGCTGCTGGCGGCGAGAAGAACGAACAATTTCAAAGGATGACTTCCAAAGAGTGGGTGCAGACGGTCAGACCACGCCGGGTGAGCGGGTTCAAGCCGTTCAGCGCCCCATGCCGCCCACCTGTTGGGCGAGGTAGGTGGCGTAGTTGTCGGTCATGCCGCCGATGAAGTCGAGCACGCGACGGTAACTCTCGTACAGCGGCCACTCGCGGCGCGGGGCATTGTATTCCATCAGGTCGAGCACGCGTTTCATGCGGAACGGCATCTCGTCGGCCACCTTGAGCTGGTAGGCCGCATTGCAGAAGGCGTCGAGCAGGATGTCGAGGCAGGTGAACGAGCCGACCTCGATCTCGATTTTGCGCCGTTCGTTGAAGATACGGTCACGTGCCAGCTGCTTGGCCTCATGGATGCCGTGGCGCATGCTCTCCGGGCAGTCGTTCAGCAGATCGCCCTGGTAGCTGCCGGCCATCAAACGCGGGTACTGGGTGAGGAAGGCCTGCGCCACGTCGCGCACGCAGCGGTCGATCGCCTTGCCGCGCAATAGCGAGATCTTGCGCCGCACCGACGGCGCAGCGGCGATTTCCAGCGCCAGCAGTTCATGCTCGCCGCCACACATCTTCATCAGCACCGGCTCGACCACTTCGAACGGCAGCATTCCGATCTCGATGCCATCCTCCAGATCGAGAATGGCGTAGCAGATATCGTCCGCCGCTTCCATCAGGTAGGAGAGCGGATGCCGCGCCCAGCGGCCGGTTTCCAATATCGGCAGGCCGAGCTCTTGCGCCACCTCGGCCAGCAGCTGCTGTTCGGACTGATAACAGCTGAATTTGCCCTTGGTGCCGGCGTGCTCGCTGGTCCACGGGTATTTCAGCGTGGTACCCAAGGTGGCGTAGGTCAGTCGCAGGCCGCCTTCGAAACGGTGGTTTTCCAGTTGGGTGATGATGCGAAAGCCCTGCGCGTTGCCCTCGTAGGTGATCAGGTCACGCCGCTCCTCGTTGCTGAGGTGCTGCATCAGGAAGGCATGCTCAGGCCGGCGAAACCAGTCGCGGATCGCGTACTCGCCGGCATGGCCAAACGGCGGGTTGCCGATGTCGTGTGCGAGGCACGCCGCCTGCACGATGGCGCCAACGTCATAGGGTGTGACGTGAGCTGGCAGCCGGTCGGCCAGTTTCTGCCCCACCAGCACGCCGAGGCTGCGGCCGACGCAGGCCACCTCGATGCTGTGCGTCAGCCGGGTGTGGACATGATCGTTCTCCGTCATCGGGTGCACCTGGGTCTTGCGGCCCATGCGCCGGAACGGCGAGCAGAACACGACCCGGTCGTGATCCTTGTGGTAGTTGCTGCGCCCGGCTTCGTCGCGGGTATCGGCTACGCGCGGCGCCCCCAGTCGGTCGGCGGCCAGAAGCCGTGTCCAGTCCATCATGATGTCGGTCTTCCGGTTTGGAATGGGTCCATGATACCGGATTGACCAGATCGCCAATTGACGCACCGGCCTGGTGCGTGCGCGCCGCTGCATCGTGTTCGCCAATCCCTTGGCGCGATTGAAGAAACGCCTGTTGCGGGGGGCGGGATTTGGCTAGAATAGCGCGCATTTTTCGGGGCGCAGCCCCGGCTCAACACGTAGCGCGACCAACCCGCGAAACCGGGGTGGCGCGGGGAGACACCATGGCGCTGCTGGAAATTCGCGACGTCGTTAAAACCTTCGGCGATTTCACCGCCGTCAATCATGTCAGCCTGTCGGTCGAGGCCGGCGAATTTTTCACGCTGCTCGGCCCCTCGGGCTGCGGCAAGACCACACTGCTGCGCATGCTGGCCGGTTTCGAGCAGCCCGATTCGGGCGAAATCCTGCTCGATGGCAAGAACATGGCCGGCGTGCCGCCGGAAAAGCGCCCGGTGCACACGGTGTTCCAGAGCTACGCGCTGTTCCCGCACATGACGGTGGCGCAGAACATCGCCTTCCCGCTGAAGATGGCCGGCGTCGCCGCCGCCGAAATCCCCAAGCGCGTCAACAAGGTGCTGGAGGACGTGCGGCTGCAGCAGTTCGCGCGCCGCTACCCGCACGAGCTCTCCGGCGGCCAGCGCCAGCGCGTGGCGATCGCCCGGGCGCTGGTGAACCGGCCGCGCCTCTTGCTGCTGGACGAGCCGCTGTCGGCGCTCGACGCCAAGCTGCGTGAACAGATGCAGATCGAGCTGATCAATCTGCAAAAGGAAGTGGGCATCACCTTCGTCTATGTGACGCACGATCAGGGCGAAGCGCTGGCGCTGTCGCACCGCATCGCGGTGATGAACTCCGGCCAGGTCGAGCAGCTCGATGCGCCCGAGACCATCTACAGCTATCCCAAGAGCCGCTTCGTCGCCGATTTCATCGGCCAGTGCAACCTGCTCGATGCGACCATCGTCGAGATCGGCAGCGAGCGCATGAAGGTCGAGATCGCCGGCGTCGGCGTCGCCGAGGCGTTGCCGGTGGCGGGCGCCCAGATCGGCGGCAAGGGCACGCTGACGCTGCGCCCGGAGAAAATCAAGCTGGGCGCGGCGCTGCCGGCTGACGATGCCAACGAAGTGCACTTCAAGGGCAAGGTGCACGATTGCCTGTACCTCGGGGATGTGACCATCTACATGGTCGAGCTCGATAACGGCATGCTGGTCGAGACCATGCTGCCCAACTCGGCCTCGGGCAAGGCCAAGTTCTTCGACGACGACGATCTGGTCGAGCTGGCCTGGCGCTACGACGCCGGCCATTTCGTGCTGGCATGAGGATGCGGTCATGAACAACCGTCTGGCCAAGTGGCTGATTTCCGGCCCGCCGCTGCTCTACCTGCTGCTGTTCTTTGCCATCCCGTCGGCGATCATGGCATTCGCTGCCTTTCGCTTCCCCGGCGACTATGGCGGCCTATTGCCGCTGGTCGAGGTGAATCCGGAAACCGGCGCGCGCGAGGTGCTGATCAACTTCGGCAACTACGCCGATTTCCTCACCTGGGAGAACTTCCAGCGCTTCTTCGAAGAGCCGATCTATATCGAGCTCTTCCTCAAGTCGTTCTGGTATGCCGGCATCACCACGGGGGTCTGTATCGTGCTGGCCTATCCGCTGGCATGGCTGATCGCGCGCAGCTCCAAGAAGACGCGCGATCTGCTGGTGCTGATGGTGATCCTGCCGTTCTGGTCCAACTTCCTGATCCGCGTCTACGCCTGGATGATCATCCTCGGGCCGCAGAGTTATTTCAGCCAGGTGCTCAACCGCGTGCTGGCGGTATTCGGCATCGAGCCGGTGTCGCTGCTGTTCTCGCAGTTCGCCGTCATCATCGGCCTTGTCTACGTGCACCTGCCGTTCATGGTGCTGCCGCTCTACGCCAACCTGGAAAAGCACGACATGGCCCTGTTGGATGCGGCGCAGGATCTGGGTGCCAACGCCTGGCAGCGCTTCTGGAAGGTGACCTGGCCGCTGTCCCTGCCCGGCGTATGGGCTGGCACCGCGCTGGTGTTCATTCCGGCGCTTGGCATGTTCGCCATCCCCGATCTCTTGGGCGGAACCAACAGCATGATGATCGGCAACCTGATCAAGCAGCAGTTCCTCGATAGCCGCGACTGGCCGTTTGGCTCGGTGCTGTCGATCATGCTGACCTTGTCGGTGTTGCTGATGGCCGCGATCGCGGCGTGGGCGGGCAGCCGGGGGAAGGCGAAGAAATGAAGAAAGTCTCGAACTGGGTCTGGGCGTGTGCGGCGTTGGTCTACGCCTTTCTCTACCTTCCGCTGATCATCGTGGTGCTGTTCTCGTTCAACGATTCCAACCTGAACGCGGAATGGGTGGGCTTCACTTTCAAGTGGTATGAAATGCTGCTCCAGGACGAGGTGATGATCGAGGCGGCGATGCATACGCTGATCATCGGCTTCATCACCTGCATCGTTGCCACCGTGCTCGGCACGCTGGCAGGCTTTGCCATGTACAAGTGGCGCTTGCGGCTGTTGCCGGCGCTGGTGCTCACGCCGATCGCGATTCCTGAGATCCTGATGGGCGTGGCGTTGCTGATCTTCTTCGTCATGCTGAACATGACGCTGGGCCTCGTGTCGATCACGCTGTCACATATCGCGTTCTGCATCGGCTTTGTCGCCATTGTGGTGCGCTCGCGCCTGCAAGGCATGGACGAATCGCTGGTCGAGGCGGCACGTGACCTGGGCGCAAGCCCGATCACCGCATTCCGTGCGATCACCTTGCCGCTGATCATGCCCGGCATCATCGCCGGCGCGCTGATGGCGTTCACGCTGTCGATCGACGACTTCGTGATCTCGTTCTTCACTGCGGGTGTCGGCTCCAACACGCTGCCGCTGGAAATCTATTCTCGGGTGAAGGTGCCGATGAAGCTCAATCCGGAGGTGAACGCGGTGTCGACGCTGTTGATGCTGCTCACGCTCTCGCTCATCCTGGTTGTTTCCAAGGTGGCGCCCAGCGCGTTGCGCGCCGGCGATTGAGTGGACGAAATTGCGTTGTATACAATCGTGGCATAATCGGGCGGATTGCGGAGCGATCCGCCTTTTCTTATGATTTTTCTTTGTTAATCCGAGGGATATCACCGACATGAAAAAGCTGCTTCTGGCGCTCTCGCTGCTGGCCGGCATGGCGCAAGCCGAAGATGTGTTACATGTATACAACTGGAACAACTACATCGCGCCAGAAACGGTGAAGCGCTTCGAGAAGGAGTGCAAATGCCGCGTGGTGCAGGATTACTACGGCGCGATGGAAGAAATGCTGGCCAAGCTAGCGGCCGGTGCCAAGGGTTACGACATCGTGGTGCCGACCGGTTTCGCGATTCCGCCGCTGGTGAAGCAGAACCTGACCCAGCCGCTCGATAAGGCCAAGGTGCCTAACCTGAAGAACGTGAACGCCGCGTTCCTGAACACCGAGTTCGACAAGGGCAACATCTACTCCGCGCCGTACTCGTTCACGACGACGCTTGTCGGCTACAACGACAAGAAGATCAAGGAGCTGGGGATCGATGCGACCAGCTGGGCCGTGATCTTCGACCCCAAGGTGCTGGCCAAGATCAAGGGCAAGGTCACCGTGCTCGACGACAGCCGCGAGCTGTTCGCCGCCGCGCTGATGTACAACGGCTACTCGGCCAACTCGACCAATCCGGCCGAATGGAAGAAGGCCGCCGAGACCATCAAGGCCGCCAAGCCCTACTGGGCCGCGTTCAATACGCAGAGCTACATCAAGGAACTCACCGTCGGCAATATCTGGGTGGCGCATGGCTACTCCAACGACATGTTCCAGGCCAACCAGGATACCAAGGCCGCCAAGCGCCCGTTCGGCATCGGCTACGGTCTGCAGAAGCAAGGCAATACGCTGTCGCTCGACAGCATGGTGGTACTGAAGAACGCACCGCGCCCGGATCTGGCGCATCGCTTCATCAACTTCATGCTCGATGGCAAGAACTCATCCGAGCTCACCAACATGATCGGTTCGGGTAATCCGAACGCGGCGGCTGCCCAGTTCGTGCAGCCGGAGATCAAGAAGATCAGCGCAGTGTTCCCGGATGCCAATTCGATGAAGGGCCTGCAGCAGCTGAAGGACCTGCAGGGCAAGCAACTGCGTGATCTGAACCGCCTCTGGACCGAGGTGAAGACCGCCAAGTAAAGCCTGTGCAGCGCGGTATGCACGCCGCGACTGCGTTGAAAAAGCCGGGCGCGTGCCCGGCTTTTTCACGTACACTCGGGCTCGCGCCGGGCTTACGGCGTGGACCCGGCAAGGTTGGGACAGCCGCGCGACCCGACCCCAGAACCGCACCCGTTCGCGCGCCTTTGGGCTTGTACGATCCCGTACCGTATGCGCAGCTTTCCACCAGTCAGCTATCTGGCCCGCGAGGCCCCACAGACGCGCATCGCCCGCTATTTCCTCGCCTGCTACCTGCTGGTGGTGCTGGTGCTAAGCTTCTACCCGTTCACCGGTTGGCATTACAACGGCGAGCCGGTGCTGGCCTTCTACAGCTACCCGCTGCCGTACTACATCACCTTCTTCGATAACTTTGCCAATGTGCTGGCCTACGTGCCGGTGGGATTGGGCATCGCACTCTTGTTGCGCCGGCGTCTGCTGTCGCTGCTGCTCGGCGTGCTGGGCGGTATCGCGCTGTCGGCGCTGGTCGAATTCGTCCAGCAGTTCCTGCCCGATCGGGTGGCGTCGAACATGGATATCCTGGCCAACGGCACGGGCGCGCTCATTGGCGTCGTGCTGGCGCAATTCGTCGCGAGCCGGCGCTGGCAGCGACGCTGGCTGGTGTTCCGTCACAGCTACCTGGTCGTTGGCCGGCGCGGCGAATGGGGTCTCGTTTGGCTGGGGCTGTGGTTCATCTCGCAATGCGATCCATCGGTGCCGCTGTTTGGCGTAGTGGTCGAACCGGTCGCGCTGCCGCAGCCCTTTATCTCGCCGATCGCCAACGCGCGGCTGTTCCTCGATCTGCTCGAGGGCTGCGGTGTGCTGCTGCACGTGTTCGGGCTGGGGATGTTCGTCTCGGTGCTGGTGCGCCACCAGCGCCATGTGCCGCGGGTGATGGTGGTGACCCTGGTCGCTGGCATTGTGCTCAAGCTGGTATTTGCCGGCATGTTGCTCAAGCCGGACCAGTTCTTTGCCTGGATCAACCTCAATGTGGTGATCGGCGCCGGCCTCGCCTGGTTGTTGCTGGCGCTATGCGCGCACCTGCGGCGGCGGCTACGGGCACTGTTTGGCGCGTGGGCGCTGATCGCAGTCCTGATCGTCGCCTGGTTGTGGCCGCTGGCGCCGCAGTTGTCGGCGTCGCTGGAAATGTTTCGCTGGCGCTACGGCCACTTGCAGCATTTCAGCGGCATGGCGGCGATGGTGGGGGACATCTGGCCGTATGGCGCCATCGCGCTGATGCTGGCGCTGGTGGTGCGCCACGCCGAGGACTGAGGCTCAGGCGTCGATCTGGCGCTCGACGGCCGGATTGATGAAGCGCTGGCCGGCGATCAGCTTGTCCATCATCGCCGGGTCCGCCCACTCTGCCTTCACCTGCTCCGAGAATACGATGTCGGCAAGCGCAATCGGTCCCATGCGCGGGTTATAGGCGTCGTCGCGAAAGGCCTGGGCGTAGCCGGTATCGGTTTCGTGGGCAATGACCGAATGCAGTCGCACGTCGTTGCTCTCACCGTTCTGCATATCGGTCTGCGAAAGCAGTGCGTCGATCACCACGAAGAACAGCCGCGCGAACTGCTCGGCCGAGGGCGACACCGGCAACGCGATCCAGCGCGCCGAGTATTGCTGGCACAGCCGGATGTACTCGGCATCGTCCTTGTCCCAATAGCAGATCGCATGGTCGAACGCATCGATCGCATCCTTGATCGTTCCCTTCATCAGGCCGAAGTCGTAAACCATCTGCCCATGATCGAGCGCATGGGCTTCCAGCAGCACCTCGACCCTGTAGCTGTGGCCGTGGATGGAGCGGCGGCAGCGATCGCTGGAACAGTTGCGCACGATGTGCGCGTTTTCGAACTTGTAGAGCTTGCGGATCAGCATGGCAATTCCCGAGTGGATCGCTCGGGTTTTAACAGAACCCCGGCGACGCTTCAAGCTGGCAATGACGGCAATTCGGCAGCCTGTTAATACCAGTTGCACGCAAACGTGCGGTCACCGGCAGTATCAAGTTCAAACATAATAAATTACTTACATGATATTTATATGAAAGAATTTTGAAATTAAATTGAACGGTGACGTTGGTGAAGGCTTCCTCGGATAGACGCTGTGACTATCCGATTGTCGTAGATAAGTGGCAGAAAATTAGCAGATGACTACACACGAATGCACTAAAAAGCTACATCAGGCTCGACTAATGATGTGTGGCAATATTAGTTTTAATATTAAATAATTTTAAAAAACAGTTAGTTATATATTGTTTGCTGCACTGCAAAAATGACCCTTAAGGTGTTTCCTGTAGTGCATGAGTGGTCTTTGTGGTGCGCGGAAGGTAAGACCACTAGGCGCGCTTACTGGAGGGTGTTGACAAGGGGGGGCGGCTACCCGGTAATCGGAGGCATCGCCCCGGGATTTGCCAGACCGAACTTGGGGTGCGAGGGTGATTCAGCCGTTTTCTTACTAAAAGATGACGCCTTCGGGTGCTGACCAGGCTTATTTTGGCGGTGCCGATAATGCCAATTTCAACAGGATGGAGACCCCTGACTATGTCGACTACTCGACTGTCGCTCGCGCTGCTCCCTGCCGCCCTGATCGCTTCGTATGCGTACGCAGCGTTCCCGGCCTGGCAGGAGGGCAGCACGTATGCCGCTGGCACCCAGGTCAGCTACAACGGCCACGACTATCAATCGCTGGTAACCCATACCGCCTACGTCGGCGCGAACTGGAACCCCGCCGCCACCCCGACGCTGTGGAAGGATCTGGGCGTTTCGACCGGCACCGCCACTCCGACGCCGACCCCGGTCGCGGCGACCCCGACTCCGGTTGTGGCTACCCCCACCCCGGTCATTGCCACCCCCACCCCGGTCGCGGCTACGCCGACGCCGGTCGTGGGCCAATACCCCGAGTGGAGCGCCAGCGCCGTCTACACCGGCGGTCAGCGCGTGATCTACCAAGGCTCGGTATACCAGGCCCAGTGGTGGACGCAGGGCGACAACCCGACTCAATCCGGTGATTGGGGCGTGTGGCGCAAGGTCACCACCGGCGGCCCGACCCCGGTGACGAATACCCCGACGCCGGTGACCAATACGCCGACTCCGGTAACGAATACTCCGACGCCGGTGACCAACACCCCGACACCGGTAACGCCGACCCCGACTCGCGTCACGAATACCCCGACGCCAGTGACACCGACTCCGGTTACACCGAGCCCGACCCCGGTCACCCCGACCGTGACGCCGACGCCGGTTACCCCAACGCCGACCCCGATCCCGGGCCAGGACTGCCGTCCGGATGGCCTCGTCTCCGAAGTCTCGGGCGTGCCGTACTGCACCGTGTACGACGGCGAAGGTCGCGAGAAGCTCGCCAACGGTCTGAAGCGCCGCATCATCGGCTACTTCACCTCGTGGCGTACCGGTACCAACGGCCTGTCGCGTTATATCGCTTCGGATATCCCGTGGGCCGACATTTCGCATATCAACTACGCGTTTGCGCACGTCGATGGCAGCAACAAGGTGTCGATCGGCAATCCGACCGCCGCCGGCAATGCCGCCACCAACATGGAATGGCCGGGCGTCGCGGGTGCCGAAATGGATCCGACCCTGCCGTACAAGGGCCACTTCAACCTGCTGAACAAGTACAAGAAGCAGTACCCGAACCTGCGCACCCTGATCTCGGTCGGCGGCTGGGCGGAAACCGGTGGCTACTTCGCGGACAACGGTGATCGCGTGGCATCGGGTGGCTTCTACACCATGACCACCAACGCCGATGGTTCGGTCAACACCGCCGGCATCAACACCTTCGCCGATTCGGCCGTTGACTTCATCCGCAAGTACAACTTCGACGGCGTGGATATCGACTACGAATATCCGACCACCATGGACAAGGCCGGCAACCCGCTCGACTGGTCGGTTTCCAGCCCGCGTCTGAAGGGTCTGCAAGCCAGCTACCGCGAACTGATGCGCGTGCTGCGTCTGAAGCTCGACAACGCGTCGAAGGCCGATGGCAAGTACTACATGCTGACCATCGCCTCGCCGTCGTCCGCTTACCTGCTGCGCGGTATGGAGGCTTACCAGAGCGCCAAGTACCTCGACTACGTGAACATCATGTCGTATGACCTGCATGGCGCGTGGAACGAGTTCGTGGGCCCGAACGCCGCCCTGTTCGATGATGGCAAGGATGCTGAACTGGCCAAGTGGTCGGTATACGGCGCTGCGCAATACGGCGGCATCGGCTACCTGAACACCGATTGGGCGTTCCGCTACTTCCGCGGCATGCTGCCGGCCGGTCGCATCAACGCCGGTATGCCGTTCTACACCCGTGGCCACAAGGATGTGCAAGGTGGTACCAACGGTCTGTGGGGCACTTCGCCGAAGTCGGCCAACTGCGGTCCTGGCCTGACCGAGTGTGGTGTGGGTGCGGTCGGTATCGACAACATCTGGCACGATCTGGATCAGAACGGCAAGGAAATGGGCGCCGGTTCCAACCCGATGTGGCACGCCAAGAACCTGGAAAAGGGTATCGCGGGTAGCTACCTCGCCCAGTACGGCCTGTCGGCTGCTGACCTCGTCGGCACCTACGTCCGCAACTACGACGCGACCCTGGTTGCCCCGTGGCTGTGGAACGCCCAGAAGAAGGTCTTCATCTCGACCGAGGACGAGCAATCGATCCAGAAGAAGGCCGAGTGGGTGAATACCAATGGCGTCGGTGGTGCGATGTTCTGGGAAATGGCCGGTGACTACGACTGGAACGCCAGCAAGGGCGAGTACCAGGCTGGTTCGACGCTGACCCGCCTGTTGGCCTCCAACTTCCGCGCCGCTACGCCGTATGGCAACAAGCGTGCGAAGAAGGCGATGCCGGGTGAGACCGTGGACATCCAGTTCGACCTGACCAACTTCAAGCTGGGCGATCAGAACTATCCGATCAACCCGTACCTGAAGATCACCAACAAGTCGAACGTGACCATCCCTGGCGGTACCAAGGTGCAGTTCCAGTATGGCGTGTCGGCCCCGGGTACCATGGCTGACCAGTCGGGCGCAGGTCTGCAGACCATCGCTTCCGAGCATACTGGCAACAACATCGGTGGCTTCAAGGGTGACTTCCACACCGCCGAGTTCGCGCTGCCGTCGTGGCAGTCGCTGGCTCCGGGTGCATCGATCGATGTCACGCTGAACTACTACCTGCCGGTCGCCATGCCGACGAACTTCATCGTTACCGTCAATGGCAAGCAGTACAGCATCAAGCAGGAATATCCGAACCTGCCGGCTGCTACCCTGCAATAAGCGCAGTCTGTAGTATCCAGACGGGCAAACCTTCGGGTTTGCCCGTTTTTTTATAGGGAGAGCCGATTCCGCATCGGCCGCAGGGGGCATGCAGTGCAGTCGCAGTTCATCCGTTATCTGCTGGTCGGCGGCGCATCGTTCGCGCTGGAGTACGCGCTGTACTGGCTGCTGTACTGGCTGGGCCTGCCTTATCTATGGGCCAACAGCACGGCCTATCTCACCGTGTTCGTCGTCAATTTCCTGGTGAATCGCAGCTGGACTTTCGGCTCGTCCGGCCACTTGGGCCGGCAGGCGTTGCTGTATCTGCTGCTGGTGCTGTTCAATCTGCTGGCCAGCAATGTCGTGTTGTATGCGCTGGTCGAGTTCGCCGCCGTACCGGCCCTGGTGGGCAAGGTCGCGGTCATGGTCATGATCGTCAGCTGGAATTTCGTGCTGTATCGCAAGGTGATCTATCGATGATTTCCATTGTCATGCCCGTCTACAACGAGGGGCCGCATATCGAGGGCAGCGTGGCCACCGTGCACGCGCTGCTGCTGCAGCACGGCCTGGATGCGCAATTCGTGTTGGTCGACGACGGCTCGCGCGACGACAGCTGGGCGGCGCTCACGCGCTTGTCGCAGTCGCTGCCGGGCATCAAGGCGATCCGGCTGTCGCGCAACTTCGGCAAGGAGGCCGCCTTGTGTGCCGGGCTGGAGCACGCCGATGGCCAGGCCTGCCTCGTCATGGATTCGGACCTGCAGCACCCGCCCGAGCTGATCCCGCGGATGGTCGCGCTGTGGCGCGAGGGCTGGGACGTGGTCGAGGGCGTGAAGGCGCATCGCGGCCAGGAAGGGGGTGTCTACAAGCTAGGTGCGCGCGTGTTCTATCGCCTGTTCCACAAGCTCTCGGGTTTCGATCTCTCGGGGGCGTCTGACTTCAAGCTGATGGACCGCAAGGCGGTCGAGGCCTGGCGCAGCATGAAGGAGCGCGACACCTTCTTTCGCGGCATGTCGGCCTGGGTCGGCTTCAAGCGCCATCGCCTGCCCTTCGTCGTCGCCAGCCGCGTGCAGGGCACGACCAAGTGGTCGCCGGTGAAGCTCGGCCGGCTGTTTATCTCGGCGATCAGCGCGTTCTCGTCGCTCCCGCTGCAGATCGTCACGGTGATGGGCGGGCTCTTTTTCATCGGCGCGCTGGGTATGGCGGTGCAGACGCTGTACACCAAGCTGTCCGGCCATGCCGACGATGGCTTCACCACGGTGATTTTGCTACAGCTCATCATCGGCAGTGCGCTGATGTTCAGCCTCGGCATCATCGGCACCTATCTTGCGCGCATCTATGACGAGGTGAAGGGGCGGCCCCGTTATCTCGTCAGTGAGACCAGCGTTTCGCCCGCCGTCACACCGCCAATCTCTACACAGGAATAACCATCGTGCTGGGTCTGCTTTATCTGATCGTCGCGTTCGCGCTGGGCTGGCAACTGCTGCCACGCGTCCTGCCTTGGGTGTTGCAGGTGCCCGAACGCAGCAGCCTGTTTGGCACCGCCATTCCGTTGCCGCTGTGGGTGATCCGCTGGCCGGCGGCGTGGCTGATCGGCACGCTGCTGATGAACTGGACCACCTTCGTGTTCTGCAACTGGCTCGGCGCCATGCAGCCGTGGGCGGTGCTGGGTCTGGCGATTGTCGCCACCGCCATGCTGATGTGGTTCAACGGCATGCAGACCCCGGCGGCGTTCAAGCCGCAGGCGCGTTGGTGGCGCAAGTTGCTGGACCTGGAAGGGGGCTATCTGCTGGTGGCACTGCTGCTGGCGAGCTTCATCGCCTGGCACACACTGATGATCAAGGATGGCGTGCTGTTCATCGGCAACACCGTCTGGTCCGATTTCGGCCCGCACCTGGCGGTGATCCGCTCGTTCTCGTGGGGCGACAATTTTCCGCCGCAGTACCCGCATTTCCCCGAAGGCAATATCCGCTACCACTTCCTGTTCCAGTTCCTCGTCGCCACGCTGGAAAAGCTCGGCCTGCCGATCGACTGGGCGTTCAACCTGCCCAGCATCCTGTCGCTGGTGGCCGTGTTCTTGCTGCTCTACGCACTGGCGGTGGCGATCACCGGCTCACGCGCCGTGGGCGTGCTGACTGGGCTCTTCTTCATCTTCCGCTCGTCCTTCGCCTTCTTCACCTTCGCCCAGGAGCACCTGGGTGGTGATCTGTGGCAATCGCTGTGGAACGTGTCGCTGCACATCGGCAAGACGCAGAACGAGCATTGGGGGCTGTGGGCGCAGAACGTCTATGCCAACCAGCGCCACTTTGCGTTCTCGATCGCCATCATGCTGCTGATCCTGATGGCGCTGCTGCCGCTGATCCAGGCGGCTGCCAGCGAGCAGACCGGTGTGAAGGCGCGGCTGGTTCACTGGTGGCGCAGCGTGATCTCGTTCGGCGGCTGGTGGCCGCAGGACTGGCGCCGCGCCGTGGCGCTCGGCGTGCTGCTGGGGCTGATCGGCTTCTGGAACGGCGCGGTGGTGATCACCGCGCTCTTGATCCTGGCGGTGATGACGCTGTTCAGCCGTGGCAGGCTGGAATACGCGATCATCGCCGTGCTGGCGGTGCTGCTGGCCACGCTGCAATCGCGCTGGTTCATCGGCGCCGGCGCTTCGGCGGTATCGCCCACGTTGTTCTTCGGCTTTCTCGCCGAACACAAGACCCTGGCGGGCGTGACGTCCTTCGTGATCGAGCTGATGGGCCTCTTCGTGCCGCTGTTCATCGTCGGCTGGCTGGGCACGCTGCCGGCCGGGCGCAATACCCGCGGCCTGACACTCGCGTTCTTCGCGCCCATCGTGTTTGCGCTGACGGTGTCGCTGACCACCGATATCAACGCCAACCACAAATTCATCATGATCGCGACGCTGCTCGCCAACATCGTCGTCGCCGTGCTGATCGTAAACCTGTGGCGCAGTGGCCTCGTCACCCAGCGCATCCTCGCGGGCGTGTTCACGCTGCTGCTTACCCTCACCGGTTTCGTCGATTTGCGCACGCTGTACAACATGAACCACGGCAACGTGCTGTTCCGCATGGACGACCCGATCACCCTCTGGGTGCAGCAGCACAGCAATCCTCGCGATGTGTTCCTTACCGACTGGGCCACGCTGCACCCGGTGCAGTTTGCCGGCAGGCCGATCTACTACGGCTGGCCGTATTACGCCTGGTCCGCCGGCTACGACACCGATACGCGCGTGCAGATCATGAAGCGCATTTACGGCACACCCAATCCGTACGAAATGCGCGGCCTCGCGCAGCAGGCGGGCATCCGCTACATCGTGATCGACGACGCGGTGCGCAACAGCCGCGAGTACCAGGTCAATGAAATGCTGATCGCCCGCGTGTTCCCGCTGGTGTTTGCCCACGAGAAGGACCACACGCTGATCTTTGCCGTGCAGTGAGAGCTGGCTCACACGTCGGGCGGGGGCGGTCAACCCGGCGTGTCCTCCAAGCATTGATGGTGCACAGGAGGCAAACCAAGGAGGAGCTCCATGAAGACCATCATCACTGCACTGACACTGGCCGGTGCCTTGTTCGCTGCGCAGGCCGAAGCAACACCGCACTGGCGCGAAGGCCGCAACTATCGCGCTGGCGAGGTCGTCGAATACCACGGCCAGCAATGGCGCGTGGTGCAGAGCCACACCGCCTGGCGTGGCGCCGGCTGGACTCCTGCGGACGCGCATTCGCTGTGGGAGCCGGTGCGTCACCACCGCGATCGCCGCTACTACGATGAACGCGGCCACGATACCGGCCAGTGGCGCGGGCCCAGCGGCTACCCCGGTGATCCGGGCTATCGCGGTGACAAACCGTGGCACCGCGATCCGCACTGGCGCCCGGCTGGCTGGAATCACGATCGCGGCTACCATCGCGGCGAATGGGTGTGGCACGAAGGCTACGCCTACCAGGCGCGTCGTGACGTCGGTTCGAGCGTGGCGATCAACTGGCGCCCTGACCGTGCCCCCGACGTGTGGCTGCGCGTCAAACTGCCTTGAGCGCTTATACCGTCTATCGGTGGTGAGCGGTAGCCGAAGCGGCAACCATCTGAACTAGGATGCTAGCGCCATGCTTGTGTCATGCCGAGCATGGCGTCTACCAACTACAAGGATGGAGATCCCGCATGCACCGTGTTTTATCCCCACTGGCGGCTGCCATGGCGCTGGCCATGCTGAGCAGCAACGCTTTGGCCCTGACCCCGACGCCGATCCCACCGACCCGCGCACCGGTCACCTATGTGCCGACCGGGCCCGGCGGCTTCTATGCGAACTGCACGATCAATGTCTACTCGATATCGCTGAAGCCGCTGGACCCGTCGCTGCTGCCACCGACGCCGGTCCCGATCGCCACCCCCACACCGACGCTGACGCCGGGCGTCACGCCGACGCCGCGGCCCAGCCCGACGCCGACGCCCACCCCGTGGTTCACGCCGACCCCGAATCCGTATGTCACGCCGACTCCGGCGATACCGGTTTGGTCGGCAGAGCAGGCCTATACCACCGGCCAGATCATCAGCTACCAGGGCACGCAGTATCGCGCGCGCTGGTGGACCCAGGGCGACATACCGCAGACGGGAGGATGGGGACCATGGGAGCTGATCTCCACTGCTGGCGTGCCGTACTGGAGCGCACAGCAGACCTATGTGGCCGGGCAGGAGGCGTCGCACCAGGGCAAGATTTATCGCGCGCGCTGGTGGACCAGCGGCGAGGCGCCCGGTGCGGAGTGGGGCGTCTGGGAGTTCCTGCGTGTGGACGATCGCGTGGGCATGAGCAAGGTCGTCATCCAGGGCACGATCACCCAGGAATACTGCTGGCGCAATGACTGGCAGCAGCCGTACCACGATTATTTCTACGAAAAGCGGCATTACGACTGGCAGGTGGTCGCTGATCCGGACCAGGTCGTGGCAGGCATCGAGGTGACCGACCACAACGGGAGTCTGGTCACCCGCGTGCCTTCGGCTACGCAGTACGAGTCGAGCGCCGCCGCCGGGTACTGGATGAACCATAAGCGGACGTACACCGAAGGCGCCGGCACAACGCTATCGTTGTGCGGGGTGGGCGGCAGTTGCCGCCGTTTCACGCCTGAGCTTTGATGATCGCGTCCCGGCTTGGCGCCGGGACTCGGTCAGCTCTTGAAGCGGTCGAGCTCACCACGCAAGGCATCAGACTTGTGGCCGAGCTCGGCCGCCGCCGCATAGATATCATCGGCGTCGCGTGCGCTGACGCCGAACGATTGCTTGAGCGCATCGACCTCGTTGCCGATTTGGTTGACTGCGTTCTCGATCGCCTGGGTCTGCGCCGCGCTGGCGCCGACATGGCGCTCGGCATCCTGCATCGCACCCACGCTGTCGGCAATGGCGCCCAGTGCTTCATCGGCACTGGCCACCAGTTGCTGCGCCTGCCTTGCCGTGGCCGACATGCGGCTGCTGGTGGTCTCGATGGCGCCGACGATGCCGGTCACCGCGCGCTGTGAATTGGCAAGCGCCGTGTCGGTCTGGTTGGCGAGCTTGCGCACTTCATCGGCGACCACGGCAAAGCCGCGCCCTGCTTCGCCGGCCCGCGCCGCCTCGATCGCGGCATTGAGCGCCAGCAGATTGATCTGGTCGGAAATGCCCTTGATCGCATCCAGGATATGCGTGATCTGTTCGGCTTCGCGTGTCAGCTGCTGCAGCTCCCCGGCGATGGCTTGGCTCGCATTGGCGCTGTCGTTCACCGCGCGCACCATCTGGTCGAGCTCGCCGCGCGCACTGCTGAGCTTGGTGGCGGCAGCTGAGACGCCGCTGCGCACCGCGCCTGCCAGGTTGGCCGCCTCGGTGGCGGCATCGCGGATATGACTGACCTCGCCACCGATCTTGCCGAGCTGACGAGCGCCCTGGCCGACCTCGTTGCGCAACTCCTGCGCCAGGCCGACGAACTGCTGCGCCATGGTCGCCGTTTCGTTGGCGCTGCCGCGCGCGGTGGCGAACACCTCGCGCACCATGGCCAGCAAGCGGTTCAGCTTTTCTGCGATGCGCGCGATCTCGTCGCTGCCCTGCACCGCCACTGGCCGGGTCAGGTCGCGCGCGTCGGCCACGGCGTCGATATCGCGTGCCATCTGTTGCACCCGTACCGCCAGTCGCCGGGCCGCGACCACGGCAAGGCCGGTGCCGATGGCGAGGCAGACGGCGGCGATCAGCAGCATCTTCAGCAGCGTGCGGTGCAGTGCCTGCGTCACGTGATCGAGTGTGATGTCCACGCCGATCAAGTAGGGTGTGCCGTCAGCAGCTTTCATCGGCATGAAGATGGAGCGAAAGCGCCCGTACTTATCCTCGTACTCGGCGAAGCGGGGTTGGCCGCTGCGCCACGCATCCAGTGTGGCGGGGTCGGCGTCGTCGTAGTGTTCGAAGTACTTGATGTAGTCGCCGGCCTCGAACTCGGCGCGTGGCACGCCGTCGGAGATGTAGAACACCTTGTCGCCCTCGACCTTCAGCAGGTAGGTGTAGGCCAGCCCCACCTGCTTGGCGTAGTCGCCCAGGCGCAGCACCAGCGCCTTGTACTCGTCCGCGGCGATGGCCTGCGCGTCCTTGGCGCGGGCAGGGTAGTCGGCCGGGATGATGTAGGGCACGGCTTGGGCCGTGGCGCGCAGGCGGCCATCGATCTCGGTGCGCACGTCGCGCACCTTGTCGAAATAGCTGTTGGCCGAGAAGCCGGCGATGACGATGACCTCGACGGCGAGGATCCAGAACAGGATGCGGCGAAACAGCGAGCCACGTTGGGTGGCGAGGATGGGGGTGCTCAAGGGGGCTTCCGTGGAACGGGATCAGGCAGGTGCGGGAGTGTAGTCGACTGCTTCAAGCGCTGACCCGAGCGGGATCAAGAAATGGCCATAGCTTGCAGGCCAGGGCGCCGCATTGCACGGCGCCCTTGTCAGCTTCAGCCCAGTTTGGCGAGCTGGGCCTTCAGTTGCGCGAGCTTGCTTGAGAGCTCCGCCACCAGTGCCTTGTCCTTCTCCACCAGATGGGCCGGCGCCTTGTCGATGTAGCCCGGCTTCTCCAGCTTGGCAACCATCTTGGAGAGGCCATCCTCGGTCTTGGCAATCTCGCGCGTCAGCCGCGCGGTCTCCGCCTCGCGATCGACCTCGACCTTGAGCATCAGCCGCGTGCCGCCGGCCACGGCCACCGGCGCGTCGTCGTCCGGCAGGTTGGTAGCAATGTGCACTTCCGACAGCTTGGCCAGTGATTTCAGGTACTCGGCAAAGCGCGCCAGCTCCAGGCCGCCCTCGATATAGAGCGGCACCTTCTGCGACGGTGCCAGGCCCATCTCGGCGCGCAGGTTGCGCGCGGCGAAGGCCAGCGCCTTCAGCTCGTCGACCACGGCGGTTGCTGCGGCATCGAGCTTGCCTTCGTCGGCGAGCGGCCAGGCGGCGACCATGATGGACTCGCTGTCCTTCTTGCCGGCGAGCGGCGCCACCACTTGCCACAGCTCCTCGGTGATGAAGGGCATGATGGGGTGGGTGAGGCGCAGGATCACTTCCAGCACGCGGATCAGCGTGCGGCGGGTGGCGCGCTGCTGCGCCTCGCTGCCGGTCTGCACCGACACCTTGGCGAGCTCGATATACCAGTCGCAGTACTCGTTCCAGACGAATTCATAGATCGCCTGAGCGGCCAGATCGAAGCGGAAGGTATCGAGCGCCAGCGTGACGGCCTGCTCGGCTTCCTGCAGCCGGCTGATGATCCAGCGGTCGGCAAAGCCGTAATCCAGGTCGGCGTTCGCTTCCAGGCCGCAATCCTTGCCTTCGACATTCATCAGCACGAAGCGGGTGGCGTTCCACAGCTTGTTGCAGAAGTTGCGATAGCCCTCGCAGCGTTTCTGGTCGAAGTTGATCGAGCGGCCTAAGGACGCCAGCGAGGCGAAGGTGAAGCGCAGCGCGTCGACGCCATAGGCCGGAATGCCGTCCGGGAATTCCTTCTCGGTTTTCTTGGCCACCTGCGGTGCTTTTTCCGGGCGGCGCAGGCCGGAGGTGCGCTTTTCCAGCAGCGGCGCGAGCGCGATGCCGTCGATCAGGTCGACCGGATCGAGCACATTGCCCTCGGACTTGCTCATCTTCTTGCCTTCGCCGTCGCGCACCAGCCCATGCACGTAGACGTGCTTGAACGGCACCTGGCCGGTGAAATGCGTGGTCATCATGATCATCCGGGCCACCCAGAAGAAGATGATGTCGTAGCCGGTGACGAGCACGGAGGACGGCAGGAAGGCCTTCAGTTCGTTGGTGGCGTTGGGCCAGCCCAGGCTGGAGAACGGCACCAGCGCCGAGCTGAACCAGGTATCGAGCACGTCGTCGTCTCGGCGCAGTGCCTTGCCGCCCGATTGCGCCAGTGCCTCGGCCTCGGTGCGCGCCACGTAGCAGCGGCCTTCGTCGTCGTACCAGGCCGGGATCTGGTGGCCCCACCATAGCTGGCGCGAAATACACCAGTCCTGGATGTTGTTGAGCCAGGCGTAATAGGTGTTCACCCAATCGCCTGGGACGAACTGCACTTCGCCGTTCTGTACGACTTCCAGCGCTTTCTGCGTGATGCTCTTGCCGGTGGCTTCGTCCGGCTTGCTCATCGCGACAAACCACTGGTCGGTCAGCATCGGCTCGATCACGGTGCCGGTGCGATCGCCGCGCGGCACCATCAGCTTGTGTTTCTTGGTTTCCAGCAGCAGGCCGGTGGCTTCCAGATCGGCCAGGATGGCCTTGCGCGCGTCGCGAGTTGAAAGGCCGGCATAGGCGGCGGGCAGCGCAATCGCCTCGTGGGCTGTGCCATCGAAACCAAACACCTGCGCCTGCGGCAGGATGGTTGCGGTGAGGCTCATCACGTTGACGAGGCGCGTGTCGTGGCGCTTGCCGACCTGATAATCGTTGAAGTCATGTGCCGGCGTGATCTTGACGAAGCCGGTGCCGAATTCCTTGTCGACGTAGTCGTCGGCAATCACCGGGATGGTGCGGCCGGTCAGTGGCAGCGCCAGCTGCTTGCCCAGGAGATGCTGGTAGCGCTCGTCATCCGGGTTGATCGCGACAGCGACGTCACCCAGCAGCGTTTCCGGCCGGGTGGTGGCCACAGTGACGAACTCGTCGCTACCGACCACCGGGTACTTGATGTGCCACATGTGGCCATCTTCTTCCTCGCTGACCACTTCGAGGTCCGAGACGGCCGTGCCCAGCACCGGATCCCAGTTCACCAGGCGCTTGCCACGATAGATCAGGCCCTGCTCGAACAGGCGCACGAACACTTCGGTCACGCTGCCCGACATCTTGTCGTCCATCGTGAAGTACTCGCGGCCCCAGTCGACCGAAGCACCCATGCGGCGCATCTGGCCGGTGATGATGTCGCCCGATTGCTGCTTCCAGTCCCACACCTTGTCGATGAATGCCTTGCGGCCGAGGTCGTGGCGGTTCACGCCCTGCGCATCGAGCTGGCGCTCGACCACGATCTGCGTGGCGATGCCGGCGTGATCGGTGCCCGGCAGCCACAGCGTATTGTCGCCGCGCATGCGGTGATAACGCGTCAGCCCGTCCATGATGGTCTGGTTGAAGGCGTGGCCCATGTGCAGCGTGCCGGTCACGTTCGGCGGCGGCAGCTGGATGGCGAACGACGGGGCGCTCAGATCCATGCTGGGGCTGAAATAGTTCGCGCCTTCCCAGCGCGGGTACCAGTTCGCCTCGATGGCGGCAGGTTCAAAGCTCTTGGCGAGTTGGTCGAGTGCGGTGCTCATGGGCAGCGGGAAATCGTTGGGAAACCGCGAATTATACCGACAAGCGTCGCTGACCGGCGGCTGGCGTCCAAAGGTGCCGCACGCCGCATGGTTGGGGACTGTCGGCGGATTCCTGCCGTGAAAATGTCATTTTTCCTATGGTTTGTCTGAATCTTTGCCCAAGATAATGAAAGGCCTGCTACACCCAAGATTCCCAACCAGGAGACTGCCATGAATGAAAAGCTGAAGGCTGATCAGGATGTACTGCTCGATGACCTGCGCACCGTAATTACCGATACCGAGGGGATGTTGAAGGACGTGGCCCAGGTGGGAGGCGCCGAAGCGCAGGCCTTGCGGGAAAAAATCGCCGCCAACCTCTCGGCGGCACGCACCAAGCTCGTGGAAACCGAGAAGCTCGTCGCCGAGAAGGCGCGTATCGCCGCCAAGGCCACCGATGAATACGTGCACGAGCACCCCTGGACGTCGATCGGCGTTGCTGCCGGTGTCGGTTTCCTCCTCGGCCTCTTGGTCTCGCGTCGTTAAACCGCCAGGGCGACGGAGTTTCCGTCGCCCTTTTTCCTGGATGGATGATGAGCGAATCCAGTAACAACCCGCGTCCGCTGAATCGGCTGGCTGCCGCTGCCGTGGGCTTGCTGCATGCCCACCTCGGGATTTTCAGCATCGAACTTGAAGAGGCACGCGAGCGCTTGTTGCGCACGCTGATCCTGGGCGTACTCGGTGCCAGCCTGCTGGTGATGTGCCTCGTCGCCTTTGCCTGGGCGCTGGTGCTCTACCTGCCGCACGAATCGCGCGTCGTGATGCTGGTCGTGGTCGGCGCGATTTTCCTGGCGATAGGCGCCGGCTGCGTCTGGCTTGCGTGGCGTGGCTTTGCCCGCGGACCACAACCTTTCGCCGTCACACTGGAAGAGTTGCGGCGCGATCGGGAGAGACTGCTATGAGCCGGGCGATACGCGCGAGCCGCGAAGCGCGCAAGCAACTGCTGCGGCTGGAGGCGGAAATGCACAGGCTGGAACTCTCGGTCAGCCTTACACAGCTGCGCCATCCCTTTGTGGCGGACCAAGCCGGTAGTTGGTGGCAGCGCCTGCTGCACAATCCCGGCGCCTGGCTCGGGGTGGCGAGCAGCTTCTTCGGCGGCGGCAAGTTCGCGCAGACGAGCCGATTGCTTCCCATGCTGCTCGGCGCATGGAAAGCGGCGCGCATCGTGCGCCAGTTCCTGCAACGTCGTCGCGCCCGCGCAGCCGCAGCGGACACGAATTGATAGGTTAGACGCCAAGCAGCCCGCCATGGAGCGGGCTGCTTGGCATCGTGGCCCAGCGCGGGCCGTGCAACACGTGACGACAGGCTCTAGTCGACCAGTCCTTGGCGGCGCAATTCGTTCTTGACGAGCTCGGCCACCCGCGGCGCAAACCGCGCTTCCAGATCGTGACTGATCTGCGTTGCCAGCGTGGTCGCCGCTTCGGCGTAGAGCGCGCTCATCAGCGTCTTGAAGTGCTGGCGTGACAATCGATCCACTTCCATCGCGATATCGACCGCGAGATGCGCGGCCACGCCCGCAGTCAGTTCGGCAATGGCAGCTTCGTCCAGCTTGGGCGGGGGTGGAGGAAGGGTCGGCTCCGGGAAGGAGTCGACGACCGCTGCGGACACATCGCTCGGCTCGGCGATCGCTACGGGTTCAACGGCCTCGATGACGATAGGGGCAGCGTTGGCCATGGCCGGTTGCTGCACCAGCTCGGTTTCGACATGCGGGTCCAGATGCAGCTCGATATGCGGATCGGCTGCGAGCGCAATATGCAGCTCGTCAGCTTCGGGCGATTGCTCGCTGGCACGGCGGTTGAAATCGGCCAAGGTGCTGGACAGCTCATCCGGTTCCGCGACAATGCTGACGGCTTCGACGGCTTCGACGGCTTCGACGGCTTCGACGGCTTCCACGGCTTCGACGGCTTCCACGGCTTCGACGGCTTCCACGGCTTCGACGGCTTCCACGGCTTCGACGGCTTCCACGGCTTCGACGGCTTCCACGGCTTCGACGGCTTCCACGGCTTCGACGGCTTCCACGGCTTCGACGGCTTCCACGGCTTCGACGGCTTCCACGGCTTCGACGGCTTCCACGGCTTCGACGGCTTCCACGGCTTCGACGGCTTCCACGGCTTCGACGGCTTCCACGGCTTCGACGGCTTCCACGGCTTCGACGGCTTCCACGGCTTCGACGGCTTCCACGGCTTCGACGGCTTCCACGGCTTCGACGGCTTCCACGGCTTCGACGGCTTCCACGGCTTCGACGGCTTCCACGGCTTCGACGGCTTCGACGGCTTCGACGGCTTCGACGGCTTCGACGGCCTGCGCTGGCTCGGCCGGTTCCAGCTCCAGATCCAGCCGTCGTGGCGGCGGTGCGACGTCGTCAAAGCGCAGGGTGGCGGCGGGTGCCGGTTGCGGCTGTTCAGCCCGTTGCGCCGAGCCAGGCGCCGGCAGCTGAAAGCCTTCCTCCTCCTCTTCCCAGCGCAGCGCGGCAGGCGCGGCGCCACTGGCCATGACCACTTCGCTGGCACCAAAGGGCTGCACTTCGGTTGCCAGCGCATCGAGGTCGAGCAGCGGCAGATCGAGGAACGCCTCGGCGGCGGCGGGCTTGTCCTCGCGCAGCACTGGCGTAGGCGCGGGCACAGCCAGTTGCGCGGTGGGTGGCGGGCGGTGGAACTCCCGCGGGTCGAACAGCAGTTCTTCGTGATGGGCGTTTGCCACCTGCACATCGCGCTCGTGCGGTGCGCGCGCGATCTCGCCCACGGGGAGGTCGTCGTTCACGGGCTCGATGAGGATGGGAATGTCGTCGTCCTCCAGCGCTTCGGTCAGCACCGGGATGTCGTCCAGTTCCTCGGTCAGCACGGGGATGTCGTCGTCTCCCGCACGCGTGCCGCCACGGTGGCGCGCCATCAGGGCGTCCATCTTGTTGAATAGCGGGCTGACGCTGTCGTCTTCGCTCATGGCGTGGTGCTCCGCTGGGCCGCCAGTTCCAGCATGTCGATGGCGGTGGGGGTGATGCCGAGTGCCTGATAAGCGCGCCAGCGTTCTCGCGCCCGGTTGCGATGGTTGTCGTCGCGATCGACGATCTCGAAGATCCGTCCCTGGCGCAGCGCTTCCGGTGGCGGGGCGTCGGTCCAATTGAACAGCGCCGCGCGCGGCGCCATCAAGCCATCACGATGGTCGACGATGATGGGGGTGCGGGCGGCGAGCGCGTCATCGGCGGCGCAATGCGGCAGGAAGCCGGTCTGTGGCACCTCCCACAGCAAGCGATCGACGGCGCTGCTGTCGTTGGCGTCGGCGGTGTACACATTGACCGTCAGCCCTTGCGCAAGGGCCTTGCCGACAAGCTGGCATAGCGCCTGCTCGCGGTGGGTCACGTTGAAATAGAAGGTGACCGATCCCGTCATTCGGGCAAGGCCTTGAGCTGGGTCAGCCGCTCGTCGAATTCACGCACGTTGTCGGCGCGCTGCTGGCGTAGGTCGGAGACGTCACAGCCGCCGGCTTCGGCGATCAATGGCTGCAGGCCCTTCAGCAGCTCCGGGTAGGTATTGCTGGTGAAGGTGCGTGCTTCGGCCTGCTGCTCGGGCCAGCGGGCGAGGGCATCCAGCGCCCGGCCGGTTTCCGGTTTGCTGCTGCGCTGTTCGCAGATTTCGGAAAAGCTGTCAGCAAGCAGCGCGGTCGCCACCAACCGGCCGACGGTTTCACGATCCGGCGGTGCGGCATGGCTGGCGCTCGCCAGCGCCAGGCCGAGCAACAGCGCGGTGGCGTGACGAGCCGTCCTGCGGCGTGGCGTGGCCATTACTTCTTGTCCTTCCTGCCGAGCTGCGCGGCGCGGCTGCTCAGGAAATCGACCAGCAAGGGCACGGGCCGGCCGGTCGCGCCCTTGGCGGCACCGCTCTTCCAGGCGGTACCGGCGATGTCGAGGTGGGCCCAGCGGTAATCCTTGGTGAAGCGCGACAGGAAGCACGCGGCGGTGACCGAGCCTGCGGGCCGTCCGCCGATATTGCCCATGTCGGCGAAGTTCGATTTCAACTGTTCCTGGTAGTCGTCCCACAGCGGCAGGCGCCAGGCCTTGTCGCCGGTGCCGTCGGCCGAGGCCAGCAGCTCATCGGCCAGCGCGTCGTCGTTGGCATAGAGGCCAGTGGCGACATGACCAAGCGCGATGATGCAGGCGCCGGTCAGCGTGGCGATGTCGATCACGGTTTCTGGCTCGAAGCGCGCGGCGTAGGTCAGCGCATCGCACAGGATCAGCCGGCCCTCGGCGTCGGTGTTGAGCACCTCGATGGTCAACCCGGCCATGCTCTTGACGATGTCACCCGGCTTGTTGGCGTTGCCGGCTGGCATGTTCTCGCAAGTGGGAATGATGCCGACGATGTTGAGCGGCAGAGCCAGCTGGGCGGCGGTTTGCAGCGTGCCGAGCACGGTGGCTGCGCCGCACATGTCATATTTCATTTCATCCATGCCTTCACCGGGCTTGAGCGAGATGCCGCCCGAATCGAAGGTGATGCCCTTGCCGACGAGGACCACGGGCTTGGCGCCCTTCTTGCCGCCCTTGTACTCGAGCACGACCAGCTTGGGCGCCTCGGTCGAGCCCTTGGCCACCGACAGGAAGGAGCCCATGCCCAATGCCTCGAGCTCGGGGGTATCGAGCACCTGTACCTTGAGCTTGTGCGCCTTGCCCAGCTTCACCGCCTCATTGGCGAGGAAGGTCGGCGTGCAGACATTGCCCGGCAGGTTGCCGAGCTGGCGGGTCAGGTTCATGCCCTCACCGATGGCCCGGCCGCGGGCGACACCGGCTTCGAGCGCGGGGATATCGGCCTTCTTGCCGGTGGAAAAATTCACACGGGCCAGCGCGGCGCGGGGATCGGGTGAGGATTTGAAGTCGTCGAAACGATAGCTTTCGAAGACGAGGGCCTGCGCGAGCGCGGCGACGAAGGCATCGGGGGGAACGCCCTTGGGCAGGGCGGCCACGACATCGGCGCTGGCGCCCTTGGCGGCGAGCAGTGCGCGTGCGGCGGCGGTGGCGGCCTGGCGCAATGCGGCCAAGTCCGGTGTTTCGCCCAATTGCACGACCACGATGCGCAGCAGACGGCCGCCTTGCGCGAGAAGGCCCGTGGCCACGGAACCGGCCTTGGCGGCAAGCTCGCCCGCCGCCAGCAACGCGCCGAGGCCTCCCGCCAGACTGGCATCGAGCCTGGAATAGGCCGCCGGTAACGTGGTGCCGCTCACGGTGAGTACCAGGCTGTCTCCAGTGGCTTTTTCGGGTGCGATGCTATTTATGCTAAATTCCACGGCGAATCTCCTGATGCTGAGCGGCGTCATCGTTGGTGTGGCGAGGCTGGATCGGAGCGCCGCAACGGCACGCCGGACGAGGACTTACAAGGTCCGCCCGATTATTTCCCAGCCCCCCGCGCAAGTCAAAAACGCATGCTCTTTCGTAAAAGCCTGATCCACGAGCTGTCCTGGGTAGCGATCGCGGTGTTCACCGTGATGCTGCTCCTGGTCATGACGACGCAGATCGTGCGGTTTCTCGGCCAGGCGGCGATCGGCGCCCTGGCGTCCGGTGCCGTCTGGGCGATGATGGGGTTCACCTCGATCCGCTATCTACCCATCCTATTCTCGCTGATGCTGTTCGCCGCCGTGCTGTCGGTGATGATGCGGTTGTGGCGCGACAACGAAATGGTGATCTGGTTTGCCAGCGGCCGATCGATCAAGAGCTTTATCCCGCCCATCCTTGAATTCGCCATTCCCATCGTGGTCCTGATCGCCGTGCTGGCGCTGTTCGTCTCGCCCTGGGCGATGAAGAAGGGCGACGAGTTCCGGCGGGAATCGATGTCGCGCCAGGAGGTCACCCAGGTGGCGCCCGGCGTATTTCGCGAATCGCGCGGCTCCGATCGGGTGTACTTCGTTGAGAACTTTGGCGACAACGCGGCGGGCAGCAATGTGTTCGTGCAGCTCAAGCGCGACAACAAGATCTCCGTCATCCTCGCCAAACGCGGCGGGCTGACCCTGGGTCCGGAAGGCGAGCGCTGGCTGTGGCTGGGCGATGGCCGTACCTATTCCAGCGTGCCCGGCACCCAGGAATACGAGGTGCTCAATTTCAAGAAAGCCAACCTGCTGGTCGAATCCAACGAGCGCACCGTGACCAGCACCTCCACCCGGGCCACGCAAAGCCAGGATTTATGGGGTAGCGACGAGTTGGAGCATCACGCCGAGCTCGCCTGGCGTATCGCGCTGCCTATCTCCGCGCTGATCCTCACGCTGGCGGCGCTGCCACTGGCGTTCTTCAATCCTCGGGGTGGACGGGCATTCAACCTGCTGTTCGCTGCCTTCCTCTACTTTTTCTATTACAACTGCATCAACCTGTTCCAGGTCTGGATCGCGACCGGCAAGATCCCGGTGTGGCTGGGCATGTGGCCGCTGCACGGCGCGGCGATCGCGCTCACCGTGTGGCTGTACCGCTGGCGTGGCCGGGTGAGGGCACGCTGATGAGTCTCTTGTCGCGCTATTTCTTCAAGGAGCTCACCGTCTTCGTGGTGTTCACGCTGGCGGGGCTGTTGGGGCTCTACACCTTCTTCGACCTGATCGCTGAACTGGCTGAGCTCGGCAAGGGCGGCTATCGCCTGCTCGACGCGGTGCTGTTCGTGCTGATGCGCGCGCCGGGCAATGCGTATGAATTGATGCCGATCGCGGTGCTGATCGGTGCCATTTTCGCGCTGGCGAGCCTATCCGGCCATTCCGAGCTCACCGTGATGCGGGCAGCGGGGGTGTCCGTACGCCGGCTGCTGGCTTGGCTGCTGCTCACCGGCGCCGTCTATGCGACGCTGACGGTGGCGCTGGGCGAGTTCGTCGTGCCGCAGGCCGAGCGCTGGGCGAACCAGCATCGTTTGTCCGCGACCAAGAAGATGCTGGTCGGCGAGTTCCGCTCCGGCGTCTGGGTCAAGGACGATAGGCAGATCGTCAATATCGGCGAGATGCTGCCCGACCTGACCATACTCGGCGTGCGGATCTATGAATTCGGCGACAAGCTCGAGCTGAGCCGCATCATCGAAAGCCAGACCGGCCGCCATGAAAACGGCCGCTGGCGCCTCGATACCGTGCGTGAAACACGGTTCGGCAAGGATCTGCAGGCGATCAATATGGTCACGCCGGCCACCCTCGAGTGGCGCACGGCGATCACGCCGGAAATGCTGGCGGTGCTGCTGGTGTCGCCCGATCAGATGTCGGCGCGCGCGCTTTACAGCTATATCGACCACCTGGAGCGCAACAAGCAGGAAACCGGCCGCTACCAGCT
The DNA here is from genome assembly GCF_024437655.1 of Chitinolyticbacter albus. Taxonomy (GTDB): domain Bacteria; phylum Pseudomonadota; class Gammaproteobacteria; order Burkholderiales; family Chitinibacteraceae; genus Chitinolyticbacter; species Chitinolyticbacter albus. The sequence goes on from NZ_JANBVF010000043.1 coordinate 31,844, forward strand.
CGCGCTGTGGGGCAAGCTGTTCTACCCGCTGGCTTGTCTGTCGATGATGGTGATCGCGTTGCCATTCGCACAGGGGCAACGTCGCTCGGCGAATGTGGGCACGCAGCTCTTCATCGGTATTCTCGCCGGCCTGGCGTTCCACTTCCTCAATCGCGTCGTGGTGTTCCTCGGCCAGCTCAACCAATGGCCAGCGCCGCTAGTCGTGTCGATTCCGACGCTGCTGTTCATGGCGCTTGCCCTCGTGCTGCTTTGGCGGCAAGAACGTCGCTGAGTCCATTCCTGATCCTGGAGCGCGCAGTGCATATCCTGCTTACCGGCGGTGCCGGCTACATCGGCTCGCATACCTACGTCGAACTCGTCGCAGCCGGCTTCACACCGGTGATCTTTGACAACTACAGCAACGCCAAGCCCGAGGTGCTGGGCCGCCTCGAGCAGATCACCGGCAAGCCGGTGGCCTTCGTTCAAGGCGACATTCGCGACTGCGCCGCGCTCGACGCGCTGTTCCGCGAATACGCCTTTGCTGCCGTGGTGCACTTTGCCGGGCTCAAGGCCGTGGGCGAGTCGGTGGCCAAGCCCGTCGAGTACTACGACAACAACTTCGTCGGCACCGTGCGCCTCCTGGAGGCAATGGGCCAGGTGGGTGTGAAGCGGTTGGTGTTCTCGTCGTCGGCCACCGTCTACGGCGATCCGGCGTCGGTGCCGATCCGCGAGGATTTTCCGCTGTCGGCGACCAATCCCTACGGCCGCTCCAAGCTGATGATTGAGGACATGTTGCGCGATCTGTATCGCAGCGACGCCGGATGGGATATCGCCATTCTGCGTTACTTCAATCCGGCTGGCGCGCATCAAAGTGGGCTGATCGGCGAGGACCCACAAGGCATCCCGAACAATCTGCTGCCCTATGTGAGCCAGGTGGCCGTCGGCAAGCGCGTCGAGCTCTCGGTGTTCGGCGGCGATTACCCGACGCCCGACGGCACTGGCGTGCGCGACTACATCCACGTGGTCGATCTGGCGCGCGGCCACGTGAAGGCGCTGGAAAAACTCGCGATGCGCCCAGGCTGCTTCGCCGTCAATCTGGGCACTGGCCAGGGCTATTCGGTACTCGACATGGTCAAGGCCTTCGAGGTCGCCAGCGGGCGACCGGTACCGTATCGCATCGCTGAGCGCCGTGCTGGCGATGTGGCGAGCTGCTACGCCGATCCGGCCAAAGCGGCCCAGGTGCTGGGCTGGCAAGCCGAGCTCGATCTTGCTGCCATGTGCCGCGACAGCTGGCGCTGGCAGAGTGGCAATCCGGACGGTTACGACGACTGAAGAAACCCGGCGGCGCGTTGCCGCCGGTGATTCCCTCGCGGTGGGCGCTTCACGGCAGTAGGCGGACGCTCAGCGCTTGCAGGCCGACCTTTTGGCTCCAGCAGTCGTCGCCGGCCTGGTATTGATCGGTGCCGGAGCCAAGCGCGGCATTGCTGCGGATATGGCCAGTGGTGGGATTGCCGTCGTCGTACTGGGTATCCATGGCACACACGTAGCGCAGGTCGACATTGTTGCCGGCCACGCCGCCGATGGTGAGGTAGAGCGCGGTGGGCTGCGTATTGCTCGCCGAGCTTCCCAGCGCCACCGTCCAGTCGCCGCCAAAGGGGCTGCGTGCGTCGGAGGCGGACAGGATGTGGGTGTTGACGAGCAGCGGCATAAGGGTGGCGGCTTCAACGGCGGTGTAGCTGCCATTGGGTGCGGCGGTGCAATTGGCCGGTGCGGTGTCGGTCACCGGCACCGCGGCCACGCAGCCGTCTCCGGGGTAGCGGCCGTAGCGCTCGAAATAGATATTCATGCTGGCCAGCACCTTGTTGGAGCTGGCCTGAGCGCTCTTGATCTTGGCGCCATCGATCAGATCCTTGCCCTTGAAGGCGAGGCCGAGGATCAGGCCGATGATGACAAGGACGGTGGCAAGCTCCACCAGTGTGAAGCCAAGCTGGCCTGGGTGGCGGGAAGACATAAACCATCCTTTTCGACTCACATCGTCAGTTGTGTTTGTAGCTGCTGAGGGTTCCCGATTCCCCGACTTCGGGGGAAATCCGGGAAACGCGAGCCGAGTGCGTGCGCCAGCAGACGGGCCCGAATTCATCTTAGTGTCGTGATGCGCGCTGAAATTGAAAGCGTATTCAGTAAATTCATGACAAACGGATTGCCTTTGGCCTCAAGGTGGCTAACAAACCCGGCGCAACGGTTCCGGCAAGCCGTGTGAGCCTCCCGGAAAAGAGAGGCATCGGGCGGGCTTATCTTCGGTCGCCGGCCGTACCAGGTACGCAAGTGGGCACGACTCGCCGAGGATTTCATGCGCTGCTCCAGGGCCTGTTTATGCCGGCTTACAGCCCCGAATGCTGTTGCGAAAAGCGTGTGCACAGGTGCTAAGGATGCCGTCCTGATCTGAGCATCCATTCGTGTAAACGGTAGGTCGACAGCCAGCGGAACTGGTCGTCAAAACTGCCTTCGATCTCGCTGCCGGCGACGAAATCGTCGTCACCGTCGGTATTTTCCGCTTGCTCGCCGGCTGCCGCAGCCATGGTGCTGCCGTCGCGCGCATGGCCGCCCAAGCCATCAGCGCCGTAAGAGCCCAGCACCGCGACGGCGTCGGTGGTCATATTCGTTCCGCCGCCGGACTCCGCGACGGTGTAGGCGCCCGCGCTGCACCAGGTGAAGCTGACTCCGGTACCCGGCACCGGTGTGGGCGAGGCGCAGCTGGCTGTCGGCGCCGGCGTGGCGCCATCGCTATCGGCAAATCCGGGGCTCACCGCGTAGAGCCAGCGTCGGCCCCAGGCGTCGGTTTCGGGCACGCCCAGCAGCAACCAAGGCAGCGTGCCGTGTTCCCGGCTGCAATCTTCGTCGCCGGCGCCGCTGCCCACCCGTGCAGGGTCAGCAGGGCAGGGCAATCGCCCGCGCTGCAGTGCGTAGCCGAGCAATGCCGATTCGGCGGCATCGAGGCGGGTACGCGTTTCGCGTAGCCTTTCCGCCTGCCACTGCGCGCGCAAGGGGCCGAGCACGCCCGCAAGCAGCACGCCCAGCACCAAGAGGACCACGGCCATTTCCACCAGTGAGAAGCCGATGGCGGAGCGCGATGGCGCGCAGGGGTTGTTCATGGCGCAGGCATCGTGCAGGGACGGCTGGTGCCAGGTAGCCGCAATTCCTGCCAGGTGATGGCGAGCACCTGGTCGTTGACATCGGCGCCATCGCCAACCGGGCCGAGCACGAAGGGGCCAGTGGCAGCGGCGTTATTCACCGCATGGCCGCTCACGATGCTGGCATCGAGGTAGGCGGCGGCATCGAGCGGATTGCTACGGTCCTGGCCGGTGCGCACGGCACCAGGGGCCATGACCAGTGCGATGATGCAGCGCGCCGGCGCGGCATCGACGCGTCCACCCGCCGCGTCGCGCACGGTGAGCGTGAGGCAGGGGGCGGGCGGATCGTCGTCGTTGTCGCCGTATTCGTTGCGTATGGCATACCACAGCAGCTCGCCGCTGGCGTCGCGTAGCGGGGGCAAGGCGATCGTGCGCCAGGGCAGCCGACCCAGGCGTGGTGCGCCAGCCACGTTTTGCGCGCCGCTGCCAGCCGTACCCGGCGCATCGGTGTCGGGACGCGGCAATTCTCCGGCGACGACATTGCCGAGGATGGCGCCCGGTTGCGTGCAATGCAGTGTGGCCCAGGACAGCAGGGCGCGCTTGGCGGTAGCGAGCACGTCGGCATTGTGGGCACGGGCGCTGGCGGTCAGCCGGGCGCGCCAAGGCACGCCCAGCCATAGCGTGGCGAAGGTGAGCACCAGGATGAGTAGCAGCGCCAACAGCGCGGCACCGGTCAGTCGTTTCATGGTGGGTGCTCTTGCCATTGCTCTCCGACCCGCGTGCCCTGGGGGATGGATCGCGTGCCGGCCGGCTCGCCGTCGATAAAGCGGATCACCTGGCCGTTGCGGCGCAGCTCGCCATCGAAACGATGGCTGCGGGCAGGCGGTGCAGTCACAGTCGCCAGCGTCTTGCCGTTGTCGATCTCGCGCCGGGCCGGGGCGTCGAAGAACAAACGGCCCCAGTCGTCGGCATTCGCGCAAGGGGCGCAGACCAGCAGCAGCATGGCCAGGTGCCTCATGGCCTTGCCTCGCTGACCGGCGCGATGCTCAGCCAGTAGAGCGTGCAACGCACATCGAGGTCGGAGTGATCGCGGTCGCTCTGTCGCGCCCTCAGCGCAAGCTCGCAATCGTGCTCGACCGCGTAGCCGGGCAAGGTCTTGATCCGAGCCAGCGTGGCCTCGAACGCGGCTTCGTGCGCAGCGGTGAACTCCAGCGTCATGGCCGTGGCGTAGAGTTGCTGGCCGGCCACCGGCGTTGCGCCGGGAAACGGCTGACGGGGTGCGATGCGGTAACGCAGCGCTGCCTGTTGCAGACGCTCGATCCAGTCCGGCCGAGTGGCGGTATCCATCAGTCCGCGTCGGAGTAGCTCGGCATAACGCGCGCGGTAGGTCGTCCAAGTGTCGTAGGCTAAGGCGAGGCGAATCGCTTGCGAGTGGTAGGCCAGCAACTGCTCGCGCGCCGTGGCGTGCTTAACGCGGGCTTGGCGCAACTGCTCGTGGGCAAGCGCCGTGACCAGCAGCGCGAGCAGCAGCCCCGTGGCCAGCATCGCCAGTTCGCGCCAGAACAGATGCAGGTCCTGCCGGTTGGGCGTCATCATGGCGATGCCTGGGTTGCAAGATTGAACCGCAGCGCGAAGCCGGTCGCTTCATCGCTATTCTCGCCTGCCAGCGCGGCGGCTTCATCGAGTGCACCGGGTCGGTTTTGCGCGACGATGGTGGCCTGCATGTGTGCGGCAAGGCGTTGCTGGAGCACATCAAGTTCGCTGGCGGCAGCCCGGTAGGGCGGCACGACCCGTCCGGCGAGCTCAATGGCGGGTGGCGGTAGCGCATCGGCGGCTTCGGCCGGATCGATACGCCAGTGCACGCGCTCCAGCGCCAGATGGGAGAGCCCGTCGAGCTGCCGGCTGATCGCCTTCAGTTGCGGTACCAGGGCGGGCCAGTGGTTGAGATAGCGCTGGTCGAATTCGCGTACCGTGGCCATCCGCTCGGCCTGGGCCAGGTGGGGCCCTAGCGCGTGGCGCAGGCGGATGGCTTCGGCGTGTTGTGTTGCCGCGTCGCGCACACGCTGTTGCCGTGCGGCCGCGAGGCCGGCCGTTTCGAAATGCGCGTACGCGGCGTAGCCCAGTGCGGTGACGACGAGGCCCAGGGTGGCGAGGTTGCCCAAGCGCAACAGCCGTTGCAGCCGGTAGCGGTGGAGCTGGCTTTGATTGCCGTAGTGGCTGGCGAGGTTGGATGCCGCGAGCTGCGCGGCGAGCGCGGGGAGCAGCTCATGCTGCCCTGCCGTGAGCTGCCCGGGGTGCAATGTATCAGTGCGATAGCCGCCCTCGTCGTACAGCAGCGCTTGCAACGCACTGGCAGTGGCTGCGCCGTGCTCGCGGGCGAGCAGCGTGAGCTGCAAGGTGTCGTCGCGCGTGAGCTGCCTCTCGGCGATCAGGTGCTGGCGTGCCTGCCGCACTTCGCCGACGAGTCGAGTGGCCCACGCCTCTGGCGCCAGCTCGGTGTAGTCCCGGCCGTGGTCGCACAGGCGGGAGAAGCGCAGTTCGCCATTTAACTGAAAGCATTGGCGCAGGCCGCCGCCCGGGGCTGCGAACATCAGCAGCCGTGGTCCGGCAAGGCGGGGAGAGAGCTGCGCGACTAGTTGGGCGGTGGAGTAGATGCCGGTCACAATGGTGTGGCACCGGCCCAGCGCGGCCAGTAAAGCGTCGACGCTGCCGTGTTGTGGCAGCGCACACAGCAGCGTGGCGCGGCCGTCGGCGAGCGGTTGGGCGCGGCGGTATGGCGTATGGCGCCATTGCTCGGCCAGTCGCAGGCGGCTGCGGGCGAGTTGATGACGCCGCCGCAACCGATTGTGGCTATCGAGGACGAAGCCTTCGTCCGCCAGGTCGACCAGGACCACGCAACGCCTCGCGACATCGTCGCAGCGCAAGGCGTCGGGCGCAGTGAGCGCGAGCTGGCCCAAGCGATGCAGCGCGCCATGCTGCCAGCGCCAGTGGCTGATCGCGCCCGCCTCGACCAGAAACAGATCCAGCGCGCTCATCGCAGCTTGCCCAGCGTGTCGAAGATGGGCCCAAGCAAGGCCGACATCACCCAGAACAGCAAGGCGCCCAGCAGCACGGTCAGCGCTGGTTCGATCAGGGTCTGCAGCCGTGCCACCGATACACGCACGTCGCGGTGGTAGAAATAGGTGACGTTGGCCAGCGCGGTGTCGAGCGCACCCGATTGTTCGCCCACGCGCAGCATGCGCAGCACCAGGGGTGGGAACAGTGCTTCTCGCTCGAAGCTCGCGGCCACACCCTGACCATCGCGGATCTGGACCTGGATGCGATCGAGCGCGGCGGCGACGACGCGGTTCTGTACGACGTCGCGCGTGATCTGCAGTGCCTGCAGGATGGGCACACCGGCGGCGTACAACATGGCAAAACACTGGGCAAAGCGCGCCAGCACGATGCGATGGACGATGGGTCCGAAGAGCGGCATGCGCAGCCGTACACGGTCGGCGAAATCAGCTAGCCCCGCGTGGCGGCGTGCCATTGCGGGCACGGCGATCACCAAAAGGACCAGCGCCGCGAGCAGCGCCCATCCGTAATGCGTCACGAACTGCGACGTGGAGATCAGCAGCTGCGTGGAGAAAGGCAGCGCCTGGCCGGCGCCCTCGAGGAAGTCGACCATCTGCGGTACCAGATGCACCATCAGAAAGGCAATCACGCCCACGACCAGCACGCAGACAAAGGCGGGGTACGACACCAGCTTCTTGGTCTCGCTGGCAATCTCGTCCTGCCATTTCAGCGCCTCGGTCAGGTTGGCGAGCACAACCGGCAACTGGCCGCTCTCTTCGCCGGCCCGCACAAGGCTCACATAGACCGGATCGAACAACGCCGGATGCTGCGCCAGCGCTTCGGAAAAGCGCTTGCCGCCCTCCACGTCCTCCATGATGCGCACGATGGCCTGATGCAGCGCGGGCGAAGCCACCGCGTCACGTAGGTCGGCAAGACCACTGAGTAGCGGTACTCCGGCGCGACCCAGTTGTTCCAGGTGAAAGGTGAAGGCGATCAGGTCGCGCCGGCTCACGCGGCGCCAGCGGGTCCAGATGTTGTCTTGCAATGCGCGGCTGGCGATCAGCGACAGGCCCCGTGTACGCAGCCGGCGTTCCAGGTCGGCGGCGGTGGTGGCCTCCTCCACGCCGCGACGGATGCGCCCCTCGCTGTCCGCGGCTTGCCAGCGGTAATGCATCAGGGCCCCCGCTCGCTCAGATCGATTACGCGGGCGATCTCGTCCAGCGTGGTGATGCCGGCAACGACGAGCCGGCACGCATCGTCGATGAGCGCCGTAAAACCGCGCTCGCCGGCTGCAGCGAGCAGTGCATCGCGCGATGCGGCGGTTGCGACCAGCGCATCGAGCCCGGCATCGAGCCGCAGGATCTCGATCACCGAGGTACGGCCGTGGTAGCCCTGCTGCTCGCAGGCGGGGCAGCCACACGCACGGTACAGCGTGGGCGCCGGGGCATCCGTGGCGAACCCGAGCAACTGCCGCTCCCGCACGCCGGCCCGATAGGGGGTGCGGCACTGAACGCAGAGTAGCCGCACCAGTCGTTGCGCGACGATGCCGATGATGTTGCCGGCCATCACGTCGGCGCGCACACCGATGTCGGCCAGGCGCGGCAGCGCGCCGATCGCCGAGCTGGTATGCAGCGTGGCGTAGACCTGATGGCCGGTCATGGCCGCGCGAAATGCCATGTCGGCGGTTTCCTTGTCGCGGATCTCGCCGATCAGGATCACGTCCGGATCCTGGCGCAGCAGCGAGCGAATGCCGCTGGCGAAGTCCATCTTGACCACCTCGTTCAGCGAGGTCTGGCGGATCATGGGTATCGGGTACTCGACCGGATCCTCCAGCGTCATGATGTTGACCTGCTCGCTGTTGAGCTCGGCGAGAATGGAGTACAGCGTGGTGGTCTTGCCCGAACCGGTCGGGCCGGTGATCAGGATCAATCCTTCGGGGCGCGCCAGCATGCGGCGCAGCGTGGCCAGGTTGGGTGGCGTGAGCCCCAGCGCGGCGATGGGCAACAGGCCTTTCTTGCGATCGAGGATGCGCAGCACCAGGTTTTCGCCCCAGATCGTCGGTTGCGCCGCGACGCGGAAGTCGATGTTGCGCCCGGCCAGCACGCGCGAGATGCGGCCATCCTGCGGCGCGCGCGTCTCGGCGATGTTCATGTTGGCCATCACCTTGACCCGTACCACCATGGCGGGCCAGTAGCGCTTGTGTAGCACGCACACCTGACGCAGCACGCCGTCGATGCGGTAGCGGATGCGCACGAACCCGGCCTCCGGCTCCAGGTGGATGTCGGAGGCGCTGCGCGCAACGGCATCGGCCAACAACGCATCGATCAGTCGAACCACCGGCTGGCTGTATTCGTGGTTGCTGGTCAACGACTCGGCATCGACCTCGCCGGTTTCGATCTCGTTGAGGATGCCGTCGATCGACAGCGTATAGCCGTAGCATTGGTCGATCGCGGCCAGCAGGTCCGATTCGCTGGCGAGGCGCGTCACCAGCTGGCAGGCCATGGGCAACTGCTGGCGCACCTGATCGAGTGCAACCAGATTGCTGGGGCTGGCCATTGCCAGCGTCAGGCTCGCGCTCGCTTCATCCCAGGCAATGGGCAGCAGCAGCTGGCGGCGCGCCAGCGCCTGTGGCACCAGCGCCAGCGCGCGCGGATCGGCGATCAACTGCCCGAGTTCGATGCTGGTCTGGTCCAGGTTTTCTGACAGCGCATCGCGCAGCACGCTCTCGGAAACGAAGCCCAGCGACAGCAGCAATTTGCCCAGCGGCGCGTTGCTACGCTGCTGTTCCATCAGCGCGATGCGCAACTGGTCGTGGCCGAGATAGCCGCGCGCAACCAGCAGCTCGCCGAGCGGGCGCTTGTCCGGCGCGCTCACGGCGCGGCTCCGGCAAGCTCGGTGAGCCGCGCCTTCACCGTTGCGGCATCGAAGCGGCCGCTGCGCTGCCCGGCCAGTTCCAGCGCGCGGCGGTAATAAACGGTAGCGGGGCCGCTCTGCCCCAGCATGTCCAGGCTGACGGCAAGGTTGTAGACGTAATCGGGCTCGTCCGGATCGCGGCTACAGGCCTCAAAGTAGTACGCCTGGGCCTCACGCCAGCGACCGGCTGCAGCAAGCCGGTTGGCCAGCGCATAGGCGTGTGGCGCAGCGTGCTGCGCGCGCTGGCGCTGGGTGGCCTCGTCGACATCACTCTCGCCCTGCAACTGCGCCAGCGCGGCAATGGCATAGGCATTGCCGGGCTGCAGCGCCAACACCCGGCGATACAAGGAGGTGGCTGCGGTCGCGTCGCCGCGATCCTGCATCACTGCCGCCAGCCCGTTGAGGGCGTCTAGATTTCGTGCATCACGTGCCAGCGCTTGCCGGTATAGCGCTTCGGCCTCGGCGCTTCTGCCGTCCCGTTGCGCTTGCCAGGCTGCGAGCAAGGGCGCGGGGGCCGTAGCTGAAGCTTGGCCCCGGCTGATCGTCACAGCGGCCTCTGGCGCGATTCCGCCGGTCAGCAGCGACTGGCCCGGCTGCAGCCGAGGCGGGTTGTCTGGATGTGGCAAGGCCGGTTGTGGTAGGGGCGGGATGACGGTGGGCGTGGATACGGTGGCGGGCTGCGCTGTCGGCGCGGTGGCGGGTCTTTGCGTGGGCACCCTGGTTGGCTGCGGAATCGCTGCAAGCCGCGGTGGCATGGGCTGAAATGGCGTGGGCGAAAGCTGTAGCGTGATCCCGACACCCGCCAGCAGGCCGAGCAGCCCCGTCAGCAACAGGCCTAACCGGTTGCTGCGCCCCGATCGCGGTGTGAGTGGATGGGGGGTGTTAGACAGGGCGGGCTTGCCTGGGGCCGGCGCGGCCAAGGGCGAGGTCGCTGCTTCCGTCGCCGATTCGCCGGGCTTGGCGTCGCCTGGCGCTGCGAGCGGCTCCAGTCTCAGATTGTCGAGCGCGCGGCTCACTGGGCGCTCCCGCCCGTGGGGACGCTGCCGCCGTTGAATGCCGAGAGCGATTGATCGTCCTGCGCATCGAAGAAGTCCTCGCCTGGCAGCAGCTTGGCATAGTGATTGAGATCACCCCGTTGGATATCGGCCACCTCGACGATGCGCGGGCGCAGGAACACCACCAGTTCGATCTTGGACACCTTGTCGTCGCGATAGCTGAACAGATCGCCCACCAGCGGCAGCCGCGACACACCGGGCAGACCGGCGCGATGGGCATCGAGCGTGTCCTGGATCAGCCCGCCGAGCACGGCGACCTCGCCGCTGGCGATGCGCAAGGTGGAGTCGAACTCGCGCACCTGCAGCACCGGCACCAGGCTCTTCACTGGAACATTGGCATTGGCGGCGACGATGGCGACGGCGGGGTCCTCGACGTAGCCGCTGATATTGGTGATGGTGGGGCGCACATTGAGCAGGATCTGACCGCTGCCCGATATCTGCGGCACCACTTGCAGCACCAGCCCCACCGGCACCGTGTGCAAGGTGCTGTCGTACGTGCGGTTGGTGATCTCGCCGTCGGTGTTACGATCCTCCTCGATGTCGATCGTGAAGTAGACCTGCTCCTCGACCACTTTCATCAAGGACTATATGGAGCAAAAACAAACATATTTGCTCTTGAGGCAGTAGCAGCAGTGGTTTTTTATTGTTAACAGTAATAAATCGGCCAGCCTTCGTGCTGGCTGATTTCATTGAGATTCAAGGTCAGCGTGAGCTTTGCGCTGGCTGTACTGACCAGCCACAGCATCAGTTGAGAGATTCAGTTGAGGTGCCTTTGGCGAAACGCGCTATCTCGATTGAGACAAACTCAAGCAATTTTGCGATCTCGGCTGGGGCGGCCTGCGGCTCGACGTACGCGAAAACGAGCAGCGTGAGGGGGTGGCAGCCGATCGTTTCAGCGAGTTCTTCGATCTTCTCAAGTGTGGGCGACTTCAGTTCTCGCTCAAGGGCCGAGACATAGGTTCGGCTGCTTGTGCCACCGAAGGCTTCCTGGGTCAGGCCTGCGGCTTTCCGTACGCGATGTAGCCCACGTCCAAAGCGACTTTTGGGTGACATGTTCTCTGCTCTTAAAAGGCAGAAGAACACACCAGCGAACACTATAGGGCTACAATCTATAGTGTTCATTTTCGGCGGAGCGTGCCTCTCCGCAGCCTAACTAGGAGTCGGAATGAAGATTCCAGACGAGCAGAAGTGGCAAATCGTTCAACAGATCGAAGCTCGGGAAATAACTGCCCAGCAGGCAGCAGCCCAACTCGGCATTTCTAGGAATACCGTCTACCGGTGGCTAGACCAGTGGCGTTTGAAGCAAAGCCACTCCTCTGTGACCACCAAAGACATACTGCTGGCAGAGAACAGGCGGCTGAAGGCGGAATTGCTTCGGGTCACCGAAGAACGGGATATTCTCAAGAAAGCGGCACTGCTCTTCGCGCAGTAAAGCGCGTCGCGCAAGCGGAGTGAACCGCCCCGACTTCCGTGGAGGCTGGTTAGTCGATGGCTAGTCTTCCATACGATCTCGCTACTGGGGACACCACAGTGTTTGTGTTGTTTCTCGACTTTGATGGTGTGCTACATCCGATGTCTCCGTCCTCCTTCAATATGCTGCCTTTCGAGCTATTGCCACGGTTCGAGGCGGTGCTGCGCGACTATCCTTCCGTGAAGGTGGTGATCAGCAGTTCATGGCGCGAAATCATGCCCTGGGAGGAGTTGCTCGGGCTGTTTTCTGAAGATCTTCGGGACCGGCTGTTGGGCGCCACGCCTGTACTCGCTGCCTCCACCCCGTACCTAAGACAAGCTGAAATCGAGCTCTGGGTGCAGCAACACGCCACTGTCTCGGTGCCGTGGATCGCGATCGACGACATCCCAACGTTATTCGATCCAGCAAGTGAGAACGTGCTCTACTGCGATTCAGAGCGCGGGTTTGATGAAGCTGTAGAGCGGCAGCTTCGGCAGCGGTTGAACCGAGCTTTCGGCCGCTTGGACCGATAACAGGCGACACGATGAACGCTTGGCACTTCCCGCGACGACAGCTGGCCGAGCAACATCTCGCCGCCATGGTGGACGCTGGCATTACGCGTTTGGCGTTTCGGGGCCCGCAGGGGATTGGGAAGACCGAATATCTCACCCAGGACTTGCTGCCGGCCGCTGCGGAAAGAGGTTTGGCAACGTTGGCGTTTTCCTGTTCGGAGCATCCAGACCATCCTCACCAAGCGCTCATCGCGGCATTGGGGGCGGCACTTCTGGGCCAGAGCCACTCCCTCACTGGTGAGCTAGTCGAAATAGCGGGGCTGGGTGTGGCTGGCGCCGAACTGGACAGGGCTGTAAACGCTGAGCCTG
>NZ_JANBVF010000044.1 GCF_024437655.1 Chitinolyticbacter albus
GGCACTTCTGGGCCAGAGCCACTCCCTCACTGGTGAGCTAGTCGAAATAGCGGGGCTGGGTGTGGCTGGCGCCGAACTGGACAGGGCTGTAAACGCTGAGCCTGCGACCTCAGATAACGTGGGTAGACTGGCCAGGAAGTTTCATCAGTGGCAGGGGCAACTCGAAGCACGGCATGCCCTGGTGGTGATCGATGAGGTGCAGCATCTGGCGACGTCACCACAGTTCCTGCCGTTTACGGCAGCGCTGCGCACGCTGCTCGATACCGCGCCAGCGAACATCCATGTCCTGTTCACCGCGTCTTCTAACGCTGATCTACGAAAACTACTCAATGCGCCTGACGGGCCGTTCTTCGACTTCGTCGTGCCGCAGGATTTCCCGGTGCTCGGCGCCGAGTTCATTAGGTTCATCTGCGCGCGCTTCCAGGCGCTGTCGGGTCGCGTTCTGGATGAGCACAAGCTTCAGGCTATTCATAAAGCCTCCGGCCATGATGCGCGGCGGGTGTTGCGCTTGGTAAAAGCGCTTCTCCTCCGACCGGAGTGCACGCTTGTCGATCTATATCCAGACTCGGTTTAGCTTTACCGGATGAACGTTTCCGATGAGGTTACTTCTGGCGCTGAATCCCCCAGGGGGCTTCGGTAGCCCATGGTTGTGAATGGCTGGCGCAGTAACATCGCGCCCGCAAATAACAAGAAACGGCCTGCCGAGGCCACCTTGGTGCGGGAGGATGTGGGCTGCACGAGCGAGCTTTGTAAGCACGTATGTAGGTGGTGCCAAGGTTGTTCAGCTTCTGATGCTTTTCATGAAAAATGAACATATATGAAAAATGAACATGCTCAGTGATGCGGACGTGAACCTCATTGAACAAGAGGAACAAATCCTTCGAGCTGCACTAGAAGCGATCGAGGATCCGGATCGGGTGAAGGTGTGCGACTGGCAAATGCTGCAAGAGCGTCCGCGTAGGGACCACGGAGCCGACGCGGAAGTCATGCTAGAGGTTCGAGGTGAACGGATTACCTATTTGCTGGAGGTGGTTCAGCGCGTCTCCAGGTCAAGACTGATCATGGAGCTGCAGCGCCAACAGAGAGCAACGAGCAGCATGGGCAAGCCCAGGATGATCGCCACGGTGTGCATGTCGGAGGAACAGGCACTGTGGTGCCGTGCCAACCAGCTGGCGTTTATCGACACCGCGGGCAACAGGTTCATCTCAACGGAGCGCTACGAAACAGCAATTGTCGGCATGCGATTGAGCGAGGAAATCAAGCAGCAGTTCGCGCCGGCCGCGAAGGCGGGCTCGACCGCCTACCTAAAGGTCATCTTTCCCCTACTGTGTGATCGCAATCTGATCAGCGCGCCGTACCGGGACCTAGCGCGCCTGTCTGGGGCCTCTATCGGCACGATCAGCGATGCCTTTGAAGTGCTCAAGAAGAGAAGCATCGTGGGCGAGCGACAACGCGATCGAGTGTGGCTAGATCAGCCACGCTTGTTCCAGGAGTGGGTAGTGGGATATGCATCAAAGCTTCGGCCGAAGATGCGCCCAAGGCGCTTTGCAACGGACTCGGACGCGCTTTGGAGAGAGGCGCCGGATTTGCCAGAAGGCTTGTTATGGGGCGGTGAGGTCGCTGCGGAACGAACATCGGATCTGCTGCACGCGGGAGAGGGAACACTTTACTTCGACCCTTCCTTGGGAAAAGACCACCTTCGGAAGCTCATGATGGCTTACCGATTCAAGGCCGATCCAAATGGCAACATCGAGGTGATGGAAACCTTCTGGCCGTATGCGGAGGCTCTTGATTCGCCGATCCGCGGCGAGGTCGGTTTGACCCCGCACGTGGTGACCTACGCAGATCTCATGGCGACCAACTCGTCGAGAAATTGGGAAGCAGCTCAAGCCATCCTGGAGAAGTACATTGACCGCGCTTTCCATCCCCGCTGATCGATATTGGCGCCGACCGGAAAATGAGCCAGTTGTGAAGGTAGTGCCGAAGTAAAAGTGAGCCGGGTGTTCAATCTACCCTGCCGCGTATTTAAGCAGCGGGGTTCGAGGTGTGATTTCCATGGACATGATTGGCAGAATCCGGCGGCTACACATGAGGTCCGGATAGACAACCGCAGCCCGCACGCAGACAGTAGTGCCAGGCGCAACATTGTTGTCTTCGTCACGCAGTAGTTTTCGACTCCACATCGATCGCAACACGCTGCATTCGTTGTCTTGTAGTGCATTGTTATTAGCGCATTAGTGTCATAATTTGCCATCAATGCATTGATTTTCATGCCATGAAGCTATCGAGCTACACCACCGTGACCGCGCAAGCCCAAGAGCTGGGTGCTCGTCTCAAGTTTGCGAGGCTGCAAGCCAATATCAGCCAGGAAGAACTTCGTCTTCGTGCGGGGATTTCCAGAACAGCCGTGGCAGGCGCAGAGTGTGGCAAGGCACACCTCGAAACAGTGCTAGCCATCATGGGCGTCTTGGGCATGATCGACGCTGCGGACCAGTTCATCCCTGAGATGCAACCCTCACCAGTGCAGCTTGCCAAGCTACAGGGCAGGCAACGAAAGCGGGCATCCAAAAGTAGTGTGGACTCTGCCAAGAAGCCGAAAGCAAAGGTGCTGGATTGGTGACACATATCCGGATGCTTCGCCGAACGCCGCGATGTTCACTCAAATCCGCTTGCCGCACCTAGGTGCGCAGCAGCACGCCATCCTGGCCCTGTGGGCTACAGAGAACACTGCCCCTTCTTCTTACTGCCTTGCTGGATCTTCGCTAAGGAGCGTCACGATTTCTTCCGGGAGCACATCCGCATATTTATGCCAATCGTACCGACACCGTAGCTGCAGTGCTGCACATGCTGGTGCGCGGTTGGCGCTGTTGTTCCGCCGGCAGCTTCACGCTCTCGCCAGCAGCAACGGCTCCAGCAAATCCGGCCCTTCCGCCTTCGGATTGCTCATCGATGCTGCTAGCGCAATCGCTTCCAGATCCGGTGCTGTCGGGTGGGCCAGCATTGGCCCGCAGTCGTACGGTACCGTGCTCTGGCATATCCACTGGCTCATGGCTTCGCGGGAAAGCAGCACCGGCCGCGGCACCGCGCGATCCACCACGCCGTGCTCGATCGGGTGGGTCAGGATCGTCACCCCGGATGCGCGCCACGGATCGGCCGGGTCCACGTTAGTCAGCGCAGCGGCGTAACACGGGCGCCCACCCTTGCGCTGGATGAAATAGGCTCTGCGCCGGCCATCCACCTCAAGCCATTCATACCACCCATCCATGGGCACCACACACCGGCGGCGGTGCTCCCATAGCAGCTTGAAATACTTGGATTCAGGCGCCTTCGGCCCGGCAAAGGTCGGCTCTGCGGGCAGGCTGCGGCGCTCGGCCCAGCCTGGCCGGTACCCCCATCGGGCTATGGCAATCTCACGCCGGTCGTACCCCTGGAATTCGTGCATCACCAGCACTTGATCGCCAGGACTGATGTTGTAGCGGGCCGGCCACCGGTCCTCGCGCTTTTCCGGGCGCCAGCCAGCGGCCACGCGGAACACATCCCGGCTCGAAAACTGCGCAAAGCGTTCCACCGTCTATTCCTCGGTTCCGCGCGTGCTAGTTCTGATTCGGCGGATAATAGCTGGTGCTCGCTGTGGCCAGTGCTTCCGCCGGGTTGTCGTACACGGTCCACACCTCCCTGGAACCAGCAAGCGGGATTGCATCCACGTACTGCACGCGGATTTCCTCCACGGTGAGCTTGTGGGTGCTGGTCAGCCACTTCCCGCGGGTGCGGTCGAAGTAGCGAAAGCTGAAGACTTCTTTGGTGTGCATGGCGTTGCCCTCCTGAAAGCTCAAAATATAGAACGTTCGTTCTATTTCGGCAAAACAGAGGCGATGGCCGGATGGTCTAGGCTGGTGAAGTCGAATAGGAGCAAGCCATGTGCGGGCGAGTGGCCAAAACGCGGCAGGGCTGGGATTACATCGAGCATCTGGGCTGGGATCACGAACTCGACGGCCTCGACGATCCACCGCGCTATAACGTGCCGCCAGGCACACGCCAGCTCATGCTGCATCGGCTTGGCGAGGAAGGTGCACCGGCAGCGGATTGGGTGTGGTGGAACTACCTGCCGGCTTGGTCCAAGACCAAAGGCGGCTATCCGAATGCCCGCATCGAGAAGGTGCTGGGCGGCAGCGGCTACTACCGCGCACCGTGGGAGAAACGTCGCCGCGGCATCATGCCAGTGGACGGCTGGTTCGAATGGCTGGCGCTGGAAGGCGGCGGCAAGCAGCCGTACTACATCACCGCCAAGAATCGGCAGCCGCTCTGGCTGGCCACCATCACGCTATTCGAGCCCGGCCAGCCCAGCGAAGGACCGGAGCACGGCATGGCCATCATCACCCAGGATTCAGTCGGCGGCATGGTAGACGTGCACGATCGTCGGCCGGTGGTGTTTGGTCAGGCGGATGTGCTGGCTTGGCTGGATCCCAATGTATCGCCAGACCTCGCCAGCCAGCTGCTGCTGCATATGGCCAGGCCAGGTGATGAGTTCGAGTGGTGGGCGGTGCCGGTTGCTATAGGCAACACACGCAATCAGGGGGCGGCTTTGATCGAGCCTCTTTGAGGCTCAGACAACCAGACCAATTGGCGCCGGTCTATCTGTTCGGGTCTGGCCGGGGTTGGTAGCGCAAGGCGCTCGGGCTCATTCGGACGATGCGCAACGCCCAGCGCTCACTCAGGCCCCGCCCTGCTAAGAACCGCACCAGGTCGCGTCGCGTTGGTGCGGTCACCACTTTTTTTGCAGGGCTTCCTTGATGACCTCGTTCTCGCGCATGGAATTGGCCAGCATGCGCTTGAGCCGGGTGTTCTCGGCCTCGAGTTCCTTGAGCCGCTTGGCATCGGAGACGTTCATGCCGCCGAACTTGCTGCGCCAGAGGTAGTAGCTGGCCTCAGAGAAACCATGTCGGCGGCACAGCTCCTTGATCGGCAAGCCGGCTTCGGCTTCGCGCAGGAAGCCGATGATCTGTTCTTCGGAAAAGCGTTTCTTCACGTCCAGTCTCCTTGATGGAAGGGATTGGACTCCAAAGCTGCGTGCTACTCAAATTTGGGAGGACGTCGAAGCGGCCATTACAAATCGCTCGAAATTATGTCCGCTTTGCTTTGCTGTGTTAACGTGTTCTATCCAAAAACCGGAGCGTATTCAGCTTCTGCAATCCAACCGGCTACGCTATGATTTGCAATATTTAAATTCCGGCGATTTGAGAGGGAAGGCTGTCCATGAGACGAACTGATGAGATTGCTGGTGCGCTACATTCATGGGCACCTGAACTAGCCGAAAGCTTTACTTCGCTTGCCTTCCTTGGTTCAGATTCCGCGATCAAGTGGCTTACCGATTCACCGTGGTCATTGGAGTTGGGCACACTCATTTGCCCTGATGGACATTCAATCGCAGCGGAGATGTGGCGAAAAGTACTCAAAGAACAAGTTACTCTCCCGACGCCTGCCCTCCTTTTGATACTTGAACACCAACGTCGACATCCCGCTGATATGGGGGACTCAATGTCGACGCTGAGGTTGAATTTCTCCAAGACTCTAGCGAATGTTGCGTATCGAGCTGCTGATGCCTTGCACGAAAGTGCAAAGCAGAGTTTTGCTGGCGATGAGATTGATGTAGCCATAGCGCGCTTTCGAATAGCACTGTCAGAGTTCCGGTTCTCTATAGAGAGTAAGCTACTTTCGGATAGCACAAGAAAAATAGCTACTGGCAAGTATGCGACTGCAGTTGCAATGATCGGTCGCTGGATCAATGTTTCGTCAGAGACGCTTTCAAGGGCCTTGTCGTACTCCCTAGAATCGATGACTCTCGGAAATCTGCAGACCGAGACACTTAGTTATCGACTTGAACTTCTGGTTCTACAGTTCGATCAAATTGGTGATGCCCAACTATTAGAAGACGCGCTAGATCTCCTGTCGGTGCATTCGAAGATTGCGACAGGCACAGAGCTCGCCGAGGCAGAGGCTCGATTCCGCCTTTTTCAGCTTACAGCATCGAAGCTCTCGGACGCTAAGCACCATCTTCAAGTCGCAAAGGAGAAGCTGGTATCGTTTCGCCCCAAGACCGGTGTTGAAAGCGCCCGCAGCAACGTTCTCTTTACCTTGGTTACAGAGGCCGAAAAAGGTGGGCTGGATATTCCTGCCCGATCAATGGCCCTTCCAAGAGGGCTACTTGCTTTAATGGCTACGGAGCCATCAACCAAACTTTGGGACGTTACAAGACGAGTAATCAATGGGCTTGAAATTCTACGAATAAGTAAAGGATCGGCGCCTGCTGCTGTGTTGAGCGCCCGACTCCTGCGCCAAATGGTGGACGGGCCTGCCGAGTTCCATGAACCAAGTGACCTTTCTTGCTACGTAAATATCACAGCTTGGCTCTCTGAGAGATCTTCGTGGAACAGACACGCCAAATGGGAGGCTGGAGCGGCGGCGCTTTCGGCTGCGAAGCGCACTGGAAATCAGAAGCTGGCATTCCGGGCTCAAGAGATATTCAATGAGCTTTCCGCCACCCATTCAACTTGGCCGCTTCCGCGAATTGGCATTGCGCGAGTGCGAGACTACCTTGTCGGTAACCCCATAGGGGGGGCATCTACTGATGGTAGTTGGGGGGACGCGGCAATACTTGCGCTGAAATCAGCCATCTATGCACGGTCAAACTTGGGTGGACGTAATGAGGTCTTCGCTGTTGCAGACGCAAGAGGATTTCTGTCGGAGACGTTCGTCTTTAAGCGGACGACCAAAGCAAAGGCGGAGCACGAAGCATTGATGCTGACTGCTCTGCGAAATGAGATTACCCGACTGGGTGATGCAAATCGGTTCGAAGTGCCTCGTTCACTTGCCATCTTCGAGTTTCCTTCAGACGATGACCGAAAATGGGTACACGTTTCTCAACGTGCTACTGGACGATTGGTGAGCGAACTACGCACAGAAGAGGCTTTAGATGTACTCGAGTCAATCGTAGATCTTCTTGCGGTTTTTCATCGCGTCGCGGGGAGCCCTCCGGCAGGTAAATCAGCGTGGCGGTCGCTGAAGGACTATCTCAAGATGTGGTCGAGAACCCTCTTCGAGCCGGAACAGGCTGAGGGTTTCGTGAATTCTTTGCATAGCCACTTTCCAAGGGAACTTCCGTTGGTAAGGAAACGGGATGGTCATGCGTCCAACTGGCTCGTGGACCCCGCAGGACGAATCGTAGCCATTGATCTTGAGTCCACTGACTTCGTCCCGATGGGATACGACGTTGCACAACTGATCGAAGACAACGCCTTAGTACAAGCGAACCAGGATGGCTGGCATAGGCGACTAGCAATCATGGGGCGTTATCTGGATGGCATGGGGCATTCACTCAGCAATTCAGCTTTGATCACTGCATACGGATGGTACGCACTGACCCGTGCGCTGCGGCTAGGAACCGAGCGGGAGGCAGGAAAGCATTTGCGCCGCCACGCGCGCGAACTGTGCGGGTTGATAGTAGATTACGGTGACCACGCAACAAGAAGTTTGGCGAAAGAGCTACTTCAAGCGCTCTCGCGGATCGAACAGGCAGACACACAAGAATCCGTCCCCAGCCATGACCATCGGCGTCTAAGCAAGGCAATGGCATACCTGTTGCATCCCGGACGATAATCTTAGCCCTCGTAGTTGGCGACT
>NZ_JANBVF010000045.1 GCF_024437655.1 Chitinolyticbacter albus
TTTATTTGTTAAGCGCGTAGTTAATCGTCCGGGACTGGACAGCTAACTTGCCTCAACCGAGGCGGGCTGCTAATGATGGTTACTCACATGTCATGGAGCAACCAGGGATGAGAAGTGAGGGCGAGCAAATAGCAGTGGGACTTGAGGATGCCGCAAAAAAGTACGCAGCTTCACGCAAACAGTTCGATGGACTCATTGAGTACGTGCTAGGACTTTTCGGCAACGACTACTGGGGCGAGACTCTGGACGCGGAGGCTAAAGGTGGTTCTCTTCTCGTGAAAATAGCCGGTAAATCGATAAAAATATCGAACGAGTTCAAGTGGGATGACCCAGGCAATAACTGGACGTCATTTGTTGTGGTTAGCGTGAAAGACGCCAAGAACGAAGATGTCGAAATATCAAGAATCGAATACAAAACGCATGGGGTGACATCAGAAATCGGGGAGAGTCCGGCAGACACAATATACATCGGCAACAATGCCGGGTCGGCACTTCTCGTGACCAGACTCATACTCAAAGCGATAAAGGGCTAAATCCAAACAATAAGCCGGCGAATGCCGGCTTATTTCTTTCGCGCATGTCCTCGCCGGGGATTGACCCGGCGACCCTACGGGCAAGGGACGGCATGCGCTCGGCACCATCCGCTGCGGTTGATACGTTGCTCGGCTTGCAGAAAGGTCCGGGGCTCGATCAGTTTAGGCTGTCTTGCCAACGACGCCGGCATCGGCCAGCAGCTCCATGAGCCGATCCAGGGCGCGACCCAGATCCAGGTCATTGGCCACGGCAAACTGCGCTAGGCGCGCTTTGGTGTCCGCATCTACCGTGCAGGAAAAATCCACCGGCAGCCGTTCCTGGTAGTTCGCTGCGGCCCGTTGCCGGGCCATCGAGCGCGATCGACGCTTGCGTTCCGCAGGCGTCATTGCGCGCTCACCAACGGTCGGCCGACCGCGCTGCGCAATCGCTGGCAAACCTGGCAATTCGAGGGTATGGGAGTCTTGCGAGTGCTTTGCCATTTTTGTTTTCCGTGACATGTCACACCAATAAGACAATTATAATTAAATTCATAAAAACACCAATGAATAAAGCCGACCATTTGTCGGCTTTATTCAAGGTCCGCATCGTCGCTTGCGATGCAAGCGACGGGCGGCCCCAACACCAGCAGTGGGTATCCACCATCGCTGAAACCCAATTCCCGGTCCGCTAAGGGGCCTAGGATCGATTGCGAGGAAAAATGAACGTCAAGACCATGGGCGACTACCTGGACGCAGCAAAGGCCGCGCTAGGCATCGAATCGGACTATGCGCTGGCTAAGCGCGTGGGCGTTTCGCACGGAGCGATCAGTAACTATCGAGCTGGCTTCAGCAAGATGGATGACTACGCGGGGTTATGCCGGGATGAAGGGAAAATCTATACACATCGCCTGGATGTACATGATTTTAAAGAATTTTTATGTGGACGTCCGTTCTATAAATTGCGTCCTGCGACTTCATTCTGACCTGTTGCAACCTGCTCAAGCGTTACCAAGCGGGTTCGCGCCTCGGCGATTTCAATATCTTTGCCGTGCAGCCGTCCTTCCAGCACCGAAATGGTCGATCGGTATTGATCGCGCTCACTAGCCAACTGTTCGACATCCTGCTCGCAGCGTTGGAGTTTGCTGTTAAGCACATCGTGGTCGCGTGCCACTTGGCGAAGACCCTCCAGCTCTTTGTTGAGCCCGGTCTGAGTCACCTCATCCCTCCGCCGTTGCTCATTGAGTTGTTGCAGCTCCGATGCTAGGCGGACCGCTTCGCGATTCAAATGAATGACCTCTTCTCCTTTTCCGATCAGGCCATCACGCAGCTGCCGGTTTTCGAGCTGCAGGTGCTGTAACTGCTGCTCGTACTGGCGCTGATCACGGTCTCGCTGCTCCTTGACCGAGTTGCGGTAGTGCTCCAGCGCGTCGCGGGCATGCTGGTGTTTTTCGTCGAGCGAGGCCACATGACGAGCGTTTTCAGTCAGGCGTTCATGTAAATCGCGCACCTGCTGCTCGAGCTGGGAGTTGGCAAGGATGGCGGTCTGACGTTGCTCGCGTGTAATGCCGTGATTTGCCTGCTCAGCTTGGAGTACTTCTCTTACCGATTTCAATTGGTCCTCGAGCTTAGCGACCTGTTGCTGCAGCTCGTTCATTGCCGCGGTTTGTACAGCTAGCCTGTCCTCGTGCCGTTTGGCCGCTTCGGCGATCCGCGAATCAGCCTCTTCGTGCAGGCGCACGGCCAGGCGAGCGACCAAATCCTGTAGCGCTTCACTGATGGCCACGGCGCGGCCTTGCAGGCCCGCTTCTTCCCCTTCCAACTCCTTCAGGTAACGGCTGATGGTGGTTTTGGAGCCGGTATTTCCCAGTTCGACCCGTACTGCGTCGATCGAAGGATGTTTGCCTTGGGCTAGCAGCGCGTCGCGGGCGCGTTGAACTTCGGACTTGTAGATACCGCTGCGTGCCATGTTCCGCCTCGTGAGTGAAATTTCATAACATGATACGTAGCATGTATTTACATACTATAAACTTCCGACAGAAAGCAGAAAAACAGAACAAAATAAAGGCGTGATAATCAAGAGTTATCACGCCTCATGGGGTGCTCAGCCCGAAAATCCACTCAGAATCGGTACGAGTCTCGATCTGGCGTGGAAAACTAGCGGATAAAGTCCTCAACGTTCTATTTATGTGTACCGCCAACTCGGTCCGTCGCGTTATGTCGGAAGCCTAGCTATTCAGTTACTCCTCGCGTAACCGTTCGATGAGCGCACTCCATCAGGACAAGATTGGACCCGGCAGGCAAAATGCCCGGCACAACCAGAACCGAACCGTGCTGATAGATATGACCTCTCTCACCTCGCTGCTGAACACTTTCCGACAATCCTCCCAGTCAGAGCGCGAGAAGGGCGCATACTTCGAAGAGCTAATGCTCTGTTACCTCCGCAACGAAGCGACCTATCGCGACCTTTACAGCGATGTCTGGACGTACGCCGACTGGGCTCAACTGCAAGGTCTCGACAGGCGGGACGCCGGGATCGACCTGGTGGCACGAACCAGCGGGACCGGCGAAATTCACGCGATCCAGTGCAAGTTGTACGCCGAAGACTATCGCCTGCAGAAGAGCGACATCGACAGTTTCTTCACCGCCTCGGGGAAGAAGCCTTTCGCTCACCGCCTCATCGTCAGTACCACCAACCACTGGAGCACCCACGCAGAGGATGCGCTGCGCGACCAGCAGCCCCCTATCAGCAAAATCGACTTAAACGATCTGGAGAACAGCCAGATCGACTGGACCCAGTACCAGCCCAAGATCGCTCCCGCCCTGAAGGCGCGAAAAGAGCTGCGCCCGCATCAGCGGCAGGCCGTCGATGCCGCGTTGAAGGGGCTGCAGATCGCCGACCGGGGCAAGCTCATCATGGCCTGCGGCACGGGCAAGACCTTCACCAGTCTGAAGATCGCTGAAGCCTTGGCAGGCAGTGGCAAGCGCGTGCTCTTCCTCGTGCCCAGCCTGTCATTGCTGTCCCAGACCCTCACGGAATGGACTCAAGAAAGCGCGGTTCCGCTGCACAGCTTCGCGGTCTGTTCCGACAGCGACGTAGGAAAGAAGCGCAAGAAGGACGACGACAGCGTCCAGACCTTCGCGCATGAGCTGCGGTACCCCGCCACCACCGAGCCAGCCCGCTTGGCCTCAGAGCTGGCCAAACGACACGATGACGCACACATGAGCGTCGTTTTCAGCACCTACCACTCCATCGACGTCATCAGTCGTGCGCAGAAGAGCCACGGCTTGGGTCACTTCGACCTCATCGTTTGTGATGAAGCGCATCGAACTACAGGCGCGACATTTGGCGATGAGGACGAAAGCACCTTCGTAAAAGTCCATGACGCGGACTTCATCCATTCGACAAAGCGTCTCTACATGACGGCCACGCCGCGCATCTACGGAGACAGTGCCAAAGCCAAAGCCGAACAGGACAGCGTGGCGTTGTGCTCAATGGACGACGAAGCGCTCTACGGCCGGGAGCTTCATGTCATCACTTTCTCCGAGGCCGTCAAGCGTGGCTTGCTGGTGGACTACAAGGTCATCGTGCTGTCCGTGGAGGAAAGCCATGTCAGCCGCCGCATCCAGTCCTTGCTCAAGGACGAGAACAACCAGCTCAAGGTGGACGACGCGGCCAAGATCATCGGCTGCTGGAAGGCCCTCGCTAAACAGGGACTCGCCGACGAACTGAACAGCGACCACGAGGCCATGAAGCGCGCCGTTGCCTTCTGCCAGGTCATCGAGGTGAACAAGGGCGCGAAGACCCACAAGGTCAGCTCTAAGAACATCGCAGGCATGTTCCAGGCGGTGGTCGAGGCCTACCAGGCGTCCGAGGAGGGCGAGCCCGCCTCGACGCTGGCCTGCGAAGCCGAGCATGTGGACGGCAGCATGAACGCCAGCGAGAAGGAAGCAAAGCTTGCCTGGCTGAAGGCCGATGCCGCCGACAACACCTGCCGCATTCTCAGCAACGTACGCTGCCTGTCCGAAGGGGTCGACGTGCCGGCGCTGGATGCCGTGCTGTTCCTGACCCCAAGGAACTCCCAGGTGGACGTGGTGCAGTCGGTTGGCCGTGTGATGCGCAACGCGCCCGGCAAGAAGCGTGGCTACGTCGTCCTGCCGGTAGTCATCCCTGCCGGCGTGGAGCCACATGATGCGCTGAATGACAACAAGACCTATGCCGTGGTGTGGCAGGTGCTGCAGGCACTGCGCTCGCACGACGACCGCTTCGATGCGATGGTCAACAAGCTGGACCTGATCGGCAAAGACACCAGCAAGATGGAAGTCATCGCCATCACCGACAAGATTCAAAAGAAGCAGGAGAAAGCGAAAGGGCCCAAGAACAAGGATGCAGGCAAGGGCGGCTTCACCATCGGCGAAGCGGTGCCCAAGCGCCCAGGCAAAGAAGACCAGATGACGCTTGAGTTCGAGATTGGCGAAATCGAGAAAGCCATCTATGCCAAGTTGGTTCAAAAGGTGGGCAATCGCCACCACTGGGAAGACTGGGCCAATGACATTGCCAAGATTGCCCGCACTCACATCGACCGCATCACCGGCATCGTTGAGGACCCAGCCAACGAGAAGGAGCGCGCTGCTTTCAGCACCTTCGCCGGTGAGTTGCGCGACGACCTGAACGGCAGCATCAGCGATGGCGAGGTCATCGAGATGCTGGCTCAGCACCTCATCACCAAACCAGTGTTCGATGCACTGTTCGAGGACTACAGCTTCGCCCAGCACAACCCCATGTCGCTCGCCATGCAGGGCGTGCTCGACGTGCTGCAGGAGCACCGGCTGGACAAAGAGGCGGATACCCTCCAGCGCTTCTACGACAGCGTGAAGATGCGTGCCCAGGGCATCGACAACGCGGCGGGCAAACAGAAGATCGTCGTCGAGCTGTACGACAAGTTCTTCCGCAACGCTTTCCCGAAGATGACCGAGCGGCTGGGCATCGTCTACACGCCGGTCGAGGTGGTGGACTTCATCATCCACAGCGTCGCCCACATCCTGGAGACCGAGTTCGGCCAGACGCTCGGCAGCAAGGGCGTCCACATCATCGACCCCTTCACCGGCACCGGCACCTTCATCACCCGCCTGCTGCAGAGCGGACTGATCGCGCCTGAGCACCTAGCCCACAAGTACAAGCACGAAATCCACGCCAATGAGCTAGTGCTGCTGGCCTACTACATCGCCGCCATCAACATCGAGGCGGTCTATCACAGCATCGTGGGTGGCAAGTACCAGCCTTTCGCGGGCATCTGCCTGACCGACACCTTCCAGATGTACGAGAAGGAAGACTTGGTCGATGCCGTGCTCGTGGACAACAGCGCGCGGCGCAAGCGGCAGAAGAAGCTGGACATCCGGGTCATCATCGGCAATCCGCCGTATTCCGTTGGACAAGACACAGCTAACGACAACAACCGGAACGTTGGCTATCCCCATCTGGATTCACGCATCGCTGAGACTTATGCGGGGCGCTCTGACAAGACGTCCGTTCGCAATATCTACGACAGCTACATCCGGGCAATCAGATGGGCTAGCGACCGCATAGGCAGCAGCGGCGTCGTGGGCTTCGTAACGAACGCCGGCTTCTTGGACTCGAAGTCCTCAGATGGAATGCGTAAATGCTTGGCCGACGAATTCAGCAGCATGTACGTTTTCCACCTGCGGGGAAATCAGCGCACTGCCGGTGAAATGTCTCGCAAGGAAGGCGGCAAGGTTTTCGGTAGCGGCAGCCGAGCGCCCATCGCCATTTCATTGCTCGTCAGGAACCCGGCCGCAAAGCAACACGGACAAATCTACTTCCACGACATCGGCGACTACTTGAGCAGAGAGGAGAAACTGGCCAAGATCGAGTCCCTGAGCAGCATTGCCGGTATCACTGCAGCCAAAGGCTGGCAGGCAATCACGCCCGATGTACATGGCGACTGGTTGAGGCAGCGAGACGAGAGCTTTACGGAGCACATCCCACTCGGAGACAAGAAGGGCGACGGTCCCAAGCTGTTTGAGAACTTCTCTTTGGGTATCGCTACCGGGCGTGACACATGGGCCTATAACGCATCGAAATCAGGTGTCGCCGCCAACATGACGCGGATGATCGTGTTCTACAACGCGGAGGCAGAGCGCTTTAACCGCAGTTTTCCTGGCCTGGCTAGGCGGCAGCGGGAAGCACGGGTCGACGATTTCATCAATCCAGATGCAACGCAAATAGCCTGGACTCATAGCCTGAAGCAGGAACTGGCAAAGGGCACGCGCTTCGAGCTTGACCAGCGTTGCCTTATGCCGAGCATCTATCGCCCCTTCAACAAGCAATGGCTGTATTACAACCGTCGCTTCAATGAGCGCCTCTATCAGATGCTGCGCTTCTTCCCGGACGCCGCGGCCAAGAACGTGGTGATCGGAGTATCTGCGTCAGATTCGCGCAGCGCCTATTCGGTGTTCATCAGCGACCATGTAGCCAGCCTGCACGCCGTGGACATGGTGGGCTCGCAATACTTCCCGCTGTACCTGTACGACGATCCGGAAGCCGACGCGGCGGAAACCAGCTCGAAGCAATCGGCCTTGTTCGACACGGAGGACAAGTCGGCGCCAGCTCCGATAGCCAAGCGCCGCGATGCCATCACGGCCGAGGGGTTGGCACACTTCCAGTCCGCCTACTCTGATGAGTCCATCAGCCGCGAAGACATCTTCTACTACGTTTACGGCCTGCTGCACTCGTCCGACTACAGGGAGCGCTTCGCCGATAATCTGGGCAAGGAACTGCCACGCATCCCGCGGGTGAAGACGGCGGCCGACTTCTGGGCCTTCTCCCATGCAGGTCGCAAGCTCGCCGAGCTGCACCTGAACTACGAGAGCATCGAGCCCTACCCGCTGAAGATCGACAGCGGCGGCAAGAAGCTCACCGACGCCGACTACCGGGTCGAGAAAATGCGCTACGGCAAGGGCAAAGGCAAGGACCTGACGACCCTGCACTACAACGACCGAATCACCTTGACCGGCATCCCGCTGGAAGCCTACGACTACGTCGTCAACGGCAAGCCGGCCCTGGACTGGGTGGTTGAGCGCCAGTGTGTCAAGACCGACAAGGACAGCGGCATCGTTAACGATGCCAATGATTGGGCTGTCGAAACCATGGGCAATCCACGCTATCCGCTGGAGCTCTTCCAACGCGTGGTCACGGTTAGCCTGGAAACCATGAAAATCGTGCGCTCACTCCCCAAGCTCGACATCGCGCCGGCAACCAACTGAACCTGAGAAGTCGCGCTGATGTCCACCTTTGAAACGCAGGCGTATCACGTCGATTTCGCGCTCCACACACTGGGCTGGAAGGCCTTCCAGGACTTGTGCGCGCAGGTCATGGAGGAAGAGTTAAAGGCCACGGTTTCGGTGTATCGCGAAGCGCAAGACGGGGGGCAGGACGCAGTGTTCCTCGTGAAGAGTCCTGGTGGGCTCAAAGCGGTGGGTACGGTGCAGTGCAAGTTCTCCAGCAAGCCCGAACAACGTCTGCGACCAGCTGACATTTCCAGCGAACTCGAACACGTCGAGCAGCTCGTCGCTAAGCAGATGGCAAGCGTCTATTACTTCATCACCAGTATGGGGGTGGACGCAGATGTCGCGCGCCAAGTCCGCGAACAGCTATCGGCTAAAGGTGTAGCAGAGCCCCACGTCGTCGGCAAAGAGTGGCTGCTTGGCAAGATCAAGGCGAGTCCGCGCCTCCGTGCGCTGGTTCCTCGCGTCTATGGGCTGGGGGACCTATCCACCATTTTGGACGAGCGGTGCGCCGCCCAGACCCTCGCGCTGCTGGGTGATCATCGCAAGGCCCTCAACGTCTATGTCCCGACGGAGCCGCACCGAGCCGCAGTGCGCATCTTGGCGCAGCACAAGCTAGTGCTACTTCTCGGGGCTCCGGCAACGGGGAAGTCTACCTTAGCAGCCATACTAGCCATGATGGCCGCCGACACGAACGGCGTGCAGGTATTCAAGTGCGACGGACCCATGGAGCTGAAGCAACACTGGAATCCTAACGACAACAAGCGGCTGTTCTGGGTCGACGATGCCTTCGGCGCAAATCTGCTGATGCCGGACTATGTCAATGCCTGGATTGAGTTCATGCCGAAACTCAAGGCAGCGCTTGACCATGGCTGTCATTTCATCCTCACGTCCCGCACGCACATCTGGAAAGATGCTGAGCCCCGACTGGGTTCCAGGAACCACCCTCTCCTGACAACAAGCGTGGCAGTCGTCAACGTCGGAAAATTGACGCAGTCAGAGCGCGAACAGATTCTTTATAACCACCTGAAGGCAGGCACCCAGCCCCCTACATGGAAGGCAGAGATTAAGGACCACCTGCCGAAACTTTCAGCGGAGTCCAGCCTGTTGCCGGAGCTTGCGCGACGCCTAGGTGACAAGGACTACACAGGGAACATCAAAAAGCTCCCAGACGACCTGCTGCGCTTCGTTGCAGACCCGCAGGAGTTTTTAGTGCAGACGTTCAAGGAACTGATGCCAGAGCAGCAAGCTGCTCTTACATTGGTATTCCTCAC
This sequence comes from Chitinolyticbacter albus, assembly GCF_024437655.1. Lineage (GTDB taxonomy): Bacteria > Pseudomonadota > Gammaproteobacteria > Burkholderiales > Chitinibacteraceae > Chitinolyticbacter > Chitinolyticbacter albus. The sequence goes on from NZ_JANBVF010000045.1 coordinate 9,089, forward strand.
TCGATCCAGACTTCCTGTCCACCTGCTCCCCGAGGATGAAGCTGCCTTAGTGGCAGCAAGCTACGGCGTGGCGAAGGCCAACATGACTCAGGCCCTGCAGCAACTTGCCGGCTCCTTTGTCGTCCGCCGGAATGACGGCAAGGAATACTGGGCCTTCTGGCACCCGACGTTTGCCGATGCCATCAGCGCGATCCTGAGCAAGCGACCGGACTTGATTGACGTCTACGTGCGGGGTGCAGGGCTAGACACCCTACTCACTGAGGTGATTTGTGAGGGGGCGCCTTCTGTTCGCGATGCTGTCGTGGTTCCACTTAGCAGCAGTGATGCGCTCATCGGGCGGTTATTAGAAACTCCTGATGAAGAAGGTGCGAACGAACAGCTGTTTGAGTTCCTGAACCACCGGCTCCCCAGGGATTTGGTAGAGAAGGTATTGCGGCGTGCCCCCGATGTTCTTGGCCGACAGGGAAAGTATCCGTCTTGGCGCCGTCTCCGTTGGCGGCAAGAAGTTCGCCTTCGAGCCGTGGCTCATGAGATGGGGTTACTCACTAACGAAGTGCGCGAGGCGACAGTCTCCATGCTTAACGACGGTGCCCTCTACTCTCTCGACGCTTCATTTGTTCAAAACGACAGCATCCTCGCAATGTTCCGGCCTTCGGAACTGATGCATCTGACTGCCGGCCTGCTGGCCAAGCTGGACTCGGAAATTGCAGAGAAGATCGTCAAATGTCTGAGGGAAGCGGACCCGGATGGCGACATTGACAGCCAATTCGAAGAGGTCACGGACTTCCTCGACAACATCCGATACCTGGCTGAGGCTGATTGGGTTTTCGAAGAGAAGCATGGCGGGTTGATAGCCGACTTGGAACAAGCCAAGAAGGACGTAGAAGCCGAGAAGTCCAGCGAGGAAGAAGAGACCAGCTTCTTTAACAGCGTCCCCCGAGCTGTGCAGCGCGAGCAGCAGGGTGGTCGCTCAATCTTCAGCGACGTTGATGAATAGCAGTGTAGCGGTTGCGTAATAGCGGCCCTCGGCTTGCTAGAACCGTTGGCCGAACCGGCTAGATGTGGATTGATCGACACCGGCAATCAGCGCGGCATCAGAGAACGCTCCCCATGGTTTATGCCGTCAGCGGCAGTCCTGGCGTATGCATGGCCTAGTCAGCCAAACCAAACAAATGTACGTGGCATGTTCCATGCGACTCATACGTCTAAGATTGTATGAGACTTGGCGTAGCGCTCGGCGGCTGCCATCGCCGCGCTAGCCGTTCCGAGGCTGCAGGAACCAAAGACATTCAGGGGGAACTATGTCTTCTGCCAAGCATGACTTCGAGCGGTTCGTTACTTGGTTGCACGAACCCGCAGTCGAGGCTCCATCTGACGTGCGGCGCCTCGCCAATCTCGTGTTGGCGAACTTTGACGCATTGGAAGGAACGTCACGGTAGCGCAGTCAGCGCTCCAGCTTTCTAGTGAATCATGCGCGGACGACCTTGGCTCAAACACCTGACGGGCCGCCCGGCATCCAGGCAATAGCTGTGGATGGTACCTGGCCTTGGCGGCGCCTACGGAGCATGACCATTGGTCCCTTCCGGGGCTTTCGCACCCCCGAACCGTTTGATCTACAAAAGCGCATCATCCTGTTCTATGGCCCGAACGGCAGCGGCAAAACTAGCCTTTGCGAAGGCCTGGAGTACGGACTTTTGGGGGCCGTCGAAGAGGCCGAGTCCAAGCGCATTGAGGGACGCGCCTACCTTGCCAACCTCCATGCACGGCGGTTTGAGCCACCCGTCCTACGCGCGACTGACCATCAGAATCGTGAGGTAGCGATCACTGCCAATGCCGACACCTTCAGGTTCTGCTTCGTCGAGAAAAATCGCATCGACGCCTTCTCCCGAATTGCTGCCAGGCCGCCCGCCCAGCGTACCGAGCTGATCGCCACGCTGTTTGGCATGGACAAGTTCAACGAATTCGTCGGCCATTTCAACGAGTCGATTGACCAGCAACTGACCCTTATCCCAACCAAACTCACAGTCTTAACCGGCAAGCGCAACGCTTTAATCGCGGATCAGGCGACGGTCAACGGCGAAGCTCAAGCGTTGTTGAGCTTGGCCAATGAAGAAGCCGCGGTGGCACTTACGCACTCGGAGGGGATGACGTATGCGGGGCTGAAGGCGCTCATTGGCACCGCGGAAGCACCTGGACGCCTGCAAGAGCTGGAAGGCATCGTGAACGCCATGCCGCCAGCGGCAATTGGGCTGTCTCGACAAGGTCTGATGGACGCATTCGAGGCGCTACACCGGAGTTATGAAGAGGGTGCCGGCATCGCTGCGCAGCTTCAAGCCCGCAGCAGCCAAGTTTCGTTCAAGGACTTATACACCGCCGTACTGGCCTTACAGGCCAGTGAGGATGGCCACTGCCCGGCTTGTGATACCCCGCTGGCTGAAGTCCAGGCCAATCCGTACGAGAAGGCAGCGGCCGGTCTGATCCAATTGAAGGCACTTGGGGAGCTACAGGGGCAACTGACAGCAGCGCAGGCCAAGGTAGCCGCCGGGTCGCGAGAACTGCGGCGGCAACTTGCCGTTCTGTCCGCCTTCCTTGCCTCCCATGAGAAGCAAGATACAACGGTAGGCCATTACTTGGCTGGCCTGCCAGCAGAACCCCCTGGTGAATGGTGGACAACCATCTATCCCGCGACGGCGGCACATCCGGAAGAAGCTGCTATGGAGCGAGTGACGCTTGAACACCTGATGGCCATAGCAGACCGTGCAGAGGAGCAGGATAGGGCATCAGCTCTTGCGCGACAGGAGCGTCAGAACAACATCGCCGAACGCGATGGGCTCAACGGGTTCCGTTTTGCCGTCCAGGCACAGGATTTGAAACGGCAGCAGCTTGTCGACAGTGTGATCGCGGCCAAAGCCCGCATCGCAGCCTTTGACGTGGACAACGCTGCACTCATTCAGGACGTGGCACAAGAAGCGCTCGACATAGAACGTGATACGCCCATCAAGAGCGCATATGACCGCTTCTTGGCCATGTTGAGGAGTTATCGGGACGAGCTTCCCGGAAATCTGATGGCGGGTCTGAACGACGCAGCGATGAACCTCTACAACGAGTTCAATCGCAACGACTTGGACGCGGATAAGCTTGCGGCCCTGTACCTGCCACTTACTGCCGAGCAGAAAATCGAGATTGCCTTCAGAGGGAACCCGCAGGTTCGAGTTGATGCTCTTCGCATCCTCAGTGAGGGCCATATTCGATGTCTGGGTCTGGCGATTCTGCTTGCCAAGGGCCAGAGTATCCAGAGCCCGCTGATCGTCTTCGACGACGCCATCAACGCTATCGACCATGACCATCGTAGCGGTATTCGCGAGACGATCTTCGAAAGCGACCATTTCATGGATACCCAGCTCATCGTCACCTGCCATAGCAACGAATTCATCAAGGACATCCAGCAGCATCTCCCCGCGCAACGTCGCAACGATTGTCAGGTGTACTTGTTCCGCCATCACACTGGCAACTACCAGCCCCGAGTGACCGGCAATGTTCCCAGTCGGAACTACGTGGTGAGGGCTCGGGCATTCAAGGATGCGCTGGACAACCGGGAAGCGCTGGCGTCATGCCGACAGGGCCTTGAGATGTTGTCTGATAAGGTATGGCGCTGGCTCGCCAGCCACGACCTCGGTGTGTTAAACCTGCAGCTCGCAGGCGTCGGGGCCGAACCAAGCCTGCGCAACCTTTGCGAAGCGCTCTTCAAACGGCTGAATGACGCTACCACCTTCAACCACGCCAATAAGCCTGCTCTGGTGGCCGCCTTCGGCCGCATACTTGGCATCCCCGAGGTCAACTTGGTGTGGACGTATCTCAACAAGGGGACTCACGAAGAGGCAAATAGGGATGACTTCGACGCCGACTTGGTGGAGTCGGTAGTTCATACGCTAGAGGCACTGGACGGTCTCGACCTTCGGGCGGGGCGATAGCGGGACACTCATCCCCTTTTCAGAATGCCAGTGGGCGTGCAGAGCTACGCGTCCGGCCAACCGAAATTGAACAGCCGAATCGTACCGATCAGGATGGTCTTCGTCCTTAGGTGATTCTGCTACAAAGCCCGAATGCCAAGCTTGCGCTGAGCCATCAGAGGGGCGGATCAAAGCCGCAATCCGTCAAACCTACCGGCTCAGCTCTTCAATACTTAGGTGCACGCCCTCGGGCGCCTGGAGTATCCCGGAAATGTCGCGCAGGGAGCGCGTCTTGGCCCGGACGATGACACCACGCGCCCGACCAGCCGGTCGATACGGTAGGCCGCCAGTGGGTCGGGGTTGCGACCGAACAGCGCAGCGAGCTGCTCCAGCACGTCCGCTTCCCTGTTCTCATTAGCGCTATCCGCATCAGGATAGCTTTTCCCGTCGTGGGTCATAGCAGCACCGACACCAGGTACCGGCCAGCGCCCTTTGCGCCAGCATTTGCAGCGTGCGACCACGGCGGCAAGTGAAGCGGTGCTGTAGGGGGCTCTCAGGGCATGGGCCGAGGTATTGGCCCCCACGTTGCGCGGCCAGCGACTGCAGCTGGGCGTGCAATGCAGCTTGGGCGCATTCGGGGCACTGGATCGGTCGGTGCAGCAGCACAGAGGCCGAGGCGCTGAAGCGATGCCCCGCCGGGCAGCGCAAGGCGTAGGCTGCTTTCCAACCCAGCCAGGCTTGTTCCTCCAGGGCGCAGTTTGCCTGCGCAGCATGCTGCTGCAGTCGCACAAACAGCAGGACGGGTTGTGGGTTGAGATGACGTGACATGAGCGTGGCAGTGTGGCGAACAAGGTGCTGGCGACACACTTCGCCAGTCTGGGGGTTCCTACCGTTCATCGTGACCGGCCCAATACCGGTACACCCAGGTTAGGCGAACAGCATGATGCTTGATAGCATGCTTTCTCTCTGACAAGTTGTGTCGGCAAAAGCATGGATATTCATCAGCTATTGGCTTCGTTCGCGGCGGCCTTCACCCAGGAACAACGGCTGGTCACGCTGCACCTCGGTGACGGGGCCAGTTTTGGCGAGCAACTGCTGCCTCAATCGGTGTCCGGTGAGGAAGCGCTGTCCCAGCCCTATCGCTACGTGGTGGAGTGCCTATCGCCCGATGTCGGATTGGAACTCAAATCGCTGCTGGGTCTGCCGGCCGAGCTGGGTATTCTGACAGCGGAAGGCGGCACGGTCGTGCGCTGTGGGGTGGTGACCCGCGCTCAGGCGCTGCCGTCGGACGGCGGCTTTGCCAAATACGGCCTGACCATCGAGCCGCCGTTCTCGTTGCTGCAACACCGCCGTACCAGCCGGGTATTCCAAGACCAGACCCCGGTCGAGATCATCAAGGCGGTGGTGGATGAGCACATCGGCAGCAACCCAGTGTTCGGCGCGTCGTTTGCCATCCGATTCGACCTGAAGCAAACCTACGCTCCCCGTTCCTACTGCCTGCAGTATCGCGAATCCGATTTTGCCTTTATCAGCCGGCTACTGGCCGAGGAAGGCCTGGCTTATCGTTTCGAACACGAGTCCGGTGACACGCCTAAGGTCACGCTGGTCGCTTTTGACGATCCCTATGCACTCCCCCAGGCCGAACAGGGCTCAGCCCGTTTCCATCGCGCCGACGCGACGGAAGCAGCGGACAGCATCACCGACTGGACCAGCGCGCGGCAGCTGGGACCGACCAAGGTATCGCTGGCCAGCTTCGATTACAAACCGGTGCTCACTCAGCAAGTGTCCGAAGACACCGCAGTGGACCAGGGCGCGGGCGGCGAGCAGGCACAGTCCTCCTTGGAGAACTACGATCCGCAGTCGCTGTACTACGCCGGCGATGCCGAGCAGCTGTCGCGCTATGCGCAGATTCGCCAGCAAGCGTTCGACGTCGAGAAGAAGTACTTCCGCGGTAGCGGCACGCTGCGCCAGCTCAAGGTCGGGGAATGGTTTGCCCTGACCGACCACCCGCTGCATGACGCCGACGCGCCAGAGCAGCGTGAATTCGTCGCCAGCAAGCTGAGCTTCACGGCGAACAACAATCTCCCAGGCGACCTGCTCAAGTTTCTGAAGCAAGGCGTCGAGACACCGCAACCCTTCGTGGCTCAGTTCGAAGCACAGCGCCGTGGTATCCCATTGCCGCCGCGCTATGACGACAGCCACCGCGCCAAGCCCACCTCGCTGGGCGTGCAGACCGCCACCGTGGTCGGCCCGGCGGGTGAAGAAATCCACACGGACGAGCACGGCCGGGTCAAAGTGCAGTTCCATTGGCAGCGTGGCCAGGAACATCCCGAGTTCGGTGCCAACCTCGACGAGCGCTCCAGTTGCTGGCTAAGGGTGATCTACCCCAGTGCGGGCGTCGCCTGGGGGCACCAGTTCATCCCCCGAGTGGGGCAAGAGGTCTTGGTCGACTTCATCGAAGGCGACGTCGACCGGCCAGTGATCAAGGGCGTGGTCTACAACGGCAGCCATCCGCCCCCCAGTTTCTCTGGCGCTGGCAACCTGCCGGCGAACAAGACGCTCTCCGGCATCAAGTCCAAGGAATATCAGGGCAGCCAGTATGGCGAGCTGCTGTTCGACGACACCCAGGGTGAAGTCAGAACCAAGCTCTCGTCCGAGCATGGCAAGACCCAGCTGAACCAGGGTTACCTGGCCCACCCCAGAACCGAGGGCAAGGCCGAACCGCGTGGCGACGGCTTCGAACTCAGAACCGACCGCCACGGCGCCCTCCGCGCCGCGCAAGGCCTGCTGCTCAGTACCGAAGCCAAATCCGGCGCCAGCGGTAAACAGCTGGATCGCGAACAGGCGCAAGCCCAACTCGAAGCGGCGCAGCAACTGGCGCAGACCCTGTCCGACACCGCGCAGCATCAACTGGCCGACCCCACTGAGATCGGCCCGGAGACGCTGGATATCGAAGGGGCGAAACAAGCCAAAGCCAGCGCAGGCCACCTCGATCACCTGAACGAAGCACTGAAGGCCTGGGAAGCGGGCTCCAACACCGACGAGCAAGGCAAGAGCGCCAAAGAACAACCCGGCCAGCAACCGATCCTGATCGCCACCGCCCCGGCCGGCATTGCCCTGACCACGCCGAATGAACTGGTGCTCAATGCTGGGCATAACCTCGACCTGGTCAGCCAGCGTGATACCCAGCAGACCACTGCACGGCGCTGGGTGCACAACGTCGGCAGCAAGCTCAGCCTGTTCGTGCAAGGGGTGGCGGACAAGGTGAACCTGAAGCTGATTGCCGCCAAGGGGCACGTGAACATGCACGCCCAAGCTGGCGATGTGGAGATCGTCGGGGACAAGAACGTCCGCGTCTATGCGAATAAAGAAACGCTCACAGTCGCCGCCAAGGAAGAATTGCTGCTCAATTGTGGCGGCGCCTACATCAGGCTATCGGGTGGGAAGATCGAGATTCATGCCCCCGGCAAGCTCAGCGTGAAAGGTAAAAACTACACTTTTGAAGGTCCGGCAAAGCTTAATTTCCGGCTACCGAGCTTCCCTATCGGGGAGCTGAAATTGAAACGCCGCTATTCCCTCTCTCGATAATCGAGATGACCCACTTATGCTGATCAGTCCCCCCTTCCTGCCTACGCGGCAAGACAACGAAACCGACAGTGCCTGGCTAGACCGGGCCATGAGCGAAGTCGCCGACGGTATGTACCCCGTCGCCCGGAACCTTTGCTGGCACGGCGGCATCCATCTCGAAGCGCCCTCTGTGGATCGGCAACCGCTGCCCGTACGAGCCATTGCCGACGGCATCGTACGCTGTGCTCGGCCCGCCTCAGCAAACCAAAGTGGCGATCCGGAGCATGCACAAAGCTATGGAGGCTGGACCGACAACGGCGTCGTGGTGATTGAGCACACCACCGAGATTGGCGCCGCCGCCAACGATACCCCAGTGACGGTACGTTTCTACTCGATTTACCAACACCTGATCGAGGTGCCTCGGACCTTGCGGCTTGGGCAACGGGTTTATCGCAAGGCCGAACTGGGCCACGCAGGCTACATAGACGGCCAACCTAACCGAATCCACTTCGAGATCGCCTGCGATAATGCAAACCTGCAGCTATTGATTGGCCGCAATCAGGGGCAAGTGGCCACCGAACAAGATGGCCGCAGCAATGTGGTATTCGGCGAAATATATGTCCGACTGCCCAGCGGTACGCCGATTTATACCCTGCCGGAAGGCCACAGGCTGCTCGACAACAATCCAGCTGCGCAGAGCCAGGGCCCGGAGCCCAGAGCCAACGCACCCCGCCCCCCTGCGCAGCCACTCGCAGCATCAATGTCCACCACTATTGATTGCTATGTAGGCCTGCGGTATGCCATGGGCGATGGTCCCATCAACGAACGAGGTGACCTAACAGTAACCACTTACCGCGAAGACGGTAGTGTCTGCGGTCAACGCAGCGAGGCAGGTGCCGAATACGACATCTTCAGTCGCGCCAAAGCAATCAGCCAGGCATATGCCGCCCCAAATCAACCCATTCGCAGTGCCGTTTATGAGTTGCTGCGCTTTGGCAGGGTGATCAATACCGCCAACGAAACGCTCACGCCAGCCGATGTGCCGCACTGGCGGGCAATCATCGTGCCAACTGCCAACGGCACCGGTACCCAGACCGGCTGGGTCAATCTGAACAATCAGGCACAAGGCCAGCAAGTACGGGTGTTCAGCGACGCCGACTTCCCGCATTGGCGCGGGTGGCAGCTGTTCAACGATGACCTCAGCGCAGGCGATAGCCGTTGCGACTCGGATGCAATCAAGACTTTGCTGGACGTGGATGGCGATCATCACGTGACTCCCAATGAGCGCCTCAGCCGCATGCAGGATGCTCAGGTTCGCAGCAAGCTGCGCCACGCAATTTGCCCCATGCCGTCGGAGTGGAACGCTGCGGACTTGCAGGCCCGCTGGGATTGGCTGCAAACGACTACCGAGGAAAACCCGGAACCGCTGGTGGGCGATAGTTACACCGACTTCATTGCCCATGCTCAGGCATTGAGTTTTGAAGCACCCCAAGCGTTTGCGGCAACGTGGCGGTTTCATCCGCGAGGGTTTATTGAAGCCTTCCGCTATTGCATGTGGTTCGGGCTGGAGGAATTTGCCCAATGCCTGCCCAGGCAAAGCCTATCTGCCGCTGATTTACCATGGGATATGGCACGAACACGTGCACAAACCCATTACATTCCTTTAAATAGATTGTTTCAAAAATACAAAGGGCACTCTAAACAACGAATCGCCCATAGCTTAGCGCAAGTCTATATTGAAACAGGATTGCTTCGTACCTTGTTTGAAGACGGTCGAGGGCGTAGGTATGTATATGGCGCATTTTACGGAAGAGGCTACCATCAGCTTACTTGGGCTGGGAATTATGAACAGTATGGAAAATACAAGGGCATTCCAAATCAACGGGCCCCGGTGTATTCTGATACGCGAATCACCTTGACATCCACACATGCGAAGGACAGTGGTGGGACAACCATGAATTGGTCTCCTCGCTACGACCCCGCTATTGTGGGTGAAAACACCGCACATGCTGCGGAATCGAGCGGCTTTTATTGGGTTTCCAAATCGTTCCGGCGCCGAACCAACATAAACCGTGCATGTGATTTGGCTTTCAACCAAACATCCCTGGCTTTTATATGTTGGCTAATCAATGGTGGCGGTAATGGATATGCGGATCGTCAGCAATTCGCGAAATATCTTGCCAATATGCTTTTTGACGCCCCTCCATTGACTGGCAGCGAGACTTATCGTTACCCCCCGCTTGAGCCGCCAGCCGATCCGCCTTTGTGCCGGACGTTTCCGCCGACAGAGGTGGTATACACTTTAAATGGAACAGTTAATTATGTCGCCCAAAGGCCTGCCTAGAAAATTTGCTTGCGCTTTCTTTTTTATTTTTTGGAACAATCTTGCTATCGCTTCAGCGTTTGAGGGAGGCAGGACGGGTGAGTGCTTTTCATCTGTTGACGACTACCTGCTTACTGTGTTTGGCCAAGGTTATGAACTTGATGACAATATCGAGGCCAGACCTCTCTCCAGCAATGCCGGGAATGTTATTACATTGGCAGTAGATAAAACGCCGGGCCTTAATCCAACTTACGTTCTTTTGCAGCAAAAAGACAATGCCAAGCACTGCGTAGTTTTGACTGCGCCATATGTGAGCAACTTTAAGTTTTCGCTCAACAGGGACGGAAGCTTGCCAACTGAAGTTGTAACTATTGACACTCCGCCTCCGGGCTTTCCAGCTACCAGGGTAGCATATAGATTAAAAAATACTGGCGTCTATGCCCCGAAAAGTTGTTTATTGATATTCCCAAACAACAAGAAAAGCAAAATCTCGTGCGACAAGGCCTTTGGTGATTCGCGAAATTAAATTCCGGCTGCCTTAGGCCCCCGCCTCTTGGTGATATTCCCCAATTAACCGTTAGAATACGGGGATACTCATGAGCGAACTGGAAACTTACCTCGCTGCTGCAACCCGAGATAACACCCGACGCAGCTACGAATCTGCCATCCGCCACTTTGAGGTTGAGTGGGGCGGCTTCCTGCCGGCGACAGCCGACAGCGTTGCGCGCTACTTGGTGGACCACGCCGCCACGCTGGCAATCAACACACTGAAGCAACGTCTGGCAGCGCTGGCGCAATGGCACCAGCAACAGGGATTTGCTGATCCGACCAAAACCGCCGTGGTGCGCAAGGTACTCAAAGGCATTCAAGCGCTGCATCCTGCGGTAGAGAAACAGGCCGTACCGTTGCAGATTGGCCAGCTTGAACAAGTGACCAACTGGCTGGGTGAAGCGATCCGACTAGGTCGAGAGCGTGGCGATCGTGCGGCCGAGCTGCGCCATACGCGCGACAAAGCCTTGTTGCTGATCGGCTTTTGGCGCGGTTTTCGCGGGGATGAACTGAAGCGGCTGCAGGTGGAATTCATCGAACTGGTACCGGGCCATGGGATGCAGTGTTTTCTGCCGCAAAGCAAAGGAGATCGGCAGCTGCAGGGGCGTACCTTCCGCGTGCCGGCGCTGGCGCAGTTGTGTCCGGTTACGGCCTACGGCGACTGGATTGCGGTATCCGGCTTGTCTGATGGGCCGGTGTTTCGTGGCATCGATCGCTGGGGTGGGATCAGCGACTCTGGTTTGCACTCGAACAGCTTGATTCCGCTCCTGCGCCGGCTGTTCACCAACGCTGGCCTGCCGGCGCCAGATGAATTCAGCAGCCACTCGCTGCGGCGCGGATTTGCTGGTTGGGCCAATGCCAATGGTTGGGATCTCAAAACTTTGATGGAATATGTCGGCTGGCGCGATGTGAAGTCAGTGATGCGCTACCTCGATGGCGCAGATCCATTTGCATTCGGGCCATTTCAGGATTCGTAGCTGGGCCGAAGCTGCGACAACGGCTGCAGCTGCTGGGCGATCGCGTCAAACGTGCTGGCGAGGTGTTTGAACTCGTCGGCCAGCGCCACGGCGCACTCCCAGAGGTCGGTGTCGCCGATGGGCTCGCTTAAAGGCCCGCCGTTGATGATGCAGTGGGCCATACGGTGGAGCCGAAGTAAGTCATCCCGGATGCCGGCACCGGCCGCTAGCCGTGGCCGTAGGCGATCCAGTTGCTCAACGAGTTTGAGTAACGCCGCCGTTTCATAGCCTTGTCTTAGGGTAGCCAATTGCGCGGCATCGACATCGCCATACGGCGTGACCGCAAACGTGGGCTTGGGTAGGTCCATCATCCGGCGTGCTCTAGTTCGTTGCGTCGAGCGGCTTGCGCCGCAATCAGCGCCCCCTGGAACGCGCCATTGCGAATCCACGGCTCGGGTGTGCGTTTCAAGCGTACGTTGTATTCGCCAAAGCGCTTGATATGGCTCGACATGTACGGGCTCAGAAAACCGAGATCGTCTTCACTGATAGAGATGCCTTCTGCTTCCAGCTGTCGGAGCACCAGAATCATGTCGACCGTGTTCTGCAGAATGAGCGCCGAGGCGACCAAATCGTTGTAACGTAGCCGCTTCTGCTGCTCGTTGGGTTCGTTGACGGGGATGACGTCGCCGCCGAACGATAGCCATTTGGCGAAACCGTTGTACGACTCGATCTTGTTGGTGTTGGCGGTCACTTCTTGGCGCAACTCCCTGCTGCCGATCCATTCGAGCAGGAAGCCAGTCCGCACCACGTTCCCCAGGAGCTGCGCTGCGGCGTACAGCTTGTTCTTGCGGCTGTAGGAACCCAGTTTGCGCAGCAACACCGGCGACGAAATCTTGCCAGCATGGATCGACAGCGTGACTTGCATCAGATCCTGCCAATGCCTCTCGAGCATCGGCCAGTCGACGGTGTCTTCGAACAGCCGGTTGATGTGTTGGTATTTGACGCTCTTGTCGGGGCGATACAGGGTCAGGTTTTTCCAGTTCCGGATGCGTGGCATCAGCTTGATGCCGAGCAGATGGGTGAACGCAAACACGGTGGCCGACTGGCCTTGCGTGTCGGCATGTACCGTATCGGCCGCGACGCTCAATCCGGCCTTGAGCAAGCCCTCGATCACGTAGATGGCTTCCCATACACCGGGCGGGATGAAGTGCCGGAACACGGCAATGTAATTGTTGGCCACGTGCCGGTAGGCCACGGCTCCCATTTTGCGATAGCGGAAGTGGTAACCGGCCAGCAGGTTTTCATCATAGAAGTCGTACTGGGAGCCATCCGCGGCGACCGTTTTGCCGTCGCCCCACATTTTGGGCAAGTCCAGTTGCAGATAGACCTCGTTCAGCACCCGCTGCGCGGCCGTGAGGTTCTCCAGCGAAAAATGACGGCGATTCACGAACGACAAGGCGTGGGGGCTGACACCGGATTTGGATAGATGCCGTGCCGCTTGTGTCGGCCCCAGATTGCATCCCATGGAAAATACCGTCATCAGGTAACGTTCGGCGGGTTCGCGCAACTTGCTCTCGTTCCCGGAAAGCGGACCGAAAAAGCGCGTGAACGACAACCAGTGCTCAATGTTGGCCAAAACGTCGAGGATATGCCGCTGCGGCAGGCGCTGCGTCAGCAGGTTCTGCAACGAGATGGCGGAATCGGGGATCTCCTTGGCAACGGTCTTGCGCAACACGGGCTCGCCGTTACTGCCCCACGTAACGTCGCCGCGGCAGTCCGGAAACTTGTTGTCCAGATCTTGGGCTTTCTCGGTCAGCCATTCTCGCAAGCTGGCGACGAATTCGGCCGCGGTATCGGGCAGGCCGACCTTTTCGCAGTAGGCCGGCAGTAACGTCTGGCATTCGTCCCACGGCAGCAGCTGCTTACGATAATCCGCAAAGTCCTCCGAGCCCGCCACGCACAAGTCGCCCGAGCGGAGTTCATCGGCGAGGTAGGAAAACACGCAGATTTCGAGGTGCCGGCGATCGATGCCGAGTTGGCCGCCGGTCGATTGCAACAACAACTTGCGCCAGCGTTCCGACGCGAACGATAAATCGAGGTCTTCGTCGATGAATTCGATCCGGTGCTTGTCTTGATACGCCTTGATGACCTGCAAGGCGTCCAGCAAGGCGGTGTCTTGGCTGGTCGCCTCGATTCGTAGCAGGTGGACCAGCCGGAATAGCACCGCGCGATGGCTTTTGAAGAATGCCCAAATGCGCGGGAGATAGTTAGTGCTGCTGCTGGCCTGAATCTGTTCGCAGGTCAGCAGCATCTGATCGGCCGTGCTGCCAGAGACGTATTCCCGGATCGCTTTGCCGGCCTGAGTGTCGTCGTTTTCGTGCTTGATGATGGTGATCACGCCGGCCAGCGTTGCAGCCACGCGTTCGACCTGACCGCGCTGGCGCAAATGCGCTTGGTCAAGATCCTCTTTGGCCCGTTTGTGAATTGTGGCCACCCGCCGCAGGAACATTTCGGTCAGCTGGTCGCGAGCGCGAACCTGCATCCGGTGAATCAACGCCAGCAACAGCGTAAAGCGTTTCGGTGGCGTGCATTCCTTGAGTTCGGAGATGTCGTAGGCCATCGCCTGTTCGGCGAGATGGCGTACTTTGGTCTGTGGCACCTCATGGAAGGCGTCTTCCACATCACCTAACGACTCGAGCCAGGTCAAGTGCTCGACCAACATTTCCAAGTGCTTGCGGGTAGGGCGTCGCGCGGCGCTCTTCAGGGTGTTGTACTCGCTTTGGCGAGCCTCGAAGTTTTCGCCGAGGAAAAGTTGCCCCAGCGCAGCCAGGTGCGAAGCCGACAGACGGGCCAGCACCATATCGAACAGTTGGCTCTGGGTTTTCGCATGCACGCGCTCGGCGAGGTCATCGAGCGTAGAGAACGCCGGCAGCTCATATTTGTGCTGAATAAGCCCCTCGATCACGGCGTTAATGATGTCCAGTCGCTGATCCAGCAGTTGCGCCGCTTCGGTTGCAAGCAGCTCCGCCAATGCCATGGCGTGGTTGCCGTAAAACGGTGTCACCTCCAAGAATGCCAAGATCGCCGCCATGTGCCGTTGCAGCGTCAACTGCACGGCGTATTCAAAGCGGAACTGGTCACCGATGCCCAAGCTGTCGCGGACGTAGTTCACGACATCCGGTGGGACCGCTTCCGGCCGCGGGAAGTACCAAAGCTGCTGGAAGCATTTCAGCAGCACAGCCAAGCCCAACCGGGTAGCGGGCGAACGCCCCTGAGCGCGAAGCCAAAGCAGTTCGTCTTCAGAGAGAGTGAAAGTGCGCCGTAGCTCGGCACTGGTGTAGCTACGCGCGAACTGGGGGTATGCGGAACGTTGAATGGAGGCCATGCGAGCGGGGCAAGTTTTATGACTTGAACAGCCTAGTACATGATGATGACAACGCCAGTTCGTTCCGCTGATTTTCGCGTGGACGAGTGAGAAAAATCCTCTTATGAATCATGCACATCTAGGCGATGTGTATAGATTTTCCCTTCATCCCGGCATGACCCCTACGCCGCATGCGTGATCGCAGGAATTCTGGACATCGATCCGCTGGAGATCATCGCGGCGCGAGAGCTGGCCAAGGAGAAGAACGAGAAGAAGCGGGAGTTCTGGCAGGGTTTTTGGAACCAGCGATTTGGGAAGTTGGCCGTGTGCCTGGCGCTGGCGGGGGTGTTGCTCGGGGCGGCCAACCCGAGCTTACAAAGCGTAAGTGAGGCTGCGACGGCGTTTATAGCCGTTCTAGCCATCCTGATCACTTTACATAATATACAGAGCGTCCTTATTTGATAATGTAAGGGCCGCCCGATTTTGCCCTGCGGCATCGGACGAAGAGGGCGTTCCGAACAGGGCTACCGCCGTCGCCAAAGCCACGGCGGAAGAAACGCCTTTCGTAGAGAAACCTTTTTTGATTTCCTCCCAGTAACCGCGTCGTTCCTCGGTTTTTGCGCGTTCTGCTTCGATGGTCGCGAGCAATTCGCGGGCGTCCACCTTCAGGATTTTTTGAAGCTCCATTAGCCCGTACGCATCGGGGGCTCCTTTCTTCGTGCGCCATAGGCTGATGGCGGCAGGGGTCACTCCCATGTGAAGGGCGAGTTGCCTGTCGCTTTCTTTTCCTATCGCAGCTTTTGCTGCATCAAGTATTTCGTCCAGCGTGTTCATATCAATACCCCTTGACATCAACGGTCGTTAATACGTAGCGTGTAAAGCATCGTTGATACGGTAGCACGCTATGCCCCAGCGCGAACAGTTCCTGATCGTTCTCGACCAGCCACGCCCCAGTGACGACGCCTTAGCGCTCCTGTGTGGCCTGTCCGTCACCGCCATGGCCATCTTCTGCGCGTGGGGTATTTAACGGTGCCTAAGCGTCAACGCCCTCCAGAGCCGCTGCTGCTCACGCCGACCGTGCTGGACGCCGCCAACTTCCCCAGGGCGCCGTTGCAGTGCTTCATGCCGCCGCGCCCCGAATACGCGCCCATTCACGGCTCTGCGCTCACTCCCGCTTTCGTGGCGGATGTCACTGCGGTTAGGGCGGCTGCAGTCGAGCGGGAGCGAGACGCGGCCGACATGGCCGCAGGCCTTCCCCCCCACACTAACAGGGGGGAAAAGGCCCTAGCCGGCGATGGCGTCGCCGCGGTCGTGGCGCAAGAACTGGAGCATGTCGAGCTGGTTTTGTCCGATTCCGGCGATGTTCTCCTCGTGCCCCGGCGCTTCGGCTATGGCGACGATGCGGCTTTCATCGACTGGCTGCACATCACGATGCACAAGGACACGGCGCTGCGTTACAGCCCGCTGCCCTTCGCAAGCGATGAGGATCTGGTACTTGCGCTGAGCTTGCGCCTGGAAACCATCCTTGGCTATGGCGTCACCAGCCAAAAGCCCAACGGCCACAACTACTACAAGGCCACGTACGCCCTGGGCGACAACTGGGGCACCGTCAGCGTCGGCGGCCAGCAGGACACGATCATGGTCGCCGTCTTCGGCTCGGGCCTTGCTGCAGCCGCTGCAGGCTGGGAAGCACGCATGCACCAGTTCCTGACTGCCGAAGCCATCCGACCGCGCATTACCCGGGTTGATCTGTCCTTTGATGACATCGATGGCCAGTACTACAGCGTCGATCAGGCTCACGCCGAATGGGTGGCGGGTCGGTTTACGAACGGCGGCCGTAGGCCTGCCGGAGAACGGCGCGGGGATTGGGATTTTCCGAGTGGGGCAGGGCGGACCATGAATATCGGGAAACGCGATTCCGGCCGTATGTGCCGCGTCTACGAAAAGGGCATGCAACTTGGCCACAAGTGGCACCCATGGGTGCGGGTTGAGGTTGAGCTTAAAAGCGAAGGTTATCTGATCCCGTTCGATGTGCTGATGCATGCCGGGGCCTATCTGGCCGCTTCGTATCCCGCTCTGAATTGGATTGCTGAAAAGAAGGCCGACCGGCTCGAATCGGTCAAAAACACCGCCGTAATCAACCTCAACAAAGCGATTGAAGTGGTCCGTAATCAATTCGGCCACTACCTCTGGATGATTCAAGAGCTTTGTGGTGGCGACGCACAAACGACGCTTGATCTCGTGTCGCGTCAAGACAAAATCCCGCCCCGCTTCAAGGTTCCGGATCACAAATTCACGCCGCAGCCTATGCATGACGAGCAAAAACGCTGGCTGAGCAGTGACGAGCTGCAACGGCTCTACGTTGGCGAACTTGATTTTAATTGGAAAAAAGCCCCCGCACATTCAGGCGCAATGCGGACTGGTGGCTTAACTGCGCCGCTCCATTGAGGGTGATCAAATGCAATTTCATACCGTAGTTACCGTAGTGGGCGTTAAGGGCTTCAAAGGCGAAATTAACGGTGATTCGCTCAACTCGACAACACTTTTTGTACAGGTTGCTCTGGACGAAAGTAAGGGTACGCAACGCGGTTTTTCAGCCGCTGAATATCGTTTTCCCGATGTGGCCCTGTATGAGTCAATGAAGAATCATCCTTTTCCGCATCAGGCTGAATTGGAGCTGGAATTGGTGGCAACGGGTAAAGGCGACTCTAAGACCATCCTGCGCGGCTGGAAACCCATTAAACCCGCCCAAACGGTTGATACCGGTTCGGGCGAAATTAAGAATAAGCTGTAAGGGGTAGGTTATGCCGGAATATACCCAAGCCTTTTTGGTGCAGGACAAGGATTCCGGCTTATTCCTTCGTCCGCGTGAGGGCGATGTAGGTTATACGAAATATGTCGATCAAGCTGGCCCCTTTGATTCGTATGAAGAAGCGTTTGAAACGGCAAAATATAACCTCGGCGCCAATTTCCTTATATGGTCATTTGGCCGGCGGGTGAGGCACTAATGCCGCTTTGCGTGCTTGTCAAAGAGTTGGTGGCGGGTGGTCGCCCGGCCGGTTTTACCGATGGATCAGCTAATGCATTGGGAATGCAGGTTCAAGACTTGCCCATTGAGCAGTGTGCGGGCTACGTCATGGTTACACCGGTTGAGTTTCAGCAATTAAACGTAATTGCTCAGGTGTTTGCCGCGCCGTCGCCAGAGCAAATTCAAGGTGCGTTCATGGCCGGGCTATCGTTGCCGGTCATAGCGTACCTAACGGCGTGGGCATATCAGTTCGTAATTAACTTCATAGGGAAATCAAGATGAAAACTCGCATCGTTGCTGTTGCCGCTCTGCTTGGCGCCATGTCCGCTCCTTCGTGGGCTGCAGCGCTCGATTTCAGTGCAATCACTAGCGCTGTAGATGCCACCACAATCGTGGCTGCAATCAGCGCTATCGCCGCAATCAAGGTGCTGCCGAATGTCGCCAAGTGGGGTTACAACAAGGTGATTAGCTGGTTCCGTTAATCAAGTCAACATGGGCGGGGCTTCGGCCCCGTTTTTTATGCTAATACTCTCGCTTACTTTTCTGCTTGGCGCGCTCGTAGCCTTTGCGATTATCAAGGGATTTACGTCATGATTAAGCGATATTTGCTAGTGCTCGTAATCGCACTTATTCCGCTATTTGCGCAAGCTGTAATCCCGAAAACGATTCTTGGTTATGTTAAAAACGGTACCAATGGCGGCGGAACTCTGTGCACTACGTTGCAGTGCACGGCGCAATTAGAGGGGTTGCAGTGTGACAGCGTTGATTTTCTGTCTAGGTACGCATCAGGCAGTGTCATTCAGAACGAGCTGTATTGTAATGGCAAAAATTGGTCCGGGAAATTTTACGTTATTGAGTATTTTCAATGCCCGTCGGATGGTGTGAAAACCACCAATAAAGATTACCAATGCAATGAATGCCCGGACGGCAAGATTTATAACGCCACGCTTAAGCAATGCGTTTCGCCAAATACGCCCGTACCTACTCCGCAAATTTGCCCGGCAGCTGGGACGAACTGGCAAGGGGCAACCGTATATGTGGGATTGCAAAAATATGGGTGCAATTTGGCGGGTTGTACCGTCGAGCTGTCGAACATCGGCGGTTGTTCTGGGGGTGTATGCGATGCCACGTTTACGTCTACGGGCCAGTCTTGCACTTCGCAGCCTCCGCCGCCGTCGTCGAATAACGATTGTCCTAGCGGTACGGTGTACGCCGAATTCGATGGTGCGGGACGTTGTGTGAAGGTAAGCGACCCGGTAACGCCGCCTCCTGGAACGACGCCGACTCCTCCAACTGCTACGCCGCCTCCGGCGACGCCTACGCCGGGT
Organism: Chitinolyticbacter albus; assembly: GCF_024437655.1. GTDB lineage: Bacteria > Pseudomonadota > Gammaproteobacteria > Burkholderiales > Chitinibacteraceae > Chitinolyticbacter > Chitinolyticbacter albus. The sequence goes on from NZ_JANBVF010000045.1 coordinate 28,154, forward strand.
GATGGTGGCGAAGGTGGCGAGGGTGGGGAGGGCGGTGATGGTGGAACGGGGGGAGGTGGCACTGGTGGTGGCGGTGGCACAGGCGGCGGTACGGGTGGTGATGGTGGCGAAGGTGGTGAGGGCGGGGAGGGTGAAGAAGGTGAAGAGGGGGAGGGAGGTAATTCCTCTGTTCCAGGGTCGCCCAGTGGCAGTGATATTTACAAAAAGAAATATGAACAATCAGTTGCTGATATGGCCTCTGGTCATCTCAATAAAATCAGACATACACCAGTATTTGAGTCTGCATCAAAATTTTTCGAAATTAATGTAATGGGTTCGTGCCCGATTTGGACAATACCGTCGGTGAATATATACGGCACTTATTCCTTGCCAGCCATTCTTATTGACCATTTTTGCACGTCTACTGCTAAAGCAATATATGCAATCATGAAAACCGTTCTATTAATTTGCGCCACGTGGGTTGCTTTTAGGATTGCCATTTTGGATTAGCGGGGGTTGTTATGGAATGGTTGTCGGAAAAAATTAGCAAGGCATTGCTATGGCTGCTCAGTTTGGTCAAGGCAGTATTTGCAACAATTTTTGATATTTTGTCAGACGTTTTTTATTGGCTTGTTGACAAATTATTTAATTTGATAGTTGAGCTATGGAAGCTGATTCCTCCTATCGATTTTAATGGGTATAGCTTGCAAGCGCTGATGGCGTTGCTCCCGGACTGGCTGGCTTATCTGTTTTATATAACGGGGTTTCATATAGCGCTGGCAATCATTGGTGGCGGTGTTGTGTTTAGGTTGGTTCGTAAACTGTTTACTGTTGGCCAGTGGTGACGACATGATTGTTTTTCACGAAGGCTTGCCGCGCTCGGGAAAGTCATATGAGGCGATGGTTAATCAGGTGTTGCCGGCAATTAAGTCCGGCAGAAAGGTCTATTCCAACATAAAGGGGATGAATCACGCCAAAATAGCTGCCGTACTTGAAATGGATGAGAATCAGGTGCAAGAGTTGCTTTTTCAAGTTGAATGGGAAAAGACAACTGAAATAAACACTTTCGTCACCAATGATTCGCTCGTGGTTATCGATGAGGTGCAGGATTTTTGGCCTACGCGAGCCGCAAAGCGAATGGCGAATGATGTGCAGCAATGGTTTACGCAGCATGGTCATTTGGGTCTCGATATTGTGTGCTGCGGGCAGGATATACGCGACGTTGACCCGATCATTAGGCGTCGGGTGGATCAGAAAATTGTGTTCCGAAAGCAGGATGCCTTGGGTCGGGCGTCAAAATATTCTTGGGTAAATCACAAAGCGACGGCATCAGAAAAATTTGAACCGATTTCAAAGGGTGTTGGGAAGTATGATGAAAAATACTTCGGCGTCTACCAATCGCATCGCCCGGAAACGACAAATAAAGAAACAAAGCATGACGATCGTTCGATTCTGTGGAAAACGCCGGGATTTAAGTATGGATTGCCGGCCGCTGCAATTGCGGCCATTTTGGCAGCCAACTTTCTTTTTGGGTTCTTCACAAAACCCAATGCTTTGGTTAATTCACCCAATGCCGCGACGCAACTGCCGGCGCCGATGGATGCAAGGTATACAACCTTGATGACAAGGCCGCCTGAACCAATGACGGCTCCTGTTTTGACGCCCGTGCCGGCGCCGGTCCCTACATCTGTGCCGGTTATGCAGGACTACTTCACGAACGCATTGAAGCAAGGCCGGCCGCGCCTGGGCGGCTATGTCGTGAACGCCTATGGGCGAATCGGTGGATACGTTGAATTTCTGGACGATGGCTATCGGGTCAAAGACATGTTGACGTTCGCGCAGCTTCTGGATCTCGGGTTCACGGTGAAGCCAATCACTGATGGTGTCGTACTGATAAACGACCTCACCGGCGAGAAAACGGTAATTACCGCATGGCCGATTGATCCGTTTGGCCGGGTCAGCGACATCCAGCGTCGCGAAATGTCCTCAATGAAGGCTAGCTAAGGGAGTTGTATGAAAAGAGTCGTCATCATCGCCCTGATCCTCACCGGCTGCGCCAGCATTGAGCGATCGCCAGAGCAGCGGCGTCTTGACTTCATCGCGTGGGCCGAGTGTCCCATACGCTCCCCGAGGCCAACCGATTGTCGTTAAGTGGCATAATCATGAGGTTCATTTTGGGAGGTGAGCGGGAGATGGTTAGATTAGAGCGGTGGATAAAGGCTAGTCATGTGCTTGCGGCGTATGCTCCAAAGAGAGCCTTCATCGTCGTAACCTGTCAAGACTTGGCGCGGCTGGATGTGAAATTAATTTCAGAGGATGAGCTTGTTACTCAGCAGCTCAAGTTGAATAATGAGGTTGGCGTGTTTTCTGAAACAAGCGCTTATTCATATTTTTGGGTTTTGGGCGGTTATGAGTTAGTTAGAGCGCTTGATCAAAGGGCCCGGGAAGATTCGGATTTTTTTCCAGATTTTAGTCAGGCAATAAATGATTTGAAGCACCAGTTTGAGAGGGTGCGAGTCCCTCTTGCGAAATTTGAGCCTGCGGGGCGCCATAGAAGGACGGATGATGACATTGCAGTTCCGGGTTTTAATTATGATCTTGGTACCATGTGGCGGGTAGCTCCTGATGTTTGGATTTCTCGACGCGAACTCTCGGATGGTCTGTTAAACCTTTTGGAGCTGATGGCCAGTAAGGGCTGATTGCAACTGCCACATCACGATGTTCGCCGGTGAAAAACAAAGCCCCAAGTTGGGGCTTTTTCGTTGCTGCAGCTCATGCTATAGGTATTGCTTGGGTTCTCACGTCACATAGCTATGGCTCGCAACTTCCTTCTCTTCTCTGCTGCTTTGCTCATCATTACGGGCGCTGTGATGCATTTCCTCGGCCCGTTCTCGTTCATGGTCGGCTCGGCCTACGTCACGTTGGCGTTGCCGTGGCAGCAGCGCCCATCGGCCCTTCGGCAGCTTGAGGTTGTCCTGGAGCCGGCAGGGCAGGCTGGGGATTATCAGGTGCCAGTGGAACAAGTAGAGCCAGCGCCTTCACTCGAAAACCGTGATGAAAGTACGCGAGTTAAGCGCCCGTCCGCTCCTGAGGATGGCGTTTACAAGTGCAAATCGTCTTCTGGTGGTGTCCTGTATCAGCAGACCCCTTGTGAGCGCGATACGCTCAAGCGTGACACGCTCTAAGGCCGATAGCGGTTATTGCAAGCCGGAAGACGCCCAGTCCCGCAAAGCTCCGTCATCAGCCCGTGCTGTTCCTTGCCCTCGGTGCAGGGGTCCGAGGGTGCCGGGGTCGAATCCCCCGGCAGGACACGGGCGTTACGCTGCAGCGTGACTTGTCACGTAAATAGGTTGGTCAGCATCAGCCCCCAGCGCGCTTCAAGCCCGCATTGCTGCTTGTAGAAATCACGCTGACGCAACGTGCCGTCCAGTAGCTCGGCTTGCTGTTCGGTGAGGCGTCGATCGATGCGGTAATGGTCGATGAATTCCAGCTCGATCTGCCTGGGCGCTGCGGCCGGCGTCATGCCAGGTGCGCAGATGCGGTCCTCGATAAAGCGCCAGCCAGCCCACGGCCCGAACGGCACGCGGCCCAGCGCCCGGAACAACAGCAACTGATAGGCCATGTATGGCACCGGCTCACGACCGGCACGCCATGCTTCGGCCGTGGTAATTCCGACGCCGCAAACCTCTGCAATTTCCGACACGCTGAGCGAGAACAGCGCGTGCATCAGATCGGCCAGGTCAGACTTAAACTCCGTTCTTGGGAATCTGCGTTCCATTTTTCACCCCTGTAAAAGCAAACACCCGCAAGAAGCGGGTGTAGGTTCCGTGCAACAAAGCATGTGTTATAGGAAACCGTTCGTCGGGATGAAAGGGGGTCGAAACAGCGCCTTGAGGAATGACAGCTTTCTTAGGAAACCTCGGATGTAACTTGACATAATATACATTATTTGTATTTATGGTGCTGCAAAGGCAAATTTCTGCGCCAGATCAAATCCTGTTGCATTGCTGGAGCGTATCTTGAGCTTGCGGCCGTCGGGTGGTGATGACGATAGCGCGGCACTAAGGTAACGCGCGCGCTATCAAACGGACAACACGCCATCCTTTCGGGCCATCCATACATAGCTAGGAGAACACCGATGACAGTTACCAATGTGCAGGAACTGGACGCACTGGTCGCTCGGGTCAAGAAAGCGCAGCAGCTGTTTGCTACATATTCCCAACAGCAGGTCGACGAGATCTTTCGTTGCGCGGCCTTGGCTGCGGCCGATGCACGGATTCCGCTGGCCAAGATGGCCGCTAGCGAAACTGGTATGGGTGTCGTCGAGGACAAGGTGATCAAGAACCACTTTGCCTCCGAATATATCTACAACAAGTACAAGGACGACAAGACCTGTGGCGTCGTCTCAACCGACGACAACTTCGGCACCATCACCATCGCCGAGCCGATCGGCATCATCTGCGGCATCGTGCCCACCACCAATCCGACGTCAACCGCCATCTTCAAGGCACTGATTTCGCTGAAGACACGCAACGCTGTCATTTTCAGCCCGCACCCGCGCGCCAAGAAATCCACTACCGAGGCTGCGCGTCTGGTACTGGAAGCCGCGGTTAAGGCCGGCGCACCCAAGGACATCATCGGTTGGATCGATACACCATCGGTCGAACTCTCCAACCACCTGATGCGCCATCCGGATGTAAACCTGATTCTGGCTACCGGCGGCCCGGGCATGGTGCGCGCGGCGTATTCCAGCGGCAAGCCGGCGATCGGCGTCGGTGCCGGCAACACGCCGGTGGTGATCGATGAAACCGCCGATATCAAGCGCGCCGTTGCCTCGATTCTGATGTCGAAGACCTTCGATAACGGCGTGGTCTGTGCGTCTGAGCAGGCCGTCATCGTGGTCGATGCCATCTACGACAAGGTACGCGAACGTTTTGTGCAGCATGGTGGCCATCTGCTGAACAAGAAAGATACCGAGGCCGTGCGCAAGGTGATTCTGGTCAATGGCGGGCTCAATGCCGACATCGTTGGCCAGAGCGCGATCAAGATTGCCGAGATGGCGGGCGTCAAGGTGCCGCCGTATACCAAGGTGTTGATCGGCGAGGTGACCTCGGTCGGCGAGGAAGAAGCCTTCGCGCATGAAAAGCTGTCGCCCACGCTCGGCATGTATCGCGCCAAGGATTTCTACGACGCGGTAAGCAAGGCCGAAGCGCTGGTGGCACTGGGCGGGATCGGTCATACCTCTTCGCTTTATACCGACCAGGATCTGCAGCCAGAGCGCATCAAGTACTTTGGCGACAAGATGAAGACGGCGCGGATCCTGATCAATACGCCCTCCTCCCAAGGCGGGATTGGCGACCTCTACAACTTTGCGCTGGCACCCTCGCTGACGCTGGGTTGCGGCTCATGGGGTGGCAACTCGATCTCGGAAAATGTCGGTCCGCAACACTTGATCAACAAGAAAACCGTCGCCAAGAGGGCCGAAAACATGTTGTGGCACAAACTGCCCAAGAGCATCTATTTCCGCCGTGGCAGCCTGCCCTTCGCGCTGGAAGAACTCAAGGACAAGCGCCGCGCGGCCATCGTTACCGGCAGTTATCTGTTCAACAATGGCTACTGCGATGAAACCATCCATATCCTCAAGCAGATGGGCCTTGAAGTTGAAGTGTTTTATGAAGTAGAGGCCGACCCAACGCTGGAAGTGGTACGCAAGGGTACGCAAATGCTCAACACCTTCAAGCCGGACGTGATCGTGGCGCTGGGTGGCGGTAGCCCGATGGATGCAGCCAAGATCATGTGGGTGTTGTACGAGCATCCGGACGTCCATTTCGAGGATCTGGCGCTGCGTTTCATGGATATCCGCAAGCGGATCTATCAGTTCCCCAAGCTGGGCGCCAAGGCACAGCTCGTTGCCATCCCGACCACCTCGGGCACTGGCTCGGAAGTCACGCCGTTTGCCGTGGTCACCGATGAAAAAACCGGCAAGAAGTACCCGATTGCCGATTACGAGCTCACGCCAAACATGGCCATTGTCGATCCGAACCTCGTGATGAACATGCCCAAGAGCCTCACGGCCTATGGCGGTATCGATGCGGTGACGCACGCGCTGGAAGCTTATGTGTCGGTGATGGCGAACGAATATTCCGATCCGCAGGCGCTGCAGGCCCTCAAGCTGCTGGGGCAGTACCTGCCCTCCTCCTACGCCAACGGTGTGAACGATCCGAAGGCACGCGAAATGGTGCATAGTGCCGCCACCATTGCGGGGATCGCCTTTGCCAATGCTTTCCTCGGTGTGTGCCACAGCATGGCGCACAAGATCGGCGCCGAGTTCCATCTGGCGCACGGCCTGGCCAACGCGCTCTTGATCAGTAATGTGATCCGCTACAACGCGGTGGACATTCCGACCAAGCAGACTGCATTCAGCCAGTACGACCGGCCGATCGCCAAGTGCCGCTACGCCGACATCGCCGAGCACCTGGGGCTCAAGGGCCGCAACGACGACGAGAAGGTGGAAAGCCTGGTGGCGTGGGTGGATAACCTCAAGACCGCGCTGGATATTCCGGCGTCGATCCAGGCCGCCGGCGTTCCGGAAAAGGAATTCCTCGCCAAGCTCGACGTGGTGGCGGAAGAAGCGTTCGACGACCAATGCACCGGCGCCAACCCGCGTTTCCCGTTGATCAGCGAAATCAAGCAATTGCTGGTCGACAGCTACTATGGCCGGCCGTACGTGGAAACGTATGCGCGCGAGGTAAAGTAAGCAGGGAGCCTGAGTAAGCTTCATGGAAAAACCCGGTGCATGCCGGGTTTTTCATTTCAGGGAGGCTCAGCCCGGCGACCAAAGTCTGGCATGGCGGTTCTAGCCAGTGGCGCGAAACGTACTGGACCATCAGGGCTTTGTGAGCTGCTCTTAATACGGCGCGTGTCGAGCGTTGCTGTTGCGCGAGTCCGCAGCGTTCAGTTGATCAAGGAACGTGCTGACGGCGCTCCAGCAGGCGGTGCGATCCACAATATTGTTGTGATTGGCATCCGCAAGGTTTTTCCATTGTTTAGGGCCTGCCCACGCGTCGAATAGTCGCCGTGAATGCGCGGGCTTGATGTACCCATCCTGATCGGCAACGACCATCAGTACCGGCGCATGAATGCCCGGAGCGCGCGAAGCCGAATCGAACGGGTGCTTGAGCAACAGCCCGACTGGCAGGAATGGATATATTTCCTGCGCAACGTCGCGCACGCTGTCGTAGGGGGAAATCAGCACCACGCCGGCCAGCGGCCGCTGTTGGGCCAGATAAACCGCGACACCGGTTCCCAGACTGCGCCCCAGCGCTACGATTTTGCTGTTGTCCACGCCAGGGTGGTGCGATATGGCATCGTAAATCGTCAGCGCATCAGCCTGCATCGCCCGCTCGCTCGGATGGCCCGTGCTCCGCCCGTAGCCGCGATAGTTCATCAGCAGGATGTTCCAATATTTAAAGAAGTGACGCTTCCCGGCAAACCACGACACCTCCTCATCGTTGCCGCCAAAGAAAATCAGCGTGGGGGCCGGTTCGTCGGTATCGGCGTGCAACAGCCAGCCATGCAAGCGCTGTCCATCCGGCGTAGCCACGCTGATGGTCTGCGCACGCTGCTCTGGCTGAGCGAGCTTACGTGCCGCCACCACATCGGGCTTGGGCGGGAAAAAGATCATCTGTTCCTGGTAGAGGAAGAAGTAGCCGAAGACAGACAGCAGCGCGAGTACGGGAACAAGCAGCAGCCAGGAAAGTACTCGCTTGGCGGACAGTCTGGATTTCCTGGGCAATGTGGCTGCCATCGGCAGGCAAGGCTGCGGCTCGGCTTGCGGCACTTGGCGGGGGGGCGCTAGGGGGTGATTGATGCCGTTGCGGCGTTGTCTCCCTAGCATTCCGGGCGCTCTGCTAATGAAGGCGTCGCGAAGCTTTCGGGTTGTTCGCTTGCACGGCGATCGTTACGGGCGGGGGCCATGTCGAATCCAATAAATGCGGTCACGTCCTGCAGCACATGCCCAGGCAAATTGGCGCAAGGACGCATCAGTCAGGCTTTGATCCGATCGTTGTACCGCGCGCTGAGCTCGGTCAGCGGTGCGAAGCGGTCGCCGCTGATTGGGTCCGGGCGCGACGATGATACCTAAATAACAAATAATCAAGAAAGAAAACGTAGTGAATATATAAGCAACTCCTTTAATTTACTGTCCGTTGGATTGCCTTTACCATCAGCGCCAATTTATTAGGTCCCGTGGAACGAAGGCATGAATCCAGCCCCCACTAGGTCCCGCCGACCCGCTGCACTGGCTGGCCTGCTGCCGTTTGCGCGCCCCTATCGCGCGCGCATCCTGCTGGCACTGTTGTTCCTCGTCCTCGGCGCAGCTGCCACCCTTGCCCTGCCGGTCGCGATCCGCAGCCTGCTGGACCAAGGCTTGTTCGATACGGACTCGGCGCAGCACGGGGCTCGCCTGTTGATGCTGCGGGGCCACTTCCTATTGCTGTTCGGCGTGGCCATCGCCATCGGCGTCTTTACCTCGGCGCGCTACTTTCTGGTGACCTGGCTGGGCGAACGCATCACGGCCGACCTGCGCAACGCCGTCTACGCCCATGTATTGCGACAAAGCCCCGCATTTTTCGAGTCAGCCCATACCGGAGAAGTACTCAGCCGACTGACCACCGATACCTCGCTGGTACAGACCGTGGTTGGCACTTCGCTGTCGATGGGGCTGCGCAATCTGATGATGGGCGCCGGGGCGCTGGGCATGCTGGTGTGGACCGCCCCGTGGATGATGCTGCTGGTGTTCTGTGGACTGGCGTTTATTGTCGCGCCTTCCGTCTGGATCGGGCGGCGCGTGCGCAAGCTGTCGCGCGCGAGCCAAGATCGTGTGGCGGATTCCAGCGCCATCGCGACGGAAGTGCTGAATGCGGTCTCCGTGGTGCAGAGCTATACGGCTGAGGCGCGCGAATCGGCCCGGTTTGCCACAGCAACCGAACACGCTTTCCAGACGGCGGTTCGGCGAACGGTATCTCGCTCGGCGCTGGTGGCCTTTATCACCATCGCAACCTCCGCCATCCTGCTTTGGGGGCTCTACCAAGGCGCCGAGTCGGTCATGGCGGGGCGCATGAGCACTGGCGAGCTGAGCCAAACCGTGGTTTACGTCATCATCCTTGCCGGTGCCGCGTCCATCATGAGCGAGGTATATGGCGACTTGTTGCGCGCTGCCGGTGCCACCGAACGCCTGATCGAACTGCTGCATACCGAATCCATCATCGTCTCCCCCGACCAGCCCGTGGCTGCGCCGAAAGTCGGCGGCGGCTGTGCGCTGGCTTTATGCGATGTCGGTTTCCACTACCCCTCCCGCCCTCAAAGCCCAGCGTTGCAGCGGCTGTCATTCTCGATCGCCCCTGGTGAGACCGTCGCGCTGGTCGGCCCAAGCGGTGGGGGCAAGACCACGGTGTTCCAGCTGCTGCAACGCTTCTACGACCCACAGCACGGCGAGCTGTTGATCGACGGCGTACCCATACGCCGGTTGTCGCTCGAACAACTGCGCCAGCGCATCGGCATCGTGCCTCAGGAAGCCTCGATGTTCTCTGGCACCGTACTGGACAACATCCGCTATGGGCGGCCCGATGCCTGCCTCGACGAGGTTGAGGCCGCTGCCCGCGCGGCGTTCGCCCATGACTTCATCGTTGCCCTGCCCGATGGCTATCAAACCGTTCTTGGCGAGCGTGGCATGCGGCTGAGCGGCGGTCAGCGACAGCGTATCGCCATCGCTCGGGCCATGCTCAAGAACCCACCTCTACTCCTGCTCGATGAAGCCACCAGCGCCCTCGACGCGCACAGCGAGCGCATGGTGCAGGCAGCGCTCGATGCCATCATGGTTGATCGCACCACATTGGTGATCGCGCATCGGCTGGCCACGGTACAGCAGGCTGACCGTATCTTGGTGCTGGACCACGGCCGGCTGGTCGAGCACGGCTCGCATGCCAGTCTGATTGCGGCCAACGGGCTGTATGCCAAGCTCGCGGCGCTGCAGTTTGCCGCCACGCCCACCGCCGCTCCGACCATTGCACCTTTCCAGTTCGGCGTAGTGGAGAAAGAGATTTGAAATATGTTTGTTGCCAACGCATCAACCACGCAAAAGGCAGCAAAATCATATCGAAAAGAATAAATAGAATATTTACATCTTTGGCTTTCGCCACGCTTCAACGGAAAATTCTTTCCGGCTCACGGGGGCGTGTACCTACCAGACGGACCTGACACGCGATGACTATGCAGCACGACACGATCACGCCGGAAATGGTGGTTCAGCGTCAACTGGACGCCTATAACGCACACGACCTTGCCGGCTGGTTGGCAACCTATGCGCAGGATGCGGTCCAGTACCAGTTTCCGGATACGGTGCTGGCCTCTGGCATTGACGCGATTGCCGACCGCGCCGCAAGCCGCTTCGCTGAGCCGAATCTGCACGCGGCGCTGAAGCACCGCACCGTTTGCGGCAATGTGGTTATCGACAGCGAGGACGTCATACGCACCTTCCCCGAAGGGCCAGGCCGCATGGCGATGGTCGCGATCTATCAGGTCGTCGAGGGCCGGATCAAGACCGCGTCCTTTGTTTTCGGCGACAAAGTACTCGACTGAGGGCCCGGTGGAGATTCCCTCCTTGGTCATCGCCAGTGGCATGCAGGCGATGGCGGCAGCCTGGGTGAATGCGTTGCCCGTCACCCTCGTGGACTTCGCCGGCACACTGGCGATCGCCGCGGGCGTCTTGTTGCTCGAATGCGTGCTGCTGGGGTGGTCACGGTCATCGTCACAGGCCTTGCTGCGCCCCAAGGGCAGTGCACGCAATGACCTCTGGGCTATGCTACTGGTCGGCCTGGGGCTGGCTTGGCCTCTGGCGCAGATGATGCTGGCCGGCCTGCCCGAATGGCTGAAAGAAGCCGTTGTTGCAGGGGGCAAGGCGGCAAGCCCTGATCTTTCCAACCCCATGCTGCTTACGCTGCTGTGGTTCCTCTGCTATGACCTCACGATGTACTGGATACACCGCTGGTCGCACGCCATCCCCGCGCTATGGGCCTTGCACAGTTACCACCACAGCGCAGACCGGATGACGGTCCTGACGCGCTTTCGCTTTCATCCGCTCGAAGAGGCCCTGTATACGATAGCCTTTGCCGGCCTGCTGGCCTTGCTGCCCGTGCCAGCGCAGCATGTTTTTATGCTGCTGGGCGTGTCGATCGCCCATACCTGCCTCAAGCATTCCCGCATCATTCATGACTGGGGCTGGATAGGACGGCACATCCTGTCGTCACCGGCAGCCCATCATCTGCACCATTCCAGTAGCAGCACACACTATGGCCGCAACTATGCGACCACGTTCCAATTCTGGGACAACCTGTTCGGCACGGCCTGCTACGCGGATAGAGCCAGTACGGCCAGCCTGAGCTACGGCGTCCCCGGCACGCCAGGCGACGATGCGGTGCTGCTCACGCTGTGGCGTCACTACGTGCTCTTCGTCAAAGCCTTGCTTCCTCCCATCTGGCGCCCGCGCCCCTCCCGGAACTGATCTCACGCCATGGAACCCACCCGAATCACGCGCAATGCAAGCCTGCCGGAGCGCAGGCTATTCAAATATTCACGCTGGGATGCGTTCAATGTGGTCATCATCCCGCTGCATATCGGCTTCTTTGTTTGGCTGGCGTGCGCCTTCCACTCGCTGCCGCTATGGGCCTTGCTGGTGCTGGTACCGGTGCAGTTCGCCATTTCGCTCCAGAATGCCGGCGCCAATCACAACCACTTCCACACGCCCTTCTTTACCGTGCGCGGGCTCAACACCTTGACGCGCATGGGTTTTTCCATGACTGCCGCACCCAAGACGCCACACAATATCGGGCACGGCCTGCATCATGCCAACCCGCGGTCGTGGAACAACGATACGTTGCTGGGCACGCTCGGGCTCAAGCGAGCCTGGCACGTGCAACTGCTGGCGTTCGCGCAATACGTGGCAGAGTCTCTGGGCCTGAAATATCTGGTCTTGCTCTACCTGCTCGAAATCAAGCAATGGCCGTCGGAGCGGCTTGCGGCGTTGGCGGCGCCGGGCGAGCCGGAACTGGGCAAGCGCTTTTTCGACAAGATCAGGGCTCCCCACAAGCTGCGTGAGGCCAAGCTCGATCTTGCCGCTTGGATGATGTTCCGCATCGCGCTATGCGTGATCGACTGGCGTTTCTTCCTGTTTTATTTCGTTCCCGTCGCTTATGTGGTCGATACCGTCCGGTTGGCGGAGAACTTCCTGCAGCATTGGGGTGCCACTGACCCGGCCGACGCGAGCCGTGACTCGGTAAGCAGCTACGGCCGTTGGTATAACTGGCTGACCTTTAATTTGGGCTATCACCAGGAACATCACTACCGTCCTGGCGCGCACTGGCAGCAACTCCCGCTATTACGCCAGCAACTGCCAGCCGACCGGCGCACCGTGCCCTACACGCACTACATCAATATCCCGCTGTTCTACCCCGAGCTTGCAGTGAGGCTAGCTCGCGCCAAAGAACAGGCATCAGCTGCCACCAATGCCTGAGCCTATCCAATGACTTCCCGCGCGCCAATCCGGTACGCGAGGCAGGTCGAACGCCCCATTGCGAACATCTAGTCATGCCACTTGCGACGCTCCCAGACCTGCATACCCTGTTCGATATCCTGCGCCATCGTGCTTCGGCAGCCTCGGGCTGGGCAGACCGGCCTGCTTTTACCTATCTGAACGACGGCGAGCAGATCGGCACTGAACTGAGCTACGCCGAGCTGGATGCGCGCGCTCGCGCGCTTGCAGCCCACCTGCAGCGGCATACCCGGCCGGGTGAGCGCGTGCTGCTGGTCTATCCACCTTGCGTCGATTACATCGTCGGCTTTTACGCCTGCGTCTATGCCGGCGTGATCGCGGTGCCTACCGTGACGCCAAGCAATGCCCGCACCTTGCCCAGATTGCGCGCCATGGCGATCGACTGCCAACCGGCGGTTGCACTGACTCTGCAAAGCATCGTCGATACCGTAACGGCCTGGCCGCAGGATGGCACGGACGATCCGCTACCCCGGCTGCGTTGGCTGGCCAGCGATCACGTCACGGACGACGGCGCCGGCTGGCATGCGCCGAACACCCGGGCCGATGACATCGTTTTCCTGCAATACACCTCCGGCTCAACGGGCACGCCCAAAGGGGTCATGGTCAACAACGCCAGCCTGCTCGCCAATGCCAAACTCAGTCGTCAGGCTTACCGGATCGAGGAAGGCGACGTCTTTGTCTCCTGGTTGCCGCCGCACCATGATTTTGGCTTGATTGGCGCCACCATCATTCCGGTCTGCGTGGGCGGACATTGCGTACAGTTCCCGCCTGCAAGCTTCCTGATGCGCCCCTATCGCTGGCTGGAGCTCATCAGCCGCTACCGCGCCCGTATCACGGGTGCTCCCAATTTTGCCTATCAACTGTGCGTGCAACGGATCAGCGATGGCGAAAAACAGACGCTGGATCTGAGCAGCCTGGCCATCACCGTCAACGGCGCGGAGCGCATCAGGGCTGAAACGCTGCGCCAGTTCGCGGCCGCATTTGCGCCGTGCGGGTTGGCCCCCGAGAGCATGACGCCCTCGTATGGAATGGCCGAGTCGGTGCTGATGGCATCGGCCAATCTGGCCACACCGAGCGGGCAGACGCCGAAGGTCTGCAGTATCAGCAAGTCGGCGCTGGAGTCTGGGCAGATCCAGCCGGGTACTAACGAGCAGGACACCGCGGAAGTGGTGCTCACGGGGGCAGGCCTCACGATCAACCACCGTGTGGTCATCGTCGATCCGGCCAGCGCCGCCGCATTACCCTCCGGGCAGGTTGGCGAAGTGTGGATACAGGGGACCACGGTCGCCAGCGGCTATTGGGGGCGACCGGAAGAGAGCGAGCAGGTGTTTCGCGCCCGCTTGGCCTCGGAGGCGGGCACCTGGCTGCGCACGGGTGACCTTGGCTTCATGCGGGAAGGGGGCTTGTACATCACGGGCCGCATCAAGGAAGTGATGATCTTCAACGGCCGTAACATCTATCCCCAGGATGTGGAGATCACGGTCGAGTCGCTCGATCCGGCATTTCGTGCCAATGGTTGCGCGGCCTTTGCGTTGGAAGAAGGGGCAACGACCTCGCTGGTGATCGTGCAGGAGCTCGATCGTCGGCAGCAGCCGGATCTGGAGGGGCTCGTGGCGCGCCTGCGCACGGCATTGGCCGAACGGCATGAGATTCTCGATCTGGCCGCAGTGCTGCTGGTCAGGGCTGGCCATATCCCGCGGACGTCCAGCGGAAAAATCCAGCGCGGGCGCTGCCGGGAGCTATTCGAGACCGCCGCTATCGCTTCGGTTTGGTCGTGGCGACAGGAGGATGACGTTCACGGCGACGAGGTTGCCTATCCTGAGACGCCGACCGAAATACAGTTGCTGCAAGCCTGGTGCGATGCCTTTGGCCGTCGCGATATCACGGTCGTTGATAATTTCTTCCGGCTCGGCGGGCATTCGCTGCTCGCCACCACGCTGATTGCCCGCCTGCGCGACGAATTTGGCGTCGACCTGCCGTTGCCCGTGCTGTTCCATGCGCCAACGATCAGGGCGCTGGCGCGTGAAATTGATGCTGCACGTGGCAGTAGCAGCATCGCGCTGCCCGCGATCATCCACGGCGAGCAGGGGGATAGGCTGCCGCTGAGCTTTGCACAGCAGCGCTTCTGGTTCCTCGACCAATATCAGCCCGGCAATCCGTTCTACACCGTACCGCTGGCGTTGACCCTGGCTGGCGAGATCGATGCAGCCGTGTTGCAGCGTGCTGTCGATGCATTGGTGGAGCGACACGCACCACTGCGCACCGTATTTGCAGAACAGGCGGGGCAGCCGGTACAGATCATCTGCGCCGATCTGCGCATTCCGCTGCGGGTGATCGATCTAAGCGCGTTGGCGGCAGATGAGGCTGAACGCCAGACCGATACCGAAATCCGCGCCGAAGCGCACCACGCCTATGACCTTGGCTCCGGCCCGCTGATGCGCGTGACGTTGCTGCGGCGCGAGGGCGGGCCCAATACCTTGCTCTTGTCGTTCCATCACATCATCTACGACGGCAGCTCCACCCTGCCCTTGCTGGATGAACTGAACCGGTTGTATGCCGCACTGCGGGGCGCTCCGTCGGCGTCGCTTGCGCCATTGCACGTCGATCATGCCGACTACGTGACATGGGAAGCACGTCATTTCACGGGCGCATGGCTCGATATGCAGTTGGCCTGGTGGCGAACCGAACTGGAAGGCGTGCCTGCGCTGCTGGCACTGCAGACGGATCGCCCTCGGCTGCCTGGTAATCGTCGTAGTGGCGCGGTAGAGCGGCTGACCCTGTCGCCCGAGTTGGTCCAGGGCCTGGTGGCCATGGGCGGGCGCTGCAATGCCACGCTGTTCATGGTGTTGGCGGCAGCCATGAACGCCTTGCTCTACCGCCAAACCGGGCAGGAGAATTTCTGCCTGGGCGTGATGACCGCCAACCGGCCGGCGGGTACCGAAAGGCTGATCGGCAACTTCATCAATGTGATCCCGCTGCGAGCCCACATCGATCACGACCAGTCATTCGACAAACTGCTGGCTGATACTGCCGTGCGCTTGCTGGCAGGCTACGAGCGGCAGCTGCCATTCGAATTGATCCTGCAGCACTTGGCGCCGCAACGCGAAGCGACTTGGCAGCCTTATGTGCAAGTGGTGCTCAATTTCCATAGCGAACTGGCCCTCGAGGATGCATCGGGGCAATGGCAGGGTGCACAGGCACTGCAGATTGCTGGCCGCCATCCGGCCAGCATCCTGCATGCGGCGTTTGACATCAAGGTTGAAATCCAGCATCACGATGATGGCCTCGCAGTCGACTTCGAATACAGCACCGAGTTGTTTGATGCCGCCACCATCGCCAGCCTGGCCCGCCAATTCCATACCCTGCTCACCGCCCTGCCCAGCCAGGCGCACCGCCCCCTCGCCGCGCTGCCCCTGCTCGAGCCCAGCGAGCGGCAACGCCTGCTGCAGGCCGGCCAGGGACCACACACGCCCCTGCCCGAACACACGCTCACCGCGCTGTTCGAGGCCCAGGCCGCCCGCACCCCACACGCCCCCGCCGTCTGCTGCGGCACGGTCCAGCTCGACTATGCCACCCTCAACCAGCGCGCCAATCAGCTGGCACATCAGCTGCGCCAGCTGGGGGTCGGCCCGGATCAGCTGGTCGCGCTGTGCGTCGAGCGCGGGGTTGACCTGCTGATCGGCCTGCTGGGCATCCTCAAGGCCGGCGCGGCCTATGTGCCGCTCGATCCCGATTACCCGCCGCAACGCCTGGCCTGGATGCTGCAAGACACCGCCGCGCCGGTGCTGCTGACCCAGGCGGCGCTGCAACCCCGGCTGCCGGCACACCCGCAGGTATGGTGTCTGGACCGCGACTGGTCGCGCATCGCGACCCAGCCGGTCGACAACCCACCCGACTTGGCGTTGCCGCAGCATCTGGCGTATTGCATCTATACCTCCGGTTCGACCGGCACCCCCAAGGGCGCCATCAATACCCGGCAAGGTTTGCTCAATCTGCTGCAGTGGTATGCCGATCCGGCGCTGGGCAGCGTGGAGCGGGTGCTGCTGGCCAGCTCGCCCAGCTTCGATCTGACGCAGAAGAACCTGTTCGCACCGCTGTTGGCCGGCGGCCTGCTGGTCATTCCCGAGGGGCCGCTGGCCGACGTGACGGCCTTGCAGACGGCCGTGCGTACCCATCGTCCGACCCGCATCAACTGTGCGCCGTCGGCCTTCCGCGCCTTCCAGTTGCCGCCGGACTGCCCGGTGCCGACGGTGGTGCTGGGCGGCGAACCCATTGATGCCGCGCTGGCGGCGACCCTGGCGGCGCAGGGGGTGACGCTGGTCAACTCCTATGGGCCGACCGAATGCGCCGATGTGGCGGTCTGGCATGCCCAGACCACGGCGGCCGGTGAGGTGCCACTGGGGCGGCCGTTGCCGAATGTGCGGGTGTACGTGCTGGACGAGGCTTGGCAGCCGGTGCCCAGTGGGGTGATCGGTGAGCTGTATCTGGCCGGCAGCGGGGTGGCGCGGGGTTATCTGCATCGCCCGGAGCTGACGGCCGAGCGATTCGTGCCCGACCCGTTCGGGCCTCCCGGCAGCCGCATGTACCGCACCGGCGATCTGGTGCGCTGGCGTGCCGATGGCTGCCTGGCCTTCCTGGGGCGGGCCGACCAGCAGGTGAAGCTGCGCGGGCTGCGCATCGAGCCGGGCGAGATCGAACAGGCCTTGTTGCAATGCGCCGGAGTGCGTGCGGCGGCGGTCCTGGTGCGCGAGGACCAGCCGGGGCAGCAACGGTTGGTGGCCTATGTGGCGGGCACGGTGTCGGTGGCGCTGCTGCGGACCGCGCTGCAGGCCAGCCTGCCGGCCTATATGGTGCCGACGGCCTGGGTCGTGCTGGAGGCCTTGCCGCTCAATCCCAATGGCAAGACCGATCGGGCGGCGTTGCCGGTGCCGGACGAGGCGGCGCTGGCGATCAGCAGTGCCTACCAGGCGCCGGGCACGCCGACCGAGATCGCGCTGGCTGCGATCTGGGCCGAGGTGCTGGGCCTGAGCCGGGTTGGGGTGCAGGACAACTTCTTCGAACTGGGCGGCCACTCCTTGTTGGCGGCACAAATTGTCTCGCGCATACAGACCCAGATGCAGATCCAGGCCCCGGTAAGGCTGTTTTTTGACTCACCCACGATAGCGCAGCTCGCGGCGCGCCTGGATGCGCATGCATCGAGGCCACCCGCTGCAGTTTCCGCCATTCCCAGACTGGCTCGGCGCAACAGTCTTGCCCAAACGCCCTGAGCGAGCGATGGCACTTCGCCCCCACCACGACTTGAGCATCAACCGGAAAAGCCCCGCATGACCCAGATCGACATGGATCAGTTCGCTACCTCATTCGCCCAGCAGCGGCTCTGGTTCCTGGACCAGTATCAACCCGGCTCCTCGCAATACAACATCCCAGCGGCATGCCGAGTGCGCGGCCAACTGGACCGGGAAGCACTGGCATGGAGCCTGGATGAAATCGTGCTCCGCCACGAAACGCTACGCACCGTTTTCGCGGTGGATGGCGAAATGCCCGTGCAATGCATTGCGGCGGCGTCACCGGTCCAATTGCATGAGATCGATCTGCGAGGCCAGGACGATGCCCAGATCCAGGCGCTGCAGCTTGCGCAGGACGAGGCGCAACGGCCATTCGATCTATCGAAAGGCCCGTTGTTGCGCGTTCTGCTGATCGAACTGGGCGATGACGATTACCTGCTGCAACTGACCTTGCACCATATCATTGCGGACGGCTGGTCGATCGGCGTGCTGTTGGCCGAGCTGGGCGCGCTGTACGACGCCTGCCGCCGGGGTGAGTCGTCCCCGCTGCCG
>NZ_JANBVF010000046.1 GCF_024437655.1 Chitinolyticbacter albus
GGTGATGCGCGGCGTGAACGAGCACGAGATCGCGCGCATGGCCGAATTCTGCTTCGAACATGGCTTCATCCTGCGCCTGATCGAGACCATGCCGATGGGCGACACCGGCCGCAATGCGCAATACCTGGACCTCGGTCCCGTGCGCGAGGCGCTGGTAGAGCGGTTCGCGCTGGTGCCCGAGGTGCTGGAGCTCGGCGGTGGCCCGGCGCGTTACTGGCGCACCGCGGGCGGCACCGGCCGCATCGGCTTCATCACCCCGCTCTCGCAGCATTTCTGCGCCAGTTGCAACCGGGTGAGGCTGGCGGTCGACGGCACGCTCTACCTGTGCCTGGGCCAGGAAGCCAAGTTCG
>NZ_JANBVF010000047.1 GCF_024437655.1 Chitinolyticbacter albus
CAATGAGCAACCGAAGAAAATCGTGCGCTTTATGTCGCAGACGGGGGGATAAGCGCTCGCTCACGTTTGAGATGGCGCTGCGGCGGCGCTGCTGGGCCCGCGTGAATAGCCTGCATCTCGTCGACCGAACGTGTTGATGCTCACCACCAGCCGGCATCTTGGGCTTGCTTACGGCGAGAATGCATTTATGATGGGCTACCTGAAAACAAAGACCCCGCCATGGAAGCTGGATGAAAGCAGCATCGGACAGTAGTGGGTCGATGCCAAGGTCATGACCTTGGCCAACTACGGATAGATGGAGCAAGAACGGTGCGTAAAATCGATGCGGTCATTCTGGCCGGTGGCCAGGGCCTGCGCATGGGTGGGCAGGACAAGGGGTTGGTGCAACTGGCTGGCCGGCCGCTGGTGTCGTGGGCAATCGACGCGCTGTTGCGACAGTCTCCGCGACAGCTGGAACAGATCCTGATTTCCGCCAACCGCAATCTCGCCGAGTACACCCGCTTGGGCTACCCGGTACTGCACGATGTACACGATGGCTACCCTGGACCGCTGGCTGGCATCCACGCCGCCCTGCTCGCTTCACCAGCCGAGCTGATGCTGGTGGTGCCGTGCGACGTGCCCTTCCTGCCGCATGATCTGCTGCAGCGGCTGTTTGACGGCATGGGCGACGCGCCGGTGGCCGTGGCGCAAAGCGAGAACGGCCGGCTGCATCCGACGACCTGCTTGTTGCGCCGTGGCGTACTGCTGTCGCTGACCGAGCGGCTCAACTGCAAGGAGCTCAAGGTGGCGGACTGGATTGCTGCGCTCAAGCCCGCCTACGTCGAATTCCCCGATACCACCTTCGCCAACGTGAATACGCCCGAGGAATTGGCCGCCTGTAGCGATCGCGCCGGCGCCGCGCCCGCGCTCACGCATTTCGACGCGGCGGGCCAGGCGCATATGGTCGATGTCGGCACCAAACCGGAGACCGCGCGTGTCGCCGTTGCCAGCGGCAGCATCCGCATGCTGCCCGCGACGCTCACACTGATCGCCAACGGCGGCCACAAGAAGGGCGCTGTGCTCGGCATTGCCCGTATCGCCGCCATCATGGCCGCAAATCAGACTGCCGACCTGATTCCGCTGTGCCACCCCATCCCACTGCCCCGCGTCGCCGTCGATTTCGCCCTCGACCCTGCGGCCTGCGCCGTGCATTGCACGGTGAGCGCCGACACGATGGGTCGCACCGGGGTGGAGATGGAGGCGCTCACTGCGGTGAACATCGCGCTGCTCACCATCTACGACATGTGCAAGGCGGTCGATCGCGGCATGAGCATCACCGACATGCGCCTCCTGGAAAAACACGGTGGGAAGTCGGGCAGCTGGCAAGCCGCATGACCCGGCGGCGGTGAGCGGAGTAAAATCCGGCTTTTGCCTCGTGTAGCCCTCATGGAACCCATCCGCCTTTCCAAACGCATGGCCGAACTCGGGCTGTGCTCGCGGCGCGAAGCCGACGAATACATCGCGCGTGGCTGGGTCCGGGTCGACGGCGTGGTCGTCGACGTGCTGGGCAGCAAGGTATTGCCCCAGCAGAAGATCGAGCTGCAGCGCCAGGCGCAGGCCGTACAGGCGCAGCGCGTCACCATATTGATCAACAAGCCGGTCGGCTATGTATCCGGCCAGGCCGAGAAGGGCTACGAGCCCGCCAGCGTGCTGGTCCGCCCGGAGCACCACTGGGCCGGCGACAGCAGCGGCATCCGCTTCGAGCGCGATCACCTCAAGGGACTGGCGCCGGCCGGCCGGCTCGATATCGATTCGGTCGGCCTTCTGGTGCTCACCCAGGATGGCCGCGTCGCCAAGACGCTGATCGGCGAGAACTCGCCCGTCGACAAGGAATACCTGGTGCGTGTGGCCGGACGGCTCTCCGCCGAGGGATTGCAGCGGCTGAACCACGGCCTGTCGCTCGACGGCGAGGCACTCAAGCCCGCCAAGGTCAGCTGGCAGAACGAGGACCAGCTGCGCTTCATCCTCAACGAGGGCAAGAAGCGCCAGATCCGCCGCATGTGCGAGCTGGTCGGCCTGCGCGTGATCGGCCTCAAGCGCATCCGCATCGGCCGCATCACGCTGGGCGATCTGCCACAGGGTAAGTGGCGCTACCTGCGGGCGGACGAGCGGTTCTGATGCCGCGCGCCGATGTACTGCTGGTCGAGCTGGGCCTGGCGCCGTCGCGTACCGCCGCACAGCACATGATCGCCGCTGGCCGCGTCAGCGCCGATGGCAAGGGTATCGACAAGCCCAGCCAGAAAATCGACCAAGATGCGGATATCGTCGTTACACCGGATGAGGCCGATCGCTACGTGTCGCGCGGCGGACTCAAGCTCGCCGGCGCGCTGGCCTGTGCCGGGCTGAGTGTGAGTGGACTGCAGGTGCTGGACGTGGGGCAAAGCACGGGCGGGTTCACCGATTGCGCGCTGCAGGCCGGCGCGCGCCGCGTGCTCGGACTGGAAGTAGGGCACAGCCAGTTGCATCCGCGGCTGACGAGCGATGCGCGCGTGGTGACGCTGGAAGGCGTGAATGCGCGCCACGTCACCCACCAGGACATCGCCGCCCAGCTCGATGGCGAGATCGATCTCATCGTCGGCGATGTCTCGTTCATCTCGCTGACGCTGATCCTGCCCGCGCTCGCTGAGCTGCTGCCCGAGGGTGGCCAGCTGCTATTTCTGGTGAAGCCGCAGTTCGAGGTCGGTCCACAAGGATTGGCACGTGGCGGCATCGTGCGCGACGCCGGGCTCTACCCCGAAGTCGAGGCCAAGGTCCGCGCCGCCGCCGAGGCGGCCGGGCTGACAGTAGCGGGCTACTACGACAGCGCCATCACCGGTGGTGACGGCAACCGCGAGTTCTTTATTTACGCGCGGCGCGCTCGGCCTTGAGCTGGGCGAAGTAGGCGCTCGCAGCGTCGACTTCGGCCACCAGTTCGTGCATGGCCGGGTAGCGATCCTGGAACTTGTCCGGCTCGCCGCGGAACCACGCGAGGCTCGCCGGATACGCATACGCCGCCTGCCGGACCAGTACACGCCCGCGCGCCACGTCGCCCTGCATCGCGTGCATCACGGCGGCACGCCCCAGCTGCGCCGGGTAGGGCCGCACCGCATTGAGCGGATCGAGCACGGCCAGCTTCCACGGCACATCGGATTCGGTCGCCACCACGTAATTGGAGAGCGCGAAGGTCGCGTAGAAATCGACCAGCGGGTGCCGGCGCAATTTTTCCAGCTGGGCGATGCGCTGCACGTTCAGAGCGGCGTTCTTGGCAGGCTGAACCAGCGGATAGATCAGCAAATAGGTCTGCAGGCCAACCGTAGCAAGCGCCAGCGCAAAGGCGCCGCCCGCCACGCACAGCGTGCGCACGCCCCAGTCCGGCAGCCGCCAGCGCGGAGCGCCATCCCAAGCGACGAACAGCAGCACCGCGAACGGCAGCAAAAAGTGCGCATACCACAGCGGGTATTCGACAAGGCTGTGCAAGAGCGATACGGTGACCAGCACCGCGCCGAACCAGGCCACTGTGTTGTCGCGGCGACGCCAGACACCGACCGCGGCAGCGGCAATGCCAGCGAGCACCGGCAAGGTGCCGGCAAGGCCCGTTTCGGCGAGCAGGTTGAGCAGACTGTTGTGGCTATGCGTGAACAACCGGCTTTCCATTGCCTGGGCAAAGCGTGGCTCGATCTGCAGCGCCACGCTGTGCGCCGGGTACGCCGACCAACCCACGCCTAGACCCGGATGCGCGACAAAGGCCTGCCAGGCTTTCTGCCATTCGACGAGGCGTCGGCCCCCATTGGACGCGATGCGCTCCAGCGCGCTGGCCTTCCCGCCTCGGCCACCGACGAGAGCATTGATCAGGTCGACCAGCAGCGGCGCCAGCACCTGCGCCACGACAATCAGCGCAACGGCGTAAAGCAGTTGCCGGCCAAAGCGCCGCACCTCGATATCGCGTGTACGCCAGAGCATGGCGCCGCCGAACACCAGCCACGCGCCGGCATACATCAGCACCGAACGCGAGCCGCACCAGGCCAGCAGCAGCGCCAGCCAGGGCGCCACCAACCAGAACACGATGCGCGGCGCCCGGCCCTGCGACACCAGCCAGGCTAGCGCCCCCAGGCCCCAGGCCAGGTAATGGCCATACATATTGGCCTGACCGATCGCGCCGAACACGGTGGCGCGTCCGCTGGTGAACTTGACCCAGGCCTGCGGCAGGCCAATGCAGACGCTGACTGCAGCACCCGCGACCAGGCCCCAGGCCAGCGCGGTGAGCAGCGGAGCCCAACCGAATACATCGCGGGCGCGCGCCAGCGCCAGCAGCATCAGCGCCGCCATACCCATGTAGGCCATCGGAATCAGCAGCAAGGCGAGAAACGGCGGCGGCTGCAGCCACAGTTGCAGGCCCAACGCCGCCACCAGCGCCAGCCACATCCACGACAGCCACGGCGTGGCGGTACGCGCCCGTGGCAGGCCGAGCGCGGCCAGCACCAGCGCGGCACCGCCAACGAAGGCGGCAAGCTCGGATGGGAACACCGGATTGGGCGCCCAGCGGAACGGGATCAGGAAAGGCGCGCAGGCAAACAGGAACAGCAGCAGTTGGAACACGCGCAGCATGGCGGGCATCAGGGCAATCAGGATGCGGCAGTGTAGCGCGACAAGCGGCGGCTACTTGTAAGCGCCTGTTCAACGGCCGGTGACAAAGCTGTGACGACCGCGGCTTGACGCTGCCAGTGACGTCGATACGCCGCACCAGAGTGCCTCAGGCCTGCTTCACGGCCTCGGTGCGGCGCCCCGTCCATTGCGCGACGAAGCAGCCCAGTTCGAACAGCAGCCACAGCGGCAGCGCCAGCAGGCACTGTGACACCACATCCGGCGGGGTGACGACGGCAGCGACGACGAAGGCGCCGACGATGATGTAGGGTCGCCATTCGCGCAGCTTGGCCACCGAAACGATGCCCAGGTGCACCAGCACCACCACGGCGACCGGCACTTCGAAGGTGAGACCGAAGGCGAGGAACATGCCGAGCACGAAGTCGAGGTACTCCCCCGAATCGGGCAGCCATTGCATAGACGCCGGCACTACGGTGGCGATGAAATGGAACACCGTGCCGAACACGAAGAAATAGGCGAACGCCATGCCAACAAAGAATAGCAGCGTGGACGACACCACCAGCGGCAACACCAGCCGCTTCTCGTGCTGGTAAAGGCCCGGCGCGACAAACGCCCACGCCTGGTACAGGGTGTGCGGCAACGTCACGACAAACGCCGCCATGGCAGCGATCTTGATCTGCAGCACAAAGGGTGAGGCGATTCCGATCGACACCAGCTTCTGGCCTGGCAACACGCTGGCGAGCGGCGCCACCAGCAAGTCATAGAGCGGCTGCGAGAAATAGAAACAGACGAAGAAACCGGCCAAAAAGACCAAGATGCCGCGCAACAGCCGGTCGCGCAGCTCCAAAAGGTGTTCCATCAACGGTTGCAGATCGGTGCTCATGGGCTTCAACGGCGATCGCGCGCGGTGGGTACGGCGGGTTCGGGTGCGGCGGCAAACAGGTCGAGCTGCCGCTCGTCGACCGCGCGCACCGGCGCCTCTTCTATGGCGGGCACGCTGGCATCGGCCACCAAGGTCAGAGACTCAACCTGAGCAGGCTGCGTCGCAGCCGGTGCTTCTACGGTTTCGATTGGCGCGGACACGATCGATTCGCTCAGCGCCTCGCGCGCTTCGGTGAACGGCTGGTGTATGGTGTGCTGCAGCGCCGCCTGCTCGGCGCGCAGTTCGGCCTCGATCTTGGCCAGTTCCGTCTGGTTGATCTCGCGGTCCAGGTCAGCCTTCACATTGGCGGCAAAGCGCCGCGCACGGCCGACCAGCGCGCCGACGGTGCGCGCCACTTTGGGGAGGCGCTCGGGGCCCAACACGACCAGCGCCACGGCGCCGATCATCAATAGCTCGGAAAAACCAACGTCGAACAAATGGCAGGCCTCAGCGCTTATCGCGCTCGGCCACGTCGATCACGCGGCCGCCGGCCTTGTCGTCGGTCTCGGCCAGCTTCTTGGGCTCATCCTCACCCTTCATGCCGTCCTTGAAACCACGCACGGCCGAACCGAGATCCTTGCCGACGTTACCCAGCTTCTTGGTGCCGAAGACCAGGATGATGATGGCCAGCACGACCAGCCAATGCCAGATACTGAACGAACCCATGTGATGCTCCGATTGCTTGAGGTATTTAGTAGGTGACGACTTCGGCGATGCGCGGCGATAGCCCGGGGCCACCGATCACGTGGGCATGCAGGTGGAACACCGACTGCCCACCACCGGCCCCCGTATTGACGATGGTGCGGTAGCCGTCGACGAGACCCTGCTCGCGCGCGCAGCGCGCCGCCACCAGCATCAGCTTACCCAACAGCGCCTGATGTTCGACCTCGGCATGCGCCAGCGATACGATATGGACCTTGGGTACCACCAGAAAGTGCACTGGCGCCACCGGATGGATGTCGTGGAACACCAGCACGTCGTCGTCTTCGAAGATCTTGTTCGAGGGAATGGCGCCACTGGCCAGCTTGCAGAATATGCAGTCGCTCATTTCCCTTGCTCCTTGCGCGAGGCCTTTTCCTCTATTCCCGAAATGCCCTCGCGGCGCGCCAGCTCGGCCAGCACATCCTCGTGGCTCAATCCTTCGTGCGCCAGCAGCACCAGCGTGTGAAACCACAGATCGGCCACTTCGCGCACCACGTGCAGCTTGTTGCCATCCTTGGCTGCCATCACCACTTCCACCGCTTCCTCACCCACCTTCTTCAGGATGGCCTCGGTGCCCTTGCTATAGAGCTTGGCGACGTAGGAAGTCGACGGATCAGCGCCGCGGCGCTCGGCCAGCGTGCTGGAAAGACGTTCGAGGATATCGGCAGAAATCATTGCGGATCACTCCGGGTGCGCAATCAAACCGCAATTATATTGCCGTTTCGTTGCAAGTTCGTGGCGGGATGCACCGGGCACCGCACGCGAAAGGGGAAAAAGGACGGCACAGCCAGGACGCGGGCGCGCCGCTCAATGCTTGTAGATGGTGGCCGGATCTTTCAGCACCGGGTCGACCACCTGCCACTCGCCTTCCTTGAGCACGCGGAAGAAGCAGCTTTGCCGGCCGGTATGGCAGGCGATGCCGCCTTCCTGGTCGATCTGGTAAATCAGCACGTCGCCATCACAATCGAGGCGGATCTCGCTCACGCGCTGGAAGTGGCCGCTCTCTTCTCCCTTGTGCCACAGCCGGCCGCGACTACGCGTGTAGTAATGCGCGGTGCCGTGCTCGGCCGTCAGTGCCACCGCCTCGCGATTGGCGAAAGCGAACATCAGCACCCGGCCGGATACGCGATCCTGCGCGATCACGGGCACGAGGCCCTTGTCATCCCATTTGATTTCATCGAGCCAGGCGGCCACGGTGACTCCTTGTTCCAGATTCTTTACTCGACGTTCAACCGGATCGCGGTGTAGCTCGGGTCCGGCAGGTAATGGCTGACCAGCTGCACCTTGGCGCCGGGCACGAGCTCCGTGGCTGGCACTTCGAGCTTGACCGGGGACACCAGCACACCCTGCTCGTCCTCCACCATCAGCCTGGCATCGGCGAGCTTGAGCGGCGTCTTGCCCTTGTTTTCCAGCGTAACGAACAGCGTGAGCTCGTTCTTCAGACCATGGCGGCTATTGTCGATCACCGCCGACAGGCCATCGCGGCTCTTCACGGCGATATCGCAAGCCAGCGCCGAGCTGGCGGAGACTAACAATGCAAGGGCAATCAACAGCTCACGCATGATGGGGTTCCTGATCAGATCGAAAACGACACGCTAACGCCTGCACGCGTGCTGCGGGGCAAGTGCCGACGCGCGTCGCAGCACTGCCTACAGCCGGACCTCGATCCCGGCCGCCTGCATCGCTTCCTTGGCCTGGCGCACCGTGTACTCGCCAAAGTGGAAGATGCTGGCCGCCAACACTGCGCTGGCGTGGCCCTGCGTGACCCCTTCGACCAGATGCTGCAGGTTGCCGACACCGCCTGAGGCGATCACCGGGATGTCGACCGCATCGCTCACCGCGCGCGTCAGCGGCAGGTTGAAGCCGATCTTGGTGCCATCGCGATCCATGCTGGTCAGCAGGATTTCACCGGCACCCAGTTGCTGCATCTTGCGCGCCCATTCCACCGCATCGAGCCCGGTGGCGCGGCGGCCACCATGGGTGAACACCTCCCAGCGGGTGTTGGACTCGTCGACCGCCTTGGCGTCGATCGCCACCACGATGGCCTGGCTGCCGAACTTGTCGGCCGCACCCTGCACCACCTCGGGGTTGGTGATGGCAGTGGTGTTGATCGATACCTTGTCGGCGCCGGCGTTCAAGAGCCGTCGTACGTCGCCCACCTGCCGCACGCCACCGCCGACGGTCAGCGGAATGAACACCTGCGAAGCCACCGCCTCGATCACATGCAGGATCAGATCGCGGTTGTCGCTCGACGCGGTGATATCGAGGAAGGTGAGCTCGTCCGCCCCCTGCAGATTGTAGCGCTTGGCGATCTCGACCGGATCGCCCGCGTCGCGCAGGCCGACGAAATTGACGCCCTTGACCACGCGACCGGCGGTAACGTCGAGGCAGGGAATGATGCGTTTGGCTAGCGGCATGACGATCTACTCGAAAGGCGAAGGGGCGCCCAAGCGCCCCGTCGCCAGGATGAAACGCGCAGCGGAATCAGGCCGGCACCAGCTGGTCGGCCAGTTCCTGCGCGTCCTTGAAATTGATGGTGCCTTCGTAGATGGCGCGACCGGTGATCACGCCTTCGATGCCTTCGGCCTCGACTTCGCACAGCCGCTTCACGTCATCAAGGTTGGTCAGTCCGCCCGAGGCGATCACGGGAATGGTCAGCGCCTGAGCCAGCTTCACCGTCGCTTCGATATTCACGCCCGACAGCATGCCGTCCCGGCCGATGTCGGTGTAGATCACGCTCTCGACACCATAGCCCTCGAAACGCTGCGCCAGGTCGATCACGTCGTGATCGGTGATCTTGGCCCAGCCATCGGTCGCCACCTTGCCGTCCTTGGCGTCGAGCCCGACGATGATGTGGCCAGGGAAGGCGTCGCACGCCTCGTGCAAAAAGCCCGGCTGCTTGATCGCGGCGGTGCCGATGATCACGTAGTCGATGCCGGCATCGAGATACATCTCGATCGTTTCCAGATTGCGGATGCCGCCACCCAGCTGCACCGGTACGTCGCCATCGATGGCAGCGAGGATGCGCTTTACCGCATCGAGATTCTTGGGCTTGCCGGCAAAGGCGCCATTGAGGTCGACCAGGTGCATGCGGCGTGCCCCTTGTCCCAGCCAGTGGCTGACAAAGCTCGCCGGGTCATCGGAGAACACGGTGGCGTTGTCCATTTCACCCTGGCGCAGGCGCACGCACTGGCCGTCTTTGAGATCGATAGCGGGGATGATAAGCATGGTCTGGATCTAAGGGTTTGCGGGTTTACACGTCGGGCCGATCAGGGGCGACCGTCCCAGTTTACGAAATTTTTCAGTAACTTGAGGCCGGCATCGGCCGATTTTTCCGGATGGCACTGGATGGCGAAGATGTTGTCACGCGCCACGGCCGCCGCGAAACGGTAGGGATAGGCCGATTCGACCACGGCGATGTCGTCGACCGGGGCAAAGTGATAGCTGTGCACGAAATAGAAACGCTCGCCATCCGGGATACCGGCCCACAGCGGGTGATCGCGCTTGATGAACATCTCGTTCCATCCCATGTGCGGCACCTTGAGCCGCTCGCCGTCCGCGCCGACCATCTGTTCTGCCGGGAAGCGGATCACCTGGCCGCCGAATACGCCGAGACTGTCGGTCGGCCCTTCCTCGCTGCGCTCGAACAGAAGCTGCGCGCCGACGCAGATGCCCAGAAACGGCTTCTCGGTGGCGGCCTTGAGCACGCTGGCCTTCACGCCGGATTCCTCCAGGTGCGCCATGCAGTCCGGCATGGCGCCTTGCCCTGGGAACACCACCTTGTCGGCGGCGGCGATCTCGGCAGCATCGGCGGTCAGCACCACGCTGGCACGGTCGCTAGCGACGAGCTGCATCGATTTGACCACCGAGTGCAGGTTGCCCATGCCGTAGTCGACGATGGCGATTTTTTGCATCGTGTTCAGCCTACCAAAGTGCCCTTGGTGCTCGGCGTAATGCCCGCCATGCGCTCGTCGAACGACACCGCCATGCGCAGCGCGCGGCCCAGTGCCTTGAAGATGGTCTCGGCCTGATGGTGCGCGTTCTTGCCCTTCAGGTTGTCGATGTGCAGGCTGATCGCGGCGTGGTTGACGAAGCCACGGAAGAATTCGCCGAACAGGTCGACATCGAAGCCGCCGATCACGGCGCGGGTGTAGTCGCACTCGTATTCGAGACAGGGGCGACCGGACAGGTCAACCACGACGCGGCTCAAGGCTTCGTCGAGCGGCACATAGCTGTGGCCGTAGCGCACAATGCCCTTCTTGTCGCCCACTGCCTTGGCAAAGGCCTGGCCCAGCGTGATGCCGACGTCTTCCACCGTGTGGTGGGCGTCGATATGCAGATCGCCGACGGCCTTGATTTCGATGTCGAACAGGCCATGGCGCGCCACCTGGTCGAGCATGTGCTCGAAGAAAGGCACGCCGGTATCGAACTTGGAAACGCCGGTGCCATCCAGATTGAGCGTGATGGTGATCTGGGTTTCCAGCGTGTTGCGGGTAACGGTAACTTGACGCATGGGCAGGCAGTGGTCCGGGGTAGTGCGAGATTGTCTCCCAGAACCGGCGCGGCGGGAAGCGGGAACGTAATCCGGGCGGCGCTTTACCAGTGCGAAACGAACTCGTCGCAGGCTGCATCGAACTCGGCCTGCAAGGCAGTGAAGCGCGGATCGGACAGCTCGGGCGGGGTGTAATCGTCGTCGACCAGATCGAGCATGCGCATTTCCTCGACGCCATCGGCAAAGATATTGGCGACGTAGAGCACGTCCGACAGCGTGCGCATCGTCACTTCCGGCGTGCGTGGCGTGTCGTTGTCGCGTACCGCTTCGATGATGTCCTCGGGCAGGCCCAGCGCATCAAGCAGCACGGTACCCACGCTGTCGTGCCATTGCGCGACCAGGTAGTGCACGGTCGCCGGCCGCTCGACGAGCTCGGGGTAACGCGTGGCGCGCTCCAGCATGTAGAAGGCGCCCAGGTCGTGCACCAGGCCACCGAGCATCGCCAGCTCCGGATCGATGCGGGTGAGCTTGCGCGCCAGTACCCGGGCAATGGCTGCGCACTTGAGCGTGTGCACCCAGAAGTTCTTGGCAATGGCGTCAAACGCCACCAGCTCGCGCGAGCGCACCATTTGCTGCATGGCGCAGGCCAGCGCCGCCGAGCGCGCGGTGGCAAAACCCAGCCGGGCCACCGCCTGTCCGACATCGACCAGCGGCTTGCCGCCGGCGTTATAGGCCGCGCTATTGGCCAGCCGTAGCAGCTTGGCGGTGATCAGCGGATCGCGCTGCACTTCATGCACCACCGCCTGCAGCGACGCGGCCTCGTTGCGCAGCACCTTTCCAACGCGAATGGCAGCATCGAAGCAGATGGGAAAGGTCACCTCGCTGCCTAGCTCACGGGCAATGTCCTCCAGCATGGCAAAGCGTTCGCCACGCAGTTCGGCGGCAGTCTTGGGGGGCGTGAACATGTTAGGCATGGGTGTTCTGCAGGTAAGGGTGGAACGATTTCAGCATAGGAAAAGAGACGACAGCTGGCCGCGCCTTTCTAACATTGCATCCCCGCTACTTCAACCGCAGCTCGGCTGCGCACGCATGCGCCGTCAAGCCCTCGCCGTGTGCCAGCACGCTGGCAATACGACCGAGCTGCTGCGCACCGGCCTCGGACACATTGATCAGGCTGGTGCGCTTCTGGAAATCGTACACGCCGAGCGGGCTGGCGAAGCGCGCGGTGCGCGCGGTCGGCAACACATGGTTGGGGCCGGCACAATAGTCGCCCAGACTCTCGGACGTGAAGCGGCCCATGAAGATGGCGCCGGCGTGGCGCAACTTGCCCACCCAGGCCTCGGGCTCGGCCACCGACAGCTCCAGGTGCTCGGGCGCTATGTAGTTGGAAATGGTGCAAGCGTCATCCAGATCGGCCACCTTGATCAGCGCGCCGCGATTGGATAGCGACGCTTCGATGATGTCGCGGCGCGTCATGGTCGGCAGCAGCCGGGCGATGCTGGCCTCTACCGCGTTGATATACGCCGCGTCCGGGCACAGCAGGATGGCCTGGGCAATCTCGTCGTGCTCGGCCTGGCTAAAGAGATCCATCGCCACCCAGTCCGGATCGGTGCCGCCATCGCAGATCACCAGGATTTCGGAGGGCCCGGCCACCATGTCGATGCCGACGATGCCGAACACCGCGCGTTTGGCGGCGGCGACATAGGCATTGCCCGGGCCGGTGACCTTGTCGACCTGCCGGATGGTCTGCGTGCCGTAGGCCAGCGCACCGACCGCCTGCGCGCCACCGACGGTGAAGACGCGTGACACGCCAGCCACGTGAGCGGCGGCGAGCACCAGATCGTTTTTCTCGCCCTTCGGGGTAGGTACCACCATGATGATCTCGGGCACGCCGGCGACGTGCGCCGGAATCGCATTCATCAGCACCGACGACGGATACGCCGCCTTGCCGCCTGGCACATAGATGCCGACCCGATCGAGCGCGGTGATCTGCTGACCCAGGAGCGTGCCGTCCTCGTCGTGGTAGCTCCAAGACGCCATTTTCTGCCGCTCGTGGTAGCGGCGCACCCGCTCGGCGGCGGCAACGAGCGCATCGCGGCGTTCGGCCGGCAGACGCTCGAACGCGGCCTTGAGCTCATCCTGCGTCAGTTCCAGATCGGCGAGCGTTTGGGCGCTGGTGCCGTCGAAGCGATTGGTGTACTCGACCACGGCCGCGTCGCCGCGCGCCTTCACGTCGGCAAGGATATCGGCGACGCGCGCGTCGACCTGCGGATCCTGCGAGGTTTCGAAGGCCAGCAGCGCCTGCAGTTGGGACTGGAAATCGGAAGTAGCGGAATCGAGGCGACGGATCATGGCAAGGCGGGATTTGAATCAGCGAAAGCCCCGAGTATACCCGGCACCGACGCCATCCGCCTGTCGGAACAAGGCATTACGCGCGCGGCTTGCCCCTGCGCAAGCGAAGCCCGATCAAGACAACGCAACCTTCACCCCCAGCGCCACCAGCACGCCGCCCAGCACCTTGTCGATCACCGCCTGAGCCCTGGCCAGAGTGCGCCGTACCACAGCGCTCTGGATGATGAACACCAAAAGCGGCCACCAGATCACGCCCAGCATCCAGATGATGAAGGCGTACCACAGCTTGGCGAGCAAGGTGGTGTCGACGCTGAGGATCTGGGTGAACACCGAGAGGAAGAACAGCGTGGCCTTGGGATTGAGCAGGTTGCACAACAGGCCCTGCATGAAAGCCTGGGTCAGGCTCACCTCCTCGCGAACACCGCTCAATGCGATGGTGCCGCCACCGCGCGAGCGCAACGCCTGGACGCCGATCCACACCAGATAGGCCGCACCGGCATACTTGAGGATATTGAACAGCCATGGCGTGGTGGCGATCACCACTGCCAGGCCTGCCACGCAGTAGCTCATGTGCGCGGCGATGCCGACATTCACCCCTGCTGCGGTCGCCAGCGCCGCGCTGCGCCGGTAGCGCGCGGCGTTCTTGACCACCAGGAAGAAGTCCGGCCCAGGCGAGAGCATGGCCAAGAGGGCGATGGTGGTGACAACAAGCGTGGTCTCGAGCATGGCGATCTCCGTGTGCCCCACGCCATGCTATGCCTGCGGCAAGAACCGCCGTATACGGGTTTTCCGCAGCACTAGTCGTCGCCCTTCTTCATCTGCTCGCGCAACTCGTCGGCGGTGATCTCCACGCCCTCTTCGCGCATGGCGGCGGCCATTTCCTCCAGCTGCTCGTCGCTCAACTGGCCGGCTTTCAGCTTCTGGCGCTGCACATAATCGCCGTAGCCGGGGACGCCGACCGATGCCAGCATCGCCGGGATGGACAGCAAGGACAGCAGCAAGCCAATCACCGCCAGCACGTTGATCAGCGTGGTTGGTGGCTCGGCCGGCGGGCCGTAACGGTTGTCGCCCGGCGAGCCCGGCCAGAAGCACAGCGCCAGCGAGCCGAGTGTGACAAGGCCCCAGGCCATGGCGCCAAGGCGCGCATCGATCAGGCTGATCAGCATGGACACGACCACGCCGCCGACCGCCCACCAGCCAGACTGGTTCACGTCGTGCAGCCGGAACACCGCCAGTCGCACGAACAACCAGACCCAGGCCATGCCGAACACCACCCAGAAGCCCTTGAGGAAGACCAACGCCAGCGAGAACAGCAGCGTGATCGGGAAGATGGCCAGGATCAGTAGCACACCATAGGCGAGATAGCGCATCCGGCCCAGCCGGCCGCCAAGACCCACGCCAAACAGCTTGGGCGTTTCAACGATATCCATCAGTGCGGCGGCGTCCGGGCGCAGCGACGACACGCTGCGCGGCCCCGCCATCTGCTGCGCCTGGCGCGCCTCGATCTTGGCCTGGTTCTGCGCGGCGAGCATGCGCGGCATGTCGGTACCGCAGCCGGTACACAGCGTGCGCTTGGGTTGCTCCAGCGCGCAGGATGGGCATTTGATCGTTTCGGGCAGTGACTCCTCGACCAATCCCAATTCGCGCTCGGGGGGTGCCGCCACGGCAGCGACCGGCGCTGCGACTTGCGGCGGCACGCGCAGTGTGACCGTGGGCGGATGGATGGGGCGCGCCTGTATATCGTCAAGCAAGGATGGAAACGCGCGCTCGCCAGTTGGCGCCTGCCAGGGGCGGCCGTCCGGATGCTCGACGCGTACGCCGGCGCCAGCCTTGGCCAGCAGTGCCAGATAGGTATCGACATGCGCCAGCGGCAATTGCTGCTTGATCACCGTCGGCGCCGTATCGAGTAGACGCGCGCTGCGCTCGGCATCGAGCTTGAGCAGTGCGGCCAGATTGTCGCGCACACCGTCGCGCTCATGGCCGGACAATACTTCACCAGTCAAAACCAGACGGACCGTCTCGCTCATACGAAGTAGGACTTGTTCAACTTGGAAAGCCAGAAAATTAACGAATTATTCAGCACTCAGCAAGCAAGAGTGCGGAATTTCGCACTACCGGGCGCATCCAGCATGGCAGTTACTTACAAAAACCAGCAAGATCTTCACGACGACGCCGAGTGACCCGCGTCCTCGATCTCACACAGCTCCAGGGCCGTGAGAACGCCACGCCGGCGCATCGCCCATTTTGCGAACTGCAGTTTCCAGGCGGCGTTGCTCGCAATCGCGTCAAGCGGGGTGGTGACGGCGTAGCCCAGGGCACGCGCGGCAAGTGCCGTGGCCCGTACGCACCCTTCGGCGTACACCCCAACGATGACAATGCGCGAAACCCCATGGGACTGGAGTAAGGGTTGCAACTGGGGATTGGAAAAGGCACTGGGCGCAGACTTCGAAAAGATCGGAATACCTGGGGGAAGCGTGATGCGGGGGTCGATTTCACCGCCAGGAGCGCCTATGACTGCGGCGCCCCGGCGGAAGAAATTGCCGATCTTCTGGCTGGCCTTGAACTCATTCACGATGGCAACCGGTATGGCCGCCGGCAACACCTGGCCGCCGAGTATGCGTCGCGCAGCGGCAATCACGCGCTCGGCACCGACATCGCCTACGGGCATGCGGCCCCGCATCGAATCCAGAAAATCGACTTGCAAATCCATCAGGAGCACCGCGGTCGTTGTCAATTCGAGCCTCTCGTGATTCTTTGCCTCGAGCAGCCTGTTCGCAAGCGTAGTCGTTAACACCAGCCCATGCTTTCAACGATAGAAATGTTTCAATGGTATATGGGTTGATGTGCGATGGCCTACCATCGCCACACATCGCAGCGACATCCCGGGCGCATTTGTCCTGTCCAGCTGGCTGCAGATTATGCCGTTGCTTCGTATATTCGCCGGGCACACTCACCGCGATCACCGCCCCCTCTTCCTACCAGCAGGCCATGCCACCGATGAGTTCCTTCGCGGCAAAAGTCGTGCAGCGACATTGGCTGCGCTCGGCCCATCGCCTCAGCCTGTATGGCGGTCCACGAGAGTGGCCCGAGCGCGGTGCGGATTGCGCGCTATCTTGTTCAACCTCGCCAAGTGCGGCTCAAGCCGGTTCAAGTACGGGCACATTCCAGCCCGCAACAGGCGCAGCAGTTCATCACGCCATTGTTGCTCGACCCGGGTGATGCGACGTGGCAAACGGATCTGGAGGGGCGCGTGCTCATTGAGCTCCCAATGCCGCGCCTAGCCACCGGACCGCCCTCCTTCCTGCTCGCCTCAAGCCGCAGGCCTGCAGTTTTTTGCCATGCCTTTGTAAAAGCTGCAACGCGCTGCTACGTTTTCAACACTTGGATCCCTTCCCTTCAGGCACACGGCTTGCTCCCGTGACCCGTGCGGCCGCACCAGCCTGGTACGGCCGCCCACCTTGGGAGGCAGTATGGCTACATCGATTTCGTTCGATCAGCACCACCCACGCGGCAGCTGGCGGCGTTTTGAAGCGCTGCAAGACGCCCCGTTGATCGAAATCGCCACGCTGGAAAGCGCCCAGCAACGGCAGGCAGGACTGCTGGCCGGTCTGCTTCAGCCAGCCGCCGCCATTGATCCCAAGTTCTTCTACGACGCCCAGGGCTGCGCGCTCTACGGCGCCATCTGCCAGCTGCAGGAGTACTACCCCACTCGCACCGAGGCGGCAATCTTCGAGCGCTATCGCGATCAGATCGCCGCACAGTTGCCCGGTCGCTGCTTGTGGGTGGATCTGGGCTGCGGCGATGGTGCCAAATCCTGGCCCTGGCTGGAGACGGTGGATGCGGCGGGCTATATGGGTGTCGATATCGCGCAGGACTGGCTGGCCCACACCTTGCAGGTGGGCGCGGAGCGTTTTCCAGCCATCGCGTTCTCGGGCGTGGTCACCGACTTCAGCCAGACGCTGCTGCTGCAGCCCGTGCTCTCCGGGTGGCTGGAGCAGCCGCCGGTGTTGTTCTATCCCGGTTCGTCCATCGGCAATTTCGCGCCGGCGCAAGCGCTGGCACTGCTGCGCGCCATGCGCCAGCACCTGGGGCCACACGGTCGCTTGCTGATCGGTGTGGATGCGCTCAAGGACGAGGCCACGCTGCGCGCCGCCTACGACGATGCGCTGGGCGTGACTGCTGCATTCAACCGCAATGTGCTGAGGGTGGTGAACCGCGAGCTGGGCTGCCACTTCGAGCCCACCGATTTCTCCCACCGCGCGCACTTCAACGCCAAGGCCAGCCGGATCGAGATGCGGCTGGTCGCGCGTCGCCCGGTCACCGTCCAGTTGGCCGGTACCATGCGGCATTTCGCCAAGGGCGACGCCATCGTCACCGAGCATTGCTACAAGTTCACTCCGGAGCGCTTCGAAACCCTGCTCACCGTTGCCGGTTTTGGCGAGATCCAGCGCTGGAGCGACGATCGCGGCCACTACAGCGTGTTCGTTGCCGCCACTGGGCGAGCCCAGACGTGAAGCCCGAACCTGCGCGGACCATGGCCGCCGCCAACGCACCGTTGCGCGATCACTATGCCACCGTGCGCGCGCGCTCGCTGCAACTGATAGCGGGGCTGACGGCGGAGGATTGCATGGTGCAATCGATGAGTGACGCCAGCCCGCTGAAATGGCATCTGGCGCATACCAGCTGGTTCTTCGAAACCTTCGTCCTGGCGCCGTTACGGGGCTATCGCTGCTTCAATCCGGCGTACCGCATGCTGTTCAACTCCTACTACGTGGGTGTGGGCGAGCGTCATGCCCGGCCGGCACGCGGCGTGCTCTCCCGCCCCGATCTGGCCCAGGTACTGGCCTACCGCCAGCACGTGGACGATGCGCTGGACACTGTGCTGCAAGGCGCATTGGCCGCAGATGCGACTGCACTGATCGAACTGGGGCTGCAGCACGAACAGCAGCACCAGGAACTGATGTTGACCGATCTGAAGCACCATTTCTGGTGCAATCCGCTGCATCCGGCCTATCGCGATTCGACCGGCCTTTCGGCCCCGCCAGCCATCGGGGCGCAGTGGTTGCGCCACGCCGGCGGCAATACGGAGATCGGCCACGCGGGCCCGGCCTTTGCCTTCGACAACGAAACGCCGCGCCACCCGGTAACTCTGGCGCCCTATGAGCTGGCCAACCGGCTGGTGACCAATGCCGAATACGCCGTCTTCATCGCCGATGGCGGCTATCGCCAGCCCACGCTATGGCTGTCGGATGGCTGGGATTGCCGCCAGCGCGAAGGCTGGCAGGCTCCGCTCTACTGGCTAGATGCCGCCGGCAAGCGTGCGTTCACACTGTATGGCGATCAGCCACTGCACCCGACCGCACCAGTCAGTCACATCAGCTATTACGAGGCCGACGCCTACGCGCGCTGGGCCGGTGCCCGCCTGCCCACCGAAGCGGAATGGGAGCAAGCTGCCGATACATCATCGACCGCGCCAGACGGCACCCCATCGCTGGCGCCACAGCCCGCAACGGGTGAAGGGCTGACCCAACTCTTTGGCACGCTGTGGCAATGGACCGGCAGCGCCTACCTGCCCTACCCCGGCTATCGGCCGCTGCCGGGCGCGGTCGGCGAATACAACGGCAAGTTCATGATCAACCAGATGGTGCTGCGCGGCAGCGCCTGCAGCACCCCGCCAGGCCACGCGCGCGCGAGTTACCGTAACTTTTTCCCGCCCGCCGCGCGCTGGCAGTTCAGCGGGATACGCCTGGCGCGCGACGTGGGCTAGCCGCCGCTCACTCGTGCCGGAGTTACTCGTGTTGCGGCGGGTCATCCACAATGTGGCGCGTGGCCTTGCGTGAGCCGATGTGGGGCACCGGCAGCACGCCGCCCGGCACCATCATCACGGCCAGCGGTGCCTTCGGTGTTGTTGGCAAACATGATGAGCCCCTGATCCAAAGCCGGATCGGGCCGTCCATGGCGGAGCAGGAAACCCGCCGCGACGAACGGCGTTGCCAGCCCCCTTTGAAAGCACGATGATGCGCCCCCAACTACGAAACACCGGCTTGGCCTTACGCCGTGCCACCACCTGGAGCAATCCGATGACCCGCAATCTGTCGCCCTTCGCGATCGTCCGCACCGCCAGCGCGGTCGTCGGCGTGCGCGTGTACGGCGCGAATCACGCATTGAAGGTCGTTATCACCTAGGTGCCGAGCGTTGCCCGGTACCTGGTCACCGGGTACCCGCATTCAGCAAAACCCCGGTCTCCCCACCGGGGTTTTTTGTTTTTCCATGTTCAACCCAAGGAGTTCGCCATGTGGCGCTACGATAAACAGATCGAAACAATTCGCGCAGGCCAAGGGAAGCAGGGCTTGCGCCCTTCCTTTGGTGCGATTTCGGCTGCCATCGTGGGCACACCCGCCGCGGCTGCCTTAGCGCAAGACACCACAAGGCCCTTCCAGCGCGGAAAGGCCCCGGCGCCCGGCCCGTAGCCTGGCGCGTGCCCTTGCAGGGCTGAATCCGTGGCGATCGACCAGCGAAGTCTGGCGATGCCGGGTTCGAACAAGGATGAACACATCATGGAAAACAGAAACCGCCGCAATATCGGCATCATCGCCCACGTCGACGCGGGCAAGACCACCACTAGCGAGCGCATCCTCTATTACACCGGCGAGAACCACCGGCTGGGCGAGGTGCACGACGGCGCCGCCACGATGGACTTCGATCCGCAGGAGCAGGCGCGCGGCATCACCATCAACAGCGCGGCCACCACCGTGTTCTGGCAAGGCACGCAGATCAATCTGATCGACACCCCGGGGCACATCGATTTCAACATCGAGGTGAACCGTTCGCTGCGCGTGCTCGACGGCGCCATCGTGGTGTTCGACGGCGTGGCTGGCGTGGAGCCGCAAACCGAGACCAACTGGCGTCTGGCGGACAAATACCGTGTGCCGCGCATTGCCTTCGTCAACAAGCTCGATCGCACCGGCGCGGATTTCCTGCGCGTAGTCGGCATGATCGAGGAGCGGCTGGGCGTCAAAGCCGCAGTGCTGCAGCTGCCGATCGGCGCAGAAGGCGACTTCCACGGCCTCGTCGACCTCGTGACGATGACGGCGCTGACCTGGCCTGCCGGCAACGCACCCACCCGCTATACGCGTGGGGCTATCCCGGAAGCGCTGCAGGCGGATGCTACGGCGTGGCGCACGCGACTGCTGGAAGCGGTGGCCGATCAGGACGACGCGCTGCTCGCCGCCTATCTGGACGGCACCGAGATTGACGAGGCCATGCTGCACGCGGCGATTCGGCGCGGCACGATCGCCGGCGACGTGGTGCCGGTGGTTGCCGGTTCCGCCTTCAAGAACAAGGGGGTGGAGCCGCTGCTCGATGCCGTCGTGGCCTATCTGCCAGCGCCGGGCGAAGTGGCCGTCGCCAGCGAGCACGATATCGCCAGCGATCCGGAAGGACCGCTGACGGCGCTCGCATTCAAGGTGATACAGGACGACCATGGCGCGCTCACCTTCGTGCGGCTGTATCGCGGCCGACTGGCCGTGGGCGACAGCGTGCTCAACACCACCAGCGGCAAGCGCGAGCGCATCGCCCGGCTGTACGAGATGCACGCCGATCGCAAGCGCGAGCGCGAGCTGGCGGTGGCTGGCGATATCGTCGCCGTCGTCGGGCTGAAAACCACGGTGACCGGCGATACGCTGACCGACCCGGCGCACCCGCTGGTGCTGGAGCGCATCGACGCGCCCGAACCGGTGATCGATATCGCCATCGAGCCACGCACGCAGGCGGACCAGCAACACCTGTCGCACGGCCTGCAGGCGCTGCTGCAGGAGGACCCCAGCCTGCGGCTGCGCCACGATGCCGACGCCGGCCAGACCATATTGTCCGGCATG
This sequence comes from Chitinolyticbacter albus, assembly GCF_024437655.1. Classification (GTDB taxonomy): domain Bacteria; phylum Pseudomonadota; class Gammaproteobacteria; order Burkholderiales; family Chitinibacteraceae; genus Chitinolyticbacter; species Chitinolyticbacter albus. The sequence goes on from NZ_JANBVF010000047.1 coordinate 20,966, forward strand.
GGCGAGCTGCAGCTGGAGGTGACGCTGGAAAAATTGCGTACGCGTTTCAAAGTGGAGGTCCATACCGGCCGCCCGCAGGTGGCGTACCGCGAGACCATCACCCGCAGCGCGACCGTGCAGCACGTGCACAAGAAGCAGACCGGCGGCCCCGGCCAGTTCGCAGTACTGACGCTGCAACTGGAACCGTTGCCGCAGGGCGAGGGCGTGCAGTTTGAAAGCCGCATCACCGGCGGAGCGATTCCGCGCGAGTTCATCCCGGCAATCGAAGCTGGCGTGCGCCAAGCCGCCATGGCGGGTGTCGTGGCAGCCAACCCGGTGGTCGATTTCAAGGCCACGCTGCTCGATGGCGACTACCACGAACGCGATTCGTCGCAGCTGGCGTTCGAGCTCGCCGCGGCACATGCGCTGCGCCTGGGCCTGCAACAGGCGGGATCAGTGCTGCTGGAGCCGGTGATGGCGGTGGAAGTGATCACGCCGCAGGAGCATATCGGCGACGTGATCGGCGACTTGACCCGCCGCCGCGGCCTGGTGCGGCAGCAATCGGCACGTGGCAACGCGGCGGTGATCGACGCGCATGTGCCGCTGGCGCAGATGTTCGGCTACATCGGCAACCTGCGTGCACTGACGACCGGGCGCGCCAGCTTCACCATGCAGTTCGACCACTATGCCGAGGCACAGCGACCCGTCGAGCTGGCCGCCGGTTGATCGCAGGCTGCTCTCAACCCTGGGCGGGCACTTCGGTGCCCCCTTTTTTTTTCATCCCGCCATCACGCGACACGCCACTGCGCACTGGCGGCAGGCAACGGCGCAAGGCAATGCTCGGCATCGTGCCAAGCGTATTCAGCGGCGCAGGCCTCGCACAGCTGTGCACAAATCGCGCACAACGCTGGCGCATAAGCACTGCCGCGCGCCATCAGTGTGACGGAGGGGTGGCAAACATCAGCGCAATCACGATCAAGCCGGATGCAGACGGCCCTCTCGCTGGCGTGCCCCTCCGCAAGGCAGGATGCAACGCAGTGCTCGCAAGCGATATTGCAGGCGTGGCAGGCCTCGATACACGCGGTGTTTCGTGATGTTGCATGGGTAGCTCCTCGCACAGGCTGCTACCCGATAGGGCAACCCATGCCGTTGCAGAAAAACGTACAAGCACGCGGGCAACTTGGTTTTCCGTACGGGCAGCTTGAGCATCCATGAAAAACGGCTACCCACGGGTAGCCGTTTTGTTCATGCGCGATGCCATCAGCGCGCCGATACCGCTATCCTGGCGCCAGTACTGATCGGTGTAATGTCGATGTCCACCGGCAGGAAGCGCTGGATCACCGCGATCTGAGTGGTCAGGTGCGAGGAGACCGTACAGGTGGTGAAACCGCCACCACCCGCCAGCGCCAGCGGCAACAACAGCTGGTCCGCCAGGTGCTCTCCAAGGGCGGCGCCGCTATCGAGATAGCGCCGCAACTCCGCAACTGTGTTGCCGGCGACACGCTCGGCCGAGATGCCGCGCTCGCCAAAGCCGGTGCAGATTTCCGTCAGCTGCTCGAACTCGGCGCGCAGCAGCAGCACATTGCCGGGGCCCTCATCGGCCGGCAGCTCGATCACCGCCTGCGTGGCCTCGGGAAAAGCCGCTGCCACCGTATCGAGTTCGCGCCGCGCCACGTTGTAGCTGACGCCCGCCACCACCGCCTCGGCCTGCACGCCACGCAATGCACCACGTTCCACCAGTTGCAGCGGCAGCAGCGCCGAGCCGGGTTCGATGCGGGCGACGATCTCGCCGCCGCCAGCCGGGTAGAAGCCGTGGCGATTCAGCGCCAACGTCTGCCGCACGCCCATCCTCGCCATCAGCGGCGCCCAGGTCTGGATCAGGAAATCGGCCGGCGGCGCCGCCTTATTATGGGTGCCGCCGCTGACCGTCACCGTGCTCGGTCCATCGGCCAGCCACAGCGCCGGCAATACCGTCTGCAGCACCAGCGTGCAGCTGCCCGCGGTGCCGATGGCGAAGCGATAGTCGCCGGCCAGCAGCCGACGCGGCACGAAGCGCAGCGATTGTGAACCGGGTGTGGCGCCAACGACCTGCGCGTCGGTAATGGTCGCTGCGGCCTCCACCGCGGTGAGGTGCTGACGCAGCAGCCCCGACTTGGCCCGCCCGGCGCGGATGCGCTCGATCTGGAACGGCTTGCCGGTAATCATCGAGAGCGTGAGCGCGGTGCGCAGCACCTGCCCACCGCCTTCGCCCTGGGCGCCATCGAGCTGCACCCAGTCGGATTGGATATTGTTTTTCATTGTTTTGTTTTCTTGTTCTGTGCCGGCTTCGCCAGCTGTATTCAATGTTGCATCACAGTACGCAGCAACAAGGCATCGAGCGCGGCCATGTCGCCTTCTGGCTGGCGAAAATCCGGCATCGCACCCTCGCGCGCCAACCGCGTGCTGATCCAGTCGTGGATCAGCGGGAAACGCGGGCCATATTCAGCCTCGTCTGCGGCCATCTTCAGTGCCAAAAGGCTGTTGAGCTCGTCGCGCAGCGCGGCATCCGGAATCAGCGCCTCGGCCAGTTCGGCAAAGCGCATCGGCGGCATGCCACGCTCCTCGTCCACCCATTGCGCCGCCAGCAGCGGCCGCAAGACGTACAGGTATTTCTTCAGCCGCACCGTATCGCCGTGCAGATAGCCGCGGAAGTTCTTGCGTGCCATCGCCAGGTAGTGCCAACGCGTCTTGCGCGGCGAGAAGAAGGCTGGTGCCAGCGCATGCACCTGCGCCACCCAATTGGCATCGGCACGGTAGATCACCGGCGAATCCAGCCACTCGAACAGCGTGGGATTGGAGCGCGCCAGCAATTGCAGCGCCTTGCGCAGCTCCCAGCCGGAGATATCGAGCTCGTCGTCGATCGGCAGCTCGATCACGTCGCGCTGCGGCCCCACCCTGAGATACCAGTCGGGCCGATGCACGTAGACGAAACGCACGTCGTAATCACTATCCGGTGAGGCAAAGCCCCAGCCACGACTGCCCGACTCACAGGCAAACAGCACGCGCACATCGTGCCGATCTTCGATTGCTGTCAGCTCATCCATGACCTTGGCACGCAAGGTATCCGCAATGGGATGAGCAAAGAGAATTGGCATACTTATATATCCATTTCAGCTAATTTTGTCCGGCCAAATTCCGATGCGCCGCAAGCCTGCTACTACATGCGCAAATTCTTCTATCGCACTGATCGTTGATGGGTCAGATAGCAAAACTACGAGACGATCCCGATCCACCGCGTACGGCTGTCCGTACGCCATGCAGCCATAAGGCTCGTCATAGCGTTCTAATAGCTGTCGCGCTTCAGCATGGGTTTGAGCATGCCCTAGCAATTGCAAAGCCAAAGCAAATCGCCCCCACGCACCGAGCTTGTAGGCAAGCCGCGTCGCGACTATCTGGTCTCCTCGCATGAACGCCGCAGCTGCATTGTCATGCAACCAAACTCCATCTGGCGCGTACGCCTTATCCAATAGCTGCAATGCAAAACGCCTCAGCTTACGGGAGGGGTCGAGCCAGATTTTTTCAAACATCTCATTGCGCCGCTCAGGCACCTTCAAAAGCAGGAAACGAAGCGCAGCAAAACGAACCTTGGGCTCAGGATGCGCCGCATACGCCATCGCTAAAGGCGGCAAATCATCCGCAATACTCTCCACTGCGTCCCAGCACAAGGCCGTAACTTCCGAATCACTTAGGACCGGTCGCTTTAGCACCGATTGGTAAAACGCTGCCGTATCGAAACCAAGCCGCTTGGCATGCCATCGCGCCAGCTCCCTCATGCGGACACCTGAGTCGAGCAATTTGGATATGCAATAGTCCAAGCTCTCTTGAGTATCGCCAGAACTCTCGACAACCATCGTAAGCCCTATGGCCCGGATCGAAGCAGAACGACTTCCCAGGGCCTGGCGAGCCAATGGTAAACGCTCTGCAGCTGGCAATGCTGTTGCGGCCCTCAATGCCTTCGCACGGACAGCCAAATTGGCATGCATCAGCCCAGCGTCGATAGCCTGTGTTAGCGAGAACTCGGCCAGAAAGGCATCGAACAACCAAAAGGCTACTTGTCGCCGGGAGCGATGGAACTCAGCCAACAACCGGGGACGATGCTCCAATCTACGCAGCAACTCGTAAGTCTGCGCCAGCACATCACCTTGATCCTGTCGCCCCTTGAATTGAAGCTGATAGACAAGCTCGATATTGGCGAGAAAGTCTTCCGCACGCTGCTCATGCAAATGCGCTATGTAGATCGCCTTGGCTACGCTACGCACTTGCGGAACCCAGTCATTCAGTCGCTCAATCGCCACGGCTAGTACGAGGGCACCACGCTGCGCAGCAAGATGCCTTAGCGCCCCCTCACGTACATGTCCATTTCCAGACCTGGACAAATGTGTAGCCCGATCTGGGTGCTGAATCAGCTCAGCTAACTGTTTAGCTGCCGCAATTTGGTTGCTCGATACAGCTACAGGTAAAACGCCTGATTTTGCAGAGCCGGCCAGTAGGTTATTCAGCCACGTCTTAAAGTTAGTACTCATCTCTACCCCTTTACACACACCACTTGATGCAGCGTATGCACGATTTCCACCAGCTCGGACTGCGCAGCCATCACGGCGTCGATGTCCTTGTAGGCCATGGGGATCTCGTCGATCACCTCGCTGTCCTTGCGGCATTCCACCCCGGCGGTGGCACGGATCTGGTCGTCCACGGTGTAGCGGCGCTTGGCCTCGTTGCGGCTCATGGTGCGACCGGCACCGTGGCTGCATGAACAGAACGCCTCCTCGTTCCCAAGGCCGCGCACGATGAAGCTCTTGGCACCCATCGAACCCGGAATGATCCCCAACTGGCCTTTCTGCGCCGACACCGCGCCCTTGCGCGTTACCAGCACTTCACGGCCGAAATGCATTTCCTTCTGCACATAGTTGTGGTGGCAGTTCACCGCTTCCACATCGGCCGAGAACGGCTTGGCGATCACCCTGCGAGCGGCGGCGATCACGTTCTGCATCATCACCGCGCGGTTGCGGCGCGCGTAGTCCTGCGCCCAGCCCACTGCCTCGACGTAATCGTCGAAGTGCTGCGCACCCTCGACGAAATAAGCGAGATCGCGGTGCGGCAGGTCGGCGATGTGTTGGCGCATATCGGCCTGGGCCAGTTCGATGAACAAATTACCGATGGCATTTCCTACACCACGCGAACCGGAATGCAGCATGAACCAGACGCGGTTTTCCTCGTCGAGGCAAACCTCGATGAAGTGGTTGCCGGTTCCCAGTGTTCCAAGATGCTTGTGGTTGTTGGTGTTCTTCAGCTTGGGATACTTGTCGGTAATGGCCTTGAAGCCATCGGCCAGCTCGCCCCACATTGCATCCACGGTGGCCGGCGGCGTATCCCAAGTGCCTTTGTCGCGGCGGCCGGGCGTTCGGCCATGCGGCACGGCGGCTTCAATAGCGCTACGCAGCCCGGCCAGGTTGTCCGGCAGGTCGGCGGCGGTGAGCGTGGTGCGCGCGGCCATCATTCCGCAGCCGATATCCACGCCGACAGCAGCCGGGATGATGGCGCCGACGGTGGGAATCACGCTACCGATGGTCGAGCCCTTACCCAGGTGCACATCCGGCATCACGGCAAGGTGCTTGTAGATGAAGGGCATCTTGGCCGTGTTCATCAGCTGCTCGCGCGCCTCCTGCTCCACCGGCACGCCATGCGTCCACATCTTGATCGACGCGCCGTGGGTCACGGCGAGGGTGTCGTACTTGTTCATTGCTTGTTTTCCTTGATTGTTCCCGCCAGTGCCCGGCGCCGCGCCTGGCGGCATCCGAGGCAACGGATGGCGGTTGAATACACATAGCCCTTGGCGGTTTCGTACCACCATTGCTGTTGTTCTGCAGTCCAGACCTGGCTCGCACCGCAATCGCGGCACGTAAAGGCCAGATCCATGTAGTACCCACGTTCGACGAATGCGGGTGCGCCGTAGCTGTTATGTGGCGCCAATAGCGCCAGGTTCACTTGCCGGGCGCCCTTGGGCCGCACCGTCACGGGGACCGCTCGCGTCGCCGCTTCCCGCCGTGCCTGGCGCCGCGCCATGATCGCGGCCCGTTTCTGCTTACCGCTTTGCATCATGCCTCTCCTGACCGCCCGGCGGGATCACCCACCGGGCGGATCTAAACCTTCAGTTTCACCAGCCCGTTCAGCAACTGATCGAGCCCGCCGACCACCGAGATCTTGTCGATGCGCTCGGCCAGCCGCTCCAGCGTTTCCAGCTCCTTGAGCCGTAGCGCGGTCGGGTTGTCTTCCATCACCTTGGCGGTGTTGAGCAAGGAGCGGGTGGCGCCCGTTTCCTCGCGGCGGCGGATCACGTTGGCCTGCGCCGCCTTTTCCGCTTCGACCACCTGGGCCAGCAGTGCCTTCATCTCGCCCGGCAGCACGATGTCCTTCACCCCCAGGCTCACCACCCGCACACCGAAGCCATCGAGCCGGCTCGCCGCGTGCTGGCTCACCACATCGTCGATCACCTGCTTGTTCTCCAGTAACTCATCCAGCGTGCGGGTGCCAACGGCGGCACGCAGGCCGAACTGCAGCTCGCGGTAGACGTGCTCCATCGGCTTGGGCAGCCGGGAGAGCGCCAACTCCACGTCGTCGAACAGCCAGTTGGCAGCGAGGTTCACGCGCAGGCTCACCTTGTCGCGGGTGAGGATTTCCTGCCCGGTGATCTCGATTGCCTGCAGCCGGGTGTCGATCAGGTCGACCGCGATATCGCGGTTGAAGCGCCAGTAGGCATAGCGGCCCGGTTGCAGCAGCGCCACGCGCTGGCCGTCGATCCGCAACACGCCTACCTGGCCCGCCGGCACCTGCACGTTCAGCACCGCGTTGAGCCCGGCAATGGCCTTGCCACGCAAAGCCGGCTGGGCAATCCGTGCCAGCAATTGCTCCGGCACAGTCCAACCGGCGGCGAGGTCGATCCGCTCGAAGCGTTGCGGCACGGCATCCTGCCAGTACATGCGGCGCGAGCCCGGTGGCACGATCTCGACCAGTGCATCGTTCTCGAAGCGCAGACCGGCCTCATTGTCGCCGAGATCGAACAGCACGAAGTGCTGCGCGACCGTCGCCGGCTCGTGCTGGCGCAGGTATTCGGCCAGCGGATGCTCGAACAGCGCTTCGGTCAGCGGGTAGGTCACGATGGTGTAGTCACGCTTCACACTGGCCTTGAGGTAATGACCAGGGTGCAGCACGGCGACGAAGTCGCCATCGCGCAGCAACAGCGCGCGCTCGTTTTTGCGAACCAAAAATCTTTGCATCATCTCTCTTCTCTCTCTCAATGCCGGCGGGCGTCGATTCGACCGGGCCGGGCCATGACCAGCCTGGGAGCCAAGCGCTGCAGCTGCATCGCCACGCGGAGCCTTTCCCACCAGCTCCTGCACTCGATGTCATCGGTCGCGCTTGGTTGCCAGGCGGCGATGAGCCAGCCGGGCCGAATCTCGACGGCGGTGTCGCCACCGCGCCGGGTACACCTGTTTGCAATCCCCGTGAAGGGTGTTTTCGAGCGGGAGTCGAACCCGCGACAGACGGTGTTGAACCGTTGCTCCACCACTGAGCTATCGAATGGGGCGAACCCGGGAATCGAACCCGGCGAGCCACCAGGCATCGCCATTGGCTGCGTTTCGGCTGGCGGTACACACACGTTCAACAGGGACCGTGTGTGCCGGAGCGGCGTTGGAACCGCTTACCCCAGGGCACATGCCGTCGCTACAGCTGGGGTAATGCTTAGCGAAAGCTGTGCCAGATGATGCCAATCAAGGAAAATTCAAATCAAGCAACTGTTTTAAAAGGAATTAATGTTTTTCACATGCAAATCATGGTGACGGTGATTTTTGAAATTCATATATGATGTGATCGTCATTTATATTTTTGTATCGCATCGATGAAACGCACTGTCGTTACCGGATTTGTAGGCACCGTGCTCGACTACGTGGGCAAAGGCAATCAGCGCTGGGAGAAGTGGCGGCCCACGGTCGGGCTATGCCAGCAGGAAGACCTGGTCGTGCATCGGCTGGAACTGCTGCATGACGCCCGCAGCCGCGGGCTGTTCGAACGCTTGCGCCGCGATATCGCGCAGGTGTCGCCGGAAACCGAGGTGGTCAGCGTGGAGATCGCCCTGCGCGATCCGTGGGATTTCGAGGAGGTGTACGCCGCGCTGCTCGATTACGCGCGCGGCTACACCTTCGATACCGAGGCCGAGGATTACCTGATCCATATCACCACCGGCACCCATGTGGCGCAGATCTGCTGGTTCCTGCTGGCCGAGGCACGCTACCTGCCGGCGCGGCTGGCGCAGACTTCGCCGCCACGCAAGAAGGAGCCCGGCGATGTCAGCGGCAGCGTCGCCATCATCGATCTCGATCTCTCGCGCTACGACCGCATCGCCAGCCGCTTTGCCCGGGAACGCGATGAAACGGTTTCCTTCCTCAAATCCGGCATCGCCACGCGCAACGCCAGTTTCAACCGCATGATCGAGCAGATCGAGCGCGTGGCCGTGCGCTCCAAGGCGCCCATGCTGTTCTGTGGCCCCACCGGCGCCGGCAAGTCCTTCCTGGCGCGCCGGGTGTACGAGATGAAAAAAGCCCGGCATCAGCTCGCCGGGCATTTCGTCGAGGTGAATTGCGCTACGCTGCGTGGCGATAGCGCGATGTCCGCGCTGTTCGGCCACGTGAAGGGCGCGTTCACGGGCGCCCAGGCCGAGCGCGCCGGGCTGCTGCGCAGCGCCGATGGTGGCTTGCTGTTTCTCGATGAGATTGGCGAACTGGGGCTCGATGAGCAGGCGATGCTGCTGAAGGCCATCGAGGAAAAGCGCTTCTTTCCGGTTGGCAGCGATCGCGAAGTAGAGAGCGATTTCCAGCTGATCGCCGGCACCGTGCGTGACCTGCAGCAATGGGTAGCCGAAGGCCGTTTTCGCGAGGACTTGTACGCCCGGATCAACCTGTGGACCTACGCCCTGCCCGGCCTTGCCGATCGCAGCGAGGATCTGGAACCCAATCTCGAATTCGAGCTGGCGCGCTATGCCCGCGAGCACGGCAGCCAGGTGCGTTTCAATCTGGAAGCCCGGCGCGCCTACCTGAAGTTCGCGACTTCAGCCGATGCGCAATGGCGCGGCAACTTCCGCGAGCTATCGGCCTCGGTCACCCGGATGGCCACGCTGGCCGATACCGGGCGCATCGATCTGGAGCAGGTCGAAGAGGAAGTCGGTCGGCTGCGCCGGTCGTGGTCCAGCCCTGCTGACCATGCGCTTACCGCCTTGCTGGGCGATGCCGCCGAGGCGCTGGACCTGTTCGACCGTATGCAGCTGGAAAACGTGATCGCGGTCTGCCGCGCTGCGGGCTCGCTATCCGATTCCGGTCGTCGCCTGTTTGCCGTATCGCGCCAGGAAAAGGCCAAGGTCAACGATGCCGACCGACTGCGCAAGTACCTGGCCCGCTTCGGCCTGACTTGGGAGCAGCTACGCGAGGCCGCGTAAAGCCGGCCAACCCGCGTATATTGCGCCCTGAACACCCACCAGAAGCCGTTTCATGACCGACGCCACCACCGAACTTTCCGACTATCTCACCCTGCATGCGGCCACGCTGGTCACCATCGAGGGCAACTACGCGGTTTCGGTACATGGTGAATTCCATGTGGCCGGCAGGGCGATTGCCTACCACCTGGTGCCGGATCAAGGCTTCCTCGGCAAGGCCAGCAAGTGGCGCAAGCTCGATGACGCCGGACGGCTGGCCCTGCTGCAGGAGCGCTGGAACGCCGAGGTGCGCGCCAAGCTCGAAGCCCAGCTCGTGGCCACGGCCGAGCAGGTGTTGCGACTGGCCGAGGAAGGCGGCGCCGATCCGGCCATGGCGCTCTCCGCATTCCAGGCCAAATACGAGCTGGCGCGTTTGCGCTGCAAGATCGCCTGGGACCGCATCCGCGCGGCGCGGCAGGCGCAGCAGCAGCAAAAGCAGGCGGGAGACGCCAGCGCCGCCATCGATCTATCGCTCTACCCGGAGTCGTTCGAGATGGCGCAGGGCATGGATCGGCATTTCGTCGCGGTGCTCGGGCCGACCAATTCGGGCAAGACCCATGCCGCCATGCAGCATCTGGCCAAAGCCACGAGCGGCGTTTATCTCGCGCCTTTGCGGCTGTTGGCGCTGGAGAACTACCAGCGACTGCTCGATGCCGGCGTCGCCGTGAGCCTGGTGACCGGCGAACAGCGCAAGCTGCATCCCGATGCCACCCACGTGGCCAGCACCGTGGAAATGCTCAACCCCAACCGCCGCATCGAAGTGGCGGTGATCGACGAGATCCAGTTGCTCGACGATCCGGATCGCGGCGCTGCCTGGACCGCTGCGGTGTGTGGCGTACCCGCCGAAACGGTTTACCTGCTCGGCGCACTGGAAGCACGCGAAGCCATCGAATCACTGGTGAAGCGCATCGGCGGCACGCTGGAAGTGCGCGAACTGGCGCGCAAGTCGCCATTGACCATGGAATCGCAGCCGCTTGGCTCGCTGAAGAACCTCAAGCCCGGAGACGTGCTGATCGCGTTCTCCCGCCGCGAAGTTCTGAACTGGCGCGATCAAGCGATCGAACAGGGTTTTGCTGTGTCGGCCATCTACGGCAATCTCGCGCCTGAAGTGCGGCAAGCGCAGGCCGAGCGTTTCATCAACGGACAAACACGGATCGTGGTCGGTACCGACGCCATCGGCATGGGGCTGAACACTCCGGCGCGGCGGGTGATCTTCACCACCGCGCGCAAGTGGGATGGTAGCGCCGAGGACACGATCACAGCCAGCCTGGCCAAGCAGATCGCCGGGCGGGCCGGGCGTTACGGCGCGCATGAGGCAGGTTTCGTCGCCGGGCTTGATGCCGCCACCCATAAGACCATTGCAGCGCTGCTACGCGCGCCGCCAGAACCACTGCCCACATCCGGCTTTTTCGTCGCGCCCAATCTCGATTACTTGAACCGGATCGCCACAGCGACCGGCGAGAAGCGCCTCGCCAAGCTGCTGGAACTGTTTACCCAGCACATCAACGTGCACGACGCCTTCTTCGTACCGGCCAACCTCAGCGACCAGATCGACAAGGCCCGCTGGCTGGACGGGCTCAATCTCTCGCTGCCCGACCGCTTCACCCTCAGCCTGTGCCCCGTCTCAACCAAGATCCCCATGCTGGAGCGCGCGCTGCAGGACTGGGCCAGCCTGCGCGCAGACCGCCGCCGAGTACCGCTGCTGCGCATCGAGGGCATGGGCGGCCGTAACGCGCTGCAATACCTGGAGGACAGCTGCAAGCTCTACGCCGCCTACGCCTGGCTGGGCTACCGCATGCCCGACACGTTCCCCGATGGCGAAATGGCGCAAGCCCTGATGCAGACGACGTCAGAACGGATCGATCGGATGCTGCAGGCGCAGAATACGGCACGCGGTAAAACTAGCGGTGCCCGAAGACAATCCTCGCATTAGGCCCCCCAACAGCAGCCAATGCCTAGCCCAAAGCAAAACAGGCCGATCTTAAGATCGGCCTGTTTTGTGCGCGTAGGTTTTAGCGCAGCGATACATCCTTATCGATGACCTTCGGCGTAATGAAGATCAACAGTTCACGCTTGTTGTCGACATTCGTCCGGTTCTTGAACAAGTTCCCCACGACCGGGAGATCGCCCAACAACGGCACCTGGGTCACAGTACTGCTCACGTCTTGGATGAAGATGCCACCGATAATCACGGTACCGCCGTTTTCAACCAGCACCTTGGTTGTGACCTGCTTGGTGTTGATGGCAGGACCACTGATAGTGTTCTCACCACGGCTATCCTTGTTCACCTTCACATCCATGATCACATTGCCGTCGGGAGTGATCTGCGGCGTGACCCTGAGCGACAAAGTCGCCTTCTTGAACGACACCGATGTAGCGCCGTTCTGAGCCGATTCCGAATACGGAATTTCCTGGCCATCCTCGATCACCGCCTCGGTCTGATCCGCCGTTACTAGTCTTGGGCTGGAAACGATCTTGCCTCTACCATCCTGCTCCAAGGCAGACAACTCAAGAGCTAGCAAGCCATCATTCCCAGCCAGCAGCATCCCTATCGATCCTGCCGCGAAGCCACCTAGTCCTGCAGCAGGCAAATTTACTTGAGGGATATTCCCCGCAATCATCGGTCCAGGCCCCGTCATATCGACGCCGTTTGCGGGATAAGTGCCATCGTTTTTAATGCCGCCACCTACCTGCAGATCGCCTTTCCATCCAATCCCGTGGAACTTCACGCCAAGATTCTTGCTAAATCCATCTTCGGCTTCGACGATACGCGCCTCGATCATCACTTGACGCACCGGAATATCAGTCTTTTCGAGAATACTTCGAATCTGGTCCAGCTTGGACGGAATATCCTGAATGATCAGCAAATTGGTCCGCGGATCGATCACTGCGCTACCGCGTGCCGACAGGATTTTTTGCTTGTCATCGGTGAGGATTTTCTTGAAGTCATCAGCCTTCTGGTATTTCAGCTGGAAAGTCTCGGTACGGGTCGGTTCTAGATCGGAAATTTGTTTTTTGGCTTCGAGCTCCTGCTTTTCCTTGGCCGCCAACTCGTCCCGTGGTGCAACCCACAGCACATTGCCGGCACGGCGCTGATCCAAACCCTTGGCCTGAAGAATGATATCCAGTGCCTGATCCCAAGGCACGTCCTTCAATCGCAAGGTCAAGCTACCTGACACAGTGTCGCTGGTAATGATGTTGAGCCCCGTAAATTCCGCAATCACTTGCAGCACGGTACGAATCTCCACATTCTGGAAATTCAACGACAGCTTTTCACCCTTGTAGGCCGGACGCAATGAAGCAATAGACTTGTCGTTTTCGCTGGTTTTACGAACCTCGACGATGAAACGATTTTCAGTCTGATAGGCCGAGTACTCCCAGATACCGGTCGGCTCAATCACCATGCGAACGTTGCCACCCTGGCGATAGGTTTCGATTTTTTGCACTGGGGTGCCGAAATCCGCAACGTCCATACGACGTTGCAGATTCTCAGGCAGGCCAGCCTTCAAGAAATCGATTACCAGCTTGGTGCCTTGCTGACGAATATCGATTCCCAGGTTGGGACTGGTGAGATCGATCATCACCTTGCCCTCGCCGCTTACACCACGGCGGAAATCGACTTCTCGCAACCCATCCCCTTCGGTCGAGGCTGCCACAGCAGGAGCAAAGTGGGTGGTTTCCGATTTGGCAACGACCGCCTTGGCCGATCCGTCGATGGTAATCAGGTAGGAATTACCGTCCACCTGTGCATCGTAAGCGGCCTGTTTGTTGAGATTCAATACCACCCGGGTACGCCCGGAGCCTTCGGCGATGTTGACCAGTCGCAACGCAGTGCCATTGACTTGAACTGCGCTTTTCCCCGCTTTATTTGCCGTTCCCGCGAAATCAAATGCTAAACGCGGTGGCGCATTGACGGAAAAGCTGGTGGGTTGAGGCACTGGGCCGTCGAACACAACCTTGACAATCTGCTTGTCGTTTGAGACCGAGTTGACCTCAACGTTGGTGATATTGGCAGCCTGAGCCACGACGACCAACGCCGCGATCATCATTCCCCCAGCCAGCCGTTGCAGCAAGGATAACTTGTTCATTTTTTCTGCTCCGCTTCATCTAGGGTAAGGCTAGTCTCGCGCTCAACCCAATCTCCGCCACTGTCCTCGACGATTTCCTTGAGCTTTACTTCGGTCTCACTGATCGAAACCACCATGCCGAAATTCTGCCCCATGTAATTGCCAACCTTGACGCGATAAAGGCTTCTATCTGGCGCATTGATCAGCGCCTGAATTACCTTGCCCTGCTGTAGCACCCCGACCATCCGGAGCTTCTCCAGATCGTAATTCTCGAGCACTTCCTTAGGTCGGTCTGGATTTGGCGCGATGCTACTTCCGCTGCCTTTTTTCGCCAATACCATCTTCGCGGTATCGAATGGATCAGGGATAGCGAATGCATCATAAACAAAAGGCTCGACCGTCTTGACTTCCGGGGCCGCCTCAATCTTGCCCCTCAAACCTTCGCTGTTTTCCCGCATCCACTCTTTCAGATCGCCGTGCTCTTCGCCGAAACAGCCGGTAAGCGACACGGCCAGAATAGCAAGGGGTAAGCAGACCTTTACTCGGCGAGGCGCTTTCTTTTGCATATCGGTTCCCATTAGTTCCGCCGCTTCTTCTTCGCTTCCGCTTCAGCTTGGCGAATCGCTTGTTGCTCGGCCTCATCCAGCGCACGGTAGGTCTTGACCGTTGCTTCAAGCATCAGCGAGCCTCCCTTGGCATTGCTCAACTTTATATCAGCCAACGTCACTATCCGAGACAGCTTGGCCACGTCACTGACGAATGCTGCCAGATCATGATACGAACCGATAACCCGGATACTGATGGGTAATTCAGAAAATTCAGCGGTCTTGATCTCGTTTCCTGGCTTGAACAGTTCAAACTGCAAGCCTCGACCTACACCAGCCTGGTTGATTTCAGTCAGCAATGTCTCCATTTCAGACTTATCAGGCAATTGCTTGAGCAAGGCGCCGAACGACTGCTGAATCTCGATCAGTTGCTGCCGGTAGGCTTCCAGATTGACCGCCTTCGCTTTCTTCTGCTTGAACTCTTCTTTCAGCTGCTCTTCTTTCGCTTTACCCTCATCCAGCTCAGTCAGAAAGTCAGCCCATACATAGAAATGGCCAGCGGCAATGATTGCGGCAAACACGAGCGCAAGCAGGCCAAGTTGCGCTGCTGCAGGCCAGTTACCGATGTCCTTGGGATCGAGACTCCGCAACTCGTCTAGCGTCATTTCGCCTCCCCTTCCTTATTTTTATCTGCAGCGGAGTCCGCGGCGGCGGCACGCGTAATTTTGATGTTGAGATTGAACTCGGCGAGCCTCTGGTTCCCTACTTGCGCCGCCTTGACTTCAATCAGCAACGGCTGCTCAAATACCTCGGAATCATTTAGATTGCGCATCAACGTCGACACGCGCGCGTTCGATTGCGCATAGCCGGTCAACGCCAACTTGTCATCGGTTTGCACGATATCCTTGAGGTACACGCCCTCAGGGGTCTGACGCACCAGTTGATCGACGATCTTCACCGACTCCGATCGATTCGATTGCAGGCGCTCGACCACCTGCTTGCGAGCCAGCAACGCGTCCTTTTCCGCCTTGAGACGCTCGATCTCTGCGATTTCTCGGTCCAACTTGGCATTTTCGTCTGTGAGAAACTGGTTGCGCTCATTCTGCGTGTCGACACGCGTCGAGAGAACGAAGCTGCCAGCCGCAACAACGCCGGCCGCAGACAAGAAAACAATCCCTAACAACGCCAGGTAGCGGTGCTGTCTGGCCTGCCGTTTTTGCTCACGGTGGGGTAAGAGGTTAATCCTGATCATGACGGGTCGAACCTCCGCATCGCGAGCCCGCACGCGATCAACAAGCTGGGCGCATCGAGTTGTATTTGTTTGCCCCGGAGCTTGCCGGTGGCCATGCCATAGAAGGGGTTGGCGCGCATCGCACTCGCAACCTGGGTTCGGCTTGATACGGCCTCATCCAGGCCGTGGATGGCGCTGCAGCCACCGGCGAGCAAGATGTGATCAACCGAGTTGAAATTGCTCGACGTATAGAAGAACTGCAGCGAGCGCGAGATTTCCAGCGCCAGCGTATCGATGAAGGGCTGCAGCACCTCGGGTTCGTAATTCTCGGGCAAACCACCAGTCTTCTTCGCCTGTTCGGCCTCTTCGAACGACATATTGAATTTGCGCTGAATTTCCTGCGTGAGCTGGTTACCCGCATAGGCCTGATCACGGCTGTAGATGGACTGGCCATCCTTGAAGATATTCATATGCATCGCGGTGGCGCCGATATCGACGACAGCGACGATCTGGTTCTCGCCCCGGCCGGGCAACTGCGGGCGCATCAGCTCGAACGCCGCTTGCGTCGCGTAGAGCTCGACATCGACGACCGAAGCCTTGAGTCCAGCCCCTTCGACCACGGCCACACGCTCGTCGACCTTTTCCTTCTTGGCCGCAGCGATCAGTACATCCTCTTCATCCTGCACCGACGGCGAAGGGCCCAGTACCTGGAAGTCGAGATTGACTTCGTCGAGCGAGAACGGAATGTACTGGTTGGCTTCGGTCTCGACTTGCATTTCCAGATCGCGCTCGGACAAACCGACCGGCACGAGGATTTTCTTGGTGATGACCGCTGCCGCCGGCAAGGCGATCGAGACGTTCTTGACGCGCGAACCGAGCTGGCGCCAGGCACGACGCAGTGCATCCGCGACGGCATCCGCGTTGGTGATGTTGCCGTCCGACACCGCATCCTTGGGCAAGGGTTCAATGGTATAACGATCAAGGCTGTAGTTACGGCCAGCCAAGCTCAGTTCGACCATCTTCACGGCCGACGAGCTGATGTCCACGCCGATCAGTGGCGCCGCCTTAGGCTTGAGAAAGTCGAGATTCAAAAGAAATTTCCTTATTGGATAGGAAACTAGAATAGTTTTTTGCGGCGGTACGCTAAAAATCCTAGCAGCGCCACACAACCCCTGTAAAGCAAGCTACGCAAAGCATCCGGTTTTTGCAACAACGTCTGAATCGCGTAAATTACGTCCCAACAAATTCTTTCATTCGACACACATGACCCGAAAAATCGTACTGATCAGCGCTGGCATCGTCGCAGGCTTGGCCATATTTGCCGTCGGTCTGCTATTTTTTGCCGTCCTGCTCACCTATCCTCGACTCCCGCCGCTGAATGCGCTAACCGATTACCGCCCCAAAATTCCGCTCCGCGTCTACACCGCCGACCAAGTCTTGATCGGGGAATTTGGCGAGGAACGTCGTGCTTTTGTGCCCATCGCGCAAGTCCCCGCGACCATGAAACAGGCGTTGCTGGCAGCCGAAGACGAGCGCTTCTATACGCACGGCGGCATCGACTACCTGGGCGTGCTGCGCGCCATGCTGGGCAATGTACTCTCCGGTCAATCCCAATCGGGCGCCAGCACCATCACCATGCAGGTGGCTCGCAATTTCTATCTGACCAACGAAAAAACCTTTACGCGAAAATTCAACGAAGCCTTGCTTTCGTTCAAGATTGAGCACAATTTATCCAAGGACCAGATCCTTGAACTCTATATAAACCAAATCTACCTGGGTCAACGCGCTTATGGCTTTGCGGCAGCGGCCCAAACCTATTTCGGCAAACCGCTCGCTCAGCTTTCCGTTGCCGAAACCGCAATGTTGGCCGGCCTTCCCAAAGCGCCATCCAAGTACAATCCGGTTGCCAACCCCAAGCGCGCCACTCAGCGCCAACACTACGTACTGCGGCGTATGCACGAGTTGCGGTTTATCAATGATGCCCAGTACCAAACCGCGCTGAAAGAGCCGCTGCAAGTTCGACAAAGCGCAGGCATCCAGTACACCGTCCACGCCGAGTATCTGGCGGAGATGGTTCGCCAAGCGATGGTCGAGCGCTACAAGGATGCCGCGTACACCCAAGGTTTCAAGGTTTACACGACACTCGACAGCCAGCAGCAGACAGCCGCGTATGCAGCACTGCGCAAAGGCCTGTTGATTTACGATGGCCGTCATGGATACCGCGGTCCGGAGGGCTTTCTCGACCCCTCGCTCTTACAAAGCGGAAAAGAAGATTTGCTCGCCGATGCGCTGGAAGGCCTGGAAGACGCCGGCGAGCTCCGACTGGCGGTGGTCAACGCTGCCAGCAATCGCAACGTTTCCGCAACGCTCAAGAACGGTGAGCGCATCGAGATCGAAGACGATGGTCTGCGTGTCGCCCGTTTCGCCCTATCAAACAAGGCCACGCCGACCACCCGGATTCGCCCAGGCGCCATCATCCGGGTCCGACTGGCCGGGAAGAATTGGCAGATTGCGCAGGTGCCACAAGTGGAAGGCGCTTTCGTGGCCATGGATCCGGGCAATGGTGCCATCCGGGCCTTGGTCGGTGGCTTCGATTTCAATCGCAATCATTTCAATCACGTCACTCAGGCTTGGCGCCAGCCCGGTTCCAGCTTCAAGCCCTTTGTCTATTCGGCTGCGATCGAGCGCGGCGTCACCCCGGCCACGCTGGTCAATGACGCCCCGCTGGTGATCGACCCCCAGGAAATCGGCGGCCAGCGCTGGGAACCCAAGAACTACGACGGGCGCTACGCCGGAATGATGTCAGTGCGCGACGCGTTGACTCGCTCGAAGAACCTGGTGTCGATTCGGCTGTTGCAAGCAATCGGCCCCAAGTATGCTCAGCAGCACATCACCCGCTTTGGCTTCCCGGCCAGCAAGCACCCGGCCTACCTCACCATGGCGTTGGGCGCTGGCAGCGTCACGCCGCTGCAGATCGCCGAAGGGTATGCCGTATTCGCCAATACGGGTTTTCGCGTGCTGCCCTACTTCATCGACCGCATCGAAAGCGATCGCGGCCAGTTGCTGGCGCGCATGGAGCCGGAAGTCGCCGGTAAGGGTGCCAAGCGCACGTTGGATGCGCGCAACGCTTTTGTCATGACATCGATGATGCAGGACGTGGTGCGCAGAGGAACCGCAGCCAAGGCCAGAGTGTTGGGACGCCAGGATCTGGCTGGCAAGACGGGAACAACCAACGATGCCATTGATGCCTGGTTCGCCGGCTACAGCCCCGACATGGTTGCCGTCGCCTGGATGGGCTTCGATCAACCCCGCTCGCTGGGTGGCAGTGAAACCGGCGGCGCCGCCGCCTTGCCGATCTGGATCGACTTCATGAGCGTGGCGCTGAGCGGCCGGCCCGAGAAAGCACCGGTCGTCCCCGACGGATTGATCGTACGCTCGACCGAATCCGAAACCGGCAGCCACAACGAATATTTCTACGCCGAGTTTCCGGAAACCAATCCTGAACTGGGCTTGGGTGGCGGCGGCGCGGCAGCGCAACCGCTGGAAGAAATCAAGGATCAGCTGTTCTGACGGGAGATGGCGAGCATGCGGAATCGGCGGCGATGCGTTAGAGTCTGAATCAACGCGCACGCGAGGAGAGGACCATGGGCAAGTTGCACCCGATCGAGCGCAGCGCAGCCAGCCTCAGGCTGGAAATCGCGCATCGTGCCGCACGCCTGATCGCCGAGGATCACATCAATGATTTCGGCCTCGCCAAGAAAAAGGCCGCACGCCAGCTGGGCGTGACCGAAGCGCGCAATCTCCCTTCCAATCAGGAAATCGAAGAGGCGCTCGCCGACTACCGCGCCATCTACCAGCCGGGGCACGACGATGCCTTGCTCTCGCTACGCCGCAAGGCGATCCAGGTGATGCGCTGGTTGTCGCCATTCCAGCCCTATCTGACCGGATCGGTCCTGAATGGCGTGGCCAGCGAGCATTCGGACATCAACCTGCTGTTGTTTCTCGACGACCCCAAGAGCGTGGAACTCTTTCTGCTCAACGAACGTGTCAACTACGAACACCTGGATCCGCGCAACTCGCCGCGCTTCGCGGACCATCCCACGCTGGCCTTCTGGTTCGACGACAGCGTGGTCAAGCTGCATGTGCGACCGCATAACGCAGAGCGGCAGAACGTAAAACGCGAAGAACGCGCGCGGCTGGATCAAGTCATACAGTTGCTCACCGAACCGTCTGCCATGCTGTGAACGGTTCGGCCCGATCGGGCCCCGCCATGCTACGCCCCAGTCTGATACCCGTTTATCTCAATGATCCGGATCCCTATCTGGTCAGCGACCCTGTTCAGCTCGCCCATTTGCTGCACTATCTGCTGACGCACCGCGAATTGCTCTGCCTTTATCCGCGTGGATTGCGCGAGCCGTTTGCCATCAGCACCCTGCTTGGCCTGACCGAGCAGCACCTGCATCTGGACCCCGCCCCACAGGAAGCATTCAATCAGCGACTGCTCAAACAAGGGATTACCGTCGTGACTCAGCTGCGTGGCGTCAAGCATCAGTTTGATGGCGCTACGGTACAAGAGGGAAGCCATCAGGGTCGCCCGACCTTGTTGATTGCTTTACCCGACCAAATGCTATGCCTGCAACGTCGACGCAACTATCGACTGGAATTGCCGCTGGCACATCCCATCTATTGCGAGTTGACCGCACTCGGCGTCTTGCTGGTCATCGCCGATCTAAGCCAAGAGGGGCTGGGATTGCTGACAGAGCGACCCCTCGACCTTCAGGTCGGCCAAGCCTACGAATCCTGCCGTTTCACCTTGCCCAACGGCATGCTGATCGAGGCCGAGCTCAAGCTGCAGTCCATTACCGAAGTCGCGCACAAACAGGGTCCGCCTGCGCTGCACTACGGCTTTCGCATGCGGGGGCTCAATACCACGCAGGCGAATGCGATCCAGCGCTACCTGGCGCAATTGGAACGCCAACGCCTGGAACGAGAACACTGATGGCCTGCGCCCTTTTTTCCAGTCGCACGCTACGTACGCTCGAAGCCCTGCATGCAACGGCACAGCCGCCACTGATGCAGCGCGCAGGGGCGGCCATTGCCGCGTGGATCCAGGATCACTTCCCGCTCCAACCCCTCACGGTGGTGGCCGGCCCCGGCAATAATGGCGGGGATGCCTTGATTGCCGCCTCGCAGCTACGCTCGGCAGGCTGGCCGGTACGGGTGCATCGCCTGGGTTCCTGCCGCCACCCCGAGCTGGAGCAGGGCCTGGACGTGGTCGAGACGCCGCCCACTGGAAATGGCGGGCTGCTGCTGGATGGCTTGTTCGGTATCGGTCTTCAGCATGCGCCACGCAGTCCTGCGGACAACTGGATAGCTGCGATCAACCGCAGCCAGGCTCTCATTGTTGCGATCGACGTGCCCAGTGGACTGGATGCCGATACCGGCCACGCGCCAGGGGTGGCCGTCCGGGCCGCCCATACATTGACGCTGCTGGGCAACAAGCCCGGCCTGTACACCGGGATGGGGCGTGACCTAGCCGGAAAGGTGAGTTTCCTCGAACTCGGAGTGACACTGCCCGACAGCCCCGACTATCTCTTGATCGAGGGTGGCAACGCGCCGAGGCTCGCCCCCAGAATCCATGCTTCGCACAAGGGCAGCTTTGGCAGCGTGGTCGTGATCGGTGGTGCCAGAGGAATGGCCGGGGCGGCCTTGTTGGCCGGTCGGGCCGCGCTGCACGCCGGCGCCGGCAAAGTACACGTCGGTTTGCTCGACGATGCGCTCCATCTCGATCCGCAGCAGCCCGAGCTTATGCTCAATTCTGCGCGCCACACGCTGGAGGCCCCCAGCGACGCAATCGCGATTGGCCCGGGCCTTGGTCGCAGCGCCGAAGCTTTGCAGATGCTCGCTTTGACCTTGGCTGCGACCAAGGTTGTCGTGCTGGACGCCGACGCGCTCAATCTCGTCGCTGAGACCCCTTCCCTCGGCCAACAGCTCCAACAGCGGCAATATCCCACGATCATCACGCCGCATCCGGCCGAGGCGGCGCGCTTGCTGGGCTGCGATACCGCCGCCATACAGGACAATCGCTTCGCCGCCGTGGCGCGCTTACGCGATCACTACCGTTGCACGGTGGTGCTCAAGGGGTCCGGTACACTTTGCACGTCTCCCGAGCAACTGACTTCGGTCAATGGCAGTGGCAACGGCGCACTGGCCAGCGCCGGTCAAGGCGATGTGCTGACCGGCCTCATCAGCGCAATCTGCGCACAAGGACTGGTGCCGCTGGATGCCGCACGCCTGGCCACCTGGGCCCATGGCGCCGTGGCCGACCATTGGCGCGATCAACACCCGGCCGGCGTTGGCCTCACCGCAGCCGAAACCCTGGGGCTGGCCCGGACCTACCTGAATCGCTGAGGCCGCACCTGAGGAGCAGGTGGCGGGTCCACCGTGCCTTGGCCTTGTGCGCCACCAAAGCAAAACCCCCAGCCTTTCGGTCTGGGGGTTCTGGCATGG
>NZ_JANBVF010000048.1 GCF_024437655.1 Chitinolyticbacter albus
GCGGCGTGATGACCTGGTCGATCAACTGGGATCGTACCGACGGCTTCAACTTCTCGAAGCCGACCAAGGCTGCGCTGAACGCCTTGCCGTAATCGAGTGCTGTTGCAGTGAGCTGAAACCGGCACGGGTCACCGTGCCGGTTTTTTCTTGCCTGGCGCCGATGCGCGGGACTGTCGGATCGCCGATAATCGCGCTTTCTCCGGAGTTCTCCATGCCGCAAGTCCTCACCGATATTGATCTCACGCCGCGCAATACGCTGGGGCTTGCCGCCCGTGCCGCGCACTACGCCGAGATCACCGAAGTGAGCGATCTGACCGCGTTGCGGGCCGAT
>NZ_JANBVF010000049.1 GCF_024437655.1 Chitinolyticbacter albus
CACCGTGCCG
The DNA here is from genome assembly GCF_024437655.1 of Chitinolyticbacter albus. Classification (GTDB taxonomy): domain Bacteria; phylum Pseudomonadota; class Gammaproteobacteria; order Burkholderiales; family Chitinibacteraceae; genus Chitinolyticbacter; species Chitinolyticbacter albus. Next base: position 11 of record NZ_JANBVF010000049.1, read on the forward strand.
GTTTTTTCTTGCCTGGCGCCGATGCGCGGGACTGTCGGATCGCCGATAATCGCGCTTTCTCCGGAGTTCTCCATGCCGCAAGTCCTCACCGATATTGATCTCACGCCGCGCAATACGCTGGGGCTTGCCGCCCGTGCCGCGCACTACGCCGAGATCACCGAAGTGAGCGATCTGACCGCGTTGCGGGCCGATACCCAGCTCGCGGTGATGCCATGGCGGCTACTGGGTGGTGGCAGCAATCTGGTGCTGCCCGAGGTGGTGGAAGGATTGACGCTGCGCGTGGCGCTGCTTGGGCGGCGCATCGTCGGCGAGGACGAGCAGGCGGTCTACGTGGCCGCGGGCGGCGGCGAGAACTGGCACGACTTCGTGCAATGGACGCTGGCGCAGGGCCTGGCGGGGCTCGAGAACCTGTCGCTGATCCCGGGCACCGTCGGGGCCGCGCCGATCCAGAACATCGGCGCCTATGGCGTCGAGGTCAAGGACACGCTGTTCGAGCTGACGGCCTATGCGCTTGCCGATGGCGAGCGACGGGTATTTCGCAACGCCGATTGCCGCTTCGCCTATCGTGACAGCATCTTCAAGCAGGGCGAGGCCGGGCGCTGGCTGATCGGCGAAGTGGTGTTCCGCCTGCCCAAGGCAGTGACGCTGCATACCGTCTACGGTGATATCGAGGCCGAGCTTGGCGCGGCTGCGTTGCCGCGCACGCCGCAAGGCGTGGCGCAGGCGGTGATCAATGTGCGTCGCCGCAAGCTGCCGGACCCCGCGGTGATCGGCAATGCAGGCAGCTTCTTCAAGAATCCCATCGTCCTGGCCGCCCAGCGCGATGCCTTGCTCGCCGAGCACCCGGCACTGGTTTCATATCCGGCAGGCGAGGGGCGCTGCAAGCTCGCGGCCGGCTGGCTGATCGAGCAGGCCGGCTGGAAGGGCCGTCGCCTGGGGCCGGTAGGCATGTATGAGCGTCAGGCGCTGGTGCTGGTGAACCATGGGGGGGCGGTGCGCAACGACGTTGCCGCACTCACGCAGGCGGTGCAGGCCGAGGTGCAGCAGCGCTTCGGCGTGGCGCTGGAGGCCGAACCGGTCTGGTGGTAGCAGTCTGTGCACGGCGGGCAACAAGGAGTCATCCATGTTCGATCGCAATCACGTTGAAAAGGCCGCCAACAGCGGCCTGAGCAAGCTCACGCTGCTGCAGACCGACCCGCGCCGCTATATGCTGCGCGCGGTGCTGGCAGGCATGTACCTGACCATCACGGTGTTCACCTATTGGGCGCTGGTGCAGAACCTGCAAGGCAGCCCTTGGGGCAAGGTGGTGGCATCGCTGTTTTTCGGCGTGGGGCTGACCATCATCGTGTTTACCCATACCGAGCTCTTTACCAGCAACACCCTCTACCTGACGGTGTCGAGCGCCGAGGGCAAGACGAGCTGGTGGCAGACGGCCGTGCTCTGGTGCGTGTGCTATCTGGGCAATCTGGCCGGGGTCGTCGTCGTCGCTGGCTTGCTGCTGGGCGCCGGTGCCATCGATGCCTTGCCCGCCGGACACGCGCTATACGAGGGAGCGGCACACAAGGCGCATCAGTCGGCACAGCTGATCTTCTTCAAGGGCATCCTCGCCAACTGGGTCGTGTGCCTCGCGGTGCGGTTGGCGCTGCGCTGCAAGGAGGACATTGCCAAGATCGTGATCATGCTGCTGGTCGTGTTCATGTTCCTTTATCTTGGTTTTGAACACTCGATCGCCAATATGGGGACGTTCGCCATCTCGCTACTGGGGCAGGGGAGCATAGGCTATGCCGATGCCTGGCATAACCTGCTCTACAGCACGCTGGGCAATATCGTCGGCGGTGTCGTACTGCTCGGGCTGCCCTTCGCCTACCTGAACCCGGATGACATGCCGGCCAAGCGCGCCGCGCCTGATTAAGTGGCGCTGAAGCCTGGGCACCCGTCTGGTGGTGACGGGAAGGGCTACTTCGAGCAGCTTTTTATCCGTTGAGTTGGCACGCTCTCGGCTGGGTTGTTCAGGTTCTTGACCACAATGACGCAATATCCACTCTTTCCCAGACTCTCAAAGGCCGTGTAGGCCTCGTAGTCCTGCCCGGGAAGGGGTGTAAATGTGACGGAGGTTCCACATGCCAAAGAGTGAGCCAGGGTCAGACCTCCCGTTTGCGAAAAACCGGTGCCAACGCTATCCGCGAAGTCCAGTACCAGTGGCTTGTTTGCTCGGATATAGACTTCGGCGCTCACAACGTCAGGCTTGGGGGCCGTGCTGCTGGGCATGCCCAGGCTGGCGCCATTGTGGGCTTTGGTGAAGATGGTCATATTCCCGTTCGCTACGATGCCAGTGTCTCCGAGCGATGCATTGATGCAGCTGGACTCCGGTATCAATCGAACGACGCCCGTCGATAAAACGCGTAGACGAGCGAGCTCGCCGTCCTTGGGCGGGGTGTAGTCCCGCAACTGGTATGTCAGTGTATTGCAGGCGGACAAGCCAGCCATCATCGCAATAGCGGATATCACTTTCTTCATGTTTTCCTCTCTGGTACTCCCCGCAGATAAGTCGGGCGGTATGTCAAATCATTCGTTGTGACTCGGTGAACAACTGCTCGCGCGTGTCGTCGACGCTTTCGTGGCTTATTGCCAAGACACGACTGCCAGTGCGGGCCGATAGCGCTCCGGCGTGGCGCCGGAGCCTGAGCGAGTCGGGTGGTGATGAGGCAGCGTGGGTGGCCGCCCGCGTCTTGCGCTTATGCGTCCTTGTTGCCGAAGAAGCGTCTGCCTGCGGCGAATAGCCCGATGGCGCCCAGTGCGATCAACTTGAATGACTTGGCGAAAAAGGCGCCGATCACCGCAAGCAGGCCGAGCTTCTTGGCGCCGACGCCGGCGACCAGTGCAGCAAGGCCATACTCGGCCACGTGGTCGGTATCGGCATTGAAGTCCTGGTAGCGCTTGCCGTCGTTGAAGGCGAGGGCGGCCAGCAGTTGCTGCGCCTCGGGCTTCTCCGCTTCCACGGTATTCATGCCGGTCACCAGGTTCATGCTGATGTAGCCTTCACGGCCCAGTGCGTAGGTGTTGTAGTTCACGCTCTGCTCGTCGCCGGCTTTCGCATCCTTGTTGCGGATATTGGCGGCCCAGACCAACTGGTGGCTGCCGGCGTTATAGGCCGGCTTTTCCACCCAGCCGATCACCTCGAACTCGGCGATGCCGCGTTCGTGCCGCAGCTTATTGCCTTCCTCGGTACCTTCCTTGAGGTTGGCAAGCAGTTCGCTGGCATCCCAGTCCTTGGCGTCGTCATCCTTGATGTAGCCGGCGCGCTCAAAGCTAATGTCGATGAACCAGTTCGCGCCTTCGGCCTCGGGCAGCACCATCCCGAGCAGGTCGTCTCCGGGCACATTGCCCATTGCATCGAGCATGCGCGCCGCCTCGGCCTTGGGCACGAAGGCATAGCCTTTGGGCAGGTCGAGCACGGCCTGGTCGGCCAGCACCACGTGTGCCGGTCCGTGTTGCGCTGCCTTCGAGGCAGCGGAGTAGACCTCGTCGATTGCCGATTGCTCAGTCGCGCGCGCGGGTTGAGTCAGACAGAACGAGCTCGCCAGGGCAGCGATAGCGAGTTGGAACAGACCTGTTTTCATGGTTTTCCCCCTGAGTACGTGCACGACGGTGCCTCGATGATTTGTCATCGATTGTTCGGAGATTCCATGCCTGCTGTCAAAAAAAATCTTTCTTAGATAGAAACTTTTTACCAATTATTTGGTCAGCGACCGCCGTGGGGCGAGCGGCGGTGCTGTCACGCTACGCGGCTTGGCGGGCGAGGACTGTCAGTAACTTCCCGTGGATGCCGCCAAAGCCACCATTGCTCATCACCAGCACATGGTCTCCAGCTTGCGCCGCAGCCGTGATCGCCGTGACCAGGGCATCGAGGTCGTCGTGCGTCTGTGCCCGTGCGCCCAGCGGCGCCAGCGCCTCGGCCGGGTTCCAGCCGAGGTTGCCGTTGTAGCAAAACGTGAGGTCGGCATCGGCGAGCGAGGCGGCGAGCGCTTCTTTCATCGTGCCCAGCTTCATGGTGTTGGAACGCGGTTCGAGCACCGCCAGGATACGGGCGGTTCCGACCTTGTGGCGCAGGCCGGCCACCGTGGTGGCGATGGCGGTGGGGTGGTGGGCAAAGTCGTCATAGACGGTCACGCCAGCGGCGACGCCTTTCACCTCCATGCGGCGCTTCACGTTCTCGAAACGCGACAATGCAGCGATGGCGACTTCGGGCGTGACGCCGACGTGGCGCGCGGCGGCGATCGCGGCGATGGCGTTGAGGGCATTGTGCTCGCCGAGCAGGCTCCAGCGCAGGCGGCCTTGCGGTGCGCCGTCCAGCAGTACCTCGAAGCCATCGTCGTGGCGCGTGCCGATCTGCCAGCCGGCCGCAGCGCCGAAGCGCTCCACCTCGCTCCAGCTGCCGCGCTCCAGCACCCGGGCGAGGCTCTCTTCGCGGCCATTGACGATCAGCCGGCCACTGCCGGGCACGGTGCGCACCAGGTGGTGGAACTGGGTTTCGATCGCTCCAAGGTCGGCGAAAATGTCGGCGTGGTCGAATTCGAGGTTGTTGAGGATGGCGGTGCGTGGCCGGTAGTGAACGAACTTGCTGCGCTTGTCGAAAAAGGCGGTGTCGTATTCGTCGGCTTCGATCACAAAAAAGGGCGAGACGCTGGCCGGATCCTGGCGTGGCGTGCCGGGTAGGCGCGCGCTGATCCCGAAGTTCTCCGGCACGCCGCCGACCAGAAAACCGGGTGCGAGGCCAGCGTCTTCCAGGATCCATGCCAGCATCGCGCTGGTGGTGGTCTTGCCGTGCGTACCGGCCACGGCCAGCACCCAGCGCCCGGCCAGGATATGGTCGCGCAGCCACTCGGGCCCGCTGGTGTAGGGCAGGCCGCGGTTGAGGATCTCCTCCATCAGCGGGTTACCGCGCCGCACCACATTGCCGATGACGAAAAGATCGGGCGCAAGGTCGAGCTGGCTGACATCCCAGCCTTCGATCAATTCGATGCCGAGCGCTTCAAGTTGCGTGGACATCGGTGGATAGACGCCGGCGTCGCAACCGGTGACGGTATGGCCGGCGGCGCGGGCCAGCGCGGCGACTCCGCCCATGAAAGTGCCGCAAATGCCGAGGATATGGATGTGCATAGGGGAGAATTCAGTTGAGATGATGAAAGACTTATTAATCAATCGGTAATGCTTGGCGCAGTTAGGGGGCTTGCGTAGAATCGAACGCTTGTTTTCTGTCATCCAACATTACAACAGACCCTCGCCTCCATGACGTCTCCTACGCCGTCGGTCAATCCGGTGGAAATCGCGCGCATTGCGCTCAAGCGTCTGGCAGAACGCGGCCTGGCGCCCACGCCGGAAAATTACGCGCAATTCTACAACGCCATCGTCACCATCAAGTCGCCAGAGAGCAAGAGCAGTGACGAACTGCAGCATGCCTGGCAGGTGTTGTGCAAGCTCGACGACGCGCTGGCCGAGGCGGTCGATACCACGGCCAGCCTGCTCGAATCGCTGTCCGAAAGCGGGCAGAACATGGCCGTGAGCCTGGGGCATCTGCAGCATACGCGGCGCACCGGCTTCGAGGCGTCCGTGGCTGTCGAGCAGACTCGCGCCACGATGGAAGACCTGCTCGAGGACATCATCAGCTCCACGCATACCTTGCACGCCACGGTATCGGCCTCGCACGAAGACATCTCGACCATCCGCGATTCGGTCAAGCGGATCGAGGAAGACCTCTCCTTCAACCGCAAGCTGTTGGAGCAGGATGCGCTGACCGGAACGCTGAACCGGCAGGGGCTCGATCATCTGCTGGTACGCGAAGTGAAGCGCGCGCAGCGTAGCGGCGGCAAGCTGTCGGTGGTGCTGTTCGACCTCGACGACTTCAAGCAGATCAACGATCGTTTCGGCCATATGGTGGGCGACCAGGTGCTCGTGCATGTGGCCAACCTCGCCCGCGCGGTGCTACGCGAAAGCGACATGCTGGTGCGCTACGGTGGCGAGGAGTTCCTGCTGCTATTGCCGGAAACCGATCTCAACGGCGCGCGCTTCGTGGTCGACCGGATGCGGCTGGTGGCCGGCAAGACGCCGTTCATGCACCACACCCAGCGCATCGACGTCAGTTTCTCGTCGGGCGTGGCCCTGCTTGGCGCCGAGGAAAACGGCCGGGCGCTGGTGCTGCGCGCCGACGAGGCACTCTATCGGGCCAAGCATTCCGGCCGTGGCCGCGTAGAAGTCGCCGAGTAGCTCCACTGCCTCGCCTGGCCACCACCTGTGGTTCTTTGCGCACGGCGGCGCTGGTCACTCGGAAACGAAATTGCCAGTGAACTCGTTCGTCGACGCGGCTAAGCCCGGTGTGGCTCGGGCGCCGCCGAAGGGCGGGTGCCAACTGGTTTCAGCTGCGCCAGAAGGCCGGGGTGAAGAGCACCAGCACCGAGAACACTTCCAGCCGGCCCAGCAGCATGGCAAACGAGCAGACCCAGACCTGGAACTCGCTCAGCACGCCGTAGTTGGACGCCGGGCCGATCACGCCCAGGCCAGGACCTGCGTTGTTGATGCAGGCGACGATGGCGGTGAGGCTGGAAATGAAATCCAGGCCAGACAGCAGCAGCGTGAAGGTGAGCACGGTGATGCTCATGAAGTAGAGAAAGATAAAGCCGAGCACGGCAAACACCACTTGGCCGGACAGCGAAATGCCATTCACTCTCAGCGGCCGCACCGCACTGGGGTGCAGCAAGGTGGTGAACTGGCGGCTGGCCTCGCGGATCAGCACCAGCGCGCGGATCATCTTGATGCCGCCGCCGGTCGAACCGGCGCAGGCGGTGATGCCGGACAGGAACAGCATGGCGAGCGGCACCACGATGGGCCACTGGCCGAAATCGGCGCTGGCAAAGCCTGAACCGGTGGCAACCGACACCAGATTGAAAGCCACATGGCGCAGCGCCATGCCGTAGTCCGGATAGACTGCGTGCAGCCATGGCACGAAGGCCAGCAGCAGCGTGCTGGTGATGACGAGCAGCAGCATGGCCTTGAACTCGGAATCACGCCAGTAAACCGAAAGCCGGCGCCCGGCCAGTGCCAGGTAGTGCGTGGCGAAGTTGGTCGCGGCGATCAGCATGAACACGATCAGGATGGCTTCGACCAGCGCTGAATCGAAGTGGCCGACATTGGCATCATGCGTGGAGAAACCGCCAAGGCTGAGTGCCGACATGGCGTGGCAGGCCGCATCGAATAATCCCATGCCCCCGGCGTAGTGCAGCAGCAGCGCGCACGCCAACGTCAGTGCGGCGTAGATCAGCCAGAGATTGCGCGCCGTTTCGCGGATGCGCGGCGTGAGCTTGGCGTCCTTGATCGGCCCCGGCGTCTCGGCCTTGAACAGCTGCATGCCGCCGACGCCGAGCAGCGGCAGGATGGCCACGGCCAGCACCAGTATCCCCATGCCGCCCAGCCAGTTCAGCAGGTGGCGCCACAGATTGATCGAGGCGGGCAGCTGGTCGAGGCCGCTCAGGGCGGTGGCGCCGGTGGTGGTCAACCCGGACATCGCCTCGAAATAGGCATAGCTGTAACCGAGCTCGGGCCGGTACAGCAGCAGGGGTACGGCGGCGGCGGCGGGCAGCGCGGTCCACAGCCCGACCACCAGCACGAAGCCGTCCCGGGCACCGAGTTCGCGCTGAAAGCGCTGCGTGGCGGCGATGACGACGACGCTGGCAAGCAGCAGCGCGCCCAGCGCTTGAACGAAGGGCATCAGCCCGGCGTCGTTGCCCTGCCAGGCCACCGCGATGGGCAGCAGCATGCTGAGCGAAAAAATGGCCGCGACGCGGGCGAGCACATTGACCGTGGGCAGCACACGATAGGGCACGCTGCGTATGGTCGACTGGACGTACGCCTCGCGGGCCATCAGAAAAAGCCGAGCTTGACTGCGAACATCTGCTCGACTTCGCGGATGCGCCGCTTGTTGTCGATGAACACGATCACGTGGTCGTCGGCTGCGATCACCGTGTCGTGGTGCAGGATCAGCACCTCGTCGCCGCGCACGACTGCGGCGAAATAGATGCCGGCAGGCAGGCGCAGCTCGGCCACGCTGCGCCCGACGATGCGCGAGGTGCTGCGGCTGCCGTGCGCGACGATTTCCAGTGCCTCGGCGGTGCCGCGACGCAGGCTGTGCGCCGCGACGATGTCACCCTGGCGCACGAAGGCGAGCAACGAGCCTATGGTGGCCTGCGCTGGCGAGATGGCCACGTCGATCCGGCTACCCTGCAGCAGGCCGACGTAGCGCGAACGGTTGATGATGGCGATCACCTTCTTCGCGCCCATCTGCTTGGCCAGGAGGCCCGACATGATGTTGTCCTCGTCGTCGCTGGTCAGCGCGAGGTAGAGGTCGGCACGCTCGATCTGCTCGGTTTCGAGCAAGGCCTCGTCGGTGGCTTCGCCGGCCAGCACAAGTACGCCGGGCAGCGCCTCGGCCAGCCAGGCGGCGCGAGCGCGATTGGTTTCGATCAGCTTGATCTGGGCTTCGCCGGCGAGTTCGGCCGCGAGTCGGTAGCCGACATTGCCGCCACCGGCGATGGTGATGCGGCGCACCCGCCGTTTCTCGCCATGCAGCGCGCCGATCACCGCGCGGATGTGTTTGCGCGCGGCGAGGGCGAAGACTTCATCGCCGACTTCGAGTGGGGTGTCGCCATCGGGGTAGATGTAGCGATTGCGGCGATAGATGCCGACGATGCGGCGGTCGATATCGGGCAGCAGTTCATCGAGCTGGCCCAGCCGCTTGCCGGCCATGGCGGCGTTCTCGTCGACGCGCACCACGACCAGTTGGGCACGGCCGCCCGCGAAATCGAGCACCTGCAAGGCCTCGGGCGTGCGCACCAGTGCCGCCAGGTAGTCGGTGACAATCTGCGCCGGGGTGATCACATGGTCGACGCCGAAGCCCGCATCGCCCAGCAACGCGTCGTGTGTGAGCAGATCCTGGTTGCGGATGCGGGCGAGGCGCGTCGGCACGTTATAGAGCTGTTGCGCGATCTTGCAGGCGACGAGATTGAGCTCGTCGCTGGGGGTGACGGCGAGCAACAGGTCAGCATCGCGCACGCCGGCGGCTTCCAGCGTGACCGGGCTTGTGGCGTGGCCGACGACCGTGCGCAGATCGAGCTTGTCCTGCAATGGCTTGAGGTTGGCCGGATTCTCATCGACCAGGGTGACGTTGTAGCGCTCGTGGACTAGTTGTTCGGCGACCGAGCTGCCAACCCGCCCGGCGCCGAGGATGAGGATGTTGGCCACGGCGCGCCTGCCTTAGCTTTCTTCCGCGGGCCGTTGTTTCTTCGGCATGGTGATGCCCAGTTGCTTGAGCTTGCGGTAGAGGTGGGTACGCTCCAGGCCGATGCGCTCGGCAACCCGACTCATATTGCCGCCGGACAGCTCGATCTGGCGTTCCAGATAGTATTTCTCGAACTGGTCGCGCGCTTCACGCAACGGCAGGTCCAGATCGACGCTGGATGGCGCGCCGCTGTCGCCCGAGGTCGGCAGCGCGGGTGCCACGCCGCCTGGGGTGAACTGCGACAGGATGCGCGACACCGGGGCGAGATCGATCTCGCCGTCGCGCCCGGTCAGCGCCAAGCTCTTGACCACGTTGGCGAGCTCGTCGAGATTGCCCGGCCATTCCTGGCGCGCCAGGAGCTGCAGCGCGGCGTTGCTGAAGCGGCGCGGCCCCAGCTTGTTGGTGGTGACCGCCTCCGTCAGCAGGGCCTCGGCGATGCGCGGGATGTCCTCACGGTGTTCGGCGAGCGACGGCACCGGCACGATCAGCTGCGACAACGCCTTCAGCAGTTCCGGGTCGACGCTGCCAGCCAGCGCGTCGAGCGGGCGGCTGGACGCGGAAACCAGGCGCACCTTGTTGCGCTCAAGCTTGGCGAGCACGCTCTTGAGCCCGGCCTGCGCGCGGCGGTCGAGATAAGCCAGGTCGCGCAGAAACAGCGTGCCGCCCGCAGCCTTGGTCGCGAGCTCTTGCGGCGCGGTCACGTAGTCTTCGTTCGACAGTGGCGCGACGAAGGGGCGGCCCGGCGGCGTGAGGTAGCGCGCGCAGTGCTCGAAGCCGACGCCGGGTGAGCCAACCAGCAGGATGGCCGCGCCATCGGCGGCGGATGCCACGTCGAGCGCAATCGCCAGTTCCTTGATCGCCTCGGCCTCGCCCAGTCGTGCCAGCGTGGGCGCGGCGGAGCGATGGTCGACGACGGGCTGGATCAGCGCGCGCTTGACCGCGGTCAGCAGTTTTTGCAGGCCGATGGGCTTTTCGAGGAAATCGAGCGCGCCGATGCGGGTGGCTTCGACCGCGGTATCAATGGTGGCATGGCCCGACATCATCACCACCGGCATCGTGAGCTGGCCATTGCGGGCCCACTCCTTCAGCAGTGTGACGCCATCGGTATCGGGCATCCAGATATCGAGCAGCACCAGCCGAGGCTGGGCCAGATTGCGCAGCTGGCGCGCCTTTTCGGCGTTTTCCGCCAGCGCGACGCTGTATCCCTCGTCCTGCAGGATCTCCGACAACAGCTCGCGTATACCGATTTCGTCGTCGACGACCAAAATATCCTGACTATGCAACTTCACATCCCTCCATGAGCGGCAGTTCTATCCGTACGAAAGCGCCGCCTTCTTCCCGGTTACCGGCGGTAATCCGGCCCCGGTGCTCTTCGATGATTTTTTTCACGATTGCCAGCCCCAAACCCGTCCCCTTTTGCTTGGTACTGACGTAAGGCTCGAATGCCCGAGCCAGGATGTCGGCCTGGAAACCGCATCCGTTATCTTCCACCGTGAGCCGGGCAAATTTATCGGCTTTCTCGGTGCGCACGCAAATTTGCAGGCTACCGTCCCTCGGCTCGCAGCCCTGTAAGGCGTCTTGCGCATTCTGCAGCAGGTTGTGGATCACCTGCCGCAGATGGGTCGCGTCGCCCTCGATGGCGAGCGGCGCGTGGGCCTGGTCGATGCGAGTGACCGGGGCTGCCTCGTAGAGTACCAGTACGTCGCTGAGCAGTTGCTGCAGATCGAGCGGTTTCTTCTTGCCGGTGGGTTGGCGCGCGTAGTCGCGGAACGCGTCGACCATCTGCTTGAGCGCCTGCACCTGCTTGACGATATTCTGCGTATTGCGGGTGAGCAACTCGGCGCCGGCTGGGTCGAGCTTGTCGGCGAGCTTGAATTCCAGCCGCTCGGCCGAAAGCTGGATCGGCGTGAGCGGGTTCTTGATCTCGTGTGCCAGTCGCCGGGCCACTTCGCCCCAGGCGGCATCGCGCTGCGCGGAAATCAGCTCGGTGATGTCGTCGAACACCACGAGGAAACCGCGACGCTGCTCGATATCCTCCACCCACAGCGGCGTGCCACGCACGTTCAATGCCCGGGTGTCGACGATCTCCACCTGGCGCTGCCAGTGCTCGTCGTCCTGCGCGAAGCCGGCGGCGATGGTGTCACAGAAACCGGCGAGCGCCGGGTAGCGTTCCGGCCATTGTTCCAGCACCAGGCCGGAGAGCGCGGCCGGATCGATGCCGAGGATGCGCTGCGCGCTCTGGTTGCTGGAGGCGAGCTGCCAGTGCTCGTCGAATGACAGCACGCCGGCGGAGAGCGAGCCCAGAATGGCCTGCCGGTAAGCGTTGGCCGCGGCCTGCTCGGTCTGGTGCAGTTCCAGCGAGGCGCGGGCATCGGCAAGCTGACGCGTCATGCGATTGAACGACTGGGTGAGGATGCCGAGCTCGTCGCGGCTGATTACGGGCTGCTGCTGCGTGAAATCGCCCGAAGCCACCGCGCGGGTGGCGCGTGCCAGCATGGAAAGCGGTGCCGCGATCCGGTCGGACAGGTAGATGGCGAGCGCAAGCGCGCCCAGGAGTGCCATCAGCAGGGCCAGCGTCAGCGTCAGCGTGTAGACCAGCTTGAGGCCGCTGCGCGACTGGGATAGCTGCTTGTAGTCGCTGCGTACCTGTTCCACCAGTTCGGCGTCGGCAGCCAGTTGTTCCGGCACCGGCTGGATGATCTGCAGCAGCCGTTGCTTGCTGCCCCAGCGCGCGCCGGTGATCGGCACGATCACGCGCATAGTCAGCGCACCGCCCGACACCGCTTCCAGCCGCTTCAGCGATTCATTACTGGCACTGCGCAGGCTGTTGCGATCGGGCAGATCTGGAAACAACCCGGCGTTTTCGTTACCGATGTGGGCGATGGTATTGCCCGAATCGTCGAACACCGAGATTTCCTGCACGCCCAGCTGTTCGCGGTAGCGTGTCAGCCGATTGAGCAGTTCGGTGCCACGGTCGTCGTGGATGTCGAGCGCGACGACCCGCGCCTTGCGCGACAAGTCGGTGAGCTGGTAGTCGATCGCGTTGTGACCCAGATTAAGGCCGCGGTCGAGCGCGTTGTCGACGCGAACATCGAACCAGTTCTCGATCGACTTGTTGAGGAACTGTACCGACAGCGTGTACACCAGCGTGCCAGGCAGCACAGCGACGAGGGCGAACATCAGCACCATGCGCAGCGTGAGCCTGGAGCCGAACACCTTGGCGCGCACCTTGCGCACCAGCTCCCACAGCCGCGCACCGACAAGGAACAGCAGGCCGGCCAGCAGCAGCGCGTTGAGGATCAGCAGCTCGTCGTAGTAATCGGCGAAGGTCGAGGTCTTGCCGGCCGCGGTGGCCAGCAGGAACAGCAAGATGGTGCCAAGCGAAGCGACGATGATGAGCGCGCGTCTCATGGCGCGTCCTCCAGCGCTTGCGGAGCCACTTCGCCGCGCTTGAGCTCGATCCAGGGGGAGGACAATACCCAGTCGTCCTTGCCCATCGCGGAGAGCTGCAGCGGCTTGGGCAGTTGCGAGACGTCGAGCCGCAGCCGCACCCGGCCGGAGAGCGGCTCCTTGTCGCGGGCCAGATCGCTGCCGACGAGCACTTCCCAGTTGCGTACCACGCCGAGCGCGGTCAATGCGTCGGACAGCGTGGCGAAGCTGCGATAAAAGCTGCCCAGGTGCAGGCGGTACTGGCGCGACAGGTTGTGATAGGACAGCCGGTAGTTGAGTTGGGCGGTAGGGTCGAACCAGTTGGCGACGCTCTTCCACCACGCATAGGCCCGGGGCCGGGTGAGCTGGAATTCGTAGCTGAAGGGCAGCGTGAAGCCGTTGGCAAGCGCATCTTCCAGCCCGGGCTTGAGCGTGACGTCGAAGCGCGCTGCGAGCTCGATATGGTCGCCCGCGTAGTCGAAGCTGGCGTCGCGCACCCGGATGCCAGGCTCTTGCGCGCTCGCCGGAATGCACAGCACCCAGGCCAGCACGAGCGCGACAAGGCTAGCCAGCAGGCTGGGCGGTGATCTTCTCGAAAAGGGCGTAGAAAAAGCCATCGTGCTCGGGCGTGGGCAGTAGCTGACCATCGTCGGGCAGGCCGCCTGGCAGCGGCAAGCGCTGCGCATCGGCATGCCGTGCCGCGAAGGCCGTGGCTTGCTCGGCGTTCTCGGCCGGAAAGATGGAGCACGTAGCATAGAGGAGTTTGCCCCCCGGCGCCACGAGCGCCCACAGCGCATCGATCATTTCGGCTTGCTGGCGGGAATAACCGACGAAATCCTCGGGGCGCCGCAGCCACTTGATGTCCGGATTGCGCCGCACCACGCCGGTGGCCGAACAGGGCACGTCGGCCAGCACCCGGTCGAACGGCGTGCCGTCCCACCACAGCGCCGGATTGCTGGCGTCGCCCGCAACCAGCGTGGCCGAGAGCTGGAGCCGCTTGAGGTTGTCATGCACGCGCGAAAGTCGCTTCGCGTCGCTATCGATGGCGGTCAGCGCCACATCGGCCAGCTCCAGGATGTGGCCGGTCTTGCCGCCGGGCGCCGCGCACGCATCGAGCACGCGCAGGCCATCCTTGACGTCAAGCAACAGCGCCGCGCGTTGCGCGCCCCAGTCCTGCACCGATACGTCGCCGTCCAGGAAGCCGGGCAACTGGTCGATGCCGATCGGGCGGTGGATATTGATGGCGGCCTCGCCAAGCGGGCTCGCGGCAATGCCGGCCTCGGCCAGGCGCTTGAGGTAGTTGTCGACGGTCTCGCGCCGGCGATTCACCCGCAGCGTCAACGGCGGGTGCAGGTTGCTGGCCGACAATATGGCCTGCCAGCGCTTCGGGTAGGCGTCGCGCAGGGCGTTGATCCACCACTGCGGATGCGACCAGAGTCCGCGTTCGGTGCGGTTGGCGTTGCCCAGTAGCGTGTCCTTGCTGCGCAGGAAGTTGCGCAGGATGGCATTGACGAGGCCCTTGCCGCCGCCGCTGCCGACATGGGTTGCTACCTTGACCGCATGGTCGACCACGCTATAGGGCGCGGCACGCGTGAAATGCAGCTGGTAGAGCGACACCAGGAGCAGCATGCGCAGCTCGTCCTCGAACAAGGGCTTGCGCAGCAACTGGCCGAGCACGTGTTCGAGCAGGCCCAGGTGGCGCAAGGAGCCGTAGCACAGATCCTGGATGGCGCCGCGTTGTTGCGGGCGCAGGTCGGGCTGGCCTTGCCAGATCGCGGCGAGGGCATCGGTCAGCGTGCGGCCCGCCAGGACCTGGCCGAGCGCCTGGCTTGCCAGTTTTTGAGTCAGATACATGGTTGAGCCTTGGGCCGGCGCGACGTGGGTCGCATGAGCAAGTAATAGGACAACTAAACTAACCCAGCCGGCTGCCGACGGCGAGCGGGTTTCCCGCCAGGAAGGCGGCTGCATCCACGCGCTTCGCGCCCGCTTTTTGCAGCTCGGCGATCGATAGCGCGCCCGCGCCGCAGGCGACGACGATGCCATCCTTGCCGCAGGCAAGCACCGTGCCGGCTTCCCCGGTGCCCGCTGTCGTGCGGGCCGTCCAGATCTTGAGCGGGGTGCCATCCAGCAGTGTCTGGGCGGATGGAAAGGGGTTGAACGCACGGATCGTGCGGTCGATCTCGGTTGCTGGCAGGCGCCAGTCGATCTGCGCTTCTTCCTTCTTCAGCTTCTCGGCGTAGGTGACGCCCTCGGCCGGCTGCTTTTGCCTGGTCGCCTGCAAGGCAGGCAGATCGGCCAGCGCCGCGACGATGGCCGCAGCGCCTTGCGCGGCGAGCTTGTCGTGCAGTGTCTGCGCGGTATCGTCGGTGGTGATAGTCGTGCGGTGGATGGACAGCATGTCGCCGGTATCGAGCCCGGCGTCCATCTGCATGATGGTGATACCGGTCTCCAAGTCCCCAGCGGCGATGGCGCGCTGGATGGGGGCCGCACCACGCCAGCGCGGCAGCAGCGAGGCGTGGATATTGAGGCAACCCAGGCGCGGCAGGTCCAGTACCGCCTGCGGCAGGATCAGGCCGTAGGCGGCGACGATCATCACGTCTGCATCAATGGCGACCAGTGGCGCCTGTTGTTCGGGCGAGCGCAGTTTTTCCGGTTGGTAGACCGGCAGTCCGTGCTGCTCGGCCAGCTGCTTGACCGGCGATGCGGTCAGCTTCATGCCACGGCCGGCAGGGCGATCCGGCTGGGTGAGCACCAGCACGATCTCGTGACCTGCCGCGATCAGGGCGGCGAGGGCGCTGGCGGCGAAATCGGGGGTGCCGGCAAAAATCAGTTTCATGGACGGGCCACCGGATGGAGAAGGGGGCTTTGCGCCCCCTTCTTGGTTGATCACATGGTCTTGCGCTGGTTCTTCTTCAACTTCTGCACGATGCGCTGCAGCTTCAGCCGCGAGAGTTTCTCGACAAAGACCTTGCCATCCAGGTGATCTATCTCATGCTGGATACAGATCGCGAGGAGCTCACCGGTGCTGATTTCGAATGGCTGGCCATTGCGATCGAGGGCCTGTACCTTGATGTGGTCGGCGCGCTCGACCTCTTCGTAGATGCCGGGCACCGACAAACAGCCTTCCTCGTAGGTGGTCTTGCCGTCCATCTCGACGATTTCGGGATTGATCAGCACCAGCAGATTGTTGCGTTCTTCCGACAGGTCGATGACGATCAGGCGGATATGTTCATTCACTTGTGTGGCCGCCAGACCGATGCCCGGCGCCTCGTACATCGTCTCAGCCATATCGTTGATCAGCTTTTGCAGCGTATCGTCGAATACGGTGACCGGTTTGGCGACTGTATGCAGGCGTTCGTCGGGATATTGCAGGATATTGAGTAGGGCCATGTTAGCTTGCGGCGAAAAAAGAATATATGCAGAATCAAATGGCGGTAATTCAGGGCTACCGCAGCGGCTTCAGTATCGTGCGCATTCGTGCTCCACGCATTGCAGCCCCGTCCACCGGCCGTGCCGGCAACAATAATCAATGAGCGTCGCCATGCGAAAAAAGATTATATCCCTACTTTTGGTGATCAGCGGCTGCGTTGGTTCCGTGTACGCCGATACGCTGGCGCTGCAGGAAAACGCACCGGATCGCTACGTGGTCGTCAAGGGCGACACCTTGTGGGATATATCAGGAAAATTCCTGCAGAAACCCTGGCGCTGGCCTGAAATCTGGCAGCTCAACAAGGAAGAAATCAAGAATCCGCACTGGATCTACCCCGGTGACGTGATCGTGCTCGATCGCTCCGGCGCGCAGCCGCGGCTGCGCCTGCTGCGCGACAGCAAGAACAATGGCCGCACCAGCGGCGTGCTCAAGCTGGGCCCGCGCACCCGCATCGAATCGCTGGCTGGCGATGCTGCGCCCAGCATTCCGTTCCGCGCGATCAAGCCTTTCCTCAATCGCCCGCTGGTGATCGATCCGGTCGAGATGCAAGCCGCGCCGCGCATTGCCGCCGGCCCCGATGACCGCGTCTATTTCACCGCAGGCGACAAGGTCTACGCCGTTGGGCTCGCCGGTGAAATCGGCAGCACCTGGCACATCTTCCGTCCGGGCCGTCCGCTGATCGATCCGGACGATCCCGAGGGCAAGCGCATCATCGGCAACGAAGTCGATTATCTGGGTGATGCGACGCTGGATGTCCCGGGCGATGTCTCGACCATGCACATCATCGGCAACCGTGAAGAAGTGGCGGTAGGTAGTCGCCTGCTGCGGGCGGAGGACCAGCCCTTCATGAACTTCACCCCGCATGCACCGTCGCAGACCGTGCTTGGCAAGGTGGTTTCGGCGTATGGCGGCGTGGCCGAGGCGGGGCAGTACACCACCATCGTGATCAACCGCGGCAGCGTTGATGGCCTGGACATCGGTAGCGTGATGGAGGCGTACAAGGCGCCGCGCCTGATCAAGAAGGAAACCGTGGATGAGCCGGACCGCTACACACCGGGTGAGAAGAGCGGCAACGTCTTTATTTACCGTGTGTTCCCGGAGATTTCGTATGGCCTGGTGATGAACAGCACCCTGCCGATCAACGTGGCGGACGAGGTTCGTTCTCCCGAATGAACGAGGCTGATCTCGGGCACTGGCTGCGTTTCGCGCTGGTGCCCGGCGTCGGTGCCCGGCGCCAGCTCGCCCTGCTGCGCGGTTTCGGAAGCCCCGAAGCCGCGCTTTTTGCTTCCGAGCAGGCGCTGTCCGCGCATCTGGACCATGGCCTGATCCGCGGTTTCAAGGCGGTGGCCGAAGGCGGAGAGGACGACGCGGTCGCGCGGCATCTGGCGTGGCTGGCCGAGCCGGGCAATCATTTGATCACGCTGGCCGACGACGACTATCCGCGATCGCTGCTTGATCTGCCCGATGCGCCGCCGCTGCTGTTCTGCAAGGGGCGCGTCGATTTGTTGTCCGCTGCAGCACTCGCGGTGGTCGGCAGCCGCAATGCCACCCCGCAGGGGCTGGAGCATGCGAGTGCCTTCGCCCAGAGCATGAGCGCGGGCGGCTTGACCGTGGTCAGTGGCCTCGCCGCCGGCATCGACGCAGCCGCGCATCGCGGGGCGCTCAAGGAGGTAGGATCGACCATTGCGGTCGTTGGCACCGGCCTCGATCGCGTCTACCCGGCGGGCAATGTATCGCTGGCGCACGAGATTGCCGAGCATGGCTTGATGATTTCGGAGTTCGTCCTCGGCACGCCGCCGAAGGCCGAGCACTTTCCACGTCGCAACCGGTTGATTGCCGCATTGACCCGGGGGGTGCTGGTGGTCGAAGCCGCGCTGGGCAGTGGCTCGCTCATTACCGCCCGTCAGGCCGCCGACCTGGGGCGCGAAGTATTCGCCATTCCCGGATCCATTCATTCGCCGGTGGCGCGCGGCTGTCATCGCCTGATCAAGGACGGCGCTAAGCTCGTCGAGTCGGCGGACGATATCCTGTCCGAACTGGGTTGGCACGACGCGGCCTGCCGGCCGGTACGCGCGGACCCGGTACTGCCGCTGGGCGAAATCGAGCGTTCGGTACTGGATGTGGCCGGTTATGATCCGGTCGACTTCGATACGCTGCTCGTGCGCTGCGGCTTGACTGCGGATGCGCTCTGCGCAATTCTGCTGGGCTTGGAAATGGCGGGGGCCGTCACCACCTTGCCAGGAGGTCGCTATCAGCGACAGGCCTGACCATCCTGCGGGATGGTTTTTTGCTTTGGTGTCATCACCCCGAATATCACGATGCTGGATGTACTTGCTTACCTTTTTCAGGTCTTTTTCCACGCCGAGGGCATGCCCGACGTGCCCAAGCTCGCGAGCGAGCTGGCCGACGCGGGCTTCGAGGACGACGAGATCGGCGAGGCGATGGCCTGGCTTGGCGATCTGGCCCGACTCGACGACGGCCCCTATGCCGCGTTGGCAGGGCGCCACCTGGCGCGCCAGTTGCATCCGCAGGAAATCGCTGCAATGAGCCCGGAAGCGCTGCGCTACTGGTATGGTTTGGCGCATGCGGGTGCCTTGGATGCCGCCCAGACCGAGCTGGTGCTCGACCGCGTACGCGCCGCGGCGCTGACCGTCTGCAGCATTGA
The DNA here is from genome assembly GCF_024437655.1 of Chitinolyticbacter albus. Classification (GTDB taxonomy): domain Bacteria; phylum Pseudomonadota; class Gammaproteobacteria; order Burkholderiales; family Chitinibacteraceae; genus Chitinolyticbacter; species Chitinolyticbacter albus. Next base: position 18,863 of record NZ_JANBVF010000049.1, read on the forward strand.
GCAATTGAAGCACTGGGTGTTGATGGTCGCATGGCACAAGCGCCGGGATGGTGCCGTGCTGTTGATCGAGGACATCCTGTTCGGGCGCGACGGCGCCACGCTGCACTGACTAAATGCAGGACCAGGCGGGTGCGACCGGAAACATTCCTCCGCTTGCGCAGCCGCAGTTCCACCCCTAATTAATAAAGCGCCATCACTCGCGAACTCCCCCATGCCCGCCAATCTCCTGATCGTTGAGTCGCCGTCCAAGGCCAAGACCCTGCAAAAGTACCTGGGCAAGGATTTCCAGATCCTCGCTTCCTACGGTCACGTACGCGGGCTGGTACGCAAGGACGGCTCGGTCGACACCGAGCACGACTTCAAGATGAAGTACCAGGTGATCGACAAGAACAAGAAGCATGTCGACGCCATTTGCGATGCGGTCAAGCAGGCCGACCACGTCTATCTCGCTTCCGATCCGGACCGCGAAGGCGAGGCGATTTCCTGGCACATCCTGGAAATCCTCAAGGGCAAGAAGCTGCTCACGCCCGAAAAGACCTTCAAGCGCGTGGTATTTCACGAGATTACCGAATCGGCAGTGAAGCAAGCGGTGGCCAACCCGCGCGACATCGACAACAACCTGGTCAACGCGCAGCAGGCGCGCAGCGCGCTCGATTACCTAGTGGGCTTCAACCTGTCGCCGCTGCTGTGGCGCAAGGTGCGCTCGGGTCTTTCCGCCGGCCGGGTGCAGAGCCCGGCGCTACGCCTGATCTGTGAGCGCGAGATCGAGATCCGCGCGTTCCAGACCCGGGAGTACTGGACCGTCCATCTCGATAGCCACAAGGGCCGGCAGAAGTTCGGTGCCAAGCTCACCGAGTGGCAAGGCAAGAAACTCGATCAGTTCGACATCCCGAACGATGCGGCGCAGGCCGACATCGTCAAGGGCTTGGCCGGGCAGGACGCGCGCGTCACCCGCGTCGAGAAGAAGAAGAAGTCGCGCAGCCCGGCCGCGCCGTTCACCACCTCGACACTGCAGCAGGAAGGCGTGCGCAAGCTAGGCATGACGACCGACCGCGTGATGCGCACCGCGCAGCAGCTGTACGAGGGTATCAACGTCGGCGGCGAAACGGTCGGTCTGATCACCTATATGCGTACCGATGCGGTGGCGCTGTCGAACGAGGCGCTCGCCGATATTCGCGAGTACATCGGCAGCAATTTCGACAAGGACTACCTGCCGAGCGCGCCGGTGGTCTACAAGAACAAATCGAAGAACGCGCAGGAAGCGCACGAGGCGGTGCGCCCCACCGCCATCGGCCGCACGCCCGAATCGATCAAGACCTTTCTGAGCCCGGACCAGTTCAAGCTCTATCAGATGATCTGGAAGCGCACGCTGGCCTGCCAGATGGCGCCGGCCAAGTTCGACACCGTTGGCGTCGACATCGCGGTGGGCGAGGGCGTGTTCCGCGCCAGCGGCCAGACGCTGGTGTTCCCCGGCTTTATCGCGGTCTACCAGGAAGACGCCGACGACGTGGAGCCGGACGAAGAGGACGAAGCCCGTCTGCCGGCGCTGGAAGAAGGCGAGGCGCTCCCCATCGACAAGGTATTCGGCGAGCAGCACTACACGCAGCCGCCGCCGCGCTATTCGGAAGCCAGCCTGGTGAAGGCGCTGGAAGAGTTCGGCATCGGTCGGCCGTCCACCTATGCCTCCATCATCAAGACGTTGAAGGATCGCGAGTACGTCGATCTCGACAAGAAGCGCTTCATTCCCACCGATACCGGTGAAGTGGTGAACAAGTTCCTCACCGAGCACTTCACGCAATATGTCGACTACAACTTCACCGCCAAGATGGAAGACCGGCTCGACGAGATTTCCAACGGTTCGCGCGAGTGGGTGCCGGTGCTCGACGAGTTCTGGAAACGCTTCTACGACACGGTGGTGGAGAAGCAGGGCCTGTCGCGCAAGGAAGTCACGCAGGAAGAGCTCGACGAGGATTGCCCCAAGTGCGGCAACAAGCTCGCGATTCGCCTGGGCAAGCGCGGCCGCTTCATCGGCTGTACGACGTATCCGGAGTGCGATTACACGCGTAATCTGAACGACGATGCCGCGACCGCCCCGCTCGAGCCCGAGGTGGTCGAAGGCCGCAGTTGCCCCGAGTGCGGCTCGGTGCTGCACATCAAGCAGGGGCGCTACGGCAAGTTCATTGGCTGTTCCGCCTACCCGAAGTGCAAGCATATCGAGCCTTTGGAGCCGCCCAAGGATACCGGCGTCGAATGCCCGCAATGCCAAAAGGGCACGCTGCGTGAGAAGAAGAGCCGCTATGGCAAGTTGTTCTATTCGTGCAGCACCTATCCCAAGTGCAACTACGCCACGTGGGACCCGCCAATCGCCGAAGCCTGCCCGCAATGCAAGTGGCCGGTGCTCACCATCAAGACCACCAAGCGCCGTGGCGTGGAAAAGAAGTGCCCGCAGAAGGAATGTGGTTGGTCCGAGGTGATCGAGCCGCCAGCACCCAAGGAATGACCGCGCGTCGTCGCGGCCGTCCGTTCGGCGATGCGCAGGTACTGTGTGTCAGCGCGCCGCCAAACGAGGGTTGACCCCGACAACCATCGGGCGGAAACTTACAACGCTGGGCCAGCTTTGAGCTGGCACGGCGTTTTTGCCAGGGCGTCGATCACGCACCGGCTTCTGGGGGAATCATGGCCAAGCCGGAATGGATGGCAACCGACGACGCACAATTCGTTGCGCAGCGCGAGCTGGGCCTGTATCACGCCTATTTCGACGCTTTCGACAGTGTTGTAGCGCGTCTGTTGGCACGCGACGACGCATCGGGTATCGCCGATGCCATGGCCGCGCTGGCCGATATCACCCGTGCCAACGTCGTCAGCCTCTACCTCAATGTGCCGGACGGCTCGGCGGCACGCATGATCGCCGCTTGGCGTGATCCCGCAACCCGGCTTGCCGCCGTTACACCAGCGCCGCTCAAACTGCTCGAGTACGCCAGCTACGCCATGCTGTCCGATACGCTGGCCGTCGGCATGGTGCTCAACAAATCGCTGCTGGAGCTGCCGCTGGCCGAGCAGATGCTGCTGGCGCAGATCGGCGCCCGGCGCATCCTCTGCATTCCCTTGCTGAACCGCGGCGAGTTGTTCGGCTTTCTTTCGTTCCTCGACGACGACGAGCGCCGCGTGCGCAGCTCGACCGAGCTCAAGCTATTGTCCATGCTCGGCAACCATGTGGCGCAGGCGCTGGTCCGGTTGCATGTCGAGGACGATCTGCTCGCCAACCAGCAGCGGCTGCGCGCCCTCGTTGGCGCCACCGAGGACATGGTGTTCGAGCTGAGCCCGGAAGGCGTGGTGCGTCAGGTCTGGTCCGGCCACCCGGCGTTGCCGAGTGCCGAGACTATCAATGGCCGGCAGATTTCGCTGGTGCTGCCGCCCGAGATGGTGCATGTGCTGACGCCTGCCATTCCGGAAGCGCTGGCAAGCGGGCGCAGCGTGACGCTGCAATGCGCGCTGCCACAGCGCGGTGTATGGCTGCATTTGCGACTGCAGCCGGTGACGGTTGGCGAGCCGCGCGTCGTGGTACTGGTGCACGACGTGACCGAGCTGGCGCAGGATGCGGCGCGCAAGAAGACCATGCTCGATACGCTCAATCTGCTGGATGAAGCGATCATCGATCTGAACCCCGCCGGAGAGCTGATCGAGGCGACGCCGGCCTGGGCCAGCTTGCGCCGGCTCGATGCGCGCAATCCGCAGCAGGATCTGGGCAAGATCTTGTCGACCTGGGTGCATCCGGAAGACCAGCCGGCCATGGCCGAGGTATTGGCCAAACTGCTGAAAAGCAACGAAGCCAGCAGCCTGCGCGTACGGCTGATGCAGGAGAAAGGCGAGTTCGTGTGGGTGGAAGCGCGCCTAATCGCGCAGCGCGGCCCGGACGGCAGCTGCCATGGCGTGCGTGGCGTGATGCGTGATGTGACCGTCGCTCACCTGAACGAGCAGCACATCACGCAGCTGGCACATTACGATAATCTGACAAAACTACCCAACCGGCTGATGCTCGACCAGGCCCTGGCGCATGCGATCGATCGCGCGCGTCGCGACGATACCAAGGTGGCGCTGGGCTTCATCGATCTGGATCACTTCAAGCAGATCAACGACGCGTTCGGCCACAAGATGGGCGACGAGCTGCTGGTCAAGCTTGCGACCCGCCTCAAGGGAGTGTTGCGCGACAACGATCTCTTGGCGCGTTGGGGCGGCGACGAGTTCGTGGTGCTGTTGCCCGATCTGACCGATACCGCACGGCTGTCCGACATCGCCGAGCGGCTGCGCCAAGCCGCGCGCGAGGGCGTGGTGCTCGATGGCATGGAAGCCAAGCCCACGATCAGCGTCGGCTTCGCGGTGTTTCCGGACAACGCCGAATCGAGTGAGGAGCTGCTCACTGCGGCCGATCACACCATGTATCACGCCAAGAATGCGGGCCGGAACAACGCCTGTTTCTACAGCGACATCCTGCACCTCAAGGCTTTGGGCCGCGAGCACGTGGCGATCCAGTCGCGGCTCTCCGACGCGATCCGCCTGGGCGGCCTGCAGGTGTACTACCAGCCCATTGTGCGCGCCAAGGGCGGCGATGTGTTCGCCATCGAGGCGCTGGCGCGCTGGCAGGACGACAAGAGCGGCTGGATCAGTCCGGAACTGTTTATCCCGATGGCGGAGAAGGTCGGCCTGATCCAGGAGCTGTCGGAGGTCGTGACGCAGCAGGCCTTCTGCAAGCTGCGCGAATGGCGGGATGCGGGTTTGGCGCAGAAGCTGATGCTCAATGTATCGCGCAGCCAGCTGTTCGCGCCGCGCTTCGTATCCAACCTCGTCGATCGGCTGAACGAGTTCCGGCTGCGCCCGTCCGACGTGATCATCGAGATCACCGAATCGGTGGCGCTCACCGACTACTCGCGCCAGCTCAAGCATCTCAAGCTCTTGGGCGCCGCTGGCTTCCAGCTGGCGATCGACGATTTCGGCACGGGCTACTCCTCGCTGTCGCAATTGCACGAGATGCCGGCACAGCTGCTCAAGGTGGATGTCTCGTTCACGCAGCGGCTGCATACCGATGAGGGTCGCCGCGTGATGCAGGCCATCGTCCAGCTCTCGCACGGGCTCGATCTCGATATCGTGGTCGAAGGCGTGGAGAACCTGGAAACGGCGCGTTTCCTGCAGGGCCTCGGCGTGCAGTATCTGCAGGGCTTCCATTTCAGCGAGCCGGTGCCGGCGGGCGTCGCCGAGCTCTGGATGCGGCTGGGGTTGTCGGGCAAGATCTGAGCGGCATGCCGCCCAAACAAAAACCCGCCGACGGCGGGTTTTTGTTTGGCAGGGAGCCCGATCAGTGCGACAGGATCTTGGAAAGGAAAGCCTGTGCCCGCTCGCTCCTGGGGCTGCCGAAGAAATCGTCCTTCTTCGCGTCCTCGACGATGGCGCCGCGATCCATGAAGATCACCCGATCGGCCACCTTGCGGGCGAAGCCCATCTCGTGGGTGACGACCATCATGGTCATGCCTTCGTGCGCGAGCTCGACCATCACGTCGAGCACCTCGTTGATCATTTCGGGGTCGAGCGCAGAAGTCGGCTCGTCGAACAGCATGGCGATCGGGTCCATCGCCAGCGCGCGGGCGATGGCGACACGTTGCTGCTGGCCGCCGGAGAGCTGGCCGGGGAACTTGGTGGCGTGAGCCGAGAGGCCGACGCGCTCGAGCAGCGCCAGGCCCTTCTGCCTTGCGCCCTCCACACTGCGGCCCAACACCTGGACCTGGGCAAGGGTCAGGTTGTTGATGATCGACAGATGCGGGAACAGTTCGAAGTGCTGGAACACCATGCCGACGCGGCTACGCAGTTTGGGCAAGTCGGTTTTGGCATCGCCCACCGAGGTGCCGTCGATCAGTATCTTGCCGGACTGGAACGGTTCCAGCCCGTTTACACACTTGATCAGCGTGGACTTGCCCGAGCCCGACGGCCCACAGACGACGACCACTTCGCCCTTCTGGACGGCGGTGGTGCAGTCGGTCAGTACCTGGAAATCGCCATACCACTTGCTGACGTTTTCGATCGCGATCATACGGTCAACCTCTTCTGCAGGCGCTTGACCAGGGTCGAGGCGCCGAAACTGATGATGAAATAGATAAGCCCGGCGAACAGCAGGAATTCGTGCAGATTGCCGGTGATGTCGCCCTGCGAGCGCGCACTGTTGAGAAAGTCCATGAGCCCGACGGCATAGACCAGCGAGGTGTCCTGGAACAGGATGATCGATTGCTGCAGCAGCAATGGCGTCATCTTGCGAAACGCCTGCGGCAGGATGATCAGCCGCATGGTCTGGCCATAGGTCATGCCGAGCGCGTACGCCGCATTGACCTGGCCGCGCGAGATGGCCTGGATGCCGGCGCGCACGATCTCGCAGTAGTAGGCGGCCTCGAACATCATGAAGGCGACTAGGCAGGAGGTGAACGCGCCGATGGGCTGGTTGGTGCCGGTGATCCAGCCGATGATGAAGGGCACCACGAAATAGAACCAGGTGATGACGAGCAGCAGCGGGATCGAGCGGAAGTAGTTGACGTAGAAGCCGGCGAGCAGGCTCAGCACCTTGTTGCTGGAGAGTCGTGCCAGCGCGAGCACCGTGCCGAGCGCGACGCCGCCGATCACCGAGAACGCCAGGAGCTTCAGCGTCAGCAACATGCCTTCCCACAACGAGGGCAGGGCGGGAACGATGGGCGAGAAATCCATTACTTACCTCCCAGCGCGATCAGGCCCGGCACGCGCACGCGTTTTTCCACCCAGCGCATGAACAGCATCAGGCCCATGTTGAGCGTGAAGTAGATCAGCGTGGCCAGCGTGAACGCTTCGAACAGGTTGGCGGTGAATTCGGCGGTCTGCTTGGTCTGCGCCAGTAATTCCATCAGCCCGATCAAGGACGCGACCGACGAATTCTTGAATACATTGAGAAATTCGCTGGTGAGCGGCGGGATGATGATGCGAAAGGCCTGCGGCAGCAGCACCTGGCGGTAGACCTGCGGCAGGCTCAGGCCCAGCGCATAGGCAGCCATGGCCTGGCCGCGCGGCAGCGCCTGGATGCCGGTGCGCACTTGCTCGCACACGCGCGCGGCGGTAAAGAGACCCAGGCAGATGGTGACACTGATAAAGGCGCTGATGGCCGGGTGCAGGTCCTGCTTGAACCAGTCTTCCAGGGGCTCGGGTAGCCAGTCGGGCACGATGAAGTACCAGACGAACAGTTGCACCAAGAGCGGCACGTTGCGGAACAGCTCAACATAGGCGCCGGCGATGCGGGCGGCGTAGCGCCCAGGCAGCGTGCGCATCACGCCGAGCAGGCTACCCAAGAGCAGCGCGATCACCCAGGCCGACAAGGCCAGTGCAATGGTCCATCCCAGGCCAGTGACGAACCAGTCGAGGTAGATTTCATTGCCGATGCCGGTGGGCTTGAAGAAAACACGCCAGTCCCAGTTGTAGTTCATGAGGGGTCCTTCCTCCGCGTGGTCGAGGCGAGGCGTTTGAAACGCCTTCTGGGGGCCAGGGTAGAAAAAATCGGCGCGGGGCGCATGGCCCGTGGCGCCGATCGATCGAGTGGTGTGCCCGCGTTACATCTGCTCAGCCGACTTGTCGGTCGGGTTGGCCAAGAGCTCCTTCAGTTCCTGGCTCATCGGGAACTTCATGTTCAGCCCCTTGGGCGGGATCGGGCTTTCGAACCAGCGCTTGTAGATGCTGTTCATCTCGGCGGATTTGAACGCGGCCTTGAGCGCATCGTCGATCACCTTCTTGAACTGCGGGTCATCCTTGCGCAGCATGCAGCCATAGATCTCGTACGACTGCGGCTTGCCGACGATGACCCAGTCATCGGGCTTCTTCGCCTTGGCCATTTCGCCGGCCAGCAGCGCGTCGTCCATCATAAAGGCGACGGCGCGGCCCGATTCCAGCATCAGGAACGATTCGCCGTGATCCTTGGCGCTGATGATGTTCATGTCGAGCTTCTTCTCGGCATTCATGGACTTGATCAGGCGCTCCGAAGTGGTGCCGGCGGTGGTGACCACGTTCTTGCCCGACAGATCGGCGAAATCCTTCACGCCAGAGGTCTTCTTGGTCAGGAGGCGCGTGCCAATCTCGAACATGCCGACTGAGAACGACACCTGCTTCTGGCGTTCCAGATTGTTGGTGGTCGAGCCGCATTCGAAATCGACGGTGCCGTTCTGCACCAGCGGGATACGGGTCTGTGAGGTGACGAGGTTGTAGCGGACCTGCAGATTGGGCAGCTTCAGTTCCTTCTTCACGTTCTCGACGATCTTGTTCGCCAGGTCCATCGAGTAGCCGATGGGCTTCTGGTTGTCGAGGTAGGAGAAGGGAATGGAGGAGTCGCGATGACCGACGACGATCACGCCGCTGTCCTTGATCTTCTTCAGCGTGCCGCTCAGCTCTTCGGCGTGGGCGCCGGCGGCGAAGAGGGCGGAAACGGCGAGGCTGAGTTGCAGCAGTTTTTTCATCTCACACTCCAAAAATGGGGGCTTTGCGTGGACGCAGTATAGGCACCCCGCTCCTGACATGCCCTCAGTGATATCCCTAGCGTGGAATGGGGTGTGCAGGGTTTTTGCGCGAAGATGTAATGAAAAAGCCGCCTTTTGGCGGCTTTTATCACGAAATTGACTGCTCGTCGAAACCGGGTCAGCCGTGCATCGGCGCCAGCACCTGCTTGAGGAACTGGCGCGCCCGGTCGTGCTGCGGGTTGGTGAAGAACGCTTCGGGTGTGGTGTCTTCGAGGATTTCGCCATGATCGAGAAACAGTACCCGGTCGGCCACTTCGCGCGCGAAACCCATCTCGTGCGTGACCACCATCATGGTCATGCCCGATTCCGCCAGATCCTGCATCACCTTGAGTACCTCGCCGATCATTTCAGGATCGAGCGCGCTGGTCGGCTCGTCGAACAGCATCACCTTGGGCTCCATCGCAAGGCCGCGCGCTATGGCGACGCGTTGCTGCTGGCCGCCCGAGAGGTTGGCCGGGTAGGCATCCTTCTTGTGGGCGAGCCCGACCTTGATCAGCAGCGCGATCGCGCGTTCCTCGGCCGCGGCGCGGCTGAGCTTCTTCACCTGCATCGGCGCGAGCGTGATGTTCTCCAGCACAGACAAGTGTGGGTACAGATTGAAGTGCTGGAAGACGAAACCGACATTCTCACGCACACGGTTGATATTGGTGCGCGGGTTGTTGACTTGCACGTCGCCGATCCAGATCTCGCCTTCCTCGACCGGCTCGAGCTGGTTGATGGTGCGGATCAAGGTCGATTTGCCCGAGCCGGAAGGGCCGCAGACGACGACGACTTCGCCGGCCTTGACCTCCAGGCTGATGTGCTTGAGCACATGGTGCTCGCGGTCGTACCACTTGTTGACCTGGGAGAAGCGGATCATGGCGTTGTTCTGTTAGGGTTTGTCCGGATTCTGGGCGGCGTGCCGGGCCAGGACAAGGCGGGAAAACCCTGAAGTCGCTCAGCGGCGCGCCAGCGCGTTGGCGATGGCGACGAACTGGCCCACTGCCAGGTTTTCCGGACGCAGGCCGGGGTCGATCTTGAGCTCGGCAAACAGCGCATCGTCGACGATGCCCTTGAGGTTGTTGCGCAGCGTCTTGCGGCGCTGGCCGAACGCCTTGACGACGAGATCTTCGAGCAGCGGCAGGTCGAGCACCTCGTGCTGCGGCGTCGGCCACGGCAGCAGGCGCACCACGCTGGAGTCGACCTTGGGCGGTGGGTAGAACGATTCGGGCGGCACGTCGAGCACGCGCTCCATATGAAAGCGCAGCTGCAGCATCACCGAGAGCCGACCGTAGTCGGTGGTCGAAGGATCGGCCACCATGCGATCGACCACTTCCTTTTGCAGCATGAAGTGCATGTCGGCGATACGGTCGGCGAAGCTCGCCAGGTGGAACAACAGCGGCGTCGAGATGTTGTACGGCAGGTTGCCGACGAGGCGCAGCTTGCCGCCGGGCGCAATGCCGTCGGCGAGCGCCCCGAAATCGAACTTCATTGCATCGACGTTATGGATGACGAGCTCGTCCGGGCTGAAGCGCTGCTGCAGGTGGGCGACGATGTCGCGATCGATTTCCACCGCGTGCAGGCGGCCGGCGCGCGTGATCAGCGGCGCGGTCAGCGCGGCCAGACCCGGCCCGATTTCGACCACGGCTTCACCGGGGTGTGGCGAGACGGCGTTGACGATATCGGCGATGACACCCTGATCCTGCAGGAAATTCTGACCGAAGCGTTTGCGGGGTATGTGCGACATGGTTCCGGTATGGCGGGTATGGAGTAGACAGCCTAGGCGATCAGCTGCGCTGGCGCTGGACCAGCTCGCAAGCCAGATCGAGCGCGGCGCGCAGGCTGCCTGGATCGGCGCGGCCGGTGCCGGCCAGATCGAGCGCTGTGCCATGGTCGACCGAGGTGCGGATCAGCGGTAAGCCTAGCGTGACATTGATGCCATGGCCGAAGCTCGCGTATTTCAGCACCGGCAGGCCCTGGTCGTGGTACATGGCGAGCACCGCATCGCCCTGCGCCAGCTGCTTGCGGTTGAAGAGCGTATCGGCCGGCAACGGGCCGATCAGCTTGAGGCCTTCGGCGCGTAGGCGATCGAGCGTCGGGATGATCACCTCGAGTTCTTCGCGGCCGAGGTGGCCGCCTTCGCCGGCATGCGGGTTGAGCCCGGCGACGAGAATGGTCGGCTCGGCGATACCGAACTTGCGCTTCAGGTCGACGTCGAGGATGCGCAGCGTGCGCGACAGCGTTTCCGGTGTGATCGCGGCGGGCACGTCGCTCAGGGGGAGATGGGTGGTGGCCAGCGCGACCCGCATTTGGCCACCGGTGAGCAGCATCACGACCTGGGCAGTGCCGGTACGCTCCGCCAGATATTCGGTGTGGCCGAAGAAGAAGCCCTTGGCCATGCCGGCATCGTTGATCACGCCCTTATGGATGGGAGCCGTGACGATGGCGGCGAAAGTGCCGTTGCCGCAGCCGGCTATTGCCAGGTCCAAGAGCTGCAGCACGTAGCCGGCGTTGGCGATGTCGAGTATGCCTGGCTGCGATGTCGCTGGGAGCGGCAAATGCAGCACCGATACATCGTCGTCCCGTTCAGGATCGAATCGCGGCCAGTCGACGTGGATACCGATGGCGGCGCCGCGCTCGCGCAATAGCGTCTCGTCACCCAGCAGCACGAGCCGGCCGGCGTGGCCGGTGGCGGCCAGTTGGGCGGCGAGTTCGGGCCCGATGCCCGCCGGCTCGCCGGTGGTGAGTGCAAGCGCCGGGCGCATCACTCGTCCTTGAGACGGATATCTACATAGGCGCGGTCACGCGCTTGGCGCAGCCAGTCGTCGTACGCCTCTTCGGATTTGCGCTGCTTGATGTCCATGCGGGCCTGGAAGCGCTCGCGCTGCTCGGTCACGTCCTGGTTGCGGCGCTCGATGACCTGGATCAGGTGGACGCCGAATGGCGAGCGTACGATGGGGCTGAGTTCACCTGGCTTCAGCGCATTGGTCGCCTGCTCGAATTCCGGCACCGTTTCACCCGGATTGATCCAGCCCAGATCGCCGCCACTGGCCGCGCTGGTGTCCTCGGAGAACGCACGGGCGATCTCGTCGAATTTGGCGCCGCTGGTGATGCGATCGCGCAGCTGCTGCAGTTTCTGGCGTGCATCGGCCTCGGAAACCAGTTCGTTGGTCTTGATCAGGATGTGGCGGGTATGGGTCTGCTGTACCACTGCGCGTTTGTCGTTGGTGCGACTGTCGTCCAGACGGAACAGATGAAAGCCGATCGGGCTGCGTACGATGTCGGTGATCTGCCCGACTTCCATATGTTGCAGGATCTCGAGGAAAGCCGGCGGCAGACTACCCGCAGAGCGCCAGCCGAGTGAGCCGCCGGCCGTGGCTTCCTTGCCATCCGAATACTGGGCTGCGACCGAAGCGAACGCTTTGCCATCCGCCAGTTCCTGGCGTGCGGCCACCAGGCGGGCACGGCGCGCCTGGATCTGGTCGGGGCTGGCGTTCTCGGGAACGCCGACCAGGATCTGCGAAATCTGGAATTGCTGGTCGGTCTTGCCGGCATTGAGCTTGAGGTAGTCGTCGACCTCGGCGTCGGTGACCTGAACCTTGTTGTCGACTTCGCGCTCGCGCAGACGGCTGAGGATGATCTCGTTGCGGATATCCTCGCGGAAGGCGCGCCAGGTGAGGCCCGATTCCTGCAGCTTGGTGCGAAATTGCGGCAGCGACATCTTGTTCTGCTCGGCAATGCGGGTAATGGCGCGCTCGAGCTGGGCGTCGTCGACCTTGATGCCGACCCCTGCGGCGTACTGGAGCTGGATCTGCTCCATCACGATGCGCTCGAGCACCTGCTGGCGCAGTATCTCTTCCGGCGGCAGCTTGACGTCCTTGCCTTGCAGGTTCTTCTTGACCGAGGCGATGCGGGAATCGAGTTCGCCCTCGGTGATCACGCCGCGGTTGACCACGGCCACCACGCGATCCATGGTCTGGACCTGCGCCTGGACCGTCGCAACGGACGTCGCCAGGAGCGTGGCAAGCAGGATGGAGTGGAACATCGTTAGAACTTTCATTGGACGATCACTGCGCTGGAGGGTAAGGGTCGGTGTAACCCGGAATGATGTTGCGCAAGGTTCCAAGCGGATTGCTACCCAAACCGCCGAGCGCGCCCAGTTGCAACATCGCGAAATAGGTCGTGTTGTAGCGGTCGCCGCTGGTGAGGTAGCGCTGAACGGCAAGGCGCAGACCCCAGCAACCCGCGTTGTACTCGGCACCGAGCAGGCTGTCGAGCGATTGATTGTCCTTGAGCGAATAGTTCATCCGCCCCACGCCGTACCAGCCGGCGCCCAAGGGCCACTGGAACGAGGCGTCGATCTGTTCGGTATCGTCGGTAACCCGGTTCATCAGGTAACGCGCATTCAAGACGCGGGCCTCGCCAGGCTGCCAGGAGAGGCTGACTTCGGAGCGCCCGCTCCTGGTGTCCTGCCAGTTGTATTGCAGCGAGTAGCTGGCGGTAAAGTTGCGCCAGATCTGCCCGCCCACGGAAACCAGCATGTCCGACTTGGTGACGTCCGCCGGCCGGCCGGGTGAACTCAAGGTCACCCGTTGCTCGGTGAAGTAAAAGCGTTGCGCCAAGGTGGCGTAGAAACGCTCGATGCCGGTCTCGCTTTCGTAGAAGCGGCTGGTGACGGCCAAGGTGAGCTGATTGGCGTCGTTGATCCGGTCGTTCCCCGAGAACTGGTTCTCGGTGAAGATTTGCGCCAGCGAGAAATCGGTTTGCCCGGAATCGAAATTGGGCAGCATCGATTGATCGCGATACGGCACGTAAACGTAGTAGGCGCGCGGCTCCAGCGTTTGCGTGTAGGCCAGGCCACGGAACGTGTCGTCGCGTTCGAACACCAGTCCGGAGTCGAGACTGAATAATGGTACGACACGTGACTCGGTCTCGGTGTCGCTGGTTTCGTCCAGCTGGTATTGCGTCGCGTGCACGCCCACCTTGGGAATGAGGAAGCTGTAGGCGTTCTGGATCGGGTAGGCGATGGTGGGATAGACCCAGGCGCGCTCGCCCTCGGTCTTGGTCGGATGGCGGAAATCCGCGTACTCGGCGTTGATATTGATCTTGGCGCCGGGGATCCACGCTGGGGCCGTGCCGAAATACAGTTGTGGCAGCCGCGCGTACGGTACCTCTACCGTGTGATCGGAATTCTGTATGGTCTGGAAACGCTGCCAGCGGGCATAGCCATACCAACCATCGCCGGTATAGTTGAACGTAGCCTCGCGGGGCAGGTTGTCGATCGACGCGATCTCGGCCTGGTTGCCGAAATCGTTGAAATAATCGTCGTCCGACACCTTTTGCGCGTTGACGGACAAGGACAGCCGATCGGTGATCTGGTGCCGATGCTGGAACAGCAGGCCGTAGCGGCTTTCGTGGGTCTCGTTATCGTTCAGGTAATCGCCACGCAGCACACCGGCATAGCTGGGCTGCAGATATCGAATCTCTCCGCCGAGCATCACGCCGCGCTTAGCCAGATAGCGCGGGTATAGCGTCGCATCGTAATTGGGCGCGATATTCCAGTAGAACGGCGTAGTCAGGTCAAGGCCATTGCGGCTGTCCAGGCTGATCGTGGGCACCAGAAAACCGGTTTGCCGATTGCCCGACAGCGGGAAGTTCATCCACGGCGAATACAGGATGGGCATACCGTAGAACTCGACCCAGCCGTTCTGGGCCATCCCTGTATTGCTGGCGTAATCGAGCGACAGCGTGCTGGCGTGGATGTACCAGTCATCATTATCGACGGGGCAGGTGGTGAAGCGGCCCTGGTCGAGCTGATAGCGATCCGGACCGTCGAACAACAACGACACCGCATCGCCCCGGCCCAGGCCTTGCGCAATCTGGTAGTCGGGGTCGGTCAAGGTACCGCGGCGCGCTTGAAGGAAGTAATCAAGGCTGCGCCCGGTGAGCAGGTCCCCCTCGCGGCGCATCTCCACATGGTCGCCGGCCGTGACGTGATCGGTTGCCACATCATACTTGGCCCAGTCGGCACGAACCTCGGTCTCTTCCTGGGTGATGATGACGTTGCCCTGCGCCTCGGCACCGTGTTGCGCATGCCCCTGCACCTGATCGGCCTCCACCTGGATAGGCGGCTGCTCCGCCTCTTCGGCGTGAAGATGGGCGGCAAGCAGGGCGAGCGTGAGCGCGGAGAGACGCAGCGGCGGTAAGGCGATCATGCAACCAGGGGCTTGGGGTAGAATTCGCGGATTCTACCGCATCCCATCGTTCGCCATGCAGCAAACCACCGTGAATCCCGCAGCCGATGCCGATCATCGCCGCAATGCCATCGCCAACTGGCTGCTTGCCGTGACCGGCGCCGCGCCCTTGTCGCTGGACATCGGCGGCTCCGATGCCAGCGTGCGCCGCTACTGGCGTGCGTGTTATGCGCAACGCAAGCTGATGGTGATGGATGCTGATCCTGCCGGTTTCGATGCCACGCCCTTTCTGGCGCGCCAGGCCGAGCTCGCCGCCGCCGGCGTGCGGGTACCCGCGGTGCTGGCCCACGATGCGGCACTGGGCCTCACCCTGCTCGAGGATCTGGGCAGCCAGGAGCTGGCGCCGCTATTGATCGATGAAGCGAGCGCCAAGGCGTGGTATCTGCAGGCGATCGATAACCTGGTCGCGCTGCAGTCCACGCTGGCGCATGCGCACCTGCCGGTGTTCGATGCCGCCTTCCAGCGTCGCGAGATGGAAATCGGCCGTGAGTGGTATCTGGGCGTGCATCTGGGGCAGGCGCTGAACGACAAGCAGCTGGCGGTCTGGGAGCGCAGCCTGGCGCTGATCATTGCGCGCAATGTGGCGCAGCCACGGGTATTCATGCATCGCGATTATCATTCGCGCAACCTGATGGTGGTCGAGGGCAAGCTTGCGCTGCTGGACTTCCAGGACGCGGTCAGTGGGCCCATCAGCTACGACCTGGTCTCGCTGCTGCGCGATGCCTACGTGAGCTGGGACGAGGGCTTCGTGCTCGATCTTGCCATTCGCTACTGGGAGCAGGCGCGGGCAGCCGGTCTACCGGTGCACGAGGATTTCAGCGAGTTCTACGCCGCGTTCGAATGGCAGGGCCTGCAACGCCATTTGAAGGTGCTGGGCCTGTTTGCCCGCCTCAAGCATCGTGATGGCAAGGAGCGCTATCTGGCCGATATCCCACGCGTATTTGGCTATGTGCGCGGCGTCTGTCAGCGCTACAGCGAGCTGACGCCGCTGGGTCGTCTGCTGCTCGATGCGCGCGGCGAGAAAGCCGAAGTCGGCTACACCTTTTGAATCCGGATCCCAGCATGAAGGCCATGATACTGGCGGCCGGTCGCGGCGAGCGGATGCGCCCGCTGACCGACCATTGCCCCAAGCCCCTGCTCGAAGTGGGCGGCGTTTCGCTGATCGGCTGGCATTTGCGGCGACTGGCCGCCGCCGGCATCACCGAGGTGGTGATCAATCACGCCTGGTTGGGCGAGCAGATCGAGTCCCGGTTGGGTGACGGTGCCGATTGGGGCTTGCGCATAGAATACTCGCGCGAGGCTACGGCCCTGGAAACGGCGGGAGGCATTGCCCAGGCGCGGCCGCTGCTCGGCGAGGCGCCTTTCCTGCTGCTCAGTGGTGATATCTACTGCAACTATGATCTTGCCGGGTTGCTGCCGGTGGCAGCGGCGATGCGGGCCGATCCGGATCGGCTGGCGCACCTGGTCATGGTCGACAATCCGCCTTATCACCCCGGCGGTGATTTCGCGCTGGAGGGCGGCCAGATTGCGCCCGATGGTGAGCCCAGGCTGTGCTACGCCAATATCGCGGTCTGCAGTCCGTGTCTCGTCGACGGCGTCGCGTCGGGCAGCGTCGCCAAGCTGGGGCCGATCTTTGCCAGGCAGGGTCGCGCGGGGCGGATAACCGGCGAATATTTCGCTGGTACCTGGCTCAATGTCGGTACGCCAGCTGATCTGGATCAAGCCCGGCGGCTGTTGCTTGGCCACTGAGCGGCGGGTCTGGGGACTGTGCTTGAGGCATGTTGCAACGCGGCGTAAGCTGACTTGGCCCGCACCCTAGGAACCGCGTATGCCGCAGCCAACCGATTTTCTCGCCGAACAACACCTGCGTTTCGATGCACTGCAGCACCAGTTGCGACAGGCCTTCGATCCGTTTGGGTTGGCCCGGACTACGTTGGATGCGCAGCAGGCGTGGTTGCGTCACCCGGACAGGCTGGTCGAAACGCTGGGTGACTGGACGACGGACTACGTGCGCTGGTCCACGTTCACCACGCGGCGCTTCTGGGGGGAGCCCGATATCGATCTGTTCCCTCCCCATCCGGACGATACCCGCTTTGCCGATCCGATCTGGCGTGATTCGCCGTTCTGGGACGGCATCAAGGAATGGTATCTATTCAATACTCGCTGGCTGCAGGATGCGCTTTATGCCACGCCGGACCTGTGTGACAACGGCTGCGCCCGCGCCGCCTTCTGGTTGCGCCAGGTGCTGAACGCCGTTGCGCCGACCAATTACTTCTATCTCAATCCAGTCGCCATGGCCAAGGCGCTGGCCAGTCACGGCGAGAGCGTTGCGCAGGGATGGCGGAATTTCGCGCGCGACCAGAGCGCAGGCGATATCGCGATGACCGACATGTCGGCGTTCAAGGTCGGCGAAAGCCTGGCGACCACGCCGGGCGCCGTAGTCTATCGCGGGCGCCTGCTGGAAGTGATCCACTACGAGGCAACGACACCGACGGTACACAAGGTGCCGCTGGTGATCGTTTCGCCGTGGATCAACAAATACTATGTGCTCGACCTCGACGCGAAGAAGAGCCTGGTTCGCTACCTGGTCGATCAGGGGCATTCGGTATTCATCACCAGCTGGAAGAACCCTGGTGAGGAGGAGCGCGAGCTGGCCTTCGACGATTATATCGTCGACGGGATCGATCGCATCGTGCAGGTCGCCAAGGAAGTCAGCGGCAGCGAGCAGGTCAACCTGGCCGGCTACTGCATAGGCGGAACATTGGTCGCGACCTATCTGGCCTGGCTGGCGAAGCGGGACGCGGCGGGCCAGATCGCTAGCGCCACCTTGCTGACTTCGCTCACCGATTTCTCCATGCCAGGGGATATCGAGGTCTTCCTCGACGAAGAGGGCCTGGCGTTCGTCGAGAACACCATCCGCCGCAAAGGCTATCTCGATGGCAAGGAGATGGCGGCAAGCTTTCGCATGCTGCGCGCCAACAGCCTCGTGTGGAACTACTGGGTGAGCAACTACCTGCTCGGTGAAACGCCGATGGCGTTTGACGTGCTCTACTGGAACATGGATACCACCCGCATGCCGGAGCGCATGCACTGCTATTACCTGCGCGAGTTCTATTTCAATAACAAGCTGACCCAGCCCGACGCATTGACCATCGCTGGCGCGCCGATTGATCTCGCGCGCATTGCCACGCCGCTCTTCATGGTCAGTACCGAAGAAGACCATATCGCGCCGTGGAAGCAGACCTGGAAATTGATCGACCGGGTGCAAAGCGACGTAACGTTCACGCTATCGACCTCCGGCCATATCCTTGGCATCGTCAACCCGCCACGCCCCGATTCCAAGCGTGCCTACTGGCAAGGCGGTGTTACAACCGGCCAGACGGACGAGGAATGGAAGGGTGGCCAGCAGAAGCAGGCGGGGTCATGGTGGCCCAGCTGGGTCGAATGGCTCGGTTCACGCTCGGGCGCCCAGGTCAAACCGAAGCTCGCCAGCCGCAAGCACGCCAAACTGTGCGATGCGCCGGGTCACTACGTGCTGGAATAAGCCCGAACGCGTCGTGTATCAGAACAAAGCCGCCCTTAAGGGCGGCTTTGTCGTGGGTGTCTTTAGGCAGTAGCGGCCAGCAACGCGCTGTTTGACTGTCTG
>NZ_JANBVF010000005.1 GCF_024437655.1 Chitinolyticbacter albus
TCAGTACCAGCGGCTTGCCGTGGCGCTGCTGGCGGGCAAAAGCCTCGGCAATGCGCTTCATGATCGCGCGCCGGTTGGGCAGACCGGTCAGCGTATCCTCCTGCGCCATGCGTTCCATCTTCGCCTGTGCGGTCTTGAGCGCGGTGATGTCGTAGCCGAGCACGTAGTAGCCGTCGCCGGCCATCGCTGGCACCGGGACCAGGCTGATCTCGATATGGCGGCCGTCGCGCAGCGTCTCGAACTGGACACGATGACCGGTGAGCACCTGCTCCTCATAGTGATCGAAGTATTCGCGTTCGCCCCAGATCTCGCGCATATGGCGGCCGGCCAGGTGCAGGTAGCGCATGCCGAACCAGTCGCCGTAGGTGGCATTGTTGAAGCGATAGACCATGTCCGGCCCCACATGCGCGATCAGGCCGGGAATGTTGTCGGTCAGCGAGCGCAGCTGGTTGCGGGTGTGCTTTACCTCGTCCAGCGCGCCTTGCAGCGCGGTGTTGGTCTGGTTCAGCACCCCCGTGCGCTCCACTACCCGGGCTTCCAGCTCGGTGTTGAGCCGGGCGAGCTTTTCTTCCGCCACCTTGCGGTCCTGGATGTCCTCGAGCACGACGATGAAGTAGGACTGCTCCAGCTGAGGGCGGGCGAGCGAGAGGGTCACGTTGAACCAATGCTGCGCGCCGCTGGCAAGGCGGAACAGCAGGTCGATACTAAAACCGTCCTGCTCGCCCAAGCGCAGCCGGGTGCCCTCCGCCTGCACCCGCAGGTAGTCGCTTTCACTGATGAAGTCGGTGAAGCTCAAGCGCTTGAGCTCCTCGAGGTCATAGCCGAGCAGTTCGGTCATGCGCCGGTTGGCACGTAGCCATGTGGCGGGCGGGCGGGCGTGGGCAATACCGACGGCGGCCTGTTCGAACGTGGCGCGAAACTGTTCTTCGCGCTGGGCGCGTTCGGCCTCCAGGATGCTGTGCGTCGCCTGGCTCATGTAGCTGGCCTCGCGCGCATGCAGCTCCTTCTGGACGAGGCCGGCGAGGTCGACCAGCGTGTCGCGCTCGGCTGCACTGAGTCGGCGCGGTACGCGATCGATCACGCACAGCGTGCCCAGACACACGCCTTCCAGCGAGACGAGGGGGTAGCCGGCGTAGAAACGCACGCCAGGCGATCCGGTGACCACCGGGTTGTCGTGAAACAGCGCATCCACGCGGGTATCCGGAATTTCCATCAGCTCGCGGCCGAGGATGGCATGGGCGCAGAACGAGGCCTCGAGCGGTGTCTGCAGCTCGGTCAGCCCGTGGCACGATTTGAACCACTGCCTGTCCTCGTCGATCAGCGTGACCAGCGCGATCGGCACCTGCAGGGTACGCGCAGCCAGCCGGGTGATGCGGTCGAACGCTTCCTCGGGCGGGCTGTCCAGCAGCTCGAGCTGCTTCAGGATGGCAAGTCGGCGGTCTTCGTCGGCGGGCTTGGGGGTGGCGGGCAAGGCGGGTCTCCGTGCGATGCAGCATTCATCATAAGCAGCTGACGCAAGAGCTGCCCAACCGGATCAGCCCGCTTTGTCCACCCGCACCGTGGTTTCGTGCCAACCCTGTGCCGGTCGCGTCCAGAACCGCGCCAGCGATTCGACGGTCACCGTGCGGATGCGGTCGGAGAACCGCAACTCGTTCGGGTGATCGTCGAACGCCACATTGGCTTTGAACACGCGCCCGCCCAGCCGGGTGAGCGTGGTGAGCTTGAGCTCGGTCGGCTGGTAGCCGGCCAACCTGAGCCAGCTCTGCGCTGCCTCGCGGCTGTCGAGGCTGAGCTCGCGCGATTGCACGGTGGCCACCGTTTCCAGCAGCCACTGGTTGGAGTTCTGGTAGCGCTGTGTATACGGGTAGGCGACCACGCTGTAGGCCGGCTGGTGCAGCGCGCGCAGCGCGGCAGGATCCTGCAGCCGGGCCTTGAGCGCCGCTGCAATGGCTGGCGGCGGCACCAGGATGGCGGCCTGCGGCGCGTGGACGGCATCGAGAAAGAAGTTGGCGAGGCCATGCTGCCACAGGTCCGAGCGCGCGGTGCCACATTCGTTCAGCAGATGCACCACCCGCCATGGCGCGCCGGGTGTTTCGCGCCAGACGAGGCCGGCGTGCGAGTAGAACAGGCCGTATTTCGACAGGTCGGTGCCGACGCGCGCCAGCACGGCCACGTCGCCATCGAGGGTGTCGAGCTTTTCCGCCACCGCTTGCGCCAGCGCGAGGCCGGTTTGGACCTCGGTCACCGTGAGCGGGCGCTCCTCGCAACTTTGCCCGGCCTGGGCCACCCCGGTGGCGACGAGCCCGGCCATCAGCAGTGCGAGCTTCATGGCGTGGCTCCAGCAAGCCGTGCCTCGTGCAGCAGCGCCTGCCCTAGCGTGTTTGGAATAAAGGCCAGCACCTTGCCTGATGCCACCAGCAGTGTGCCCCCGGTGGCGCTGACCGCTTGCACTGACTTGCCGATCGCAAGGCCCGATTGTTCCAGTGCCGAGCGGGCGACGGTGACCGAGGCCTTGCCGCTGGCCTGTCCCGATTCCAGCAGCAAGGTCACGGCATCGGTTCCGGCTTCGGCGATGCCGGTGATGATGTAGGCCGAGCCCATCGCCGAGCCCAGTATCGTTCCGGTGACGGGGTGGCCGGCCTGGCTGGCGGCCGATGGTGCCAGCGCGATGGACATGGCGCCGATCGAAATCTGCTCCGACGGCGTTTTCTTGCCGGAAGGGTCGAGACCCTGTCCATGAGCCGTTGCGGCGGCCAGGCCGATGATGGTGATCAGATAACGCATTCCCTGTTCCCCCAATGCGGGCCGGTCGGCTCGCGACGTTCGCTGGGCGTCAACCGGCTGCGGCTATACTGGCGCACTGCCGCCGGCGCCGGGTTGCCGATGGCATTCTTTACGCCCCGCCTGTCAACCTCGTCACATGCCGTTACAAACCCTCGCCGCCGTCTTCCTGGTGCTGGTCTGGTCGACCACGGCGCTCGCCATCAACTGGAGCGTCGCTGGCGTGCCCTATCCGCTTGCGCTGCTGTCGCGCTTCGCAGTTGCCGCGCTGGCCGCCTTCGCGCTGCTGGGTCTGGCGCGCCGGCCATGGCGCTGGTCGCGGCGATTGAGCCGGGTGTGGCTGTTCAGCGGGCTCGGCACCAGCGTATCGATGTTGTGCAGCTACTGGGCTTCGCAATACATCGCCTCCGGCGTCGTCGCCGTGGTGTTCGGACTGATTCCGCTCACCACCGCGCTGTTTGCCCACTGGTGGCTGGCCGAGCGGCTGGACCGCCATGAACTCGTCGGCATCGCGCTGGGCGTGGCGGGGCTCGCCACGCTGTTTTCCGAGCACCTGCACCTTGATGCCGCCGGCCTGCCCGGCCTCGCTGTCTTGCTGTTGGCCGTGGCGCTGCAATCGGCGGTGGCGGTCCGGCTCAAGGCCGAAGCGACCGAACTCGATCCCTTCGTGGTGAACGCCGGCGCGCTGGCGGTCTGCGCCGTGGTAAGCGGCATCGCCTGGCTGGTCCACGGTACGCCCCTGCCGGTAAGCCCGATCGATGCCCGTGCGCTCGCTGCGATCGGTTACCTGGCGCTGATCGGCTCGGTATTGGGCTTCGGTGTCTATTACTGGCTGATCCGCGAGTGTCGCCCAGGGCAGGTGGCGGTGCTGTCGCTGGTGTCGCCGGCGGCAGCGCTATGGCTGGGCCATGTGCTCAACGCCGAAGCCGTCTCCGCGCGGGTGCTGGCCGGAACCGGGCTGATCCTGGTCGGGCTGGTGCTGCATCAGCGCAACCAGCTGCTGCGCCGTTGAATGTGTCGCCCCGAATAAAAACGGCGCCCCGTGGGGCGCCGTCGAGTTGGAGCCAGGCTCCGCTTACTTGGTATTGTCGATCACGACCTGGCCATTGAACTTCACCTGGCCGCGGAACATGTAGTCGACGCACTGCTTGTAGTCACCGGTGTTGGCGAGGCTGAACGGCATTTGGTAGTCGACCAGCTGGCAAGCCCACGATACGCCGCCCGGATTGTTGGCGTTGTAGCCCCAGTTCTTATCCAGATACGCCTTGGTGGCAGCGGCCGAGCCCGGCTGGAAGCCCTTCATCGACGCGCAACCGAGCTGTTCACTCGCCGGGATGGTCACGCCCATCTCGCGGGCGAACTCGCGATACGCGGCGATGCGGTTCAGCACTTGCTGCTTCTCGGAGCCGCCGCCGCACTCGATGCCGCCGTTGATGATGTGCACGGTGGCGCCGAAGCCCGGGCTCATGTTGTTGGCCTGATCGACCGCGTTCGGCACCCAGGTGCCATCAACGACCCAGGTCATCGGCGGCTTGGGCGATTGCGGGTAGACGGCGAACCAGATGGCCGAGGCGAAGTTCAGCCAGGTATCGGCGACGCGGCCCGGGTTATCCAGCAGCACGTTGGCATCGCCGTACAGCGACTTGCTGAACTGACCGTAGTTGTAGTTCCACGACAGCTGCTTGGAACCGCGGCCGAAGTAGTCGATGAACTGACCCGAGGCGTTCTGCGCGCACGGGTAGAAGATCGAGAAGATCGAGCTGCCGGCACCGCGGAAGCAGTCCTGATACGCGCCGCTCGCCGAGCCTTCGGTCATGCCCGATTCGCGCAGATACCACAGACCCTGCTTGTACGACGGAATCGCGGCGTTCTGATCCATCGTTGCCAGTACCGGGTTGTTCTGCGCCGGGTAGGTGCGGGCGGTGGCCGGGGTCAGCGCCGGCCAGTTGGCACCGGTTTCCTGGACAAAGTGGGCGAACGACGTCGCCAGAAGCTTGCGGCAGATGGCATCCGAATCGCGACCGTCGCTGTAGGTCGTGCAGTACGCCGGGAACTTGGCGACGCCGCGCAGGAAGTTGGTATAGGTGTAGGCGACGTTGCGCACCGGGAAGAGCGAGTCGAACCTGGCCTCGTTCATCACGGCTTCAATGCGCTTGACGTTGGCCGGATTGGCGGCGCGGCCCGGCACGACGGCGTTGACTTCGCTGTCCGGCAACACGGCCAGCGCAGCGCGGATCCGCGCGATCGCGGCCGCATCGGTACCGGCCTGCGACGCCAGCGCGTTCTCGGCAGCGGTGAATTGTGCGTCGGTCGGGTAGCCGGCCGGGGCGGCGATGAAGGTCACCTGCGGCTTGTAGCTGGCGACCGGGCCGGGGGTCGGCGTCGGCACCGCCGGAGTCGGCGACACGGTGGGCTTGGGAGTCGGCGTGGCCGTTACCGGCGTCGGCGTCGGGGTATTCACGACCGGCGTCGGCGTGGCGGGCTTGGGGGTCGGCGTTGCGGTCACCGGTGTTGGTGTGGCTGGAGTGCCGCCGCAGGCGCCGATGTCCTTCCAGACGCCCCATGCGCCCGATTGCGCCGGGTTGTCGTTGTTGGTCCACCACTGGGCTTCGTAGTTGCGGCCGTTATAGGTCACGCGCTGGCCGCCGGTGTAGACGGTGCCGGCCACCCAGGTCGGGTAGCAGGCAGTGGTCGCCGGGGTCGGCGTGGCAACGACAGGAGTCGGTGTCGCTGCAACCGGGGTTGGCGTCGCGGGGCGTGGTGTCGGGGTGGCGGTGGCCGGGGTTGGCGTAGCCGGGACAGGAGTGGCAGTCGGCGGCGTACCGGTGCTGGTGCCGAGCGACTTCCACAACGTCGGCGTGGCCGCCGGGTTCCAGTTGGCGCCGACGTAGGCGGTATGGGTGACCAGCGCCTCGTAATCGATGCCGTTGTACGTGACCTTGGTACCGGCGGCGTAAGTGGTGCCTTCCTGCCACGCGACATAGGCGTGGGCCAGTGAGGCGGGCAGTACGACCGGGCCGAGCGTGCCGAATGCAATCAGGCACGCCCCGGCAAGCTTGCGCATGCGCAGGGTGTTCATCGCTCCATCCTTCTTTTATATGGTTTTAATGCGCGGCTTCCGTGCGGGATATGCCGCGCGCGGGATTATCATAACGCAGCGTTGTAAGAAAAAAACGGGCACTACAAAGTCGCGACGATGATGGGCGCGCGCGGTAACGAAGCTATGCGCGCCCATGCAAGCAAAATCGCGGGGCTGGTCTTGTTCAGGTCAGGCAATAGGGCCTATTCATACCGTTTGTCGTTGACGATCGGTTGATGTTTGCCGCTGCCAATGAAAACGGCGCCTGTGAGGGCGCCGTACATACGCCGGCGGCGATGCTGCCTGCCGCCGGATCCTGGGGACTATCCCCGGCCAGGCGCCAATGGTGGGCGTGCCGGTTGATAGCGGTAGGCCGCGCTTGATACGCCGGCTGTGCGCGTGGCTTGTTGCTGGCGGGCACTGCTGGCCACTGGGGGCATCTGGGTCGGCTTGAATTGCGTCGGCGTCTGGGTGGGTATGAACTGTGTAGGCGTTGGCAGCTGCGGGCAAGACGCCAATGGGCCGGCGACGACTTCCCAGAGTGCTGGATCGAGCGTCACCGTTCCGTTGGCATTCAGAACAGGCTCATTGTCCGGACTGGAAAGGTGTGCCTGTTTAGCGCCGAACAAGCCATATGCAGTCGAGGTCCACTGCGGCAAGGGAGTGACGAAAAAGCTGCCGGTTCGTGGAAACACCACCGTATTGACTGAATACGCCTGATTGGCCTGCCAGCGTGATGGCTGCGTTTGTGGCGGGCACGGCAAGGGGTTGTTGCGCACCGGAACCGGATTCACTGTTACCCGCGCCGGGGTCGGCGTCACGCCGCCGAAGAAACCCAGCTGGCTCTCGCTGACCACGCATTGCGCATAGTTGGCGTTGCACACCTTGAGCCGGTAGATGCCGCTGGGCAAGTTTGTCGAGCCGTAACCGCCGTAGCTGCTGCGGTTGTTGAGGATGTCGTCCTGTACCCACAACCGGGTGCTGGAGTACACGGCGCTACCGTTATCCACCAGTTCCAGGTGCCAGCTGGTCGGTGCCAGGCCCAGCACCTGCGCATCCACGCTCCAGTTGATCTTGGCCAGATTGGCGTCGCCCATGCTGCCCGACAGCGTCCAGCTGATGGCGCGGTCCGGGCCGGCGGGTAGCGGTTGCGGCACGGTCGGCGCCGGCGGCGGGGTGTAGTCCGGCGGCACGGGTGTTGGTGTGAGCATGCCGATAAAGCCGCGCTCGTTGCTGGCATAGCACGGCGCATCGGGCTGGCTGTCGCGGCAGACCAGTACGCGATAGCCGCCGGGGGCCGAGTTCTGCAGCTCGCTCGCCACGGCGATCCCACCGTAGTAATAGGCGCCCACCTCGCCCGCGCGCTGTACGACCGGATCACTGAGCGGGAACAGTCGGTTACCTGGGCCCTGCAGCGCCCAATAGGTGGGCACGAAGGCGGTGTCGGCTTCCTTGATGGTGAAGGCGATGTCGGCCACGGTCATGCCCATGGCGTTGAACGCCCATTCAATCGGCGCGGCGGAGATCGGTGGCAGCGGCGTTGGCAGCGGTGTTGCCACTGGGGTAGGTAGCGGTGTCGGTAGCGGCAAGTACAAGGTTGGCGTGACGACCCGCGTAGGCGTAGGTGTCGCAGTACTGATCGGCCCGGTGGTGCAAGGTCCGATATGGCGCCACGGCCCCCATGGATTCTTGAGATCTGGCACCTCGCCCTGCACCCACCATTTGGCTTCGTACAGTTCACCCAGATGGCACACACGTAGCCCGCTGGTGTAAACCTGACTAGCCGACCAGGCGGGCGCCACGGCTGTTCCGGGTGGTGTCGGCGTGGGGCTGGGCGTCAAGGGCGATGGCTGCGGCGTCACTGGCGTGGGCGTGACGGTCCAGCACACGGCGGGCGCCGGTTGCGGGGCCCAATAGCTGCGATTGCTCAGGGCCGTTCCGGCGGGCACCGGCTGCACTGCAAGGTAGTTGGAACGGCTGGGGCAACTGGTGTTGGGGTTGAGCACCGTATAGACGCAGGCACCGCTGGAGTA
The DNA here is from genome assembly GCF_024437655.1 of Chitinolyticbacter albus. Taxonomy (GTDB): domain Bacteria; phylum Pseudomonadota; class Gammaproteobacteria; order Burkholderiales; family Chitinibacteraceae; genus Chitinolyticbacter; species Chitinolyticbacter albus. The sequence goes on from NZ_JANBVF010000005.1 coordinate 7,894, forward strand.
GCTGGCACTGGCAGACCAGGCGGCATAGGCGCTGGTGCAGCCGGTCGGCGTCGGGCTCGGCGTGCTGCCGGCGGTGGGGCCCAGATCTCGCCACAGTGTGGGCGTGGCGGCCGGATTCCAGTTGGCGCCGACGTAAGCGGTGTGACTGACCAGTGCTTCGTAGTCACGTGCGTTGAACGTGACCTTGCTGCCGGCGGAGTAGCTGGTGCCTTCCTGCCACGCCGTATAGGCGTGAGCCATGGCGGCAGGTAATACGACCGGGCCGAGCGTGCCGAACAACAGCGCGCACGCCCCGGCGAGCTTGCGCAAGCCTGGGTTTTTCATGATCTCTTCCATCCATCGTTGTTGTGGTGTGGCATGTGTGCATTTTTATGCCCATGCCCGATGCATGCTTGCAGATGGACGAAAGCGGTTCAAGCGCCGAATGTCAGCCTCGTGGCGTTTCCGGACGACTGGGCCAGTGAAGCGCTTCGGGCGAGATTTGCGTCAGCAACGTCGTTGCGCTTGCGAATTGCTCGCCCTGCTGCGGCGCAAGCGCATAGGCGTGGCGTTGCCCTTGCCAGTCGAACGCCAGTTGCCAGGCATGCAGATAGCCGCGATCCGCGGGTGCGCCACCGTAGCGCGCGTCGCCCAGGATGGGCGCGCCGAGGCTTTTCATTGCCACGCGCAGCTGGTGCGTGCGACCGGTGAGCGGGCGCAGCAGATAGAGTCGTAGCCCTTGCCCCAGGCCATAGCTGAAGAACTGCGTCACCGCGTGCTGGTCGGCTTCGCGGGTAAGCCGCCAGTTGCCACCGCGCCCCGGTGCCATGCCGCCGGCGGTGGTGCCCTGTTTCCTGGCCGGCTTGCGATCGGACAGCGCCACATAGTACTTGGCGATGGCGCGCGACTCGAACAGCGCACCGAACTGCCGTGCGGCATCTGCCCCGCGCGCAACCAGCACCAGGCCAGAGGTGATGCGATCGAGCCGGTGCACCGGGTTGAGTTCGCCATCGGCCAGCTCGCGCACCGCATCCATGAAACCGGGCGTGCCGGCTTCGCGATGAAAACTCATCCCGGCAGGCTTGTGGCAGAGCAGGAAATCCGGATGGCGGATGAGGATGTCGACTTTTGCCGGATCCTGCGCGGCCAGCGGCTGCGCTTTCTGCGCGCCGGGGTTGGCTGGTTCGGTGGCGGAATGCGGCGTGCTAGAGTCCATGCTTTGGGCGCTACGCGCATCGGGAAAGGGCTGTGAAGCTTATCATCATCGCCGTCGGCCACAAGATGCCGGACTGGATCGTGGACGGCTTTGCCGAATACCAGAAACGGCTGCCGCGCGAGTTCGCGCTTACGCTGATCGAGCTCAAGCCGGACAAGCGCGCCGGCAGCAAGACGCCGCAGCAGGTGATGGCAGAAGAGGCCGAGCGCATCCTCGCTGTCGTGCCGCAGGGCGCGCGCGTACTGGCGCTCGACGAGCGCGGCGCCAACTGGACCACGATGAAACTCGCCGAGGCGATGAAGGCCTGGCACGCCGATGGTCGCGATACCGTGTTCATCATCGGCGGCACCGACGGGCTAGCCCCCGGCGTGAAGCAGCGTGCCGACCAGCTGCTGCAGCTCTCGGCCATGACCTTGCCGCACGGCATGGTGCGTGTGCTGCTGGCCGAGCAGCTCTACCGTGCCTATTCCATCCTGCACAACCATCCCTACCACCGGGAGTGAAGGCCGGGATGGATGCGCTTGGTGCAAGCCGCAGCACGTCGTCATCGTCCAGTTCGCCCGAGCCGCGGCGCATATCGCCCTACTGATTTCAGGAATATCGCATGGATCTCTATCTCGCCTCCGCCAGCCCGCGCCGCCGCGAGTTGCTTGGACAAATCGGCGTGCAGTTTGAACGCATCGTCTGCGAAATCGACGAAACCCCGCAGGCCGGCGAAGACCCGCATGCCTATGTACTGCGCCTGGCCCGCGCCAAGGCAGAGGCAGGTCGCGCCGCCATGCTGCACCAAGGCTTGCCGGTGCTGCCGGTGCTGGCCGCCGATACGACCGTGGTACTGGATGGCCGGATTCTGGGCAAACCGGCCCATGCCGGGGAGGCAAGGCAAATGCTGACTGCGCTTTCCGGCAGTACGCATAGTGTGCTGACCGCATTGGGCCTGGCCGTGGGAAATCAGATCGACACGGTTTTATCGGAAAGCCAGGTGCAGTTTGCCGCGCTGACCGAGGCGCAGATTGCCACCTATGTCGCCAGCGGCGAGCCGATGGACAAGGCGGGGGCCTACGGCATACAGGGGCGCGGCGGTCTGTTTGTGGCGCGGCTGGAAGGCAGCTTCACCGGCGTGGTGGGGCTGCCGCTCCATGAAACCGCGACCTTGCTGGGGCGGCACGGACTGGGTTTGCTGGCGTGATGCGCGCTGCATTGCGTTGGACGGGGTCGATGCGCCGTTGCCGGGCCGCAGGGGCAATCAATGGCGAGGCGCTTACTCTGCCGCAGCGGTGTTCCCGGCGTGGCAAATGGCGTTGAGGTTTACCCCAAGCTGGACGCCGGATGTGGGCAGTAGCCTGTAGTCGCGGAACTGCATGGCGTACACAAAGGCGGCCTAAGCCGTCCTTCATTCAAGCCGCCGGGAACCCACGACCGGATGCCAGTTTCATCGGCTGGCGCTTTTGCCGACTAGCGCTTGAACCTCTTCCAGCGCGAGCATGCGCCATTGCCCCTTGTCCAACTCGCCCAGGCGCAGCGCGCCGATGGCGACGCGGACCAGTCTGAGCGTGGCGATTTCGTGCGCGGCCAGCAGGCGCCGGATGTGGCGATTGCGTCCTTCATCGAGCACGATCTCCAGCCAGCTGTTCTTCTCGCCCATACGCAGCAACTGGACCGCGCGGGCGGCGAGCCGCTCGCCATCGACCATGACTTCGCCGCGCAACCGGGTCAGCAAGGCGTCGTCTGCGGGCCGGTCGATCTGCACGTGATAGGTCTTGGGCACGTGGCTCGCCGGGTCGGTCAGCCGCGCCGCCCAGCCGGTGTCGTTGCTGAAGAGAAGCAGTCCCTCGCTCGCCTTGTCGAGCCGACCGACCGGACCTATCCACGGCAGATCCGCCCCTGCGAGGCACTGATAGACCGTGTCACGCCCCCGGTCGTCCTGCGCCGTGGTCACCAATCCGCGCGGCTTGTTCAACATCAGATAGACAAAGCGCTGCGCCGCGACGGCCTCACCGTCGACAGCGAAGCGATCCTGCGCCAGATCGACCCAGGCGATCGGATCGCGTATCAGCTTGCCATTCACCGCAACCCGCCCGGCCCGCACCAGCGCCTCTGCCTGGGTGCGCGAACAGACGCCCAGCTTGGACAACGCGCGCGCCAGCCCGGTGCGTGAGCCTGGCGCAGCGGTTTTGGCGGTTCTGGACGGTGATGGTGGAGGCATAAAGCTTTCAATAAACGGCGTCTACGGCGCCGAGCGGCCCATTTTTGTAAGCGATGTGACGAAAATCGTCACTCTGGCCGGACTGGCGAGGGGCGCCTCGCGTGATTCGTCCTGGCAGGACGGTTCCGACCGTCGGGGACATCCGGTGTATGCGTGCCCCCAGCCCAAGCAAAAGCCCGCCAGAGGCGGGCTTTGCGGTGTTCCTGGTGCCGTTGATGTGAATCGAACACACGACCTACTGATTACGAATCAGTTGCTCTACCGACTGAGCTACAACGGCGGAAGGCGCGATTATAGGGCAAACCCGGACACGTTCCAAGCGATCAGCCTTGCTCTACCCGACGGGTTTTGCCGTTTATCTCCCCTATCCCACCGGTGGCAGGGGGCTTTTGGAGGTGGCACAGCACTTGCTTATGATCCACCACGCCCCCCGGGGAGTAGACAACGCTACAGGAGCGCTCTGAGATGAAAAAGATGCAAAAGGGTTTCACCCTGATCGAACTGATGATCGTAGTCGCCATCATCGGTATTCTGGCTGCCATTGCCATCCCACAGTTCAACGAATACCGCGCGCGGACTAACGACACTACTGCGCAAGCTGATGCAAAGAATGCCATGACTGTAATGACTGCGGCTCAAAAGTAATTCCCTTTTGGAGATAATTGAAATGAACAAAATTGCATATGTATTCGCGGGTGTCATTGGCATGGCTGCTTCTTTCGCAGGAGCGACTGCAATTCCAGCTGGTGGCCAAATCACTGTTGTGGCATGCCCAGTGCTGGGCGAGCCGGTCACTTTGAATTTCTCGAAGAATGTCAGCGCTGCTTATTCGTGCGATGACACTACTAGCAACATGCGTGTGGCGACCTGCCATTCCGGCGGTAGCCGGAAGCCGCTTCCAGTAGTCTGCGCAAGCGCCGACGACGGCGCTGGTGGGGTGACTTGGAATGCGCCGGGTTGCACCACAAATGGTGCCACAGTGACTATCAGCAACTATCGCGGGTATCGCTCTAATAATCAGGGTGGTGTGCTGGGTGTTTATGACCTTGGCGGCGCTTGCTCTGCAGCAACAGCGGACTCTGTTTTGACTGCGCAGTAAGTTTGCTGACAAAGGCGTTGTTGCCGGCAGGCGCAACGCCTTTTTAAATTCTTTAGCTTATGTCACGACATCCGATGGAGGCAATATGCAGCTCTGTGCCCAGAGAGGATTTACGTTGATCGAGCTGATGATTGTTGTTGCTATAATTGGCATTTTGGCGGCAATTGCGATCCCGCAGTTCAGTGAATATCGTGCACGCACCAATGACACCACAGCGCAGGCTGATGCAAGAAATGCAATGGTTATATTGCGCGCGGCTGAGCGAAATTGAGTTGGTTGTGTGTTAATTTCAAGACAGTAAAAGAGTAAAGTGCATGATGGGTGTCCCAGAATATACGGTGGGATTGCGTTTGTGTATTCGGATTGGCTTTCTCAAAATCCTCGCAGGATTTTGTTTGGGCTTGGCAGGCGCGGCATGGCTTGCGGGAGAGTTCAGCGGCCGACAGCCTGCAACAGTTGCGTTGGATGTTGGTTTATCATTTGCACACTTCGCCATTCTTTTGCTGGGAATTGTTTTTGCTCAGGAGCTCTTCGCTAAAGAGTTTGAGCGTAAGTATTCGTTGATTACGCTTTCTTACCCCATTTCGCGGCGACGGTTTGTGCTGGCGCGTTTCGCAGCGGCTTACACCCTCTTGATCGGTTCATGTCTTGCAATGGCGTTAAGCTTGGTCATCGCAACCATATTCGTCAGCCAGAGTTACGAACAAGCGCGCGTCGTGGACTTAGGGTTGCCCTATGTCTGGACGTGGTGCTTGATCGCCTTAGAAGCTTTTTTTGTGCTTGCACTTGCTACGTTGTTTGCGTGCGTCGCGCGTTCACAGGCCTTTGTACTGTTAAGTACCGTAGGTTTATTTGTAGTTGCTCGTTCCTTTTCTGCGATGTTGTCATTAATCGAAATGGATCGAACTCTCGTTGAGCAGCCTGGGCACTATCAAGTGGGTCTTGAGACAATTGGCTTTCTTCTTCCTGATTTGAGTGCCATTGATATCCGAGCGGCCTCTCTGTACGCCAGTATGACTTTTGTACCAGAGAACTGGTGGTTGTCTTCATTGTCCGTTCTTTTCTATGCACTGATGCTGCTCAGCATTGCGATTTTTATCGTAGATAGAAAGGATTTGATTTGAGTCGGATGGCGAAATACACTCCTTTGCTGCTTGCCTTGGGATGCTTTTTTATATTCGTATTTACTTCCATCTTAGAGAAGCGCCAGCAGCCCCACAAGGCCGAGAATATCGTGCTAGAGCGCGTGGTCCTTTCTCCCGTGCTGCAAATATTGCTGAACGGCGGGGATCCTTTTCTTGCAGCCAATCTTGAATTGATGCGTGTATCTTCGACATGGAGCGGCGATATGGCCGCTGCTGGTGTGGATGCACGTTTCAGGTTAAGAGCCTACAAACTCGTTTCTGAAATGAATCCGTGCCACGAGGATAGTTATTACCAAGCTAATGCTTTGCTGGCGTGGGAAGGTGGTGCGGCTGATGCAAATACAATCTTGACGCGCGCAACGAAGTGTAGGTTTTGGGACGAATTCCCTCCCTTCTTTTTGGGCTTTAATAGGCTTTATTTCTTTGATGATTCCATTGGGGCGTCCAAAGCTTTCAGGCAGGCAGCGAACCGATCGATAGGCAATAAATCGGTCTTTAAGAGGTTGGCGATTATGTCTATTGTCGAGTCTGCGAGGAGTGAAGCTGATGCACTTTCTATGTTAAAGAAAGAAGTGGAAAAATCTCGAGACCCTGCGTTGCGTAAAATGTTGGAAAAACGAGTTGCCCGTATTGAAGGATTGTTGTTTTTACGGGATGCGCAGAAACAATATGAGCAGAAATTCAAGAGTGGTTTGACGAGCCCCGAGCAACTTATATTTGCTGGGATTGTATCGAGTTTTCCTTCGGATCCTACAGGAGTCGGGTATGAGTTCCTGAACGGAAAATTTCAGCTGAAAACACCGCAATATTCTCAATGAGTTTCTAATAATGTTCCCCGCACTGTCGTTCAATAAGGTTAGTAAGACGTTCAAAGTGCGTGCCAAGTCTGTGGAGGCGCTTAGTGATATTACATTCGATATCCACGAGGGGGAGATCTTTGGACTTGTCGGCCCCAATGGAGCGGGGAAATCGACGACCATAAAGATTGCTTTGGGAATGCTTGGCGGCTATACAGGGGACGTCCGCATCTATGGAAATTCAGCTGAAGACAGTAATGCAAGGCGGCATGTGTCTTATGTTCCAGAAAGCCCGTCACTTTATGAGCAGTTTACGCCAAATGAGTTGCTAAAAACAGCATTAGAGATTCATAAAGTAGACAAGGCAAGCCATGCTCGATTGCGTAATTTGTGGTTGGAGCGACTTTCTCTTGAGGCTGTTGCGTCGAAGCGGTTACGTACCCTTTCAAAGGGCACAGTTCAACGCGTTGCGCTTGCGCATGCGCTAATTGTTTCCCCGAAATTGCTTGTGCTAGATGAGCCCCTCTCGGGGCTTGATCCTGTCGGGCGCAAGGATGTTATTCAGATACTGCGAGATTACAAGCAATCTGGAGGGTCGATGCTGCTAACCTCGCATGTACTGTATGACGTCGAAGAACTAGCAGATAAGTTTGGATTTATTCAGGATGGAGTGCTAGAAATTGCCAAAAATCCTAATTCATTATTGATGGATGTAGCGGCACCGCTATTTAGCGTAAGGTACCATTCTCTGGAGAATTTAACCCCCGATGGGGTGGAGCTGCGAGCAGGCCTTTATGAAATGACTGTGCCCCAAGATGAGTTGATTAATTTCCTTGGGTGGCTCAATGAGAGGCAGGGTTTACTAATTAGCATTAAGCCATTTGTTTCATTGGAGTCCGCATTCTTGGCGAAGGTGCGTCAAGCATAATTTTGATACGGTTGATAGGTAAGTGCCAAGCCTTAATTTGTAGTTAAAAATCAGTTAAATACGATCAAATTATACGCAAGATAAATTTCATAAAAAACGCCCCAAAGAGGGGCGTTTTTTATGAGTGCTGTTTTCTCTTTAGTTGAAATTCCCAGTCTGGGAAATATTGACGTATAACCGAATTGAGTTCACGTTCAAGCTGACGTAGCGACATCGGATCGTCGTCCTTCAAAGCGCTTAGATGTGCTGTAGCTGTTAGAGCAGTGATCATCCCCGCCCCTGCCGTCGCGTTGCTCAGCCTATCGATCACGATGAAGCTGCCGGTGCCGCGGCACTGGGTGTAGGGGTCGAACACCACAGGGGCGTTGACTTCAACGGTGACGAGGGCAATTTCATTGAGGCCGAGCTGGCTGGCCTCGGTTTGCGCCATGGTGTTCACGTCGATGCGGTGGGCGATCTGGCTGATGCGGCCGAACACGCTCTTACCGGCGAGCTTGAACGCATATTCCTTGCCGACCTGCAGCGGTGCTTCGTTCATCCACACCACATGCGCGTCGAACGCCTGGGCCACGCTGGGCTGAGGGTCCTCGGCGCGTACGATCAGGTCGCCGCGGCTGATGTCGATCTCGTCTTCCAGCGTCAGCGTAATGGCCTGGCCGGCGAAGGCCGTGGCTTGTTCGCCTTCGTAGGTGACGATGGCGACAACCTTGGAGCGCTTGCCGGATGGCAGGGCGACGATTTCTTCGCCGGGGGCGATCTGGCCGGCGGCGACGGTGCCACAGAAACCGCGGAAATCGAGGTTGGGGCGGTTCACGTACTGCACCGGCAGGCGGAAGGCGTCGAGCTGTGCGCGCCGGCCGATTTCGACGGTTTCCAACAGCCGCATCAGCGTGCCGCCGTCGTACCACGGCGTCTTGGCCGAGGCGTTGACGACGTTATCGCCCTTCAGCGCCGAGATCGGCACGAAGCGGATATCCGGAATGTTCAACGAACCGGCGAAGTCCAGGTAGGCGGCCTTGATCTCGTTGAAGCGTTCTTCGGAGAAATCGACCAGATCCATCTTGTTCACGGCGACGACAACGTGCTGGATACCCAGCAGGCTGACGATGTAGCTGTGGCGGCGGGTCTGGGTCTGCACGCCGTAGCGGGCATCGATCAGGATCACCGCCAGGTCGCAGGTCGACGCGCCGGTGGCCATGTTACGGGTGTACTGCTCGTGGCCCGGGCAGTCGGCGATGATGAACTTGCGCTTGTCGGTGCTGAAGTAGCGATAGGCGACGTCGATGGTGATGCCCTGCTCGCGTTCGGCCTGCAGGCCGTCGACCAGCAGCGCCAGATCGATTTCGTCCTCGGTGGTGTTGTACTTCTGGCTGTCCTTCTGGATCGCGGCCAACTGGTCTTCGAAGATCAGCTTGGAATCGTGCAGCAGGCGGCCGATCAGCGTTGATTTGCCGTCGTCGACATTGCCGCAGGTGATGAAGCGCAGCAGATCCTTGTTCTCGTGCTGCTTGAGGTAAGCCAGGATATCGTCGGCGATCAGGTCGGATTGGTGGGACATGGTGGTCAGTGCATCCAGAATTCGGGGCGGCCGGTCGCGGCCGGCAGGCGCGGCGCGGGCAAGCCGCCGCCGCAATCAATCAAGGCTCAGAAGTAGCCTTCCATCTTTTTCTTTTCCATCGAGCCGGACGAATCGTGATCGATCACGCGGCCCTGGCGCTCACTGGTCGTGGCCAGTAGCATTTCCTGGATGATGTCCGGCAGCGTCTGGGCGCGGGATTCGACCGCACCAGTGAGCGGGTAGCAGCCCAGCGTACGGAAGCGCACCCACTCCTTGCGGATGGAAGCCTTCTGCTCGGCGGTGAGGTATTGCAGGATGCGCTCGTCGTCGATCATCACCAGCGCGCCGTTATAGCTGACCACTTCGCGTTCGGCGGCGAAGTACAGCGGCACAATCTCGATGCTTTCGAGGAAGATGTACTGCCAGATGTCGAGCTCGGTCCAGTTCGACAGCGGGAACACGCGGATGCTCTCGCCCTTGTCGATCTTCGAGTTGTAGATGTTCCACAACTCCGGGCGCTGGTTCTTCGGATCCCAGCGGTGATTCTTGTCGCGGAACGAGTACACGCGCTCCTTGGCACGGCTCTTTTCCTCGTCGCGGCGCGCGCCGCCGAACGCGGCATCGAAGCCGTACTTGTTCAGCGCCTGCTTCAGCCCTTCGGTCTTCATCACGTCGGTGTGCTTGGCACTACCGGCGGTGAACGGGTTGATGCCAGCCTTCACGCCTTCCTCGTTCACGTGGGTGATGAGGTTCCAGCCCTCGGCCTTCTGCTTGTCGCGCAGCTTGTACATCTCCTGGAATTTCCAGGTGGTATCCACGTGCATCAGCGGGAACGGCGGCTTGCCGGGGGCAAAGGCTTTCTTGGCCAGATGCAGCATCACGGCCGAATCCTTGCCGATCGAGTACAGCATCACCGGGTTGTCGAACTCGGCCGCAACCTCGCGGATGATGTGGATGGATTCGGCTTCCAGCTGCTTGAGGTGGGTGAGGCGCGCTTCGCTGATGGTGTTCATGGGCAGTGCAGATCTCAACGGCCGGCGGCCACAAGCGTGGCCACGGCGGGGTACGGGGTAGCAGCCAAATCTACCGCAACGCAGGTGCGGACTAAAGACGGGCTGGTTATATCGTTATGGAATGCGTGATACCGCTCAGACTGCGGACCACGGCCGGCCGGTGGGGTTGAAGGTCGGCTTCTGGCCGCCCCACAGCTGTTCCAGATCGTAGTAGTCGCGTACGGCGGGCAACATCACGTGCACTACCAGGGTGCCGGCATCGACCAGTACCCACTCACCACTTTCCTCGCCTTCGGTCGAGAGCACTTCGAAGCCCTTGGCCTTGAGCTCGACGGCCACGTTGTTGGCGAGCGCGCGCACCTGGCGATTGGAATCACCGGAAGCCACGACCATGCATTCGAACAGGTCGGTGAGCTCCTCGGTATCGAGGATCTCGATGTACTTGGCCTTGATGTCTTCCAGGGCGGCGACGGCGACGTCGCGCAATTGGGCGGTATATTCGTTCATGCGTGATTCCGGTAGCGCCCGCTGTCCATGATCGCCTGCGCGACCGGGCTTAGCGCCGAGATGTCCTCGCCGCGCGCGAGGTGTGCGCGCAGATCGGTCGAGGAAAACGGCAATAGCGGGCTGGGCAAAACCGACAGTTTACCTTTTGTCAGCTCGCTAGGCTTGGCTTCTACCCGCCGCCCGGCGAATTCTGCGGCGATTTGGGGCGATAAATCGGCAAAATCATGCTCTGAACGGGCCGCCACGACGAGGTGGCCCAGCTCCAGCAAGCGCTGCCAGTCACGCCAAGTATGAAGCTGCGCCAAGGAATCCGCACCGATCAGCCAGACCAGCAGTGCTTCAGGGTGCGCCTGCTGCAGTTCGGTTAGCGTGTCGATGGTGTAGCTGTAGCCGGTGCGGCGCAGCTCGATGTCGTCGGCAACGAGGCCCACCTCGCCGATCAACGCATCGCGCACCCAGCTGTAGCGCTGCGCGGCCGAGACTTGGGGCGTGGCGCGGTGTGGCGGCTCGCCGGTGGGGATCAACCGTACCTCAGGCAGCGCGAAGGTGTCGCGCAGACAGCGCGCCAGCGCCAGATGGCCGTAGTGTATGGGGTTGAAGGTGCCGCCGTAGACGCCTAAACATGCAGACATTTCAGTTGAGTTTTGCAAGGTGTTCTCTGGAATGACAGCCCCTGGGGCTCAGTGCTCAGCATCTTGCTTTCATGATAAAAAGCCAAGCGGGCGCCCGCTGCGAGCGGGTCTGCTGCATCGTGCCACTACCACGTGATTGGCGGAACAGGAGAAACCAACCCTATGAGCAAGCTAGCGATTGTTTTCCTGCTATGCGCCACTGCCCCGTTGGCGGGCATGGCACGGGCGGAGGATGACATCGACTTTGAAGCCTTCGAGGCTTCGAGCCAAGCACTGCATGCCGCCGATGAGGATGCGGCGGCGCAGCGCGCCGCGGTTGAGGCCTTGCCCGCTCGGCTCAAGAACGCATCGTTGGGCGATCGCGCCGGCGCTCACATTGGCGCTGCTGGCGGCTGCGCGATTGAGCTGCCCACCGCCGACCTTGACGCGCTTTCGTCGCTTGCCGTGGCCGAGGCCATCCTCGGCAAGCCGCTGGCCCAGGTGCCACTCGATGGCAAGGTGATTGCACGGCTCACGCTGGATGTGACTCGTACGCCTGAGGCCGCAGAGGCGCTGCGCAAGCGTCAGCACCGTGCCCGTTACAAAACCCAGGAGGAGCGCCAGCTCCTCTCGCGTCTGCGCGCAGGAACCAAGAAGATCAACCCGCAGGCAGAGCCCGTCGACTGTCGTAACCTGCGCGCTCAAGTCGAGGATCTGCTTTCCAATGCGCGCCTGGATGGTGCACTCGCCAAAGCCGAGGCTGTGGGCTTCGTCGTCGAGGAACTGGGCAAGCTACAGCAAACAGATAAGCGGGCCCGACAGGACTAGGTCGGGGAAGTAGTCTTGTGGCCGCGCTCAGGAGCTCAGGTGGTGGCCAGCTTGATGCTGGCGACGGTAGGCCTGGTCAGCACGTGGCCTGCCTGAGTCGGCGGGAACACAGAAGAGGCTGAAAGGTGTCGCGTAGGCTGCGCGCCAGCGCAGATGACCGTAATGGGTTGGGTTGAACGTGACGCTGCCGTGGGCACCGCGCGCGTTCATCTCAAACCCGCTGATGTCGGGCCACCACTTCGTCAAGCAATAGCTGCAGTAGGCGCTGGGCGAATACGGGATCGATGCCCGATTCGCTGGCCAGCGCTGCAAAGCGCGCACGCTGTTGGGCTTCGCGCTCGGGATCGCGAGCGGGCAAGTTCTGCGTTTTCTTCAGTTGGCCTACTTCGGCGGTTACGGCAAAGCGGCGAGCGAGTAGTGCCAGCCATTGGCCGTCGATGTCGTCGAGTTCGGCGCGCAGCGCCTGCAGGGGGGGGAGGCATTTCGGCTCCAATGTCAAAGGCCCGCCGTGGCGGGCCTCTAAGTCGAGAGATCAGTCGTGTGGCGCTAGGGTGGGTGCCGCCCTTCCAATCTCACTATCGTTGAGAATGGGTCTGCCCAGCGCTTCCTCAATCAACTGCAGCTGGGCATAAAGCTCATCCAGCGATTCACCGGAGAGCCAGGTCGGCGTCACCGATCGAGCTACCGGACGACCAAGGTCGTCGTAGTACACATCGAATATCCGCAGTTCGCCATCACAGCGTACAACGCGATGGTTCCAGTGGCTCACCAACGACCTCAGCTGCGGATATGCCCGTCGCCGAGCACGATCCACTTTTCGCTGGTCAGGCCTTCCAGCCCCACGGGCCCTCTGGCGTGGATCTTGTCGGTGGAGATGCCGATCTCGGCGCCCAGGCCGTACTCGAAGCCGTCGGCAAAGCGGGTCGACGCGTTGACCATCACGCTGGCGCTGTCTACTTCGCGCAGGAAGCGCCGCGCCTTGGTGTAGTTCTCGCTGACGATGGCGTCGGTGTGGTGGCTCCCATAGGTGTTGATATGGTCGATCGCCGCGTCGAGGTCGGCGACCACCTTGATCGCCAGAATCGGCGCCAGGTATTCGGTGCGCCAGTCTTCCTCGGTGGCCGGGATCGCGTCGGGCAGAATGTCGCGGGTGGCGGCGCAGCCGCGCAGCTCGACACCCTTCTCGCGGTAGATCGCGGCGAGCGGCGGCAGGATCACGTCGGCGATGTTCTCGTTCACCAGCAGCGTTTCCATGGTGTTGCACGGCGCGTAGCGGTGGGTCTTGGCATTGTCGGCGATGCGGATGGCCTTGTCCGGATCGGCTTCGTCGTCGATGTAGACGTGGCAGATGCCGTCCAGGTGCTTGATGACCGGCACGCGGGCATCACGGCTGATGCGCTCGATCAGGCCCTTGCCGCCGCGCGGCACGATCACGTCGACGAACTCGGTCATGGTGATCAGCTCGCCCACGGCGGCGCGGTCCGGGGTTTCGATGATCTGCACTGCGGCTTCGGGCAGGCCGGCTGCGGCCAGGCCTTCCTTCACCAGTCGGGCGATGGCCTGGTTGCAGTGGAAGGCCTCGCGGCCGCCGCGCAGGATGGTGGCGTTGCCGGACTTGATGCACAGGCCGGCGGCATCGGCGGTCACGTTCGGGCGCGCCTCGTAGATGATGCCGATCACGCCCAGCGGCACGCGCATCTTGCCGACCTGGATGCCGGTCGGCTGGTATTTGAAGTCGCCCATGTTGCCGATCGGGTCAGGCAGGCTGGCGATCTGCCGCAGGCCTTCGGCCATGGTGGCGATGGTCTTGTCGGTGAGCTGCAGCCGGTCGAGTAGCGCCGGCTCCAGTCCGTCGGCGCGCGCCTGCGTCATGTCCTGCTCGTTGGCGGCTGTCAGCAGCGCGGCATCGCGCACGATGGCGTCGGCGATGGCATTCAGCGCCTTGTTCTTGGCGGCAGTGTCGGCCTTGGCCATTGCGCGGCTGGCGGCGCGGGCGCGGCGGCCGACGTCTTGCATGTATTGCTGGATATCCATGATGTGCTGCCGGATGAAGTGCTCAAAGAATCAAGCCATTGTAACGGGGAAGTGGTGCAGCGTCAGCGGGGCTCGCTCACGGCCGGGGCAGCCCGCTTTGGGTGGGTTTGCCGCTTATTCCTCAGCGGTCAGTGGGCTGGGCCAGGTTAGGCTCATGCGGGCACCGCCCAGTTCGCTGTCGCCGATAGTGAGGCTGCCGCCGTGGCCTTGCATGATCATGCTGGTGATTGCGAGCCCGAGGCCGTGCCCGCCGGTGCTACGGTTACGGCTGCCTTCCAGTCGCTCGAACGGTTTGATCAGCCGCTCGCGGGTGTTTTCCGGTATGCCCGGGCCGTCGTCATCGACGTGCAGCGCGGCCTGCCCATCGTGCCAGGCGAACGTGACCCGCACCCGGCCACCGCCATAGCGCCGCGCGTTGTTGACGAGATTGCCCAGCGCGCGCCCCAGGTAATAGCGGTCGGCCCACAGCCACGGCTCGTCGCTGCCGCTGGCGTTGATGAACTCCACGGCATCGCCCGTGACGGCGAATTCGTCCAACTGGCGAACGAGCCACGGCAGCGCTTCGAACGGTTGAGCCTCGGGCTGCATTTCCGGGCGCTCCAGCGTGCGCAATGTCAGCCATTCCTCGACCAGCTGATCCATATGCACGAGGTCGCGCTCCGCACCGGCAATGAAGCTGTCGACCGGTGCGCCGGCCTTCACCGCTTCGAGCCGGTAGCGCAGCCGCGCCAGTGGGGTGCGCACATCGTGCGAGATCGCGTCGATCATCGCCTGGCGGCCGCTGCTGAGCTCTTCGATATCCTGCGCCATGCGGTTCATGGTGCCCGATAGCGGCTCCAGCGGAGACGATTCCTCGAGTTCGGTACGTGCGGAAAAATCACCGCGGCCGAGTGCGCGGCTTTGCCGGGTCAGCGCCAGCAGATCGCGCCAGAACGGGCGCAGCCACAGCCAGGTGGGAATGCCGAGTGCCGCGCTCATCAGGATCAGCCCGATCACATCGGGCCAGGACACGCTGTCCAGCCGCGCGAGATAGGCCACCGGGCCGAGCTCGATCGCGAGCTGGGTATCGGGAATGCGGTGGATGTAGATGTTGCGCGCCGGCAGGTACAGCGTTTCGCCATTCATCAGGCTCTGCAGCAATGCCGGCCCCAGCTTGTAGGCGTCGACGGCCTCGATGTTCACTGGCACCGGCAGCTTGTTGCGCAAGCGGGTGATCTCGTCGTGCCACAGCGATTGCGGCAAGGCGCCAAGCTCGTTCTCGACGATGATGATGGTGCTCTGGAACACATCGTTCAGGTACTGCCGGTTGATGCGCTCCAGCATCTGTTTGTAGAACACGCCGACCAAGAGGCCGGACGCCAGGAAGCAGACGACGACGGTGAGGTAGAAGCGTAGGAACAGCTTGCGCATGATTCAGCCTAGCGTGCCCGGATGCCGCTGCGCTCGACGACGCATGAGCGCACGCGCGCTCACTCCTGCCACCAGATGTCGGTGGCGAACAGATAGCCCTTGTGGCGTATGGTCTTGATCTTGCGTGGCTCGTTCGGATCGTCGTCGAGTTTCTTGCGCAGCCGCGAAATGGCCACGTCGATGCTGCGGTCCATGCCGTCGTACTCGATGCCACGCAGCGTCTTCAGCAGGTGGTCACGCGACAGGATTTCGCCGGCGTGGCGCGCCAGCTCCCACAACAGGTCGAAATCGCCAGTCGACAGGTGTAGCGGTTCGCGATCGTAAGTCGCGGTGCGGTTGCGCGCGTCGATTTGCAGCTTGCCGAAATTCAGCGCCTGCCGATCGCCGCTGGGCGCTGGCCCCGCGGGTGCGGTGGTGCTGGTATGGGTCTGGCGCAGATGGGCGCGGATGCGCGCGAGCAGCACGGCGGGGGGCGTAGTCTTGACCACGTAGTCGGTCGCGCCGATCTCGAAGCCCAGGATCTGGTTCATGTCGCTGTTGAGCGAGGTGAGGATGACGATGGGTTCGCTGTAGAAGGTGCGCAGTTCGCGGCACAGCGTCAGGCCATCCTTGCCGGGCAGCATCACGTCGAGCAGGACGAGGTCCGGCGGGTTCTGCCGCACGCGTTCGATCACCGTGCTGCCGTCGGGCAGGTGCTCGACTTCGAACTCGAAGCTCTTCAGGAATCCGCCGATCAGCTCGGCGAGCTCGCCATCGTCTTCCACGAAAACAATACGTTGCTTCATGACGCCCCCGCTCTTGGATGCCCCGATTGTAACGAAGCACGGCAAGGCTGCGCAGGCGTTTCGCGCTCCGGCGGCGGAATCGGGCATCATGAAGCCTGCTGATGGCGTGACAGGGAGGTCGTATGGCAGTGCGTGACGTGCTGAAAATGGGCGATCCACGGCTCTACGAAGTGGCGCAGCCGGTGACGGCGTTTGATGCGCCTGAATTGCATGCGTTGGTTACCGATCTGTTCGACACCATGCACGCCAGCCGTGGGGTCGGCATTGCCGCGCCACAGATTGGTGTGGGGTTGCAGGTGGTGATCTTCGGTTTCCAGACCAATCCACGTTACCCCGACGCGCCGCCGGTGCCGGAAACGGTGCTGGTCAACCCGGTGCTGACGCCGTTGTCGGATGATATTGAGGAAGGCTGGGAGGGCTGCCTGTCGGTGCCCGGGCTGCGCGGACTGGTGCCCCGGCATACGCGGTTGCGTTACACGGGCTTCGACCAGCATGGCGCGGTGATCGACCGCACCGTCGACGGATTTCATGCCCGCGTAGTGCAGCATGAGTGCGACCATCTGAATGGGGTGCTCTACCCCTTCCATATCCGCGACCTGCACAAGCTCGGCTACACCGAGGTGCTGTTTCCCGAGCGCGGCAGCTAGGGGCCGATCGCAAGACAACAAAAAACCGCGGCAAGCCGCGGTTTTTCGTGGTGCAGGGGCGATTAGGCCTTGCGGATCGCCGAAGCTTGCAGACCCTTCGGGCCTTGCTTTACTTCAAACTCAACGCGTTGGTTTTCCTGCAGGCTCTTGAAGCCGTTGCCCGTGATTTCGGAGAAATGGGCAAACAGGTCTTGACCGCCATCATCCGGAGTGATGAAGCCGAAGCCCTTGGAGTCATTGAACCACTTAACGGTACCGGTAGCCATTGCTACGTTCCTTCTTAAAACAATTGATTAAAGCGGGCGCTTGCCCTGATCTCGCAAACGATCAAGAAACGTAGCCGGGAGTACTTGCGACGCGCCATCCGAAGACGGGCTGGGAACTGCTCGAATACATGCTTTGATGCGACTGCTGCCGACCACGCTACACGGATTGCTTAAGGAAGTCTAGCCATTTTTTATTCCGCGACGGTTACAATGCACGGCTCGCCCCCTCACAACCTGCGGGCTTGCCCCGCCATTTCATGTCCCAGAACGCCATCAAGCTCATCGTCGGTCTCGGCAATCCCGGTGCCGAATACGCCGCCACTCGTCACAACGCCGGCTTCTGGTGGGTGGATCAACTGGCGCGCGACGGCGGCACCACGCTGCGGCACGACAACAAGTTCCACGGCCTGATTGGTCGTGCGCGGCTGCATGGCCACGAGGTCTGGTTGCTGCAGCCACAAACCTTCATGAACCGCAGCGGGCTCTCGGTGGTGTCGATGGCGCAGTTCTACCGCATCCTGCCGCACGAGATCCTGGTTGCGCACGACGAGCTCGACATCCTGCCTGGCCAGATCAAGCTCAAGCAGGGTGGCGGCACCGGCGGGCACAACGGCCTCAAGGATATCCAGGCACATCTGTCGACGCCGAACTACTGGCGCTTGCGCATCGGTATCGGCCATCCGGGTGATCGCGCGCAAGTGGCAAGCTTCGTACTCAAGCCGCCGCGCGTCGAGGAGCAGGATGCCATCGATGACACGCTGAATCGTGCCCACCTGATCGTGCCGCAATTGCTTGGCGGCGATCTGGGCGGTGCGATGCAGAAACTGCACACCGACGACGCCAAGCGCCGTCCGCACAAGGCGGCCCCTGAGGCATGAAGACCATCCTGATCGCCAACCCCAAGGGTGGTAGCGGCAAATCGACGCTGGCGACCCAGCTGGCCGCCCACTACGCGTGGGAAGGCGAGACGGTGATGCTGGGCGACCTCGATCGGCAGCACACGTCGCGGCACTGGCTGGGCCTGCGGCCCGAGCGCTACCCGGCCATCCTCGGCTGGGATCTCGCACCCGGCGAGCCGGCGCGGCCGCCCAAGGGCACGACCGTGGCGGTGCTCGACAGCCCGGCCGGCCTGCACGGCAAGAAGCTGGAAGCGGCGCTGGGCGTGGCCAGCCACGTGGTGGTGCCGGCACAGCCGGCGAGCTTCGATACCTGGGCGCTCGCCGAATTTTTCGCCACGCTGGTGGCGACGCGCGAGGTACGCAAGGACAAGGTGAAGGTCGCCGTGGTCGGCATGCGCTTCAATCCGCGCACGCAAGCGGCGCAGCGCTTCGCCGAGTTTGTCGCCCCGGAGCAATTGCCGCTGGTGACCTGCATTCGTGACACCCAGCTCTATGTACAACTGCAGCCGCGCGGGCTCACGCTGTTCGACCTGCCGCGACATCGCTACGCGCGGGATATCGCGCAATGGCAGCCACTGCTCAATTGGCTGAACTGAACGGAACTCCCATGAATACGCCTGCCCGCATTCCGGTCAATCTCGTTACCGGCTTCCTTGGCGTCGGCAAGACCACGGCGCTCATGAAGCTGCTGGCGAACAAGCCCGCGGACGAATACTGGGCCGTTGTCGTCAACGAATTTGGCGAAGTGGGCATCGATGGTGCGACCTTGTCGGCCTCGGGGGGCAATCTGGACGTGGCCGAAGTGCCAGGCGGCTGCATCTGCTGCACCACCAGCCCCATGCTGCGTACCGCGCTGGGCCGCATCGTCAAGGCCCGCCGACCCGACCGCATTCTGATCGAGCCTTCGGGGCTCGGTCATCCGGCCGGTATCGTCGATCTGCTGCGCGAGCCCATGCTGGCCAAAGCATTCGAGCTGCGCGCCGTGGTCACGCTGCTCGATCCGCGTCACCTCGACGATGCACGCTACACCTCGCATGAAACCTGGCGGGCCCAGCTGGAACTGGCCGATGTGGTGGTGCTGAACAAGATCGATCTGGCCAGCCATGTAGAACTGGAGCGCGCCCGGCAGATGGCGCAGGCGCTCTACCCGGCCAAGCCGGCCGTGGTCGAGGCGACGCAGGGGGCGTTCGATCCGGTGCTGCTCGATCTGGAACTCGATGCCCGCCGCTGGGGTGCGGCTGCGCCGCGATCTGACGCCCATGCGCTGGCACCGACGCGACGTAAGGGCGCTGTGCAGCCGGACGGCGAGGCGGGCGATGCGCCGGCCTATCCGCTCAGAAAGAGCCAATCCAGCCTTGGCTCGCACAGTTGCGGCTGGGTGTTCGCGCCGGAGACGGTATTCGTGTCCTACCTCGTGGCCGACCTGTTCGAGGCGTTCGGCGCGTCGGATACGCTGGGACTGATCGGCCTGTCGCGCGCCAAGGGCGTATTCCATACCGAGCGCGACTGGTATCGCTTCGATTGGGTCGATGGCATGCCGGGGGCGACGCTTTCGGCATACCGCCGCGACAGCCGCTTCGAGGTGATCGTCGACAGCGAAACGCCGCCCGATTGGGCGGTGCTGGAAGCGGCCTTGCTGGCGACGGTGATGAAGGTGGGGGCCGCTGACTCGCCGGTCAACCCTTGAGTACGGCGCGAATCTGCGCGAGATAGGTCTGTGCCGTGGCCTCGTGCCCGCGCTCGCGCATCAGGTTGAGCCAGCGGGTCACACCGGCTTCCAGCACGCTCTTGTCAACCGGACCGTCGAGCTGCTTCAGCAGATCGTCGAGCGCGCCGGAGAGCTGGTTCTGGTTGCTCATGTAGAGGATGTTGCGGATGCGGGCGACCTGGCCCGCGCTGATCGTCACGCCGCCAAGGCTGACCGGCGCCGACGGCGAGGCTGCGGGCGCAGGCGCGGGTGCAGGCTTGGGTGACGAGACCGCACCGCCGGCCGAAACGCCGCCGACGCGCTCGATGAAGCCATCCCATTCCAGCTCCATCAGCCGGTGCACCATTTCCTTCTCGGGCAGCTGCAGTGCCAGCTGGTTCACCGGCGTTTTGCCATCGATCATGATCAAGAGCTGGCGCAGTTTGGGCGACAGCGCGTGGCTACGCCCGCGCACTTCCTCTGTGCCTAGATCCGTCTTGCGGAAAACCACGTCCAGCATGCTTCACCCCCGATGTGTCTTGGACCGCCACTTTTACCGCAACGGCCGCTTTCACGAAAGCAGAACTCCCCTAATTGCATCCGCTAGTCGCCAAAAAACAACCGTTACGGCAGCTTACGCTGCAAGCGCGCAAGTGGCATGGAGTCAAGTATCCATGCGACCAGCGGAGGTACAAAATCCCGCCCTGCCTGATTTTCTGTCCAGAAGCTGATCAATGGTCAGTAAAAGCGCTTCAGATCCATGCCTCGGTAAAGGGAGGCGACCAGCTCACCGTAGCCATTGTAAGGTAGCGTTTTGCGCCGCAGGAATTCGCCTATGCGCCGCTCATTGGCCTGGCTCCAGCGCGGATGGTCGACTGCAGGATTCACGTTGGAGTAAAAGCCATACTCCTGCGGCGCGGCCTTGTTCCAGGCGGTTGCCGGCTGTTTTTCCACGAGGCGGATGCGCACGATGGACTTGGCACTCTTGAATCCATATTTCCATGGCACCACCAGCCGGATGGGCGCGCCATTCTGGTTGGGCAGCAACTTGCCGTAGAGACCGAGGGCGAGCAGCGTCAGCGGATGCATGGCCTCGTCGATGCGCAGGCCTTCGGTATAGGGCCAGTCGAGCACGCGGCTGCTAATGCCTGGCATCTGCTCGGCGTCGGCCAGCGTGGTGAATTCGACGAATTTGGCTTTCGAAGTCGGCTTTACCTGTCGAAGCAGCGCTCCGAGCTCGAAGCCGACCCATGGGATGACCATGGACCAGCCTTCCACGCAGCGCAGCCGGTAGACGCGCTCTTCCAACGGCGCCAGTTTCAATAGCTTTTCGATGTCGAAGGTCTTGGGGCTCTCGCATTCGCCTTCCACGCCGACAGTCCACGGCCGTGGCTTGAGCGTATGCGCATTTTTTGCCGGCTCGTCCTTGTCGGTGCCGAACTCGTAGTAGTTGTTGTAGCTGGTGATCTGCTCGTAACTGTTGCGTGTTTCGGTGGTGCTGTAGCGGCTGGCCTTGCCAGACAGCGCCGGGGCCGCAATGGCGCCTGGCCAGACTGCGGCAGCGGCGAGCCCGCTGGCGCCCAATATCAACTGGCGTCGATTCAGATAGATCGCTTCAGGCGTGATCTGCGATGCGGCCGGGGGGGTGAACAGTCTGGACATCATGTGCTCCCAGAGGGTGCCAATGCAGCACTGCCCGCTGATGGGTCGGTGCTGGGATCAGTTTATGACGTCGGAGCGGCGTTAGCGCGACAGGTGCCAGCCGAGCGCACCGACGGCTGCCAGCAGCAGCACGCCGGAGGCGATACGCATGCCGCGATCGAGTTCAGCCTTCAGTTGCGGCCTGAACCAAGAGCGCACGAGGGCGATCATTGCCCAGGCAACGAGGCCATAGAGCGCAAGGCGGAGCAGTTTGGGCAGCATGATAGTTCAGGAGGGCGTTGGCACTTAAAGTAGCACTTTAAGAGTGCGTGCTTGTTGCTTCATTTTATTTTGTTTTGCGTATCAGGAATTTGCAATACAAGAAGTTCTCTAAGTGATTGTATCAAAACAATTTTTCCAAACGCGCCCCTTGTGAGGGCGTTTTTTTTGCTCTATAGTGGGGCGTAGTGGGAAAAAGTGGGTGGAAGTGTAGAAAACAACCCAACCCAGGAAGACGGAGAACATGTTCAGCGGTGTGGCGTCTCTCAACCTCGACAGCAAGGGGCGTTTGGCTATTCCGGCCAAGCATCGCGAACTGCTGTCCGTCCGCTGTGCTGGCCGCCTCGTCATCACCGTCGAGCCCTCCGGCTGCCTGTTGATCTATCCCGAACCCGACTGGTTGCCGGTGCGCGACCAGCTCAACCAGCTCACCGGCGCGCAAATGCCCATCCGCCGCTTCATCGTCGGCCACGCCGAGGAGGTCGAGCTCGATTCCGCCGGCCGCGTGCTGATCTCGCCGCGGCTGCGGCAGATCGCCGGGCTCGACAAGGAAATCGCCCTCGTCGGCATGGGCAGCAAGTTCGAGCTGTGGGATGAAGCGAAGTGGGCGGCGCAGAACGCGGCCGTGATGGCGATCGATCCGGCCGAGCTCGCCGGCCAGATGCAGGGCATTTCGCTGTGAGCCTCGTCCACAAGACCGTGTTGCTCCACGAAGCGGTCGACGCCCTGGCAATCCAACCCGAAGGCAGCTACGTCGATGGCACTTTTGGCCGCGGCGGGCATTCGCGCCTCATCCTGTCCAGGTTGGGCGAGCGCGGCCGGCTGATTGCCTTCGACAAGGATCCGGCTGCTATTGCCGAAGCCGCCACCATTTCCGATCCGCGCTTCACCATCGTGCACGAAGGCTTTGCTGGCCTGGGTGACGCGCTGGCGGAGCGCGGGGTCACCGCCATCAACGGCTTGCTGCTCGACCTGGGCGTCAGCTCGCCCCAGCTCGATGACGGTAGTCGTGGCTTCAGTTTCCGGTTCGATGCGCCGCTCGACATGCGCATGGATACTACCCGCGGCATCACCGCCGCCGAATGGCTCAATACGGCCGATCAACAAGACATTGCCGAGGTGATACGTGACTATGGCGAAGAGCGGTTTGCTAAACAGGTTGCAGCAGCGATTGCTGCGCGTCGGCTCGAACAGCCTATCGCAACGACGCGGGAACTTGCCACGCTCGTGGCAGGTGCTGTCCGCACCCGCGAGCCGGGTCAGGACCCGGCGACGCGTACCTTCCAAGCTCTACGGATTTTCGTCAATCGGGAGCTTGAGGAACTGTCGCTGATCCTGCCGCAGGCGCTCCGGCTGCTGGTGCCGGGTGGGCGATTGTCCGTCATCGCCTTCCACTCGCTCGAAGATCGCATCGTCAAGCGCTTCATGCAGGATGCGAGCAAGTCCGATCTGCCGGACCGGCTGCCGATACGGGCGGCCGAGCTGCCCCCGCCTCCGCTGCGTATCCTCGGCAAGCCCGTCAGGGCCAGTGCCGAGGAGGTCGGCGACAACCCGCGCGCGCGCAGCGCGATCCTGCGGGCGGCGGAAAAAACGGAGGCGGCGCGATGATCCGCCTCAATCTCTTTTTGCTGCTGCTGTTGCTGCTGAGCGCGATGTCGGTCGTCACCAGCCAGCACAAGTCGCGCAAGCTCTACGCCGAACTGCAGAACGAGGCGGCGCACACGCGCAAGCTCGATGTCGAATGGGGCCAGCTGCAGCTGGAACAGAGCACCTGGGCGATGCACTCGCGCATCGAGCAGGAAGCAACGCAGAAGCTGGGGATGCAGCTGCCGAGCAACAACCGCACGCAGGTGATCCTGCCGCGCGGTCAGGCGGTGGCCAAACCCAAGCTGTCTGACGACTCCGCGGCGGATCACTGATGCACGCGCCGCCCAACACCCGTGCCCGCCAGCGCTATGCCCAGCAACTGAAGCTGGAGCGCTGGCGCGTCTGGTTCATCGTCGGTGGCCTGATGGCGTTGTTCGGCGCGCTGATCGCGCGCGGCTTCTACCTGCAGATCCTCAACGAAGGCTTCCTGCAGCAGCAGGGTGAAGCCCGTTATGCGCGCACGCTCAAGCTGGAAGCCAACCGCGGCATGATCACCGATCGCAACGGCGACCCGCTGGCGATTTCGACCCCGGTGCAATCGATCTGGGCCAGCCCGCGTTCGATCAAGCTGTTGCCGTCTGGGCAGCGGCGCCCGAACGGCTGGGAGCCCAAGGACGAGAAAGACCCGGTGCCGATGTCGGTCGACGAGGTTGCCAAGCTCGCCAAGCTACTCGACATGCCAGCCAAGGCCGTCGCGGTGCGCCTGGGAGCCAGCCGCAAGGGCGCCGAGGGCAAGACGGCGCAGCCAGATTTCGTCTGGCTGCGCCGGCATATGGCGCCGCAGGATGCCAAGAAGGTACTCGATCTCAACCTGCCCGGCATCTATGCGCAGACCGAGTTCCGCCGCTTCTACCCGGCGGGCGACGTCACCGCCCACGTCATCGGCTTTACCAATATCGACGGTCGCGGCCAGGAAGGCTTCGAACTCACCCGCCAGGAGCAGCTCTCCGGCAAGCCTGGCAGCCGTACCGTGATCCGCGACCGGCGTGGCTTCATCGTCGAGGACATCTCGACGGTGATCCCGCCCAAGGACGGCGAAACGCTGACGCTATCGATCGATCGGCGCATCCAGTACCTCGCCTATCGCGAGCTCAAGCATGCGGTCGAAACCAATAACGCGCTGGGCGGCGGTATCGTCGTGCTCGATGCGCGCACCGGCGAGGTACTGGCACTCGCCAATGTGCCGTCGTACAACCCCAACAGCCGCGCCCGCATCGATCCGGCGCGCCGGCGTAACCGGGCAGTGACCGACCTGTACGAGCCGGGCTCGACGATGAAGCCCATCACCATCGCCACCGCGCTGGAGTCCGGCAAGTTCAAGCCCTCGACGGTGATCGATACCGGCGCCGGCGCCATGGGCATGGCCGGTTTCGTGATCAAGGACACCCACGGCTACGGCCCGCTGTCGGTCGAGGGCGTGTTGGTGAAGTCGTCCAATGTCGGCACCGCGCGCATCGGGCTGCAGCTCGATCGCGAATACCTGTGGACCTACTATAACGCCATCGGTTTCGGCCAGCCGCCGCGTACCGGCTTTCCGGGCGAGGCCTCGGGTCGGCTGCGGGCTTGGAAGACCTGGCGCCCGGTCGAGCAGGCGACAATGTCGTATGGCTATGGCCTGTCGGTCAGCCTGATGCAGATGGCGCGGGCCTACCAGGTGTTCGCCACCGATGGCGAAATCCGCCCGATCACCTTTACCAAACTGGTCGCGCCGCCGCCGGGCAAGCGCGTGTTCGATCCGGCGATCGCGCGCGAAGTGCGGTTGATGATGGAAAAGGCCACCCAGCCGGGCGGCACCGGCACCCGCGCCCAGGTGGTCGGTTACCGCGTCGCCGGCAAGACCGGCACAGCCAAGAAGCTGTCCGCGGCGGGCGATTACACCGAGAAGCGCTACGTCGGCTCCTTTGTCGGCTTTGCGCCGGTGTCCGACCCGCGCCTGATCGTTGCCGTGATGATCGATGAGCCACGTGGTGAATCCTATTACGGCGGCACCGTGGCCAGCCCGGCGTTCTCCGCCGTGGTGGCAGGCAGCCTGCGCATGCTGGGTGTGCCGCCCGATGCCCCTACCGACAATATCCTGCTGCCTGGCCCGGACGAGCCGGAAGTGAGGGAAGAGACATGAAGCCGCGTTCTTGGGCCTTGCCCGCGCTCGACTTTGCCACCATCGATGCGATCGGTGCGGGCCGCCATCTGGCGGTCGACAGCCGTCGCGTGAAGCCAGGCGACCTGTTCCTCGCCTTTCCCGGCGAGTATGCCGACGGTCGTGCCTATATCGCGGCCGCCATCGCCAACGGTGCCGGCGCCGTGCTGTGGGAGGCCGAAGGCTACGCCTGGGACCCGGCCTGGACCGTGCCCAATCTGGAGATTTCGCAACTGCGTGCCCAGGCCGGCATCGTCGCGGCCCATCTGCTGGGCAATCCGTCGCGCGCGCTGACGGTGTTCGGCGTGACGGGCACCAATGGCAAGACCTCGATCGCCAACTGGCTGGCCCAGTGCTACACGGCGCTGCACCGCAAGGTCGGCGTGCTTGGCACGCTGGGCAACGGCATCTACCCCTCGCTGGTGCCCTCGACGCATACCACGCTCGATCCGGTGGCGCTGCAAGGCTGGCTGGCCGGCTTCGTCGACATCGACGTGCAGGTGGTGGCGATGGAAGTGAGCTCGCACGGCCTTGCACAGGCGCGGGCGCACGGCGTGGCGATCGATGTGGCCATCTTCACCAACCTGACGCGCGATCACCTCGACTACCACGGCACGATGGAAGCCTACGGCGCCGAGAAGGCCAAGCTGTTCGAATGGGAAGGGCTCAAGGCGGCAGTGATCAATGCCGACGATCCCTTTGGCGCCGAGCTGCTCGGCCGCGTGCAGTTGCCCAAGGTGCTCGGCTACGGCATCGAGCGCGGCGATGTACGCGCCACGCGCATCGAGAGCTCGCTCGCTGGGCTGACGCTGGATGTGGCAACGCCGTACGGCGCCGCCACGCTGGTGTCGCCGCTGATTGGCCGCTTCAACGCCTACAACCTGCTCGCCTGCCTTGCCGCGCTGCTGGCGGCCGATGTGCCGCTCGATGCCGCGGTGCGCGTGCTGGCAGGTGTCGAATCGGCACCGGGGCGCATGCAGCGGCTGGGTGGCGGCGAGCAACCGCTGGTGGTGGTCGACTACGCCCACACGCCCGATGCGCTGGAAAAGGCGCTTACCACCCTGCGCGACGCCATGGGCAGCCAGGGTCGGCTCTATTGCATATTCGGCTGCGGCGGCGATCGTGATCGCGGCAAGCGCCCGTTGATGGGCCACATCGCCTGCGAGCTCGCCAACACCGTGGTCATCACCAGCGACAACCCGCGCGGCGAGAGCCCGCAGCGGATCATCGACGATATCGTCGCTGGCGTGGCCGGTGCCACCGGGTCCGGCTTGGCCGATTACTCGGTCGAATCGGACCGCCGCGAGGCGATCGCCCACACCATCGAGTTGGCGCAACCCGGCGACGTGGTGCTGATCGCCGGCAAGGGACACGAGAACTATCAGGAAATTGCCGGCGTACGCCATCACTTCGACGATGTCGAAGAGGCGCGCGCCGTGCTGGAAAGGAAGAAGCCATGATGTTGACGCTACGCGAAACCGCGCTGGCGCTGGAAGCAAACCTGGCCGGCAATGCCGACCTGGTGTTCGACCGGGTCACCACCGACAGCCGCGACGTGCGGCCGGGGGATTTGTTCGTCGCCCTCAAGGGCGATCGGTTCGACGGCCACGACTATGTGGCCGGCGCGCTGGCGGCCGGTGCCGCCGCCGCCGTGGTCGATCATGCCACCGGCGCAGCCAGTGAGCTCGTCGTCCCCGATACGCTGGCCGCACTGGGCCGGCTGGCCGCCTACTGGCGCCACAGGCTCGATCCCGTCGTGATCGCCATCACCGGCAGCAACGGCAAGACCACGGTCAAGGAAATGACCGCCACCGTGCTGCGCGAACTGGCGGGCAGCGACGCCGTGCTGGCTACGCAGGGCAACCTGAACAATCACATCGGCGTGCCGCTGACGCTGCTGTCGCTGCGCGCACCGCACCGCTATGCCGTGGTCGAGATGGGCATGAACCACGTGGGCGAGATCGATTACCTGACCCGCCTGGCGGCCCCCGACGTGGCGCTGATCAACAACGCCGCCAGCGCGCATCTGGAAGCGCTGGGTTCGGTCGAGGGTGTGGCGCGTGCCAAGGGCGAGATCTTCGGCGGGCTGGGTGATGGTGGCATCGCCATCATCAACGCCGACGACGAATACGCCGCGCTATGGAGCCAGCTTGCTGCCGGCCGCAAGCAGATCACTTTCGGCGTGAATGCCGCCGAAGTGGGCGCGCGCGAAATCGTGCTCGGCATGGAAGCCAGCGAGTTCATTCTCGATCTGCCGCTCGATGACGCGCCGGCCAGCCTGCCGGTACCGGGCCTGCACAACGTGCGCAATGCGCTCGCCGCCGCCGCCGTTGCCTATGCCTTGGGCTATCCGGTGCCAGCCATTGCCGCTGCGCTGGGTCAATACCAGGGCGTGAAGGGCCGGCTGCAGATGAAGCGTGCCGCCAACGGCGCGCGCTTGATCGACGACAGCTACAACGCCAACCCCGATTCGATGAAGGCGGCGATCGACGTGCTGGTCGCCAGCGGCGGCGACACCGTGCTGGTGCTGGGCGATATCGGCGAGGTTGGCGAGAACGTCGCCGCGCTGCACGCCGAAGTGGGCGCCTACGCCCGCAAGCGTGGCGTCGGCAAGCTCTTTACCGTCGGCGAGCAAATGCGCCATGCCGCGAAGGCCTATGGCGAAGGCGCCATCCATTACTCGGACGTGCCGGACAACTTGCTTGCATTGCTCACCGCGTTGCGTGCCGCGATCACGCCGCAGAGCACCGTGCTGGTGAAAGGGTCGCGCTTCATGAAGATGGAACGCGTGGTCGACGCGCTGGTGGAGGGCAACTGAGATGCTGCTGTGGCTATTCGACTGGCTCGGTGAATCGGTCCGCGCCTTCAATGTATTCAGCTACCTCACGCTGCGCGCAGTGCTGTCGGTGATGACGGCGCTGGCCATTTCCTGGCTGCTCGGCCCTTGGGTGATCCAGAAGCTGACCGAGCTCAAGGTGGGTCAGGCCGTGCGCAACGACGGCCCGCAAACGCATCTGGTCAAGGCCGGCACCCCCACCATGGGTGGCACGCTGATCCTACTCGCCATCGGCCTGACCACGCTGCTGTGGGGCGATCTAACCAACAAATATGTATGGCTCACGCTGGCGGTGACGCTGGCGACCGGCGTGATCGGCTTCATCGATGACTACAAGAAGGTCGCGCTGAAGAACCCCAAGGGGCTTTCTGCCCGCGCCAAGATGTTCTGGCAGTCGCTGATCGCCATCGGCGCCGGGCTGTTCCTCACTTGGTTCGCCAAGGATCCGGCACAGACCGGTTTCGTGGTGCCGTTCTTCAAGGAAATCCTCTATCCCTTCGGCGCGATCGGCTTCTGTGTGCTGACCTATTTCGTCATCGTCGGCACCAGCAACGCGGTCAACCTCACCGATGGCCTCGACGGCCTCGCAATCATGCCGACGGTGCTGGTGTCGGGCGCCTTCTGCATTTTCGCCTACGTGGCCGGCAACGCCGTGTTCTCCAAGTACCTGGGCGTGCCGCACGTGCCGGGCGCGGGCGAACTCATGATCTTCTGTGCGGCCATGGGCGGCGCGGGCCTGGGCTTTCTGTGGTTCAACGCCTATCCGGCCGAAGTGTTCATGGGCGACGTCGGCGCGTTGGCGCTGGGCGCAGGCCTCGGTACCGTGGCGGTGATCGTGCGCCAGGAAATCGTGCTCCTGATCATGGGCGGCGTGTTCGTGGTTGAGGCGCTGTCGGTGATGATCCAGGTGGCCAGCTTCAAGATGACGGGCAAGCGGGTGTTTCGCATGGCGCCGCTGCACCACCACTACGAACTCAAGGGCTGGAAGGAAACGCAGGTGGTGGTGCGCTTCTGGATCATCACCATGCTGCTGGTGATGGCCGGGCTCGCCACCCTGAAGCTGCGTTGAGCATGGGTAGAAACATGAAACTGGCAGGATTACACACCATCGTTGTTGGCCTCGGGGATACCGGTCTTTCCGCCGCCCGCTGGCTGGCCGCGCGCGGTGCGCGCGTGACGGTGGCCGACAGCCGCGACGCCCCCCCCAATGTCGAGGAGCTCAAGGCCGCCGCGCCGCAGGCCGAGCTGCGCGTGGGCGCCTTTTCGGCGCAGACCTTCATGGACGCCGACGTCCTGGTGGTCAGCCCCGGCGTGGCGCTGGCCACGCCGGCGATCGCCGCCACCGTGCTGCGCGGCGTGCCCGCCGTGGGCGACGTCGAATTGTTCGCGCGCGAGATCGCCGTCAAGCGCGCGGCAGGCAAGCAGCCGCGTGTGATCGCGATCACCGGTTCGAACGGCAAGTCGACGGTGACCAGCATGGTCGGCCAGATGTGCGTCACCGCGGGCCTGAAGACTGTGGTCGCCGGCAATATCGGCTTGCCGGTGCTCGACGCGTTGACCGAATCGCCCGACGCCGACGTCTACGTGCTCGAACTCTCCAGCTTCCAGCTGGAAACGACGAATTCGCTCGCCGCCGATGCGGCCACCGTGCTGAACGTTTCCGAGGATCACCTCGACCGCTACGCCGGGATGAAGGAGTACGCCGCCGCCAAGGCGCGCATCTTCAGCGGCAATGGCGCACAGGTGCTGAACCGCGAGGACGAATACAGTCGCGAAATGGGTTTGCCCGGCCGCCACGTGATCCGTTTCGGCCAGGACGCGCCGCGTCGCGCCGATGAATACGGCCTTGTCGCCGTCGGGCGCGATTACGCGCTGCGCCTGGGCGACGCCACGCTGATGCTGGCAAGCGAGCTGCCCATCGCCGGTCTGCACAATGCGGCGAACGCACTGTCCGCGATCGCGCTGTGCCGCGCCGTCGGCCTGCCGCTGCCGCCGCTGGTGGCCGCGCTCAAGGCATTCAAGGGCCTGCCGCACCGGGTCGAATTCGTCGCCAGCCGCCATGGCGTCGATTACTACGATGATTCCAAGGGCACCAATGTCGGCGCGACCGAAGCCGCGCTGCGCGGCATGACCCGGCCGGTGGTGCTGATCGCCGGTGGCGACGGCAAGGGCCAGGATTTCTCGCCGCTGCTGCCCGCGTGCGAGCGCATTTGCCGCGCCGTGCTCTTGATCGGCCGCGACGGCCCGCAGATCGCCGAGGTACTGGCGGAGGCCACGTCGACCTATATCGCTGACGATGGCGACGGCGAGAACTTTCTGCCGGCGCTGGAACTACCGACGCTGGAAATGGCGGTGCAGATGGCGGCCAACCTAGCCGAGGCCGGCGACGTGGTGCTGCTCTCGCCGGCCTGTGCCAGCCTCGACATGTTCCGTAACTACCATCACCGCGCCGAAGTGTTCATCGCCGCGGTGAAGGCGCTGCCAGCATGAAGCAGCTCTTCTACCAGGCCCTGAGCCGCGTCCGCCCCAGCATGAGCGCCTACGATGTCGCGCTCACCTGGGCGGTGCTGCTGCTCGTCTGTTTCGGCCTGGTGATGGTCTACTCGGCGTCGATCGCCATGGCCGAGGTCGACAAGGACACGGGCTTTCGCTCGACCTACTTCCTGATCCGTCACGGCATCTTCCTGGTGATCGGCCTGACCGCCGGATTTGTCGCGTTCAATATCCCGACCAAGACCTGGCAGCAATATGCGCCGCTGCTGTTCATCATCGGCGTGGCGCTGCTGGTGTTGGTGCTGATACACGGCCGCGAGGTGAATGGCAGCCGCCGCTGGCTATCGCTGTACGTGATCAATCTGCAGCCGTCGGAACTGATGAAGTTCATCGTCGTGCTGTACGCCGCCGACTACACGGTGCGCAAGGCGGCATTCATGGGCGGCGATTTCGTCTCCAGCATCACCAAGGGCCTGTTGCCCATGCTGGTGGTGATGCTGGTCGTCGGCGGCCTCTTGCTGCTGGAGCCCGATTTCGGCGCCTTCGCTGTGATCACCGCCATCGCCGTTGGCCTGCTATTCCTCGGCGGATTCGACTGGCGGTTGTTCGCGGGCCTGATCGGCTTGCTTGCGCTTGGCTTTGTCGGACTCGTCGTCAGCTCGCCCTACCGCATGCAGCGGGTGCTGGGTTTCCTCGATCCGTGGCAGGATCCGTACGGCAAGGGCTACCAGTTGAGCCACTCGCTGATCGCCTTCGGTCGCGGCGAATGGACCGGCGTGGGGTTGGGCGCCAGCGTCGAGAAGCTGTCCTACCTGCCCGAGGCGCATACCGATTTCCTGATGGCCATCATCGCCGAGGAACTGGGCTTCGTCGGCGTGGCGCTGGTGGTCTGCCTGTTCGCCTTCATCGTGTTCCGGGCTTTCATGATCGGCGTGCAGGCCGCCAAGCTCGATCGCACCTACCAGGCGCTGGTGGCGCAGGGCATCGGCATCTGGTTCGGCGTGCAGTCGGTGATCAATATCGGCGTGAACATGGGCCTGTTGCCGACCAAGGGGCTGACGCTGCCGCTGCTGTCGTTCGGCGGCTCGGGCATCCTCGCCAACCTCATCACCATTGGTGTGCTGCTGCGCGTCGACTACGAGAACCGGCAAGCACTGCGGGGGTTCACGACATGAGCCGCCGCACCTTGCTCGTGATGGCCGGCGGTACCGGCGGCCATATCTTCCCGGCGCTGGCCGTTGCCCAGGCGGTGCGCGAGCGCGGCTGGGACGTGGTCTGGCTGGGTGCCAAGGGCGCGATGGAAACCCGCCTTGTGCCGCAGCACGATATCCCGCTCGAAACGCTGGCCATAGCCGGTGTGCGCGGCAAGGGCATCGTCACCCAACTGATCCAGCCGTGGGTGCAGCTGAAGGCGCTTCTGGGTGCCTTGAACGTGATTTTCCGCCACCGGCCGGACGTAGCCATCGGTTTCGGCGGCTTTACCGGTTTTCCGGGCGGTCTGGCGATGCGGTTGATGTGGTTGCCACTGGTGATCCACGAGCAGAACTCGGTCGCCGGCCTTACCAACAAGACGCTGGCGCGCATCGCCAACCGCGTGCTCTATGCCTTCCCCGGCGCTTTTCCGAAGCGCAGCGAAGGCTATGTCGGCAATCCGGTGCGTGGCGAAATCACCCGCGTGGCACCGCCGGCCGAGCGCTACGGCGCGCGCTCCGGCCCGTTCAGGCTGCTGGTGGTCGGTGGCAGCCTCGGCGCCCAGGTATTCAACGAACAGGTGCCCAAGGCGCTGGCGCTGTTGCCGCCCGAGCGCCGGCCGCAGGTGATCCATCAGGCAGGCGAGAAGCATATCGACGCGCTCAAGGCCAATTACGCCGCGGCTGGGGTCGACGCCGAATGCGTCGCCTTCATCGCCGACATGGCCGCGGCGTACGCCGAGGCGGATCTGGTGCTGTGCCGTGCCGGCGCGCTCACCGTATCGGAGCTCGCCTGCGTCGGCGTCGCCAGCGTACTGGTGCCGTTCCCGCACGCGGTGGACGACCACCAGACCGGCAACGCGCGTTTTCTCGCCGAGGCGGGCGCCGGCAGGCTGTTGCCGCAAACCGAATTGACCGCAGCGCATCTGGCCGCGCTGCTGGAACAGAGCAACCGCACCGATTGCCTGGTGATGGCGGAAAAGGCGCGCGCGCTCTCCAAGCCGGACGCCACCGCCAGCGTCGTCGCGGTCATCGAAGAATTGGCAGGTTAGGAATATGAAACACAAGGTCAAACGCATTCATTTCGTCGGTATCGGTGGTGTCGGCATGAGCGGCATCGCCGAGGTACTGCTCAACCTCGGCTTCGAGGTATCGGGCACGGACCTCGGCAGCAACGCCACCACGCAACGCCTGGCCGCCGCCGGAGCCACCGTGCACCAGGGCCACGCGGCCGAATTCGTCGCCAACGCCGATGTGGTGGTGATCTCGAGCGCGGTGAAGGACGACAACGCGGAAGTGGTCGAGGCGCGTTCACGCAAGATCCCGGTGGTGCCGCGCGCGATGATGCTGGCCGAGCTGATGCGGCTCAAACAAGGCATCGCCATTGCCGGCACCCACGGCAAGACGACCACCACCAGCCTGACCGCGTCCATCCTCGAAGCGGCCGGGCTCGATCCCACCTTCGTGATCGGCGGCAAGCTGCATGCGGCTGGCTCCAACGCGCGGCTGGGCTCGGGCGACTTCCTGGTGGCCGAGGCGGACGAGAGCGATGCGTCTTTCCTGCTGCTCTCCCCGGTGATCTCGGTCGTGACCAATATCGACGCCGATCACATGGACACCTACGGCCATGACTTCGAGAAACTGAAGCAGGCCTTCATCGACTTCCTCTACCACCTGCCGTTCTACGGTCGCGCGGTGCTGTGCGTCGACGACCCGGTGGTGCGCGAGATCCTGCCGCGCGTGACGAGCCCGGTGACCACCTACGGCGTGAGTGCCGATGCGATGCTGCGCGCCGAGAATGTCGTCGCCGCCGCCGGCCAGATGCGGTTCGACGCGGTGTGGGAGAACGGCGAAACGCGCCGCATTCCCGTCACGCTCAACCTGCCGGGCATGCACAACGTGCTGAACGCGCTCGCCGCCATCGGCATCGCGCTCGAAGTTGGTGCTTCCGAAGCCGCCATCCAGAAGGCGCTGGCCGAATTCCAGGGAGTGGGCCGGCGCTTCCAGCGCTATGGCGAAGTGGCGCTTCAGGCCGGCGGTAGCTTCACAGTGGTCGACGATTACGGCCACCACCCGGTCGAGATGGCCGCCACGCTGGCCGCGGCGCGTGGTGCGTTCCCCGGGCGGCGCCTGCTGCTGGCGTTCCAGCCGCACCGCTATACCCGCACTCGCGATTGCTTCGAGGATTTCGTGAAGGTGCTGAACACCGTTGACGGCCTGCTGCTGGCCGAGGTCTACGCCGCTGGCGAGGCGCCGATTGTTGCGGCCGACGGCCGGGCACTGGCGCGCGCGGTGCGCGTGGCCGGCAAGGTCGAGCCGGTGTTCGTCGAGCAGGTGGCAGACATGCCGGCCGCGATCTTCGCGGCGGCACAGGATGGCGACGTGGTGATCACCATGGGCGCCGGCACGATAGGTGGCATTCCCGCAAAACTCGTGGCGGGGGCGTGAGATGGATATGAAGCAAAAATACGGCAAGGTCGCGGTCGTGATGGGTGGCGATTCCACCGAGCGCGAAGTCTCGTTGATGAGTGGCAAGGGCGTGCTGGCCGCGCTGCTTAGCCAGGGCGTCGACGCACATGCGTTTGATCCGGCGGAGCGCCCTCTGACCGATCTGGTCGAGGAGGGCTTTGACCGCGCCTTCCTCATCCTGCACGGCGGCGAGGGCGAGGATGGCACCATCCAGGGCGCGCTCGAATACCTCGGCGTGCCGTATACCGGCTGCGGCGTGATGGCATCGGCCATAGGCATGGACAAGTGGCGCACCAAGTTGATGTGGCAGGCCGTCGGCCTGCCGGTGCCCGCTTACCTGCTGCTCGATGCGCAGAGCGATTTCGATTCCGTGCTTGCCAAGCTCGGCTCGCCGGTGTTCGTGAAGCCGTCCAACGGCGGCTCCAGCGTCGGCGTGACCAAGTGTCGCACCGCCGACGAAATCCGCACCGCCTATGCCGAAGCCGCCAAGTACGACCCGCTGGTGATGGTCGAGCAGGCGGTGATCGGTGGCGAGTACAGCTGCGCGGTACTCGACGGCAAGGCTCTGGCGACGGTGAAGATCGAGCCGGCGACCGAGTTCTACGACTACGAAGCCAAGTACTTCCGCGACGATACCGTCTACACCTGCCCGGGCCTCACCGGCGACGCGGAAACGCAGGCGCGGCAGCTCGCCGAAGTGGCGTACCGGGTGCTGGGTGCCACCGGTTGGGCCCGCATCGACTTTTTGACCGACGCGCAAGGCAAGGCCTACCTCCTGGAGCCGAACACTGCGCCCGGCATGACCAGCCACAGCCTGTTCCCGGTCTGTGCCCGCGAAGCGGGCATCAGCTACGAGCAGCTGGTGCTGAAGATACTGGATACGACGTTGGAGCAGGAATAAGGGTCATGTCTCGCCAGGCCGTTTGTCCCCTCATGTGCGTAGCGAGCCGGCTCCAGACAAGGAGCCAGCAGCGCAGCGACCGGAACGTACTTGATGTACGTGAGGATCGCGAGCAGCGCACGACGCTGGCTGGCGTCGGCGTAGTAGCGCAGGAGGGCGACAAACGTGTGGGATAAGCCGCAATTGCTGATGTGGTTCGCGAACCTGCTCACCGGCCTCGCCGCCTTGCTGCTGTTCTATTCGCTGGTGTTCCTGGCGGTGAACTCGCCGCTGTTCCCGGTGAAACGCATCAAGGTCGATGGCGAGCTGGAGCATGTGACCCGTGAGCAGTTGCAGTACGTGATCAAGAACGAGCTCAAGGGCACGTTCTTCACGCTCAATCTCGACAAGACTCGGGCTGCTTTCGAGAAGCTGCCGTGGGTGCGCGAAGTGAGCGTGCGGCGGCGCTGGCCGGACCAGCTGGAAGTGCAGATCGAAGAGCACGAGGCGATTGCGCGTTGGGGCGGAGTGGCACTGCTCAATACGCATGGCGAGCGCTTCGATGCGGCATCGAATGACGCATTGCCGGTGCTGGAAGGCCCGGTGGGGACCGAAAAACAGATGGTCGACGGTTATCGCGATTTTGTCGCGGCGCTGGCACCGATCCGCAAGAAACCGGAGCACGTATGGCTGTCGGCACGGCGTGCCTGGCGGGTCGAGCTCGACGATGGCACCACGATCGAGGTCGGGCGCGATGAGGCGCTGGACCGGGTGAAACGCTTTGTCGTTGCCTACCCGAACTCGCTGGCACTGATCGCGCAGAAGCAGCCGTTCCAGTACGTGGATCTGCGCTATCCGAATGGATTCGCGGTGCGCCTGCCGGGCTACACGCCGGCCGAGCCCGCCAAGCCGGGGGCCAAGCCTGCGACGCCAAAACCGGTCGCTCCCAAACCGGCCGCACCGGCCGCAACGGCGCAACCGGCATGAAACAGATGAACGCGGCCCGTTGGGGCCGGATGAACAAACTGCAGGGAAGAGGTCGTCAGTGACTAGAGACAGCAAGAACCTCATCGTTGGGCTCGACATCGGTACCGCCAAGGTGGTCGCCGTTGTCGCCGAGATCCAGGACGATGGCAAGCTCAATGTGGTCGGGCTGGGCTCGGCCGTCAGTCGTGGCCTCAAGCGCGGCGTGGTGGTCGACATCGAAAAGACCGTCGGCGCCATCCAGAGCGCACTCGGCGAGGCCGAGCTGATGGCCGATTGCAAGATCCGCGAGGTGTTCACCGGTATCGCCGGCAGCCACATCAAGGGGCTGAATTCGCACGGCATGGTCGCGATCAAGGACAAGGAAGTCACCCAGGCCGACATGACCCGGGTGATCGAGACCGCCAGCGCGGTGAACATCCCCACCGATCACCAGGTGCTGCACATCCTGGCGCAGGAATACGTGATCGATGGCCAGGAAGATGTTAAGGAGCCGCTGGGGATGTCCGGCGTTCGGCTGGAGGTGCGGGTACACATCGTCTCGGGCGCGGTCTCTGCGGTGCAGAACATCACCAAGTGTGTGCGTCGCTGCGGGTTGGAGATCTCGGAAGTGATCCTGCAGCCGCTGGCTTCGGCCTACGCGGTGCTCACCGAAGACGAGAAGGCTCTGGGCGTATGCCTGGTCGACATCGGTGGTGGCACCACCGACATTGCCGTGTTCATCGACGGCGCCATCCGCCACACCGCGGTGATTCCGATCGCCGGTGACCAGGTGACCAACGACATCGCCATGGCACTACGCACACCCACGGGCGAGGCCGAGTCGATCAAGCTACAGCACGGCGTGGCACTGCGCCATATGACCGATCCGCAAGCGATGATCGAGGTGCCGGGTGTGGGCGAGCGCGGATCGCGCCAGATGAGCCGCCATACGCTGGCCGAGGTGATCGAGCCGCGCATCGAGGAGCTCTACGGCCTAGTGCAGGCCGAGCTGCGCCGCGCCGGCTTCGAGGATCGCCTATCCAGCGGCATCGTCATCACCGGTGGCGCCGCGCTGATGCCCGGCATGGTCGAGCTCGGCGAAGAAATCTTCCATATGCCGGTGCGCCTGGGCACGCCCAAGTACGTGGGCGGCCTGGCCGAGGTCGTCAAGAATCCGCGTTATTCGACGGCGGTCGGCCTGTTGCTGATCGCCAAGGAGCAATACCTGAAGAATCCCGCCGGACGCATCAAGGATGGGTCGTTCGGCGAGTTGTTGGGGCGCATGAAATCGTGGTTTCAGAATAATTTCTAAAGTTGTTTTTAAGTTTCGGGTCAGCAGAGTAAAATCGGGTCTAGAGGAGTAATACCATGGCACTCACCATCGAAGTCCAAGAGGTCGCGCACCTCGTCAACATCAAGGTGATCGGCGTCGGCGGCGCCGGTTGCAACGCGATCAACAACATGATCGATCACAGCATGCAAGGAGTGGAGTTCATCTCCGCCAACACCGACGCGCAGGTGCTCAAACTGTCGCGCGCCGAGAACGTGGTCCAGCTCGGTGCTGAGCTCACCCGCGGTTTCGGCGCGGGCTGCAATCCGGACATCGGCCGCCAGGCCGCCGAGGAAGACCGCGAGCGCATCGCCGATTTGATCGACGGCGCGGATCTCTTGTTCGTTACCGCCGGCATGGGTGGCGGCACCGGTACCGGCGCGGCACCGGTGATCGCCCAGGTGGCGCGCGAGAAGGGCATCCTCACCGTTGGCGTCGTCACCAAGCCGGGCCTCGACGAGGGCGCGCGCCAGAAGGTGGCGCAGGCCGGCATCGACGAGCTGGCCCGTTATGTCGATTCGCTGATCGTGGTGTCGAACGAGAAGTTGGAAGAAGTGCTGGGCGAGGACGTGACCATCGACGAGGCCTTCCGCGCCGCCGATGACATCCTGCGCAACGCCGTCGGCTCCATCGTCGAGATCATCCATTACCCGGGCCTCATCAACGTCGACTTCGCCGACGTGAAGACGGTGATGCGCGAGATGGGTATGGCGATGATGGGCTCGGCCCATGCATCCGGGCCTGAGCGCGCCGTGACCGCGACCGAGGAAGCCATCCGCTGCCCGCTGCTCGATAACATCAGCTTCAAGGGCGCACGCGGCGTGCTGGTCAACTTCTCGGCCAGCCGCGCCACGCTGAAGAAGAGCGAAGTCCGCCAGGCGCTGGAGATCATCAACCAGCACGTGGCCGACGACGCACAGGTCAAGCACGGCGTGGTGTACGACGAGAGCCTGGGCGACGAGCTGCGCATCACGCTGATTGCAACGGGCCTGGGCGCCAAGGAAAACGCCAAGCCGTCGCTGTCGGTGATTCAGAGCGAAAGCCGCAAGACCGGTACCGACAACTTCAACGCCGAAGACTACGACACCCCGGCCATCTGGCGTTCGCGCCGCGGCGGCGGTGCATCGGCGGAGCAGAGCGGGTCGGCACGGCCGGCACACAACAACATTGATATGGATATACCCGCTTTCCTGCGCCGCCAAGCCGACTAATCGGCGCTGGCGCTGCTGCGCACAACCGGCGCTTTGTCGTCGGGCCGGCTCAGGCTCCTCATGGACATCCAGTCCATTCCGGGCCTTCGCCAACCCGACTTCGCGCTCCGGCCGCGCCATCATCCGATGAGTGTGCTCGGTCAGGTGGTCGGAATAGGTTCAACCGATCGGGAACATTGCAACGATCAATCCAGCCCAAGACCCGGGGCTGTTAGAATTGTTGTCAGTTTCTGAATGGGAAAGTGTCCATGTTTCAACAACGTACCCTGAAATCCACGGTGCGTGCCGTCGGTGTCGGCCTGCATTCGGGTGACCGTGTCACCCTGACGCTCAAGCCTGCACCGATCGGCCACGGCATCGTGTTTCGGCGTTCCGATTTGCCCGGATCGGCGCCGTTCAGGGTCGGCCCCGCCCTCGTCAACGACACGCGTCTATCCTCTACGCTGGTCCAGGACGAGGTGCGGGTGGGTACCATCGAACACTTGATGTCCGCCTTCGCCGGCCTCGGTCTCGACAACGTCGAGGTCGAGGTCGACGCGCAGGAAATGCCCATCATGGACGGCTCGTCCGCGCCGTTCATCTACCTGATCCAATCCGCCGGCATCGTCGACCAGATCGCACCCAAGCGCTTCGTGCGCGTGCTCAAGCCCGTCGAAGTGATCGAGGGCGACAAATGGGTGCGGCTCGATCCGCACGACGGCTACAAGGTCAAGCTGACCATCGATTTCCAGCATCCGGCATTCAAGAAGTCGGCGCAGACCGTCGCGATCGACTTCGCCGACACCAACTACATCAGCGAGATCTCGCGCGCGCGTACCTTCGGTTTCATCCATGAGTTCGAATACATGCGCATGAATGGCCTGGCGCGTGGTGGCAGCATGGACAACGCCATCGTCATCGACGAATACCGCGTGCTGAACGACGGCGGCCTGCGCTTCGAGGACGAGTTCGTGCGCCACAAGGTGCTCGACGCCATCGGCGACCTTTACATCCTCGGCCATCCCTTGATCGCCGCCTTCTCCGGCTACAAGAGCGGCCACGCGCTCAACAACAAGCTCTTGCGTACGCTGCTCGCCGACGAGTCCAACTACGAGTTCGTCACCTTCGACGAGCGTAGCGCGGTGCCAAGTTCGTTCCACGATCTGCCGCCGCTGACGATCTAGGGCGCCGCGCCGCTTTCCTGGCGCGATGCTCGTTCCTGGTTGGCAGTCGGCCTGCGATGGGCGATCATCGCTCCATGTTCATGCTGCTTCGCATCCTCTTCATCGTTCTGGTATTGCTGGTGGGCTGGTTCGGCTACCGCTACCTGCGTACGCGCGATCGCTACTGGCTGCGGCTGATACGCGGCACGGTGGCGGTGGCCATCGCCATATCGGTCATCGGCCTAATCGGTCTCGTGATCCAGCGTCTGACGGAGTCCTGATGCCGCGTCTGCATGTGGATCTGCCGCTGGCCTGCGGCCTTGCGATCGAACTGCCGGAGGATGCGTCGCGTCATGCCCAGGTGCTGCGCCTGCAGCCAGGCGATGCCGTCACGCTGTTCAACGGCCAGGGAGGCGAGTACGCGGCAACGGTCAGCAAGATGGGCAAGCGCAGCGTGTCGGTCGACGTGGGCGCGCATGATCCCGTCGAGCGCGAATCGCCACTCAAGCTGGTGCTGATCCAGGCGGTGGCCACGGCCGAGCGCATGGACTACGCCATCCAGAAGGCGACCGAACTCGGGGTCCATCAGATACGGCCGGTGAACAGCACCTATACCCAGGGCCGCATGAGCGGCGAGCGCGCCGAGAAGCGGCTGGCGCACTGGCGAGGCGTGGCGATCGCCGCGTGCGAGCAGAGCGGCCGCACCCGCGTGCCGCAAATCACGGCGGTAACCGATCTCGCCGACCTGCTCACCCACCCGGTCGACGCCGAGCTGAAACTGTTGCTGTCGCCGCGCGGCGCGGTCCGGTTTCATGCGTTGCCGGCGCAGGTTGCCAGCGTGGCCGTATTGATCGGGCCGGAAGGCGGTCTCTCTGCGGCTGAGGAGGATGCCGCGCGCGCCGCGGGATACACCGCGCTGATACTCGGGCCACGGGTGCTGCGCACCGAAACGGCGGCGGCAACGGTGGCCGCGCTGCTACAGGCCCGCTACGGCGATTATTGAACGCCGAGAGTGCCAGGCCAGCGGTTGAGTGCGCAGCAGCGAGCGGCAGATTGCCACCGCGCAAGCTGGCGCCGCCGCTTATAATCGCGGCTCTCCTGCCAGCCTGAACCGAACATGGACAACAGCCGTACGCTCTACCTGCGCCTTCTGCGCGAAATCACGCCGTACTGGCCGGTGATTGTCGGCACCATCGTGTGCATGGCGCTCGCCGCCTCGGTGGATGCGGGCCTGGCGATGCTGATCCAGCCCCTGGTCGACCAGAACCTGCGCGCTGATTCGCTGGCCCGTGCCGCCGCCTGGATCCTGCCGGCACAGATCCTGGCGCTGGCTGTTGGCCGGCTGCTATCCAATTTCGGCTACGAGTACGGCGGCGGCTGGCTGTCGTCGCGAGTGATGCACGATTTGCGGCAAAAGGTGTTCAACCATTATCTGAAGCTGCCGACACGCTTTTACGACCAGACTTCGACCGGGGTGATGCTGTCGCGCATCACCTACGACGTCAGCCAGATCATGAACGCCGGCGTACAGGTGCTCACCGTGCTGGTGCGCGATACCTGCTCCATCATCGCCTTTATCGCGGTCATGCTTTACCACGACTGGCAGCTCACGCTGTTCTGCCTGATCCTGCTGCCCGGCATTGCCGCCAGCATCCATTTCGTCGGCAAGCGCCAGCGCCGGCTGGCGCGCGCCACGCAAGCGAGCATGGGCGAGATGACGCGCGTGCTCGACGAAAGCCTCTCCGGCCAGCGCGTGGTCAAGATCTTCGGCGGCAAGGATTTCGAGCGGCAACGCTATTTCGACGTCAACAACCGGGTGCGCGGCCTGTCGGTGAAGCAGCTGGCGACGAGCGCGGTGAATTCGGGCGTGATCATGCTGCTGATAGGCATCACGCTGGCCGCCATCGTCTATTTCGCCAGCCTGCGCGCGCAAAGCGGCGGGCTGACCGCGGGCGCCTTCGTGTCGTTCATGATCGCGATGATGGCGGTGCAGCAGCCGATCAAGAACCTGACCAAGCTCAACGGCCAGATCCACAAGGGCCTCGCCGCCGCCGAATCGGTGTTCGGCGTGCTCGACGCAGAGGCCGAGCGCGATACCGGCACGCTCCCGCTGGCGCGCGCGCAGGGCGAGCTGACCTTCGACAACGTCGTGTTTGCCTACCCGGCCGACGAGAAGCCGGCGCTGGCTGGTGTCACGCTCGCGATTGCGCCGGGTGAAACCGTGGCGCTGGTCGGCAGTTCCGGTAGCGGCAAGACGACCCTAGCCAATCTGTTGCCCCGCTTTTACGACCCCGCAGCCGGCCGTATCCTGCTCGATGGCGTGGCGCTGACCGACTACCGGCTCGACGATCTGCGGCGACAGTACGCCATGGTCAGCCAGGACGTGGTGCTGTTCAACGACAGCGTTGCCGCCAACATCGCCTACGGCGATCCCGCGCCCGACCCGGATCGCATACGCGCCGCTGCCGATGCGGCGTTCGCCACCGAGTTCATCGAAGCGACGCCGGGCGGCTTTGCCACCGAGCTCGGCGAGAACGGCCTGCGGCTATCGGGCGGCCAGCGCCAGCGGCTGGCGATTGCACGTGCCATCTACAAGGATGCGCCCATCCTGATCCTGGACGAGGCGACCAGCGCGCTCGATACCGAATCGGAGCGCAAGGTGCAGGCCGCGCTGGAAAACCTGATGAAATCGCGCACCACCCTCGTGATCGCCCACCGCCTCTCGACCATAGAAAGCGCCGATCGCATCGTGGTGATGCGCCATGGCCGCATCGTCGAAAGTGGCTCGCATACCGAGCTGATCGCCCAGCGCGGCGCCTACGCCCAGATGCACGCGGCGCAGTTCAACGAGGGGTGAGGCGGACAAGCCACAGCTGGCGCTGCGCCTTCGGGGGCCGACTCGGCCTCAGGCATCCGTTCTGCGGCGCTGCGCCTCGTTGCGGGCCAGCAACGCCAGTTTGAGGAAACGGTAGTACACCGTCTCGGCGTTGAAGATTGCGACCTGCAAGCCGGCGGCGCCGTCGAGAAAACCGAGCTTGAAAACGTAGGTACGCACGAAAGCCCATAGCCCGCGTGTCAGTGCCTTGCTCACGCTGGCGGTCTCGCCCTTGGCATGGCGCTGCGCTGCACCGGCGCTGGAATAGGCATCGAGCTTGCGTTGCACGTCCTCGTAGTTTTCGTACGAGTAGTGCTGCAGCAGGCCGTCGAGCCGCCCCGGCTGCCCCGTAAACACCAGCCGCTCGTGCACCAGCTCGTCCGAGTAGCGCGCCGCGCCCTTGCGGAACAGCCGGGGTATCCAGTCCGGAAACCAGCCCGAATGGCGCATCCAATGTCCGCAGAACGACGAGAGCCGGTTCAGCATCCAGACCTCGTGCGCGTTCGAGCGGATCGCTTGCAGGATGGAGGCCGCCAGTTCGGGCGAAACCACTTCGTCGGCATCGATCACCAGCACCCAGTCGGTCGCGAGCAGGTCAATGGCGCGGTTCTTCTGCAGGCCGAAGCCGGGCCAATCGGGGGTCTGCTCGATACGCGCGCCGTGCGCGCGGGCGATATCCAGCGTAGCGTCGCTGCTACCCGAATCGAGCACCACCACCGCGTCGGCAAAAGCGAGGGCGGACAGGCACTGCGCAAGGCGCGTTTCGGCGTTCTTGGTGATCAGGGCCACGCCCAGGGTGGGTGCTTGCATCGGAAAGGGGGGCACGGGAAAACGGCTATAATCGGCCATCTTGCCCGGCCATCACAAGCCGTTTACACCGAGCCCACCCCATGAACATCCTCGTTACCGGCGCCGCCGGCTTCATCGGCATGCACCTTTCCGAGCGCTTGATTGCGCTCGGCCATACCGTGCATGGCATCGACAGCCTCAACAGCTATTACGACCCGGCGCTCAAGCAAGCCCGCCTTGCCCGCCTCACGGGCCTGCCTGGTTTTTCCTTCGCGCAGCGCGATGTGGCCGATCCGGCGACGATGGAGCTGATCCGCGACGGCGGCTTCGACGTGGTGGTGCATCTGGCGGCGCAGGCTGGTGTGCGCTATTCGATCGATGCGCCGCTGGCCTACAACGCGGCCAATCTCAGCGGCTTCACCCATGTGCTCGAAGGCTGTCGCCACGGCAAGGTGGGCCATCTGATCTTCGCCAGCTCATCGAGCGTGTACGGCGGCAACCGCAAGCTGCCTTTCCAGGAAACCGATGCCACCGAGCACCCGGTCAGCTTCTACGCGGCGACCAAGAAGGCCAACGAGGCGATGGCGCACAGCTACGCGCATCTCTATGGCCTGCCAGTGACGGGCCTGCGCTTCTTCACCGTCTACGGCCCGTGGGGCCGGCCGGACATGGCGTACTACAAGTTCGCGCAGAAAATCATGGCCGGTGAATCGATCGACGTTTACAACCATGGCCACATGCGGCGCGACTTCACCTACATCGACGAAATCATCGCCGGTATCGTTGGTCTCCTCGACAAGCCGGCGCGGCCTGATCCCGCATTCGACGTGCTGGCGCCACGAAACGGCAGCAGCTGGGCGCCGTACCGCATCCTCAATATCGGCGGCAGCAACCCGGCACAATTGTCCGAATTCATTGCGCTGCTCGAAAAGCACCTGGGCCGCGAGGCCGACAAGCGATATCTGCCGATGCAGGCGGGGGACGTCGAGGAAACCGCGGCCGATACCTCGGCACTGGAGTCCGTTGTCGGCCCCATCCCGCGCACCCGGCTGGACGAAGGCCTGGCGCGCTTCGTCGCATGGTTCAAGGATTACCACGGTGTCTGACACGCCGCAGTTCAAGCGGGCGCTCGTCATCAAGCTGCGCCATCACGGCGATGTGCTGCTGACGAGCCCGGTGTTCACCGTGCTGGCGCAGGCCTGCCCGGG
This sequence comes from Chitinolyticbacter albus, assembly GCF_024437655.1. Taxonomy (GTDB): domain Bacteria; phylum Pseudomonadota; class Gammaproteobacteria; order Burkholderiales; family Chitinibacteraceae; genus Chitinolyticbacter; species Chitinolyticbacter albus. Next base: position 52,602 of record NZ_JANBVF010000005.1, read on the forward strand.
CATCGAGATTGATGCCTTGGTCTACGACGAAACCCGCGACATGCTGCAAGGCCACCCCGCGATTGCACAACTGCATACGGTGGGCCGCAAATGGCGCGGCAGCTGGCTCGGCGGCATCAAGGCGTGGTGGCGCTTGTTCAGCACGCTGCGCCGCCGCGACTACGACCTGATTGTGAACCTGACCGACCACTGGCATGGCGCGCGGTTGGCGCGGCTGCTGCGGCCCCGCGTCTCGGTTGCGCCGCAGGCCGAGAAAGGCAGTGCGTTCAGCAACAAACTGTGGCAGCGCTCGTTCACCGCCTTGTATCCGGAGCTATCGAAGAATACCCGGCACACTGTCGAGATCCACCTTGATGCCTTGCGTCGGATCGGTATCCAGCCGCGAGTCGAAGACAAGCGCACGCTGTATGTCGCGGGCGAAGCGGCCGAAGCGGCCGTGGCCGAGCGGCTGGCGGCGCTGGGGGTAAGTCGCGGCAGCTACGTGCTGGTCCACCCCACGTCGCGCTGGATGTTCAAGGCCTGGCCCGTGGCCTACACCGCACAGGTGATCGACGAACTGGTGCGGCGCGGCTGGCCCGTCGTGCTGTCGGCAGCGCCCTCGGACGAGGAGATGGCCTGGATTGCCCAATTGCGCGAGGCGTTGACGCAACCGGTGCACGATCTGGCCGGCCAGCTCAATCTCAAGCAGCTCGGTGCGCTAATCGCCGGAGCGCGCCTATACGTTGGCGTCGACTCGATGCCCATGCACCTGGCCAGCGCAGTGGGTACGCCGACCGTGGCACTGTTCGGCCCCACGGGCGATATCAAGTGGGCGCCCTGGGGAGTGGCTCATCGCGTGGTCACGGCGGATTTTTCGTGCCGCCCGTGCGGCAAGGCCGGCTGCGGCGATGGCCGCGTCAGCGACTGCATCAACGCGATCACGCCGGGGCAGGTCATGGCGGCAATCGACGCCGTACTGGCGGAATCGGCATGACGCGGCTCGCCATCGTCCGGCAGAAATACAACCCGCACGGTGGCGCCGAGCGCTTCGTCTCGCGTACGCTGAACACGCTGGTCGACGCGGGCGAGCTCGACGTGACACTGATTGCGCGCGAGTGGCAGGACGCTGGAAACTGGGACACACGGGTGCTGAACCCGCGCTACCTCACCCGTCGCGGCCGGGATGCGGGCTTTGCCGCAGCCGCGGCCGCGTGCTTTGGTGAGTTCGATCTGGTGCAAAGCCACGAGCGCATACCCGGCGCCGCGATCTACCGCGCGGGCGATGGCGTACACGCCACTTGGCTGGAGCAGCTCGACCGCACCCAGGGGCCGCTGGCGCGCGCGGCGCGCCGTTTCAGCCCGTATCATCGCTATGTGCTGGACGCCGAGGCGCGCATGTTCCGGGATCCACGGCTCAAGCGCGTGATCTGCAATGCCCGTCAGGTGCGTGACGATATCGCCACCCGCTTCGGCCTGCCCGATGAAACGCTGACCGTGATCTACAACGGCGTCGACACGGGGGTTTTCCATCCGGATGTCGCCGGTTGCCGTGCCGAACAGCGCGTGCAATGGGCGCTGCCGCCCGATGCGCCGGTGCTGGCCTACGTGGGCTCCGGTTTCGAGCGCAAGGGCGTGGCAACGGCGCTTTCCTCCATCGTGCCGTATCCCGAGGTGCACCTGATCGTTGCCGGGCACGACAAGCACGCGACGCAATATCGGCGCCAGGCAGAGGCGCTTGGTCTGGCATCGCGGGTGCGCTTTCTAGGTGCAGTGGCCGACGTGAAACGCGTCTATGGCGCCGCCGACGCGCTGATCCTGCCCACGCTGTACGACCCGTTTCCCAATGTCTGCGTCGAAGCCCTGGCTTGCGGATTGCCGTTGTTCACCAGCGCCCGTTGCGGCGCGGCCGAGTGGCTCACCGAGGGCCAGAACGGCTGGGTGCGTGATGCGCTCGATATCGATGGCTATGCGAGCGCAATCGGCAGCTGGTTGGCGCGCCGCGCCGACTGGGACGCGCTACGGCTGCTGGCGCGCCTTACCGCGGAGCCGTACACTCTCTCGCACATGGCCGAGCAATTGCAGGCGCTCTATGCCGGCCTGCTTGCAGACATTGCTCAGCGCTGAGCGCGGCGGCCGGCTACGTCGCGGAAGATGCGCTCCATGCTGTCCAGCATGTGCGTCCGGGTGAAATGCGCCAACAGGTGACGATGGCCGTCCACGGCCAACCGTTGCCGCAAAGCCTCGTCGCGATACAGCCGCTCGATGGCGCTCGCCAGCGCAGCTGGATCGCGTTGTGGCACCAAGAGGCCGCTCACGTCGTCGATGATGGCATCGCCCGTGCCGCCGGCATCGGTGGCGATTGTGGCGACCTCGCAAGCGAGCGCCTGCATCACGCCTTGCGGCAATCCTTCCAGGTCGTGCGACGGGCTCAGCGCGATGTCGAAGGCGGGGAACCAGTCCTGTGGCGCGGCCTGATGGCCGGCAAACAGCACCCGTTCGGTCAGGCCCAGTTCAGCCACCCGGGTGGCGATGGCCTCGCGATGCGTGCCTTCGCCGACGATGGCCAGATGGAGCTGCGGGATATCCAGCCGGGCCATCGCCTGCAGCAACACCTCATGCCCCTTGTTGGGCCGCAGGTGCGATACCACGCCCAGCCAGAAGGCGTCCGGCGCCAGGCCCAGCTGCTGGCGCGCGGCAAGCCGGTCGCCCGGGATGAAGCGATCAGTATCGACGCCGCTCGGAACGGAAGAGCTGTGCTTGAGCGGCACGCCGATGGCGACGAGCTGATGCCGCAGTGCTTCGCCGGTGGTCACCACGTGTGCATGGGCCGTGCCCATCAGCCAGCGTGTGGCCGCATTGTCGCGTGGCGCGCCGGATGCATGCCGGGTGCGCACCAGCGGCGGCGGATTGCGGATGGCCAGACTGGCCAGTGCCATCAACCAACTGTCGGCCGAGTTGTGGGTATTGATGACGTCGACCTGCGGTGCGTTGGCGTGCAACCATCGCCAGCTTTTGAGCAATGTCGCCGGATTCTTGCGCCCCAGCGGCAGGGCCATCGTCGCTAGCCCGGCATTGCTAGCTAGCGTATAAAGCGGAACGTCGGCAGGGCACAGTATGGTCGTACGGTGTCCACGCTGCGCGAGTCCCAACGCTTCGTTGACGATGCGCATGGGCTGGCCGCCACGCCCGCCGTTGGCTTCGGTGTGGACGATATGCAGCGGGCGTTGTGATTTATTGGTATTCATGTGAACTGGATATGAAAAATTTGCGAGCAATCCTGTCATTGCAGGGCAATAAGCTTAACAGAGCACTGGCCGCGATCCTGAGCTTTGCGCTCTTGGTGCTTTGCCTGATCTGGCTGCTCCGCGACCCGGTCTTCCATCGCAACTTGCCGATCTACCTCAGCGTGATCAGCTGCGGACTGCTCGCGTTTACGCTGCGGCTGAGGCCATTGCAGCAGCGCTCGCCGCTGGAGCGCGCGCTGATCTGGGGCCTGATACTGATCGCTGCCGTAGCACTGGCCACGGGATTCATCGTCGCCCCTGATCCGCACACCCATTTCAGCTATTGGAACAGCCGCCTGTTGCGACCCATATTGCTGTTCGGCGTAGGCTATCTGCTGTACGACGTGCTCAAGCCCAGTTGCCCATGGTTGACGCCACAACGCTTGCTGAGCGCCGTTGTCGTGGCTTTGATGGCCATTGTCGTGTTCCACCTTGGTTTCAGCGCCCACTACTACGTCCAGCACGGCGCTTTGCCATGGCAGACAACCGAAGGCGTCTATAACCGCGCCCGGGCGAGCTACTACATCAACATGCTCGCCGCCATACTGCTGGCCGAAGTCGTCGGGCGGCTGGGATTGAAACAGCGCATGCTGGCGCTGCCAAGCAGCGTGCTGGCTTTATTCATCGCCGCCTGTTGCGCGGTCACCATCCTGATTTCGACGCGCTGGGGTACGCTGGGGCTCCTGGGGATGAGCGCACTGTGCAGCCTGTGGCTGCTCGCCCGCTATGCCCGTTCAGCCGTTTTCCGTGTGGCGGCCTTGCTGGTGCTGCTGGGTATCGGCGCCGCCCTGGGCTACGGCTCATATCGGATCGATCACGCGCGCTGGGCGCCGGTACTGGAAGAGGCAAAAGCAGGCTGGAATAGCCCGACCGATACCTTCTGCTTCAACTTTGCCCAAGGCCGCGTTCCGCTCAACGCCGCCGGCGTCCCCTACAGCCACTCCAACTATTGCCGTGCCAGTCTCCTGCACCAAAGTACCATGGTGCTGGCCGACAACCCGCTGGGCGGTGGCATGGGCAAGCGCACGTACAATGCCTTGCTCGAACGGAAATACCAGCAGCACTTTGCCGTGCCGCATAGCCACCATGGCTTTATCGAGTTTGGCCTGCAGACTGGCTGGTCGGGTCTCGCGCTCTGGCTGGCCTGGTTGGTCGCCGTTGCCGTCTATGGCTGGCAACTCTATCGCCGGCAAGCGAGCGCGCTGGGCTTTATGATCCTGCTGTTCACCTTCAGCTTCGTTACTCGATCGCTGGTCGACAACATCATCGTCGACCCGCATCTGGAGCAGTATCTGTTCCTGTTCGGACTGCTGCTGGGGCTGGCACGTCACGCGACGCCGCCACCGTCCGCGCCAACGGCGCAGGTATCATAGGCGCCCGTCAACCCAAGACCCGACAGGAGAGCGTAGCGATGAAGGCGCCCCAGCTCAGCATCGTCGCCGCCGTCTACAACAACGCCGGTTTTATCGCGCAGTTCTTCGAATGCCTGCTCGCGCAGCAACTCGATGACTACGAGCTGATCCTGGTCGACGACGGCTCGAGCGACGATACGCTCGCGGTGATCGAAGCCTGGCGCGACCGTTTTGCCGCGCTTACCGTCATCAGCCAGCCCAACCAGGGTGTGTCGGTCGCGCGCAACACGGGCCTTGCCGCCGCGCGTGGCGAGTACGTAGCGTTTCCCGACACCGACGACGTATTCCGGCCTGGCATGTACCGCACGCTGCTCGAGATGGCAGCCCGTGGCGATCTTGATGTTGCGACCTGCAACGGCGTCTATGTCTACGACGATGGCCGGCCGTCGCGCCCCATCTTCCCGCACGATCGGCTGCAGGCCACAGGCGTGATCGGCGGTCCGGAGTGGCTGCAGCGCGGTCTCGCATCGCAGAAATTCCTGCACGTGACCTGGCTCAATATCTACCGGCGCTCGCTGCTGGTCGAGCAGGCTCTGCAGTTCGAGCCTGGGCTGCACCACCAGGACATCGTCTGGACCACGGCGTTGCTGCTTGCCGCGAAGCGCGTGCAGTACACCGATGCCGAGTTCTACGAATACCTGATCCACTCAGCTTCGGTATCGCACCAGCCCGGCACCAACGCGCGCCGGATGAAGAGCGCGCGCAACTACATGCGCATCCTTGAATTGCTCGATGGCATCAACGCTCGGCACGCCGATACGGTGCAGCACCTGCCCGAATGTCGCTGGCAGATCGCCAAGGAAGGTCTGGGCATCCTGCACTCGATCAACAACATCGATGACATGGATCAGCGCGGCGAGATTGTCGACGAGCTCTTCTCGCGTGGCATCTGGGCACTGATCTGGCGCAACGCCACCGGACTCAAGCAACATTGGCGGCTGGCGCGGCGTTACGCCGGCCTGCGCCGCGCGCTGCGCCATCACCGGGAACGAGCATGAGCCCCATCCGTTTGCACGCCGTGGCCCGGCAAAGTTATATCGATCAGCATTTCGCCGATTTCGCCGAGCTGCTCGCGGCGCGTGCCCGGCCGGATGATATTCCGCAGCGCTTCAGCATCGGTGGCCGTAGCGGCTGGACCTTCCAGACGCTGGCCACGCTCAACGACCTCTACCACGACGAGTTCAAGTTCAGCGTCGGCGCGACCTGCCGTGCGGATGCGATCAACTTGATGCACAACGACGACTTCGGCTCGCGCGTCAAGCCATGGCGCGGGCTGACCGTGGTCTGCCGCGCTGATCGCCCGCCGGTGTTGGGTGCCGACTATGTGGTCGAACAGAACGCCGAAGCCGAGGCCGAAGGGCGCCTCTTCATGCCGTACTGGCCGCAACCGGGCCTGCAGCCGCGCGAGCGCACCGGCGACGAGCTTGCCACGGTAGCCTATTTCGGCCGGATGGACAGCTTTCCCGACGAGCTGGCTTCGGATGCCTTCAAGGCGCGCCTGGCAGCGCATAGCATCACACTGCGTATCTCGACCGACAACTGGACCGATTATCGCGACGTGGACGTGGCACTGAGCTTTCGCCGCAGCCACGACCACAAGTTGCAGCGCAAACCGGCCAGCAAGCTCGTCAATGCCTGGCTTGCCGGCGTAGTGATGGTGTGCGACGACGAGCCGTCGTTTCGCGCCATCCGCCAAGGCGACCTCGACTACCTAATCGCACGCGATGCCGACGAGCTGGTGGACAAGCTCGCCGCGCTCAAGGCCGACCCGCTGCGCTTTCGCACCATGATCGAGCACGGCCGGGATCGGGTGCTGGCGTACAACCGCGAGGCGGTGGCACGGCGCTGGCGCGATCTGTTTGCCCGGATCTGGGCCGAGCACGAAGGCGGCATTGGCCTCTCGGGCCAGCTGCTGCGCGCAGCGCGCTTCTCGGCCGGCAAGCTCGCCCACCCCTTTACCCGCCGTATGTAACGCCACTCCGCCACGGCGCAAGCCTGGCCGCTGTGGCATCATCCTGGCTTGACCGTTACACCTGTCGGAACGCTGTTCATGACCCGATCCGTCGGCCTCGTCACCGCCCAGAAGGCGGTATTCGATACCCCCATCACGCTGTCCTCCGGCGCCACGCTGCCGCGCTACGAGCTCGTCTACGAGACCTACGGCACGCTGAACGCCGACAAGTCCAACGCTATCCTGATCTGCCATGCGCTGTCGGGTAACCATCATGTCGCCGGGCGCTACACCGAGAGCGACAAGGTCGCCGGTTGGTGGGACAACATGATAGGCCCGGGCAAGCCCATCGATACCGATCGCTTCTTCGTCATCGGGCTCAACAACCTGGGGGGCTGTCATGGCTCGACCGGGCCGTCTAGCATCGATCCGGAAACGGGCAAGCCCTATGGTTCGACCTTTCCGCTGGTGCTGGTGCGCGACTGGGTGGAGACGCAAGCGCGGCTGGCGGACCTACTCGGCATCCACCAATTCGCCGCCATCATCGGCGGCAGCCTCGGTGGCATGCAGGCGCTGCGCTGGACCATCAGTCATCCGAAACGGGTACGCCACGCGCTGGTGATCGCGTCGGCGCCCAAGCTCACCGCGCAGAACATCGCCTTCAACGATGTCGCCCGCCAGGCCATCCTGACCGACCCCGATTTCTATGGCGGCGATTTCTACCAGCACGATACGCTGCCGCGCCGCGGCCTGCGGTTGGCGCGCATGCTGGGCCATATCACCTATCTGTCCGACGACGGCATGGGCGAGAAATTCGGTCGGCTGCTGCGCTCGGGTGAATACAAGTACGGCTTCGATGTGGAGTTCGAGATCGAGTCCTACCTGCGCTATCAGGGCGACAAGTTTTCCGATTATTTCGACGCCAACACTTATCTGCTGATGACCAAGGCGCTCGATTACTTCGACCCGGCGCGGCATTACGACGGCGATCTGGTGAAGGCGCTGGCTGAGGTAGAGGCCAAGTTTCTGGTGGTGTCTTTCACCAGCGACTGGCGCTTCTCGCCGGCGCGCTCGCGCGAGATCGTCAAGGCACTGCTCGACGCGAAGAAGCAGGTGAGCTACGCCGAGATCGACTCCAAGCATGGTCACGACGCCTTCCTGATGGAAGACGAGCCCTACCACGCCATCATGCGCGCCTATCTCAACAACATCGCGCGCGAGGTGCACGCATGAACGCGACCACCCTACGTCCCGATCTGCGCCATATCGCCGACTGGATCACGCCGGGCGCATCGGTGCTCGATCTGGGTTGCGGCGATGGCGCGTTGCTGGCCTGGCTCGCCGCCAATAAGGATTGCCGTGGCTATGGCGTCGAGATCGACGTGGCCAGCGTCACCGCCTGCGTCGAGCGCGGCGTGAACGTGATCCAGAGCGATATGGAAGCGGGGTTGTCGACGTTCGAGGACAAGGCCTTCAATTTCGTCGTGCTCTCGCTCACTTTGCAGGCCATGCACAATATCGAGGGCATACTCACCGAAATGCTGCGCGTCGGCCGCACCGGCATCGTCACCTTCCCCAACTTCGGCTACTGGGAAAACCGCTGGCAGCTGCTGCTCGGGCGCATGCCGGTGTCCGAGACCATCCCCTACGAGTGGTACAACACGCCCAACATCCACTTGTGCACGGTGTACGACTTCGAACGGCTGCTGAAGAAGCTCGGCATGTGGTCGACCGGGCGCGTGGTGCTGCACCAGGGAGAGAGGGTCGAGTTTCTACCCAATCTGCTGGGCAGCCTCGCGCTGGAGCGCTTCGAGCGCGCCTGATTCCACCGCGCGAGAAAAAAAGGGCCGCCCTCGGGCGGCCTTGTCGTATCCGGCGCCTACATCCGGTGCATGCCTGATGGCGTGCGCCATCACGCGCCATGACAATCGCGCATCGCAAACGGGAGAGGGTGCATGCAGACGATACGATACGGCGTGATCGGCACCGGCGGCATCGCCCGCCGTTTCGCCCAGGGGCTGTCCTGTGTGCCCGGCGCCAAGCTGGTTACGGTGTGGAATCGTGGCGCGGGCAAAGCGCAGGCCTTCGCCGCAGACTTCGACGCCACGGCTTGCGACAGTGTCGAGGCCCTGCTCGCCAGTGATATCGACGCCGTCTATATCGGCACACCGCACACCAGCCATGCGCCGTACAGTATCGCCGCCATGCGGGCCGGTCACGCCGTGCTGTGTGAGAAGCCAGCTGCGGTGTCGCTGGCCGAGCTGGAAACGGTGCTGGCGGTGGCGCGCGAAACCGGTTGTCTGTTCATGGAGGCGATGAAGCCGCCGTTCTACCCGCTGTTCCGAAAGCTCGACGAACATCTGGCGCGCGACCCCATTGGCGCCATCCGCTACGTGCGCGCCGGTTTCGCCAACCCCAACGTACCGGCCGGGCATGCGCTATTCGATCCGGCCATGGCCGGCGGCAGCCTGCTCGACATCGGCATCTACGGCGCCTTCCTTGCCACCCATTACCTGGGCGCCGTGCGCGAGGCGCACACGCTGGGGCGGTTATCGGAGGGCGGCGTCGACCTGTTTGCTGCAGTGAATGCACAGCACGAGTACGGCGTGTCGCAGCTCTATTGCGGCATGGATGTCTCGGGCGTGGGCGACGCGATGCTGGCGGGCGAAGCCGGCCACGTACTGATCCACGAAAAGTGGTGGAGCCCGTTGCGCGCGACCATCGCTTACACCGATGGCCGCCGGGTCGAGATCGACGCGCCTGCGGTTGGCAGCGGTCTCAACTATGAAACCGCGCACTTTTGCGAGCTGCTGCGTGCCGGCGAGACACAGAGCCCCTTGCTCAGCCACGCCCAAAGCCGCGCGATGATAGGCTTGCTCGACGCGGCCCGAGCCGGGCTTGGCCTCGTCTATCCGTTCGAGCACTGATGCCTCAGCCGTTGGCGTGCTCCTGCCAGGTAAGCCACACCCGCAGATCGAACTCCAGCTGGTGGTAATCGGGCTCCATATGGCAGCACAGCTGGTAGAAGGCCTTGTTGTGATCCTTCTCCTTCAGGTGCGCGAGCTCGTGCGCGACGATCATTGCGAGGAACTCGGGCGGTAGCGCGCGAAACATCGCGGCGATGCGGATCTCGTTCTTGCACTTGAGCTTGCCGCCCTGCACCCGGCTGGCGAAGGTGCTGCTGCCGAGCGTGCCACCGACCAGATCCAGCTGGTTGTCGTACAGCACCTTGGAAGGCGGCGGCGTATTGCGCAGGAAACGCTGCTTGCGGCTCAGCACGTAGTCGTAGAGCGCGGCATCCGATTGCACCGGATTGGCATTCGGATAGCGTTGCTGCAGCCAGGCGCCGAGCCGGCCTTCATCGAGCAGCGTGGTGACGCGCTCGACGAGGTGGGGCGGGTAGGCGGCAAGATATCGGTGCTTGGACATGGCGGCGCTGGATGGCAAAAAGCCCAGCCTTGCGGCTGGGCTTCGTGTCTGGTGGGTCGTGCGGGACTCGAACCTGCGACCAACGGATTAAAAGTCCGCTGCTCTACCAACTGAGCTAACGACCCGTGCAAGGACCGGGATCCTGGCAACGGTACTACTAATGAAAAACCGGCTTGTGGCCGGTTTCTCGTATTGGTGGGTTGTCACAGGCTCGAACTGTGGACCTACGGATTAAGAGTCCGCTGCTCTACCAACTGAGCTAACAACCCGAAGAGGGCCGAATAGTAGCCCGGCCTTCCGGGGGTGTCAACACCCGTTCGCAATTTTGTTTCCGGCGCTCGTGGCGCACCCGGATTGGCCGATCGGCATGGCAAGCGCAGCGGGTTAAACTCACGCTTTGTTCTGCACTCAGGGGGTTGGCCATGCGCATTCTGCATACCATGCTGCGAGTCGGCGATCTGGATCGTTCGCTCGCGTTCTATACCGACGTGCTGGGCATGCGGCTGCTGCGGCGCAAGGATTACCCGGAAGGCCGGTTCACGCTGGCCTTCGTCGGCTATGGTGAGGAGTCGGATACCGCAGTGCTGGAGCTGACCCATAACTGGGATACCGACAAGTATGAGTTGGGCAATGCTTATGGCCATATCGCGCTGGAAGTGCAGGATGCCTACGCGACCTGCGATGCGGTGCGCGCCAAGGGCGGCCGTGTCACGCGCGAGGCGGGGCCGATGAAGCACGGCACGACGGTGATTGCCTTCGTCGAGGATCCGGATGGCTACAAGATCGAATTCATCCAGCGCGGCACGCAATAGGCCGCTGCCACTCGCTCGACTTTCCCTGCACAAGGCCCCCGCATGCAAAAACTGATCCCGCTGTTGCTCGGAGTGGTTCCAGCGTTCGGTCACGCCGCGGGGCTCGATGGCAGCGAGCTCTCGCTACTGTGGGCGCTGCCCTTTGCCGGCATCCTGTTGTCGATCGCCCTGTTTCCGTTGTTGGCGCCGCATTTCTGGCACGCGCATTTCGGCAAGGTGGCGGCGTTCTGGGCGGCGGCCTTCCTGATCCCGTGCGCCATTGCCTTCGGGCCTGGTATCGCGGGCGGCGTGTTGGCACACGCACTGATCGAGGAATTCATTCCCTTCATCATCCTGCTGTTCGCGCTCTATACGATATCGGGCGGCATCCTGGTGTGGGGCAACCTGCACGGCTCGCCCGCGCTCAACACCGGCATACTGGCGCTGGGTTCGCTGCTGGCGTCCGTCATGGGTACGACCGGCGCCGCCATGTTGCTGATCCGTCCGCTACTCAAGGCCAACGACAACCGCAGGCATAATGCGCACGTGGTGGTGTTCTTCATCTTCCTGGTCGCTAATATCGGCGGCGGGCTCACACCCATAGGCGATCCGCCGTTGTTCCTGGGGTTTCTCAAGGGCGTGAGTTTCTTCTGGACGCTGGAGCACATGCTGCTGCCGGTGCTGCTCTGTGTGGCGCTATTGCTGGCATTGTTCTATGCCATTGATCGCCACTACTTCAGCACGGATGGCGTACTGCCGGTGGACCAGACGCCGGATAGCGGCGGCATCAAGCTCTATGGCACGTTCAACTTCGCATTGGTGGCCGGTGTGGTGGCGGCGGTGGTGATGTCCGGCGTGTGGAAGTCAGGTATCGAGTTCGAGTTCGCCGGTGCGTCGCTGTCGCTGCAGGATCTGGTACGCGATGTAGTGCTGATCGCGCTGGCGCTGGTGTCGCTCAAGTTCACGCCCAGGCCGGTACGGGCCGGCAACGATTTCAACTGGTTTCCGATGCAGGAGGTGGGCAAGCTGTTCGCCGCCATCTTCATCGTGATGGCTCCGGCCATCGCCATTCTGCGTGCCGGGGAGGCCGGGCAGCTGGCGCCGCTGGTGCGCACGGTGTTCGATGCGGACGGGGCGCCGCGCGACTTCATGTTCTTCTGGATGACGGGCGCGCTGTCGGCCTTTCTCGACAATGCACCGACCTATCTGGTGTTCTTCAACCTGGCGCACGGCGATGCGGCGCACCTGATGACCGATATGGCGAGTACCTTGCTGGCGATTTCGGCAGGCGCGGTGTTCATGGGCGCGATGAGCTACATCGGCAACGCGCCCAACTTCATGGTCAAGGCGGTGGCCGAAGACCGTGGCGTGAAGATGCCGAGCTTCTTCGGCTACATGGCCTGGTCGGTCGTGATCCTGTTGCCGCTGTTTGTGATCGTCACGCTGGTGTTCTTCCACGTGTGACGTGGCAGGTGTCGTTCGATCCCGCAAGCCCGGCTCACGCCGGGCTTTCTCTTTTCTTGTTGGCGGCAACATGGCTGGCCAGTTGCGAACTTGCTTCACGCTTGAATATCGGCTTTAGTGATTACTCACATCGAGCCTGTTGCACCTACCGGGCTTTGACCTGTATCAGTTCGCTGAAATGGGAGCGGCATAAACTGCAACGCAACGAGGCGGCCTAACCCGTCCACTCATCACAAACTGCTAACGAGGTGTACCGTGGCTAAGAAAGTGCTGAACAAAGACTTGTTGGAGAAAATGCATAGGTACTGGATGGCGGCCAATTATCTGTCCGTCGGCCAGATCTATTTGCTGAATAATCCGATGCTGCGTGAGCCGCTCAAGCGCGAACATGTGAAGCCGCGTCTGTTGGGCCACTGGGGCACCACGCCGGGCCTGAATTTCATCTACGTCCACGCGAACCGGCTGATCAAGGAGCGCGAGCTCAACATGATCTACATTGCCGGCCCCGGTCACGGCGGTCCGGGCCTCGTTGCCAATACCTGGCTGGAAGGCAGCTACGAAGAGTTCTATCCGAGCATCGACCGCACCGAAGCGGGCATGCAGCGCCTGTTCAAGCAGTTCTCCTTCCCGCGTGGCATCCCTTCACACGTCGCGCCGGAAACCCCGGGCTCGATGCACGAGGGCGGTGAGCTGGGCTACGCGCTGTCGCATGCCTTCGGCGCCGCTTTCGACAATCCGGATCAAGTGGTACTCGCCGTGGTCGGCGATGGCGAGGCCGAAACCGGGCCCCTGGCCACCAGCTGGCACTCGAACAAATACCTGCATCCGGTGAACGATGGCTTCGTCATTCCCATCCTGCACCTGAACGGCTACAAGATCGCCAACCCGACGCTGTTGGCGCGCCTGTCCAAGGATGAAGTCACCAAGCTGTTCGAGGGCTACGGCTACAAGCCGCACTTTGTCGAGCTGAAGAAGGAAACCTTCAACGACAAGCCCGAATCGTTCAACGACATCCACCTGGAAATGGGCACCACGCTCGATGCGGTGATGGATGAACTCACCGCCATCCGTACCAAGGCCAAGGCTGAGCTCGCCGCCGGCAAGCCCATCGTGCGCCCCGCATGGCCGATGATCGTGCTGCGCACGCCCAAGGGCTGGACCGGTCCGAAGGAAATCAAGGGCCTCAAGGTCGAGGACTACTGGCGCAGCCACCAGGTGCCGTTCTCCGATATGGACAAGGAGAACGTCAAGAACCTGGAACAGTGGATGAAAAGCTACGAGCCGGAAAAGCTGTTCGACAAGAATGGCGTATTCCGTACCGAACTGGCCGAGATCGCGCCGACCGGTATCAGGCGTATGGGTTCCAACCCGGTGGTGCATGGTCAGGCCAGCAAGGATCTGCGCATGCCGGACTTCCGCAAGTACGAGGTGAAGTTCGCCAAGCCGGGTACCGAGAACGCCGAAGCCACCCGCGAGATGGGTAAGTTCCTGCGCGATGTAATGAAGGACAACGAAGCCGAGCAGAACTTCCGCATCTTCGGCCCGGATGAGACCGCATCCAACCGCTGGGCCAATGTGTTCGAAGTGTCGGGCAAGACCTGGTTCGCCGACTACTTCAAGGAAGACAAGGCCAACGATCACCTGGCGCAGGATGGCCGCGTGATGGAAATCCTGTCCGAGCACACCTGCCAGGGCTGGCTCGAGGCCTATAACCTTACCGGCCGCCACGGCTTCTTCAGCTGCTATGAGGCGTTCATTCACGTGATCGACTCGATGTTCAACCAGCACGCCAAGTGGTTGAAGACCACCAAGCACATCAACTGGCGCAAGCCGTTGCCGTCGCTCAACTACCTGCTGACCAGCCACGTCTGGCGCCAGGATCACAACGGCTTCTCGCACCAGGATCCGGGCTTCATCGACCACGTGGTGAACAAGAAGGCCGAGGTGATCCGTGTCTATCTGCCGCCAGATGCCAACACCCTGCTGTCCGTCACCGATCACTGCCTGCGCTCGCGCCACTATGTGAACGTGGTCGTGGCCGGCAAGCAGCCCGCGCTGCAGTACCTGACCATGGATCAGGCGATCAAGCACTGCACCACGGGTGTGGGGATCTGGGACTGGGCATCCAACGATCAGGATGGCGAGCCGGACGTGGTGATGGCCTGCGCCGGTGAAATCCCGACCATGGAGGCACTGGCCGCCACCGACTTGCTGCGCCAGCACTTCCCGGACCTGAAGATCCGCTTCGTCAACGTGGTCGATCTGATGACGCTGCAGCCGGAAGAAGAGCACCCGCACGGCCTGTCCGATCGTGAGTTCGATTCGATCTTTACCAACGACAAGCCGATCATGTTCGCCTTCCACGGCTACCCGTGGCTGATCCACCGCATGACGTATCGTCGCAATGGTCACAACAACATCCACGCCCGTGGCTACATCGAGGAAGGTTCGACCTCGACGCCGTTCGACATGGTGGTGGTCAACCAGCTTGACCGCTACAACCTGGCCATCGACGTGATCGATCGCGTGCCCAAGCTCGCCAAGCTCGGTGCCCACGTGCGGCAGAAGTTCGTCGACAAGCTGGTCGAGCACGAGCAATACATCGCCGAAATCGGCGACGATATGCCGGAAGTGAAGAACTGGAAGTGGCCGTACTGATTTTCCAAGCTTTATCTTGTATTGAGCCCGCCGCATGGCGGGCTTTTTTCTTGCCGTTCGCTGCAACGACCCTGTTTCGCATTGCGGCAGAAGAGCCCGCATTGGCGGGCTCGCCCGGCACCGGTTTACTGTGGCGCGGCCATGGCGGTTGCAATCGCTACGCGACGTGCATCGGCAACGCGCAGCGGAATCTGTGCCTTGTCGGTGCACTGGCTGGCGACGGCGCCGGCGTCGACCGCACGCGCCGCGGCCAGCAACCGGCGCAGGTGATCGACCTGCGGATAGTCGCTGTGCTCGAAACCGGTACGTCCGCGCGCGTCGGCGAGGCAGGCATCGAGAAACTGGTCGAAACGCTCGGGCTTGCGCAGCGCATCGCCGCGCTGGAACAGTTCCAGCACCGTGTTCGGCTTGAGTTCGAGCGCGCGGTGCACCAGCAGGTGCTCGCGGCAAGTGAGGATGGCCAGATCGCGACAATCGGCCGGTGCGCGTAGCCGCTGCGACAGCGCTTCGACCAGCGGCACGCCGGCCGCCTCGTGGCCGATATGGCGCGGCAGCACGTCGGCGGGCGTCACGGCCTTGCCCAGGTCATGGCACAGCGCGGCGTAGCGCGTCGCCAACGGCCAGCCCTGGCGTGCGGCGTAGTCGAGCACCAGCATCACGTGTACGCCGGTATCGACTTCCGGGTGGTAGTCGGCGCGTTGCGGCACGCCCCATAGTGCGTCGACCTCGGGCGCGATACGTGCCAGCGCGCCGCACTCGCGCAGCACGGCGAACATGCGGCTCGGTTGCTGTTCCATCAGCCCCTTGGCCATTTCCTGCCACACCCGCTCGGGCACCAGGTGATCGACCTCACCCTCGGCGACCATCTGCCGCATCAGCTCCAAGGTCTCGGGCGCAACGTCGAAACCGAAACGCGCGGCAAAGCGTGCCAGCCGCAGCACACGCACCGGGTCCTCGGTAAAGGCCGGTGACACGTGGCGCAGCAGGCGGGCGGTGACGTCGGTCTGGCCGTCGTAGGGGTCGATCACATTGCCCGCGTCGTCCTCCGCCATGGCGTTGATGGTCAGGTCGCGCCGCGCCAGGTCTTCTTCCAGCGTTACCTGCGGGTCGGCGAACACGGTAAAGCCCTTGTAGCCGCGCCCGCTCTTGCGCTCGGTACGCGCCAGTGCGTATTCCTCGTGCGTCTTCGGATGCAAAAACACTGGGAAGTCCTTGCCGACCGGCTTGTAGCCCTGGCTTTCCATCTCGGCGGCGGTGGCGCCGACCACCACCCAGTCGGTGTCCTTCACCGGCAGGCCCAGCAGGCGGTCGCGCACGGCGCCGCCAACCTTGTAGATCTTCATGGCGTTTGCTTCTTAGCTGATGAGCAATCGATTTTAGCGAGCCGCGCGGGTGGCGCTACAATCTTTCTCATGCCGTCCAACCTCTACACGGAATTGCTGCCATGAAGATCGCCAACGATGTCACCGCCCTGATCGGCAACACGCCCCTCGTCAAGCTCAACCGGGTGACCGCTGGCTGCGGTGCCACCGTGGTCGCCAAGCTCGAATACATGAATCCCAGCCATTCGGTGAAAGACCGGATCGCAGTCAGCATGATCGACGCCGCCGAGGAAGCCGGCCTCATCAACGCCGACACCACCGTGGTCGAGCCGACCTCGGGCAACACCGGCATCGGGCTGGCCATGGTGTGTGCGGCGCGCGGCTACAAACTGGTGCTGACCATGCCGGAGACCATGTCCAAGGAGCGCCGTGCGCTGCTGCGCGGCTACGGCGCCGAGCTGGTATTGACGCCAGGGCCGGAAGGCATGGGCGGCGCGATCGCCCGGGCCAAGGCTATTGTCGAGAGCAATGCCAACCACTTCATGCCGCAGCAGTTCGAAAACCCGGCCAACCCGGAAATCCACCGCAAGACCACGGCGGAGGAGCTGTGGAACGACACCGATGGCCAGATCGATATCCTGATCTCGGGTGTCGGTACCGGCGGCACCATCACCGGCGTTGCCGAGGTGATCAAGGCGCGCAAGCCGTCGTTCCAGGCGATCGCCATCGAGCCCGATGCCAGCCCGGTGCTGTCGGGTGGTGCGAAGGGGCCGCACCCGATCCAGGGCATCGGTGCCGGCTTCATACCGGCGGTGCTCAACACCGACTCCTACGACGAAGTGATCCGCGTGAGCAATGACGACGCGTTTGCCACCGCCCGCGCGATGGCGACGCAGGAAGGCATTCTGTGCGGCATCTCGTCCGGCGCTGCCACCTGGGCCGCGCTGCAGGTGGCCCGCCGCCCGGAGAACGCCGGCAAGCTGATCGCAGTGATCATCCCTTCGTTTGGTGAGCGTTATCTCTCCACCAAGCTGTTCGAAGGGCTGGTGGATTGATCCGACGCCGATCTAGCGCAATGCCGGCTGAGGCCGGCTTTGCGCTAGATCGGCGACCAGACCGCCAGTTCGTTGCCGTTGGGGTCGGCAAAATGAAATCGGCGCCCGCCAGGGAACGAGAAAATGGGCTTCACGATGCGCCCGCCCGCTTCGGCTACGCGGTGCTCTGCATCCTCCAGTTCCTCGGTGTACAGCACCACCAGCGCGGCACCGTTCGCCGTGGTGCTGGCGGCATCGGCGCGGTAGAAGCCACCTGAGAGGCGCCCATCGCTGAACGCGCAGTAGTCGGGCCCGTAATCGGTGAACGTCCATCCAAATACCGTGTTGTAGAAATCCTCGATGGCGACGAGGTTACGCGCCGGCAGTTCGACATAATCGATCACGGAGTCATGGTTCATGGGTTGGGTTCCTCGTGGCGGTTCGATCACCAGCATAGACCGCGCGACGCCCAGACCCCTACGCCGGTCCCTTGGGTAGCGTCGTGCCGAAGCGGCCGTTCGGCGGGTGGGCACTGCGCCCGCATACTTTTTGCCTGATTGACTTGACCGCTTGCTACTCGAAGCCCCCTTCAACGCTCAGGAGTTCGCCATGTCCCGCAAGATCTTCGTCAACCTGCCCGTACGCGATCTGCCCCGCACCCAGGCCTTCTTCGCCGCGCTGGGATTCAGCTACAACCCGCAGTTCACCAACGAGCAGGCCGCCTGCATGGTGATCTCGGACGACATCTACGTCATGTTGCTGGCCGAGGATTTCTTCAAGACCTTCATCAGCAAGCCACTGGTCGACGCGCGTGAGGCGACCGAGGTGCTGGTCTGCCTGTCGTGCGACAGCCGCGCGGAAGTGGATAGCTTCGTGGCCAAGGCGCTGGCAGCCGGTGGCAAGATACCGCGCCCGCTGCAGGACGTCGGTTTCATGTACAGCCACGCTTTCGAAGATCTGGATGGCCATATCTGGGAGCTCGTGTACATGGACATGAGCCAGGCGCCACCGCAGTTCTAAGCGCCTGTTCACGATCGCTACACGGCCCTAAAAGGCGCAGCGGTGGGGCGTGGGGATTGGTGGACCGAAGGAGGATCGAACTCCCGACCTCCGCATTGCGAACGCGGCGCTCTCCCAGCTGAGCTATCGGCCCAAGACCCCGATCATGCTACGGGGTGTACGTGCTGATCTTAGCAAGCGATCTGCCGTGTAAAAAGTGCCGGCTATGCAGATCCGCTGCAGCGTTGCGCCAGCGCAAATTTCCTGTAGATGACCAAGTGCGCGGACGGGCGGATTTGCCAGCGTCAGCCGCAGGCGCGTACCGGCCGTGCGCCGTGTTTGGCAAATCGGCTCTTGAAAACGTCACGATGCGTCCATATTATTAGCACTCGTTAGCGATGAGTGCTAACCGTCAAATTGTTGCAAGTGCAACCATGGATAGTGCACCTGTTTCGCGTCATTTATTTCGCAGGAGTTTGAAAGATGGCAATTCGTCCCTTGCACGACCGCGTCGTGATCAAGCGTGTAGAAGCTGAAGAAAAGACCGCATCGGGCATCGTGCTGCCGGGTGCCGCGGCCGAAAAGCCGGATCTGGGCGAAGTCGTTGCGATCGGTACCGGCAAGCTGCTGGAAAACGGTTCGGTGCGCCCGCTCGCCGTCAAGGTGGGTGACAAGGTCATCCTCGGCAAGTACAGCGGCCAGACCGTGAAGATCAACGGTGAAGAGCTCACCGTGGTGCGCGAAGAAGATATCTTCGGCGTGCTCGAAGGCTGATTGCGCTTAGCCTTCAGGCCGATTGCTGCGTTGGCGTCGCTGCGTGTCTCCTCACCGTACTCATGTACGGCTGCGTCGATACTCGCTAGCCGCCTTGCACTCGACCTGAATGCCTCGCGCAATCCACTGGTCCCAGATCGTGGACCGGACCCCAGAATTCAATGATTTGGAGTAAATGAAATGGCTGCTAAAGAAGTCAAGTTCGGCGATTCCGCCCGTTCCAAGATGGTCAATGGCGTCAACATCCTGGCCGATGCGGTCAAGGTGACCCTGGGCCCCAAGGGCCGCAATGTGGTGCTGGAGCGCAGCTTTGGCGCCCCGACCATCACCAAGGACGGCGTGTCGGTCGCCAAGGAAATCGAACTGAAGGACAAGTTCGAGAACATGGGCGCGCAGCTGGTGAAGGAAGTCGCTTCCAAGACTTCCGACATCGCCGGTGACGGCACCACCACCGCCACCGTGCTGGCGCAAGGTATCGTCAACGAAGGCCTGAAGTACGTGGCCGCCGGTTTCAACCCGACCGACCTGAAGCGCGGTATCGACAAGGCCGTGATCGCCCTGGTTGCCGAGCTGAAGAAGATCGCCAAGCCGACCACCACCTCCAAGGAAATCGCCCAGGTCGGTTCGATTTCGGCCAACAGCGATGAAGCCGTGGGTGCCAAGATCGCCGAAGCGATGGACAAGGTTGGCAAGGAAGGCGTGATCACCATCGAAGACGGCACCGGTTTGGAAGACGAGCTCGACGTCGTTGAAGGTATGCAGTTCGACCGTGGCTACCTGAGCCCGTACTTCATCAACAATCCGGACAAGCAAATCGCCCTGCTGGATAACCCGTTCGTGCTGCTGTTCGACAAGAAGATCAGCAACATCCGTGATCTGCTGCCGGTTCTGGAGCAAGTGGCCAAGTCGGGCCGTCCGCTGCTCATCATCGCTGAAGACGTCGATGGCGAAGCGCTGGCTACCCTGGTGGTCAACAACATCCGTGGCATCCTGAAGACCGTCGCTGTCAAGGCTCCGGGCTTTGGCGATCGTCGCAAGGCCATGCTGGAAGACATCGCCATCCTGACTGGCGGCACCGTGATCGCCGAAGAAGTCGGCCTGACGCTGGAAAAGGCCACGCTGGATCTGCTTGGCCAAGCCAAGCGCATCGAAGTGGCCAAGGAAAACACCACCATAATCGATGGCAACGGCCAGGAAGAAACCATCAAGGGCCGCGTCGCGACCATCCGCCGCCAGATCGAAGAAGCGACCAGCGACTACGACAAGGAAAAGCTGCAAGAGCGCGTGGCCAAGCTGGCCGGCGGCGTGGCGGTGATCAAGGTCGGTGCCGCGACCGAAGTCGAAATGAAGGAAAAGAAGGCTCGCGTCGAAGATGCACTGCACGCTACCCGCGCCGCAGTCGAGGAAGGCATCGTGGCCGGCGGTGGCGTTGCCCTGCTGCGTGCCCGCGCCAACCTGGGTGAACTGAAGGGCTCCAACGCCGATCAGGACGCCGGTATCAAGATCGTGCTGAAGGCCATCGAAGCCCCGCTGCGCCAGATCGTGGCCAACGCCGGCGATGAGCCGAGCGTCGTGGTGAACAAGGTCGTCGAAGGCACTGGCAACTACGGCTACAACGCCGCAACCGGCGAGTACGGTGATCTGGTCGAGATCGGCGTGCTGGATCCGGCCAAGGTGACCCGCTCGGCGCTGCAACACGCAGCATCGGTTGCCGGCCTGCTGCTGACCACCGACGCGATGGTGGCCGAGCTGCCGAAGGACGACGCTCCGGCGATGCCGGGTGGTGGCGGCATGGGTGGCATGGGCGGCATGGATTTCTAAGCCTGCCCTGCGCTTAGCACCAAAACAAAACGCCACCTTCGGGTGGCGTTTTGTTTTGCAATCAAGCAGTACGCGGGCGGTCAGCCGACGATATGGATCAACGCCGCCCGCGTGGCTTGCCGGCAGCGGCTGCGCGACTTTTGCCAGCGGCAGGGCGTTTGCCGCTGCCCGGCTTGCTGCGTGCGGCCGGCATCGGCTTGCGCGCTGCCTGCCGGGGCGCCGCGACCGGCTTTTCGCCCGGTTGCTGTGGCGGGATCAGGTGGCTGGGGCTGTTGCCGATCAGGTCGGCGCGGCCCATGTCGACCAGTGCCTCGCGCAAAATGGGCCAGTTGACCGGGTCGTGATAGCGCAAAAAGGCCTTGTGGATCTTGCGGCTATGCGCATCGCGGATCACTTCGACCTTTTCCGAGCTGCGGGCAAGCTTGCGCAGTGGGTTGCGCCGCGTGTGCCACATGGTCGTGGCCATGGCCATCGGCGTCGGGGTGAAGGCCTGCACCTGGTCGGGCTTGAAGTTGTTCTTCTTCAGCCACAGCGCCAGGTTCAGCATGTCTTCCATCGTCGTGCCGGGGTGGGCGGCGATGAAGTAGGGGATCAGGTACTGCTGCTTGCCGGCCTGACGGCTGTAGTGCTCGAACATCTGCTTGAAGCGCTCGAAGCTGCCGATGCCCGGCTTCATCATCTTGGAGAGCGGGCCATCCTCGGTGTGTTCCGGTGCGATCTTTAGGTAGCCGCTCACGTGGTGCGTGACCAGCTCCTTCACGTATTCGGGTGATTCCACCGCGAGGTCGTACCTGAGGCCGGAGCCGATGGTGATCTTCTTCACGCCGGGAATGGCGCGCGCCTTGCGGTAGAGCTGGATCAGGCTGCTGTGGTCGGTATCGAGGTTCTCGCAGATGCCCGGGTACACGCACGACAGGCGCCGACAGGATTGCTCGATCTTCGGATCCTTGCACGCCAGCCGGTACATATTGGCGGTGGGGCCGCCCAGGTCCGAGATATGGCCCTTGAAGCCCTCGGTCTTGTCGCGGATGTCCTCGATTTCCTGGAGGATCGAGTCTTCCGATCGGCTCTGGATGATGCGGCCCTCGTGCTCGGTGATCGAGCAGAAGGTACAGCCGCCAAAGCAGCCGCGCATGATGTTGATCGAGAAGCGGATCATCTCCCAGGCCGGGATATGCGCCTTGCCGTAGCTGGGATGCGGATTGCGGGCGTACTGCAGGCCGTAGACGTAATCCATCTCCGGCGTGGTGAGCGGGATCGGTGGTGGGTTGAGCCACACATCGCGCTCGCCGTGCAGCTGCACCATGGCGCGTGCATTGCCCGGGTTGGCCTCCAGGTGCAGCGTGCGGCTGGCGTGGGCGTACAGCACCGGATCGTGCGCGACGGCCTCGTAGGCCGGCAGCCGGATCACCATCTTTTGCCGTTCGGCCTGTTTGGCGGCGAGGCGCTCGGCCTTGCTGATGATGCGGATGGGCTGCGCGCCTTCCGGCATTGCCGCCTTGGCGCTGGCCTGTTTCTCCTCTTCCATCGCGTAGGGATCGGAGTGCGGCTCGACGCGGCCGGGGGTATCGACGGTGGTCGAATCGAGCACAGCCCAGTCGCGCGCCGGCATCCAGCCGTGTGGTGTCATAAAGGCGGTGCCGCGCACGTCGCGGATGTCGCGCAGTTTCTCGCCGGCGGCGGCGCGGTTGGCTACCTCGACCAGCGCGCGTTCGGCATTGCCGAACAGCAGGATGTCGGCCTTGGCATAGACCAGCGCGGACTGGCGCACCTTGTCGCTCCAGTAGTCGTACTGGGCGATGCGGCGCAGGCTGGCCTCGATGCCACCAACCATGATCTGCACGCCGGGATACGCCTCGCGGCAGCGCTGCGAATAGATGGTCACCGCGCGGTCCGGCCGCCGTCCCGCCGCGCCGTCCGGTGTGTACGCGTCGTCCGAGCGCGGTTTGCGATCCGCCGTGTAGCGGTTGATCATCGAATCCATATTGCCGGCGGTGATGCCGAAAAAGAGGCGCGGGCGGCCCAGCGCCTTGTAGGGCTCGGCGCTGTCCCATTCCGGCTGCGCGATGATGCCGACGCGCAGGCCCTGTGCCTCCAGCAGGCGCCCGATCAGCGCCATGCCGAAGCTGGGGTGATCGATATAGCAGTCGCCCGAGATCAGGATGACGTCGCACTCGTCCCAGCCCAGCGCGGTCATCTCATCCAGGCTCATCGGCAGGAAGGGGGCGGGCTGGGCGCGCCGGGCGGGCGCGTAATCGTAGAGGGCGGTCGGAGCGGTATTCATGGCGGCATGAGCAAGGCTAATCGCGGATTGTCGCAGATTTGCCCGGCGCTGCCAAAGGCTGCTGGCGAAAAAACCTGAAAATTCAGGTGGATATGATCATCCTGGCGTCGCCTGCATGGTGCGCAGCTGGGTCTGCACGGCGGCGCGCAGCAGGCGCACGGCGGCCCGCAACAACCAGAGCAGCAAGCCGAGCGCCAGGCCGCCCAACAGCAGCAGGGCCACACCGAACAGTGCTGAGCCGGTGCGGCTGGGCGCCAAGCTGTGCAGCGTGAGCTGCTCATCGCCATCGCGCAGCAACAGCTTTCCCCCTTCGAACCGAACCGAGTCATCACCGGATTCGATCAGTACCGAGGTGCGCCCGGTGGCATCCGGCTGGATCAGTACGCGATCCGTGCCATCGCGTACTGCGATCCTGGCTTGGGGAGCGAACCATCGATCGAGCGCCGCATCCACACTGCTGCTGTTGCCAAACAGCGCGCTGCCGAGCATGACGAAGCCCAGCACCACTATCAGCGCGGCCACCAGGCTGGCGCCGCTGAGCAGCAACAGCCAGAGCAGCGTGGGCAGCGCCAGCAGCAGGTTGACGGCGCCGAGGCTCGCCGTGGCCAACACCACCTGCCACAAGGCGGGCAGCGAGCGACGTGTTTCCCAGGCGGCGAGCGATCGCTTTACGCGCAAGGTGCGGCCGAGCTCGCGTGGATCTCCCAATGCCGTGGCAATGTCCGCTTCGCTGCGGCCTGCCGCAAGACCGTCGCTGAAATACTCGCGGTAGTCGGCCAGGATGTCGTCTCGTTGTGTCTCGGGTAGCCCCTCCAGTGACGCGGCCAGTTGTTGCAGGAATTCGTGCTGGGTCATGACGATGCTCCGGATGCGTCGGGCGCGAACACCACGGCCTCGACCTCGTTGACGAAACTGCGCCACTCGTCGCGCATGGCGGCAAGCGCGGTGTGACCGGCCGTGGTGAGCCGGTAGTACTTGCGCGAAGGGCCGCTGGCCGATTCGACCAGATAAGTCTCCACCCACGCTTCCTGCTGCAGCCTGCGCATCAGCGGGTAGATGGTGCCTTCGCTGATGTCCATGCCGGTGCTCAGCTGGGTGACCAGCTGGTAGGCATAGCTATCACCCTTGGCGAGTACGGCCAGCACGCACATGTCGAGCGTGCCTTTCTTCAATTGGGTTTTCATGGTGCGGCGCTGCAAGTGACGTTAACAAGATAAAACAAGGTACCTTGTAATACAAGTATGTGACGCAGCCTAATTTCGAGGTAGACGTGCTTTCACGGTGATGCGACGGGAGACGCGCGCGACTCGGGCGCTGCCGCAAACAGCGACACCGTACTGCCGGCGAGTCCGCCGAAACAGGGCGTGTCGTGCTGCTGTTGGTATTCGGGCCGCTGCGCGTTTTCACCGTCGACCACGACCTGGGCTGTAGCCGAGCGCGGCATGGCCAGGATCAGGTATCGTCGCGAAAGCCAGCGGTGGCGTGGCCGATCTGGGCATGGATGGTGTTGATCCCTTCGATCATGGTCGCTGCCCGGGTGTGCTTCGGCAGCATCGTGGCACTGGGCGAGGACGGCGAATACAGCGGCCGGCGCCGCAGGCTTGACTCTCCCATTGCGGCAGACTTTAACGTGCTCCCCATGCGTACTTCCACACTGATCCCCATAGGCCGGTTCTCGAGCCGATCCGGGCTATCCATCAAGGCGCTGCGGCTCTACGCCGAGGCAGGGCTGCTGGTTCCGGCGCGCGTCGATGCGGCCAACGGCTATCGCTACTACAGCGCAACGCAATTGCCGCGGGCCGAGCGAATACGTCAGCTACGCGCGTTGGGGATAGGCTACGCCCAGTTGCCGCCGCTGCTCGAATTGGGGGCCGATGCGCTGGCTCGCGAAATTCGCCGGCATGTCGGTGACCACGCGCAGGCTGAGCGCAAGCTTGGGTGGATTGCGCAGGCTTATCTCGCCCAACTGCAAAAGGAGCAATACCCCATGTTCAATCCGATCACGGTCCGGCATAGCCCCGCGCTCGTGGTGGCGTCCGTCACGCGTCACGTCGACATCGCCGGCCTCGATACCGCAATCCGCGACGGGCTCTCCGTCTTGCAAGGCTATGGCTGCCCCGGGCAGGACGTGCCGTTTGGCGTCTACCATGGCCCGGTCAATAGCGAACAACGGGGGCCGATCGAAATCTGTGTTCCGGCTCGGCCCGGCAGCCTGCCGACTGGTGATGTGGTGCTGCGCGAGCTGCCGGCATGCCGGCTGGTCACCATCGACGTGCGCGACGAGCAGGCCCGGTTTCCGGCGATCCTTTCGGCGTACGAGGCAGTCTGCGACTGGATCGACGAGAAGCGTCAGACCCGCGCGGGCCCGCCGCGCGAGTACTGGCTGAATACATCATCGGAGCAGCCGGTGATGCAGGTTTGCTGGCCGATCACCGTGGAGTCGCAGGAGGCGCCATGACCGTCAATCTGCTGCATGCCTTGCCACAGGCGCTGCCCGACGAGGTCTACACCGAGCTCGTACGCAGCGGCGAGGTGCGTATCGAGCGCATTGTGTCCAATGGCCAGATCACGCCGCAGGGGCAGTGGTATGACCAGGCCGAATACGAGTGGGTGCTGCTGCTGGCGGGGGCGGCGGGCCTGCGGTTCGAAGACGAGGCGGACGATCGCTCGCTGGTGCCGGGCGATTGCGTGTTGATCGCGCCACATCGTCGCCACCGCGTGACCTACACCGGCGAGCAGACGGTCTGGCTGGCGGTCTGGTGGCCGCCGGCGCGCTGAGCTAGGGGCAGGCCACACGCCACGCGTCGAGCTCGCGCCGCTTGAGGATGCCGGAGAACTTCAGCTGCGCTGCTTCAGGGCAGAACTGGCTGGTGTCGCCGGTGAGATCGGTATATTCGGCCATGAACACGGCCTTGCCGGCGTCGGTGTACGGCTTGAGGTCGGCACACCAGTCGTAATACGCGCAGTCCTCGGTGATCGCCCAGTCGTAGTGCGCCACGAGCTCTGCGGTGAGCGTGGGCGCATTCTTCTGGCCGATGGACAGACCGCGCGCATGCGCCTCGATCGCCAGCCAGCGGTTGTACGCCAGCTGGTCGGCGCGCGTCAGCGGGAAGCCGGTGTGGTGGGTGTAGCCCTCGATATTGTCGGGCTCCACGCCGTCGAAACCCTTGTCGCGGCACAGGTCGAGTCGGGCACGCATGATGGGCGCCAACGCGTCGATGCGCCGGATATCCAGCCAGCGCTCGCCGGTCCAGCCGGCGTAGTCATTGCCGAGCGCGGCGGCGGGAAAGGCGTTGCGGTCGCTGCGCCAGTTCTCCCAGGCACCGGCGTTCAGGTAGCAGATCACCCGCTTGCCGCGCGCCTTGAGCTGGGAGACGAGCTGGGCCGGCGTATCGAACAGATCCAGATCGTAGACGGCAACGTCCAGCGTGGTATCGATGCTACCGTCCAGTTGCCACTGCCAACTGGTGCCGGGTGCGGGAATCCAGTGCAATGGCTGTAGCGTTGGGGTGGGTGTGGGATGGGGATTATTGACCACGATGATGCCGACTTCGGCGTTGCATCCGGCCAGCGTGATCGCCGCCAGTGCCAGCGGTGTGGCCAGCCAGTAAAGCAGCGCTCGGATGGGGACCATGGCAAGGCTCCTAAGACAGTCCCAGCCGCCGCCGTTCAAAGGGGGGCGCGGTGCCTGGGCGACGAAAGGGGGGTGTGCATTTCCAGTTCGTCACGGTAGCTGCCTACCAGTTCGCGCGCATGGGCAAGAAAGCGCTCAACCGCGTCGGCGAAGCCGGGATGCGCCAGCCAGTGCGTGGAACGGGTGAGGACTGGGGCGAAGCCGCGCGCCAGCTTGTGTTCGCCCTGCGCACCGCCTTCGAACACATCGATACCTTGCGCGATTTGACCTCCTCCCGACTAGCCGAGCGGTCGAAGCAAGAGAATTCCGGCTTCAAGGTGGGCGAGCCGGAACTCGCTCGGGGTCAGGTCGCCCAGCGCACTATGCGGCCTGAATCCGTGGTAATCCTGGCGCGATCGTTCGATTTTGTCACGCGCATCATCCAGCGACAGCCTTCTTCCAGTTGCAGAAGGTCGCCTCGCTCATCCCCATGTTGCGGCAGGCCTCTGCCACCGTCGTACCCGACTCGGCCTGGCGCAGTGCAAACGCGATCTGCTCTTCGGTGAACTTCGATTTCTTCATGACAAATCTCGTGCCCAGATGGGCTCAAAGTTGCCAGATAAGCTCTATTTAATCAGCGCTACGGTTTTTTCGGGACGAGGTCTGATCTACTCGAGCCGTTGTTAATCGCTTCTTGAAGCAGCGGTGGTCGCTTGCCAAGTGGCACGAGACGCTTGACCTGCAATCTATATTTCTATAAAAATAGAATCATGGAAAACAAAGCCGCTGTCACACGTCTTGCCGCGCTGGCGCAGGACACCCGCCTCTCGATCTTTCGTCTGCTCATTACCGCCGGCCCGGAGGGCATGGCTGTTGGCCGCATCGGCGAAACACTGGGAGTTGCCCCTGCCACACTGTCCTTCCACTTAAAGGAGATGGCGCATGCCCAGCTGGTTCTGGCTCGGCAGGAAAGTCGCTTCATCTTCTATTCGGCCAACTACGCCGCCATGAACGAGTTACTGGGTTTTCTCACCGAAAACTGCTGCGCGGGCACGCCTTGCGAAGCAGAGGACGAACTCGCCAGCTGCGCTGGCAAATGCAACTGACTTAGGAGCTTAGCCATGAAGCGCTTCCATATTCACGTCTCTGTTGACCAGCTCGACGACAGTATCCGGTTCTACTCCGCGATGTTCAACACTCAGCCTACGGTGCAGAAAACGGACTACGCCAAGTGGATGCTTGAGGATCCACGCATCAACTTCGCTATCTCGCAGCGCGGCAGGCCAGCCGGGGTCGATCACCTTGGTTTCCAGGTCGATAGCGACGACGAGCTCGCCGCATTGCAAGCGCAACTCGAGGCGGCTGATCTCAGCGTGCTGAGCGAACCGGGAACGGCCTGTTGCTACGCCGAATCGGACAAGCACTGGGTCATCGATCCATCCGGTATCGCCTGGGAGAGCTATCACACGCTGGGCGCCATTCCCACCTTCAATCGCGCCAAGGAAGAGGGCGAAAGCGCTTGCTGTGCGCCGCCGAAGCCCACACTGCAAACCCTCAACATCACCCCGAAAAACAGCTGCGCACCCGGTAGCGGCTGCTGCTAACCCTGAGAGACCCCATGAGTAATCCTGTTCTCAATGTGCTGTTCCTGTGTACTGCCAATTCTGCTCGCAGCGTAATGTCTGAGGGTTGGCTCAACGTGCTGGGTGAGGGCCGCTTCAAGGCCTTCAGCGCCGGCAGCCACCCCAGCGGCCGCGTCAATCCGCATGCGATCGCGCAGCTCGATGGCATCGGCTACGACACCAGTTCGCTGTATTCCAAGTCGTGGGACGTGTTTGAAGGCGCGGATGCGCCGCACATGGACATTGTGGTGACCGTGTGTGGCAACGCGAAGAACGAGGTATGTCCGATCTGGCCGGGTCACCCGACCACCGCGCACTGGGGTTACGAAGACCCGCATGGCGAAACGGACGAAGCATTGCGTGCGTCGTTCGAGAAGATCTTCCAGCAGATTCGCAAGCGGACCGAACTGTTGGTCCAGGCGCCTGCGGAGCAACTGCAGGGCGATGCGCTGAAGCAGCTGGTCCGCGAGATCGGCGAGACGACGGTGGAATGATCGTCATCGTCCTGGAGCCGCATGCACGGTCGCGCCAACTTGGAAAACGGAGTCGTGGACATGTCCACCGCATGTGAACCTGCGCCCCAGGCCGCAGGGGGGATGAGCTTTTTCGAACGCTACCTCACTGCCTGGGTGGCGAGCTGCATCGTGGTTGGCGTACTGTTGGGTCAGCTGTTTCCGCAGGCATTCCACGCACTTGGCGCGCTGGAAGTTGCCAAGGTCAACCTGCCGGTCGGGCTGCTGATCTGGGTAATGATCATCCCGATGTTGCTGCGTATCGATTTCGGCGCATTGCATCAGGTGAAGGCGCATTCGCGTGGCATCGCGGTGACCTTGGCGGTGAACTGGCTGGTCAAGCCATTCTCCATGGCATTTCTGGCCTGGCTGTTCATCCGTGAGCTATTTGCGCCAATGCTGCCCGCGGCCCAAATCGACAGCTATGTTGCGGGCTTGATCCTCCTGGCCGCTGCCCCCTGCACTGCGATGGTCTTTGTCTGGAGCCGGCTCACCGGTGGCGATCCGTACTTCACGCTGTCGCAAGTGGCGTTGAACGACCTGATCATGGTGTTTGCCTTCGCCCCGCTCGTGGCCTTCCTGCTGGGCGTCTCCAGCATCACGGTGCCGTGGGATACGTTGTTGACCTCGGTTGTGCTGTACATCGTCGTGCCGGTCATCCTGGCGCAGCTCATCCGCAAGGCTTTGCTGGCGCGCGGCCAAGCTGCATTCGATGCGGCGCTCGCTGCGATTGGGCCGTGGTCCATCGCTGCGCTGCTGCTCACTTTGGTGTTGCTGTTCGCCTTTCAAGGTGAAGCCATTCTGAAGCAGCCGCTGGTGATCCTGCTGTTGGCGGTGCCGATCCTGATTCAGGTGTTCTTCAACTCGGCGTTGGCGTACTGGCTGAACCGGCGAGTGGGCGAAAAGCATAGTGTTGCCTGCCCTTCGGCATTGATAGGCGCGTCGAACTTCTTCGAGCTCGCAGTCGCCGCTGCCATCGCGTTATTCGGCTTCGAATCCGGCGCCGCGCTGGCCACGGTGGTCGGTGTATTGATCGAAGTGCCGGTGATGTTGCTGGTGGTGAAGGTCGTCAACGCCAGCAAGGGTTGGTACGAAAAAAGCGCGTGAACGAAAGCTGAACCGCACCGCGTGCAACCCAGCAAAGGAGCATTTCATGACGTCCCCGATCGTTTCTGTTGCACAAGCCCAGGCAATTCCGAAAGCACGGTTCCTTGATGTTCGCGTCCAAGCGCAGTACGACGAGTCACACGTACCTGGCGCGATCCATCTTGAGCCTCGTTCTTGGCGGGACCGAGCAAAGAACTCGACCACAGGCTTGAATCGCCAAGGCCCTTGGGACGTTGAGCTCACTGGCCTTGGCCTGGACGGCCCGGAACCGATCGTGGTGTATGACGATGGCTCGATGACTGAAGCCGCCAGGGCTTGGTTCATCTTGCAGCTCTTTGGCATTACGGCCGTGGTCGTGAACGGTGGTGCACCCGCCCTGTTCGCCGCCTCTGGGCACAGTGATCCGCTCGACCTTTCGCCACCGGCCAAGGCCCATCTGGTCGAAAAGACGGCGCTGTCCCTCAAAGTCGGCTCGGGAACTGCACGAATCTGGGATGCCCGCACGCCGGCGGAATTCGACGGTAGCAAAGCGGACAGCTATGCCAGGGGCGGGCATATTCCTGGCGGCATCAATGTGGACCACCGACAATTCTTCGACGACGCGGGCCTTATCAAACCGCCGGGAGCACTGCGGGCGATTCTCTGCGCTGCAGGTTTTGATCCTGCCCAAGAGATCACCACGCACTGTGGCTCCGGTGGCCGCGGTTCGTTCGCCGGCCTAGTCGCTACCGCAGCTGGATTCGAGCAGGTTGGCGTCTACTATCAGGGCTACAGTGAGTGGGCGGCCGATTCGACGCTTCCCGTTGAAACAGGTGCTTGAAGGCCTCCATCCACATATCTGACTCATGCTCAGCGCTCACCAGGCACAGTCTTCCAATACGACTCGAGTGATCGCAACGCTTGGCAGTGCGCAAACACTGGCCTGGGCATCTACCTACTATCTGCCTGCCGTCCTGGCTGAAGCGCAGGGGTCCGAGCTCGGATTATCGAGCGCCCAGGTTTTCCTGGCCTTCTCCGGTGCGCTTCTGCTTTCCGGATTGATGGGCCCCAAGGTCGGTCACTGGATTGATCGAACCGGCGGCCGCTCCGTCCTGGTGTGTTCCAGCGTCTTGCTTGCAGTAGGCCTCACCCTGCTGGGCTTGAGCCAAGGCATGCTTTCCCTGATTGCAGCGTGGGTGGTACTGGGCGCGGCGATGGGCCTCGGTCTTTATGAGGCCGCGTTTTCCACGCTGGTGTTCATGTACGGCTCTGGCGCCAGAAAAGCCATTACCGGCATCACCTTGATCGCGGGTCTTGCCAGCACTGTTGGCTGGCCACTGACCAGCCTGCTCACGCATCAGTTCGACTGGCGGGTTGCTTGCTTCACTTGGGCGGCAATTCATCTCCTGATTGGGCTGCCGCTGAATCTTTCCCTCCCGAAAATCAGCACTGCAGCCAGTTCACCGCAGAGCCCAGATCAGGAAAGCAACCCGCCCGCGCAGGGGGCGTTCAAGGCGATGGTCCTAGTTGCCATTGCCTTCGGATTCGCCTGGTTCATTGCCACGGCCATGGCGACTCACCTCCCAAGGCTATTGCAGCTCTCGGGCGCGAGTGTCGGGATTGCTTTGGCCGCAGCGTCGCTCGTGGGGCCATTTCAGGTTCTCGGCCGCGTCGCCGAATTTGGATGGCTACGGCGCTACCACGCCTTGGTATCCGCTCGGGTTGCGGCGGCAGCCCATCCGGTGGGAGTGCTGCTGTTGCTAAGTCTTGGCTCGCCCGCAGTTTTTCTTTTCGCAATCCTGCACGGCATGGGCAATGGGGTGATGACCATCGCCAAGGGCACCGTCCCGCTCGCGCTCTTTGGCGCGGAGGGCTATGGTGCCCGGCTTGGCTGGATCATGGCCCCTGCTCGAATTGGTCAAGCCTTTGCGCCACCGTTGATGGGTTATGCGTTGGACAGCTTTGGAAGCAGTGCCGCGCTATTGACGGGTGCCTTTGGAGGACTGTCATGCCTTTGCTTATTGGCGATATCTGCAGGGGCGAGTCGGAAGTGATCACTAACTGTGGCAAACGAGGGGTTCTTACCCTTGCCTGCGTGTGTGACCACCTAGCTGCTCCGACCTGATTACCAATAGTCTGGCAAAGCGAGTGGATCTGCGAGGCTACTGTGAAGGTTTCAAGAATCCCTGGTCACTCAGACTTGGGGGGACGTCGAGCCATCACCACATGTAGGACGTCTCAAGGTAAAGCAGTGAGTTTTGCCGAAGATTGCCGAGATAGGACTGACGAGGGCCACGGAAGACGTCAAATCCGGTTCGCAAGCGGATGTGATCCGAATAGGCGTAGCTGAGGCGCCCTCGTAGCATCCAGTCTTCGTTGGGCTGTGACCACACGGCGAATAGGTCCAGGTCAGCCCTCGAGTCGAGGAATGACTTGGCGTATCGGACGGTGACGCCGTACTGGTCATCATCCAGCTCGTTGCTGATCAAGCCTTGTGCAGCTTGTAGCGATTGCTGGACGGGATTCGGGTGGGTAGGGATACCGCCATGCAAGTGTTTCCAGAACAGCTGCAGGCCGACGGTTTCCCGATCACCCAAGGCCCATTCCCCGCCGGCTACGCCCGACACATAGGGCCGGCGCCAAGCAGCCAGTGGCGAGGCGTCCTGGTCATAGGTGACCCAAGCGAATTCGGCGCGGTAGGCGACGTC
The DNA here is from genome assembly GCF_024437655.1 of Chitinolyticbacter albus. GTDB lineage: Bacteria > Pseudomonadota > Gammaproteobacteria > Burkholderiales > Chitinibacteraceae > Chitinolyticbacter > Chitinolyticbacter albus. The sequence continues at coordinate 85,345 of NZ_JANBVF010000005.1, forward strand.
ACCGCGAACGAAGGCGACGTCCGCCCCGAGCATCTGAAACCGCGTGGCATCCTGCGACAGGACGAGCCCTTGTTGGGTCATCGCGCTCACCGCGAGGGTGGGATACAAGTCATTGCCGCGAACATATCCAATCGACCAATCCGCTGCTTCCCCCAGGACGTCGTACTTTGCCGCAAAGCTTGAGATGGGGTCTGGGTGCTCATCCGATACGACGACGCCAGGCTGCTCGCGAAGCGGCACCTGATTGAGCTCACGCTGGGCCATCCAGTGCAGCTGCAGTTTTCCCGGACCGATTTGGCAATCCAGATGCAGGCCCCAATTCCCGGCGCGTTGCTCGTCGTCGTCGGGCGTCAATCGCCGGAAGTTGCGCGGTGAAATCTGGTCGGTGGGATTGATCGCATCGGCTCTACCCCAGAGCACCAGTCGCTTGCCTAGTACGGGTGCGCACGGCGCTTGGCCAAGACGCAGATACAGCTCGTTGATGCCCGCGTCTTCTCGCTTGTGGTCCAGCCTTTCCGGCGCCGAGAGCGCCCAGAGGTCTGCATGCAGCTGGAGGGATTCAGTGGCTTGCCAATCGAGCTGCAGATCGCCGCGCAGCACGCCAATGCCGGTCCGGTCATCCAGCATCCTGGTGGAGGACCATACCCCCGCTGCCACTTCGCCACTGATATCGATCGGCTCGGCATGCACCAGGGTCGAGCCCCACATCGACAACACCGCACACACCGGCGCCAACCGGTGCTTGTTGAACGGCCTGATCATCTAGTTGGTCGCGAGGCTGTTCGCCGAGAAGGTGGTATCTGCAACCGGCTCGCCCACCTTGAAGCTCGCGAAGGTGATGGTGGTGGTGTGCCCGCTCTGCAGATTCGATCCCACCGCTTTCATGGGCTGCCACTTGTTGTTCGCGTTATCCACCTTCTGGATGTCCGAGAACACGAAGCGCTTGTAGGGCTGGCCACCGGTGTCCTGGGTTTCGACCAGTGCAGCCACCCAGTTGTCCTTGCGCACCCACGAGACGCGTTTGCCGTACCCGGAATCCGTCCGCGTCGCTTCACTGGCAGGAACGGACTCGATGATGAAGTAGCCAACGCCGTCCTTGGTCTGCTCGGACAGAAGGGTGTGTTTCCAGTCGCCGACCTTGTGCCCCATCACATCGCCGTAGCTGAAGTCGGTGCCGATGAAGCTGTCCTTCTTGTTGGAGGCCACCAGGCGGCGTACGCGCTTCATCGCGGGCAGGTAGACCCACATATCGTCATCCGCAGCGCTCTTTTCGATCAGAAGGGTGGATGTCCCTTTGATGTCTGCAGGCGCTTCAAACCGGACGAGTCGCATCGTGTCCGTGCCGTTGTCCTGCAACTTGGAGGTCATGTTGGCTTTGCGCGTCCGCTTGCCCCCGTCCTTGCTCTCCAACACGAACTCCGCAGCTGATTTCGACGTGCTGAATCGGGTCGCCGCTGCACTACGCTCCATGATCTCTGCTGCATTCGGTGCGGACCAAGCCATTTGCGAATAGGTCAGGAAGCCGATGGTGGCCAGGATGATCAACAGGATCGCGCCACGGTCACCAGAGCGACGTTCCAGTACGAATTTCGGCTTGAAGATCAGGATCGCGCTGGGGATCAGTGTCAGCGCGGTGAGGACGCTGGCCAGCATCGCCAACACGATGAAGGAAGAGAGCCACATATGGACCTTGTAGTCGTATGAGAACAGGAGCACGGCATACCCGCCGGCGACGGCCGTGGCGACGAAAAGGCAGGCCTTGCCGGCGGTCTTGATCGCGTGATTCACGGCCGCGTTGAGCGATTGCCCCTGGGAGACATACTCGGAGATCCGGTAGATGAGGTAGATGGCGTAGTCCGCACCAATGCCAACGGCCATGGCCGAGATCAACGAGTTCGGGATGTTGAGCGGCACGCCGAAGTAACCCATCACGCCAAACACCAGAGCCAGCACGACCAGCAGCGGAGCCAGGACCAGTGCACCAGCAATGAACGACCTGAACGCGATGGCCGAGACCGCGAAGATCACCGCCAGGATCTGCACGATGTTGAGTAGCTTGCTGTGCACCATCACGTCGGTGACCGCGAGCGTCTGTGCGACCTCGCCACCAAACGAAACGGTGACACCGCGGGGGAACTGCTTGCCGGCTTCGCGCTTCAGGTCGCGGACCAACTGATCGATTTCCGCGTTGCTGTTGGTGCGCAACATGACGGAGATCTTTGCGCGTTGGTAGCCATAGTCGACGTGGGCGGAGAAGTCCTCGGGGTCGCCCGACATCGAGTAGAGGAACAAGTATTGCGCGATCAGATTCTGATCCGCAGGCAACGGGCCAGCCGTCTTGCTCTCGCCTGAGGCTGCTTCATGCATGCGCTGCAGGAAGTCGTAGATCGACAGCGTCTTGCCGACGTAGGCGCGCTTGGCTGCTTCGAGCTGAAGTGCATGCATGGCGGCCAGAACCTTGGGATCCTTGATGCCATCCTCTCGGCCGGTATCGACCATCAGGTAGAGCACATTGGTCCCGCCGGTCTGCCGGTTGAGCTGCTGATCATCGTGCTGGATGGGCAGACCGGGAGAAAAGAACGTCTTGCTGGCATTGTCGATCTGCACCCTAGACCAGCCCGCGATCGCGATCGCGACCAGAAGCGCCGTGCCAATCAGGATGGCCTTGCGACCACCTGGCGCCATCACCGACTGTGCGATGCCTGCACTGAGGCGATCCCAGAAGCGAACGCGGCTCTCAGTGCGAATCTGATCCGCAGATGGCGGGCGCAGGCTCGCACGAACCGCCGGTGTGAATGTGAATTCGAGAATGACTGCGGTGAGTATCCCGATCCCCGTGAAGATGCCGAAGGCCCGCACGGTTTCGACCTCGAACACCACCAGCGAGAAGAATCCCAGCGCTGCAACGCCACCTGCAATCACCAGAACAGGGCCTACCGCGACCAGCGATTGGATTGTTGCCAATCGGTTGGCCAGTACCGGCTCAATGTGCTGATTGTCGACCAGTTCGATGAAGCGCTCGTAGTACCGCTTCAATAGCTGGACCGCGTGCCCCGCGGCGACGGCGAGAATCAGGATCGGCGTCGGCGAATTGAAGATGTCCATCGGGATACGCATCAGCCCCATCACACCCACGCCCCATACGACCGACAGCAGGGCCGTTACCAGCGGCAGGATCAGGCCTTGCCGGGTGCGGAAGGCTTCAAAGTGCAACAACCCGATCACCAATACCGCGATGGGGAACAGCCAGTTGATACGCTCGGCAAAGATCTCCGCCTGATGCAGGAAGACCGGGTTGCCGCTGACCGATACCTGCAGGCCCGCCTGCTTTTCCTGGCCAAGGATCTTGTGCACATCGGCGAGCATGGCGCCGAACCCATTCGGGTTCTCCTTGAGCTCGAGCATGATCGTCGCGGTACGCCAGTCATGCGAGACGACGGTGTCGCGATAAATGGGATTAGCTTCGATCGCTTGCTTGAGCGCGGCCCGATCAACCCGCCCTACATTGCCGGCATCGACGAGCGGTTTGGCTTCGAAGCCATCCGCATTGCCCCGAATGCTCTTGGCCTGGCGCGACGTCAGGCTCAACAGTGTTTGCTTGCTCACCGTGGGAGAGGCATAGAGCTGGTCGGTGATCCGGCGAACCGCATCGAGCACGGCAGGCTGCAGTGCATCACCCTGCTTGGGTGTCACTCCGATGACCACCAAGTACTTCGAGCCGAAGATCTTCTCGATGGCGTTGGTGGCCTTGATGTAGGGATGGCTTTGGGGCACCACGGCAGCCGGGTTGATGACCACCTGCTGCTTGGCGGCAAACAGGCCGAAGAAAACTGTCAGCAGTACTACGAATCCGATCACCCATTTCCTGTGATTCACGACCCAGGTGACGTAGCGCTCCAAAAGGCGGGAGGTATTCGAGCTAGTGTCGCGTGCGGGAACAGAAAGCTCTGGGGTGTGTGTGATGTCGTTCATTGCGTGTGCATCTGGAAGTGACCATCTTGGGCTGCGAGCAAAATGCCGCGATTGTTCAAGCTGATGATAGAAAGGGGCGCCTTGGCGCTCAATGGAAGCGATGTACTATCGTCAAGCGCGAGAAATTGGGACGGCATTGAAAGCGCAGTCTTAGGGGGGAACGCATTGATGCAATTTCTGACATTTCTAATGGGGATTGCGCTGCTGCTGACGCTATCTTTGCTGGCATACGCTTGGTGGAAAGAAGACCATTTGGGGCACAAAACGGATGCGCTGATGCGGCGTGGTCTGTTTATCGCCGGTACACCAATTCGCTTTTCAGCCTCTGTGCTGCGGCAATTGGCGGCTTGTCTGCAATACGCCGGCAGACTCGCCACGATGGCGTTGCTGACGGGCACCCTGCTGGTATTGGCGAACGAAATAGTGCTGATCCTGGGTTATGGCGCCTTGCTCGAAGGCCCGAACTACGAAGCGTGGCTAACTCTATTCGCCAAGCCTGTCGCCTGGGCTGCGGCAACCACGATCGTGGGAGCCACGGTTGCATTGGCGAACCTTCGCAAGTACGACATCGACAGCGAAGCCGCAATGGATAGGAAAATTGACCGGGCACTAGCCCGCTTCAAGGAACGGGAAGAGCGAAGAGCCGCGACGCGCGCCAACCTAGAAGCGCTGCAGCGACACATCGACTGACATGTGGCAGAGCGGTTTTCCGCTGCTCAGGCGTAGGCCAGATAGGACTTGGTCAGGTCGTGCCTGGGCTGATCAAAGAGGTCAAGCGCACTTCCACATTCGATCAGTCGGCCCACACCATCCAGTTTCCAGAACATGGCGACCTGACTCGCGACTCGCCGGGCTTGGCCCAGGCTGTGAGTGACCAAGAGGATGGTGCGGGTCCGCGATAGGCGCAGGATCAGATCTTCGATCTTCTGCGTGGAAATCGGATCGAGGGCGCTGCAGGGCTCATCCATGAGCAAAACGGCGGGCTGAAGTACCAGTGCTCGGGCTAAGCACAGCCGTTGCTGCTGGCCGCCCGACAGCGAAAAAGCCGATGCTGAAAGTCGGTCCTTCACCTCGTCCCACAAACCCACTTCCTGCAATGCAGATTCGATCCGCTCGTTGACATCGGCCTTGGCGCGAATGCCATGCTGCTTCAGCGCAAATTCGAGGTTCTTCCAGATTGAAAACGGAAACGGATTGGGTCGCTGGAACAGCATGCCAACTTGCCGGCGCAGCAGGATTGCGTCCTTGCGCATCTGCTCGTTATCCAGCCAGCTGAACTCGACCGACCCGGTCACACAGCAACCGGGGATCAGATCACACAGACGATTGACGGTGTAGAGCATGCTGGATTTGCCGCAGCCGGAAGGGCCGATCATGGCGGTGACCGAATTGCGTGGCACCTTGAGGCATACCGATTCCACGACCTTGTTGTTGCCGTAGCGCACCGAGATATCGTCGAACTCGATATGCCCGGACGAAGGCCGGCTATCCGCGATCGATTGCGCCGCTGCATATGGGCGCGCAACAAGTGGTGGCGTTGCCAGTAAGGTGGAGTGTGTCATCGAAATCCTAGATTCAACGCTGGGAAGCGCCAGTCATGTGTTTGTGCATCCAGCGCGTAGCCCAGTGAACCGACACGCTGAGGACGGTGAGCATAAGCAACAGCGCCAGCGCTGATCCGTAGGCGTTTTGCATGCCGCCAGGTACGTTGGTGGAGAGGTCATAGATGTGGATCGAGATGCTGCGGCCGGAATCCATGATCGACTCCGGCATCCGGTCCGAGTAGCCGCTAGTGAAAAGCAGCACCGCGGTTTCGGCCAGCGCTCGCGTCATTGCCAGGATCAGGCCTGCGCAGATGCCAGGCAGTGCCACCGGCACGGTCACGCTCCACAGCACGGCCGGCTGTGAAAGCCCAAGCGCGGCACCCGACACCCGATGCTGTTCGCCGGCTGCTTCAAGCGCCGTGGTCAGGGCACGAGCAAGCGTTGGCAGGATCATGCAGGCCAGCGTCAAGCCGCCGGCTGCAATCGAGTAGCCCATGCCGAGCTGACGACAAAACAGGCTGAGCCCGAATAGGCCGAAGACCACGGAAGGCACGCCGGCCAGAACATCCAAGCTGCATCGCATCGACGTAGCGATCCAGCCATCCGGTCGGCACACCTCGGTGAGCATCACCGCGATGGCAAAGGCCAGCGGCAGCGCGGCAGCCAAGCTGACCGAGACGATGGCCAGGGTCGAAACCAGGATGGGCAGGATCCCCCCGCTGCGGCCTGCATCGCTAGGGCTTTGCGTGAAGAACTCGAGCGAGAGCGCATGGCTCCCTTCCAGCACCACGATCAGCAGTGGCCAGAGCAGGACCGCAACTACCAACAGCGACCCGACCCACAGAAAGCCATTCCAGAGGCGATCGCGTGGATAGGGTAGGCTGGAGCCGAGCGTGTTCATGGCGCACTCCGCTGGCCAGTCGCGCCGACCCATTCTCCGAGCGCGACCAGTGCGCTGACCAGGATCAGCATCACCAGGCCGGCAACGAACAGCGAGGCCCGGTGATCACCCATCGCATAGGGCATTTCCAGCGCGATGTTTGCAGTCAGGGTGCGGACCGGCTCGAACAGTGATTTGGGTACCTGGACAATGTTGCCGCACACCATGAGCACCACCATCGTCTCGCCGATGGCGCGCGCAGCCCCCAGAATCATCGCTGACACGATGCCGTGCTTTGCCGCGGGCAGCACGATGCGAAGCACCGTCTGAGCGTTAGAGACCCCGAGCGCGGACGCTGCCTGTGCATATCCGGGCGGTACGGTTTGCAGCGCGGACCGCGATAGCATCGCGATGGTCGGAAAGATCATCACGGCGACGACGATCATCCCGGCAAGCAGGCTGGAGCCGGGTGGGGAAATCTGGTTCACCAGCGGGACGATGACCGTGATGCCCCACAGACCGTAGACGACGGTTGGCACTGCTGCACTGGCCTCCACCAATACGCGCATGCCGTTCGCGAGCCATGGTGGCGCCACGAAACAGGTGAATGTCGCGAATACCAGGCTCAAGGGTGTCGCGATGACCAGCGCTCCGAGGGTGAGCAGGAGACTGGCCAGAATCATCGGCGACATGTTGAAGCTGCCGTCGCGGGGCCACCAGCCGGCATCGGTCAGAAACCGCAGTGGACCGGCCTCACTGATCAAGGGCCAGGACTCGCGAACGAGAAAGCCAGCGATCAACAGCACGATCAATGTGCCTGCGATCGCCAAACACGCCATCACGGTCCAGAACGCCATCACCTGTAAACGCGCGGCTTGCCGTGACATCGATGCCGGGGGAAACGGCGGCTCCAGTATTGCGCTCATTGCACGCGACCGTCCGGTTTACTTGGCAATCGGGACGAAGAACTGCTTCTTCACCAGCTCGCTTGCATCTGGGGACTGCGCAAACTGCACGAGATCCTTCGCGGTGGCGGTGAGCGGCTCCTTGAACACGAGATTCAACGGGCGCCGGATCGCATATTCGCCGGCCGCGACCGCAGCAGTGGTCGGCACTTGGTTGTCGACGGGAACCAGTTTGATGGCTGCACCGTGTTGGGCTTCGTATTCCGCGGTGCCGATCGAGACATAGCCGATTGCTGCCGGGGAGCCAGCCACCGCCTGAATGCCTTGCTGGTTGTCGCCGATCACGACGTGAGCCTTGATGTCCTTATATTTGACCCCAAAGAAGTGGCTGAAGATCTCCAGCGTCGAGCGGCCTTCGGCCTTGCTCACCACCGTGATTGGCGTGTCGTCACCGCCCAGTTGCTTCCAGTTGGTGATCTTGCCGCCGTAGATGTCGATGACCTGTTGCTTGGTGAAGTGCTGGATCGCGTTGTTCTTATGCACGATCATGCCGACACCGTCCTGCGCGATCATCACGTGCTTCAGGTCTGCTTCATCCGGCTTGAGTTCACGCGAGACCATCCCGATGCCAGCAGTTCCTTGGCGCACGTCGAGGACGCCGCGCGAACTGCCGCCGGCCTGTACTTCGATGCGAACGCCTGGATGGCTTTTCTCGTAGGCCTTGGCGATTTCACTCATCAGCGGGGCAATGGTGCTAGCTGTTGCATCCCGGACGATAATCTTAGCCCTCGTAGTTGGCG
>NZ_JANBVF010000050.1 GCF_024437655.1 Chitinolyticbacter albus
CAGCAGCGACAGGATCATCGCGTTGACCCCGACCGACTTGCCCGAGCCCGTGGTGCCGGCCACCAGCATGTGCGGTGCCTTGGCCAGATCAGTGACGATGGGCTTGCCGGTGATGTCCTTGCCCAGGGCCATGGTGAGCTTGCTGCCCATGTGGTGATAGGGCTCGGACGAGAGGATTTCGGACAGCCTGATCATCTGACGTGATGGGTTGGGCAGCTCCAGCCCCATATAAGTCTTGCCGGGGATGGTTTCGACGACGCGGATCGACACGAGGCCCAGCGCGCGCGCCAGGTCCTTCATCAGGTTGACGATCTGGCTGCCCTTCACGCCGACGGCGGGCTCGATCTCATAGCGGGTAATTACCGGGCCCGGGTAGGCCGCGACGACCTTCACCT
>NZ_JANBVF010000051.1 GCF_024437655.1 Chitinolyticbacter albus
GATCTGGCTGCCCTTCACGCCGACGGCGGGCTCGATCTCATAGCGGGTAATTACCGGGCCCGGGTAGGCCGCGACGACCTTCACCTCGACGTTGAAGTCGGCGAGCTTGCGCTCGATGAGGCGCGAGGTGAACTCCAGCGTTTCCAGGCTGATGGTTTCCTGCGCCACCGGCGCTGGCGCCAACAGCGACAGGGCAGGGAGGTTGCCGGCAGTGGTGCTGCCGCGCGCGGCCGGCGCGGGCTTGGCGGGGGGCAGATCGTCGAGCTCGAACAGGCTGGGTTGCGCGGCCTGGCGCTCGGCGACTTCCTGCTGCTTTTCCTGCTCCTTCTTTTCCTTTTCCAGCCGCTTTTCCGCCTGCTTGGCGATCGGCACTTCGAGCTGCGCCGTTTCGATCTTCAGCGGAGCCTTGTCTTCCTGCTTCTTCTTTTCCTCGGAGACCTTGACCTCGCGCTTGACCGCCGCCACTCGGCCGATCTTTCTGTCCTGCGCCGCATGCCAGGTCTCGATCACCTTCAGGCACAGCCATTCGAGCAGGGTGCCGAGCTTTTCCATCACGGAGAGCCATGACAGCCCCGTGAACAACGACAGGCCGATGGCCCACAGCGCGACGAGCGTGAGCGTGGCGCCGGCAAACCCCAGCGCGTGATAAAGCCAGCCGCCCAATCCCAGCCCCAGCACGCCACCGGGCGCCAAGGGTAGCGGCGCTTGCATCGAGTGCAGGCGCAGCGCTTCCAGGCTGCTCGATGAGACCAGCACCAGTGCAAAGCCGATGCAGGCGAGCAGCACCACCGGTTTGTGCGGGTTCTCGCTGACACGGTCGATGCGGCGATAGCCCCACCAGATCGCGGCAAAGCAGAACGCCACCCACCACCAGGCAGAGAGCCCGAATAGCGCCAGCAGGATGTCGGCCACCCAGGCGCCGACCACGCCGCCGCGATTGTGGACAGCCACGCTGCTGGCGCTGTGCGACCAGCCCGGGTCGCCCGGGTGATAGCTCGCCAGTGCTAGCACCATGTAGAGCACCACGGCCACTAGCAAAAACCACCACGACTCGCGCAACGCGTTGGCGATCTGCGGCGGCAGCGCGGCGCGGGCCGAGGCATTGGCGACGTTCTTCTTGCGGAACAGCTGCATGGCAGTACCAACGGGCAAAGAGGTTGAGATTATAGCGGGATGTGTCGCCCGGCCGGGCGTGCTGCGTCGTGGCCGGACGGCGTTGCGAGCTCAGCCAGCACGAAGTCGATAAAGGCGCGCACGCTGGCCGAGCGGTGCCGGTTTTGCGGGTACAGCAGCGAGAACGGTCGGGCCCGGCCAGCATAGGGCTGCAGCACTTCGACGAGCTCGCCGCGCGCTACGTATTCTGCAGCGATGTAGTGATAGATCTGGCACAGCCCGCCCCCGGCGCGGGCGTGGCCGACGCAGGCGAGCACGTCTTCCTCGACCCACAGCCGGGCGGACACCGGCAACGCGATTTCCTCGCCGTCGCGCAGGAAGGACCAGGGCATCGCCCGGCCGCTGCTGGGCAGCACGAAAGCGACGCAGTCGTGCTGCGCCAGGTCATTGAGCGATGCGGGCGTGCCGCGGGCGGCCAGGTAGGCCGGCGCAGCGAACACGCCCGGCGTGGCGTACTCCAGTGGTCGGGCGATCAATCGACCGTCGTCGGGCAGGCCGAGCCGGATCGCCAGATCGTAGCCATCCTGCACGAAATCGATATTGCGATTGCCGACATGGGCTTCGATGCGTACTTCCGGATATTGCGCCAGAAAGCGCGGCAGCAGCGGCAACAGGCGGTGGTGACCATAAGTGGTCGGTACCGAAATGCGCACCGTGCCGGCGGGCTCGCTCTGCCGGCCGGTCAACGCGCGTTCGGCCTCCTCGATCTGTGTCAGCGCGCCACTACATTGATGGTAGTAATCGTGCCCCGCCTCGGTGAGCTGGATCTGTCGCGTCGTGCGGGTAAAGAGCTGCACGGCGAGCCTCGCCTCCAGCCGGCCGATCGCGCGGCTGACCGCTGCCGGCGTCACGCCGAGCGCGCGCGCGGCTGCCGTGAAGCCGCCAAGTTCGGCGGCCTTGCAAAAGAGCTCGATGCTGGCGAGCTGAACCGGGGCGAGATGGCGTTGCATTAATTACATAATGTAAAAACTGAAGTGATTCTAGCCGGATTTATCATTTTCATGCGCATCAATACCATGGCGGTGTTGCAGGTCGCTTCGCGATCGCCGCCCAATCACCCCACGAGGTTCACACCATGAGCAAGCACATCCTGATGATCATCACCTCCAACGCTCGCATGGGCGATACCGGCAAGCCGACCGGCGTCTGGGCCGAGGAGCTGGCGGTGCCGTACTACGCGCTGGTTGATGCGGGTCATGCCGTGACGCTGGCCTCGCCCCAGGGCGGCGCCATTCCACTCGATCCATCCAGCGTCACCGGCGAGGCCAGTCACGATCCGGCCGTGGTGCGCATGAATGGCGATGCGACGTTGCAGGCGCTGCTGGCCACGACCCGTCCCGTCGCCGGGATCGAGTTCTCCGGTTTCGACGCGGTGTTCTTCCCGGGCGGCCACGGCACGATGTGGGATCTACCGGGCAACGCCGACGTGCGCCGGCTGGTCGAGGCAGCCTATGCGCAAGGCAAGTGGATTTCCGCGGTCTGCCACGGTGTGGTTGGCCTGGTCGACGCGCGCCGCGCCGATGGCCAGTCCGTTGTTGCGGGCCAGCGCATCAGCGCCTTCACCGATGCCGAAGAAGCGGCCGTGGGCCTGACCGCGCTGATGCCATTCCTGCTGGAATCACGCCTGCGCGAATTGGGCGCCGATTTTCAGCCCGCCGGCAACTGGCAGGCCTTTGCGGTGCGCGACGGTCAGTTCATCACCGGGCAGAACCCGCAATCGTCCAAGCAGGTGGTTGAGCTGCTGCTGACTGCACTCGCCGAATAAGGATTATTCGAGGAAGCGCTGCTGCCAGCCCTGGTAGCAGCGGTAGACGTGCGCCGAGTAGGCTTCGCGGTCGACGAAGTCGGCCGGGTCGAACGCATCGAACACGTGGTAGTTGGCGACCGGGTTGGGGCTGGTGACGATGTGCCAGATCTTCTGTAGCAGCGTCTCGTCATCCATCCATTCGAAAGCCTGCTGCGCTTCGTAGTGCAGGAACACCGGCACGATGGGCACGCCGGTTTCCAGCGAGACGGTGAAGGCGCCGTAGAGAAAATGGTCCCACAGCCGGCGACCCTTGCAGCCCCCTTCCGGGTAGAGGGCGATGTTATGGCCGGCGCGCACCGCCTCGACCAGCGCAGCCTGTGCGGCCTGGCGCGAATCCTTGTTCTCGCGCTGCACGAACAGCGTGCCGGCGGCCGCCGCGATGCGGCCGACCAGCCACCAGTCGCGCACTTCGATCTTGGCAAGACTCACCACCGGAAACAGCGCCGGGATACCGACATCCTCGAACGCGGAAGGGTGGTTGGCGATCAGGATGTAGTGGCGGGGAAGTGGGCGGGCATGATGCTGGTGCAGCCGCAGCTCCACGTTCAACGCCCGCACGAAACAGCGGCACCAGGCGTGGAACAGCCGCGGATACACGCCGAGCCACGATAGTGGCAGCAGCGCCAGCAACACCATGAAGAGAGTGAACAGCACCAGATCGATCCAGGCCACGATCAGGCGCAAGCGAGCAAGCAGCCACAGCATGTTGTCTCCCCTGATGCGGGCTCATAGGCGCCGCCGAAATGTCCGGCAGGCAGGGTGACGAGGCCGATTCGGTGGCCTGCAACGGCGTCCAGCGGTGGGCGCAGCATGCAGAGGCCACCTCACCCCTCATCCCTTTAATGCAGGAAGCCAGCCAGCTTGTTTTCCAGCAGCCTGGGATTCTCGCCGTTGGCGATGGTGACAAGCCCCTCGAGCAGCATTTCGCGGCGACGCGCTTCGCTGCCGATATGGTGTTTGAGCTTGCTGGAAATCGGCAGGAAGATCAGGTTGGCCGAGCCCACGCCATAGATGGTGGCGACAAAGGCCACGGCGATACCAGCGCCGAGCTTGGAGGGGTCGGTCAGGTTTTCCATCACGTGGATCAGGCCCATCACCGCGCCGATGATGCCGATGGTGGGCGCGTAGCCGCCAGCGGCTTCCCAGATCTTGGCGGCGGCGCGGGCGCGCTCCTCGTAGGCGTCGATATCGAGTTCCAGCGAGCGGCGGATCAGCTCGGGTTCGGCGCCGTCGACCAGCATCTGCAGCCCGCGCCGCACGAAGGGATCCCTTTCACCGGAAACATAAGCCTCCAGCGCCAGCAGCCCGCCGCGCCTTGCCTGCTGGCCCCAATTCACCAGTACGTTCAACAGCTGGTGGAAATCATGCCGTGGCGGCACGAACACCCATTGCAGCAGCTTCACGCCGGCGATGAAATCGGGCAGCCGGCTTTGCAGCATCACCGCGCCGGCGGTACCGCCGATCACGATCAGGAAGGCGGTGGGCTGGACCAGCGAGGAGATATGCCCGCCTTCGAGCACCTGCCCGCCCACGATGGCGACGATGCCCAGTAGCAGGCCGAGAATACTGATCTTGTCCAATTTCATTGATGAGGTAGCCAATCGGAGAGTCTGGCGCGCAGCCGCGCAATGGCCTGGCTATGCAGCTGACAGACGCGTGATTCGGAGACGCCGAGTACGGCGCCGATTTCCTTGAGGTTGAGTTCCTCGTCGTAATAGAGCGACATCACCAGCTGTTCGCGTTCGGGCAACTCGGAAATACCCTTGACCAGCATCGTGCGAAAGCCGGCGTCCGACATCTGCTCGAACGGGTTGGCGCGCTCGTCCGCCGTGTAATGGTCGAGCTGGTCGTTGCCGCCTTCCTCGCCAAAATCCTCGTAGTAGACAAGCTGATGGCCGCGCGCGTCGGCAAGGCGTGCCTGGTATTCGGTCAGCGGCAGGTTGAGCGAGCCGGAGACTTCCCCTTCGGTTGGCGCGCGCCCCAGCGCCTGCTCCAGCTTGTGGATCTCTTTTTCGATCTCGCGCATGTTGCGGCGTGCCTGGCGCGGCATCCAGTCGGCCTGGCGCAATTCGTCGAGCATGGCGCCGCGGATGCGCTGGCTGGCGAAGGTCTCGAACTGCACGCCGGCGTTGGGATCGAAATTGCGCGATGCCTCCATCAGCCCCATCAGGCCGACCTGGATCAGGTCCTCGACGTCGACGCTGGCCGGCAGGCGCGATACCAGGTGGTACGCGATGCGCTTGACCAGCGGCGCGTGCGCGCTGACGCGATCGTCCTCGGTCGAGGCCTGGGTCTGGCGGTAGAGGTGAAGGGCGCGGGGTGAGGGCATGCCGAGCGGGCTGTAAGGAGGCAACTCCAGTTTAGCGGGAAAGCGCTGCGTCTGTGCTGGCCAATACCACTTCGTATTGCCGGTACGCATCGGCCAGCGCGGCATCGGCGGCAGCGGCGATACCTTCGCCATCCATGCTGGCGATCGGTGCCTGGCCGACGATGGTACGGGTATCGAGCACGCGTTCGCCCTGAGCCAGCGCAAACTGGAGCTTCACCACCACCTGACGCGAGCCGCTGGCGCGCAGATCGGCATAGAGCGCATCGAGCCGGCCTTGCAGCTGCCAGTTGGCCGATTCCACACGCGTGCCGAGCACCTGGCCGAACAGGCCGCTGGCGGCAAGCCAGGCTTCCAGCCGCTCGCTGGCAAGCTGGGCCGGCGGCGCAACGAAACCCCGGTAGGGGTCGCTGGCATAGCGATAATCGGTTTCGCGGTAGACGAAGCGCCAGTCGCCATAGCCTTCGGCGGCACGCAGCGGCAGGATGCGCAGCTTGCCGGTAAAGCGCACCGCTTGCGGCGCGCCCTGGCGCTCGGCTTCGATGCGGTAGTGCGATTCGGCTGGCGGCGTACCGGCGCAGGCGGCGAGGGCGAAGACGAGGCAGAGGCAGGCGAGGCGCATCATCGTGGCAGCGGGTAGGGTTGTGGATCGGCGCCGAACAGCAGGCCGGAGGGGTTATGCCGGGCGCGCTCGGACAAGGCGCGCAGATCGGTGGTGATGGCGTGCAGGTTGTCCAGCGTGTCGGCGAGCTCCGCATCGCGGCTGCCGACCAGCGAGTCGAGGCGGCCCGACACGCGTTCCAGATGCTGCAGTGTCTTGGCGAGCGCCGGGTCGTTCAGCAGCGCCTTGGCGCCGGCGGCGGCCGATGCAACGTCGCTGGCCGCGCCCTGCCAGGCCGGATCGCTGACCAGTTGCTGCAGGCTGGTGTTGGTCTGCCGCAGCTCGACCAGTAGCGCCTGCGCATCGCGGCCGATCTGGTCAGTTGGTACCTTTTCCAGGCGCTGACTCACCCGCAGCAGCGATGCGGCCAGATCCTTGAACGGGACCTCGCCGAGCTGGCGCTCGGTGGTATCGAGCAGCCGGTTCAAGCGGTCCACCGTGCCTTCGATATCGAGGTTCTGCGTCTTGGAAATCACGTTCTGCACCGCTTCCATGATTTGCGCCACTGCGCTGTGCGCGGACGGGATATAGAGCGCATCGGGCTTCCAGGAGACTGGCAAGGTCTTGTTGGCCTTGGCGTCGACGTAGTCGATTTCCAGGTAACTGGTACCCGTCAGCCCCTGTGGCGCCAGCCGTACCCTGAGGCCGCGCTCGACCTGACGATTCAGCTGTTCCTGGTCGGGCACGCCGTCGCCGCCGGTACGAAAGCGGTCGGGCCTGAGTTCCATTTCGACCAGCACGTATTGCGGCTGGCCACGCTGATGGCCGTACTTGGCGCCGGTAAAGCCGATGCTGCTCACGGTGCCGAGCGCCACGCCGCGATATTTCACTGGCGAGCCGATATCGAGCCCTTGCACCGATTCGTCGAAATAGGTTTCCAGCGTCACGCTGGACGCGAACCAGCGGCCGGCGCCGAAGGCAACCAGCAGCACGGCGCCGATCACGACGCCAATCACCACGAACAGGCCGAGGCGGAAGTAGGGTGGGTGGGCTGAACTCAAACGGTCTCCTCACCGCGGCGGAAGAAGCGGGTCACGCGGGGATCGGGGTGATGATCGCGCAGGTCGGCGGGCTTGCCGACAGCGATGATGCCTTGTTCCTGTTTATCCAGCATCAGGCCGCGATCGGCAATGGCGAAAATACTGGCAAGCTCGTGGGTCACTACAACGAAGGTCAGATGCAGCGCGCGCGCCAGTCGCAGGATCAGCGCATCGAGCTCGCTTGAGGTGATGGGATCGAGCCCGGCCGATGGCTCATCCAGAAAGAGGATGGCGGGGTCGAGCGCCAGCGCGCGGGCGATCGCGGCGCGCTTTTGCATGCCGCCCGACAGGTTGGCCGGCGCGTAGTCGGCGTATTGTTCCAGCCCGACCTCGCGCAGTTTGAGCCGGGCGACGATCTCGCGCGCTGGCGCATCGAGCTGGGTGTGCTCGGCCAGCGGCAGCATCACGTTTTCCAGCACACTCATCGAGCCGAACAGCGCCCCGGCCTGATAGGCCACGCCAAACGACGCCAGGATGTCGCGGCGTGCTTCGCCCCCGGTCGCGGTCAGCTCGCGCCCGTTCAGCCAGACCTGGCCCGCGGTTGGGTGTTCCAGGCCGATCAGATGCTTGAGCAGCGTCGACTTGCCGCAGCCCGAGCCGCCGAGCACTGTCAGCACCTCGCCGCGCGCCACCTCGAAGCTCACGTCGCGCAGCACCACGTTGTCGCCGTAGGCGCAGGTCAGGTTTTCCACGCGGATGATGGGTTCGCTCATCACCACCCCAGGTAGTAGAAGGCGATGGCAAAGAGGCCGTCGGCGACCACCAGCATCACGATGCCCTGCACGTCGGCGCTGGTGGCCGATGCGCCGACCGCGCGCGCGCCGCTGCCGGTGCGTAAGCCCCGTAGGCAGCCGATGGTGGCGATGCCCAGGCCAAACACGAAGGCCTTGCCCAGGCCGGTCAGAAAGTCGCTCAGGTTGACAAAGCCCTGGATCTGGCTGGCCGAGGTGGCCAGCGGGATATCGAAGCCGGTGAGCACCAGCGCGGCGCCGAACATGCCGACGAGCTCGGCGTAGAGCGTGAGCAGCGGTGCGGTGAGCGCCACTGCGATCAGCCGCGGCAGCACCAGAAAACGCATCGGGTCGAGCCCCATCGTGGTCAGCGCGTCGATTTCCTGGTTCACCTTCATCGTGCCGATCTCGGCGGCAAAGGCGGCACCGGTGCGCCCGGCCAGCAGCACCGCCGTCATCAAGGGCGCCAGCTCGCGCACCAGTGACAGCCCGACCAGGTTGGCAACGAACAGCTCGGCGCCGAATTGGCGCATCGGAATCGCCGACTGGAAGGCGAGGATGACGCCCAGCAGAAAGGCGATCAGCGACACGATGGGCAGCGCATCGGCCCCGGCGCTGGCGGCCACCCGCAGCGTTTCGCCCAATCGCAGCTCGCGCGGTCGCCGCAGGATCGCCCAGGACGACACGGTGGCTTCGCCGATGAAGCCGATCACGTCGCGCGTTTCACGCCACCAGCCGGCGGCAAAATGGCCGATTGCCGCGAGGCGGCCTTCCGGTTTGGGCGTTTCCGGGATCAGTAGCGGCTGGTCAGGATCGAGCTCGGCCAGCAGCGGGGCAAACCGTTCGGCCAGGCCCTCGATGCGCGCGCCGCGCTGGATCAGGTCGAACAGCAGCGCCGCGCCGATGCCGTCGCAATAACTGACGTCGCTCGCGTCGACAGTGCTCTCCTTGCTTGCGGCATCGCGTGCGGCTTGCCAGATCGTGGCGCAACCGGTGGCGTCGAGCCGGCCAGAGAGCACGATACGAGCACCGTCGCGCTGCAGCGTCGCGCTCATGATCGCTCCAGCCTGTCGTTGAGGATGCGGCTCGATTCGACCAGCCGATAGACAAAGCCCGCCGTACCGCTCCCGGGCGGGCGCTTCCAGCGCAGCATGCTGTCGGCGAGCTGGCGGAAGGCCTGGGTCGCTTCGGTCTGCGGGAAGGCATCGAGCACGGTCTTGCCCAGCCGCGTTGCACGCTTGAGCTTTTCATCCTCCGGCACGTAGCCCGATAGCTTGAGCTTTACCGCGTCACCCAGGTATTGCCGGGCCACGTCGCGGATGCGGCCGAACACCAGCTCGGCTTCGGTCAGGCTTGCCACGCGGTTGGTCAGCACGCGGAAATCGCGCCGGGCGTATTCGGTGTACAGCAGCTTGATGGTGGCGTAGGCATCGGTGATCGATTCCGCGCGGTTGGTGACGATGATGACCACGTCGTCGGCAGCGAGCGAGAGACTGGGCACGGCGGCACCGGTGGCCGGACGGCTGTCGAGCAGCAGGTAGTCGCAATCGCCGGTCACGCTGTCGAACTCGGCGGCCAGCCATTCGAGCTCGCGCTCGTTCAGCGCGGCCAGTTGTTCCGGCCGTGCTGCCACCGGCAGGATGCCGAAGCCGGCGGGTGCGCCGATCAGCGTGTCGGCGAGCGTCGCTTCGCGCCGCAGCACGTGTTCCAGCTGCCAGTGCGCGGCCAGCCGCAGCCGCGAAGCCGCGTTGGACAGCCCTTCGAATTCGTCGAGCAGGATCACGCTACGCTGGCGCTCGGCGAGCGCGGCCGCGAGATTGATCGCCAACGTGGTGCTGCCGCTGTCGCCTCGGCCGCCATTGAAACTGATGGAGCGGCAGCCCGGCCGGGCCACCAGCGCGCGTAGACCCGCGGCCTGGTCGGCGGACCAGGAGCTAGCCACGAACTCCCCCGACATTCAGCGTGAAGTCGAGCGGGGTATCCTGGCTGCCCATGAAGAGGGGGTATTCGTCGCGCTTGAGTTCAAACGCGCCGCGATCGGTTTGCGTGCGGAAGGCCCGGTCGATCAGGTAGTCGACGCGGGCGACGTGCAGGTCTTCCGGCACGCGCTGGCCATTGGTGACGAAATGCAGCTTGAGCTTGTGGCGGATGGCCACATCGAGGCAGCCGCCCAGGCTCATCGCCTCGTCGAGCTTGGTGAGGATGCAGCCGGCCAGGTGTTCGTTCTTGTAGCGGCGGGCCACATCGTCCAGCGTCGCGGGCGCCGCGTTGGCGGCCAGCAGCAGCACCGTCTGCACCGCGTCGGCGCCAAACAGCTTCAATTGCTCTGCGATGCGCTGGTCGCGTTGGCCCATGCCTATGGTATCGATCAGCACCAGGTGGCGATCGGCGAGATCGGCCAGCGTCAGTTCGAGATCGGTATCGTCCTTCACGTCGTGCACCGGCACGCCGATGATGCGGCCGTAGATGCGCAGCTGATCCTGCGCGCCGATCCGGTAGCTGTCGGTGGTGAGCAGCGCCACCGATTCCGGGCCGTGCGTGAGCGCGCAGCGCGCAGCAAGCTTGGCCACCGTGGTGGTCTTGCCAACCCCGGTGGGGCCGATCAGCGCGACGATGCCACCCTGGGCGATCAGATCGTCGCCGCTGTGCACTGATGCCAGATTATGGGCGAGCGCGGCCTTGACCCAGCGCATGCCCGCATCGAGCGTCATGCCGCCGGGCATCTTGTCGATCAGTTGGCGCGACAGCGCCGGGCAAAAGCCCGCGGCCAGCAATTGCCGCAGCGCTTCGAGTTTTTCCGGCGCGTGCTTGGAGAGCTCGCCCCAGGCCATGCCGGCGATCTGGCTCTCCAAGAGGCCACGCAGCAGGCGGATTTCGCGCGCGATGTCTTCCATGGCTTCAGGAGAGCCGGCGGCTTCCTGCGGCGCGGGTTCGTCGTCGAAGCTGAAAGAAGGCGGCGGCGTGCGGGATTCGGCCGGCCGAGCCGGGCGTTGCACCGCCGGGATCGGGCGGGTTTCTGCGCGGGGCTCCGACCGCGGCGTGCGGTTGCTGCGCACGACCAGCGGTGCTTCGTCGTGCGGCTGGGCATCGTCCAGCGTCGGCTCCTGGTCCTCGTCGGCGATGGCGTAGGAGCGGGCGATGGCGCGGTTGACCGGCGGCATCGGCACGGGCACCACCGGCGTATCGGCCTGGGCGCTATTGATCAGCCGGGCACCGTTCTGCGCCGCGCGCGGGCTGGGCTTGGTCGGCGCACTGGGGATGCTGGTGAGGGCCGCGACATCCGAGTCCGCCACTGCCATGATCTCGACTCCGCCGCCGGCAATCTGCCGGTTCGACAGGATCAGCGCATCGGGGCCCAGTTCGTCGCGAACCTGGCGTAGCGCATCACGGGTGGTGGCTCCGTAGAATTTCTTGACGACCATCGGTCCTGTCCGGCAAAAGCGCCGATTCTCAAAGAGGGGCTTGAAACCGCGCTATTATCGCCACCTCCCCGCCATTGCACAAACTTGACAGTACGCCCTTGGCTGCGCTGTTGTTTGCGCGTTGCCGCAAAGCCATCCCCTTACTACGAAGTCATGCACGTGAGTACCTACCAGCCCCCCGCGAATACCGGCCTTGCGCTTATCCACGTGGATGAGCATCTGATCGTGCTCGACAAGCCTGCCGGGCTGCTGTCGGTGCCCGGCCGTGGCGAGGACAAGCACGATTCGCTGGCGACCCGCGCCGCTCAGGCGTATCCCGGCGTGCTGATCGTGCACCGGCTGGATATGGATACCTCCGGCCTGCTGGTACTGGCGCGCGATGCCGATACACATCGCCGGCTTTCCAAATTGTTCCACGACCGGGTGGTCGACAAGCGTTACGTGGCGCTGATCGAGGGTCGGCCGGCACAGGAGCAGGGCGAGGTCGACCAGCCCCTCAACGTCGATTGGCCGAACCGGCCACTGCACATCGTCGATCACGAGAATGGCAAGCGCGCGCTGACGCGCTACTGGGTACAGGACTACGAAGCCGACCTGCATGCCAGCCGCGTGCTGCTGGAGCCCGTGACCGGCCGCACCCACCAGCTGCGCGTGCATATGCAGTGGCTGGGCCACCCCATCCTCGGCGACACGCTGTACGCCCAGCCCGCCACCCGGGCCAAGGCCACGCGCTTGCTGCTGCATGCGGCGCTGCTGGAACTGCCGCATCCGGTGACCGGCGAGACCATGCGCTGGGAGAGCCCGGCGCCGTTTTGAGCGCGTACCGTGCGTGGTTTTAGCGTCAGCGTTACCACCGGGCCGGGCTTCTGAACAACGGCGCCAACGGCTACAACATCGCCGGCTGCCTCATCAAACCAAAGGTGGGGGCCTTCTGGGGGAAATACGGCTACAACGCCCTCGGGCAGCGGGTGAAGAAGAGCGAAGGGGCAGATGCGCCAGCTTGCGCATCTGATCTTCGGGGTGGTGCGCTCAGGCGTGCCGTTCAATGCCCAAATGGCCATGCCCAAGCTTGACGTTCAAGACGGTATCTGACCCCAATGGCGCTCATCTGCTCCAAGCGGAGTAACTGGCATTGCACCGGCAACGGGATACGATGAGCAGCGGAAAGCGCACTTTGGAGATTGGGTGAGATTGCAAAATCTATGGGGAAAGGGGTGGTAGTGCTTGACTTAATTGTGAAAATTTCAGCCGCCGGCTTAATGGTCGGGGTGTTTATCATCTTCGCTATCCGCCCTGAGTTTGGATGGAGAGCGGTAGGGCTGGGGATGTGTGCCAGTTTGGGTTTTATTTTCGCTATTACCAAATTGATTCAGAAGAAATCAGGGAGTCGAGAAGATATACAAAATATTAAAAACGAAATGAACAAAAATTTTGATGCTGGGGGCGAATAGTGTTCGAGTCAATCGGGAAATCCGGAACCAGGTCTTGTATTTTTCACGCAAAATACAAGACCTGGTTCCAGTTGTGTTCTTGACCCCAATAATGTTTCTGTGTTCATGCTGGCTTCATCAAGATACGAGGTCTTGTATTTTGTATGACCTGACTCCGAAAAAGGGGATGGATTTATCTTCTGGTCGCGCCCCTGGCCTGCAAGGTGCCCAGTCCCGGATAATTGCCTGAACGCCGTCCTTAGCTAACCGATCCCATTTAGTGCACCGCTATCGGACGGGTGTGCAGAGCCAATGGGAAATGCCCTTGCAGGGTTGCAAGGGCATTTGCTTACACGAGCGGCTTTTGGAAACGCAGCTCGGATTAGTTGCTGTAATCCGCGACGATGTAAGCCATTTCAGCCGCAGTGAATTGGGCGCGTACATTCAGGCCGGAAATGCGCGTCAGCGTATCGACGAACAAATCGAAGCGACCCTTTTTCGTGCTGGGCACGCTGGCCGCCGGCAGGGCGCTGATTTCACGGAAGGTCTGCTTGAAGGCATTCCAGCCGCCCATTTGGTCCTTGATGCGAACTAGTCGAGCCACAATGTGGTCGCCTTTGACTGTGCACGTGGTGTTGCTGCTTTCGCACAGATTGTATAGCCAGTTCTTCATTTGCACGCCACCCTGCAACGGGGTGCTGTCGTCGATGTAGACCAGTGCGTTGGTGTCTTCCAGCACCTTCTGCATTTTGAAATTGGCCATGACTTCATTGCTATCTCCGCCCCACGACCAGCGGTAATCCAGATCGAAATTGTGGCCGATTTCGTGCAGGATACCGAAGCTCCACTCGCCGGTGCTGTTGTTGCGCTCCAGCTGGGCCGGAATGCGCGGGCCATACCATTGTATAGGGTTGCCGGCAATGGCCCAGCCCCCCGGGAATTGCTTCACGCTCTGGATATAGGAGCGCGCACCATTGAATGGTTTGCCGCCGACCAGATCAGCATAGATTTCATACGCCGTATCCAGCTGCGTCATCCAGCGATTCCAGTTGGCATCGCTGATGGCTGCATATTCGCTGGGTTGCAGGTTGAAAGTGAAATACTTGGGGCTATTGCGGCTGGTGTAGGCATCACCCTGGATGGTGATATTGTCAAAGTAGGCTTTGCCGGTACTGTCGCTGCCGTAGTAACCCAGGCGTGGCGCTAGCACTGCGCTGCTGTCCTGCGCAAAGAAAGTGCCTTCAAATTTGGTCCAGTCGAACGTCCCGGTCTTGGTGAAAGCCACTTGGTCGTTAACCGTTACATTGGCCCCCGTCGACCCGCTTGGGGACATAACCGTGACGTTTTCGCCTTTCATCCAGCCAGATACAACGTAACCCTTGCCCGGCGTCAGGCCGGTGATCGTCTGGTTGACACGGGTATCATTGGTGGCCGTGCCATGATCGATTACCAGGGCCTTTGAATTGCCTACACCTTGGCCGGCGGCAATGCTGACTTCATAGGGACGTTGTTGCCATTGTTGTATGCTCAGCCCGGTCATGCCCTGCTCGAAATCCGGATTGCTGATCACGACGGACGGTGTGCCACCGAGCCCGTTCACATTGAAATTACTTGGTGGGGTGTTGCCCGCTGCCGGCGTGCCGCCAATGCCGAACGATACGCTGGCGCCTGGTGCAATATTGCCGTTCCAGCCATTGTTGGTGATGGTGTAGTTGTTTCCAGTGTGGGCACTGATCGTGCCATCCCAGATGCTCGATATGGCGGAGTTCCAGGTGAATGTCACCTTCCAGTTCTGGATGGTTTCGGTGCCGGTGTTTTTAATGGTGAACTGACCATTCATCCCGGAACCCCAGTTCTGGGTTTCCTTGTAGGTGACCTCAAAGGGAGCTGCAATTGCAGGGTTGGCTGCGGCCACACTCACGATGGCAATGGGCAGAGAAAGTAGTATCGAGCTGGCGAGGTTGTTCAAATTAAACATGAATTTCTTATATTAAGTTCGTGCAAAAGCGCACGAAATAATTTTATTATGCTTTCGTGATACTTAATTTTGAAAATAGATAAATTTAGGTATTGCGTAATTATGCTTAATAATATAAGTAAGGAAAAGTGCGGGCTGGTTCGACCTTGCAGGCAAGGCGTATCGCTGCATGGCAGCCTGAGCCGTAGCCTATTTGTGAGGTGAACCCAGTGCGGTTGGTGTAAACGGTGCTTGGCGATGCCAAAGAGGGTCAGGGCGTCCGAAAAAAAAGCCCGCAGTGACGCGGGCTTAGGTGTGTTTTCGTGCCACAAGCGGCCAAGCAGTGGCAGACGCCGAATCACTCCCACTCGATGGTCGCGGGCGGTTTGCCGGAGACGTCGTAGACCACGCGATTGAGGCCACGCACCTCGTTGATGATGCGGTTCGACACGCGGCCCAGCAGGCTGTACGGCAGCTCCGCCCAGTGCGCGGTCATGAAGTCGCTGGTGACCACGGCGCGCAGCGCCACCACCCATTCGTAGGTGCGGCCATCGCCCATCACGCCCACCGATTTTACTGGCAGGAATACGGCAAACGCTTGGCTGGTCAGGTCGTACCAGGTCTTGCCGCTATGCTCGTCCACCGTGTTGCGTAGTTCTTCGATGAAGATGGCGTCGGCGCGTTGCAGCAGTTCGGCATATTCGGCTTTCACTTCGCCGAGGATACGCACTCCGAGGCCCGGGCCCGGGAAGGGGTGGCGATAGACCATCTCGTGCGACAGACCCAGTGCCACGCCGAGCTCGCGCACTTCATCCTTGAACAGGTCGCGCAGCGGTTCGAGCAACTTGAGGTTCAGCGTTTCCGGCAGGCCGCCCACATTGTGGTGGCTCTTGATCGCATGCGCCTTCTTGGTCTTGGCGCCGGCCGATTCGATCACGTCCGGGTAGATGGTGCCTTGCGCCAGCCACTTGGCGGCCGGCAGCTTCTTGGCTTCAGCCTGGAACACTTCGACGAACTCGCGGCCGATGATCTTGCGCTTGGCTTCCGGATCGCTCACGCCGGCCAGATGGCCCATGAACTGGTCGCGCGCGTCGACGCGGATCACCTTCACGCCGAGGCCGCGCGCGAACATGTCCATCACCATGTCGCCTTCGTTCAGGCGCAACAGGCCGTGATCGACGAACACGCAGGTGAGCTGGTCGCCGATGGCGCGGTGGATCAGCGCGGCGGCCACACTGGAATCGACGCCACCGGAGAGGCCAAGGATGACGTCCTCGTCACCGACCTGGTCGCGGATCTTCTTCACCGCTTCGTCGATATAGTTGGGCATGGTCCAGCTGGGCTGCGCGCCGGCAATGCCGAGCACGAAGCGGTGCAGCATGTCGATACCGCGCTTGGTATGGGTCACTTCCGGGTGGAACTGCACGCCGTAGAAATGGCGGGTCTCGTCGGCCATGGCCGCCACCGGGCAGGAGGGGGTCTCGGCGATCATCTTGAAGCCGTCCGGCAGCGCGGTGACCTTGTCGCCGTGGCTCATCCACACGTCCAGCAGGCCATGGCCTTCGGTATTGCTGCGGTCCTGCAGGCCGTTGAACAGTTGCGAGTGACCGCGGGCGCGGATTTCGGCATAGCCGAACTCGCGTTTGTCGCCGCTTTCCACCTTGCCGCCCAGCGCCTGCGCCATCCACTGCATGCCGTAGCAGATGCCGAGCACCGGCACGCCCAGCGCAAACAGGGCAGGGTCGGCCTGGTAATCCGATTCGTACACCGAGTTCGGGCCGCCGGACAGGATGATGGCCTTGGGCGCGAAGTCGCGAATGAAGTCCATGCCCACGTCAAACGGATGCAGCTCGCAATACACATGTGCCTCGCGCACGCGGCGCGCGATCAGCTGGGTAACCTGGGAGCCGAAATCGAGAATCAGGATCTTGTCCATGCCTGGCCTTGAGTGTGCCCGCCGGGTGGTTTCCTGCGGGCCGTCGCCAGTCCGCCAAATGGAAACCGCCCGCATTGAAACGGGCGGATGGAAAAACGCATTATTTTACCGTGACTTGGCGTCATGGGCGAGTAGGGGCGGCGCAAAGGCGGGCGGCGGGGCTGGCCGCCCGTCCTGCATCGCTCAGCGGCGCGCTTCGCCCACCCAGCGCAGCAGCGCATCGAGCGTCGGTGCGCCGCCGCTTGCCTGGGCGTGGTTGAGCACGCCGACCACGGCATAGCGCTCGCCATTGTCGGCCAGCACATAGCCCGCCACCGCGCGCACGTTCTTCAGCGTGCCGGTCTTGATGTGGGCGGCGACGTTGGCACCCTTGAGCCGGCGCTTCATGGTGCCATCCACCGCGACGATGGGCAGCGACGACATGAATTCCGGCGCATAGGGGCCGTTGGCCGCGCGTTGCAACAGCTCCGCAAGGTGCCGTGCAGATACGCGCTCGCGGCGCGACAGGCCCGAGCCGTTTTCCAGCACCAATTCCGGCCAGGCCAGCTGGTTCTCGGCCAGCCAGTCGCGGACCACGCGGGCGGCGGATTGCGCATCGTCGCGCTCGCCGCGCCGATCGCTCGCGCCCAGCGACAGGAACAGTTGTCGCGCCATCAGGTTGTTGCTGAACTTGTTCACGTCGCGGATCACGCTGACCACATCGGGCGAGCGCGAGCTGGCGAGCGCGCGGGCATTGGCCGGTGTGGTGCCCTGGCGCGTATTGCCGGCAATCTCGCCACCGAGCTCGCGCCAGATGGCGCGCGTGAGGCCCCCGGTGTAGCTGATGGTATCGAGCACCGAGACGTAACGCTCGTTGCTGCAGCCCTCGGCGAGATTGCCGCTCACGCGCACCCGGGCGCGCGTCGCCTCGCTGTCGGCGCCGATCGCGGCATTGCAGCCGCTGCCGGCGACCTTGGCGACGTTCTCTATCGTGATCTCGGCGATCGGGGGCTCGACGCTGACGCGCACGATGCCGCCATCGGCTAGCGCACGCACCCGCACCGATTTGAAATTGGCGAGCAGCGCATCGGGCGCGACCAGGAAGGGCCGTGCCGGATCGCCTTCGTCGTCGTCAAACGCGCCGGCTGGCGGCAGCCGCAATGCGGAGCGATCGAGCACCAGATCGCCGGCGATGCGGCGTACCCCCGCCGAGCGCAGGTCACGCAGCAGCAGCCACACCCGCTCGTAAGTGAGCTTGGGATCGCCCCCGCCCTTGAAGTAGAGATTGCCCTTGAGCGTGCCGTCGATCACCGGGCCGTCGGCCAGCAGCTCGGTGGTCCAGGCATAGGCTGGGCCCAGCTTTTCCAGCGCCACCTGGGTGGTGATGAGCTTCATCACCGAGGCGGGGTTCACCGCCGCGTCGGCGTTGAAATACTGCGCATCCTGCGGGCGCGACAAGGGCACGATGGCCAATGACAGTGTATTTGGCGGTAGTTTGGCACCGCGCATGGCATCGAGCACCGGGGCGGGTGGGCCGGAGAGCTCGGCGGCAGTGGCATGGGCCAGCATGCCAGCCAGCGCTGCGTAGATCAGTGAGCGGATCATAGGTTTCCCTGGGCTTTGTTGAGGCTTGACTGGGTTTTTGCGCGATGGGCTCTTGCCCCAGTGCAAGGCACCCGCCACGCCGTAGTACTTGTTAGCGTTGGATAGCGCCTGAAATGAATCCGAGTGCGAAGCACCTTCGGCTTGAATGAATTGTTGGCCAACAGGCGGCTATTCAACGCAAGCGACTGTATCGCTTTCTTGTAAGAGCCGACCATTGCTCAATACCACTTGGAAAATTGGGTAAGGCCACATCTCGACGGCTTGGCCGCCGGGGATAACTGGACAACTACTTGTCTTGTAGAGTTCTTCTTTGTCTAAAGGCATGATGCCCATGTTGAACTTGAGCAACTTTGGAAATGGATTGCTTACTGTCAGCATCATTCGCTTGCCATCGAACTGCTCGAACTTCGCGGTAATGGTTTTGCCTGGATCGCTGGCCGCTTCGACCGCGACCAAGTTTGTCAATTGCCCATCAACGACAGTGGCCTCGACGTAAACAGTCTGGCCCGCGACCACCACGAAACCAAACGGCTGCACTACAGCCGGAAAAACCTTGAACGTGCGATCAAAGGTTGCACCGTCCTTGTCCTTCAGCGTTACGCGCAAGTTCCGTTGGCACTTGGTTTGTGCGCACATTTCAGCCTCGATGCGCTTTTGCTCGGCCTCATCCTGCTTTTGGGCTAGGAGCGAAGCTGACGCGAGTAGGGTCATAGCAACCAAAACCGTTTTTTGCAGGTGCTGCATGGAGTGCGTCCTTTCATGTTGGATAACGCTGCAATGGGGCAAACGTGCCCATCGCCCGCAGGGTAGCCCCGCCGCTCTCGTTGGGATTTGCTGCACATGCTGGAAGATGCGCGCATTTCCTTGCGCTTGGCTTCGTGCGCGACACGTTGCTGGGGGGCCGCGTAAACACCAATCAAAGCTCAACTGAGCCTTGCCGGGCCGCCTGGCGGGCCTGCCATTCGGCTTGCAGCTTGCGATAGCGCTGCAGCTCGGCGTTGTAGGTATCGAAAATGCAGGGATCGCACCCGTTGCCGCAGCATTCCTCCAGCGCGGGCTCGTAGGGCGGTTCGGGCGGTGGATCGTCGGCCGGGTAGGGGGGAAGTTGCGTGTCGTCGGTCATGGGTATCGCTGCGGTCGTGACTGGGGCGATCTGCTAGAATCGCCGCCATGGCCTATCAAGTACTCGCCCGCAAGTGGCGTCCCCGCAATTTTGCCCAACTCGTGGGGCAAGAGCACGTGATCCGCGCATTGGCGAACGCATTTGCCAACGGCCGCTTGCATCACGCCTACCTGTTGACCGGCACGCGTGGCGTGGGCAAGACCACCATCGCGCGCATCATGGCCAAGGCGCTCAATTGCGAAACCGGCGTCACTGCCGAGCCTTGCGGTGTCTGTTCAGCGTGTACGCAGATCGACGCCGGCCGCTTTGTCGACCTCCTGGAGATCGATGCCGCGTCCAACACCGGCATCGACAATATCCGCGAGGTGCTGGACAACGCGCAGTACGCGCCCACCGCCGGCCGGTTCAAGGTCTACATCATCGATGAAGTGCACATGCTCTCCAAGAGTGCCTTCAACGCGATGCTGAAGACGCTGGAAGAGCCGCCCGGCCACGTGAAATTCATCCTCGCCACCACCGATCCGCAGAAAATGCCGATCACGGTGCTGAGCCGCTGCCTGCAGTTTTCGCTGCGCCAGATGACGCCACAGCAAGTGTCCGGCCACTTGCAAAAGGTGCTCGAAGCCGAGCAGCTGCCGTTCGAGCCCGGTGCATTGCCGCTCCTGGGCCATGCGGCCAACGGCTCGATGCGCGATGCGCTCTCTTTGCTCGATCAGGCCATTGCCTACGGCGCGGGCCGGGTCGAGGAATCGGGCGTGCGCGCGATGCTGGGCGCGGTCGACCAGAGCTATCTCTTTGACATCCTCGCGGCGCTGATCGCCAAGGATGGCCCGCGCCTGATGGCTGCTGCCGACAGCATCGCCGCACGTGGCCTCTCGTACGAAGCCGCGCTGCACGAACTTGCCCACGTGCTGCATCAGGCGGCCCTAGTTCAGGCGGTGCCCGGTGCACTGGCCGACGATCTGCCGCAACGCGCCGACATCGAAGCCGTCGCCGCCGCGCTCGCGCCCGAGGATGCGCAACTCTATTACCAGATCGCACTGCATGGCCGGCGCGATCTGCCGCTGGCGCCCGATGAATACGCCGGTTTCTCGATGACCTTGCTGCGGATGCTGGCCTTTGCCCCGGCGGAGCCGGGGCAAATCAGTCGAGCCAGTTCGCCGGCAGAGCCAGGGCAAGTCACTCGAACCAACCCGCCGGCGGAGTCAGGGCAAGCACATCGGGCCAGCGCGCCAACCGCAACAACCCAGGCCGAAGCAGCTGTTAGCGCACAGTTCGCAACCGTACCGATGTCGCACGCTGCAGCTGCGCCGGTCCCTGCGCCTGTAGCGCAAGCGGCTCCGATACCTACACCGGTGATTGCTCGCAGCGAACCGGCGGCAGCCCCCGTGCCGCCGCCGGTTGTAGCCGAGCCGGCCGCGACGACCTATACCGCCGCACCGACTCCGCCCTGGCAGGATGAAGCGCCTGCAGCGATCGATGCGGCCGAGCTCGCTTTGCAATCGATGGGCGCGATGCCACCCATGGCCGAGCCGGAACCGGCGCCCGTCGCGGCACCTGCCGGCCCCGCGCCAGAGTTCGATGGCGACTGGCGTGGCCTCGTGGTGCAACTCAAGCTCGGTGCCGCCGGCATGCTGGCGCAGCACGCCGAGCTCGTGGATTACCGTCCCGGCCATTTCGAGCTGCGGGTTTCGGCCGAGCACAAGGCCGTGGCGACGCGTGATTTTCAGGACAAGCTGCGCGCAGTGCTGGCCGAACACTATGGCCGCGACATCAGCGTGAACGTCACGCTCGGTGAGGCCATCGGTGACACGCCGGCGGCGATCGCCATGCGCGAGCGGCAGGCGCGCCAGTCGGCGGCCGAGGACGCGATCCAGAACGACCCCTTCATTCAGTCCATGGTGCGCGATTTTGGCGCCACCGTCGTGCCGGACACCATCCGGCCGCTCTGATTCATTCAATCCAAGCTCGATATAGGAGTTACCCCCATGTTCAACAAAGGCGGTTTGGGCAACCTGATGCAACAGGCCCAGAAAATGCAGGAAAACATGAAGAAGGCGCAGGAAGAGCTGGCCAATGTCGAAGTCGAAGGCCAGGCCGGCGCCGGCATGGTCAAGGTGGTGATGACCTGCGGCCACGCGGTCAAGCGCGTTTCCATCGATGACTCGCTGCTGTCGGACGACAAGGACATGCTGGAAGACCTGATCGCCGCCGCCTTCAACGACGCCGCCCGCAAGGCCGAAGCTACCAGCCAGGAAAAAATGGCGGGCTTCACCGCGGGCCTGCCGCTGCCCCCGGGCTTCAAGCTGCCGTTCTGATTTTTGCGGGAAGAGGGAAGGGGGGAACATAGCCCGGCGGCATGTTCGCCCGACTGCCGATGAAACGCCCGACGGGACAACGGCAGCCTGCTGGCCCGCTACCATCCTTCTCCCTTCCCGCTTCTCCCCTCCCACTCATGACTCCTTCCTCCCTCAACCAGCTGATCGAAGCGCTGCGCGTGCTGCCCGGTGTCGGCCCGAAGTCCGCTACGCGAATGGCGTATCACCTGCTGCAGCGCGACCAGAGCGGTGCGGTGAACCTGGCGCACGCGATCGAGTATGCGATTGCCACGCTCAAGCATTGCCGGCACTGCAATACCTTCACCGAGATGGATGTCTGCGACATCTGCGCCGACGAGGGGCGCGATACCAGCCGGCTGTGCGTGGTGGAAATGCCGACCGATCTGATGATGGTCGAGCAGACGCTGGCCTATCACGGCCTCTATTTCGTGCTGATGGGGCGGCTAAGCCCGCTCGACGGCATCGGTCCCAAGGACATTGCGCTCGCCCGCCTGCTGGAGCGCGCCAGCGACGGCGTGGTCGATGAAGTGGTGATCGCCACCAACTTCACTGTCGAGGGCGAAGCCACTGCGCACTATCTGGCCGAGACGCTACGCGTGCGCGGCCTCATCGTCAGCCGCATTGCCCGTGGCCTGCCGGTCGGCGGCGAGCTGGAACACGTCGATCCGGGCACGCTGGCGCAGGCGCTGGTGGAGCGGCGCAAGCTATAAGCTGCCAAATTTCGGGTAGATCACCTGTGAGGTAGTAAGTCCCGGGCAAACCGTTGGCGTAATTGCTAGAGCGGCTGTGCTAGATTGGCTGGCTTCGCCATCAAGGAGCCTGCAATGCCAGCTAGCGACCTTCTCCTCTACGTAGATGCCCAGTTCGCGAGCCCGTATGCCATGTCAGTGTTCGTGGCGCTGCATGAAAAGGCGTTGCCGTTCGCGATCAAGACCGTTGATCTCTCGGCCAACGCAAACCACGATCCTGGCTATGCAGCTGCATCCCTGACTCGGCGCGTACCGACCCTGGTGCATAACGGGTTCGCCCTGTCCGAATCCTCCGCGATTACTGAATATCTTGACGAGGTATTCCCTGACACGCCGTTGTACCCGGCCGAACCCCATGCCCGCGCCAGAGCGCGTCAAGTCCAGGCGTGGCTGCGCAGTGACCTCATGCCCATCAGGCTGGAGCGTTCCACTGAGGTGGTGTTCTACGGCGCAAAAGCCCCAGCCCTCTCAGCACAAGCGCGGGCAGCCACTGAAAAACTGTTTTCCGCATGCGAGTTACTTGTCCAGTCCCGGACGATTAACTACGCGCTTAACAAATAAACCCG
>NZ_JANBVF010000052.1 GCF_024437655.1 Chitinolyticbacter albus
GCGGCGTGATGACCTGGTCGATCAACTGGGATCGTACCGACGGCTACAACTTCTCGAAGCCGACCAAGGCCGCACTGAACGCCTTGCCGTAATCGAGTGCTGTTGCAGTGAGCTGAAACCGGCACGGGTGACCGTGCCGGTTTTTTGTTGCTGGCTCTCTGGCCCCGTTGACCTGGACTGCCCCGCCCGTGCGCGGCGTATATTGGGGGATTTTCGGCTGCAGTGCGTTGTGCAACAAAGCCGTCTGAAGCGAGGAGTGGGCTGATCAATGCACCATCCGTCTCGTGCCCGCATTTCCGCCTGGCGGGAGCGCCACAAGCGGTACAGCCCCATGTGCGCAATCGCACCGAACCCACAGGTGGAAATCGATACTCTTCGATCCAGAGATTGTCGACTGGATGCCTATCCAGCGCATCAGCGATGGATGAGGTACCCCATGGAAACGCTACAGCAAGAAAACAAGCGCCTGCGCCGACGCTTGATCCAGATGGCCGGGCTCTTGCGCACCGCAAGGCACAACGCCAACCATGACGTGCTCACCGGACTCGCCAATCGGCTACTGCTGCTCGACCGGCTGCAGCATGCGCTAGCCCTTGCCCTTCGACTCGAACTCCAGGTCGGCGTGCTCGTGCTCGACTTGGATGGCTTCAAACTGGTGAATGACGAACTGGGCCACGACGCTGGGGACCGGGTGCTCAAGATAGTCGCTGAGCGCCTGAACGGATGTGTGAGAGCCAGTGACACGGTAGCCCGGATCGGGGGGGATGAGTTTGCTGTGGTCCTGCCAGGTATTGGCAACGCAGCGTTGCCAATGATCGTGGACAAGATCAACCGCGCGCTTGCCACGCCTTATTTGCTGGACGAGCGAGAAGTCCACATTAGCGCCTGCATCGGCAAAATGGTGCAGGGTGTGATCCCGCGCCTACCTCAGGAAATCCTGGCTCAAGCTGATCAGGACATGTACCGCGTCAAAATGCAGCGTCGCCGCGGGCACTCGTTGCCGGCCGGCTGGGCCGACATTGCAGCAGTGGGTCTGTACAGCCCTGTTAGCCTGGAATCCCATTGAGTGGCGCATCGCAACACTCGGTGCGCCAACGCACAGACAGTACAATCCAAGTCCCCGATGCTGATCATGTGATCCGCCGGTCTATGGTGGATCGAAGCTGGCAGGCCAGCCCAGGTTGGGCTCTGGTTCGCTCGTGGTAGTCCGTGCGCCATTTGAATAACAGCGGTCAGGCCCAACACGATTGAGGAGTACATCATGTCCTTCCTATCCTGGGTCGCAATCGGCCTGTTCGTGAGCTTCATCGCCAATATGTTGCTGCACAAGAAATTCGTTTTCCTTGGCCGTGAGTATGCCGTCGACGCCGTGATCGGGGTCTCTGCGGCGGTACTGACTGGGTGGCTTTTCAGCACCTACGATATGACCACAACCACCGGAGTGACCTTATTCGGCCTGGTGGTTCCAATCATCGGTGCGGCATTGGCGTTGATCACCTACCACAGCATGGCCAAACATCTTCCCACGTCATGACATTGCAAATACTGAAAGCCGCCTGAGGGCGGCTTTCAGTATTGTGGCAGATTGCAGTATCGATCCATTGGTGTATGAACCCACGTTCAAAAGGACTGGATCATTGCCGGCATTGTTTCCCATTTAGCCTTATCTGCTCCGCCCACTGACCACCACTCGAAATCATCAACAGGACGAGCCAGATCCCGCATCAATTGCTCGGCCTGGATGGGCGTCAGAGCAGGGTCGATCCAATTCAATGCATCAAACCGCTCGAAAATGACCGGGCGATTTTCATGCATTTCGATCCTGCCCTCATCCGTGGTGATCACGGCCATGCCACGTTCTGGACCATTGCTGTGCCCGCCGGATTCGAACAGCGTAATGACAGCAACGAACAGGGGATGCCGATTTCGAGCCGTAATGTAGTGTGCGTGGCGAACGTCATCGATATCCGCCCATTGGAACCAGCCATCGACAGGCATAATGGCACGCTGACGCCGCAACCAAGGGGCGTAGAAGCTGCCAACTCCACCTGTCACTTGCGCCGCAGTGGCAGTCGCAGTGGCAACGGCCGCATCGCCCCCATTTGCCCAGACCGGTCGATAGTTCCACCAGACGCAATCCGCCGACGGTTGCCCACCCGGATTCAAGCGGTGCAACATCAATTGCCTGCTGCCGGGTTCGATACTGTACTGCTCAGGCCCGCATTGTGCGGCAATACCCTGATTGTTCCAGCCAAAACACTGCAGGTAATATGCGTTGCAGCCATTCTTGGCGATGCGGCCACAAGCGGATGACTCCGCCTCATGTAGCGGCGCGTGATTCGGCCAGGATGCTGCTGCGTCTGGCGACACAATGGACATGGCACACCTCTTTCAAATCGTGCGGGCGAGCAAGATGTTGGGCCGGGTCTGTCGGAAACCGCCGCACCTTTACTCCATTTAGCGGCGCAGCAGCTTGTGCCGCAGTTCCAGCCTTTCTTGCGCTTCCAGCGTGAGCGTTGCCGTTGGCCGCGCGGTGAGGCGCGGAATGCCGATGGGTTCACCGGTTTCTTGACACCAGCCGTAGCTGCCGTCACTTAAGCGCGACAGGGCTAGCTCGATGGTCTGCAGAAACTGGTGTTCACGCTCGCGGACGGTCAGCTCGAGGGCATGCTCTTCCTCCAGGGAGGCCCGGTCCGACGGGTCCGACGTCGCTTCGGAGGTAGGGGGATGGTTGGCCGTCTCCTGAGCTACATCCAGCAAAGCATCGCGCTGGGCCAACAACAGATTGCGGAAGAAAGTGAGCTTGGTCGGCGAGAGATAATCGTCAGCGGTTTCAAGCGGCAATATAGGTTCCCGCTTGGTACTGGCGGGCGTAATGAATGTACGAAGCATGACTGGACTCCTTCCAGAAAGGCCGGATGGAAATGGAGGGCTCGTCACGCGGCAATTTGCGCTTGTGCCCTAAGCGTGAGATGGCATGTCAGCTGCCTTATCTGTGCTACCGCAGAGGGCTGTATTGTTGCCACCAATGTAGTGCTGGTTATCGTGAAGGGTAGAAAATCACTCGCCCGCAAGCAGAGCGCCTGGGCGAGCTATTGCTTATGGTAAAAATGCTTGGCTTGCTGCTGGTCGTACAGACCATCCAGGTTTAAAACTGGCTTGCGGGAACGGCTGGGCCTTTGTATCTCGGCGGTGGAAGGGGGCGACTCCAATTCCGTTTCCGTTAACCAAGCCATTTGCGCATCGCCTTGTGACCAGCGGATTTTCCTGGAAAATCTTTCGATACATGGTTGATGTTGAGACTGGTTTACCAGCTCATCGTCCCCCAGTCCGGCTTCCAGGTCCTGCTCCGTTGTTTTGCGGCTGGTAACACGCGAAGGTCTGGCCGGTATCATGTCCAGCTCCGGCCCCAAATCGGGCTGCCGGGACGGCTTGCGCGTTGGGCCAGTGTTGCGTTCTGCTCCGGTGCATGCAGCGTAACCATAGATGCCCATTGTTCGTGCGCTTGCATTGATGCGGGTCGTAAAGCTCTTGTTCATGCCGCCCTCGTGCGTTGGTCGGCACACCGCGAATACGGCCCGCCAGTTAATTACCACTCCTTCACGATGGCCCTGAGGCAGAAACAGTGTCTGTGCGCTGGCGCGCTTAGACACGCCTGATTGGAGTTTGCTTTGCGGACAGCAGGCTCTGAAAATCAGCCAGCTGCGAGGAATAGCAGGCACTACATCGATGGCGGTCATGCCATGCTGCACCGAATTAGCCAATACCGGAGCGAGACCGGCGCAGGGCCATCTCGACACACACAGGCTGGGTGAATGTGCTGAACCCGTCCGCACGCTACAGCACAGCAGATCGCTAAAAGGCCACCGGCGAAAATCGTGCCACGCAGATGATCAGCAGGAGCGGGATGGGACGTACTGCAGCAACCGGTCGGTTTCTTTTTTCACCACGGCATAGCACTCGCAACAGAGGCGTTCGAGCGCGACCCGGTCTAGTACGATGATGTGGCCACGGCTGTATTCGATGACCCCAAGCCGCTGCAATTTGCCTGCTGCCTCGGTGACGCCTTCACGGCGTACACCCAGCATGTTGGCAATCAGCTCCTGCGTCATCGCGAGTTGGTTGCTGGGTAGCCGATCGAGCGACAGCAACAACCATCGGCACAACTGCTGATCGATCGAATGGTGACGATTGCACACGGCGGTCTGCGCCATTTGGGTGATCAGCGCCTGGGTGTAGCGCAGCATCAACTGAAGCATATGGCCGTGTCGGTTGAACTCATCCTTGAATTGAGAACCTGGTATCCGATACGCATGGCCGGCACTTTGCACGATGGCCCGGCTCGGCGTGCTTTCACCACCCATGAAAACGGCGATACCAATGACACCTTCGTTGCCCACGACAGAAATTTCGGCTGACGCGCCGTTTTCCATCACGTAGAGCAGGGAGACGATGCAGTCGGTCGGAAAATAGACATGCCGCAGTGCATCACCGGATTCGTACAACACCTCGCCCAAGGGCATCTCGACCAGCTCAAGCAAGGGGAAAAACCGTTCCCTGTCTTCTTCAGGCAGATCCGCCAACAGGTGGTTTTGCTGTGGCAGTGACACCTCAGGCTCAATAACGTCAGACATGACCATCGCTGTCCAGGAAGACGGTTGCGCATTGCACTATAGCGCCTGCCTGAACATGCTCTGTGCTCTAGCGTACAGCCAGTCGGCTGCCCCGACCGGCGGACGACCCGGCGCATGGCGTCAAGCCGTTGGCGCCTGTTCAGCGTTTTCGCCATGGAGCCGGGCCGAAAAACGGCGAGGTACAGGGCGGGCGCTGCAGGCCGCGGACCGGGGCAGGCGGCTAACGCCGTGCCTGTCCGTTAATGCGGGTCATGCGAATCCGCGTAATGAACCATCAACAAACCGATGGCGCCCACGGCGGCGACCAGCAAGCTGTAGATATTGGGCAGCACCATGGCCGCTACGCCATAGCTGGTAAAGAGCCAGCCGCCGATGATCGCGCCTGCGATGCCGAGCACGATGTCGATGTTCGCTCCGCTGAAGCTTCGATGAGCCAGTTTGTGGGCGATCAGGCCCGCGATGATGCCAAGTGCGATCCATGCCAAGAGCGACATGATGTTCTCCTACGAAATAAAGGTGGCTACGGGCCTCGAAGTTACGGACTTCCTAGTTCGGCCACTTGCCAGGTTGATGCCATAGGCCGCCTGGATCTTGTCGAGCGGCTCGGTGCGCTGGCCGGTGTGGGTGACGATCGTTGGTCAACTGCCCCATCGCGTTTTGGACCTTGCTTGAAACTGTTTCCAGTTCCCTTCCACGAGGGTCCCGTTTATTTTGAGTACCTTCGGCTTGCGCTGGATCCGACAGGCAGGTTGCCCGTGCATCATCCCTGGTTGTCAAACCGCGGTTGGCCTGACCCTGGTGATCGCCAAGGCAACGGGGCTGCATCCAATTCGTTGGGAAACGGTCCCGTTCCGCACTCTGCGATCGATTGAGGCTACATTAGCCGCGGTGAGCCACCCCGTCGGTACGGCAACATACATAGCCACCAGCAGCACTGAATGGTCAGGCGGAGCTCCGACTTGTCGTCCAGCCTGGATCGGCTGGTGCGTTTGCAGTCAGTAGCAGTTGCCGATCGTCAGCAGTGCTTGGTCGAAATCGACGATCCGACCTAAGAGCGCGTAACCGTAGGTGGCGCACATCAGGCACGATTGACCTTGAGCCGTATGGCCTGGCCCTGGTGATCGCCAATGCAGCGGTACCGCGACCAGCAGCGATAACATGGAGCTAACGGGTGAGATCAACACCGGAAGTGGGCTTAGATAATGATCAATTTGCCACTGCAGTGTGGGTCACTTGCACCGGAATTCGCAGCCGAGTGCAATTGCAGTGATCAGACTCCGGTACGGGTGACCGTGCTGGTTTTTCTTGCCTGCCTGGGGTTGACCCAAAGCGAACCCCTGACCTTCACGGAACAAGACAAAGCCCTCGCCAGGGGCGAGGGCTTTGCGCACGCTCAGCCGACCAAGGTTGGTGTGCCCGCATATATTAGCGTTTTTTAATAATCAGGGCACGACTGGATGTGTTGGGGATTTCCCCGTCGCGCTCGCGGGGGCTTCAGGCCTTCATCTCGCCGCCATTCACCAGCCAGCTGATGCCGTGACGATCGATCACCGCGCCGAACTGCTCGGCCCAGAACGTCGGTTCCAGCGCCATGGTGATCCGGCCGCCTTCGGCCAGGGCATTGAAGCGGCGGGTGGCCTCTTCCACGCTGGCGTAGGTGAGCGCCAGCGAAATGCCCTTGATCCCGTCAAATGGCGCGCCGCAGCCTTCTATCCAGTCCGACGCCATCAGGTGGTTGCCGTTGGGCAGTTCCAGATGGGCGTGCATGATCAGGTGGCCGGCATCCTTGGGCAGATGCTCTGCCACGGGTGAATTGGCCACCGTCATCAGCTGCAGCTTGCCGCCCAGCGTGCTTTGGTAGAACTGCATGGCTTCGGCACAGTTGCCGTTGAAGGTGATGTAGGGGTTCAGCAGGTTCATCGCGATCTCCATCGAGTTTGTTGGGAACGTGCACAGCACAAGGCGAGTAAGAAATGTGTACACGGTACACATAAGCTAGCATGAGATAATGTACGCTGTACACATAGGGTCGACGATGAGCACCACTCCGATTTCCCGACCTCGGCGCAGTACCTACCGGCATGGCGACCTGCGTAACGCCTTGCTCG
Organism: Chitinolyticbacter albus; assembly: GCF_024437655.1. Classification (GTDB taxonomy): domain Bacteria; phylum Pseudomonadota; class Gammaproteobacteria; order Burkholderiales; family Chitinibacteraceae; genus Chitinolyticbacter; species Chitinolyticbacter albus. The sequence continues at coordinate 6,743 of NZ_JANBVF010000052.1, forward strand.
AAGCGGGCATTGCGCTGGCACGTAATGGCGGGCCGGACGCCGTGGTCCTGCGCGAAGCGACCCGACAGGCGGGCGTGGTGCCGAACGCGGCCTACCGCCATTTCGCCAGCCGGGAGGATCTGCTGTTGGCGGTGCGGGCCCATGCGCTGGCGCAAGTGGCGCGCGCGATGGAGGTCGAGCTCGACAAGCTGCACCCCTCGGTCGGCGCATTGCGTTATGCGCGCGATAGCGTACGCGCGGTCGGTACCGGCTATTTGCGCTATGCGCACGCGGAGCCGGGCCTTTTCAAGACCGCGTTTTCCTCGCACGAGCGGGTGGAGGCCGACCCCGATCCGGCCAAGGCCGGCGCAAGCGGCATGAATCCCTTCCAGTTGCTGGCCATGGCGCTCGATCGGCTCGCGGCGGCGGGAGGCTTGCCGCCTGAACGCCGCGAGGGCGCGGAATACCTGGCCTGGTCCGCCGTGCATGGGTTGTCGCTCTTGATCTGCGAGGGGCCCATGCAGGGCCTGCCGGAGCCGGTACGCGATGTCATCGGCCAGCGCCTGCTCGACATGGTCGAAAAAGGCCTCTGAGGCGATCGGCGCGCCGCCACCCGCGTGCAAGCCCCCAAGCCGTGCGCCCGCTGCGCCGATAGGGCCCGGTGAGGCGCGCAGGCGGCTTCGATCATTCGGCGGATGAAGCTGCGAGCTGCGAGCACAAGGTAAAAAGTGGTTCGATCGTTTTCCCCGCCATTCGCTCTCTGAGAGATCAGCAACGCTACGAGGAGGAGGCAATGGACATCATCGGCTCGGCGCAGGTGGTCATGCTGGGGGAGGTCGCGTTGGCCATGCTGCTGGGCGGCCTGGTGGGCTGGGAGCGCGAAGCGGCCCGCAAACCGGCGGGGCTGCGCACGCAGATGCTGGTGGCGGGGGCGGCGGCGCTGTTCGTCGGCTTGGCGGACGTATTGCTGGCGCGTTACTACGGCCACACGCACTCGGAGATGGTGCGCTCGGACCCGATCCGGGTACTGGAGGCGATCGTGACGGGCGTCAGTTTCCTGGGGGCCGGCACGATCTTTCGCATCTCCTCGGCCGCGAACGAAGGCGAGCAGGTCAAAGGCCTGACGACGGCGGCTTCGCTGTTGATGTCCGCCGGTATCGGCGTGGCGGTGGGTCTGACCCAGTTCATGCTCGCCATCGGGATCGTGGTGTTGAACCTCGTGGTGCTGTACGGCTTGCGACGGCTGGAGCGCTATTTCAGCCCGCGTGAACACGGGTGCGGCACCAGACCGGACGCGGACGACGAAGGTCGTCCCCAATGACATCGCCACCTGTGCAAGGTGGCGATGTCTACCGGTGATACGCAAGCGGCCACCCCGTTTTACCGGGTCGTCCTCCCGGTGTTGGTGTTGCCCTGGCTGTCGGGCTCGCTTGCGGTACGGCTGCCTGGCGCAGGGGTGACCTTGCTGTGCTGGCCGCCGCCCTGGGTATTGGCTCGTGTCGTATCCGTGGATTCGTAGCTGTCGCCCGCAGCCGAAGCACCCAGTGTCAGGGTGAGTGCGGCAACACCGAGCACGGAAGCGATCTTGTGAGTGATTTTCATAGGGAGAACTCCTTTGTAGATTGAGGGGCAATGCAGTCGCAGTTCAGGCAAGCGTCGTGCCTGGGGCGCGTTCGGGCTAGCGGGCCCAAGCCCATCCAATGGGTATCCCGTTTTTACGAAGCCGATGCACAAAGTGCAGAGCCTCCCCAATCAGCCGTTTACGACTTCGCCGCCGTTCGGGTGCAGCACTTGTCCGGCCATGAAGGAGGAATCGTCGCTGGCGAGAAACACATAGGCGGGCGCGATCTCGTCGGGCTGGCCGGGGCGTTTCATCAGCGCATGGCTGCCGAAGCGGGCCACTTCCTCGGCGCTGAAGGTCGAGGGGATCAATGGCGTCCAGACGGGGCCGGGCGCCACGGCGTTCACCCGCACACCCTCATCGATCAGCGCCTTGGCGAGCGATCGGGTGAACGACACCACGGCGCCCTTGGTCGCCGAGTAGTCGAGCAGTTTCTCGTGGCCACGGTAGGCGGTGACCGAGGTGGTATTGATGATGCGCCCGCCCTGTTTCAGATGGGGCAGGGCGGCGCGCACCAGGTGGAACATGGCAAAGACATTGGTCTGGAAGGTGCGCAGCAGCTGCGCGCTGGAAATATCGGCGATGCTGGCCTCGGGATGCTGCTCGCCGGCGTTGTTCACCAGGATGTCGAGGCGCTTGAGCTCGGACACGGTCAACGCCACGCTCTCGCCGCAGAAGGCCTCGTCGGCGATATCGCCCTTGATGAGGATGCAACGCTGCCCGCATTGGGTGACGAGATCGCGGGTCTCAGCCGCGTCGCCATCCTCGTCCAGGTAGACGATGGCGATGTCCGCGCCTTCCTTGGCAAAGGCGATGGCCACTGCCCGACCGATGCCGCTATCCCCGCCCGTGATCAGCGCCACCTGTCCTTGCAGCTTGCCGCTGCCCCGGTAGCCTTGCATCCGTGATTGGGGGCGCGGCTCCATCTGCGCTTCAATGCCGGGCTGGGTGCCCTGGTGCTGTGCGGGCAGCGTGGCGGTCGTGGTCATGGCAGGCTCCAGGCTCCGTTGCTGGGGATCGCGATACCGACCGTCATCCTCATGCAGGGGAAGCCGGAAGGCCCGATGTGCCCAGCAACGGCCATGCCCAGTCAGGCGCAGTACGCGGCGTTGATGCCGTTATCCTCGTCGTTGATCGAGGGGCCGAACTGGTTGATGAACTGCCTCGCGCTGTCGGGGGAGTAGCTGTTGAGACGGTTGTAGATGGTCTTGAGGCTCACCCCCAGCGCTTCGGCTGCGCGTCGTTTGTTGCCCTGAAAACGCGCCAGCGTGGCGAAGATCAGCTGTTGCTCAACTTCCTCCAGCGGCGTACCGATCTCGAACTGCATGCAGTTACCACTGGCCACCGGATCGCAGCGCTTGAGCGGTGCCAGCGTGTCGATCCCGACCAGTTCATCCGACAGGATGTAGGCCCGCTGCACGCAGTTCTTCAACTCGCGCACATTGCCCGGCCAGGCATGCGATTGCAGCTGTTCCGCGACCTGTGGCGCAAACTGCTTGTCGCTGCCGTACTGGGTATTGAGCTCGTCGAGGAAGTGCTGCGCCAGCAGCATCACGTCGTCGGCGCGCTCGCGCAGCGGGGGCAGCACGATGGGAAACACAGCCAGCCGATACAGCAGATCCTCGCGCAGTTGCCCATCGCGCACCGCAGTCAGCGGCGCGCGGTTGGTGGCGGCCAGGATGCGCACATTGCATGCAATCTCGCGATCACCGCCCACGCGGGTCAGGCTGCCCGTTTCCAGCACCCGCAACAAGCGCACCTGCAATTCAAGTGGCATTTCGGTGATTTCATCCAGAAACAGCGTACCGCCCTGGGCGCGTTCAAAGAAGCCCTGATGGGTACGGTTCGCGCCGGTGAAGGCCCCTTTCTCGTAGCCGAACAGCTCGGCTTCGACCAGCGTGGCCGGCAGCGCGCCGCAATTGACGGCCACGAACGGCGAGGCGGCGCGCGCGCTCAGCTCATGAACCGTCTGGGCGATCAGCTCCTTGCCGCAGCCGGTCTCGCCGATGATCATCACCGACATGTCGCTGGGCGCAACGCGCTCCACCAGGCGGAACACGTCCTGCATGGGCGTTGAGGCGCCGTACATGCGGCCGAAATGGTGACCACCGCGTGTCGGCCGAACGGGCACGTCACCCTCGTCGGCACGCGACTCGCTTCGGCTGAACGAATACAGCGCAGGGATCGACGGGTGTCCCGATTCGTGGCGTATGGCTTCGAACATGGCGATTTTCCAGGTTTCGGTGAGATGGGTTCCATCCTAGAGCGATGAGGCCTGGGGTCAATGGATGAAAGTCGAAAGCAGAGGCGGGATATTTCCTACATGGACAGCACTTGCTGATATAGATGTGCAATTTACTTTCTGGTTTTGAAATATTTTCAGCCCGAGATAGGCGAAATGCCGAACGAGAGCGCGAGAAAAATGGCGCCGTTCATGGTGCTGGGCAGCTTCAATTCCCGGGTCTAGGCCACCCTGCTTTTGCTGCTTTGCAGCAATGGCGCCATTCATAGGCCGGCCCGCGTTTGACATCACCGCCATACGCCTACGCGGCCAGCGCTTACTGGCTGCAAGTCCCTGCTTGCTGTTTTGCCGGGGGGAGGCTGCGCAAGCCCGTAGGAATTACATGGCAGCGCAACGACTACTTTGATCGTTGTTGGTGCACTGGCTGCCAGACGGTCGCTTTGCAGTCTGTTTACGGGCGCTTTTCGCATTGAATCAGATGCTTGGCGATGGCAAAAGCTGCAATACGGCTGCCAGTTTCATGGCTCCCCAGGCCATAAGCGCGGGAGCGATGCAGGAGTGCACCACGTTGGCGCCAGAGATTAGGCGCCGACGCAGGTATGGCACTTGCTGCCAGTGGCGCGAGCAGCAAATACGGCAGCTCGATGACGAGATTACGACCGCTGGAGCCAGGGGCGTTACGGCAAGTTCTTGAGCGAGTTCGAAGAGTGGCGCAACAAGCAGCGCGCTAGCCAAGCCGGCCCATCCGGTCAATCCGGCCCGCTCGAAACGGGTGCGCCGGCATACACGCCACCTCGGTGGCGTGTTTTCTGGGCGGAACCCGGCTAGCCGTGTATCCGGCGCTGCTCGACCGCCGGAATCCGCATCAGCTGGCGATATTTGGTCACCGTGCGGCGCGCAACCTTGAGCCCCTGCTGTTGCAACAGCCGGGTGATTTCGGCATCCGAATGCGGCGCGTACGCCGCTTCAGCCTGGATCATTTTGCGGATCGCTTCGCGGATGGCGGTCGTTGAGCACTGGCTGCCCTGGCGGGTACTGAGCCCGCGCGAGAACAGGTATTTCAGCTCGAACACGCCAAACGGCGTTGCCATGTATTTGTTGTTGGTCGCCCGCGATACCGTCGATTCATGCAGCGCCAGCTCTTCGGCGATGTCCTTGAGCCCCAGCGGTTGCATGGCAAGGATGCCCAGCTCGAAAAAGTGCTGCTGCCGGTCGACCAGCGCCTGGGCGACCCGCAGGATGGTGGAAAAACGCTGTTCCAGATTGCGCACCGTCCAGCGTGCTTCCTGCAGGTGGCTGGCCAGATCGGCGTGGTGCGCCTCGCGGTGGCGCTGGAACCATTCGGCGTACTGCTGGTTCACCTTGAGGCGCGGCACCACGGCCGGATTCAAGGTGGCGACCCAGCGCTGGCGGCTGCGATGCACCAGAATGTCGGGTGTCAGGTAGGTGGCGGTGTGCTCGCCGAAGGCCCAGCCAGGGCGCGGGTCGAGCTGGCGGATCAGCTGCGCCGCCGCTTCGGTCTGTGCCACTGGATACCCCAAGCCCTGGGAAAGGCCGGTGATGTCGCGCACGGCCAGCCGGCTCAATTCCCGTGTGACGATAAGGTGGGCCAGATCGCGTTCCCGGCTGGGAGGGAGCGCCACCAGTTGCAGCGCTATGCATTCGGCGACATCGCGACAGGCGACGCCGGCAGGGTCGAACGACTGCACCAGCGTCAGCGCGTACTGCATCTCGCAAGGCTCGATTGGCGGATCGAGCTCGAGCAGCGTGCCCAGCTCGTCAAGCTCGATCCGCAGGTAGCCGTCGTCGTCGAGCGCCTCGATCACCAGCGCGGCGAGCAGCCGATCCCGCTCGGTCAGGTTGAGCACGTTGAGCTGCTGATGCAGGTGTTGCTGCAGCGTCTCGTTGGCAGCAGTCAGCGCCAGCTGATCCAGCGCACCGTCGCTCGCTGGCGTGGATTTGCCATTGCCCCAGGGCTCCGCATCCACAAAGGCGTCGGGCTCGCTGCTGTCCACTTCGTCAGCGGCCGGATCGGGCTCGGCAGGCGAATCTGGCGGGCTGTCCTCGATATCCAGGAAGGGGTTCACGGCCAGGAGATCACGCAGCTCCAGCGAAAAATCCTGGGTGGAGAGCTGCAGCAGCCGCACCGCCTGCTGCAGCCGGGGGGTGAGGGTCTGATGCTGCTGGTGTTCAAGCAGTATTCCCGGGCGGTTCATGAGGCGGCTCCGGTGGCGACCAAGGGCAAGTGCGACAGCGCGGTGAGCACGGGCAAGTTGTAGACCTGGCATGACGATCGGGTGCATTTCCATGCAAGGGTTGTGCCAGGCTCCGCAGCGCCAACGCGCGCCAACGCGCGCCAACGCGCGCCAACGCGCGCCAACGCGCGCCAACGCGCGCCAACCGCCGCTCCCGTGCCTTGCAATTTCTACACGCCGGTGCAATTCGTTCCCGTCGCGAATGGCGACGTCTCGCCGATTCGCCGCAGCCGGGCAGCTTCCGCCGCCGGTATGCATTTTGCTCAGGTGGTGCTGTGACGGCCGCAATGATCACACCTGCAAATCTGCCAAGGAGCCCACCATGGACAACAGCGATGTCGTCAATGTCCTCAATGATCTGATCGAAACCTGCAAGGACGGAGAGTACGGATTCAACACCTGCATCGAGCAGGCCAAGGCCACCGAACTGAAAAACCTGTTTCGCCTGCGCGCGACCGAATGCCGGGCCTCGGCCGAGGAGCTCGCCCGGCTTGTACTCGAGTATGGCGGTCATGCCCAAGTAGGCGGCAGCGTGGCCGGCGCCGTGCACCGCGGCTGGGTGACGCTGCGTGCGGCTGTCACCAGCCACGATGATCTGACGGCGCTCGAAGAGTGCGAGCGGGGCGAGGATGCCGCCAAGGCCCGCTACGCGGAAGCGCTGGAAAAGCAATTGCCCGGTGAGGTGCACGATGTAATCACTCGGCAGTATCAGGGGGTGCTGAGCAACCACGCCGAAATCAAGGCGTTGCGCGAGCGTTTCCGCCGTATCGCGGTCTGACCCTGGCAGCCAGACGTGCCCGGCTGGGTGCGTCTGGCCTCAACGGCGCCTGAAGGGCGCTTTTTCCATGCCCGCTGCCGCGGGCGAGGGGCGCGCATGGACTGGAATGCACTGTTCGGACTCAGCCTTGACCCGTGGGAGCTCGTGATCCGTGGATCCGCGCTTTATTGGTTTCTGTTCCTGATCTTCCGCGTGCTGATGCCACGCAACATCGGCTCGGTGACAGTGGCGGACGTGCTGCTGCTGGTACTGGTGGCCGACGCCTCGCAGAACGCAATGACCGGCGACTACCGCACGGTGAGCGACGGTTTCATCCTGATCGGTACCCTGCTCGGATGGAACTCGTTGCTTGATATGCTCACCTACTATTCGGCGACGATGCGCCGGCTGCTCGAACCGCCGCCCTTGCTGTTGATCCGTCGCGGCGAGGTGCTGCACCGCAACCTGCGCCGCGAGTTCATCGCCTTTGAAGAACTGAAGGCGCAATTGCGCGAACACGGCATCGACGATGTACATGCGGTGAAGGCCGCGTACATGGAAAGCAACGGCGAGTTCAGCGTGGTGCGCATGGACGGTGGCGACGTGGAAACCCCGTCCAGGTCGGCCAAGGACCGCATCTAGCCGGCCCCTGGCCCGGCCCGGTCACGCCGGAATCTGGTGTCGGTCGTCGCGCTGCCAGAAACGGTGGCGCGCGATCGCCGCGACAAAGCGTTCGGCCACTGTTTCCAGCGTGGCACCGTCGCATTGGCAGACCACGCCATTGAGACTGCCGCCGCAGTCGTCGGGCACGATGCTGATCCCGTCGAGCAGATCGACCGCCTCGCCGGTGGCCGCGATCGGCTTGCCGTGCTTGTATGCCTCCAGCAGGTAGTACACGGCTTCCCCGCTGTCGCTGAGTGCCTCGATATGGTCGCTACCGCCGGGTAAGAACACCGCATCGAACGCCACCGAGGGCATGGTGGCAAAGGTGTGGTCGATACGCAGTCGGGTGCCGCCGGCCGTGTTGACCTCGCCCAGCCGTGCGGCGATCACCCGGCAGTGCGCGCCGCCGGCCTCGAGCGCGCGGCGCAGCGTATCGACAGCCTCGTCGTCGACGCCGTCGGCCGCCAGCACCGCCACCTTGCGGGTGCGGATCGAACCATCGCCACTGCCTATCATCGAGAGCTCGGGTGAGGGCTGCAGCAGTGTGGCGGCTTGAGCCGGCGCTTGGCCGCCTGCCACGAGGCCCAGGCCCTCGGCCACGCGCTGCGCCAGCGTGGCATCCACCGTTTCCAGCGCCTGCACCATGCGCTCGCGGATCGCCGGCACGGTGAGCTTGCTGAGCTCGAAGGTGAACGCTTCGACGATATGGTCCTGTTCGACGCCGGTCTGGCTGATCCAGAACAGTCGGGCCTGCTCAAAATGCTCGGAAAAGCTCGCGCTGCGGATGCGCAGCTTGGGCGAGCCCAGCGTTTCGGGCACCGAGTGAAAGCCGCCCTGTTCCGGGGGGACCTCGTGCGGCGCTCCGCCCGCCAGCGAATTGGGCTCGTAGGCGACGCGGCCGGTGGCGACGGTGTGGCGCTTGAAGCCGTCACGCTGGTTGTTGTGGAACGGACAGATGCCGCGGTTGATCGGGATCTCGTGAAAGTTGGGCCCACCGAGGCGCAGCAGCTGGGTATCGAGGTAGGAGAACAGCCGGCCCTGCAGCAGCGGATCGGCGCTGAAATCGATGCCCGGCACGATATTGCCCGGATGGAACGCCACCTGTTCGGTCTCGGCGAAGAAGTTGTCCGGATTGCGGTTGAGCGTGAGCTTGCCCACGCGCCTTACCGGCACCACGTTTTCCGGGATCAGCTTGGTCGGATCCAGGAGATCGAAACCCAGCCGGTCCGCTTCGGCTTCCTCGACGATCTGCAGGCCCAGCTCCCATTCCGGATAATCACCGGCTTCGATCGCTTCCCACAGGTCGCGGCGGTGGAAATCCGCATCGCGCCCGGCCAGTTTCTGCGCTTCGTCCCAGGCGAGCGCGTGGATGCCCAGCAAGGGCTTCCAGTGGAACTTCACGAAACGCGAGCCGCCGGCGGCGTCGACCAGGCGGAAGGTATGCACGCCGAAGCCTTCCATCATGCGGTGACTGCGCGGGATGGCGCGATCGGACATCACCCACATGATCATGTGCGTGCTCTCGGGCATCAGCGAGATGAAATCCCAGAAGGTATCGTGCGCGCTGGCCGCCTGCGGCATCTCGCTGTCGGGCTCGGGTTTGACCGCGTGCACCAGATCGGGGAACTTGATTGCGTCCTGGATGAAGAACACCGGGATATTGTTGCCCACGAGATCGAACACGCCTTCGTCGGTGTAGAACTTCACCGCAAAGCCGCGCACGTCGCGCACCGTATCGGCCGAGCCGCGAGAGCCTGCCACGGTGGAAAAGCGCACGAACACCGGCGTCTTGCGGCAGGGGTCCTGCAAGAAGCCGGCACAGGTGATCGGCGCCAGCGATTCGTACACCTGGAACACACCATGCGCCGCTTCGCCGCGCGCGTGCACCACGCGCTCTGGGATACGCTCGTGATCGAAATGGGTGATCTTCTCGCGCAGGATGAAGTCTTCGAGCAGCGTGGGCCCACGCGGTCCCGCGCGCAGGCTGTTCTGGTTGTCGCTGATCTTGACGCCTTGATCAGTGGTCAGCGTATCGCCCTGCGGCGCATGGTGCTGTGCCAGATCCTTCAGCTTGGCGTTTTCGGCGGGGTCTTGTGTCATGTGGCGCTCCGTGCGGGGGTGGGAATCGATGGGGGATAAATCACGCGCCGCGGCCCACGCCGCAATGCGAGGCAATACTCGATGACGAGTTCGGCCTGGCGTCGCCGCAACGCGTCGAACAGTGCCTGCCAGTGCAGGTCGACATGGGCCAGCACCTTGAACAGCGTGTTTTCCTCCTCGCGCATCTGTAGCCGCATGTAGCCCGATAGCACCCGGAATCTGGCGTTGAAGAGCGGATCGTGTGCCGGCATGCGCTTGAGCTCGCCCACCAGCTGCTTGATGCCGCGATAGCGCAATTGCGCGGCATCGACGAGGGGCGCCGCCCGCCAGCGGGTACACACGATGGGAAAGAACAGTTCTTCTTCCAGCCGGATATGCGCTTCCAACGCGGCACAAGTACGGGCGACCAGATCGACATCGTAGGGCGCTGCGTCGCCCATGCGGCCGATGTCGCGAAAGGCCTGCTTGAGGTGACGATGCTCGCCGCGCAATAGGTCGAACACCTGTTCACGGGGCTTGCGCTGTGTGGCAGTTGAACAAACGGGGGGGGAAGAGGCAGTGGCCTGTTGCATGGCGCGGCTCCGGGAACGGTGGCTGTGCGCTTCTTTAGCAAGCGCCATACCGGGGCGGCCAGGCAGGTGGATGTGAGCTGCAAACGCCGGTGGTGGCGCCCTCACGTTGATCTGTCGCGTTGTACTGCTGAGGAACTTCACGCGCAAGAATCTGGCTGAGCGCATAGGCGCGCTCAAGGATGGAAAAAGTGGGCCGGTCGTCGGCCCACTTCGTGAAGGTGCAAGGCCGCTCAGCAAGGCTTAGGACTTACGGTCCTGCTTCTGCTGGCTGCTGCCTTGGCGACTGCTTTGGCTGGTGCCGCTGCCGGACGTCCGCTTGGTGCTGGTGGCATCCTGCTGCTTGCTGCCGCTACCGCTTTGCTTTTCCTTGTCCTGCTGGTTACTGGCTTGACGTGGGTTGGCCATGATGAACTCCTGTCTGCGTGGGAAGTGTCGACTGGGTGTTCCAGCCGCAATGCAGTCAGGGGCAAGCAGCGTGCCAGGCTGCTTCGGGGCCGGCGCGGCCACGCTGCAAGCCTTCCGAGTGGGGTTGTGCCCGCTGCACGTTATGGCGTCGAGAGTAAGTGCAGCAGCTGCATTTCATCGGCGCTGAGCCAGCGGCGGGCGCGCTGGTGGGGCAGGGCATCGAGTTCACCGGCGAGGAAGGCATCCTCGATGGGCGGGTGGATATAGCTCTTGCGGCATACAGCGGGCGTATTGCCCAGCTGCTGCGCCACGGCGCGGACTACGCCCGTGTAGGCGCGTTTACGCGCACTGATGCCCTCGGGCAGCCCGCGTGCCTGGTGGCACAGGGCCAGCGCCAGTACGCTGCCGGCCCAGGTTCGGCAGTCCTTGGCTGTGAAATCGCCGGCGTGGCGACGCAGGTAATCGTTGACGTCCTGCGAGTTGACGGCGCGCGGCTCGCCTGCCTCATCCAGGTACTGGAACAGCGCCTGCCCCGGCAAGGCCTGGCAGCGCCGGACGATGCGTGCCAGCTGCGGGTGTTTGAGTCGCACCTTGCGGTGCACGCCGCTCTTGCCGACGAAATCGAAATACAGCTCGCCGTGGCTGATATCCACATTGCGATTGCGCAGCGTGGTCAACCCATAACTGTGGTTTTCGCGGGTGTAGCGCGCGTTGCCGACGCGGATCAAGGTCGTATCGAGCAGGGCGATCATGGTGGCGAGCACCTTGTCCGCGCCAAGGCCGGGCTGGGCGAGATCGGCATCGACCTGGCGGCGCCTGGTACTTGTGCTCGCTGCGCGCGGCGACCCAATCCGGGTGGTAGCGATACTGCTTGCGCCCGCGCGCATCGCGCCCGGTCGCCTGCAAGTGGCCTTCTGCGGCCGCGCAGATCCAGACGTCGGTATAAGCCGGCGGAATTGCCAGGCTGGCGATGCGCGCCAGTGTTTCGGCGTCGCGCACGGGACGACCGTTGCCGTCCTGATAGGCAAAACCCTTGCCCCGACGCACACGTTGCAGGCCTGGCGCATCGCTGCATACGTAGCGCAAGGCGGCGCCTGGCTTAGCCTTCAGCCTGGGCGTTGATCGCGGCTTCAAAGCCTTCGGCGCAACGTTCGCAGCAGAACAGGCCGAAACGCGAGCTGACGCCATGGCCGAGTATGCGGCTGCCGCAATGTCCGCAGGGGCGCGCCACGGTGAAGATCGCGCACTCGAAACTATCGAAGATATGGGTCTTGCCGCCAATGGTGAGGGCAAAGGTCCATTCGCTTTCGCTGCCGCAATGCTCGCACTTTTCCACTGCCGTCCTCCCGCGCCTTGCCCGGTTCGGGCCGCTCGCCGCTCTTGCAATTGTCATGCCATCGGCGAGCGCCCACCTGGCGCGATTTGCCGGTTGGGCGGGCACGCGGGAGATGTAGTTTTTTCAATCGGGGGCAGATCTTGCACGGGCCCAGCTCATGCGGCGAAGCCGCACTCGGGCACGGAGCTTGCAAAGACCACGGTGTCGGCCGCGCTGTGACGGCCTTGTACGGAGAAGACCATGCAGACCCCATGCACTCTCGGTGAACTGGTGGCGCAGCGCCAGCTCGATGATGGCTGGCAGATGCAGGATGGCGCCCCCTTGCAACCGGAAGCCATCCCCACCGAGGGGCACCCCATGTGCGGCGTGCCCATTCCGATACAGCCGGGGCAATCGGGGCCACCGGTCGAGGAGCCCAGCGAGGCACCGGCGCATAAGCCCTACCTGCCGCCGACTGGCGAGCCCAATCTGCCGCAACGCGATCCCGAGCCGGATGTGCGCCCCGAGCCACTCGATCCCAATCACCAGCCCGAGCCGCGTCACGATCCGCCGATTCCATCGGAGCCGCCGCAGCCCGAGGAGCCGCATGATCCGCAACCGATCGATCCGCCTCGGGATGTGCCCTATTTCAAAGAGGCGCCTTACTTTTTCTGATTCGATGGGGCTTCGGGGGGCCCAGCGGGGGGCGCGGCCTGCAGGCCCGGCGTAATGGTCCGGACCTGCCGGCGAGCCTTGCCCAGCCACTGCCGATACCGCTCCAGCCCGATGCCATGGCCAGCGGTGCCAGTCCGAACGAGCGCTCTATATAGGCGTTCAGCTGACAGGCGCTGGAGTGGGGTTGTATTTATTTGTTCATGAAAAACAATAATTTACTTATCATTTTGTATCGCAACGTACGAAGCGGAACGGCGATTGCCAGATGCAGAGGACGACGGGTGTGCTGCAACGCTCCCGAGTTCATTGCAAAGAGGAAAGCCCCATGCCGCATCGCATTGCCTTGATCAGTGATCACGCCTCGCCGCTGGCGGTCGGCGGCAATTCGGATATCCCCGATCCGCAACTCACGCCAGAGATCGAGCGGTTAACGCGAATCGCCGAGGAGGAGGGCGCCGGGCTGTGCTGTTGCCGCAAGCCCGCGCCGGGCATGGTGTTGCAGGCGGCCGAGCTGCACGACATCGATCTGGCACGCTCCTGGCTCGTGGGCGACATCCTCGATGACGTCGAGGCGGGCCATGGCGCCGGCTGCCGCAGCATCCTGCTCGACGTTGGCCACGAAACCGAATGGGTGATGACGCCGCTGCGCAAGCCTGATTTCCTGGCGCGCGATCTGCCCGATGCCGCCAGCCATATCGCGATGCAGCAGCTGTTATCCCCCTTGCCGCTTGAGCGTGCCCGATGAGCGCCGCATGGCAGGTCGCGCAGCGCGTGCTCTGCGTGCGGCTCGACAACTTGGGCGATGTGCTGATGAGCACGCCGGCCATCCGCGCGTTGAAGGCGGCGGTGCCCGGCCGGCAGATCACCCTCTTGGCGTCGTCCTCTGGCGCTGCGCTGGCGCGCCTCGTGCCCGAGATCGACGACGTGATCGTGTTCGAGGCGCCATGGATGAAGGGTGGCAAGGAGATCACCCCCGAAGAGAATGAGCGGGTCCGTGCCGAGATTGCGGCGCGGCAGTTCGATGCGGCGGTGATCTTTACCGTCTACAGCCAGAACCCGTTGCCGGCCGCGTATTTCTGCTACCTCGCCGGTATCCCGCTGCGGCTGGCGCACTGCCGCGAGAATCCCTACCACCTGCTCAGCGACTGGGCGAAGGAGATCGAACCGGAAGGCGGACTGCGGCACGAGGTACAGCGCCAGCTCGATCTGGTCGATCACGTGGGTTGCCGGCCGGTGGCGCGCCGCATGTCGCTGCAAGTGCCGCCCGAGGCGCGCCGCCGGCTGGAACGGCTGCTGGATGCCCAGGGGTTCGACGCTACGCGCCCTTGCGTCGTGGTGCATACGGGCGCCTCTGCGCCATCGCGGCGTTATCCGGGCGAATACTTCGCGGTGGCGATCCGGCAGCTGGTTGAGGCCGGCTGCCAGGTCGTGCTGACCGGATCAGTGGGCGAGCTGGCGCAGGTGGAGCAGATCCGCCGGCGCGCCGGGGTGCCGACGCTGTCGCTGGCGGGCCGGGCGGATCTGGCCGAGCTTGCCGCGGCGATCGAGCAGGCCGACGTGGTGCTCAGCAATAACAGCGGTCCGGCCCATATGGCGGCGGCGCTGGGTACCCCGCTGGTCGATCTTTACGCGCTGACCAACCCGCAGCACACGCCGTGGCTGATCCGCCACGTGCTGCTCTATCACGATGTGCCGTGCAAGTACTGCTACAAGAGCGAGTGCCCGCAAGGTCATCACGACTGCCTGCGGCGGGTGACGCCAAACCAGGTGGCTGATGCGGTGCTGTCCTTGCTGCCTCAGCCGGCGCTACCCGCAAGCTGGTCCCGCTCGACGACGCAAGGCCGGGCCGCTGAAGCCGTCATCACCTTGCAGAGGCGGTCATCCTGCGCCGATTGAAGATTTTGACCTGGCACGGGCATGGCAGACGCGCGCCTGTTGCAGGTGCTGGCGGTGCAACGGGCCACGCAGCCGATGCTGGAGCTGCTGCATAACCCGGCGGCGCATCACGTATTCAATGTCCGAGGCGCCGAAGCTACCGGTATCGGCAGTGCAGTATCAATACTGCATTCCATGCGTGGCGACTTCGCCCGGGCTTGGGCGCCGCGCAGCCGTGATCGATACGCCTCCGCCAGTGCCCACATTGATCGTGCGTCCTTATCTTATTCGGGATGTCGGGCGTGCGTACCCTGCATCAGCGTCTGGATATGCTTCAGATGGCCCTCGATGACCGGCAAGGTATCGGCGGCATACTGGCGTAGATCGGCATCGCCTCCCGCTCGCACCTGCTGGCGATGGAGCGCGATCGATTTTTCGTGCCCCTCGCGCTGTTGCTTTAGATAGGCGTCATCAAATGCCTTGCCAGATTTTTGCTGCAGCTTGGCGAGCTGCTGGCGGCTTTGCGGCGTGGGTTCGCGCGGCAAGCTGAGGTTTTTCAATGCCGCAATGGTATTGAGCCGTTCGTTCGCCTTGGTGTGATCGTCGATCAGCATATTGGCGAGTTGTTTGACGCCTTCCGAATCGGATTGCTTCAGCGCCAGCCGGCCGGCCTCCACTTCGGCGAGACCCGAGGCCCCCGCTTGTGCGATGAACTCCTGATCCACATCACGCACGCCGGAAGGTTCGATCCGCGCGGCTGGTGTCGAGGTAATGGCCGTGGTGGGCGCCGCCTGGGTTGGCAACTGGATGGCCGCAGCGAGGGCGAGCAATAGCAATACGGTAGCGCGCATGATCTACTCCACAGGGCGTGGGAATGAGAAGTGGGCCGGGTCGTCGGCCCACTCCGTGAGGGCACAAGGCTGCTCAGCAAGGCTTAGGACTTACGGTCCTGCTTCTGCTGGCTGCTGCCTTGGCGACTGCTTTGGCTGGTGCCGCTGCCGCTTCCGGACGTCCGCTTGGTGCTGGCATCCTGCTGTTTGCTGCCGCTGCCGCTGCCGCTGCCGCTTTGCTTGTCCTTGTCCTGCTGGCTACTGGCTCGACGTGGGTTGG
>NZ_JANBVF010000053.1 GCF_024437655.1 Chitinolyticbacter albus
CTTCCGGACGTCCGCTTGGTGCTGGCATCCTGCTGTTTGCTGCCGCTGCCGCTGCCGCTGCCGCTTTGCTTGTCCTTGTCCTGCTGGCTACTGGCTCGACGTGGGTTGGCCATGATGAACTCCTGTCTGCGTGGGAAGTATCGACTGGGTGTTCCAGCCGCACTGCAGTCAGGGGCAAGCAGCGTGCCGCCCCGGCGCCGAGCCAGCGGTGGGCACGTTGGCCGTTGGTTCGTTCTATCGGCCTTGGCGATGCAATGTAGATTTTTCAACGACGGGCAGATGTTGCATCGTGGGAGTACATCCGCGAGGCCATGACCCGGCTTTGTCGTTATTAAGTCTTGAGGGGGATAGGGTGGGGCGCGCGTTACGCCGGCCTGTTACGCCCAGCTTCAGGCCGCCTGTTCTGGCCCATTCCGCCGGTTCCTCGCGCATGCTGTTGTGATGTTCCGTTGCCGATCAGGGGTTTAGCGGATTGGGCGGAAGAT
>NZ_JANBVF010000054.1 GCF_024437655.1 Chitinolyticbacter albus
GTGCAAGGCGGTCGATCGCGGCATGAGCATCACCGACATGCGCCTGCTGGAAAAACACGGTGGCAAGTCGGGCAGCTGGCAGCGCGCTGCCCATGGAGCGGGTCATGGATGAGCAACCGCTACCGGAGACGAGGGCTCGTCACAGCCTGTCGACCCGTATCGTCGCCAGCAGCATCGTCGCCTTGTGCGTGGTGCTGGCGATGACCGGCTGGACGCTGTGGCTATCGTGGCAGCTGGAAGGCGCGGGGGCGGCGATCAACGACACCGGCAGCCTGCGCATGCGGGCCAACCAGATCGGGCTGGCGTTGCTGCAGCAGCCCCAGGACATCCAGCGCTCGACCCAGATACTCGCCGCGCAGCAAAGCACGCTCGAGCGGCTGCGGCGCGGTGTACCGGCCCGTCCTTTGTTCCTGCCGGCCGATTCCGCCATCCGGACGCAGTTCGATCATGTGACCGGGCTGTGGCAACGACAGCTGCAGCCTGCGGCGCAACAGGCATTGCGGGGCGGGGAGCTCGATCATTACCTTGCCGTGCTGCCGGACTTCGTCGCCAATGCCGATCGGCTGGTCCGGATGATCGAGGTCGACAATGCCTACAAGACCTCGCTGTTGCGCTTCTCGCAGGCCGTGCTGATCGTCATCGCCTGTGTCGGGACACTGGTCATGATCAGCCTGCTGTATCTGTGGATCATCATGCCGGTGCAGCGTTTGCAGGAAGGTTTCGTCGGCGTGGCGGCGCGTCGCTTCAGCGTGCGCCTGCCCGTCGAGTCGCGCGACGAGCTCGGTGCCCTGGCCGCCGGCTTCAATCACATGGCCGAGGAGCTCGACGGCGTCTACCGCGATCTTGAGGCGCGAGTGCAACTCAAGACCGCCCAGTTGGAAGCGCAGAATCTGGAGCTGGCGGCGCTTTACGATACCGCTGCCTTCTTGAACCAGCCGGGCGAAATCAAGGACATCTGCCAGGGCTTTCTGGAGCGGGTGCGCCGGCAGTTCGGCGCCGGAGGCTGCAGCATCCGCGCGATGGACCCGGCGGGCGAGAAACTGCTACTGGTCGTGGCGGACGGGATGCCGACGGAGCTTGAGGAAAACGAGCACTGCATGAAGGTGGACGACTGCTTTTGCGGCCAGGCCACGCGCGATGGCGTGGTGCTGGTGCGCGACTTCCGCCAGCTGCCATTGCCCGAATCCTATGAGTGCAGCAAGGCGGGCTTCGCCAGTCTGGCGGTTTTTCGCATCACTTCGCGCAACGAGGTACTCGGTTCGTTCTCGCTGCATTTCGCCCAGCCTCGCACGCTGAGCGCCGCCGAGGTCCAGCTGCTGGAAACACTGGGCCAGCATCTGGGCGTGGCGCTGGAAAACCGCCGGCTTGCCGCCAAGGCGCGGCAGCTTGCCGTGGCGCAGGAGCGCAACCTGGTCGCGCAGGGCCTGCACGACAGTATTGCGCAGGGGCTCAATTTCCTGAATCTGCAGGTGCAGTTGCTCGAGGATGCGGCGCGGCGCGGCGCGCTGGACGACGTGCGCGACATCGTTCCGCAGCTGCGCACCGGTGTCGGCGAGAGCTACCAGGACGTGCGTGAACTGCTCTCCAACTTCCGCGACAAGTTCGAGCAGGGTGAGTTGCTGCGCGGCATACGCGATACGACGGCGCGTTTCGAGCGCCAGACCGGCATACCGGTCGACCTGTCGATCACGGACGATGGCGCGCCGCTGCCGCCCGAGCAGCAGCTGCAGGTGCTGTTCGTGCTGCAGGAGGCGCTGTCCAATGTGCGCAAGCATGCGGCGGCGAGCGCGGTGGCGGTACAGGTGTGCAACCAGCGCGATTTCGAACTGGTCGTGAGCGACGATGGCAACGGGTACGATCCGGATGAGGTTGCCGCGCGCAGCGAGCAGCACGTGGGGCTTGCCATCATGCAGGAGCGCGCTGCGCGCATCGGCGCCCTGCTCCAGCTCGACAGCCGGCCCGGTGCCGGCGTGCGGTTGCGCTTGCGGCTCGATGCCGCTCACAGACAAGCGGCTTGAATCCGCGGAGGCCTGATTGATGACGGTGCGTGTATTGCTGATCGATGACCACACCTTGTTCCGTTCCGGCGTGCGGCAGCTGCTGCAGCGGCAGAGCGACATGGAGGTGGTCGCGGAGGCGGCCGACGGTGTCGAGGGCGTGAAGCGCGCCAAGGCCTGCAATCCGGACGTGATCCTGCTCGATCTGAACATGCCCGGCTTGTCCGGGCTAGATACGCTGCAATTGTTGGTGCAGGAGGTGCCTGACGCCGCAGTGGTGATGCTGACCGTGTCGGAGGAGGCCGATGAGCTCGCCGAGGCCTTGCATCGCGGCGCGATGGGCTTTCTGGTGAAGAACATCGAGGTCGATGCGCTGGTCGCCGCCGTGCACAAGGCCGCGCTTGGCGAGCCGGTGATTGCCGACAGCATGACGGCCAAGCTGGTCGCGCGTTTTCGTGTGCAAGGCCAGGCGCCGCAGGCTGGCGCCGGTGCGAGCGAGCGGCTGACGCCACGCGAGCGCGAGATCGCCGCCTGCCTTGCGCACGGCGAGAGCAACAAGGAAATCGCCCGCAGCCTGGATGTGTCGGAAAGCACGGTGAAGATCCATGTGCAGAACATCCTGAAGAAGCTCAATCTCAGCAGCCGGGTGCAGGTGGCGGTCTACGCCGTCGAGCACGGGCTTGCCGATCACGGCTGACCTTGGCGCTTGCTTGCGATCTTTTCGCGAGGCATTCGGAGCGGGCCTGATAGCGCCTGCCATGGCGTTGTATGCCTTGGATATGGCGTTATTCGCTGTGCCCCAAGCCTAGTACCAAATCCTATCCAACCTGGTGCTGCGCTGAGGAGGTCGTGATCGGGGGGGCTCAGGTTTTCAGCCCCAGCCGCCGGGCCAGCTTGTGCAGATTGCTCGCGTCTATCCCCAAAGAGCGCGCGGCCGCCGCCCAGTTGCCACCGGCCTGTTCCAGACGTGCCTGCAGCAGCGAGCGCTCGAAGTCCTCGACGGTATCGTGCCAGCCGCGGCTCGACGGCACGGCTTGTGCCGGCGCCTGCGGCACCGGGCTCGGCAGCGGAGCCAGGTCCAGCGTGGCCGCGTCCAGGGCCGCCAGCTCGTGGTGCGCGGTGCCGCGCCCCAATAGGCGGATGGCGGCGCGGCTGACCACATGTTCCAGCTCGCGCACATTGCCCGGCCAGTCGTAGCCCAGCAGCGCGAGCTCGGCGTCGGGTGTCAGCCGCAGGCTGCGCAGTCCCAGCCGGGCACGATTGATTTCCAGAAAGCGCCCGGCCAGCAGCAGCACGTCGTTGCCGCGTTCGCGCAGCGGCAGCACCGGTACCGGATAGACCGAGAGCCGGTGGTACAGGTCGGCGCGAAAACGCCCGTCGCGCACCGCCTGCTGCAGGTTGCGGTTGGTGGCCGAGACGATGCGTACATTGACGCGCCGGGGTCTATCCTCGCCCAGGCGCTGGATTTCGCCGTTTTGCAGCGTGCGCAACAGCTTGGCTTGCAGCGTCAGCGGCAGCTCGCCCACCTCGTCGAGAAACAGCGTGCCGCCATGGGCGGCCTCGATCCGACCGGCGCGCTCGGTGTTCGCGCCGGAGAATGCGCCCTTGGCGTGGCCGAACAGCTCATCCTCGGCCAGCGCTTCGGGCAGCGCCGCGCAGTTCACCTGGATCAGCGGCTTGCCGTGCCGGGGTGAGCCTTGATGGACCCGATGCGCCAGCAGCTCCTTGCCCGACCCGGTTTCGCCCAGCAGCAGCACTGGCAGGTCGGAAGCGGCCGCGATATCGAGCTCGTGCAGCATCGCCAGCCACTGCGGGTGGCGGCCCACCAGTTCGTGCTGGCCGCTCAGGCGCTCGCCCGCTGGCGTCCCGGCGGTTTGCCGGAGTGCGCGCACGTTCTGTTCGAGCTGGCCGGTGCGCGCCGCGGCGGCGGCCAGCAGGGCGTAGTGCGGCAAGGTGGCGATGGCCGGGGCAGCGAAGCTGTGGCCGTCAAAGGCATCGAGCGTCAGCGCGCCCCAGACGGCGCCTTCGACATCGATGCGCATGCCCATGCAGTCGTGCACCGGCAACGCCACGCCGGGACGGTGGGCCAGCAAGCCGTCGTACGGATCCGGCAGCGGGCTGCCCGGCTCGAAGCGGATGGGCTCTCGCTGCGAGAGGATGGCGGCGAGGCGCGGATGTTGCGACACCACGAAGCGGCGCCCCAAAACCTCTTCGCCCAGGCCCTCTACTGCCAAGGGGTAGAGCGCGTCGCCGTCCAGGCGCAACAAGCCAATGGCCTGGCAGCCGAACTGGGCGCGTATGGCTATCAGCAGCCGTTGCAGCCGTATCGGCTGGGGCAGGTCCACGCCGAGGTCGGCCAGCAATCCAATTTCGATCATGGTACTAAATACCCTTTTGGGGTCAAAAAAACCCTATCACGTGAGGGTAATTATAACCCTTTAGGGCGTGCAGGGCGCAACAAAACTGGGCTGGGTCGGTGGCATACATGTTGCTGAAGTAAGGGCATCATCAAGGAGACCACCATGAACCTGCTCGATCGCTCCCTAGGCCAGATTGCCTGCGACATCCCCGGCGCCACCGCGCTGTTCCATCGCCACAAGCTCGATTTCTGCTGTGGCGGCGGCAGATCGCTGCGCGAGGCGGCCGAGCGCCGGCGCCTCAACGCAGAAGAGCTCGCCGATGCGCTGCAACAGCTGGCCGACAGCAACCAAGGCGGCACCGACTGGCGCGAGGTCTCGCGCGAGCGCCTGATCGATCACATCCTGCAGCGCTATCACGAACGCCATCGCGAGCAATTGCCCGAATTGATCCGGCTGGCGCGGCGGGTCGAGCAGGTGCACGGCGATCGCGCCGATTGCCCGCTGGGCCTCGCTGACTTCCTCGCCGCCATGCTGCAGGAACTGGAAAGCCATATGCAGAAGGAGGAACAGATCCTGTTCCCCATGCTGCGCCAGGTCGGGCCGGGGCAGGTGTCGGGGCCGATCACGGTGATGCGCTCCGAGCACGACCAGCACGGCGAGGCGCTGGACGAGCTGGAGCGGCTGACCCATGACTTCACGCCGCCCACCGACGCCTGCAACACCTGGCGCGCGCTGTTTGCCGGCGCCGCCCAGCTCAAGCAGGACCTGATGCAGCACATCCATCTGGAAAACAACGTGCTGTTCGTTGCCAACGCGCAGGCCTAAACGCTGCCTACTCTGACGAGACTATGCCATGGGTCCCTACCGCAAGCATTGGTTCATCCTGATCGCCGTCGTGGCCGTGATGTTCGGCCTGCTCGGCTACTTCGGCCGCGAGGTATACCGCCACGCGCCACCCATCCCGCAGCAGGTGCAGACCGTTGATGGCACCACGCTGTTCACCGCCGACGATATCCTCGACGGCCAGACGGCCTGGCAATCGGTCGGCGGCATGCAGCTCGGTTCCATCTGGGGACATGGTGCCTACCAGGCACCGGACTGGACCGCTGACTGGCTGCATCGCGAACTCGCCGCCTGGCTGGACCTGGCTGCGCAGCAGGAGCACGGTCAGTCCTATGCCGCGCTCACCGTGCCGCAACAGGGTGCACTGCGCGCGGCGTTGCAGCAGGAATATCGCGGCAATCGCACCGATGCCGCTGGCAAGCTGGTCGTTACGCCACGGCGCGCGGCTGCGATGCAGCAGACTGCCGCCTACTACGACCAGTTGTTCTCGGACGCACCGGCGCTACAACGCAGCCGCCAGAACTTCGCGATGAAAGAGAACACGCTGCCGAGCGCCGAGCGTCGCGTGGCGCTGACCCGCTTCTTCTTCTGGACCGCCTGGGCAGCTGCCACCGAGCGACCGGGTCGTGACGTGACCTACACCAACAACTGGCCGCACGAGCCCTTGATCGGCAACCAGCCCAGCGCCGAGAACGTGGTGTGGTCGATTGCCAGCGTGGTGGTGCTGCTCGCCGGTATCGGCTTCTTGGTGTGGGGCTGGTCCTTCCTGCGCCGGCACGATGAGGTGGAGGAAGCCGCGCCCGCGAGCGATCCGCTCACCGCGGTGCCGCTGACGCCGTCGCAGCGCTCGCTCGGCAAGTACCTGTTCCTGGTGGTGGCGCTGTTCGTGTTCCAGGTGCTGCTCGGTGGCTTTACCGCGCACTACACGGTGGAAGGGCAGCAGTTCTACGGGTTCGACGTGTCGCAGTGGTTCCCTTATGCGCTGACCCGCACCTGGCATATCCAGAGCGCGCTGTTCTGGATCGCCACCGGCTTTCTTGCCGCCGGCTTGTTCCTCGTGCCATTGATCAACGGCGGGCGCGACCCGAAATGGCAGAAGCTGGGCGTCGACGTGCTGTTCTGGGCGCTGGTGCTGGTGGTGGTCGGCTCGTTCGTCGGCAACTACCTTGCCATCGCCCAGGTGCTGCCGGCCAACCTCAACTTCTGGCTGGGTCACCAGGGCTACGAATACGTCGACCTGGGTCGGCTGTGGCAGATTGCCAAGTTCATCGGCCTCGTGCTGTGGCTGGTGCTGATGCTGCGCGGCATGGTGCCGGCGCTAAGGCAGAAGGGTGGCGACAAGAACCTGCTGGCGCTGCTGACCGCCTCGGTGGTTGCGATCGGCCTCTTCTACGGCGCGGGCTTCTTCTACGGTGAGCGCACCAGCCTGTCGATCATGGAGTACTGGCGCTGGTGGATCGTCCACCTGTGGGTCGAGGGCTTCTTCGAGGTGTTCGCCACCACGGCGCTGGCCTTCATCTTCGCCACCATGGGCCTGGTCTCGCGGCCGATGGCGACCGCTGCCAGCCTCGCTTCGGCATCCTTGTTCATGCTGGGTGGCATCCCCGGTACCTTCCACCACCTGTATTTCGCCGGCACCACCACGCCGGTGATGGCAGTGGGCGCGAGCTTCAGCGCGCTGGAAGTGGTGCCGCTGATCGTGCTCGGCTACGAGGCCTGGGAGAACTGGCGCCTCAAGCATCGTGCGGCGTGGATGGCGCAGCTGCGCTGGCCGCTGATGTGCTTCGTGGCGGTGGCGTTCTGGAACATGCTGGGCGCCGGTGTATTCGGCTTCATGATCAACCCGCCCATCTCGCTCTACTACGTGCAGGGGCTGAATACCACGCCGGTGCACGCCCACGCCGCACTGTTCGGGGTCTACGGCTTCCTGGCGCTGGGCTTCACGCTCTTGGTGCTGCGCTACGTGCGGCCAAACTTTGCGCTCGACAACCGCTGGATGGCGACGGCGTTCTGGTCGCTCAATGTGGGCCTGGTGCTGATGATCGCGACCAGCCTGTTGCCGATCGGCATCATCCAGTTCCTGGCCAGCGTGAAGGAAGGGCTGTGGTATGCCCGCAGCGAAGCCTTCCTGCAGCAACCGCTGCTGCAGACGCTGCGCTGGGTGCGCACCGGCGGTGACCTGGTGTTCATCGGTGGCGCGGTGCTGTTCGCTGCGCAGGTGGTGCGGGCACTCTGGGTGCAGCCTGCGCCGGCAACTCCGGAAACGCCTGTGCTCGCGGCGGCTCGCCAGTCGGCGTAGTGCTTGCTGAGTGAGTGGTTGATTCAGTTGGGGGCCGCCTGGGCGGCCCCCCGCTGCGAGGAAACACGATGCAGGCATATATCTCACCGCCGGGCCGAATACAGGCCCGTGCGGATTTCGACGACCCGATCCAGTTGCTGATCGCCTGCCATGACAAGGTGCGACGCTTTGCCAAGCTGACCGCCAAGCTGGCCGAGCACGTCGCGCGTGAGGGCGCAGATCGGCAGGCCATAGAGGCGGCGCAGCAGATCATCCGTTACTTCGATATCGCGGCGCCGCTGCATCACGCCGACGAGGAAGTGGATCTTTTCCCCGCGCTTGCCGCACTGGGCGACCCGGTGTTGTGCGAGGTGCTACAGCAAATAGAGCAGGAACACGAGCCGCTGGCACAGCTCTGGCAGGCGGTGCGACGCTGGTTGCTGGACGTGACAAACGGTCTGGCGATTCCGCCTCCGGCCGCGCTTGCAAGCTTTGTCGTTGTGTATCCCGAGCATGCCGCTCGTGAAGAGCTGCTGATCTACGGCGCGGCGACCCGGCTGCCTGATGCCACCCTCAGGAGTCTGGGACAACGCATAGTGGCGCGTCGAAAAACCGCGCCCACCGACCCCGCGCCACCAGGCATATCGGCGCCAGAGTTCGTGATTCCAGGCGGTTGAAGCTCTGCGATTGGGCAAGCAAGGGGCCACCCGCAAGGTGGCTACGCTCGGGCGGCACGGCGCAAGGCGGCCGCTGGGGTGGGGGGCGGAAGGTGACGCGAAGTGCGGCACAGCAGATCTTTTTTCACGCGGTTTGAATGGCGCGGCCTAGCGCGTCGGAGCGCGAACTGTGCTCTGCAGATCGTGCATCTGATCGTGCAGTCGCTCGCGCTCGGCCGGCCTTCCCCGCGCCTGACCTTGCAACGCTCTGAGTTCTGCCGCTGCGGCCATGCGTTCCCGTCGCTGCGCGGCAGAGTCATTGCTGGGCGCGAGCGGGCGCATGGTATCGAGTGCGCTATTGATGCGCCGCCCAAAGGAGCCGACCAGGCTTTCGGTTACTTCAAAATCGTTGCTTGGGTTATGCACCTGTGTGCGCAAACCACGGGGCAACTCATTGACGAGTTGCTGGCCAGTGGGCTGTATTTCCCTGAATACGCTCGCCGCCGGGACATGGGTCTTGCCAAAGCTCGGGGTGGAAGCGCCGTAAGTGGCATCGGTCCGGGTACCGGGCTGTCGGCCCATATTGACCAGCGCGAACTCGGTGTTGTCCCCCAAGTGGCCGACCCGTTGCTCCACCGTGCGGCCCGGCGAGCGAGCAAGATCCCAGTTCACCGAATTGCGTATTCCATGTTCGACCGCCTGATTGAATTCCTGGTCCGTTCCGGCAAAGCCTGGGGAGGTGAGTGCGCTCGCCCTGAGCCCTTGAAAAAGATCAGGCCTGCTTTGGGCCATTTGCTGGTAGCGGTTCTGCGCCGTGGTTCTGGGGACCAGCGAATAGGCATCTCCGTAGAAACCCGGTTGCTGATGCCCTCCTGAAGACGCACTGTGATTGCGATCGGCTGCATCGGTGGTGTGCCGCATTCCCATGAAAACGGGCTGAGGCAAATCTGCCTGCGCGCGCAGAAATCCGATGTTTTGCGGGCTGAGCGGGCCGTGGGCATCGCCGTGGGTGACATCGATCCGGTGGCCGGTGCCGGAGAACGGAACAAACGCTCGCCCCCCCCGAGGATCTTGGGCCGGTGCCCAACCGAGCACGCCATTCTGAACAAATGGGCGCTGGCCACCGTGAGGACCATTGCCGTGACTGCTACCATCCATGACCTTCGCCCCCCTGGTGTGAAACAAGGCTTCATAGATAGCAGTCCAGAAGCCCGGCGCAATTGCAATATGCTAGGCGGCTAGGGTGCAATAATGCCATTGGCGTGCACCCCGCCAGACCGGTGCGGGCGCCAGCAGCGCCGGTGGTTTGCACGGTGATAAGTCATCACTTAGAAACAAAAAAAGCAAATTGTAAGCACTTGCTGCATAAGGAGCGCTGCGTCGGTATGATTCCTCCACGATCTGTGCGCCGTTGGCCCACTGCCATGGGCCAAGGGGTGGACGCAAGGCGCTGCGGGTGGTTTGTTTCGGTCACTCGGCATGCGGTGACTGGAACCGCTAGCAAACCCCCGTGCAATGGTGCAGGCAAGGCGCACGAAACGCGCAGAAAGGCGATCAATCGGACTCCCTACGGCCGCCTGGAAAGCCGCTGAACCGGACTCTCTTCGGTCGCAGGCAGTACGAAAGGGGGATGCGCAACGAACGCAACGCTGCCAGCGGAGTTTGTTAGCCGCGCATTGCATTGAACGGTTTTCTTGAAGCTGTCTTTGCCGTGCTGTTTGCGTCTCCATGCCGGGCTGCGTCATTTCAAGAGGACAAGCCATGCATTCAGCTGCCAATTTGCTTTTGATCGCCCCCTTGCATTCACTGCGAGGTGTACCCCCATCGACCAGATGGATGGAAGCAAAATGAAGATGGTTTCCGTCCCGGGCGGCATGTCGGAAGACGTCGTCAACGATACACACGCCGGGGAGGCAGTCGCATTCAAGATACCGAAAGGGCAGAGTCTTCCGGTGAAGATGTCCGTCAATCGCCCTTTTATGGCTCTGGAGAACGAAACAAACAATGTTGTGTTTTCTCAGGATATGTTTCTGACGATGAATGCGGCAGGATTGAGGGTCACTGCTCGCGCTGGCGCAATCCCTTTCCGCAACGCAAGCGTTCTTTTCCGGGAGGAATGACCCTATTGCGACGTTTGGCGTGTTCGATTACCTGAACGCCATATTCGGATTGACTCGCAGTCCGATTTCATTTCAGTTCTGGTTCATCCGGGATTTGATGGTCATGGCGTTGCTGGTGTCGGTCATTCATTTCATTCTCAAGATAATGCCACGGTTTTTTCTGCTGGCGATATTTACGCTGTGGTTTTTTGAATGGTGGCCGGTTTATATTCCGTCGGTGGCCGCGGTGGCATTTTTCTACGCTGGCGCATATCTTGCGTATGCCAATATCAGCCTCTTTTTCCTGGATCGCTTTGGCCTGCAAGTCGTAACCGCGTACGCCGGCATACTCCTGCTGGATGCCGCAAGCAAGGGCCAGGCCTATAACAGCTATATCCATAACGCAGGTATCTTGCTCGGCATTGCATCGCTGCTATTGGTTTCCAGCATGGTGATGAGTTCAATCAAGGTGAAAAAGGCCTTGCTATGGGCGGGGGGGGGGCAGTTTCTTTGTATTTGCGGTCCATGAGCCGCTGTTGACCGTGGCGAGAAAGGTTGCTTATAAATTGCTCGCGCCAAGCAACGATATGGCCGTGCTGTCGCTGTACTTCCTGATTCCTACGCTGGTCATCGCTTGCTGCATGCTCCTGTACATGGGCTTGCAGTTGGTTGCGCCCACGTTGCTACGCCTGATATCCGGCGGGAGATAAGCGGGTCTCGTTCACCTTTTGAAGCAGGACGCGCGCACTGTGACTGATGCAAGGAGGATGACCATGATTTCTCGCACGGAAAGGCGCGTGGGGGCATTGTGCGCGGTGACCGGCAGCGCCCTCTTGCTACTGGGGACATACCTGCATCCGATGCATGCAGACCCGAACGCGCCCGCCGCCGCATTTGCCGAATACGCGACCGATCACGGGTGGATCGCGAGCCATCTGACCCAATTTGTGGGCGTTGGTCTGCTTGTGGCCGCGCTGATATTGCTCGCCCGGCTTTTGGAGCTGAAGGGGCGAGCAGGTTGGGCACGCATCGCCGCGGGCGGCGCGATTGCTAGCCTGGCCATGGCCGGCGCGCTGCAGGCCGTGGATGGCATAGCGTTGAAGTCCATGGTGGATGCCTGGGCAGTCGCCCCCGCATTGCAGAAGGAGGTGGTTTTTTACGCTGCTTTTGCCGTACGCCAGGTGGAAATCGGCTTGGCCAGCCTGTCCAGCCTTTTATTCGGGCTCACGGCAATGGTGTACGGCGGCGCATTGATCGTTGACCGAGGATATTGGCGCTGGATGGGTGGCCTTGCCATCGTCGGTGGCCTGTCAACGGCGCTCGCTGGTCTGCTGATCGCATATACCGGGTTCTCGGGACTGGCGATGACACTCAATATGCTGGGAATTTCCATCCTGCTGCTGTGGATGCTGGCGCTTGCGGTATGCATGTGGCGCGATGAAACGCCCCTTGCTCCCTGAAGCTCTCGGCCTGTGAGCAAGCGCCGACACAATATCGCGCGCCGTGCCGACAGAGCGCCAGAGCCCAGGCGCTTAGGGTAGTTGCTGCATGGCCTGGTGGCTGATCCCCGGGCCCTTGTTCCCCTACCCAGCATTGGAGGACCCCATGAAATCCACTTCCACCAAGTCCAGCTCGCCGGCCCGTCGTTCCACCCGCAAAACAGCACCACCGGCGAGGCAAGCCGTGCAGCGCGCCGCTCCCGACGCGATCAAGTCGTTGCGGCAGGATCACGCCAAGGTCAAACAGCTATTCAAGGACTTTGAAACCGCGACCACCCAGGCCGAGAAAGCCCGAATTGCCGCTGAAACCTGTCTGGAACTGACCGTGCATACCCGGATCGAGGAGGAGGTGTTCTATCCGGCGGTGCGCAAGGCGCTTTCTAGGGAAGGAAAAATGCTGGACGAGGCCGAGATCGAGCATGCCAGCGTGAAAGACCTCATCCGGCAATTGCGTTCCTGTGAACCGGGAACGACGCGATTCGATGCGCTCTACGCTGTGGTCAGCGAATATGTGCTGCATCACGTGAAGGAAGAAGAAAGGGAAATGTTCCCCAAGTTGAAAGAAGTGAAATCACTGGACCTGAAGGCGCTGGGTGAAGCGCTGGATGCACGGCGCAGCGCCATCCACGACGAGGAGGAAGTTGCCGCCTCGGGCAAGCTGCATTGAGGTGATACACGAGCACCGCAGCCGGCCATATGTGCCGGCCGCGGTGCTTTCCGGTGTTCCTACCCTGGTGGGGGAGTTCAGCCGTATTTCGCCATGACGACGGGCAGCGTATCAGCGATTTCCCGCGCGAGGTAACCCAGCGGACCCAGCCGGTTGGCCAGCTGGTCTCCCGCGCGTCCATGCAAGGCAACGCCCCAGGCAGCCGCCTCGCGGATGGGCAGGCCACGCGCCAACAAGCCGGCGATCGCACCGGCCAGCACATCGCCCGAGCCCGAAACCCCCAGCCCCGCGTTGCCCCCGCCGTGGCGCCACCGCGCGCCGTCGGGCTCGGCGAACCACGTGGTGGCGCCTTTGAGCAGCACCTGGGTTTGCCACTGCGTCGCTGCGCAATGCGCGGTATCGCACGGCGCGCTCAAGATGGCTTCCTTGGCCAGACCCGTGAGGTGGGCCAGTTCTCCCGCGTGCGGGGTGATCACAGCCCGTGGCAGCCTGCCGGCTAGCACTGCGCCCATGGCATAGGCATCGAGTACCACCGGGCAGGACGTGACGGCCAGCAATGCCGAAGCCAGCGCCTGCGTCGCGGCCTCGGGCTGCATACCCGGTCCGACCAGCAGCGCGTCGATGTCGCCCACGCTATCCATCAGCTGCCCCAGTTCATTGAGAGCCCACTCGCCGGATGGGGTGAGCGGCAGCCCCACCACGCGCGCTTCGGGCAAGGCAAGCGCCAGGTGGGGAGCGATGGGCGCCACAGTGGCGACCGTCAGCTTGCCGGCGCCTGCGCGCAGCGCTGCGGTGGCGGCCAGCAGCGCCGCGCCGGGAATTTCACAGGAGCCGCTGACCACCAGCACGTGTCCGCGGCTTTCCTTGTCTCCGTCCGGGTCCAGCCTGGGCAGCGGATGGCGCTGCAGCCAGATCTCATCGAGGGTCGTGATGACGTGCATGCGGCGATCTCAGGGCTTGGCCGCCACCGGGGCATCGGGCTCACGGGTGATCGGGGTGCCGGTTTCCTGCATCGGGGCGACGAAGTTGGCCACCTCCAGCACGAGCTTGCCGTGATGGCCGGCGGTGGGGTCGAAGCGGTAACGGGTGACCGAGCAGTTGGGTACATCGCCGCGGCGATCGATATCGAGGATTTCGCGCTCGTCCAGCCGTTCCAGCAGATAGCGGAAACAGTTGACGATGACCTGATGGGCGACGATGAGCACGCGTTCCTGCCGATACTCGCGCGTCAAGGTATCGACGAGGCTACGCAGCCGCAGGATGACGTCACACCAGCTCTCGCCACCCGGAGGGCGGAAATAGAACTTCCCCACATGGGCGCGCTGTTCGGCCAGTTCCGGAAAGCGCGCCTGGATACCGGCCCGGGTCAGTCTATCGGTGATGCCGAATTCCTTTTCGCGCAGCCTTTCATCCAGGATCAGCGCGATATCGAGCTTGGCTGTGGCACCGATCAGCTCGGCGCTTTGCACCGCGCGCAGATAAGGCGAACACAGCACCACCTGCGGTTGCTGATCGGCGGGTAGCGCGCCCAGCCACGCTCCCAGCGCACACGCCTGCCGGCGGCCCAGATCGGACAGCGGCACGTCCATGTCGCGCTCGGCGATCTCTATTTCCTTGAGCAATGCCGCTTCGGCGGCATCGCGCGCGACATTGCCCGCGCTTTGTCCGTGACGGACCAGCCACAGCGTGTCGGGCCATTTCTGCTCGTTCATGGCCGATGAACACCGCACCGGTTGCGCGCCAGCCGGCCGGTATCGTGCTTGAAGGGCGAATGTCGTGAAGGGGGCGCTGGCATTCTCCGTTGCCGCGCCGCTTCCTCCACGCGCTGGTTCTCGGTGAGGTCGCGTTGCGCTTCCGTAGCGTGGCGGGGAGGGTGAGGCGAGGTCATGGCGTTTTCCTGGGCATGGGCTCGATTCTTTTTACCCGCGCCCATGGCATTGCGGCATCGGTCATCCACGCAGCGTGCTGTAGGACAGCGCCGGTTTCGATCGGCGGCGGCCACTCGACCTGCAGCGTTTGCTTTCGCTGCGGGCGAGCGCAGCTTCATCCAGCAACATTTGCGTGCCCGGTTCCGCGGTTGCCGTTTCCTTGAACGAGGCCGATAGGCGCAGCTTGAATCCACGTTGGAAAAATCAAACCGGGAGAGCCGAGGCGCCGCGGCGGCGTACCCTGCGGTGGCACGGCCATGACATGTTTCATATGATTGAGTTCATCCCCCTCCACATCAGGGCTAGCTATGGCACGGACAACGATCGACCATGTGGCAACCATCCTGATCGTGGACGACACCCCTGAAAACCTGATCCTGATGAGCAACCTGCTGAAGGATCTTTACCAGGTGAAGGTGACCAACAGCGGCGAGAAGGCGCTCGGACTGGTACTGGGCGGCACGCCGCCGGATCTGATCCTGCTCGACATCATGATGCCCGGCATGTCCGGCTACGACGTTGCCCAGGCGTTGAAAGCGGACCCCAAGAGCTGCGACATCCCCATCATCTTCCTCACGGCCATGGCGACCGAGGAGAGCGAGACCCGCGGGCTAGAGCTTGGCGCAGCCGATTACATTACCAAGCCGATCAACCCGCCCATCGTGCTGGCGCGGGTCGAGACACAGCTCAAGGTGAAGGCCGCGGCCGATTTCCTGCGTGACAAGAACGAGTACCTGGAGCTGGAGGTTGCAAGGCGCACCCGCGAGGTGGCGGCGATCCAGGACGTGACGATCCAGGCGATGGCGTCGCTCGCCGAGACGCGCGACAACGAAACCGGGAACCACATCCGCAGAACCCAGCACTATGTGAAGGTGTTGGCGGAATACCTGAAAGACCACCCACGGTTTGCTCACTTTCTGACGGACCAGGTCATCCAGCTGCTTTTCAAATCCGCGCCGCTGCACGATATCGGCAAAGTCGGCATTCCTGATCGTATCTTGCTCAAGCCCGGACGTTTGACGCCCGAAGAGTTCGAGATCATGAAGACGCACACCACACTGGGCAGGGATGCGATCCAGCACGCCGAAGATCAACTGGGCGTAGATGTGGATTTCCTGCGCTATGCCAAGGAAATCGCTTACGGACACCAGGAAAAATGGGATGGCGCCGGCTATCCGGAAGGCCTGGTCGGGGACGATATTCCGATTTCCGCCCGCCTGATGGCCGTCGCCGATGTCTATGACGCGCTGATCAGTCGCCGCGTCTACAAGGAGAGCATGTCGCACGAGGAGGCGGTGGCCATTATCCGCAATGGCCGCGGCAGCCACTTCGATCCCGATATCTGCGAAGCCTTTCTTGCCTGTCAGGCCGAGTTTCAGGCGATCGCGGCGCGATTTGCCGATACGGATGCCGACATGGTCAAACAGCTCCAGGCGCTGCAGCACATCGCCGACGAACCTTGATGCCCGAAACCCCTCGCATGACCCTCCATTTGCGCTGGCTGGAGCGGCTGTCGTTACGCCACAAATTGGTGATCGGTTTTGCCGGCTTGCTAGTGTTGCCGCTGATCCTCGGCGTGCAAAGCGTGCGCACGCAGCAATCGCTGGATGACCTTCTGCAGCATTCGTATCGGCAGGAATTGATCGGCATCATCCAGATCAAGGAAGCGCAACTCGAATTGATCCGCATGTACGCCGCTTACCGCAAGGCGGTCAACACGCCCTACACCGGTGAGCGGGATCAGGCCATTGCCGAACTGGACGCGGCCCAGCAGCGCTTGAATCGCGCCGTGCAAGCGGCGCGCCCCACGCTGTTCCGGCCGCAGACCATCGCCTGGCTCGACCAGTTCGAAGTCCTGCACATGCAGTTGGCCAGGGTCGGCGACGAAGCGCTGACCCTGGCGAAACAGGGGCGCAACGCCGAAGCGCTGGCGCTGATGGATGGCGGCTGGTTCGACGGCCTGGCCCATCAAGCCGATCAGGCACTGGAAGACATTGCCAAGGTCAAGACGGCCGGCGTGCGGGAAGCCGCTCTCTCGTTCCGGGCGCTGGCGGAGCGCAACCGCACCCAGATCTATGGCCTGCTGTTGGGCGGGGCCGCGCTGGCCATGCTGCTGGCGTGGTTGGTGAGCCTGTCCATCCGCCGGCCGATAGGCCGGGTGCGCGAAGCCGTTGACCAACTCGCTGCCGGCAACCTTGGGCAGATCGTTCCGCACACCGATTTCCAGAACGAAACCGGAGATCTGGCGCGGGCGATCATGCAGTTGCAGCAGGAATCGAAACAGCTGGAGATGCAGCGCTGGGTCAAATCGCAGGAAGCGTTGCTGCAGGCCAGTTTGCAACAGGCCGAATCGATGGAAGCATTGGGCCAGTGCTTTCTGCTGCAGCTGGGGCCGATGCTCGATATCGGCCAGGGCGCGCTCTATCAGTTCGACGAGCGCGAACAGGCGTTGCGCCTGGTCGCGGGGTATGCCCATGATGCCCGGCTCCAGCCAGTGCCGGTGATCCGGCTGGGCGAGGGGCTACTCGGGCAATGCGCCGAATCTAAGCGCCCCAATGTGCTGACGGATGTACCGGCCTCGTTCTGGACCATCCGCTCCGGGCTTGGCGAGACGGCGCCCCGCTTGCTGTTCGCTTATCCGATCCTGCTCGGGGACAGGTTGATGGGGGTGCTGGAGCTCGCTTGCCTGGCCCATCCGGCGCTGGCGCCGTTGGCGTTGCTGGATGAAGTGCTGCCCAAGCTCGCGATGACGATGGAAATCATGGCGAGAAATACTGCGTTGCAGCGGCTGCTGGTGCAGACTCGGCAGCAGGCGAGCGAGATGGAAGCCCAGGCGGTACAACTCGAGCATCAGGCGCAGGCGCTGAAGGCGCAGCATGCGTCGCTCGAGGCAACCGAGGCGTGGTTCCGGGGCATCATCGAGGCAGCGCCGGACGGCATGCTGGTCGTTGACGCGAATGGCTTGATCACGCTGACGAACCCGCAGCTCGATCGCCTGTTCGGTTACGAGCCCGGGCAATTGACAGGCCACTCGATCGAGGTGCTGGTGCCGCATGCCGCGCGCCACGCGCACGCGGCGCTTCGTGACGATTTCATCGAGCGCGGTACCGCTCGCCAGATGGGCGGCAACAGCAAGGCGGATCTGCGCGGCGTGCGCCGGGATGGCAGCGAATTCTTCATCGAGGTCGGGCTTGCCAAGCTGCCGCTCTTGGAGGGGCAGGGCGTGTGCGTCTGCGCCTCGGTGCGCGACATTTCCGAACGGCGTGCGATGCAGGCCGCGCTCGAGGACAGCGAACAACAGATCCGCGCGGTGCTGGAGAGCAGCCCGGTTGCCGTGGTGATCGAGGATGACCAGCGACGGGTGCTCTACGGCAATCGCGAGCTCGAAGAGCTGTTTGGCGTGCCCCAGGACCAGCTGATCACCCCCGAAGTGCGGGAGCGGTTCTGGCCGGACAAGGCGGCCTTCAATCGCTTTCTGGAGGCCACCCGCCAGGGCGATGTGTTCAACCACGAGATCACCTTGCGCCGCGCCGACGGCGTGCTCGTCGACGTGCTGGTGTCGTCCATCCACCTTGCGCTGGCCGAACGTGCGTTGGTGGTGAAGTGGTTCTTCGATATCACCGACCGCAAGCGCGCCGAGGCGGCGGTGCAGCAAGCGCGCGAGCTGGCGGAGGAGGCGACGCGCGCCAAGAGCGATTTCCTTGCCAATATGAGCCATGAAATCCGCACGCCGATGAATGCCATCATCGGCATGAGCCATCTGGCGTTGCGTACCGAGCTGAACAAGAAGCAGCGCAACTACATCGAGAAGGTCCATCGTTCGGCGGAAAACCTGCTGGGCATCATCAACGACATCCTCGATTTCTCCAAGATCGAGGCCGGCAAGATGTCGGTCGAACACACGCCATTCCGGCTGGAAGACGTGCTGGAAAGCTTGTCCAGC
The DNA here is from genome assembly GCF_024437655.1 of Chitinolyticbacter albus. Lineage (GTDB taxonomy): Bacteria > Pseudomonadota > Gammaproteobacteria > Burkholderiales > Chitinibacteraceae > Chitinolyticbacter > Chitinolyticbacter albus. Next base: position 18,271 of record NZ_JANBVF010000054.1, read on the forward strand.
CTGATCGGCTTGCGGGCCGAAGACAAAGGCCTGGAACTGCTGTTCCAGACCTCGCCGGATTTGCCGACCGCCCTGATCGGTGACCCGCTGCGCCTGGGGCAGGTGCTGCTCAACCTGTGCAACAACGCCGTCAAATTCACCGAGCAAGGCGAGGTCGTCGTCGGGATCGAACCGGTGGCGCAAGCTGAGGACGAGGTCACACTGCATTTCTGGGTCAGGGACAGCGGCATCGGCATGACCGCCGAGCAATGCAGCCGCGTATTCGAGTCGTTCAGCCAGGCCGACAGTTCGACCACCCGCAAATATGGCGGCACGGGCCTGGGGTTGGCGATATCGAGGCGGCTGGTTGAATTGATGGATGGCGAAATCCGGGTTGAAAGCGAAGTTGGACTAGGCTCGAGCTTTCATTTCAATGCCCGCTTCGGCCGCCAGCAACACGTGCAGCCTCGCCGCATGTTCAAGGCCGATGAGCTGCTGGGAACCCGCGTGCTCGTCGTCGACGACAACGCCAGCGCACGTGAAATCCTGTCCGGCATGGCACGCAGTTTCGGACTGGAAGTCGATGTGGCCGAGAGTGGCCGCGCCGCATTGCGGCTGCTGCAAGAGGCAGAGCGCAAAGCGCTGCCGTACGACGTGGTGCTGATGGACTGGAAAATGCCGGAGATGGACGGCATCGAGACCGTGCAGCAGATGCGGTTGCAGCAGAGCCAGCAATTGCCATCGGTGATCATGGTCACCGCTTTCGGTCGCGATGAAGCGATGGACGAAGCCGCGCGGCGTGCGGTCCACCTCCATTCAGTGCTGACCAAACCGGTGACGCCATCCACCTTGCTTGAAGCCATCGGAGAAGCGCTGGGCGAGGAAAACGTCACCGAAACGCGCTCTACCGAGCGCGGCGACCTGAACGCACAGCACATCGCCGCGTTGTCCGGCGCCCATATCTTGCTGGCCGAAGACAACGAACTGAATCAGGAACTGGCGCGTGAACTGCTGGAGGCCGCCGGCATGGTGTTGACCATTGCCGCGGATGGCCAGCAGGCGCTCGATCTGCTTGAAAGCGGCCAGCAGTTCGACGGGGTGCTGATGGATTGTCAGATGCCGGTGATGGATGGCTACGTGGCGACGCAGCGGATCCGCGCGCAACCTGCTTTTGCCACACTGCCCATCATTGCCATGACCGCCAACGCCATGGCTGGCGACCGGGAAAAGGCGCTTGCCGCCGGGATGAACGATCACCTTCCCAAGCCGCTGAACGTCGATGCCATGTTTGCGATCATGGCCAAGTGGATACACCCGCGGCAAGCCGCTGCGCCACCGCCCGTTCCGCCCTCGGCGGGCGACACGCGCCTCGCGCAGCTGGTTTTGCCCGGCATCGATACGCAGTCGGGCTTGCACACCTGCGCGGGGCAGCTTGAGCTGTACCTGCGCCTGCTGCGCAAGTTTCAGGCTGCGTATGGCGGGTTTGCTGCTGATTTTGAAAGTGCACGTGCGGATATCGACCGTACTGCCGCCGAGCGCTACGCCCACTCGCTGAGGGGCTCCGCGGGCAACCTGGGCGCGCATGCGCTTGCCACGGCCGCGGGCGAACTCGAAAACGCCTGCCGGCAAGCGCTGCCGCCAGATGAAATAGCAGCGTCCCGAATCCGGGTGGAAGCCGAATTGGCCCTCGTGCTCGCCGGGCTCGCGGGCATCGACGACCCAGCGGCAGGAGGTGTGGGGTCGCCGCCCGCGATCGCCGATGAAGCCGAATCCGCGAGGCTGCTCGAACAGCTTCGCCGCTTGTTGTCCGACAGCGACCCAGGCGCCCTCGACACGCTGGCGCTACTGGAGCCGTTGTATTGCGGTCACGCCAACGAGCCGGTACTGCGCAAGGCTGCGCGCGCGGCCGAGGATTTCGACTTCGACAAGGCGCTGGCATTGCTTGATACCTTGGGCAGCGGGGATCCGCGCTGAGTCAACACAGCAATACCAAGCTGGATGCCTGCGGCTGCAGGCTAGGGGAGCAGGCACATGCAGAGCTACGCCAATCTGGTCGTGCTGGTCGTCGACGACTTTGAACCGATGCGCAAGGTCACGACCACCCAATTGCGCACACTGGGCGTCGATAGGGTCATCACCGCCGGTAACGGCGCGGAAGCGCTGCGCGCGCTGACCAAGAACCGGGTCGACATCGTGCTCTCTGATTGGAACATGCCGTCGATGAACGGCCTGGAACTATTGAAAGCCATACGCGGTGACGAGGCGCTGAGGCGCATTCCCTTCGTCATGATTACCGCGGAAACCGAGCGGCGCAGAATCGAGGAAGTCATCGCCTGTGGCGTGAGCGATCTGCTGGTGAAGCCCTATTCGCCGGACCGGTTCGCCGCCGCATTTGAAAAAGCGCTGAAGTGGAAAGAGCGCTCGTCCAAGCCGGCGCCTCTCGAGACCGAGAAGGTCAAGAGCGCCGACATCCAGCCGCCCCAGCCGCCGCAGCCCCAGGCTCAGGATGCCGATCGCGCCTCGCTGCTGATCGTCGATGACACGCCCGACAACCTGATGCTGCTCTCGCAACTCTTCAAGGAAGAATACCGCGTACGCATCGCCCATAACGGCCAGAAGGCGCTCGATCTGTGCATGTCGGCAGAGCCGCCGGATCTGGTGCTGCTGGATGTGATGATGCCGGGTATGGATGGATTCGCGGTGGCGCAGCGCATGCGCGAGATCCCTGCAACGCAGGCGATTCCGGTGATTTTTGTCACCGCGCTGGCGGAGGATGCGGCTAGGCTGCAAGGCCTGAACCTGGGGGCGGTGGATTTCGTGACCAAGCCGATCCAGCCGGACCATTTGCGGCTGCGGGTCGGCAACTTCGTCAGATACGTGATGCTGCGCAAGCAACTGCAGGCCGACTACGACAACATGCTCGAGGTGGCCCGGCTGCGGGACGATGTCGAACACCTCACCCGCCACGACATGAAAGGCGCTCTGGCAGGGGTGATCAGCATGGTGCAGGCGCTGGTGGCCTCCGAACAGAACTACCTGCGCGGTGAGCAGCTACGCACCGTCGAAGAGACCATGCTGAATCTGCTCAACATGAGCAACCTGACCTCGGATCTGTACAAGATCGAAACCGGCAGGTTCGAGCTCAATGCAAAAGAGATCAATATCGTCGAGCTGTTGCGCCGCATCGTCGAACTCGCCAGATCGAGTTTCGCGCACAAGAAGCTGACCATCGCGGTCGATACCGATGTCGCGGTGGGCGCCCCGGTGCCGCAGGCGTCGGGCGACGCGATGTTGAGCTATTCGGTCTTCCAGAACCTGATCAAGAACGCGTGCGAGGCCGCGCCGGAAGGATCACGCGTTGAGGTGAGGCTGCTGGACCAGAACCCGCTGCGCATCGAGATCGAGAATAAGGGCGCCGTGCCGGCGACCATCCGCGATCATTTTTTTGACAAGTACGTGACCCACGGCAAACAAGGGGGCACCGGCCTCGGGACCTATTCAGCAAAGCTGCTGATCGAGGCCCAGGGTGGCAGTATCGAACTGACCGTGCAGGACGACGAGAACCGCACGCAGATCGCGATCAATTTGCCGCGCTGGATGCCCCCGCAGTGATTGAACGCTGCCTGCGATGTTACCTGTCCGGCTGCACTTGCCGGAGCAATACCGCCATGAGAGCGATGTTTTCCTGCTAAGAGTCGCTATGAAACCCTTAAGCCACGTCGCACTCACTTGCCGTACGCCTAACTGTCCGCATTTCGCGCTTC
>NZ_JANBVF010000055.1 GCF_024437655.1 Chitinolyticbacter albus
TTCACTCTGGCGTTGCCAGTGGAACTGCACCTTGATCCGGCCATGTTCGTCGGTATGGATTTCTTCGCCGGCTGGACCCACCACGGTGGCGGTCTGCACCCCACGGGCGGACGGCTTGGCGTGTTCGCTGTGGCTGTAGCCCGGGGTGAGCGGAATGCCACGGCGTTGTGCTTCGAACTGCACTGCAAACGGTTGCGGCGCTTCCTGGCCTTGGCTGAGGAAACGGGTCAGATCGCCGGGCAGGTTGTTATAGGCGGTAAAGCTCAGCTGGCTGGCGACGAACTCACGCTGCTCCGGCGCATCAGCATCGTGCAGCGGGTGATCGGTCAGCGCGAACCACTCGCCGACCTGCAGATTGCGTACGGTACCGGCACCCTGGAAGCGCTTCTTCTGCAGGTCATGCGCCTGCTGGCGCAGCTGGGCATAGCGCGAGAGCTGTTCAGCATCACCGGCGTAATACAGCGACTGCGGATCGTAATCCTCCAACGAGGACTGCGCTTGTTCACCGCCGGCACCCTGGTCGATGGCCGAGCCTTGCGCCACCTGCTGGGTCAGCACCGGCTTGTAGTCGAACGACGCCAGCGCCACCGCACCACTACCGAGTTGGCGGGCACTGGTCCAGTCGGTCAGGCTGTCTTCGGCTTCGGTGGCATCGGCGCGATGGAACCGTACCGCGCCCTGCGCCGCCTGCGGCAGCGCGTAGGGATCATCAAACGCAACCAGCGTCACCTTGGGGGTGTCGCCGGCCTCATGGGCAAAGCGCCAGGCAATGCCTTCCTCGGCCAGCAAGCGGCTGACGAAGGCCAGATCGGATTCGCGGTACTGCAG
>NZ_JANBVF010000056.1 GCF_024437655.1 Chitinolyticbacter albus
TCATGGGCAAAGCGCCAGGCAATGCCTTCCTCGGCCAGCAAGCGGCTGACGAAGGCCAGATCGGATTCGCGGTACTGCAGGCAGTAGGAACGCGGGGCATAGCTCGCGCTCAACTGGAATTGCACGGCAAAGGTCGCGCCGAATACCGGATTGGCACCGATATGTTCGTCGAGCACCGCCTTGACGATATCGGGCACCGACAGATCCTGGAACACCCGGCTGGTGCGCCGGTGCTGCAACAGCGACAGTGGCGGCTCGATGATCAGGCGGTAACGGGCAAAACCACCATCGGACGGCAGTGCCTGGGCGGAAGTGACCACGCCACAGCGCACCACCTCGCCACCGTCGCGGGTGAGTATCCCCAGCTGGGCCGACAGCCCCAGCAGCGACTACACCTCAAGATCAACGGAAAGAGACAGTCATTCGACCTGGTAGCGAGAGGGCTGCGATAACGCTTCCTCACCGGCTACCGACTGGGGGAGCAGTTGTTCGCCAAAACTCCCCCCGTCGCCCAGGTGGAGGGTGACCAGGCGCTGGTCCTGGGTGAAGGCCGCGGCGAAGGAGGCGAGCAGGTCGGTCAGCGAAGGAAGAGCAGTCATGGCCAGCCGGCAAAAAAAGTGAGCAGGGCCACGGCCCCGCGATCGGTCACGGTATTACTGGAATTCCACCACAGCGGCATGCCGCGCTTCGTCGGTGGTGAAGCGGAGACGAATCTTGCTGCTGGGCACGCCGCCCTTGACCAGCACCTCGCGCACGGCATTGGCACGGGCGATGGCGGCATCCTTGGCGTTGCCCACCTCGTTGCGGTTGCAAAAACCGCGAATCGAGATGGTGGTGGCGCTCTTGGCCTGTTCCACGAGCAGCGCGACGCGGGCTTCTTCGGCCGGGGTTAGCTTGATGCTCATGGATTCAAAATCGAAGGTTTTCGGGTCTTTGTTGACGACAGCCGGCACCGGGGTTGGCGTGACTGTTTTGCCGGCGTCGACCGGTGCGTCCTTGCGCACCCACTTGCTTTCTTCTTTCTTCGCAGTGTCCTTCGGTGGCGTTTCGCAACCGACCAGCAGCGCTGCGGCAATCATGCCAATCATGCCAACGACGAGGCGCATGGTGAGGGTTCTCCAGGAAAAAAGAAAAACCGACCCACCCTGAGGTGGGTCGGAGCACGCAACCGTCGCTTAGGCGATGGTCTTGTTCGCGGTCAGGTCCCAGCCTGCGCTGACGTTACCGCCGCCGGCGCCGTCTTCACGTTTCTGCTGGGTGTAGGTCCACTTGATCTTGCCGTAGCTGAACGACACGCCTTCGGACGGGAAGCCTTCGTCGTTGGACGAGCCTTGCGGCACGACCTTGGAGATCAGCACTTGCTCGAGCTTCACTTCCAGGTACTTCACCTTGTCGCCACCAGCGCGGCACAGTTCCAGGGTGACGTCCTTGATGTGCTTGCCGGTGCAGCAGGCTTCGTACAGCTTGGGGCTGGCCTTGTCGATCAGGTGAACGATGTCGAAGGTGCTGTGGTTCACGCGTTCTGCGGTGGCGCCGCCAACCGACGAAGCGGTGGCCGAAGCCGGTTGCTCGAGCTTGTGCGCGAACGATTTGATTTCGATCCAGTCCTTGTGCTTGTCGTCAGTGGACTCGCCAGGAATGCCATCGATCTTCAGGAATGCATCAAAAGCCATTGAGTGTCTCCAATATCAAGTGTGTTAAACGCTACTACGCTCGCTGTTTCGTCACTTAGCGGGCCGACTTCGGCAGTTCGGCCACCAAGCGCAACGAAATGGTGAGTTCGTCCAATTGGAAGTGCGGGCGAAGGAAGGCCGCGGCGCGATAGACGCCCGGCTTGCCCGGCACTTCCACGACATCGACACGCGCTTCACGCAGCGGATACTTCGACTTGGCTTCCTGCGAGGCCGAGTCATCCAGCAGCACGTATTGCGCGAGCCAGGTGTTGAGGAAATCCTGCACGTTCTGACGTGAGGCAAAGCTGCCGATCTTGTCGCGCATGATGGACTTCATGTAATGCGCGATCCGCGATACCGCGAAGATGTACGGCAGCTGGGTCGAGAGCCGCGCGTTGGCATTGGCGGCATCGGTGTTGTAGCTCTTGGCCTTCTGGCTCGACTGGCCGCTGAAGAACGCCGCGTAGTCGGTGTTCTTGCAATGCACCAGCGAGATGAAGCCCAGGTCCGACAGCAGCTTCTCGGTACGGTCGGTAATGGCCACTTCGGTCGGGCACTTCAGCGCGACTTCGCCGTCATCGGTGTTGAAGGTATGCGTTGGCAGGCCTTCGACCAGGCCACCACCTTCCACGCCGCGGATTGCGGCCAGCCAGCCGAATTGCGAGAACGCATCGGTCAGGCGGGCGGCATAGGCGTAGGCGGCATTGGTCCACAGGTATTTGTGGTGATCGGTGCCGTCGACGTCTTCCTCGAAGTTGAATTCCTCAACCGGCAGCGTCTCGGCGCCATAGGGCAGGCGGCCCAGCACGTGCGGCAGCACGAGGCCGACGTAGCGCGAGTCTTCCGATTCGCGGAACGACTTCCACTTGGCGTACTCGACGGTATCGAAGATCTTGGCGAGGTCACGCGGTTTGCCGATGTCGGCAAATGTTTCGAGGCCGAACAGGCCTGGCGCGGCCGAGCTGATCAGCGGCGCGTGGGCCGAGGCTGCGACGTGCGACAGCTCTTCGAGCAGGTAGAAATCTTCCGGATGGCGGGTGAACTCGAAGTCACCGACGATGCCGGCGTACGGCGCGCCGCCGAAGGTGCCGTATTCCTCTTCGTAGATCTTCTTGAACAGGGCGCTCTGGTCGAATTCGGGCGAGCTCTTGAAGTCCTTGATCAGGTCTTTCTTCGAGACGTTCAGCACCTTGATCTTGAGCTGCGTGCTGGTTTCCGATTCGCTGATCAGGTACTTGAGACCGCGCCACGACGCTTCCAGCTTCTGGAAATCAGGCTGGTGCATGATCTCGTTGAGCTGGCCGGAAATCAGCGCGTCGAGCTGGGCCACGCGCGCATCGATGCTGGCAGCCAGATCCTTGGATACGGTCACGGTGCCGGAGAGCACCTGTTCGACCAGCTCGCTGATCAGATCGCGGGTGTGGCCTTTCTCGGTCTCGTTGGTCGCAACCTTGCTCTGGTCGATGATGGCATCGAGCAGGCTGCTGCCGGCGAATTCGGCCGATTGCGGCGCGGATTGGGCGAGTTGTTCGGTACTCATCGCTTATTCCTCCGCCTTGCCCGCATGGGCCTTGCTGATTTCGCGCAGCTTTTCGGTATCGCGTACGACTTCGTCGAGCAGTTCCTCGAGCTTGTCGTTGCCGACCATCTTGTTGCGCAGATCCGACAGGCGCTGGCGCGCGTCGAGCAGCTGGCGCAGCGGTTCGACCTGCTTGACGACGTTCTGTGGCTCGAAGTCGGCCAGTTCGTTGAATTCCAGCTCGACCGACATCTGGCCGTCGCTGTCCTGCAGCTTGTTGTCGACGCGCATGGCCAGACGCGGTGCCATGCCCTTGAGGACGTCGTCGAAATTGTCGCGATCGATCTGGACGAACTTGCGTTCCTTCAGCTTGGGCAGCGGTTGCTTGCTGTGGCCGGAGTAATCTCCAAGCACGCCGAGTACGAAAGGAAGCTCCTTGGTCTCGATGGCATCGCCCACTTCGACGTCATATGTAATCTGCACGCGTGGCGGGCGGACGCGCGACAATTTCTTCTGGGTGCTTTCTTTAGCCATGATGGGCTGCCTCGATCAAATCGAAAGTGTGTAAAAAGTACAACGAAATGGCATCTTCAAGCAAGGCTTGTCGTAAGCTTTTTCGTAATGGAAAGTAAGGATTCGAGGTTGAATCCCGGGTCCTGCAACTGCCTGCCGAGGATGTAAGATGCCTCGGCATACGCTTGGTGATGCGTCCACGGCGCATCCTCCGCGTTGACGTCGAGCACCGACAGCGGGTCGGGCTCCAGGCCCCAGAGCACGGCGAGAAAACGCTCGCTGAAACGCTCTGGTGCAACAGCCAGATAGCGCCTTCCATTACGGACGACGCTGATGAAATCGGGGAAGCGCGAGGCGGAAACCCGCATCGATGCTCGATATATGGCGAGCCAGGTGGCCTGGCCCAGGGTGTCTTCGCCGGCCTTTTTTGGTAGAGGAAGTAATACCACTTGCTTGGGGGCGCTGGCGCCGTAGCGACGCAGCAACTCGGCGTAAAACACGAAGGCAAGCAGGTGGGCATCGAGTTCACCATGCCCGGCCTCCGCCAGATCGGCCTGCAACTGGGAGGCCGCGGTGCGCTTCAGATGACGCTCCAGCACCTGGATTGCAAGCTCGACATCGGCGTTGGCATGCGCATTTTGCGTCAGCTGGGCGTCGAGAAATTGCCGACAAGCGAGCATCTCCACGGAGTTGTCTATAGCCGTTGCTAACTGGTCACGTAAGCCCGCAAAGAACAACTCATTGGCGATCGACAGCTCGGCGGCATGGGGGGCGACAGCCTGTGCTGGCAGGATGGCACCCGCCACCAGCGGGTAAAGACGGCCTGCCTCGTCGCGGCTCGGTTGCAGCACGCCGAAGAAGCACCAGCGGCCATCGTTCGAGGTGTAGTGAAAGTCACTGGCCCCGGCATTGAGGTAGGTGTCCTCATTCCAGCCCGGTTGCTGACTCGCGAGCGTGAGGCTCTTGGCGAGCAGCTCGTCGAACTCCTGCGCGACCGGGTGGCTCGCGTTGATGCGGACGAAATCGGCCCGGCGCGGCAGCTTGCCGAATACGGAGTATTGCGGCAAAGCGTCCTGGGTGCGCATGAAACTGATCGGCATGGTCGTTCCCGTCTTATTGCGTAATGCGTTCTGGCAGCGAAATCCGGCGCAGCCCCGACAATTGCAGAGGGTTCACGCCGCTGACCATGCGGAAGTTCAGTTTCACGGTATCGGCATCACCCGAGCCCTTGAAATGCCACTCCAGCTGGCCCGCATTGACGTCCTGCTCGCTCATGCGGCCCTGGCTGATCACACGCATCAGGCCCATGCGGCCTTGCTGGCTGGTCACCACCGAAGTTGCGCCATTGAACGCCACCACCTGGATGCGTGCCCCTTGGGCGCCGTTGCCCGGCCAGCTGAAGGCCTGCCACGGTTGCGGGCCGTTGCGATAGCGTAGCGTCTGGCCGTCGATCTCGACCATGATTTCCGACAGACCTGGCGTCGGCACCGGTTGTAGCTCGAAGCGCGAGGCTTCGCCGCCATCCTGCATCAGCGTGCCGCCAGCGGACGACAAGCGGCCCGCGCCGGCGAGGAAGGCCGGGTTGAAGCGCAGGCCTTGATTGCCCCAGGCGCGCGGAACCAGCTGGTTGCCGCGCTTGAGTACGAGGCCATTCAGGTACTTGTCGATGAATTTGTCGAGCGTGCCGTCGTTCGGCTTCACGAAGCGTGCAATGTCGGCCAGTTGCGCCTCGTTCTGCGAATCGCTGAACGGGTACTTGCCGGCCAGCGTGCGCCATTGGCCATAGACCTCGCGCTGCCAGGCGGCGTTCAGATCCTGCTCGACCGGCGGCAGTAGCACGGCATAGCTTTGCAGCAGCGGGCGTACCAGCAGCGGGCGCAGCATGTCCTTGGAGGCCTGGTCGGCCGCGCCCAGCATGGTGGTGTCGACATACTGCGCGGTGTCGGCGAATTCCGAACCGGCGCCGTTGAGCGTCGCTTGCATCAGCTGGCGCGCGGCAGTCGGCTGGTCGTCGTTGGCGGCGAGCGCGGTGAGCTTGCCCTTGAGCTTGCCCAGTTGCTCCAGATAGCCCGTCATCAATGGCGATGGCTGCTTGTCGCTGCCGGCCACGTTGGCCAGTACGGCGAACTGCTGGCCCAGCGAGCCGTAGCGGCTGCCCTGGTTGGCATTGGGAGCCTGGCTGTCACCCTTGATGAGTTCGGCCGTCTTTTCCAGCACCGATTGCTTGGCGTCCTCGACGGTATTGGACAGATTGCTCGGATTGTCCCAGCCGGTTTCGTAGGCGGCGCGTTGCAGCAGGATCTTGATCGGCGAGCCTTGCGGATCGGCCAGGCGCCCCATTGCCTGTTCGGCCTGTGCCACATCGCTCTGGTTGGCGATGGCTACGCCCTGCAGGAACTTCACCCAGGCATTGGCGTAGTCGGCGCGATACAGCGCTTCGAGCTCGACGCGGTTCTTGTCCGCGTCGCTGTCCTTGCCCAGGTTGTCCTGCAGCGAGGAAGCCAGCACCCAGTCGTCGCTCTTGATCTCGCCGCGGCTCGCCTCGACGATGGCGTTCTGCATGTACTTCTCCCACGCTTCGCGGGTGAAGGCGCCCGGAACCATGGCGCTGCCGGCAATGATGGTGCTGTCCTTGCCGCCCAGGATGCGGGCGACCGACAGCGGCGCGAAGCGGGTGTTGGCGCGGGCCTTGAGCTCGTTGTACACGCGCTCCTTGGCCGAGAGCCGGGTCAACGAGCCACGCAAGGTCTTGCGCGCATCCTCGACCACGCTGGTCTGGTTCTGGATCAGCGGCAGATCGGGTGCTTGCAGTTGCGAGATATAGAAGGCAACCAGCAGCTCGGCCTGGGCATTCATCTCGTCCAGGCTGTGCGAGCCGCGCTGCGCTTCCAGGTACGGGCGCCAGTAGCGCGGCAGCTGGTCGGACAGGTGTGCAGCCTCCAGGCGCGGGCGTTCTGCCAGCATCAGATAGGTCTTGAGTGCGTTGTAGCCCTGGTCCAGCGTCTGGGTATCGGCTTTGGCCGGCGCTGGTGCAGCGCTCGGCGTGGTCGCAGCTGGTTCACGCACGGGCGTGACTTCGTTGGCCGCCAGCTGGAACGACGCACGCATAAAGCCACCCTGGCCCATGCTCTGCTGCAGCGGAATCACCGGCAGGCCGGGCCTGCGCGGCGCGCGGCGCGGTGCGGCCGGACGCGCCGGTGCGTCGGTTGCCGGCTGCTCGATGACGGCGGGCTTGGCGGCCGGGATCTCGGCGCCGGCCAGTTGCTTGAGTGTGCTCTCCAGGTTGGTCTTCACCGGCTCCAGCATCGCAGTGCGCACGCCTTCAAAGTATTGCTTGCGCAGCGCCGCTTCCAGCTTGTCGCCCTGGTACAGACCCATGCTGACTTGCCACGGATGGCCGTCGACCCGGTAGTGCTGCAGTTCTTCCAGCCGTTTCTGCAGCAGGGTGAGACCCTTGAGTTTGTCGTAGAGCGGAGCGCTGGCGATCAACTTGCTCGCCACGGCGCGATCGGCGTCCACGGCCGCGATCATTTTCTGGTTGCCGATATAGGACCAGGTGAAGAGGCCGGCGATCAACGCCAGCACCGACAGGCCGCCGAGCATGCCGGCCAGGCGCAGCCGGCTGCCGCCGGGCTTGGTCTGGCGCATGATCAGGTACTGATCCGGGAACAGCACTTCGCGGAACAGGTCGCGCAGGAAGTAGCTGTGCGAGGCCGGCGACTGGCTGGTTTCGAAGCCATTGCGGCTGAGATCGAACTGGCTCGACACGCGCGCGGCCGCGGCGATGCGCGGAACGCCTTCTTGCAGTGCGCTCGAGAAGTAGAAGCCGCGCAGCAACGGCTTGGCGTGGTACGGATCTTCTTCGTGCAGCAGCTCGACGAAGTGGCACAGTCCTTCCTTGAGCGCATGGAACTCGATGGGGAAGGCGAACAGCGAAGGCTTGGCGTTGGCGCCGCGCGCCATGCCGAGTTTTTCCTCGCCGATTTGCTTCAGGCCGCGGAACAGCGTTTCGAACTGCTGGTCGACCACGCGGCGGATATTGAAGCCGCCGCCCTGATCGTGGGTCAGCGTCGCGCCCCAGACGCGATTGCGTTCGGCGTCGTCGGTTTCTTCGAAGAACGGGGCGAAGCCGCCCAGCAGGTCGAGCTTGGTGAAGACGAGGTACACCGGCACCTGCAGCCCGAAGATGTCTTCGATTTCGTGGATGCGCTCGCGGATCTGGCGCGCGTAAATGGCGAAGCCTTCCGAGCGGTGCTGGGCGAGCTCGGGCAGGCTGATCGCGACCAGGATGCCGTTCACCGGCGCCTTGCTGCGATAGCGCTTGAGCAGCTTGAGGAATTCCAGCCACTCGACGCGGTCCTCGGTCTGCGTAGCATAGCGACCGGCGGTATCGAGCAGCACGCCCTCGGTGGCGAAGAACCAGTCGCAGTTGCGGGTGCCGCCCACGCCCTGGATGCCGCTCTTGTCGCTGAAGGGGAAGGTGAGGCCCGATTGCAGGATGGCGCTGCTCTTGCCGGCTGCCGGGTGGCCGATGATCATGTACCAGGGCAGCTCGTACAGCGCAGCGTTGCCGCGCGCCTTGCCAAGCTTGGAGGTCTTGAGCGTATCGATGGCGCCCAGGAGGCGCTGGCGCAGCAGGTTCACTTCGGCGCGCTTGTCGGCGCTGGCGCCCATCACCGCGTCGTCGGCTTGGCGCTGCAGCATCTTCTCGATCAGCCCGCCCGCGCGATTGGCCAGCAGCTGGCCGACCAGTAGCGTCAGCACCCACAGCATCATCACGCCGAAGATCCACATCATCCGCGATTCGATGCTTTCAAGGCCGAGGAAGGGGCCGATGAACCAGATCAGTACGATCAGGATCAGGAACCCGATCGCCGAGGCTACTTTTGCGTTTTTCAACCAGCGTTTCATTACGTCTTCCCTAGTACAACATCTTCTTTTGAATCGGTTTTATTGCGGCTGCGCCTTGGTCAGCGAGGCGATGCTGCCTTTCATTTCGACGTGGCCATAGTCCTTGAACGACCAGCGGCCGCCCCAGGTCAGCCCGACGGCTTCGCTTTCCTCACCCAGCGCCTGATAGGCCTCCCAGGCCCAGGAATCGCGCTCGGACAGCACGATCCTGCCATCACGCATGGGTGCCAGATCGGCCGCAAGGCCAAACTGGTGTTTGCTGCGGAACGCGGTAGCATTGGTCACATGTTGTTCACCATTGGCGAGCGCATCCTGCCGTTCCGGCGAGCGGTAGCCTTCCAGCAGCGCCAGCGGATAGCCGCGCTCCTGCATCCGTGCCATCACTATCAGCACGGCTTGGGTGAAGCGGGGATCCAGTTTGCTCCAGTCCCGGTCGGCGGAAGCGAGCGAAGGGCGCTCGGCGCTGATGAAGACGGAAGGGGGGAGCGGCGGCGGTGGAACCAGTTTTTCGCCTTCCAGCGCCATCTGGATATGTTGGCCGCGCTCGTAAGTCTGCGGCGCAAACGGCCCCAGTACGTGATAGCCGGCCAGGCGCAGCGTAATGACGATGCTGCTGCCTATGATCAGGAGGCCCACCAGCGGCCACAGCAGCATCCGCCAACGCAGCCGCAATTGCAGCTTGGGCAACTTCGGCCATTCGCGCTTGGGCCGTTCAAGTCGTGGTGCGGCGTGTGTCGTGGGTACCGGCGTGCCTTGGCGTACGCCCGGCGCAGCGTAGAAAAAGCGCCATCCCACCCAGCCCAGGCTGAGCAGTACGCCGAGCATGGGCAGGAACACCCACCAGACACTGGACTGCGACATGTGTAGCGAAAATCTTAAGAAAGTATATTGTAATGTGTTGTCGAGATGAGCCGAACTTGCTCGTCGCCTACGAACTTGCATCTGGGACTTGCGGTAACGCCTGGACGCTAATGTATAATATTCGCTCACAATTATCAAAAGGGAGTGGCCAACGATGCGTAATCTTCCACTTTTCTCTGTAAGCAAAAACTGGCTCAGGTTGCTGACTTCGGTGTGTTTTGTAACCCTGGTTACGGGTTGCCAAAGCGTGCCGAAAGAATACCCGATTAGCGGTACTGCAGAGCAGATCATCAACCGTGACATCAATGGCAAATCCCTTTCGGTTGTGGTCCGCTTATATCAGCTGAAAGAAAAAAATGAGTTTACGCGTCTCACTTTCGACGCGGTGGCCAGTGGTAAGAGCGATGCTGAACTGTTCCCTCAGGAAATGGTGACGCGTACCGAAGTGGTGCTGGTGCCTGGCGCAACGCAGAAGCTCACCGACAAGCTGATGCCCGAAGCCAAGTACGTCGGTGTGGTGGGCTTTTTCCGCCGGCCCGATGCGCAGAACTGGCGCTTCCTGGTCGATGCGGACGATGTACGCAGCAAGGGCCTGAGCTTCGCGGTGCAGGATTGCTATCTGAGGCTGCTCCAGCCCAAGGCTATCTTGATTCCGGGCCAATCGGCGAACTACACGCCCGAATGCGTTGCGTTTGCGTCCAAGCCTTCCAAGAAATAACAACACTTGGCCGGCGGCATGAGCCGCCGGCGTGCTACCCGGTACCTGTTCGATGCTCAAGGCAAAACGCGTTTTGTGGGGCGAAGGCATGTTCCTTCGCCCGCAACATTTTCAGCAGCAGGCGTTGCTCGCCGACAATGCGGTCGCCGAGGCGCTGCAGTCCGTACGGCGGCACGCCTGGGGGCTTCGTCGGCTGGAGCTCGATCTGGCCGCGCTGCGTAATGGCCTGATCCGGGCCGATGCGCTCGACCTGATCTTCCACGACGGCACCCAGTTCGCCGCGCCGGCCAAGGAGCCGTTGCCGCTGTCACGCGATCTGAACGAGCTGCCGCAGGTCAACGTGGAAACCACGCTCTACGCCTGCCTGCCCAATCTGAACCCCTACGGCGGCAACACGGCCAATGCCGATGCGCCCAGCGCCCGGCCGTCGCGTTTTCGCAACGCGCACCACACCGTGGCGGATCTGTATACGCAGGCGCTGGAGGCAGACCTCACCACGCTGGAACTCGACGTGCGGCTGATGGTGCAGGAGGAAAACCGTGATGGCTACGATTCGGTGCCCATTGCGCGCCTGGTGAAGGATGCGACCAGCCAGTGGCGACTGGACGAGGAATACCTGCCGCCGGTGGTGACCACGAGCGCCGCCGCGCTGCTGCCGCGCATGATCCGCCGGCTGCTCGACATCCTGCTGGTGAAGAGCGAAGCGCTGGCCGGGGCGCACCGCGAACGCGCCAAGAACGTGATGGAGTACGGCACCACCGATATCGCCTCGTTCTGGCTGCTGCATACGGTGAACCGCAACTTTGCGCGACTCAATCACTTGCTGCACGCCGATCCGCTGCACCCCGAGGAGTTCTACCTGGCGCTCGCCGAATTCTGCGGCGAGCTATTGACGTTCTCCAGCATCTATACGCTGGCCGATCTGCCGCCTTATCGGCACGATCAGCTATCGGATACGCTGCCCAAGCTCGACGAGATGGTGCGCGAGCTGCTCGATACCGTGATCTCGGCGCGCTATGCGGTCATCCCACTGACGTCGCCCAAGCCCTCGTTCTACATCGGCCGGCTGGAAAGCGACCGGCTGCTGGAGAACGTCGACTACTACCTATCGATCCAGAGCGATCTGCCGGCTGCCCAGGTCATCGAAACGGTGCCGTTCAAGTTCAAGATCGGCGCGCCGGACGACGTGGAAAAGATCCTCAACTCCGCCTTGCGGGGGGTCAGCCTGGCCCACGCCCAGCAAACGCCGTCTGCCATCCCGGTGCGGGTTGGCAACCACTACTTTGCGCTTGAGCCGCGCGGCGACATCTTCCAGCGCATGCTGCAGTCGCGTTCCGTCTGCATCTACGTGCCGCAGACGCTGGCCGGCCTCAAGCTCGAACTGATCGCGGTGTTCCGTTGAACCCCGCCTGGAGAATCAAACCATGACCGCTGCCACCGCCGAACTGGCCCACCCGCTCACCGTTGAAACCCCGACCGCCCCCGCGCTGCGCGATTTGCTGGAAGACGGCGTCTACCTGCTGTTCCTGTTGCGCGACGGCAATGCGCCCAATTCCAGCGCCGAATTCAACCGCAGGGTCGATCAGTTCCTGGTGCACTACGACAAGACCGCGCGCAACTTCGGCAAGGCTGGCGACCAGATCGAGCAGGGCAAGTATGCGTTCTGTGCGCTGATGGACGAGATCGTGCTGTCGTCGGAGTTCCCGCTGCGCGATGAGTGGGAACGCATGCCGCTGCAACTGCGCCTCTTTGGCGAGCATCTGGCCGGCGAAGGCTTCTTCGATCGCCTGGAGATGCTGCGCATGGATCCGGGCAAGAACGTGGAAGCACTGGAAGTGTTCCATACCTGTTTGCTGCTGGGCTTCCAGGGCAAATACCTGCTCGAAGGCACCGAGAAGCTGGGCTACCTCACGCATCGCGTCGGCCAGGAAATCCAGCAGGTGCGCGGCGGCAAGGCCGAGTTCGCGCCGAACTGGAAACTGCCGCACCGCTTCCAGACCTTCGTGCGCAACGAATTGCCACTCTGGCTCTACTTCGCGCTGCTGGCCGTGGTGGCCGTATCCATCTTCGTGGTCTACCGCGTGTTGCTCGGCAATCAGGTGGATCGGTTCCTCGGCCTGTAGCCATGAGCGTCGCTCGTCGCCAGTCGGTCACGTTGCCCTCGGTGCTGGATCGCTTGCTCGACGACAATCCGGAGCAGCCCCAGCAGGGCAGCGCCCTATATTTCGAGTTGGTCGACTTCAAGGCGGCGCTGGCGCGTGATCTGGAGGCGCTGCTCAATACCCGGGTGGTGGAGTTCGAAGAGCTGTTCGAGCAGCACCCGCTTGCCGCCGATTCGGTGATCAACTTCGGCATTCCGGATCTCTCCGGCCTCTCGCTGCTCAACCCGGATGACCGAGAACAGCTGCGCGAGCGGGTGCGCCGCGCCATCGAACGGCACGAGCCCCGCCTTACCCGTGTGCGCATCTCCCTCGACGTGCCCGACGACGGCCAGCGCCTGCTGCGCTTTCGCGTCGACGCCGTGCTCAAGGTCCACCCCCACCGCCCTCCGGTTACTTTCGACGCCACGCTGCAGCTGTCGTCCAATTCCTATCAGGTGCGCGGGCAGCGCTAGCCGGGGAGCGGGGATCGGCGCGCCACGCCGGGAACGGAAAGGCGCGTTGCCGCAGGGCAGGGCGTGCGGACTGCGCTAGTCGCTGCGATCGAGCTGGGCGCGGGAAGGGCCGAGCCTCACTGCGATAGCAAAGGACGATGAACGGTATTTGCCGGACGCGTCCAATGCGCCTGGTTGGCCACCCCTGACTTCATCCCCGCGGTGTCATGGTGCGGATCGCTTCAGTCTTCGTCTTCCAGCGCGTGGAAGTGATAACCGCAGCGGGTCGTCGTCTTGATCTGGTACATGGCCTGATCGGCATCATGGATCAGCGCATCGATATCGCGAGCGTGATCCGGGAACAGGCTGATGCCGATGCTGGGCGTGCAGACTGCTTCGTATTGCCCCAGCGCGATGGGTTGCTTCAGCACTTCGACGATTTTGTCGGCGATGCGGCCCACGGCATCCGCGTCGACCACGCTGGGCAGCAGCACGATGAATTCATCGCCGCCGACCCGCGCCACCATGTCGCTGACGCGCACGCACCCCTTCATCCGCCGGGTCACCTCCAGCAACACCTGGTCGCCAGCCGCGTGGCCCAGGCTATCGTTCACCTGTTTGAATCGATCGAGGTCGATATAGAGCACGGCCACGCGCGCACCGTCGTCATCCGCGCTGAGTATGGCCTTGCCGAGTTGCTGCCGCAGCAGGATGCGGTTGGGCAGTTTGGTGAGCGCATCATGATGGGCGAGGCGGGAGAGCTTTTCCTCGATCTGCTTGCGCTCGGTGATATCCGAAAAAATGCTGCTGTAGTGGGTGATCCGGCCTTGTTCGTCCCGCACGGCATTGATCGAGAGCGATTTCGGATAGATGGTGCCATCCTTGCGCCGATCCCAGATATCGCCATGCCAGTGGTCGGTGGCATTCAAGATCGCCCACATCTCCTTGTAGAACTCGGGGGTGTGGCGACCCGATTGCAGGATGCGTGGGTTCTGCCCTTGCACTTCCGCTTCGCTGTAGCCGGTCAGCCGGGTGAAGGCATCGTTGACCGACAAGATCCGGCCTTTTTCATCGGCGATGGCCATGGCCAGACGCGAGCTTTCAAACACCTTCGCCGCCAGTATCAGTTTGTCTTCCTCAATCTGCCGTGTCGTGATGTCTTCGCCGATCAGCACCGCGCCGGTGAGGGTATCGGCATAATCCCGCTGCGCCATGGCATGCCAGAGTATGCGGTGTGGCGTTTGCCCGGCCGACGTGGTCGCCTCGAACTCCACCGGAATCTGACGGATTTGCCCGCCATTCGAAGCTAGCTGCTCCGGCTGAAGATCCGGATGGTCGGCCTGGAAATGGTCAAAAAAGGAGGTATGGCGCAGCGCTTCCTCCGGCTGGCCCAGCACATCGCGCAACTGCGCGTTGCTGAACGAGATGATCCCGTTGCAATCGATGACCATGGCCAAGAGCCGTGTTTGCTCGAGCAGGCTGATCAGCTGGGAATCGGGCAGAGACGCCGCCGGATCGCCCTTTTCATCCTGGGTGATGTCGATGCAATACCCGGTGAAACCGGCAAAGCGCCCATCAGCTCCATGGTGCACCACGCCACTCATCAACACCGGGTGATAGGCGCCATCGTGGCGCTTGAGGCGAAATTGACGCTGCCAGGGTATGGCTCGCTGGAGGGCATCGAGGATATCGCCCCACAGCAAGGCCCTATCCTCCGGGAGCACCCGCCCCAGCCACCCTTGCCCCAGTTCAGCGGCAAGCTCACTCCCGGTGAACGCAAGCCAGGAGGGGCTGAAGAAATCGAACATGCCTTCGGCATCGCAAGACCAGAGCCAGATCTGTCTGGGGTGGACCCGAATATTGGCATGCGCGCCCAGGTCCTCGATGGACTGAGCAAGCATGGAGATGGTCGGATAGATCATCTTGATTCTCCGCGACGCAGCCGACCTGCCGGGCTGCAGGAAATCGTCCCCACAGCATAGTTGAATGCGTAGCTGGGGTTTCGCAGCTCAAAAACGAGACAGTGCTCCGGCTCTGACGCACTGGCAGGGGCCAGACAGGATGCGGGCATAGTGCGGGGATACATGGCCGGGAGTATCTGCGCCCCTAGCCGTACGGACCGCCGATGCGGTACCGCATCCAGTTCAGCCTTGCCCTCGTAGACCGGTTGTCGTGCACTGCCTGCGCCCCAAGGGTGTCCGGTTGATCGCCGCTAGCAACGCCGCACGAGGTTTGCTAGCGGCTCTTTGCTCAGTTACGAAGTACAAGCCAGCAGCGCAAATCGTTGCCCCGGTTGCAATGAGCCCCGCGCTCCTGCTCACAAGATGACGTGTAGCAAGCCCCTTCTTCAGCGCATCGTGTGGTCAGCGCTCGCTGACTGGCAAGCCATCGCGGCTGCTTGGGGGCAATACGATTGCAAATTGAAAATAAAAGGCCACCGATGTGACCTTTTAAATGTGGCGAATGCGTCGCTTGCCGATTAGTCGCTCAAGGCTTTCATTGCTTGCTCATAGTCGGCGGCGGCTTCTTTCATCCGGGCTTGACTCACCTGCATGTAGTCGCGGTAATCCACGTCCGACATCCCTCGTTCGGCATAACGCTGCTTGACTCTTGCGACCCCTTGTTCTTGTTGCCGGCGAATATTTTCATAGCGCTTGGTTTCATATTCGCGCGCTTGGGCTCGGCGCTGTTTGCCTTCTTCAGCGATTTCAGCGAGTTGGTCCTCATTCCGCTCTTCGGCGGTGACCTGTGTGACGCCACCGTCAGCATGGTAAACGCGGCGGCGACGTAAGTAGCCCCACATTTTATAGGGTTCGTGGCCTTTCTCAATGACCGTTGGTTGGGCCTTGATTGCTGCGATGGCCTGCTCTTCCTTCGCAATTCTGGCGTCCAGCACTTCGATTGATTGTTGGCTTTGCTTGTATGCTGCAGACTCTGAGCCACCCGGTTGGCTTTTTAGTTGCCCCAATCTTGCTTGATGGCGTTGCTTTAAAATCTGACACTCGTGGATTGCGCCCCGATGACGGGCTGTCTTTTCTGCGGTCTTTTGGTCTCTTCCGCCTCCAGGCTTATACCAATCATCGTCGTCTGGACCAAAGGGCTTAAACCATGCGCGCGAGTCGTGCACTAGCGTGCTGAATAAACGGCTAGCTGCTTCAGGAACACGAGGAGTTGTGCCTTCCCCCCAGGCGGCCCTGATTCCATTGTCCCATTCGGCTTGCTTTGCCTTCAGGATTTTGACCAGCATTGCTTTGGCCCCCGCTGAGGCCAACGGGCCAATTCCTGGAATGAGAATTACACCAGATGTTCCCACGTCGATTGCAGTGTCATCGACAGATGTGTATTTTAATGGGTTGTTGCTGCGTACAAATTCCAGTTCCAGTTTCAGATCGTCATCTGTTTTCTTGAAGTCCTGAATGTCCTGTTCTCGCGTAGGAGTGCTTGTCTGAACTAGATTCGGGAGTTGGTGGATTTTTCCCAGCATCAAGTGGCGCCATTTCAGATAAAACGCCTGATGATGCCACATGATGTTCTGCAATGTGTCCCGCGGTTGTCTTTCAACTGGATAAAGTGTGTTCTTGTTGACGTTTTGCGGGGGCGTCGCTGGAGTGCCATTTTGGGTGGCTTCTACATATGCATTGAATGTCGCAATGGTTGAGTCGGCAATTTTGAAATTATTTTTGCGTGCGGCCGTATTGAATTCATCTTCCAGCAGCAAAGGCACACCAGCAATCAAGGCTTCCCGATACATTTGAGCAAGCGGGATTTGTGACAGTTTCTCGCTATCACCACCTACCGCTCGGCCTTGGTCTTTAGGGGGGTAGCCGCCACCGACATCTGAATGCACGCCGGGGTAAACAATTTCCTTGCGCAAGCCACCCCCGCCGATTGCGTCCAGAGGAAAGGATCCGCGAACCTCATGTGCCGCAACCAAGTGAGCGCAACGTATTCCATCAGGGATGGCCATATTGCCCGTAGTTGCCCAAGAAAAATGCCCATCGAACCCAGGGGCGGATTGGGCGAGGCCGACGGATGCCACGGTGTCGAATATGCCGACGAAATCCACTTTAAGCGGGATGCCAGCGACTCCACTGCCGTACGCTTCAAGCAACCATTTGAGAAAGAGCCGGGCCTTGGCTGAGCCACGAGAGAACCCAAAGATGGAGATCCTGATCCGCCTAATCTTGGGGGTACGTCTCCCAAGCGGCTGTTTCTTGTCGATGGCTTGCTTCAGCTCGGCTGCGCGCTCCTTGAGTACGCGACTGCGAACATCAGCGGGTGAGTCGTTGACTGGCAATGGAATTCCACCAAGGCCCAAAGATGGCGTATACCGGGTCTCACCCTGTTCCATTTTTTGCGCCATTGTGGTGTCAACTTTCCACTGATTGGGCTTGGGTTCCGCCAGGATGGCATGCAGATGGTTGGTTACCTGCAATAGTGCCCAACAAACCCGCACCTCCGAGTGTTTGGCCATGGCCAGGCCCAATGTCTTGTCCTTGTCCAGCAAGCTCCCGTTTTCGCCCTTGTCGCCCAATTCCTTGAAGGGCGTGCCAACGCCTGGAATATAGGTTTTTCTG
Source organism: Chitinolyticbacter albus (assembly GCF_024437655.1). Lineage (GTDB taxonomy): Bacteria > Pseudomonadota > Gammaproteobacteria > Burkholderiales > Chitinibacteraceae > Chitinolyticbacter > Chitinolyticbacter albus. The sequence goes on from NZ_JANBVF010000056.1 coordinate 17,366, forward strand.
TAGTTGTTCTTGTTACTGGGGATTTCCTTGGGCCAGGCTGGGCCTTCATCTGCTTTGGGCGCCCCCTTGACGATGCCGAGTTGATTGACGGTTGGGCTACCGGCATAGGCCTCATAAAGCCGCGCTACATTGGTGTGGCAGTTCCCGGGCGTATCCCGATATTTATTGTTGTTGGTGCCGTCGAAGAAGAAGCCGAGGTAGATGTCTTCTTCGCATTGCACGCATGCTGGTCTGTCAATGTTGAGCTTGGAGACCTTTTCTTCTTCAGTCTCCAAATACAAAGGTGTTTCACGAATCAGTTTTTCGGCGAAGCGCGCGCTCATTTACTCGGCCTCCACATAGTCGAACTCGCACATTTTTTTATCTTTAATAACCCATTGTTCTCGACATTCTTTCTGCATGCTTTGACATGCTGCTTGACTTCCCGGTGGGTAGGTGGATTTTTTTATAGCGTCTGGAGTGCACTTCTTTCGCATGCGCTCGGCAAATGCTTCATTTGAGTCGCGTGGGTATTTCGGGAAGCTCTTCATGCACTCCTTCTGGCCGTGCTTTGCAGTACACGCTTCCAATGGCGGCTGTTTTTCCCGGCCCGTCCAGCCCGTCGTCCCCGGCTCGTGAGCCGAGACCAACAGCTCTACCGCTTGACCTGGATAGAACAGCACATAGAGATCACCGGGTGCCCGATATTCCGGAATCTCCAGTTCGACTTGGTGGTCTTCCGTTCTCCATTTATTACTCTTGCGCGTGGAGAGATCCAGCGCTGTCCATTTCACCTGCAGCTTGAGGCCGCTTCGCCATTGCTTGGGCAGGCTGATGCAGCAGTTCTGGCCGCTGTCCTCGAATGGCCCAACGCTGCCACCACCCACGGCCTCACCCTCGGGGCCATCGGCCCAGCGCAGTGTGTAGTCATGGCCGAACTCGTGGTCGTAATTGATGCCGCGACTACTGGCCAGGAAAGAGTTCGCGTCGGCTGCAGGGGCGCTCGCCGCCACCGCATCGACCGCAATGGAAGGTTTGGGCTGGCAGCCACTCAGTGGCAATAGGAAAATCAGGAGGAAATAGACAAGGCGCATGATGAACCAAGAGGCTGAGTTTGATGACGGTTTATCGCAGTGGCGTGCGTGGAATATTTTTCCTGCTGGCATCCTTTGCAATACCGGCTCTTTTAGCCCTGCTTTTTGATAAGCGTGATAAAGCTGAATAATATTTCCCGATAATTGTCGGGGGTGCCGGTGGCGTTAGTTTAGGACGCATAACAACAGAACCCCCTGCTGTCCGGCTTAGGCATGATGTTCCTGCGAGCCATTCATTGAATCTGATGAATCTGCGTGCGCAGGAGCGATGCACGACACCGCGTAGCCCAGAATGTCCGGGTGCTCCAGCAGGTTTTGTCCCAGTGCTGCCTGATACAGGCGCTGGCTGAGTGCATGCAGCGAAGAAGGCTGTATGGGCAGGTATCCGGCGAGGCTGTGCATTTCGCGCAGACTGTTGGCGAGCGTGTCCGGGTAACTGCTGTCGAGCAGGGCGTAGAACTGCCTGGCGCTCAATATTGGCGTCTGCCGGGCGATCTTGTCCTGATTGAGACCGTTGATGGTCTGTAGTTGACCCTTACGATCGAAGTAGCACCAGGTATGGATAGGGGCCAATAGCTCGGCATGTTGTTCCTCATCCAGCGTGAGCAGGAGCTGAGGCAGGATGCGGGTGTCGGCATAGCGCAGCAGGTAGCGTGTCTTTTCCGGCAAAATGACCACGTCCACGTAGTGGGAAAAATGCTGCTGTAGCCGCTCTAGCGGCTGGGCGCTGGCGATGAAACTGAGGCTGGGTTGTCCTTGGGTTCGCTCCAGCAATTGCGAGACAAGAGAGAGCAGAGGCTCATCCGCTTGGGCCACGCGTTGCAACAGGGGCGAGATGTCTGGCGTTGCCCCAGGCTGCCCGGCGTAGAGCGAGTGCCATTGTCCTAGGTGGGTCAGGCTGTTTTTCTTGGCGCGATGAAAAGCGTGATCCAACAAGGCATAGAGCTGCAGGCCGGACTGCGTTGCCGCTGCGACTTGCCAGTCTGACCAAAGCTCCTGCTGTGCGGAGGGGGCGTACGGATCGATGCGCATGGCTAATTGGTCTTGGCTGCGAATGGGCTGCCTGCTTCCAGGGCTTTGAGTATGCAGCTCTCGCATACGCCGTTCGGGAACTGGAGTTCAGGCGGCTGCAGGCTATCCGGCCCCGTAAACGAATAACTCGCCCCCTTGAAGCTCTCGCTGCTTGGGGCGTGCACCTCGATATTGCCGCCCTTGAGCCGGATATAGGCGCCGCCGCAGGTCAGTAGCAACTCTTCCTTGGCGACGACTTCCAGTTTTTCCTTGTTGGCGAAGATGCGCAGGCTCTTATCGCCCACCACCTCCACATCGCCACTCTGCGCCTGGAGGTTCACATGCCCCTTGGCGGCAATCAGCTTCAGGTTCACCTTGTC
>NZ_JANBVF010000057.1 GCF_024437655.1 Chitinolyticbacter albus
CGCGCAGGCGCCCAAGTGCGGGGTGACTGGGGGCCGACTATCGGATACGAATGGTCGTCAGAATGTGGTTTTATGGGCATCCGGCAGCCAAGTGCGTGGCGATATTGAACAAGCACGCAACGGCTAGCGCTGATTAGGGTGGGTCAGTTTGCGTGCGCTTTGGCGAAACACGCTAGAATGGCGCCTTGCTGAATGTCAGCAAATACAAATTTACGTAAGCAACCCAGCATGTTCCTGAACGCACTCCGCTTTGGCGGCATCACCGGCTTATGGTGGGCCCTGGTCTGGTATGTGCTGCCCATCGATTTGAGGCAGCTCTCGGTGCCGTCGCTGGTGTTGCTGCATATCGGGCCGCCCTTACTGTTCAGCGCCGCGTGGTCGGTTTTCAAACGGGTGCGCACTTCGCGTGCAGCCAAGGCGGCTGAGGCCGCCGCCGCAGCGCAGGCCGCCGAGCAGCAGGCCAAGGTGGATGCTGCCAAGGCGGCCCACGAGGCAGAATTGAAGCGGCGACGCACGCATGTGGAGTGCCGCGCCGTCTGGTCCGCCATGCCCAAGGTGCCCGATTGGCACGAGGGCGATCCGGCGCAGTGTTTGATGCTCGAGCAGGATCAGGCCGAGGTTGCTGGAGTGGGCCGCGAGGCCGCGCTTGCGCCATCGCTGCAGCAGGTGTTCGAAGCGGCATTGCTGCAAAGCGAAGCGGTCGCCTGGCTGCCGATCCACGTCCTGCCCGGCCGTGACCTGGACGGTGTGACGCAGCTGGAGCTCGTCAAGCAGGCGTGGCAGCAGGCGGTGGTGGCGTGCGGTATCGAGCAGGTGCCGGCCCAGCCTGATTGCAAGTTCCTGCCGGGTTCCGAGCAGGTGGCCGATCGGGTGATCGCCCTGTTCGAAAACGACCCTTCCTTGCCGGCCATGGTGTTGCTGGGGCTCGATTCGCCGCTGGGCGACGAGCCGGAAGATGACGATTTCGCCGATGAGCCCGATGCAGAGACGCTGGCGCTACGCCGCCATATCGGCAAGCCCGGCCACGCGGTGGCCGCCGTGTTGCTGAGCCGCCCTGGCCTGGTCACCTTCGTCGATCCCGATGCGGGGTTGGCCGAGCGCAATAGTGACGACCCCTATACGCCGTACTGGGAACAGGATCACGGGCGGGAGGCCAGCAGTGCCCAGTGGGGCCGGGTCCCGCCGCCCTTGCAGCCGGGCCTGGTGGCCATGGCGCCGTTCGCCGCGCTGCACCAGTCGCGCTCGGCCTATCGCCAGGGGGGGCTCGACAAGGGCAATGTACTGGCCCGCCAGATCCAGAGCCTGGTCGAGGGCGTACTGGTGAACGCCACGCTGCGCGATTTGCCGTTCGATAGCAGTGAAGCCAAGGAGGCCGAGCCGCTGGAGCTCGGATGGCTGGTCCACAACAGCGGCGGGGTCGATGTCGGCGGAATCCGCCTGGCTGCCATCGCCTCTGCCTTGCATTACTTCGGCTGCGAGATCAATCCGGTCGACGAGGCCAGCAACCTGGTGGTGGAGCACGGCGATGTCGGTGCCGCGCGCAGCGTGCTGCTGCTGGCCGAGGCGCTGATCCGGGTGGCGCAGTTGCAAAAGCCGGTACTGGTTGCCGAATTCGACGGCAACGACAGTATCGGTATCGGGCTGATGCGGCCTGTGACCGAAGGAGCGTAACGATGAAACGCGTGGTACGTCTGGGGGACCCGACCAGTCATGGCGGGGTAGTGGTCAGCGCATCGCCCACCACGGTGGTGATGGGCAAGCCCGTGGCCCGGCAGGGGGACAAAGTGGTTTGTCCCGTCACTGGCCACGCCGTGGGTACCATCGTCGAGGGCGATCCGGACTGGCTGGTCGACGGCAAGCCGGTGGCGCTCGATGGGCATAAGACCAGTTGTGGCGCATCGTTGATCGCCACCATCCCCAACATGGAACGAGGCTGACATGGATCAGGCAGCACAAGACAAACTGGAAGCCCTGCTGGCGCCTATTTCTACGGATCGACCAGCGGGCGACGACCTGGGCTATTCGCCCATGTTCGACCAGATCCGCGAGGCGCGCCGCGCCGACGATCCCGCGCTGTCGCAAGGCGACTGGGCGGCCTCGGTCAAGACGGCCGAGTGGGGCAAGGTGCGCCAGATGTGCGAGGAAGCGCTGCGCACGCAAAGCAAGGATCTGCAGCTGGCGGTGTGGTATGTCGAGGCGCTGACCAAGCAGGAAGGCTACGCGGGCGCGGCGTTCGGCTTGAAGCTAATCACCGGCTTGCTGGAACGCTACTGGGAAGCGCTGTACCCGGAACTCGATCTGGATGACCTCGACGAGCGTGTCGGCAAGCTCGAATGGATGAATACGCAGCTGGGGCAAGCATTGCGCCAGGTGCCGCTGACCTCGCCGCAACAGGGCGGCTACGACTGGTACCGCTGGCAGGAATCGCGTGAAGTCGAAAACCTGGGCTTGCGTGACAGCGAATCGCGCGAGCGTGCGATTGCCGAGGGCAAGCTCTCCGGCGATGCGTTTGACAAGAGCGCGCGCGATTCCGGGCTCGCCTGGTTCCAGAAGCTGGTCGATGGGCTGGCCACGGCGCGTGCGGCCTATACCGAACTCGATGCCGCCTCGGACGAGCGCTTTGGCCACTCCGCACCCAGCCTGTCGGATGTGCGCGAGTCGCTGAACGTGTGCAACGAGGTGGTGCAGCGCCTGTTCGAGCAATACGGTGGCGGCCGGCCAGCCGGAGCCACCTCAGCGCCGGCAGAGACTGCCGTTCTCAACGATGTGCCTACCGCCGGAGCGCCCGTGTCCGCTACCAGCCCCCAGTTCCAGTCCGCCGGCCCGATCAACGGCCGCGCCGAGGCCGTCCGCCAGCTGCGCGAGGTGGCGCGCTACTTCCGCAATCACGAGCCGCACAGCCCGGTCGCGCTCCTCGCGGAGCGGGCGGCCAAATGGGCCGAGATGCCGCTGGAAGACTGGCTGCAGACGGTGATCAAGGACGATTCAACGCTGGGTCAGCTCAAGGAGCTGCTCGATATCCGTCGCGAGTGATCGCATAGCAATCAGGGAAGGGAAGTTGAATGAAGGCCGTTCAGATCATCAAATACGTATTCGCGGTCATTGGCCTGGTGCTGTTTGCCGTGGCCGGGCTCGTCTACGTGAACACCCAGCGCTTCCTGGCCGAGGCCAGCCACGCGCCGGGCGTGGTGATCGATCTCACGGAATCGCGCACGCGAGACAACGATGGGGATACGTCCATCGTTTACCGCGCGGTGGTGCGCTACCACAGCAGCACGGGCGCGGAGCTGGAATTCACCGATAGCATGGGGTCCAATCCACCGAGCTACGAGGTCGGTGAAGAGGTCGAGGTGCTTTACCTGCCAGGCAAGGCGCATAGCGCCGAGATCAAGAGTGGCGTCGGGCAATGGGTGGGCGTGATCGTGTTGGGTATTCTCGGCACTTTGTTCTTTGGCGTGGGCGCGGGCATCATGCTGGTGCAGTGGCAGATCGGGCGCAAGCACGCCGATCTGCAGCGCAACGGCCGGCGCATCGAAGCCTCCTTCCAGGGGGTGGAGCTGAACGGCAGCCTGGAGGTGAACGGCCGCAATCCGTTCCAGATCGTGGCGCACTGGCTGAACCCCGGCACGCGGGAGCTGCATGTCTTCAACAGCCCTAATATCTGGTTCGACCCCAGCGACTACATCGATCGCGAGCAGATTGCGGTGTGGATCGATCCCAACAATCCCAAGCGCTACCTGGTCGATCTGTCGTTCCTGCCTAAGGTGGCCAATTAGCGCCTCCTAACCGCGCTTTGTTGGCAGCGCTCAATCCCCCGTGGATTTCATGCGCTCGGCGTCGGCCTTGAGGATGTCGTTCAGCCCGCTGAGCTTGGCGAATGCCACGCCGGCGAACAACAGCACGGCGCCTACGATCGCGTTGTAAAACAGGAAGCATCCGGCTGCGCCTAGCAGCAGCGGGGTCACGATCAGGAAGCGCCAGAGATGCCCTGCAGGCAGCGATGCCGGGGGGTAACAGCGCCGGCTTCTGCGCTTTCGGTGGCGTTAGTGGGTTTTTCCGTCATCTCGCTGTCTCCTCTGCTGCTGGGTAAACATTGGCGAGCCCACGCGGCTGCCTGGTCAATTTTTTCGGGCAAGGGCCACTGCCTCGAGCTGGGCTCGTGATACTGGATTACCGAGCGGCACGGTCGCCAGACTCTGGTCGCTCTGCTGTGCCAGCCAGTGCGCAAAATCGTCGGGCGAGTTAAATCGCGCGAGTTCCACTTCGCACCAGCCCTCGTGAAATACCGCATACAGCACGCCACCGCCGGCTTGCAGCTCGAAGCCGGCTTCGCAGGCAGAGGGGTGGACAGCATAAAAGGTGCGGCCCGAGCGACTCGCGAGCCAATCGGCGAAGCGCCTGGCTAGCGCCGTGCCATAGGGTTGGTCGGGCGGAACGACCCCGGTGGTGGCAACGCTATCCGGGTGTTGCAGCATGCGTGGTGCTGGTGCTGCCGGAGCTGGTGCATTGCGCCTGCGGCACCAGTCGACCGTGAGCAGTGGCAGGTAGACCAAGACCGAGACCAGTAGTCCGCCGATCAGCAATCCCGCGATCAGCAACAGCACATCGCCGACCCATGCTACTCGCGACGCCAGCATGGCGATGGCGAGCGCGAGCAGCAAAGTGAAGAAATCGCGCATCGCCAGGGCCGGCGCCAGAGCTTTGGCGCCGGCAGCTCCGCCTAGCTGAACTTCACTTTCAGTTCATCGCCCTTCACCGCCACGGCGATCTTCTTCACCGGCTTGCCGGCAGCCATGCGCGCCAGCAGATCGTTGGAGATCTTCGCCAGCACGGTGCGGGTGAGTATGGCATCGGCATCGCGCGCGCCGCTGTCGACGTCGTAGCAACGGCTGGTGACCAGATCGACCAGTTCTTCCGGGAATTCGACCTTGGCGCCGTGGTTGTCTTCGATGCGGCGCTGGATCTTGCCCAGCTTGAGGCCGACGATCTTGCGCAGCACGTCGTCGCTGACCGGGAAGTAGGGCACGACGGTCAGCCGGCCGAGGAAGGCGGGCTTGAACACCTTCTGCAGCGTGGGGCGCAGCACTTCAACCAGGTCTTCCGGCGTCGGATCGCGGCTTTCCTCACCCTCGGCCGGTGTCACGCCGTGCTCGACCGCACGCATCACCAGATCGGTGCCGGCATTGGAAGTGAGCAGGATGATGGTGTTCTTGAAATCAACTTCGCGGCCTTCGGAGTCTTCCAGCAAGCCCTTGTCGAACACCTGGAAGAACAGCTCCAGCACGTCCGGGTGCGCCTTTTCCACTTCGTCGAGCAGCACCACCGAATAGGGCTTGCGCCGCACCGCTTCGGTCAGCACGCCGCCTTCGCCGTAACCGACATAGCCGGGGGGCGAACCCTTGAGGCCGGAGACGCTGTGCGACTCCTGGTATTCACTCATGTTGATGGTGATGAGGTTGCGCTCGCCACCGTACAGCGCTTCGGCCAGTGCGATCGCAGTCTCGGTCTTGCCGACGCCGGAGGGCCCCACCAGCATGAACACACCCTTGGGCTTGCCAGGGTCTTCCAGGTTGGCCTTGGCGATCTGCACGCGCTCGGCGATCTGCTCCAGCGCATGATTCTGGCCGATCACCCGCTCGCCGAGCAGGCTGGCAAGCTTCTGTACCTGTGCCAGCTCGTTGCCGACCATGCGCCCGAGCGGAATGCCAGTCCAGCCGCTGATCACGTCGGCGATCACGTTCTCGTCGACGCATTCGAATGCCAGCGGCAGCGATTTTTGCAGCGCGCGCAGCTCGTTGCGCTTGGCCTGCAACGGGCTCTCCTTCTTGCCCTTGGCCGGCTTGGCTTCGCCCGCGGCCACCTCAGCCTTGAGTGCATCGATCTCGGCGACCCGTTGCTTCTGTTCTTCCCAGGCGGCCTGCAGGCGGGCCAGATCGCCCTCGAGTTCGCCGCGTTGCACGTTCAGCTCGGCGATGCGTTCGGCGTGACCTTCCTCGCGTGCCAAGGCAGCAAGTTCGCGATCGATATTGGCGATCAGCGCTTCCACGTCCTCGACGGGGCCTGGGCGGCCGGCGCGCGACAGCGCAACGCGGGCGCAGGCGGTGTCGAGCACGCTGATGGCCTTGTCCGGCAACTGGCGGCCGGCGATATAACGGCTGGACAGGTGCACGGCGGCGTGGACCGCCTCGTTGAGAATGGCCACCTTGTGGTGGCTGGCCATGGCTTCGGCGATGCCGCGCACCATCTGCACGGCGATCTCGGGCGCAGGTTCGTCGACCTTGACCACCTGAAAGCGACGGGCCAGCGCTGCATCCTTCTCGAAGTACTTCTTGTACTCGGCCCAGGTGGTGGCGGCGATGGTGCGCAGCTCGCCACGTGCCAACGCGGGCTTCAACAGGTTGGCCGCATCGTTCTGTCCGGCCGCGCCACCGGCACCGATCATGGTATGCGCTTCGTCGATGAACAGGATGATGGGCGTGGGGCTCGCCTTGACCTCGTCGATCACCTGGCGCAGCCGGTTCTCGAACTCGCCCTTCACGCTGGCACCGGCCTGCAGCAGGCCCAGGTCCAGCGTGCGCACCGTGATGCCCAGGAGCGCGGGCGGCACCTCGCCATTGACGATCTTCAGCGCCAGCCCTTCGACCACGGCGGTTTTGCCCACGCCCGGCTCACCGGTGAGGATGGGGTTGTTCTGGCGGCGGCGTAGCAGGATATCGGTCATCTGACGGATTTCGCTGTCGCGGCCCAGCACTGGATCAATCTTGCCCGCCTTGGCCTGCGCGGTCAGATCGATGGTGTATTTGTCGAGGCCCGGCGTGCCACGGCGACCGGCAATCGGCGCTGCGGCTTCGGCGGGCTCGCCAACTTCAGCTGCTTCGGTGCCCGCGCTGCCGGCGGTACTGCCTTCACCGCCATGCTGGCGCAACGCCTGGTAGCCATCCTTGAGCTTGCCGGCGTCGATCTTCAAGAGGCCGGGGCCGGACGATTGCACGGTGCTGCGCAATGCGTCGTCGGTCAGCAGTGCCAAGAGCAGATCCAGGCTGGAGATGTTCTCTTCGCGATGCTCGGCACCGGCGATCAGCCAGGCGCGTTCCAGCCATTTGGGCAGCCAGGTCGACAGCACCGGGTTGCGTGTGTTGCCAGTACGGAAGCTATCCACCGCCTGATCCAGATCGCGTTCCAGCCGCGCGATATCCGCCGCGCAGGCGCGCAAGGCCGCGACCAGCGCGTTGTCGGCCTGATCGAGCAGCGACAGCAGCACGTGCTCGATCTCGATCTCGTGATTGGTGCGCGACAGCGCGCGGTTGGCGGCATCTTCGACGGCGCGGCGGGCGGTGGGCGTCAGGCGCCCGATCAAGGCTTTCAGCGGGGTGGACATAGTGGTGTGTATTGAGTCTATGAGTAGGGAGCGATTGTTGAATAACAGTCAGCTTATTGCAAAAGTTTGTAGTTCATCTGGTCCGGGTCCTGCTTGGGCGGCGTGGTATTGAGCCAGGCGTTACCGCCCAGTAGCAGCGCTTGCTCGGCGTTGAGCCTGGGCTTGGGTACATCGCGCTTGTCGAGCACCAGCGTCACGTCGCACGCCAGGCCGTGGCCGACCATAAACTGCACTAGCGCCTGCAACGCCTCGGCACCTGATTCGCCGGGCAGCAGGCGTTCGAAATGCTTGCGCCGCATCGGGCCCATGCGCAGCTGCATCTTGGTCTGTCTATCCCAGATGCGCTCGCCAGCGAAGGCAGAGAGACCGAGTTCGCACGCGCCATTGCCAAGCTGCGTCTGTTCTTCGGGTGGCACGTCGATCCACTGGCCGACGAACTGCGCTAGCTCCGTATGCACACCGAAAAAGCCCTCGATCAGCGTGACCATGGCCTGGGCTGACAACGGCTTTTGCGACAGCAGCCCGGCGTAATGGATGAACAGCGATTCGCTGACCCCGGCCGTCTCTTCGGTGCCCAATCTTTCGCGCAAGCGACCGAGGCCCAGGCCGGACAGATCGAGCAGGTAGCGGGTAAAGCCATCCTGCTCGCCGCCTTCCACGGCCAGCCAGTAGCGGTACTTGCGCCAGGCGCCGTAGAACAGCGCGATGGCACGGTGGCTGAACAGGTCGAAAAAGGCGTGCGCGCCGGTATCGCGATGGAACTGGCGGCGCTCGACCAAGAGCTCGGTGTAGGAGCGCGGCAGTACACCGCTGGGCCCGGTGAGGCCCATGAAGGCGACGGTCATTTCGTCGCGTTCGTTTTCGGCGTCGAGCGCTTCCGGGTTGACGGGACGATAGCGTGTCAGCTCGCTGGGCGGGAAGGCGAGTGATGCGATGGTGCGAAAACGCAGCTTGGCCGGCAGCGGCGTGCGGCGCTTCTCACCGCGATGCTGTGCGGCGAGCGTGAGCAGGCGCACGCTCTGGAAGAAACCGAAGCGGGTGGCGTCCTGCTGTAGTTCCTGCGTCAGATCACGAGGGCTTCGCCCGAACGCGCTGGCCATACGGCCACCTCCTCGTTTTGTTGTTGCGGCGTGCGCACGCGCAGCCGGGTAAAGCTGTTGGGCGCGCAATAAAGGGCGAAGAAGCGCTCCAGCACGCTGGCGAACAGATAGATACTGCCGCCGACGTAATAATCCTCGTCCAGCGCCAGTGTCACGTCGGTGCCACGCACGAAGCCGGCAAAATCGCGGCCGGAAACGCGGGTAACGGCTGCCTGGCTGCCGATGGAGACGATGCCCTGGATCTGCCGGTTGGTCACCGGCGAATCGGTGAGGTTGTACAGCGCCAGCATCTCCTGCAGCGCGTTCTTGCCGCCCTCGACCAGCGACAGGTAATTGAGCGACAGGTGCGAGATCAGCCGCCACTGCAGGCCACGCCGCTGCGGCGGACGCAGGCTGGAGGTGGGCTTGCGCAGCAGCCGCACCCGCTTGACCACCGAATGGCCGGGCAGCGTGAAATCGGTATGCTGGCCGCCCTGGCTGCCGCCGAACGGAATCTGCTCGGGCAGATCGCGGTTGCTGCACAGGATATCGAGGCTGAGCACTTCGGCGCCCGGGCGCACCGGGTTGAAATTGAGGTCGACCAGGTGCAGCTCGACATCGGTGCCCTTGTCGTCCTGGCGCGTGGCCGCCTCGCGGCTGGCGTGCCAGTAGAACTGCGGCGCCACCGACAGATCGCTGCCATGGCGGATTGCGTAGAACGGCAACACCTCGTCGCTCTTCTCGTCACTGCCGGTCTTCTCCACCCGCACCACGCGCTTGATCTGCACCACCTCGAACGCCTGTTGCTTGCGGCTATCGACCCATACCGGGTAGGACGCGCGCTGATGCGTGACGCGAATCGGCTCGCCGGCCTGGGTGAACAGGTTGACGATGGGCGTACACCCGAGCTTGAAATGCGTGGCCGCCAGATTGTTCAGTAGCCGCTGGTGGCGCTCGGTATCCGGATAGCGGCCGATCATGCACTGGATCACCAGCTTGTTGCCGACGAGGCGCGGCGCCACTTCGCCCAGGCGCAGGAAATCGATGAACAGGAATTTCTCGGGGAAGCTGAAGTACTCGGTCAGCAGGCGGTAGCCAAGGAAGGAGCGCTCGTCGTATTCCAGCACGCCATCGTCGCGGCCAAAGCCGACCGGCGCGATGCTGGTGGGCGGCAATTCGCGCGTGCGCCCCGGATCGTCGCTGCCATCGCCCACCCGTACCCGCAGCGTATGCGACAGCAAGAGCTCGTACAGCAGATACATCAGCGCCGGTTCGCCATCGAGGAAGAAGCGCAGCGAGGTGAGATCGATACCGGAGATATCCAGATCGCCGTGCGTTTCCAGTTCCAGCGTCAGGATGGCCGCCGCATCGGGCGCCATCCGCCGTAGGTGGGCCGAGCCGCTGGTGAGCTCCAGCCGCGCCTGCTTGAGCGACAGCGGGTAGAGGTCCACCGGATAGCAGCTACGGAACTTGCAGATCACGCCGTTGATGGCCGGCGCATGCACCGGATGCTGACGCTCGACGGTGTAGCGCTTGGCGATCTCCGGCCGCTGCGGATCGCTCTCGAACTGCACGATGGTCGAGGCGGGGATCGGCCGCAGATAATGCGGATACAGCACTTCCAGAAAGCTGGCGGCGATCTCCGGATATTCGTCATCGAGCTTGCGGTGGATACGCGCCGACAGGAATGCGAACGCCTCGATCAGGCGCTCGGTATGCGGGTCTTCGCACTGGTCGCCTTCCAGCTGCAGCCGTCCGGCCACCTTGGGATAGCGCCGGGCGAACTCGCCGGAGAGCTCGCGCAGGTAACCGAGCTCGCGTTCGTAGTAGGGCAGGAGTGATTCAAGCATGCTGGGGCGACACTGCAACACAAGTGACGCAATTATGCCCTAGCTGATGCTGTAAGAATTCTTGGCGTGAAGGGTAGTGGCGTATGTCGGGGATGGGTGGAGGCTTGCGAAAGAAGGGTAAGTCAGAAAGGCTGTAGGTTTGGACCCATCCGCGGCAATGCATGGATTTCCGTAGCACTGCAAAGTAAATTTATTTGAGTCCTTCTGGCAGTTCCGGATTGCGCTGCCCCTGCGGTGCAGGAGGGAGGGGGGGATCCTTGTATGTTGTATCAGTCGCTATACCTTGTGCCCGCAGCTTTGCCTCGGCTTGGTTCCGCTCGGTTCGCCATTTTGTGGCGCGTGGCACCCAGGTTTTACGCCATTGCTCCCGGTCGTCTTCATCCACCTCCATGCGTTCAACTTCCTCGCTGGGGTCAAAATGCAAACTAATGACATAAACACCGGGCTTATCAGGAGACATATGATCACTGTCTCGTTGCACCCTTAGCTTTAAGTAAGTGTGATCAGCATAAAATTTCCAAGAAAAAGACGTAGGTAACAACATCCATTCTTCGAACGAGATGGGGTAATCCGGATCGATGTAACTTCCGTTAAAATAGCCCAGTGTAATCTTGCCGGTTAGGCGAGGGTCAGTTTGCGGGATGTAGCGTTGCCAGCCAGTTTGACGCAAACTCTGAACCAACTGAAGTACATATTGGCGTGTCATGTCATGGCTAACGAACTCGTCTGGCGTCACCTGCATGGTCATAAAGAGGCTGACCATTCCACCGCCACGATCCTGATCTTCCGTTCCCTTGAGGATAGTGACGTTGGAAAAATTAGTCGCTAAATTGGTTGTTTTAACGGTTACCACCATGTTCTTTTGGAGCAATAATGGTTCAATTGAATAAAAATTCAATCCGGCATTTTTTGTCTTGACTCTGACCGCCTTGCCATAACGTGCCACCCAATCCACGCCCTTATCGGTAAAAGCTATTTCTACCTTTTCCGGGGAGTCTTGTGCCGTCCCCATCTTCTGATTTTTCTCCGCTGTATTGAATAAAAAGTATGTTGCAAGCCCTGTCAGCAGTGCTACAAAAATTGCTATTCCTAGCGGGCGGCGACTCATGTTTTTTTTAGATCTTGCTGACATGCCGGCTGTCATTGTTGTCAGTTCATTTTCCATGAAGCTTTTTTTCTTTTTCATAAAACTGTGGAATTCATCCGCGGCCGAGGTAATCCATGCCATGCGACTGCTTAGATTCTCCAATTGTGTTTATGCGGGAGCCTCTGATTTCAAATCTGGATCATCCGTGCTGCAAACATGAGTAAAAATTAGTTCCAGATCAGGCGAAAACCACTTCACTGGCCGCGAGGCCCAGTGAGCATCACCTCGCTGCCGTTTGATCCAGTCGGAGAATTTCGGGTCCTTATAGATCAGTTCTTGCAAAACGACTTTTTGCTCGTGCCAAGCTACTTCCATTAAGTGTTCAAACTGATATTCCGCACGCTTCGCCGATTGAGTTGTAGATTCGATTGATTTAACTATTTTAAACGCTTTCTTGATGTGATCGGATAGACATAGATATTGCAAAGTTGGCAATGCCGTATCAGCCCATGGCATCCGTTTGAGGTTGTCATTGACTGCTTGGTGGCATGACCGAGCATCGCTGGCAGCGAACTCCGGGGTCAAGAGCGAACTCCGGGGTCAAGTCTTGTATTTTGCGTCACGGTCAGAGCCCGATCTATGCAAAACACAAGACTTGCCCCGGCGCCTCGAAAATTGTTTCATAACTCTGGCGGAGGCCCAGGTTTTGCTGAAAGTTCTAGAGGCGGATCTTATATTTTGTGTGGCTAGTCAGCTTGACCTATGCAAAATACAAGGCGCTGGCGTCCACATTTCAAGTCTATTGGCGTACTGGAGTGGTTTTTTTGGGGGGCTTATCCCCCTGTTTGCAGTGGGGTTGTAAATGTGGTTTTTTTCCCATTTACGGTGAATGTATATATGTCTACTGAGTGTTTACTATTGGCGCGTGGTGTGTCTATAGTGATGATGGTTTTTCCTATGGTGAAAGTATTTTTTATAGTATTTTGCATAACCACCCCTTCAATTGCAGGCATTACGTAAGGGATGGCGTCTTCATTTTGGCTTTCTATTAACAGTTTTTGCCACGCATTTTGGTTCTTTTTCTGAAAGCGAGACCGGTAGATAAATTGATGCCCTTTTATGTTGTTCACTATGTTGGTAAAAACAATGTCAGTTGAATATTTATTCTTTAATTCGTCTAGTGATATGGGTGCAAGATCAGCAACTTCTACGCAGCATGCTACGTTATATGTGTCACTTTCCTGCTGTTGAAATGACGAAAACAAGGTAGGTCTTGTTAATCGTTTGTTGGTAAAAACCAAATTCTCTATTGTGATGAACTTCCCGCCGCCGCCGTCATGTATCGGCAGGGAGGCTATTACCCCTGTCGCAGGATTTACGTCAGCAAAACAAACTGAGGAGAGTAAGGTTATAAAGAGTATGATTGTTTTCAATTTATTTTCCGTTAAATGACCAGTGGGGTTTGTCCTTGCTGCCAAGCCATATCACTGAATACTCTAAGCCTAAGGCAACCAAGTCGGCATGATTTTTCAGTGTTACATCATTTCCGTCTGCGCTTTTTACTTTTTTGTTTTCGTAACCCGTTATGCTCATATCAACAGCGCGGCGTTTGTTGTGGTTTGATGTTCCCGGGAGTGCTACTGGGTTTGTTCCTGTTTGGAAGCCTTTTGCCATTGCTGCAGCCGCTGCTTTTGAGGCTGCATCGTTGATGGTTCCATCGGGGTTGCGATGAACCCAATCAATGTTCACCCCAGCCCAAGCGGGGACCTTTTCCGCTTTGATTTTTCCCCGGCTAATTTCCGCTGCGTAATGCATCATGTACGATCGCTCCACCGGGCGGAAGGTGGCTGCAATCTTTACTTTTATACCAGCGTTTTTCAATGCGGCAATAAAATTTTTAGCATTGGTTTTGAATGGATCAAGTAAATCATCCAAGCTGGTGCTGGTGGGGAATTGTTTACACCATTCAGCGCCACTTAGTTGCAAATTTGGAGAGCTAATTGCTACCGCGGGATGATTGCTTTCTGTTCGTTGGGCGGTAGCCTTCACTGCCGTACGAGTTGGCCGGTCATTGGTCTGCGCCGGTGTTTGAGTTGGCGGCTTTGGCGTGGCAGAACTTGGTTTTGAGCTTTTCTCGCGTGAGTCTGTTTTTTGGGGTGCGGGCAATGAGGAAGGCAAGGATGATTTTGGCTGCGAATCTGTGGAGGTATTCTTCAATGGAATATCTAAGTGCTGACGAGAATATATTTTGTTCCTGTCCTTTATGCCGTTTTTTCGCATTATTTCTTCTACGCTTACGTCATATTTCTTTGCTATTCCAGTAAGCGTTTCCCCTGATTTTACAATGTGCAGCGAGGATGATGATTTTTCGTTTTTTTTATGTATTTCTGGTTGAATATCTTTTATTACAAATGGGGCTGTTAGTGTATAGGATCCCATCAGGATTTCTATACTTTCTTTAAAGATGGCTTCTGTTTTTTTTTCAATGCTTGTCAAATAAATCTTGAGCTGGCCTTGGAGTAGGGATGGATATATCTTTGGCAGGAATCCATATTCATCAGTCTTTAAGTGGATAGTGTCTTTTCCTGCGGTAATTTTAACCGCTGTATTGGGGAGTGGCTGCTTTGTTGCGTCTTTTAATTCTATTTGTACGGGGCGGCCGAGTTTCGTGACTTCTCCTGGAATGAAGCCCTCTTTTTTCCCAATGGATTTTATCAGTTTTTTAAATCGCTCCCCGTCGATTTTGCTGATTATTTCATCGCGGGCTATCCCTGTTTCTGATGTTAACTGATTTATATAACCTTCAGTGTCGTTCTCATTGGGGGGCGCGTATGAGTACATCATTTGGGATAGTGTGCTATTCCCATATACTTCTTTGATTAATTTTATCTTCTCATTGCGGCCGGTTTCTGGGTCTGGAAAAATGCAAAATAGTCCCGACTTCGAAGTTCTTTGCCCATATCCGATGACTGTACTTATTACCCGCTTTCCAGGTTTTGCAATATTGCCCGGGTTGTTAAATCGCCAGGCGAACGACCCTCCAGTGTATAGCGTTTCTTCCCCGTTCTCGTCTATGTAATGAACAGTTAGCTTTTCGCGGTCATAAGTTGCTGAGACAAACATGATTAATTTCCCATGCCTTCAAATTTGGCAGCTTCATCGGCGTTTAGCCATGTCGTGCGCGATTCTTTTTCTTCGGATTCCAGTAAGATTGGAGTGTCCACATCTTCATTAAATTTATAGGTCCGAAACTTTACCTTGGTTTTTTTTAAGTTCAGCTCGGGAGCGCGCAGACCAAATTTTGTGGTGCGCAATACGTATAGGTTGTTGTCTTTTTTGTAAAAATCAATGCTCTGAATATTTGAGTCGGCCGATTCTGCATTATTAAGGAAGTAGTCAGGTGGTGATGTCCGGTTGCTGAAGGGGACTTGCAGCCAAGCACCATTTGCTCCGTTGGGTGTGATATACATGGTATATGTATCGAAGCTGTGGGCGTTCATTAATTCAACTCGGCCTTTTATTATGTGTATTTGTAGTTGATTGAGGGCTATGGTGTTGATGCCCTCTTTTAGAGGGATGGGCTGCGCTTGGGCTGCAAATGCTGGCGCTATATTTGAGACGAGGAAGCAAAATAGAAAGCACAAGAAATTACTAATCCTCTCCATTTTCGATCTCCGTTTTTATTGAGGCCTTCTTGAAGAGAAGGGTCAGAAATTCATTGGTTTGTTGGGCGACTTCTTGGTGATTTGATACAGGGGGAAGGGCTAAGTTTTGGGTGCTAATTTCGTCATCATGGTCGATGTCGTGATTGTGGGCTTCGTGTTCGGCATGTTCTCCACCACAATCACAGCCGGTCTCGTCGTCATCTCTGATTTGGTCGACATGCCACTCCCCTTCTGTGCCCAAAAATAAACGTAGGCTTTCTCCTGAGCTCTGGAAAACACGTTGTGTGCGACCGTATTCATCTAGCAGCCCTTTTCCGACTATTTCCCCATTCTGATTCACAAATCGGTAAGGCAGGCTGCCCGCTCCACCTACCAACCACTCTTCTAACTGCTTGTCAATCACTGCTTTGGTGCTAAAAGGTTGCGGTGTGGCGGCTAACATCTCTGCATGTGTAATCTGCATCTGGGAGGGGCCAGAAAAACTGTAATTACTTCCCTTCACACTGATCTTCCCTGGCGCATGAATATCGATCTTCCCGCCCGATAGCCTGATGTAGGCGCCACCGCAGTTGAGCAGCAATTCTTCCTTAGCTGCCGCGGTAAGCTTTTCCTTATTTGCATAAATGCGGACGTTTTTGTCGCCAACAATCTCCACATCGCCACTCTGCGCCTGCACGTTCACATGCCCCTTGGCGGCAATCAGCTTCAGGTTCACCTTGTC
>NZ_JANBVF010000058.1 GCF_024437655.1 Chitinolyticbacter albus
ATGGTCAACGTGACCGATGGTGCCCACGTTCACGTGCGGCTTCGTTCGTGCAAATTTTTCTTTTGCCATTGCTGTATTCCTTATTCGTTAACCGATTATTTCTTGTTGGCGACGATCGCGTCGGCGACGTGCTTCGGCGCTTCCGAGTAGTGCTTGAATTCCATCGAGTACGTGGCACGACCTTGCGACATGGAACGCAGCGTGGTCGAGTAGCCGAACATTTCCGACAGAGGCACTTCCACCTTGATCATCTTGCCACCGGCAGGATTGTCGTCCATGCCCTGGATGATGCCGCGGCGGGACGACAAGTCGCCCATGATGTCGCCCATGTACTCTTCCGGCGTTTCGATTTCGACGGCCATCATCGGCTCGAGGATCACCGGGCTGGCGCGCTTCATCGCTTCCTTGAAAGCGAGGGAGCCGGCCAGTTCGAACGCGATCTGCGATGAATCGACATCGTGGTACGAACCGAAGGTCAGGCGCACGGTCACGTCGACCACCGGGAAGCCCGCAAGAATGCCGGCCTTCAGGGTGTTCTGGATGCCCTTGTCCACCGACGGGATGAATTCGCGCGGAATCACGCCACCCTTGATTTCGTCGAAGAACTGGTAGCCCTTGCCTTCGCCAGACGGCTCGAGCGTGATCGTGCAATCACCGAACTGACCCTTACCGCCGGACTGCTTGGCATGCTTGCCCTGCACGTCCTTCACGATCTTGGTCACGGTTTCGCGGTAGGCCACTTGCGGTGCGCCGACGTTGGCTTCAACGCCGAACTCACGCTTCATGCGGTCGACCAGAATTTCCAGGTGCAACTCGCCCATACCGGAAATGATGGTCTGGCCCGATTCTTCATCGGTACGCACGCGGAACGACGGATCTTCCTTGGCCAGGCGGTTCAGGGCAACGCCCATCTTTTCCTGGTCAGCCTTGGTCTTCGGCTCGACGGCAACGTGAATCACCGGCTCCGGGAACACCATGCGCTCAAGAATCACCGGATGATCCGGCGAGCACAGGGTTTCACCCGTGGTGACGTCCTTCAGGCCGATACCGGCGGCGATGTCGCCTGCGAGAACTTCGTCGATTTCCTGACGCTCGTTGGCGTGCATCTGCACGATACGACCGATCCGTTCCTTCTTGTCCTTCACCGAGTTCAGCACGGCATCACCCGACTTCACCACGCCCGAGTAGACGCGGAAGAAGGTGAGCTGACCGACATACGGGTCGTTCATCAGCTTGAACGCCAAGGCGGAGAACGGTGCCGAATCCGAAGCTTCACGGGTAACCGGCTGCTCCTTCTCGTCCGTGCCCTTGACCGGCGGGATGTCGACCGGCGACGGCAGGAACTCGATCACGGCGTCGAGCATGCGCTGCACGCCCTTGTTCTTGAACGCGGTGCCACACAACATCGGCTGGATTTCGCAGGCGATGGTGCGCTGACGCAGTGCCTGGACGATTTCGGCCTCGGTGAGGTCGCCGCCTTCCAGATACTTGTTCATCAGCTCTTCGGTGGCCTCGGCCGCCGATTCGACCATCTTCTCGCGCCATTCCTGGGCAGTTGCCAACAGGTCGGCCGGGATGTCGCGATATTCGAACTTCATGCCTTGCGACGCTTCGTCCCAGAAGATGGCCTGCATCTTCACCAGGTCGATCACGCCAGCGAAGGTGTCTTCGGCGCCGATAGGAATCACGACCGGAACCGGGTTGGCCTTCAGGCGGGTACGCATCTGTTCGACCACGCGGAAGAAGTTGGCGCCTTGACGGTCCATCTTGTTCACGAACGCGAGACGCGGCACTTGGTACTTATTGGCCTGGCGCCACACGGTTTCCGACTGCGGCTGAACGCCACCGACCGCGCAGTACACCATGCAGGCACCATCCAGAACACGCATGGAACGCTCGACTTCAATAGTGAAGTCGACGTGACCCGGGGTGTCGATGATGTTGAAGCGGTGTTCCGGGAACTGCAGGGCCATGCCCTTCCAGAAGGTCGTGGTTGCAGCCGAGGTAATGGTAATGCCGCGTTCCTGCTCTTGCTCCATCCAGTCCATGGTGGCAGCGCCGTCGTGAACCTCGCCAATCTTGTGGTTCACGCCGGTGTAGAACAGGATACGCTCGGTCGTGGTGGTCTTGCCGGCATCGATGTGAGCGGAAACACCGATATTGCGGTACCGCTCAATGGGGGTCTTACGAGCCACGGTTTTAATCCTTAAGCGTTATGCATTAGAAGCGGTAGTGGGCAAACGCCTTGTTCGCTTCTGCCATACGGTGCACTTCATCGCGCTTCTTCATCGCGCCACCACGGCCTTCCGCTGCATCGAGCAGCTCGCCAGCCAGACGCAGATCCATGGACTTCTCGCCACGCTTGCGGGCCGCGTCACGCAACCAGCGCATCGCCAATGCCAAACGACGGCTGGGGCGGACTTCGACCGGCACTTGATAGTTCGCACCACCGACGCGACGGCTCTTCACCTCGACGACCGGTTTTGCGTTACTGATGGCGGCGGTGAAGACTTCCAGCGCGGTCTTGCCGGCAGCCTTCTTTTCGATCTGGGCGAGCGCGCCGTAAACAATGCGCTCAGCCACGGCTTTCTTGCCGTCGATCATCACCACGTTCATGAATTTGGTCAGTTCCGTGGAACCGAACTTCGGATCCGGCAGCACTTCGCGCTTCGGAACTTCTCTACGTCTTGGCATGACTCTCTTCCTTAATGTGACATTCAGTCGGGGTTATCCCCACGGCCGGCCAATCGGACGGCCACTTACTCGACGGCCCCCTTGCGGGATGGTCCGCCGCTTGCTCGAAGTATTACTTCGGACGCTTGGCGCCGTACTTCGAACGCGACTGCTTACGATCCTTGACACCGGCCGTATCGAGCGAACCGCGCACGGTGTGGTAACGCACACCCGGCAAATCCTTCACACGACCACCGCGGATCAGCACCACGCTGTGTTCCTGCAGGTTGTGGCCTTCACCGCCGATGTACGAAATGACTTCGAAACCGTTGGTGAGACGAACCTTGCACACTTTACGCAGAGCGGAGTTCGGCTTCTTCGGAGTGGTGGTGTACACACGGGTGCACACGCCACGCTTTTGAGGGCAGGCTTCGAGCGCGGGAACCTTGCTCTTCGCCACTTCCTTCTCGCGGCCCTTGCGGACCAGCTGGTTGATAGTTGGCATTGATTAATAACTTCCTCAGTTAACAACCCCTCGCGGGGACCTCCAGGCCGACGATTACGGTCGGCGGCCCAAATAAAGCCGGCGACACCTGGAAATCCAGGTGTCGCCTTGGGTAAAGACTTGGGATTGTAGAAAAATCAAGTCCTTGACGTCAAGTAACGTCTGATCAGAGTGCTTCCTCGCTGCTAGTCACCGCCACCTCGTCGCTGACCGATTCGGTGACGAACTCCAGCGTCGGCGCGGCCTGCTTACGGCTGCGATGGTAAGCAAGACCCGTACCGGCCGGGATCAGACGACCGACGATCACGTTTTCCTTCAGACCACGCAGATCGTCGACCTTGCCCATGATGGCCGCTTCAGTCAGCACGCGCGTGGTTTCCTGGAACGACGCGGCCGAGATGAACGAGTCGGTCGACAGCGAGGCCTTGGTGATACCCAGCAGCACGTTGTCGAACTTGGCCAGTTCCTTGCCATCGGCAGCCAGCTTGTCGTTGGCGATCATCACTTCGGCACGCTCGACCTGCTCACCCTGGATGAAGTCGGAACCGCCGGCATCGGTGATGACCACGCGACGCAGCATCTGGCGAACGATCACCTCGATGTGCTTGTCGTTGATCTTCACACCCTGCAGACGATACACCTCCTGCACTTCCTGGACCACGTAGCGCGCCAGCTCCTCGATACCCTGCAAGCGCAGGATGTCGTGCGGATCGATCGCGCCGTCGACGATCATTTCGCCGCGGTTCACCACCTGGCCGTCGTGCACCATCACGTGCTTTTCCTTCGGGATCAGGTATTCGTGCGGCGTGCCGTCCGGATCGGTGATCACCAGGCGTTGCTTGCCCTTGGTTTCCTTACCGAAGCTGATCGTGCCAGTGATGTCGGCCAACATGCCGGCATCCTTGGGCGAACGAGCTTCGAACAGCTCGGCCACGCGCGGCAGACCACCGGTAATGTCGCGGGTCTTGGCCGATTCCTGCGGAATCCGCGCCAGCACCTCACCCGGGTTGACCTGCTGGCCATCCTTCACGGTGATAATCGCGCCCGGCTGGAAGCCGATGGTGACCGGGGTTTCGGTACCGGCGAGCTTCACCTCCGCGCCCTTCTCGTCGAGCAGCTTGACCAGCGGACGGACACCCTTGGCGCCGGCCTTGGTTTTGACGTTGATGACGACGAGGGTCGACAGGCCGGTCACATCGTCCACCTGCTTGACGACGGTGAAACCTTCCTCGACGTTCTCGAACTTCACCTGACCGGCGTATTCGGTAATGATCGGGCGGGCGTGCGGGTCCCACGTGCCGAGCACCGCACCGGCCTTGATCGCATCGCCATCCTTGACCAGCAGCGTCGCGCCGTACGGCACCTTGTGGCGCTCGCGCTCACGACCCTGGTCATCGAGCACCAGCACTTCGGCCGAACGCGCAATGACCACCGGTTCGCCCTTGGCGTTGGTGACGTAACGCATCTTGTCGCTGTAGGCGATCCGGCCGTTGGACTTGGCTTCGACCTGGCTCGCAGCGGCAGCTCGCGAAGCGGCACCACCGATGTGGAAGGTCCGCATGGTCAGCTGGGTACCCGGCTCACCGATCGACTGCGCGGCGATCACGCCGACCGCTTCACCCGAGTTCACCAGGTGGCCACGGCCCAAATCACGGCCATAGCACTTGGCGCACAGGCCATAGCGCGTTTCGCAGGTCAGCGGCGTGCGCACCTTGACCTCGTCGACACCGATCGCATCGATCTGGTCGACCAGTTCTTCGGTCAGCAGCGAACCGGCTTCGATCACCGTTTCCTGCGAGTTCGGATCGATCACGTCAAGCGCAGTCACGCGGCCCAGGATACGGTCGCGCAGCGCTTCGATCACGTCGCCGCCCTGCACGACGGCCTTCATGGTCACGCCGTACTTGGTGTTGCAATCGTCTTCGATCACGACCAGATCCTGCGTCACATCGACCAGACGACGTGTCAGGTAACCCGAGTTCGCAGTCTTCAACGCGGTATCGGCCAGACCCTTACGGGCACCGTGCGTCGAGTTGAAGTACTGCAGAACGGTCAGGCCTTCGCGGAAGTTGGTGGTAATCGGCGTCTCGATGATCGAGCCATCCGGCTTGGCCATCAGGCCCCGCATACCAGCCAGCTGGCGAATCTGCGCCGCGGAACCCCGCGCGCCCGAGTCGGCCATCATGTAGATCGAGTTGAACGATTCCTGGTCGACTTCCTTGCCTTCGGCGTTGACGACCTTTTCCTTGCCCAGGTGCGCCATCATGGCCTTGGCGATCTGGTCACCGGCACGGCCCCAGATATCGACGACCTTGTTGTAGCGCTCGCCCTGGGTCACGAGACCGGCGGTGTACTGCTGCTCGATCTCCTTCACTTCGGAGTGGGCGGCAGCCAAGAGCTCAACCTTTTCCTTCGGCACCAGCATATCGTCGACGCAGATCGAGATACCGCCGCGGGTCGAATACGAGAAACCGGTGTACATCAGCTGATCGGCGAACACCACGGTGTCCTTCAGACCGCAACGACGGAACGAGGCGTTGATCAGCTTGCCGATTTCCTTCTTCTTCAGCGACTTGTCGATGTGGCTGAAGTCGAGGCCCTTGGGCAGAATTTCCGACAGGATGGCGCGGCCGACGGTGGTGTCGCGGCGGACCAGCTTGTATTGCCAGTCGCCGTTGTCGTCCTTGTACCAGTCCTTCAGGCGCACCGAGACGCGGGTCTGCAGCGTGACCGCCTTGTTGGCGTAGGCACGATGCACTTCCTGCACGTCGGCGAGCTTCATGCCCTCGCCCTTGCCGTTCACGGCCTCGCGGCTCATGTAGTACAGGCCCAGCACGATATCCTGCGACGGCACGATGATCGGCTCGCCGTTGGCGGGCGACAGCACATTGTTCGACGCCAGCATCAGCGTGCGCGCTTCCATCTGCGCTTCCAGCGACAGCGGCACGTGGACGGCCATCTGGTCACCGTCAAAGTCGGCGTTGAACGCCGCACAAACGAGCGGATGCAGCTGGATGGCCTTGCCTTCGATCAGCACCGGCTCGAACGCCTGGATACCCAGGCGGTGCAGCGTCGGCGCGCGGTTCAGCAGCACCGGATGCTCGCGGATCACGTCTTCCAGGATGTCCCAGACCACGGCTTCTTGCGATTCGACCATCTTCTTCGCGGCCTTGATGGTGGTCGCGAGGCCCAGCACTTCGAGCTTGTGGAAGATGAACGGCTTGAACAGTTCCAGCGCCATCAGCTTGGGCAGGCCGCACTGATGCAGGCGCAGGTAGGGGCCCACGGTAATCACGGAACGACCGGAGTAGTCGACGCGCTTGCCCAGCAAGTTCTGACGGAAACGACCGCCCTTACCCTTGATCATGTCGGCCAGCGACTTCAGCGGACGCTTGTTGGCGCCAGTCATCGCCTTGCCGCGACGACCGTTGTCCAGCAGCGAATCGACCGATTCTTGCAGCATGCGCTTTTCGTTGCGCACGATGATATCCGGCGCGCGCAGCTCGAGCAGGCGCTTCAGACGGTTGTTCCGGTTGATGACGCGGCGATACAGGTCGTTCAGATCGGACGTGGCGAAGCGGCCGCCATCGAGCGGCACCAGCGGACGCAATTCCGGCGGCAGCACCGGCAACACGTCCATGATCATCCACTCGGGCTTGATGCCCGACTTCTGGAACGCCTCGAGCACCTTCAGGCGCTTGGCGATCTTCTTGATCTTGGTGTCCGAGCCGGTGGCTTCGAGCTCCTGACGCAGCGTGGCGATCTCGCGATCGGCATCCAGCGCCTTCAGCAGTTCGCGCACGGCTTCGGCGCCCATCATCGCGACGAACTCGTCGCCGTACTCTTCAACCTTGTTGAAGTAGTCGTCTTCGGTCAAGAGCTGGCCGCGGTTCAGCGGGGTCATTCCCGGCTCGACCACGATGAATGCTTCGAAGTACAGCACGCGTTCGATATCGCGCAGCGGAATGTCGAGCACCATGCCCAGACGGCTCGGCAGGCTCTTCAGGAACCAGATGTGCGCGACCGGCGAGGCGAGCTCGATGTGGGCCATGCGCTCGCGGCGCACCTTGGACAGCGTGACTTCAACGCCGCACTTCTCACAGATCACGCCGCGGTGCTTGAGGCGCTTGTACTTGCCGCACAGGCACTCGTAATCCTTGATCGGCCCGAAGATACGGGCGCAGAACAGACCGTCGCGTTCCGGCTTGAACGTACGGTAATTGATGGTTTCCGGCTTCTTCACTTCACCGAACGACCAGGAACGGATCTTCTCGGGCGATGCGAGCCCGATCTTGATCGCGTCAAATTCCTCGTCCTGGGTGACTTGCTTGAAGAGTTCGAGTAGGCCTTTCATTCAATCTTTCTCCTGTGAGGGGTGGTCGTCAGGTGTGAGGTGCCCCGAGGGGCACCTACCCACACCTCACACAGATCAGTACGTTTCCAGATCGATATCGATACCGAGCGAGCGGATTTCCTTCACCAGCACATTGAAGGATTCCGGCATGCCGGCGTCGATGCGATGGTCGCCCTTGACGATGTTTTCATAGATCTTGGTACGACCGTTCACATCATCGGACTTCACCGTCAGCATTTCCTGCAGCGTGTACGCGGCGCCGTAGGCTTCCAGTGCCCACACTTCCATTTCACCGAAGCGCTGACCACCAAACTGCGCCTTACCACCCAGCGGCTGCTGCGTGACCAGCGAGTACGGGCCGGTCGAACGCGCGTGCATCTTGTCGTCGACCAAGTGGTGCAGCTTCAGATAGTGCATCACACCGACGGTGACCTTGCGCTCGAACGGCTCGCCATTGCGGCCATCGAACAGCTGCATCTGCGTCTTCGAATCGTTGAAGTCCAGCAGACCGGTCCGTGCATCGCTGTCCGGGTAGGCCAGATCCAGCATGGTACGGATTTCGGATTCCTTGGCACCGTCGAACACCGGGCTGGCGAAGGTCATACCGGTACGCAGGCCGTTGGCCAGTTCCAGCACTTCGGTGTCGGACAGACCGGCGATATCTTCGGTCTTGCCCGCGCTGTTGTAGAGCTGGTCCAGGTACTCGCGGATCGCGGCGGTGTTCCGCTGCTCGCGCAGCATCGCGTCGACGCGTTGGCCGATCCCCTTGGCCGCCCACCCGAGGTGGACTTCCAGGATCTGGCCGATGTTCATCCGCGACGGCACGCCCAGCGGGTTCAGCACGATGTCGACCGGGGTACCGTCGGCCATGTACGGCAGATCTTCCACCGGCAGGATCTTCGAGACCACGCCCTTGTTACCGTGACGGCCGGCCATCTTGTCGCCCGGCTGCAGGCGGCGCTTCACGGCCACGTAGACCTTGACCATCTTGATCACGCCCGGCGGCAATTCGTCGCCCTGGGTCAGCTTGCGCTTCTTGTCTTCGAACTTGAGGTCGAAGTCGGCGCGCATCTGCGCGATCAGGTCCTTCATCGCTTCGAGCTGGCGCGCAGCCTCTTCGTCGGCGAGACGAATGTCGAACCAGTCATGCTTGGAGGCGAGGCTGGCCAGGTAATCCTTGGTCACCTCGGCCTTGCCCAGCTTCTGCGGGCCACCGTTGGCCTTCTTGCCGACGATCTGGCGCTCGATCCGCTCGAACAGATCGTTCTCGACGATACGCAGCTGATCGTTCAAATCCTGGCGATGGCGGCGCAGCTGGTCATCGATGATGGACTGGGCACGCTTGTCGCGCTCCACGCCTTCACGGGTGAACACCTGCACGTCGATGACGGTACCGGTCATGCCCGACGGCACGCGCAGCGAGGTGTCCTTCACGTCGGACGCCTTCTCGCCGAAGATCGCGCGCAGCAGCTTTTCTTCCGGCGTGAGCTGGGTTTCGCCCTTGGGCGTGACCTTGCCGACCAGCACGTCACCAGCTTCGACTTCGGCGCCGATGTAGACGATGCCCGAATCATCCAGACGGCCCAGCATGCGCTCGGACAGATTGGAGATGTCGCGGGTGATTTCCTCAGGCCCCAGCTTGGTGTCGCGGGCCATCACGTTCAGCTCCTCGATATGGATCGAGGTATAGCGATCGTCAGCCACGACCTTTTCGGAGATCAGGATCGAATCTTCGAAGTTGTAGCCGTTCCACGGCATGAAGGCGATGGTCATGTTCTGACCCAGTGCCATTTCGCCCAGATCAGTCGACGCACCATCGGCCACCACGTCGCCGCGGGCGATCTTGTCGCCGCGCTTCACGATCGGGCGCTGGTTGATGTTGGTGTTCTGGTTGGAACGGGTGAACTTCACCAGGTTGTAGATATCAACGCCGGTTTCACCAGCCAGGGTCTCGTCATCGTTCACGCGGACCACGACACGGTTGGCATCGACGAAATCAACCACGCCGCCGCGCAGTGCTGCCACGGCGGTACCCGAGTCGACCGCGCAGGTGCGCTCGATGCCGGTACCGACATACGGTGCGGTCGCACGCAGGCAAGGCACGGCCTGGCGCTGCATGTTGGCGCCCATCAGCGCGCGGTTCGCATCGTCGTGCTCGAGGAACGGGATCAGCGAGGCAGCGACGGAAACGATCTGGCTCGGCGCCACGTCCATGTACTGCACGCGATCCGGGCCGGCCATGATGGTTTCGCCGTGTTCACGGCAGGTCACCAGCTCATCGGTCAGCGTACCGTCCGTGGCCACTTCGGCGTTGGCCTGGGCAATGACGTACTTGCCTTCCTCGATGGCCGACAGGTAGTCGATCTGGTCCGTGACCTTGCCATCGACGACGCGGCGATACGGGGTTTCCAGGAAACCGTATTCGTTGGTGCGGGCGTAGCACGACAGCGAGTTGATCAGACCGATGTTCGGGCCTTCCGGCGTTTCGATCGGGCAGACGCGGCCGTAGTGGGTCGGATGCACGTCGCGCACTTCGAAGCCGGCGCGCTCGCGGGTCAGACCGCCCGGGCCCAGGGCCGAGACACGACGCTTGTGGGTGATTTCCGACAGCGGGTTGGTCTGGTCCATGAACTGCGACAGCTGCGACGAACCGAAGAATTCCTTGATCGCGGCCGAGACGGGCTTGGCATTGATCAGGTCGTGCGGCATCAGGTTGTCGGACTCGGCTTGCGACAGGCGCTCCTTCACGGCGCGCTCAACGCGGACAAGACCGGCGCGGAACTGGTTCTCGGCCAGCTCACCGACCGAACGCACGCGGCGGTTGCCCAGGTGATCGATGTCGTCGACGTCGCCACGGCCATTGCGCAACTCGATCAGGATGCCGATCACGGCGAGGATGTCGTCGACCGACAGCACGCCGGCACCGACATCACCCTGTGCACCGACACGCTCGGCGAAGCGGCGACGCCAGCCAGTGGCCTTGTCGTCGAGTTCGGCATAGGCGCGACGGTTGAACTTCATGCGGCCGACGGCCGACAGGTCGTAACGCTCTTCGGCAAAGAACAGGCCGTTGAACAAGCCTTCGACCGCATCTTCGGTTGGCGGCTCGCCCGGGCGCATCATGCGGTAGATCGCGACGCGCGCGGCGTACTGGTCAGCGGTTTCGTCCGAACGCAGGCTGGCCGAGATATAGGCGCCCTGGTCCAGATCGTTGACGAACAGCACCTTCACCTGGGTCACGCCAGCGGCATCGAACTTGATCGCCAGATCTTCGGTGATCTCGTCATTGGCGCGCGCGATCACTTCGCCGGTGTCGGCGTTGACCACGTCGTGCGCCAGGATGCGGCCGATCAGGAAGTCGACCGGCACCGGCAGCTGCTTCAGGCCCGCGGTCTGGATGTCGCGGATGGTCTTGGCGGTGATGCGCTTGCCTTCCTGCGCCAGCACCTTGCCATCGTCGGACACGATGTCGAACTTGGCGACTTCGCCCTTCAGGCGTTCGGGCACCAGCTCCAGGAACAGACCCTTCTTGCCCATATTGAAGGTGTCGGTGTCGTAGAACTCGGTCAGCACCTGTTCCGGCGTGTAGCCCAGTGCCTTGAGCAGCACCGAGACCGGCATCTTGCGACGACGGTCGATCCGGAAGAACAGCAGGTCCTTCGGATCGAATTCGAAGTCCAGCCACGAACCGCGGTAAGGGATCACGCGGGCCGAGAACAAGAGCTTGCCCGAGCTGTGGGTCTTGCCCTTGTCGTGCTCGAAGAACACGCCTGGCGAGCGGTGCAGCTGCGACACGATCACGCGCTCGGTACCGTTGATCACGAACGAGCCGTTACGCGTCATCAGCGGAATTTCGCCGAAGTAGACGTCCTGCTCCTTCACTTCCTTCACGGTCGGCTTGGCGGCCTCGCGATCCATGATCACCAGGCGCACGCGGGCACGCAGCGGCGCGGCAAAGGTGATGCCACGCTGCTGGCATTCGATCACGTCGAACGGCGGCTCGCCGAGGTTGAAGTGCACAAACTCCAGGCGAGCGTTCTCGTTATGCGAGACGATCGGGAAGATGGAGCTGAATGCCGCTTGCAGGCCTGCATTCTTACGCTCGGCGACCGGGACTTCCTGTTGCAAGAAATCCGTGTAAGAGTCAATCTGAGTCGCAAGGAGAAACGGCACATCCAACACGTTCGCCCGCTTGGCGAAGCTCTTACGGATGCGTTTCTTCTCAGTGAACGAGTAATTCATACTCACAAGCTCTCCATGGAGTGAGGCGCAAAAGACAAAATACAAAGTGCGCACGTTGCGCGCTCTGTGATTTGCCTTCTACCCGGGATCAAGCCCGGCACAGAACGACAAAACGCAAAAGGGCAGGCGGATTGCTCCGCCTGCCTGCACATCTGGCTAACGCAATTACTTCACGTCAGCGGTAGCGCCCGCTTCAACCAGCTTCTTCTGGATGGCTTCGGCATCAGCCTTCGACACGCCTTCCTTCAGCGGCTTCGGAGCGCCGTCGACCAGATCCTTGGCTTCCTTCAGACCCAGGCCGGTCACTTCGCGCACGACCTTGATCACGCCGACCTTGTTGGCGCCAGCGCCGGTCAGGATGACGTCGAATTCGGTCTTCTCTTCAACGGCAGCAGCAGCGACACCGGCCGGGCCAGCAACGGCAACGGCAGCAGCCGACACGCCGAACTTCTCTTCGAACGCCTTCACCAGGTCGTTCAGTTCCATCACGGTCAAGCCAGCAACGGCGTCGAGGATATCTTCTTTGGACAGAGCCATTTGTAAAACTCCTGAAAATCGGTAAAACGTATTGAATTCGGGTTAAGCAGCTTCTGCTTGCTTCTTTTCCGCCAGGGCGGCGAGGCCACGGGCGAAGCCCGACAGCGGTGCCTTCATGACGTACAGCAGCTTGGACAGCAGCTCGTCGCGGCTCGGGATCGATGCCAGCTCAGCAACCGCTGCAGCATTCAGAACCTTGCCTTCATAAGAGCCAGCCTTGATGACGATCTTGTCGTCCTTCTTGCTGAAGCTGTTCAGTACCTTGGCTGCGGCAACCGGGTCTTCGGACAGGCCATACACCAGCGGGCCGACCATATGGTCAGCCAGGCCAGCGAACGGCGTGCCTTCAACCGCACGGCGTGCCAGCGTGTTCTTCAGAACGCGCAGGTACACACCGGACTCGCGTGCGTCTTTGCGCAGTTGAGTCATGTTGGCAACCCCGATACCCCGATACTCGGCGACGACGATGGTCTGAGCCTTGGCAACTTCTGCCGCGATCTCAGCTACGACGGCCTTCTTGTCTTCGAGATTAAGACTCAAGGTCTACCTCCATTAGCGAGAGAACGGTGCAATTGCTTGCACCCCCTAACGGCGACCTTCATTCAGGAGCACCCGGCCGCTTGCGCCACCGGGAAAAACCTTGATTGGGTGCACCGTCTGCGTAGGCCACCGAGCGCTTGCGCCCTCGTCGATTAAGCGATCGGGATGACTCCCTCACGCGCCTACGGTCTTTGACAATCCCACACCCGCCTTGCGACGGGCACAGGCCCAAAGTTACTTATTGCGAAACCGACGTGGTATCCACGCGCACGCCGATACCCATGGTGCTGGATACGGCCAGTTTCTTGAAATAGATGCCCTTGGCAGCGGCCGGCTTGGCTTTTTGCAGTGCATCGATCAGTGCAACCAGATTGGCCTTCAGGTCAGCTGCTTCAAACGAAGCGCGACCGATGGTGGCGTGGATGATACCGGCCTTGTCGGTACGGTACTGAACCTGACCGGCCTTGGCGTTCTTCACGGCCTCGGCAACGTTCGGGGTCACGGTACCCACCTTCGGGTTCGGCATCAGGCCGCGCGGGCCGAGGATCTGGCCCAGTTGACCGACGATACGCATCGCATCCGGCGAAGCGATCACCACGTCGAAGTCCATGTTGCCGGCCTTCACTTGCTCGGCCAGGTCTTCGAAACCAACGATGTCAGCACCGGCAGCCTTGGCGGCTTCGGCGTTGGCACCCTGGGTGAACACGGCAACGCGCACGCTCTTGCCGGTGCCCTTGGGCAGCACGACGGCGCCACGAACCACTTGGTCCGACTTGCGCGGATCGACGCCGAGGTTGACCGACACGTCGATCGATTCGTTGAACTTGGCGGTCGCGCCTTCCTTGATCAGCGCCAGCGCTTCATCGAGGGCATACAGCTTGGTGCTGTCAACCTTGGCCTTCAGTGCGGCCAGACGCTTGGAAACCTTAGCCATTTACACGCCCTCCACATTCAGGCCCATCGAGCGCGCGGAACCGGCGATGGTACGCACGGCGGCATCGATATTGGCAGCGGTCAGGTCCGGCTGCTTGGTCTTGGCGATTTCTTCCAGCTGGGCACGGGTGATGGTGCCAACCTTGTCGGTATGCGGCTTGCTGGAACCCTTCTGGATGCCGGCAGCCTTCTTGATCAGAATGGTCGCCGGCGGAGTCTTCATCACGAAGGTGAAGGACTTGTCCGCGAAGGCGGTGATCACCACCGGAATCGGCAGGCCCGGCTCGACGCCTTGGGTCTGGGCGTTGAACGCCTTGCAGAATTCCATGATGTTCAAGCCGCGCTGACCCAGGGCCGGGCCAATGGGCGGCGACGGATTGGCTTTACCAGCTGGCACTTGCAGCTTGATGTAGCCGATGATCTTCTTTGCCACGATCTAACTCCTTAAATGGGTCAAACGCGAGACTTGCGCCCCGCTCCCCGTCCAAACCGGCGCCTTGGCGCCGACCAACACGCAGATCGCTTAAACCTTCTCGACCTGCGCAAAATCCACATCAACCGGCGTGGCGCGACCGAAGATCAGCACTGACACCTTGAGACGACTCTTGTCGTAATCGATGTCTTCGACCGTCGCCTGGAAATCGGCGAACGGACCGTCGGTGACGCGCAGCGTCTCGCCGACTTCGAACAACACCTTGGGGCGCGGCTTTTCCACGCCCTCTTGAATCTGCTTGAGTACCGCCTCCATTTCGCGCGGCGATACCGGCGAAGGACGGTTGCCCACCCCACCCAGGAAACCCGTGACCTTGGGAGTGGATTTCACCAGGTGCCACGAATCGTCGGTCATTTCCATTTCGACGTAGACGTAACCCGGAAACAGCTTGCGCTCGGTCAGTGCCTTGCGCCCAGCCTTGATCTCGACCACCTCTTCGACCGGAACCAGTATCTGGCCGAACAGATGTTGCATTTCGGCGCGCTCAATGCGCTCCTTCAATGCCTTTAGCACGCTCTTCTCGAAGCCCGAGTAAGCGTGCACCACATACCAACGCATTGCCATCGTATTACCCCGTTACTTACCGGCCGCGACCCAGGATCACGTCATAGAACAACCACGCCAGACCCGAATCGACCGCCCACATGAACAGCGCCAATACGCCGACAAACAGGAACACCACGCCAGTCACCTGCCAAGTTTCCTTCTTGCTCGGCCAGACAACCTTCTGCGCCTCCTTGATCGAGTCGCGCGCGTAATCAACAAACGAGCGCCCCGGACCGGAGAACCACAATACCGTCGCCGCCAGCAGCAGGCCAACAACGACCGCAACCACACGCAACAACCCTTGATCAGCCGGCAAGGCGTAATAGCCTGCCACGCCAGCAACGACGAGCAGCAATGCCGCCGTCACCTTGAATTTATCTACGCTTTCCATGTGCCCGCTTCTGGATTGCCGATAGTACAGGGCCGTTCCCAAAGGAAACGGCCCTGTCTATTCAGTGGCAGGCGAAGAGGGTCTCGAACCCCCAACCCCCGGTTTTGGAGACCGGTGCTCTACCAATTGAGCTATTCGCCTACAGGGAAAGAGCGAGATTATAGCAACCCCACTCTTTCTTGTGAACTACTTACTCGATGATCTTGGCAACGACACCGGCGCCGACGGTACGACCGCCCTCACGGATGGCGAAGCGCAGACCTTGTTCCATGGCGATCGGTGCG
>NZ_JANBVF010000059.1 GCF_024437655.1 Chitinolyticbacter albus
CAACAAGCTGGTGCTGGGCCTGCCGTTCTACGGTCGTGGCTGGACGGGTGTGCCGAACGTCAACAACGGTCTGTACCAGAAGCCGACCGGTGCCGCCCGCGGTACGTACGAAGCCGGTATCGAGGACTACAAGGTGCTGAAGGCCGCGGCCGGTCCCGTGTATGTCCACCCGGTGACCAAGCAGTCGTACAAGTACGACGGCACCAACTGGTGGTCGTATGACACCCCGGGCGTGATCCAGACCAAGGTGGACTACGCCAAGGCCCAGGGTCGGGGGGGTGTGTTCAGCTGGGACCTGGATGGCGATACCGCCGACGGCGAGCTGACCAAGGCAATGGGCAAGATGAACCAGTAAGACCAAGCAACAATAACAGTGGTAATCCCCTAACCCTCCCGCTCGCGGGAGGGTTTTTTATTGCCGTTCCTGCCATCGCCCGCTGGTTCGCGTGCGGCACAGCTGCCGCCTCCATGCCCCGCGTGTCGTGATGGAACGCCTCGATTTGCGCCTCGGCCGCGCAGGTGTTTTCTTTAACGGACGGTAATTCGTGACGAATGGCACTAAATGTTCCGCGCGCACTGCAATAGGCCACCGTTACTCGGTTCGCCTCGCGCCAGTTTGACGCTCCGGATTACCGGACGCTTGCAGATTTTGCAGTTGCAACAAAAATGGATTTCCAAAAACAGCAGGGCGCCGACTCCTGAAAATGATGAATCGATGAAAGGCGTGTTTTGGGGGATTGGCGGAGGAACGAATAAGGAAACGATTGTTGATTTCGTGCGCGCGAAGTTTGAATATGTTTTCCCAAGGGCAAATCGTTCAGTTTTTATATTCGGCGCACCCAGGCGCCTCCACAGGCCGGCATTTTTGGGGTTATTTCCAACTAAGTTATTGATTTTCAACAATTTTAAATTTACATAATTTACTGTTTTTATGAATTGGTATTTGGGGTTGTTACAAATAATCCATTTGGTCAATTAAATTGGCTTGTGCCGACATATTGACGGTTTTGTAAATAGGTCAATTCGGTTGCTGATGAATTGAGTCTCGCCGCTGGGATATGTTTTGTTGCAGGGCAGCATGAAAGGTCTCCTGGTCTTGAAAGTCGTTGGTTCTGCATGACCGTGTTAATTTTGCAGTGCAGCATTTAGGTCGTGTTTACAAAATTCCGGATGCGTCGGGATACGGTTGCCAGGATATTGCGATGCCCTATTGGATGTTGGGGCAGGGCGAGGGTGACCGGCCTGCTGACACCGGAGCGCGGGTGGTTGATTGCCCGCACATGTTCCCGCAGTTGGCACGCGGGTAAACCAAGAGCTGCGGCCCCGCACCCCAGGTGCAGAACGGTCGCGTAGAGGAAGGATGAAGACCTATGTTTAGCAAGGCTCACGGGCACGTACGCAATGCCCTGGTTGCTTCGCTGATGGCTGTTGCCGTTAGCGCTTACGCCGCGGAATGGGCGGAAGGCAACACCTACACCGCTGGCACCGTCGTTCAGTATCAAGGCAAGAACTATCAGGCGCTGGTGACGCACACCGCCTATGCCGGCACCAATTGGAACCCGGCTGCGACGCCCACGCTGTGGAAGGAAGCGGGCGGCTCGATTACGCCCGCCCCGGCCACGCCCACGCCGACCACACCGGCTCCTGTGACGCCGGCCCCGGTCACTCCGGTGCCTGTGACCCCGGCTCCGACTACCTGCCATCCGACCTGGACGAGCAGCGCCGTCTACACCGGCGGCCAACGCGTCACGTACAACGGCGTGAACTACGAAGCCAAGTGGTGGACGCAAGGCGACAACCCGGCGCAGTCGGGAGAGTGGGGCGTATGGAAGAACCTGGGTAACTGCGTGGGTGGTCCGACCACCCCGGTTCCCGTGACGCCGGTTCCGGTCACTCCGGTGCCCGTGACCCCGGTTCCGGTCACTCCGGTGCCCGTGACTCCCGGCCCGGTGACCCCGGTCCCGGCCGGCGCCCGCCAAGCCGGTGCCTACTTCGCCCAGTGGGGCGTGTATGGCCGTGGCTACGAAGTGGCCGACATTGCCAGCTCCGGCGCCGCCGCCAAGCTGACCTTCATCAACTACGCCTTCGGTAACCTGTATCAGAAGAATGGCGGTTACGAATGCGCGACCGGCATCGACAAGCTGGAATCGGGCGCAACCAATCCGAGCGCACCGGACGCCGGTACCGGCGGCGACGCCTGGGCCGACTATGGTCGCACGCCGGCTCGCCTCGTCGATCCGAGCAAGCCGTACACCTGGGATTCGCCGATTGCCGGTAACTTCGGCGAGCTGAAGGCGCTGAAGGCCAAGTATCCGCAGCTCAAGGTGTTCATCTCGCTGGGTGGCTGGACCTGGTCCAAGTGGTTCTCGGCAGCAAGCAAGACCGACGCACTGCGCAAGCAATTGGTGAGCTCGTGCATCGACAACTTCATCAAGGGCAACATCGCCAGCTACAGCGGCCGTGGCGGTCCTGGCACTGCGGCGGGCGTGTTTGACGGTATCGATATCGACTGGGAATTCCCAGCCGTGATCGGCCAGCCGTACAACACCGTGGCGCCGGAAGACAAGCAGAACTTCACGCTGTTGCTGGCTGAGTTCCGCAAGCAGCTTGACGCGCTGGGCGGTAGCCACAAGTACCTGACCGTGGCGATCGGCGCGGGCAAGGACAAGATCGACCAGACCGAACCGGCCAAGTACAGCCAGTACCTCGACTGGATCAACGTGATGACCTACGACTATCACGGTGGCTGGGACGCGCAAGGCCCGACCAACTTCCAGTCGCACCTGTACCCGGATCCGGCTGATCCAACCGTGGGCGTGGCGCGTAGCTACAACACCAACGACGCGATCACCGCACTGCTCGCTGCCGGTGCTCCGGCCAGCAAGCTGGTCGTCGGTATTCCGTACTACGGCCGTGGCTGGACTGGTGTTGCCGCAGGCGGCAACAATGGTCTGTACCAAGCTGCCAGCGGTGCGGCACGTGGTACCTACGAAGCGGGTATCGAGGACTACACGGTGCTGAAGAACGCAGCCGGCACCGTGTATGTCCACCCGGTGACCACGCAGTCGTACAAGTACGACGGCACCACCTGGTGGAGCTACGACACCCCGGCCGGGATCCAGACCAAGATCGACTACGTGAAGGCCAAGGGCCTGGGCGGCTTGTTCAGCTGGTCGCTCGACGGTGATCTGAACGGTGAACTGACCGGTGTGCTGTCCGGTGTGAAGTAAGCAGTACCGAGCCCCTTCCCCTCCGGGAAGGGGCTTTTCAATCCAGGCGCCGGGACAGGCGCCGGTTACTAATGAGTGGTCTCCGCCAGTCTGGGGCGACGGCAAGAGCCGGCCATGTGGGGCCGCTGCCGACGGACACCCGGCGTGCAGGAGTCACTCTTCAATCGATGGAGTGAGCGAATGGAAATGAACCGAACCGGCCGCGCGCTGGCGATGGGCCTCGTCGTGCTGTTGACCAGCATTGGCCTATACGCGGCACCGTGGGTCGAAGGCAGTACCTATGCCGTGGGCACCGTGGTCCAGTACAACGGCAAGAGCTATCAGGCGCTGGTGACCCACACCGCTTACACCGGCGCGGGCTGGAATCCGGCCGCGACGCCGACGCTGTGGAAGGAAGTGAGCGCGCCAACCCCGACGCCCGCCACCCCCAGCCCGACACCGGTAACGCCGACCCCGACGCCGAAGCCTGTCACCCCGACTCCGGTTTCGCCGACGCCGACGAACCCGACTCCGGTGGTCAGTCCGACCCCCATGACGCCGACACCCACCGTGGTGCCGTCGCCCGTCACGCCGACCCCGGTGACCGGCAGCTGCCCGATCTGGGCTGCGGGTCTTTCTGTGACTGCCGGCAAGTCGGTGCTGTTCCAGGGCAAGAGCTACAAGGCCCTGGTGACCCATACCGCGCAGACCGGCTGGGAGCCGGCCAGCGTACCGTCGCTGTGGCAGCCTGATACTGCGTGTGGCGGCAGCAGCCCGACGCCGATTCCGGGCGGCCCGACCCCCACGCCGGCGCCGACCACCCCGTTCTGCGCGCCCGAATGGGCCGCGACCAAGATCTACGCCAAGGGCAAGGTCGTCGGCTACAAGGGCGCCGCGTACGAAGCGCTGGTCGATACCTATGCCATCCCGCCCGATAGCACCGTCTACACCAACCAGTGGAAGCTCGTTGGCGTGCCCAACGGCGACCTGTGCCCGGTGACCGTGCCGAACAACATCAACTACGGTACCGCGCAACCGGTGGCGGGCAATGCCAACGCCGGTAATGTGCGCGCCTCGGCGCCGATCTCGGCCGCGCGTATCTCCAATACCGCGTCGACCAGTACCGGCACCCGTGGCGGCATCAACCCCGCCACCGATCCGGGCGGCAACCATCCGGGCTTCGATGCCGATACCGGTGGTCGCGTCGCCAAGCTGCCGCCGGGCACGCTGGCGCTGCAGCACAACGCCTACACCCAGGAAGCTGGCACCG
Organism: Chitinolyticbacter albus; assembly: GCF_024437655.1. Taxonomy (GTDB): domain Bacteria; phylum Pseudomonadota; class Gammaproteobacteria; order Burkholderiales; family Chitinibacteraceae; genus Chitinolyticbacter; species Chitinolyticbacter albus. The sequence goes on from NZ_JANBVF010000059.1 coordinate 4,480, forward strand.
AAACCGTCGCCTACCTCGGGGACTGGGCGATCTACGGTCGTCGCTATGACTTCTCCAAGCTGCCGGTGAAGAACCTCAACCGCTTGGTCTACGGTTTTGCCGGCATCTGCTTCCCGGCGGCCAAGAACACCCAGGATCCGGGCTTCCCGACCACGGCGCCGGCTGCGGTCAACCGGACCTGCGGCCTGGGTACCACCAAGCTGCCGGATGGCGCGATGGCGATGGCCGATTACGAAGCCGCGTTCCTGCGTAACCAGCCAGGTGGCCAGACTGCCAAGATCTCGGGCATCGAGGGTATGTACGAGATCGGCAAGGACGACGTCGGTGGCGTGTTCGGCGTGCTGTACAACCTCAGGAAGGCCAACCCGCATCTGAAGCTCGATCTGTCGGTAGGCGGCTGGACCCTGTCCGAAGGCTTCCCGTGGATGGCGTCCGATCCGACCCGGCGCAAGGTGTTCGTCGATTCCGTCGTGTCCTTCCTCGAGCGCTATGACTTCGACGGCATCGACATTGACTGGGAATACCCGGCCGCCGATGGCGCCGTGCCTGGCATGGCCCGTCCGGACGATCCGCAGAACTACCTGCAGCTGTTGAAGGATCTGCGCGCCGCGATGGACTGGCTGACGGTCAAGACCGGCAAGAAGTATCGGCTGTCCTCGGCCATCGCCGCGACCCAGGGCAAGCTGGACAAGATCCAGTGGACCGAGGTCAACAAGTATCTTGATCGCCTCTACGTGATGACCTATGACCTGACCGGGGCATGGGAGCGCAACATCAGCCATCACACGCCGCTCTACAACAACCCGAACGCCAATGGCTCGTCCACCGGCACTTCGGCGAGCTGGGCGATCGAGTACCTGAATAGCAAGTACGGCGTGCCGTTCAACAAGATGATGGTCGGCGTGGCCAACTACCACCGGGCCAAGGCCATCCTGCCGGGCGATATCACCGAGTACACCAACGGCCTGAAGGGCGATTCGACCTTCGGTGACCCGAACTGGACCGGTGCCGCCTTTATCACCGGTATCGCCGGGGTGGGCTCGTGGGAGGCCGGTGTGGTCGAAGGCTATGACCTCTACCAGAACTATCTGGACAAGGACATCAAGCCGCGCAATGGCTACCACCTGTACACCGACGTGCTGTCCAACGCCGACTACCTGGTGAACCCGATAGGTAGCAGCGGCTGGTCCTATATCTCGATCGAGACGCCGCGTACCGCTGCGATCAAGGCCCAGTACGCCAAGGACAAGAAGCTGGCGGGCGTGTTCTTCTGGCAGGTGGAGCAGGACAACGGCTACAACATCAACGCCGTGAATCACGTGCTGGGCAACAGCCTGGTAAGCGATGTGGCCGATGGCAAGCCGCGTGACCAGATCGCCACCTGCGGCGAGAACGTCACCGTGGCGCAATGCCAGGACCTGATCAAGAGCATCAAATAAGTGATGTAAGTGCCCAAGCCCCGTCCTCCCGGACGGGGCGCGGGTTTTTGTAGTGCAACAAAAAGGAGATGGAGAGTGCCTTTCCCCACTAGCAAACTGGTGACCCGCCTCGTCGCGGCCGTCGTCGTCACCTGCGGCATCATGGCCGCGCACGCCGCCCCTGCCTGGCAGGAAGGCAATACCTACAGCGTCGGCACCGTGGTGAGCTACAACGGCCACGACTATCAATCGCTGGTCACCCACACCGCCTACGTCGGCGCCAACTGGAATCCGGCCGCCACCCCCACGCTGTGGAAGGACCTGGGCGTGACCAGCAGCGCCACGCCGACCCCGTCGCCGGCCACCCCGACGCCGCGTCCGGCCACGCCGACCCCGGTCGTCGCGACTCCGACGCCGGTCGTTGCCACCCCGACTCCGGCGCCGACCGTCTGCTACACCGCCTGGAACAGCGGCTCGGTCTACACCGGCGGCCAGCGCGTGACCTACAACGGCGTGAACTACGAAGCCCGTTGGTGGACGCAGGGCGACAATCCGACGCAATCGGGTGAATGGGGCGTGTGGAAGAACATCGGCAACTGTGGTGGCGGCAACACGCCGACCCCGGTGACGCCGAGCCCGACACCCAAGCCGGTGACCCCGACGCCAGTGACGCCGACCCCGGTGACGCCGAGCCCGACGCCGGTGACGCCGACCCCGGTGACCCCGACGCCGATTCCTGGCACCGATGGCCTGCCCAAGCACGTGCTGGTTGGCTATATGCACGCCAGCTTCGCCAACGGCTCGGGTTACATCCGCATGGCCGATATTTCGGATGCCTGGGACGTGATCAACCTGTCGTTTGCCGAGCCGACTTCGTCGACCAGCGGCCAGGTGGCGTTCAAGCAATGCCCGGCCACCGAGTGCCCGAACGTGGAATCGGAAGCCGAGTTCATCGCCGGGATCAAGGCCAAGCAGGCCAAGGGCAAGAAGGTGCTGATCTCGATCGGCGGCGCCAACGGCCAGGTTCGCCTGGAATCGCCATCGGCCGCGACCAACTTCGTCAATTCGGTCTCGAGCATCATCGACAAGTACGGTCTCGATGGTCTGGATATCGACTTCGAAGGTCATTCGCTGCAGCTGAACGCCGGTGACAACGACGTCGCCAACCCGACCTCGCCGGTGATCGTCAACCTGATCAGCGCGTTGAAGCAACTGAAGGCCAAGTACGGCAGCAAGTTCGTGCTGACCATGGCGCCGGAAACCTTCTTCGTGCAGTTGGGTTACAGCTTCTACGGCGGCACCTGCTCCGGTTGCGACACCCGCGCCGGTGCTTACCTGCCGGTGATCTACGCGATGCGTAACGATCTGACGCTGCTCCATGTGCAGGACTACAACTCGGGCCCGATCACCGGTCTGGATGGCCAGTACCACACCATGGGCAACGCCGACTTCCACGTCGCAATGACCGACATGCTGCTCAAGGGCTTCAAGGTTGCCGGTACCAGCTTCCAGTTCCCGGCACTGCGTCCGGAGCAGGTGGCGATCGGCCTGCCGGCCAATGGCAATGCGGGTGGCGGTTTCACCAGCGTGGGCGATGTGCACACGGCGCTGAACTGCCTGATGAAGGGCGCGAGCTGCGGCAGCTACAAGCCGTCGGCGGTGTACCCGAACATGCGCGGCCTGATGACGTGGTCGATCAACTGGGACAAGTTCAACAATTTTGAATTCTCGACCCAGCATCGCGCCTACTTCAACGCAATGCCGTAAGCGCGAGCAGTACCGGCCCGGCCTGGTGCCGGGCCATTCATAAAAGAAGAAAGTGGGCTCCCGGCAACGGGAGCCCATCCCAAGGAAGATGGAGACTGAAATGACGCAACCGAGCAAGCGCCCCATGCGCATGCTGGCGGGGATGTTGTTGGCCGCCAGCATGTTTGCCGCCCATGCCGCCCCGGCGTGGCAGGAAGGCAATACCTATACCGCCGGTACCGTCGTGACCTATAGCGGTCGTGACTACCAGGCACTCACCACCCATACCGCCTACGTCGGCGCCAACTGGAACCCGGCGTCCACGCCTACGCTGTGGCAGGATCTGGGCGGCAGCAGCGTGACGCCGACCTATGTGACGCAGACGCCGATCACGCCGCCACCGACACCGTGCCCCACCTGCAACGACGTACTGCCCTCGACGACGCCCACACCGGTAGTGACGCCGGTGGGCGGCTGCAAGGCCGCCTGGGTCAGCGGCAGCGTGTACACCGGTGGCAACCAGATCAGCTACAACGGCGTGAACTACGAAGCCAAGTGGTGGACGCAGGGCGACAACCCGGCCCAGTCGGGTGACTGGGGGGTCTGGAAGTCGCTTGGCGGCTGCACCGGCGTGACCCCGATCACCCCGACGGGCGTGACCCCGCTGCCGGCGTTGCAGGCCGATGAGAGCGTGACCCTGACCTCGTACCCGCAGGGCTGCTGGGTACCCAACCCGCAACCGGCACCGCTGCCGCGTTGGCAGATCAACGTCAGCTACGCCGCCGGCCAGTCGGTCCAGCCCGCCAGCGGTGCACTGAATGCGCTGTGGCAGGGCGTGAGCCGTGGCGCCTATCTGCGTGCCGCACAGGCGCATGTTTCCAGCGCCGCCAATGAGCCCAAGCAGGTGAGCGGCAGCTGGCAGATCGACCGCGCCTACTGGAAGGTGGTGGCTGTGGTGCCGACCACCGTGCCGTGCCCGCCGACGCCCACGCCGACGGTGGTCACCCCGACGGTGACCCCGACCATCACGCCGACGCCGACCGTCACACCCACGACGACCCCGACACCGACGCAGGTGCCAGGCGACCTGCCCAAGCACGCGCTGGTAGGCTACTGGCACAACTTCACCAACCCGTCGGGCAACACCTTCCCGATCAGCCAGGTCTCGGATGACTGGGATGTGATCGTACTGTCGTTCGGCGAGAACGCCGGCGGTGGCACGGTGGCCTTCCACCTCGATCCGAACGCGGGCAGCGAGGCGCAGTTCATCGCCGATATCGCCGCCAAGCGCGCCAAGGGCAAGAAGGTGATCCTGTCGCTGGGCGGTCAGGATGGTTCGGTCACGCTCAACAGTGCTTCGGACGTGACCAACTTCGTCAACAGCCTGTACGGCATCATCACCAAGTACGGCCTGGACGGGATCGACCTGGATCTGGAAAGCGGCAGCGGCGTCTCGCTGGGTGCACCGATCATCAACAACCTGGTCACGGCGGTGAAGCAGCTCAAGGCCAAGGTCGGCCCGGGCTTCTACCTGTCGATGGCACCGGAGCACCCGTACGTGCAGGGCGGCTACGTGTCCTACGGCAGCATCTGGGGTGCCTACCTGCCCATCATCGACGGCCTGCGTGACGATCTGTCGGTGATCCACGTGCAGTACTACAACAACGGCGGCTTTGCCTACACCGATGGCCGTACCTTGAACGAAGGCACGGTGGACGCGCTGGTCGGCGGCTCGCTGATGCTGATCGAAGGCTTCAAGGTCAACTACGGCACCGGTTGGGAGTTCAAGGGCTTGCGTGCTGACCAGGTGGCGTTCGGCGTGCCGAGCGGCAGCCAGTCGGCCGGGCGTGGCTTTGTCACCGCCGCGACGGTGAAGAACGCGCTGACCTGCCTGACCCAGCTGGTCGCGTGCGACACGGTGAAGCCGAAACAGGCTTATCCGGACTATCGCGGCGTGATGACCTGGTCGATCAACTGGGACAAGCACGATGGCTACAACTTCTCCAAGCCGGCCCGCGCCGCGCTGAACGCGTTGCCGTAATCCCGAGGAGTAGCGCAACAAACGGCCCGGCATTGCGCCGGGCCGCAGCAACACGGTAGGACCAGACCCGGCGACAGATCGGGTTGATTCAAAAGAGTGCGGCGACCCGGACACCGGGCGCCGCCTCCCCGCCAAGGGCATCATGGAGAGTGGAAATGCGGATTACCCCCAAGACACGTCCACGCGGCGTGCTGGCTGGCTTGCTGCTGGCCGTGACCGTGCTGGCCGCGCATGCCGCGCCGGCCTGGCAGGAAGGCAGCACCTACACCGCCGGCGCCGTCGTCAGCTACAACGGCCACGACTACCGGGCGTTGGTCACCCACACCGCTTTTGCGGGCGCGAACTGGAACCCGGGCGCGACGCCCACGCTGTGGACCGACCTGGGCCCGAGTTCGGGCAGCACGCCCACGGCGACTCCCACACCCGCTACGCCCACACCCGCTACGCCCACACCACGTCCGATAACGCCGACACCCGTCGCCGCCACCCCGGCCCCCTCGGTCTGCCATGCCGCCTGGGCCAGCAGCGCCGTCTATACCGGTGGCCAGCGCGTGACCCACAACGGCGTCAACTACGAGGCGCGCTGGTGGACCCAGGGCGATAACCCGGCGCAATCGGGCGACTGGGGCGTGTGGAAGAACATCGGCAGCTGCGGCAGCAGCACCCCGGCGACGCCGACCCCCCGGCCAGCCACCCCGGCACCGGTGACTGCGACACCTACGCCGATCATGCCGACCCCAGCGCCGGCCTGCCCGACCTGGTCGGCGAGCAGCCGCTATGGCGAGGGCGCCGTCGTCGCCTACCAGGGCCAGTATTACAAGGCGCTGGTCACGCACACGCTGGCCGCCGGCATCAGCTGGCTGCCGTCAGCAACACCGCAGTTGTGGCAGGCGGGGGCGGCTTGCAGTGGCCCCGTCGCCACACCGGCCGCCCGCTTCGCCGCGCCGCCGGCAACCTGGCAGGAGCACTGGTTCGAGCACCAGCAGAACATGAAGCTGATCGCGTACAACGACACCGTCGCGATCTACTTCGATGCCGACGTGAACACCGATGCCGGCAAGTGGATGCTGCCCTACCTGACCCGGATGTGGACCTATACCCAGCAGACCTATGGCCCGGCCAGCCTGAGCACCGATCGGCTCTATTCGCTGCACCACGAGGGCAAGTATTTCGGCGGCCATCCGTCGACCACTTACGACGCCTCGCACGACTACCGCAACGTCAGCGACGTAGGCGGCAGCAACTGGATCACGCCGCAGTACGAAATTGTCACGCATGAGGCCGGCCACGTGGTGGAGGCCGCGGCCAGCGGCAAGCACGGCTCGCCCGCCTTTGGTCTGTGGGGCGACAGCAAGTGGATGGAGTTCTACATCTACGACGCCTATGTCGCGCTCGGCATGACCCAGCAGGCCAGCGACGTCTACAACCGCTGGATCGCGGGCTCGGACAGCTTCCCGCGCGCTGGCACCTACTGGTTCCGTGATTGGTTCTACCCGCTGTGGCGCGATCACGGGCGCGCCCAAGTGATGGCGAAGTACTTCCAGTTACTGGGCCAGCACTTTCCCAACAATGGGCGCGATTTCACGCGTGATCTCAATTGGGGCGAGTACGTGCACTTCATGAGCGGTGCCGCCGGCATGGACCTGAAGGCGATGGCGACGCATGCCTTTGGCTGGCCGGCCGAGCGCGAAACCCAGTTCCAGCAGGCCAAGCGCGATTTTCCCAACGTACGTTACTGAATGTCTGGCCGGACTGGGTCCGGCCGCACTCGGAGCGGTGTGACCATGATGCGGTTCCTGCCCGGATCCGCCCATGGCACTGCAGTATCCCGGCGCGGTGCGCCCAGCACTGGCCGGGCATTTGTGAGTAGACCATTAGATGGAGGAAGGAATATGCAACACCAACCCACGCGCATGATGCGGCTCCTGGCTGCAGCCGTGCTGGCCTGCGGCGTCATGGCAGCCCACGCCGCGCCGGCCTGGCAGGAAGGCAATACCTATAGCGCCGGTACCGTGGTGACCTACAACGGCCACGACTACCAGGCGCTCGTTACCCATACCGCCTATGTTGGCGCCAACTGGAACCCGGCCTCGACCCCGACGCTGTGGAAGGACCTGGGCAACACCACGGGGGGTGTCACGCCCGTGACGCCGACGCCCGTACCGGCCACGCCCACTCCGGTGGGGGCCACCCCGACGCCGGTCGTCGCAACGCCGACCCCGGCGCCTTCGACCTGCTACGCCGCCTGGACTAGCACCGGCGTGTATACCGGTGGTCAACGCGTCACCTACAACGGCGTGAACTACGAGGCCCGCTGGTGGACGCAGGGTGACAACCCCGCCCAGTCCGGCGAGTGGGGCGTCTGGAAGAACGTCGGCAACTGTGGCGGTGGCAACACGCCCACCCCGGTGAGCCCGACGCCAGCGACGCCGACCCCGGTCACCCCGACCCCGGTTACCCCGGTGACGCCGACCCCGTCCGGTGCCTATCGCTTTGCACCGTACATCGACGTCAGTGGCGCCATGGACCTGTCCGGGTGGGCACAAGCCACCGGCGGTCGCTATGTCACGTTGGCGTTCTACAACTCAGCTGGCGGTTGCAACGGCGGCTGGCCGACCGGTGAAGCCGGCCTGCTCAGCCAGGCCAATGCGCTGAAGAACTTCGGCGGCAATGTGATCGTTGCTTCGGGCGGTTGGAATGCCAGCGACATCGTGCGCAGCTGCTCCGATCCGGCGGCGATCGCCACCGTCTACGAGAACGTGCTGGAACGCTTTGGCACCAGCCGCCTTGATCTCGATCCGGAAAATGCCCCGGGCAACAATAACCTGGAAGTCGCGCTGGTCGATCGCCGCAATGCCGCGATCAAGATCCTGCAGGATCGCTTCCGCGCCAAGGGCAAGAACGCCGTTATCTCCTACACCTTGGCGGTCAACCCGAACGGCGGTTTCAACGCCGAGAACCTCTACGTGCTGCAATCGGCCAAGGCCGCAGGTGTGGAAGTGGGCATCGTCAATCCGATGATCATGGACTACTACGATGGCGTGTCCGGCAATCAGATGGGCGCGCGCTCGATCCAGGCGCTGCAAGGCGTACATGGCCAGATCAAGGCACTGTGGCCTGGCAAGACCGATGCCCAGTACTGGGGCATGATGAGCGCCACCGCGATGATCGGCCAGAACGACACCCCGGCCGAGGTATTCACGCTGGCCGATGCGCGTCAGGTGCGTGATTTCGGCAAGCAGCAAGGCATGGCGATGATGGCGTTCTGGTCGCTGGGCCGTGACAACGGCAATTGCGCCGGCAACTCCACGGCCAACTGGCAGTGCAGCGGCATCGCACAAGCCCAGTGGGACTTCAGCAAGATCTTCAACGCGTTTTGATCGGTGGGCGCCGCTGTTTTGCAGTGGCGCCTATCGTGCGTTTGAAAGCAGTGGCCTTACATGTTCGTGCGCTGGGGCTGCGTTTTGCGCAGTCCCAGCGGTGTTTTTTGGTGTCAACGGTCGTTTTCAATGGTTGAACGGAGTATAAGGGAGTGTTGTTGTTTTTTCTTATATTCGATCGATTTGTAGTCGGTTGACACTACTTACAAGCGAGCGTAAATAGGCATTACCGAGGTTCCCGGCGTACCGGGAGCCTTCGTTCAAAAAATCCAAATCATGGATGGAGGATGTGCAATGAAAGTGCGTTTCGCTCCCCGGCTGAGCCGGCTCCTGGCCGCGCTCGTCGTTACCTGCGGCGTGATGGCCGCCCATGCCGCACCGGCTTGGCAGGAAGGAAATACTTACAGCGCGGGCACCGTGGTGACCTACAACGGCAAGGATTACCAGGCCCTGGTGACCCATACCGCCTATGTCGGCACCAACTGGAACCCGGCTGCAACCCCGACGCTGTGGAAGGAAACCGGTACCAGCAGCGCCACGCCGACCCCGTCGCCGGCCACCCCGACGCCGCGTCCGGCCACGCCGACGCCAGTCGTCGCAACGCCGACTCCGGTATCGAGCACCCCGACCTCCGCGCCGGTCGCCTGCTACAACACCTGGTCGAGTACCGGCGTCTACACCGGTGGTCAGCGCGTGACCTTCCAGG
>NZ_JANBVF010000006.1 GCF_024437655.1 Chitinolyticbacter albus
CCACTTGATGGTGTCGGCCGGATCGACGCGACGGCTCGGGGTACGACCAAAGTCGGCCCAGGCATCGCCACCATCGCCGTTACCGGATTCGGTGCGGGTGAGGATGTCGCACTCGTAGCCGCCGTTCTTCACATACAGGTTGCCGAACGCGTAGTTGATGAAGGTGAGGTGGCTGGCCGAGCCGCTGGACGCGATGTCGGCAACTTCGTAGCCGCGACCGTAGACACCCCATTGCGCAAAGTAAGCGCCAACGATCTTGCCAGTGGACGGCGAGACCGGCGTCGGGGTCGGGCCAACCGGGGTCGGGGTGACGGTGGGTTTGGGGGTCGGCGTGGCTGCAACCGGAGTCGGCGTCACGCTCGGCTTGGGCGTCGGTGTGGCTGCAACCGGAGTCGGAGACACGGTCGGCTTGGGCGTCGGCGTGGCCACAACCGGGGTCGGCGTCACGGTGGGCTTGGGCGTCGGTGTGGCTGCAACCGGGGTCGGCGTCACGCTCGGCTTCGGTGTCGGCGTGGTACCCACCTCGCCAACGCGCTTCCAGGCGCCCCACTGGCCGCTTTGCGCCGGATTGTCACCCCGTGTCCACCACTTGGCCTCGTAGATCCCCCCGTCGTGGCTGGTGCGATCACCGGCGGTATACACCGCACCGGCCGACCAGACACCGGACGCCACAATCGGCGTGGGCGTGGGTTGCGGCGCCGGAGTAGCCACCGGGCTGGGGCTGGCGCCAGTCACACGCTGCCAGAGCGCCTGCGTGTCCGCCGGGTTCCAGTTGGCGCCGGCGTAAGCCGTATGCGTGACCAAGGCCTTGTACTGGACGCCGGCATAGCTGACGACGGAACCCGCCGCGTAAGTCTCCCCTTCCTGCCATGTCGCGGCCTGGGCCAGCGCAGCGGCCAGCACCACCGGCAAGGCCGCGAGCCGGATCAACTTCTGAGGTTTCATACCAATTCCCTTTCCATTCCCTGCCTGAGGTTCTCCCCAGACCGGTACTCTGTTTGTGATGTCAACGAGACAGGCAAGATCAGCTCTCCGCGCAAACCTGTCGCTTGCTTACGCCGTGATCTGGTGTTGTTTTTGCGGCGCCGCGTATTAGTGCTTGCCCGTTTCGGGCTGTCAAACCGCCAAATCGCGCATCAGAATTTGCTGCTGTTGGTCGCAACCAAGCACTACTGGCACCGCAATCAAAGATGGACCACGCTGGTACCGGCCCGCGCCAGAATCGGGCTGAATATCGGAAATCCGCCGACTTTCCTGGTTGAGACCACGGGCATCAACGCGTATCGCTCCGCTCGCGAACAAGCAGTAGCTGTAGGCAAGCGTATGAGGACTACCAACCGAGCCCGCCGGTCGGTGACAAGCAGCGCTCGGAGCAATGCACCAAACCAGGGCGATCGCACGGCTTGGCGTCGTGCCAGAACGTCAATACTGTGTAAGAAATGCGGACCCAGCGCCGGCAGCGACGCCAGCCGAACCGGGATCGGTCCGGCCGGCCCGCAGCGCCAAGCGCCCATTTCATGCCGCCCAAAAGCGGCGGGCCGCCATGAAATGCTCGGGGGCATCGCCGCAATGTGGCCAGGGCCGCCGCCACGCCGCTGGCGACCGCCATCGCTATCCGAGGTAGAATTGCCCCCATGAATCTGCACGGCAACTACTTCCTGGTCGGCATGATGGGCGCCGGCAAGACCACTGTGGGGCGCGCGCTGGCCAAGGCCACGGGCAAGCATTTCTATGATTCCGACCACGAGATCGAGTCGCGCACCGGCGTGCGCATTCCGATCATTTTCGAGGTCGAAGGCGAAGCGGGTTTTCGCGCGCGCGAAGCGGCGATGATCGCCGAACTGTCGCAGCAGAAGGACATCGTGCTCGCCACCGGCGGCGGCGCCGTGCTCAATCCGGATAGCCGCGCGGCGCTGGCCCGCGGCGGCTTCGTGATCTACCTGCGCGCCAGCGTCGACGACATCTACCTGCGCACCGCCCACGACAAGAACCGCCCCTTGCTGCAGACGGCCAACCCGAAGGAGCGCATCCGCGAGCTGTTTGAAGCGCGCGATCCGCTCTATCGCGAAGTGGCCGATCTGACCATCGACACCAGCCGCCAATCGGTGCAGCAACTCACCCACGCCCTCCTCGCCAAACTCGAACACCACCATGCGCACCGTTAAGCTCGACCTCGATCACGCCCCCTACGACATCCACATCGCCCGTGGCCTCTTGACCCAGGTCGAGCACATCGTGCCGCTGCTGCCGCAGCCGCGCGTGGCCATCGTCACCAACACCACCGTCGCCCCACTGTATCTCGCGCCGCTGCAATCGGCGCTGGAAGCGCGCGGCGTCAACGTCGAGGCCATCGTGCTGCCCGACGGCGAGGTCTACAAGAACTGGGAAACGCTGAACCTGATCTTCGACGGCCTGCTGCAGGCGCGTGCCGAGCGCAAGACCACGCTGATCGCGCTGGGCGGCGGCGTGATCGGCGACATGACGGGCTTCGCCGCTGCCGTCTACCAGCGCGGCGTGCCCTTCATCCAGATTCCGACCACGCTGTTGGCGCAGGTCGATTCGTCCGTTGGCGGCAAGACCGCCATCAACCATCCGCTCGGCAAGAACATGATCGGCTCGTTCTACCAGCCGCGGCTGGTGCTGGCCGACCTTGCCACGCTCGATACGCTGCCCGCCCGCGAGTTTTCCGCCGGCATGGCCGAGGTCATCAAGTACGGCCTGATCGACGACCTGGCCTTCTTCGAGTGGCTGGAAGCCCATATCGATGCGCTGATGGCGCGCGATACCGTGGCGTTGACGTATGCGGTGGAGCACAGCTGCCAGAACAAGGCACGCATCGTCGCCGCCGATGAAAAGGAAAACGGCCAGCGCGCGCTGTTGAACCTCGGCCACACCTTCGGCCACGCCATCGAGGCCGGCCTCGGTTACGGCGCATGGCTGCACGGCGAGGCCGTCGCTGCCGGCATGGTGCTGGCCGCCTACGCCTCGCGCGAACTGGGCAAGGTGAGCGACGCCGATATCGCGCGGATCAAGGCGCTGCTGGTGAAGGCCGGCCTGCCCGTCGTCTCGCCCCAGCTAGGCCGCGAGCGCTATCTGGACCTGATGGCGCAGGACAAGAAGGTGGATGCCGGCAAGATCAAGTTCATCCTGATGGAAAAGCTCGGCCAGTCCTATATCGGCGAGCTGACGCGGGAGCAGGTAGTGGCTGCACTGGAAGCGGGCTGCGCTAAATAACTGACGGTTGAGCACAATGACGCACCCCGTACTCCAAAAATCCGAAGTTCAGAAAAACTCTTCACTGATTCTGACGATAGCGGGAGGAATCGGAATACTGGTTGCGGCAGGTGGATTACTCCCCGCCGCGATCAATGGCGCGGACTTGACCGCGAAAGGTTTAATCTGGAGTTTGTTTGGCCTTGCGTTGAGCTACGTTTGCTTCAAAGAAGTTGCCACCCGAATCGCAAGCAAAACACGCGACGGCAAAACGACAGACCAACAACCTCCCCCATCGGGTACTGACGCCATCGATTAAAAAAGCCGCGCTTTATGCGCGGCTTTTTTAATCGGCGCCTTCATCCTCCCGCCCCAACCGCTCCGCATAATCCGCCAGCGTCTCGTCCAGTGCCGTCACCATGCCGTTGATGTTAAGGCGGATTCCGGATTCGACACTGGCCGACAACGGCGTGACCACGGTTTCGAAGATGTCGACGAGGCGAATGCGCTCGATCGAGGTGGCGAGCAGCCAGGCACCTTCGCGTGACGCTTCCACCCAGCCGCGCTCGCTCATCACCTCCAAGAGGCCGTGCGTGGCATCAATACCAAGGCCGACGCGGCGGCGCAAGGTGTCGATATGCAGTACTTCGCCATGGGTATGCGCTTGCGCCAGCGTCATCAGGATGCGTACCGCCTGCTCGAAGCGGGTGCCGTGGTGCCGCTCCCAGCGCCAGCCGTCGCCGTGCCAGTAGGAGAGCGACGCTGACAGCACCGCGCCGCCGAGCACGATCACCCAGCACACATATAGCCACACCAGGAAGATGGGGAAGGCGGCGAACGCGCCGTAGACCAGCTGGTAGGTGCCGAACTGCTTGATGTAGTAGCCGAACAATATCTTCATCAGTTCCAGCAACACGGCGACCACGGCGGCAGCCGCCAGACCATGGCTGCGCGGCACATAGCAGTTGGGCACGGCCACGTAGAGCAGCGTGAGCATGGCGAACATCAGCGACAACGGGCCCACCCGCACCAGCAAGGCTTCGGCGACCGGCAGGTTGTCGAGCAAGGTGGTCTGCTTGAACAACCAGGAAGTGAGCGACAGCGACACCCCGATCAGCACCGGGCCGAGCGTCAGCGTCGCCCAGTAGATCAGCGTGCGCGACATCAGCTTGCGCGGCCGGTTCACGCTCCAGATCTCGTTGAAGGCCTTCTCGATGGTGAACACCAGGAGCAGCGCGGTCAGCACCAGGCCGACCATGCCCAGCGCCGTCAGCCGTTCGGCATTGTCGGCGAACTGCCGCATATAGGTGCCGACGAGCTTGCCACCGGTCTCGGGCACCAGGTTGGAGAGCAAAAAGGAGCGGAAACGCCAAGCATAGCGCGAGAACACCGGAAACGCCGCGAACATGGTCAGCGCGATGGTGAACAGCGGCACGATGGCGAGCAGCGTGGTGTAGGTGAGGCTGCCGGCGGTCTGCAGGCAACGATCGACAATCAGCCTATGGCCGACAAAGCGCGAGAAGCCGGCTACGCGGCGCCAGTATTCGACGGTAAGCAATTGGGTATAGGTGCGGGAGCTGACCATGGCGACGCCGTCAGGATGTGATGAACCCGTATAATAGCGGGCCGCCGCCCAAGAGCGGGCATTGCCTACAAACCGAACTGGACCGCCCCGTGACCGAGATCCTCGTCCTCTATTACAGCAGCCACGGCGCCACCCGGCAGCTCGCGCAACTGATCGCCCGCGGCATCGAAGCCGTACCCGGCTGCAGCGCCCGGCTACGCACGGTGCCGCGCGTGTCCACGGTCTGTGAAGCGACGGAAAGCGCCGTCCCCGAAGCGGGCGCGCCCTACGTGGAACTGGTCGATCTCAAGGAATGTGCCGGCCTGGCGCTGGGCAGCCCGACGCGTTTTGGCAACATGGCCGCATCGATGAAGTACTTCTGGGACGGCACCGCAGCGGACTGGCTGCGCGGCACGCTCGCCGGCAAACCTGCCTGCGTATTCACCAGCACCGCAGCTATGCACGGCGGCAACGAAAGCACGCTGATCACCATGATGCTGCCGCTGCTGCATCACGGCATGCTCATCGTCGGCACACCGTTCACCGAGGCCCAGCTCACCGCCACCACCTCGGGCGGCACGCCGTACGGCCCATCGCATGTGGCCGGACCCGAATCCAAGTTGCCGATCAGCGACGCGGAAAAGCAGCTTGCCATCGCCCAGGGCAAGCGTCTGGCCGAAGTGGCGCAAAAACTGGCGGTGGCACCATGAACATCAATCTGGAAATCTGGCGGCCCCGCGCGCAATGGGCCGCCATCCTCGGCCTGACCGCACTGATCGCGCTGTGTCTGGCATGGGAGCTCAAGCTGGCGCCGCTGCGCCCCGGCGGCTCGCTGCTGGTGTTCAAGGCAGCGCTGCTGCTGGCGCCCTTGCCCGGTCTGCTCAAGGGCCGGCGCTACACCTACCAGTGGTGCAGCATGTATATCCTCGGCTGGTTCATCGAAGGGGTGATGCGCGGCTGGTCCGACACGGGATTGTCACAACTCTTGGCGCTGTTTGAGGTGGCGTTGTCGGTGTGGATATTCGTGGCCGTGGTCTGCTATGCCTACTGGACCCGCCCTTCGCTCGCCCAGGCCGCTGGCTGACGACCACCTCCCCTTCAGCCACATCACCCCCACTGCACGCCTAGTACTGCCCCGCGACCGAAGGGAGTCCGGGTTACCGCCTTTCAGGACGACTGAACGGAGTCCGGCGTCGCTCCGGCAGTTTCGCGCGGCTTGCCGGAACCGTTACGCCGGGTTTTGCTGGCCGCACCCCCAGCCAACCCGGTGCGCGTTCAGCGAACCCGGTCCAACGTTACTGCTCGTGCGCGCTGCGCTCTGCCGTAGCGCCATCCCCCTGCCCCGATGGCTTGCGCTTGCGCGCCTCTATCGCGCGTGCGATCAAATTCGTCAGCGCCGTGGCTTGCCGTGTGCGATACAGGATGAGTTCGCACCACGCTCAAGGAGCTGCAAGATGGGGAAGAAGAAAAAAGCGGTCGTCGCGGAACCGGTCGTTCCAGCTGCGCCGCTGAGCAACAAGCAATATGTGAAGGAGCTGAAAGAGCTGCATGGTGAGCTCGTCAAGCTGCAGCAATGGGTGGTCGCCAAGGGACTCAAGATCTGCATCGTGTTCGAAGGGCGCGACGGCGCCGGCAAGGGCGGCACGATCAAGGCACTCACCGAACGGGTCAGCCCGCGTGTGTTCCGCGTGGTGGCGCTGCCCGCGCCCACCGAGCGCGAAAAAAGCCAGATGTACTTCCAGCGCTATATGCAGCACCTGCCGGCCGCCGGCGAGATCGTGATCTTCGATCGCAGCTGGTACAACCGCGCCGGCGTCGAGCGGGTGATGGGGTTTTGCACGCCGGAGCAGACCGCGAAATTCCTCGAGACCACGCCGCTGGCCGAACGCGCCATGGTCGAGTCGGGCATCATCCTGCTGAAATACTGGCTGGAAGTCAGCCCGGAGGAGCAGGAGCGGCGACTGCGCGACCGTATCGACGATCCGCGCAAGATCTGGAAGCTCTCACCGATGGATATCAAATCGTACGACCGCTGGGACGATTACACCCAGGCGCGCGACAATATGTTCACCGCCACCGATACCTCGTGGGCTCCGTGGTTCGTCGCCCGCTCGGAGGACAAGAAGAAGGTGCGGCTCAACGTGATCCGCCACCTGCTCGATCACGTGCCCTACGAGGAATTGCCGCCCGAGGAAGTGAAGCTGCCCAACCGCAAGATCAAGCGCCGCGAGGCCAGCAGCTATCCGTTCCGTTTCATTGCCGAGCGCTATTGAGAGCCGGGTTACACAGCCTGCAGTCCCCTGTGCACAATCGACGTCAAGAGCCCGGCCAAGCCGGGCTCAAAGCTGCTCCTGGGTGCACAATAACGGCTCCCCCGGCTCGATTCCCCTCCCCCCGCCCTCGCCGCCGCGAGTGGGCCTCGCTTTGCTCGTTGGTGGCACGAGCGCACTTCTTATCAAGCCCAGCGAGCAAAAATAAAACCCGGTCGACGTGGCCTACGTCGATCGGGTTTTTACTGCTGCCGCCGGTCCATTGCCTGACTCGCTCGCGGATCGCGAAGGGGCGCGCTGGCTTGCGACGCCTGGGTTGCGCCGCGCGGTACAGCCCTCGTGGGGCGCCCGCCTCGGTGGTTTACTGCTGAGATTCGATGGTTGAGCGTCGCGGCGCACGCTGTCCGGAGCGCCGCGAGCTCGTTTATACCGCCTCGCCGATCTGCGGATTGACGCGGGTGTTCTTGTGCGAGAGCTTGTTCAGCGCCGAGATATACGCCTTGGCACTGGCGACCAGGATGTCGGTGTCGGCACCCTGGCCGTTCACCACCCTGCCCGCCTTGGACAGGCGCACCGTTACTTCGCCCTGGCTGTCGGTGCCTTGGGTGATCGCATTCACCGAATAGAGCAGCAGCTCGGCGCCGCTATTCACCACCGACTCGATCGCCTTGAAAGTGGCGTCGACCGGACCATCGCCTTCGGCATGGGCCTGGCGCTCCGCGCCGTCGTCGACCATTACCAGCGCGGCACTCGGCACCTCGCCGGTTTCGGACACCACCTTGAGCGAACTCAAGCGGTAGGTTTCCTGCTCGATCGACACCATCTCGTCCGATACCAGCGCATGCAAGTCCTCGTCGAAGATCTCGCGCTTGCGATCGGCCAGATCCTTGAAGCGGGCAAAGGCGGCATTCAGCGCCTCGTCGGTATCGAGCACGATGCCGAGATCCAGCAACTTGGTCTTGAACGCATTTCGGCCCGAGAGCTTGCCCAAGGTGAGGCGGTTGGCCGACCAGCCCACCGATTCGGCACTCATGATCTCGTAGGTTTCGCGATGCTTGAGCACGCCATCCTGGTGGATGCCCGATTCGTGGGCGAAGGCATTGGCACCGACAATGGCCTTGTTCGGCTGCACCGGGTAACCGGTGATGGTCGAAACCAGCTTGCTGCTCGGCACGATCTGCGTGGCGTCGATGCGCGTTTCCACGCCGAATACATCGTGGCGCGTCTTCACCGCCATCACGATTTCTTCCATCGCCGCGTTGCCGGCACGCTCGCCCAGGCCATTGATCGTGCATTCCACCTGGCGCGCGCCGCCAAGCACGGCGGCGAGCGAGTTGGCGACGGCCATGCCCAGATCGTTGTGGCAATGCGCCGACCAGATCACCTTGTCGCCGCCACGGGTCTTGGCGATCAACTCGCGAAAGAACGCCTCGGTCTTTTGCGGCACGGCGTAGCCGACGGTATCGGGCACGTTGAGTGTGGTGGCCCCCGCCTCGATCACCGCGCTGAACACGCGGGCGAGGAAATCGATATCGCTGCGCAAGGCATCCTCGGCCGAGAACTCGACGTCGTCCGTGTATTCGCGCGCCAGCTTCACCGCCTTGACGGCCGCCTCAACCACCTCGTCCGGGCTCATGCGCAGCTTCTTTTCCATGTGGATGGGGCTGGTGGCGATGAAGGTATGGATGCGGCGGCGCTTGGCTGGTGCGATCGCCTCGCCGGCGGCGCGGATGTCACGCTCGGTGGCGCGCGCCAAGCTACAGACGGTGCTGTTTTCGATCACTTCGGCAATCGCGCGGATCGCGTCGGCATCCCCTGGGCTGGCTGCAGCGAAGCCCGCTTCGATGATGTCCACGCCCAGCTTTTCCAGTTGGCGGGCGATGCGGATCTTTTCTTCGCGGGTCATCGACGCGCCAGGCGATTGCTCGCCGTCACGCAAGGTGGTGTCGAAAATGTACAAACGATCGCCCATGGCACTGGCTCCGGAGTGGCTCGTCGGCACTTCGCCGACGCGATAACTATGGATGTTGAAATCACGGTTCTGGCGCGCGGCGAGCCGGGCCAGTTTGTCGATCTGCGATAGCGGCAAGCTGCCGCGCTCGCGCCACTTGTAGATCGCGGCGCGGCTGACAAGATCGTCGGGGAAGAGCTGATTCAGGGCGTCCGCCAGGGCAGCGGGCCCGCCGAAGTCGGCGATCAGGCGGTCGATGTCGAATTGCACGCGCTACTCCTGGCTAACGATGGGCTCAGGATAGGGGCAACTTCTACACAACGTCAAACACTATTTCGGTTTTGCGCAAAAAATGCGCAACACCATCAGACAAACAACCAAAATATCGGACAAAAAGTCCAAATCAACCCGAAGTTGGCCGATGCTTCACCTTGCACCACAGCCAGTAGACATAGCCCGAAGCGGCGTAGCCGATAAAGAAGCAGAACAGCACCAACGCCGGGCGCGAGGCGCCGATCAACAGCACCAGCACCGCCACCAGCATGGCAACGAAGGGCACCGTCTTGCGCGCGTGGAACTCCTTGAAGCTCCAGAAGCGCACGTTGGACACCATGGTCAAGCCGGCGAACAGCGTGAAGAACAGCGCGATATAGGGCAGCGCGGGGCGCAACACCGCCAGATCGCTGGCGTATTCGATGCCGATCCAGACGAGGCCCGCCACGAGGGCTGCCGCCGACGGCGAGGGCAGCCCCTGGAACCAGCGCTTGTCCACCACCTCGATATTGGTATTGAAGCGCGCCAACCGCAGCGCCGCGCCAGCGCAGTAGATAAAGGCCACCGCCCAACCGAGCTTGCCGAAATCCTTGAGCATCCACTCATAGGCGACCAGGGCCGGCGCCACGCCGAACGACACCATGTCCGACAGGCTGTCGAACTCGGCGCCGAATTCCGATTGCGTATGCGTCAGCCGCGCCACCCGGCCGTCGAGCCCGTCGAGGATCATCGCGATGAAGATGGCAACCGCCGATTGCTCGAAGTGTCCGTTCATGGCCTGGACGATGGCGTAGAAACCGGCGAACAGCGCGCTTAGCGTAAACAGGTTGGGCAAGAGGTAGATGCTCTGGCGCTTGAAGTTCAGCGGCCGCTTGACGGGATGATGCATAAGAAGACCTCAGGCACGGGCCGGCGGCGAAGCGCCAGCGAAAGTGGAAATTGTAGCTTGAGCCCGCGCGCGCTGTCTGTGCCATAGGCTGCGAACGCGGTAGCAACCGGCACATGCGTTACAATTGCCGGTTTATCCAACGTGGAATGCCGGCCGTGCCCGATCGCCTTTTCGTCCTGCTGCAGCATCTTGCACCCAAACTGGCGCTGACCCTGTTCGCCGGCTGGGTCGCCACGCCGCAGCGCGGCTGGGTCACCACCCGCATCATCCGCCGCTTCGTCAGGAAGTACGGCGTGAACATGGCGGAAGCCGCCAATCCGGATGTCGCCAGCTACAAGAGCTTCAACGATTTCTTCACCCGCGCGCTCAAGCCGGGTGCCCGGCCGCTGGCCGAGAGCCGCCTGGTGTGCCCGGTCGATGGCGCGATCAGCCAGTTCGGCCGCATCGAAGGCGACCAGATCTTCCAAGCCAAGGGCCACAGCTACAGCACCCGTGCACTGGTCGGCGGCGATGCCGAGCTGGCCAGCCAGTTCGAGCATGGCAGCTTTGCCACCATCTATCTCAGCCCCAAGGATTACCACCGCATCCATATGCCGTGCGCCGGACGGCTGACCCGCATGATCTACGTGCCGGGCGAGCTCTATTCGGTGAACCCGGCCACCGCGCGCGGCGTTCCGGGCCTCTTTGCGCGCAACGAGCGCGTGGTCTGCATGTTCGAAGGGGAAGCCGGGCCCTTCGTGCTGGTGCTGGTCGGGGCGACCATCGTCGGCAGCATGGCCACCGTCTGGCATGGCGTGGTCAACCCGCCGCGCAGCAAGACGGTGCGTGTATGGCGCTACGACGACCAGCAGATCACCTTGAAGCAGGGCGAGGAAATGGGCCGCTTCCTGCTCGGCTCCACCGTGGTGCTGCTCTATCCGCAGCAACTCGACTTCAACCCGGACTGGGCGCCGGCTCGCGGCGTGCGACTGGGCGAAGCCATGGCTGGCTGAGCGCCCATCATTTGTCGCCGGATTCCACCCAGCCCTCGCGCAAGGCGCGGCTGGCTTCGCGCAGGATGGCCAGTTGCTTGCGGTAGTTACGGCAACCGCTGCGCAGCGGCAGGTGGGTGGCCAAGGCAAGCTGCTCCGGCATCGAGAGCGGCCGGTCCTGCGCGTCGGACATCAGCCGGGTCGCCTCTCTACACTTCATCGCTCAACTCCCCCGCGCCGTAGCCCTTCTCGGACAGGCAGGTGCGCAAGCGCAGCCTTGCCCGGTATAGCAGCACGCTGCAGTGGTTGCCGCTGATCGCGAGTTCGCCGCAGATTTCATCGAGCTTCAGATCGAGCAGATCGAGGCAGGCATGGACAGCTGCCAGAATTGCCGCTGGTGCAGTGCCGTTTCCGGTCGTGGCCAGCTCGTCGGCCATGTGGGGGGAACGCAAGCCCAAGCCGGGCAAGCTCGTGTACTGGTTCATGATCGTGTGGTGCGGGGCGGCGGTGGCCGCCCCAACCCGGCCTTACATGGCCTGCTTCGAGCCGCCCAGCTTCTCGCAGGTGCCCGCGGCGACGAATTTCCACTCCATCTTGTCGTTGTCGGCGGCGGCCTGCCCGGCGCATGAGTGACCGTTGGCCTTGCAATCGTTCTGGCCGGCCTTGGCCACGCCGAAACACTTTTCACGCTCGGCTGCGAGCGTCGGCACGGCAGTGGTCGAGCCAAGCACGGCAACGAGGGCGGAAGCAGCAAGCAGTGGTTTGTTCATAACTATTCTCCAGTTGGGGATGAAGCAGCTCGCCTCACGCAGTTTCAGTCCCCACGGCCGGCGCATCATTGACAGCCTGTGGCGGTTTTTTTGCGTCCGCCCACAGCCTAGCAGCCGCCACCGACAACATGGCCGATGGCTGGAGCGCGACGCCGCGGCGGAGGCTGGCTTGTCGAGCTGGCCGGCAGGCTGGAGCAGCGAGCAGCACTGCTGTCGGCCATCGTCCTGGCATAGTGCCTGCATTACTACTGCACCATCCATCTGCGGCCCCTGGCCAGGCAAATCGCGGCGCCAAACCGGTGCCTAGCACGCCGGTATGCGTGGCCACCGGCTTGGTGGGCTGGCCAACGCTGCGGGCAAGCATAATTGCGCCAGCCAGCCTATGAGCTGATGCAATGCCATGCGCAACACTCAATGTGAAAATGCGAAGATGAGCGACAAACAATGCAGCCATCGATGCGCGCCGATGTCATCGGCGCCGGCTTGATGCCAGGGCTATCGAGCGCTGGACCGCAACCTTGGGAGGTCAAATCATGAAGAAAATCGCCGTCATGCTGCTGCTGTCGCTCTCCGACATGGCCTTTGCGCAATCCTATGCGTGCGAGCGTTTTATCAAGAAAGGCGTTGAGGAAACAACGAAAATCAATCGGCACATCGCCAAGTCCAACCAGTCGCTCGATGAAGGCAAGGCGCTGATCGGTCACAACGCAGACATCAAGACGCTCTGCCAAAAGGGCGTCGAAACCCGTATGAATTTTGTGATCACCGCAATCCAGGTTCACAAGAATATAGATACATGGCGTTCCGGTTATATCTTGTGCGATGACTCCGACGACGACGAAGCCAAGGAGAGCAAAGAGACGGCAGAGGCGCTGTTCAAGTCATACCTGGATTATGTCAGGAGATTCGACAAAGACCTGGGCACCGAATGTAAATCCGCTCCCCTGGCGCCCATCCTGGAAAGCCTGGACTAAGCCCACCGTTCTGGCGGCATCACGCCCGCTTGCCGCCTTTTGCGACCGAAGGGCACTAGCTTGAACGCCTTGAGGGGCGGGCACCGCTGCGTCGGGTCTTGCCAGCCGCTCCAGGCACGATGCCTGGCGACTAACCCGCATGCCAGGCGCAGCCCCCGCGCCTGCAAATTCATACGGGGCCTGTAATACAATCCCGTTTTTTTGCTCACCGCTCCAATGACACGCGCCACGCCACCGCTCGAACCGACGCCGAGCTCCGCCCCCGCGACGGCCCTGCCTCCCGCACAGCCAGCATGCTGGAAACGCCTGCTCAAGTGGTTTCTGCTCGGTGCCGGCATCCTGTTCGTGCTGCTGCTGATTTTGGTGCTGGTAATGTACTGGCGCACGCCAGATCGCAATACGCGCGACACCATCAGCCAGGTGATGACCGCCGAATTCGGCCCGTATTCCGAGGAGCTCGAAGGCTGGACGCAGGTCGACGACCAGGCGCGCAGCTACGTCATGAACGTGCAGACTCAGCAGCAGGTAACCATCAACGGCAAGCGCAAGCTGATGCTGGGCATCCTCGGCTACGCGCGCGGTGACACCGGTCAGGAAGGCCGGCTGCAGTACCGCTTCCTGGTGGTCGATCTCGAAGGCAAGCAGCAAGTTGCGCCGCAATACTTTGGCATGACCAGCCATCTCGACCGCGGTTTCCCCATCGAAGTTGAGCTGACCGAGATCGAACCGGGCAAGGACATCCACGGCTGGCAACTGCAATACCAGGTCGATGCCGAGGGCGAGATCAGCGTGGACCGCGAAATCTATCTGATCGACTTCGCCAAATCCGAAGTGGTGGCCTCCGGCACGCTGCCAGTGCGTTACGACACCACCAGCATCTGCGGCCAGCCCCCCACGCCGGTCGCGGACGATGCGTCGAGCGAGGCGGCCAGCGCGACCTCGGCGTCGAGCGCCTCGTCCGTCGTGTCCGACGCGAGCGCTGAGAATGAAAGCGAGCCCTATGAGGTTCCGTGCTGGAACCGGACTGCCCGCTACGAACCAACCGCCGATCGCGGCGCGGTGATCTCTCCCTGGCGCGTCACGGCGACCAGCCGGAACGGCGAGCACGAGGAGGTGATCGTCGGCGCCGTGGTGTTCGATCCGCGCACGCTCAAGCTCAAGCTGTCGCCCAAGGTGCAATTCCTGTTCGAAGAACCGCTGAACGAGTAGCCGTGCCGGTGCGATCCTGGTCGATGCAAACCGCTTTCCCGACCAGCTGGCGCGTTTGGCGCTGAGCCGAGTGTGGCGCCGCCACGACGCTGGCACCCAATTCGGCGGGCGATGGTTCCCTTGGCCGGTGCGATGCCGTCATCATCTGCCCAGCTTGTCCGGCTAGGAGGCACGGCGCATGAAAAAGACCCTATATGATCTGCTGGGAGTACCGGCGAGCGCGACGCAGGCTGACATCGAGGCGCAATATCGCCGCCGGCTGGACGAATTGGCGCAGCAGCCGGCTCATCCCGATGCGGAAAACCAGCGCAAGTTCATCCGTCATGCGTTCGATACGCTAGGCAATCCCGAGCTGCGTGCCCGCTACGATCAACGCCTGGCGGCCCCCGCGCCTGCGAGCGTTGCCAGCGCGGCGCATGCCGATATGCCCGATGAAGCGCCCGATCGGCGCGGCCTTTGGCTGCTCACGGGCTGCGTGCTGGTGTTGCTGGCCTGGTGGGGCTGGAATCGTGGCTCGGCCAAGGCGGAACCCGAGCCAGCCGTGCCGGCGGCGCCATCAGCCAAGACCGTGGCGTCGGCAGCGGCGAAGCCGGTATTGTCGAGCAGCGCACTGTTCGATGCCGCCAGCCCCAGCATCGTCGTCGTGATCGGTCGTGATGGCGATGAACAGCGCGGCAGCCTGGGAAGCGGGGTCGTCATCCAGCCTGGCGAAGTCGTCACCAATTGCCACGTGGTGATGCTGACGCCGGATGTGAAAGTCATTTACCAGGGCAAGGAATATGCGGCGCGTGTCCGCTATCAGGACCAGGGCCACGATCTATGCCAGTTGTCGGTAACGGGGCTCGACGCGCCCGCGGTGTCCCTAGGCGGTTCCTTGCGGGTAGGCAGCAAGGTCTTTGCCCTGGGTTCGCCACAGGGGCTGGAATTGTCCTTGAGCGAGGGGCTGGTGTCTTCGCTACGCGACTTCGATGGCGCGAAGCTGATCCAGACCACCGCGGCGATTTCTCCCGGCTCCAGTGGCGGCGGCCTGTTCGACGAGCGTGGCAACCTGGTTGGCATCACCACTTTCCAATCGCGGACCGGACAGAACCTCAACTTTGCCGTGCCTGCACAGTGGATCGCGCTGCTGCCCGAGCGCAATGGCAACCGCGACAGCCTCTTGCCCAGCCGCGATGCGCAGCCACCCGGCAGTGAGGCGCCCGCCCCGCGCCAGATCGAGGCGAACCCGGATCTGTATGGCTATTGGGACTGCACCACCACGGTCGGCAACGGCCGCCGCTATGGCTACGAATTCAGCCCGGGCGGCATGTTGGAGTTTTCCTTGGGCGAGGGTTCGGGCCAGCGCAGCCGATTCAACGGCAGCTATCGCTGGGTGAGCAGCGATACGCTGTTGCTGTCGGTGCCGCAGTTCGATCCCCCCGAGCTGACGCTGCAGATCAAGGCGCTCAACAGCGAGCAACTGGTACTGCAACTACCGGGTGCCGAGCGCCACACGCACTCCTGCAACCGCTAGGTGCGCAGCCAGCCGCACGGACGATAGCCTGCACCGAGCGGCGTCCTGCATCTGCTTCAGCAATAGGGGGAGGTCTGCGTCAAGCGACGGTAGCCGGGCGCAGCACGCTGCGCGGGCGGCTCGCCCACAGCGCGGCACCGACGATGAACATGCCACCCAGCCAAGCGCTGCTGGCCAGCCGCTCGCCCAGCCAGTACGCCGCGAATATCGCGCCGAACACCGGCTCGCTACCCATCAGCAGCGATACCCGGCTGGGGCTGCCGGTATGGCGTATGCCGTAGTTCTGCGCGAAGAAGGCAAAGATGGTGCAGAACAGCACGAGATAGATGGTGGCGCCCCAGAACGCAGGTGCATGCGGCAGCGCCGGCAGCCCGTGCGGCAGCATGAAGGTCGCGACGATCAGCGAGCCGCTGCCGACCACGCCCGACTGGATGGCGGTCAGCGTCAACGTGGACATGCTCTTGCCTGCCGTCAGCCGCTGCGTGGCGCTGACCATCAGCGCGCGTAACAGCGCCGCCGCCAGCATCAGCGCGTCGCCCATCGAGAAGCTCGACAATCCGACCGACGAAGTGAGCAGCCAGGCACCGAGCAGCGAGATCCCGGCGGCGACGAAGGCCTGACCATCGGGCCGGCGCTGCAGCAGCAGCCATTCGACGAAGGGCGTCATCACCACGGTCAGGCTGATCAGAAAGGCGGCATTGCTGGCCGTGGTCAGCGCAACGCCGAAAGTCTCGCACAGGAAGATGCACAGCAGGATCAAGCCCAAGGGCAGGCCGGCCTTCAAGGCCTGCTGCCCGCGCTGGGTAGCGAGTTCGCGCAGCGTGGGCAGCAGCAGCACGAAGGTCAGGCAAAAGCGCACGGCCAGAAAGCCGAGCACCGGGTAATAGGCCAGCGCGGATTTGGCGACGCCGTAGCTGGTACCCCAGACGACGGCGACCAGTAATAGCATGAGATCAGCAATCCAGAGCGCTGGTGTAGGGTGGCGGGACATGGAAACTCCAGGTTCAGGGACGACTGTAGGCAATGACCAGTACGTCGCGATAAGCCGCGCAATCGGGCGCGGCGGCGGTGATGGGACTGACCGAATGCATGGTGGTCACGTCGTTGGCAACGACCATGTCGAGCGGTTCGGAAAGCGTGAGCGCGTGCAGCAGGTTGCCGCCGGCATCGGTGATCCGGGTCTCGCCGCCCTCGACGTTGCGGCGTTCAATCATCAGCGTGACGATGAAGTCGACGCCGTCACGATGCAGCCCCTCCGGCGTGGGCTGGCCCACGGCGGAGCCGTCGGCGCGGATGCGATACGGGTGCAGGCGGATCAGCCATGGCCCGTTGTTCGCCTCGACGGCATCGAATACCCGGCCCAGCGAGCGCAGCAGGCCGCGCAGAAACCGGTTGTGGACGAAGCTGGGCTCCAATGGATCGAAATGCCGGGCGACGCCACCATTGAGCGTGTTGATATAGCGTGGCTGCTCGTAGGGACCGTGCGGCTGCAGCACCAGCTCGCCATGGGCACCCAACAGAAAAGCGCCGTAGCGGCGATAGCGGTAGCGGCCGCCGTCGCCCATATAGCGATCGAGCGTAAGCCGCTCCCAGCATTCGATGAACTCCCGCCAGACCGCGGGCTCGAGGTTGCACGCCGCCTGCATCGACAAGCCGGAGACGAAGTCATATTGCTTGTTGCGTAGCGCGGCGACGAGGCCGGCGCTCATGGAATCGACCAGCGCAGTGGGCAATGCGGCATTCATCGCACTTTCTCCAGATCGGCATGCATCAAATCGGCCAGGCCGCGGCTGGCGCCCAAGCGCGCGGCCCGTTTTTCCCAGCCATCCCGGTCGACCAGATAGCGCGGCGAGCTGGCGCGGATCGCGCATACGTCGGCGGCACCCGCGCGCAGCCGGTAGCCGACGGTGCCGCTCACTGTTCGCGTCGTCGCATGGATAAACGCATCGGCCGCCGCGCGCAGCCCGCCGAACCAGCGCCCTTCCAGCGCCTCACGCACCCACAGCTGCTCCATCGCCTGCTTTTCGCGCAATGTCTCGGCATCCAGCGTCGCCATTTCCAGATGGCGATAGGCGTCCATCAGCAAGGTCGCCGCCGGGGCCTCGCGCACTTCCAGCACCTTCTCGCCGCTAGGCAGATGCTCGAGCCCGCTGTAGCGGCCTATGCCAAAAGCCCCGGCACGCTCGTTCACGGCGGAGATCAGGTCGGTGAGCGGCAACGCGAAATCGTCGACCGCCACCGGCCGGCCGGCGGCGAAATGCAGCATGATTTCGATATCGGGCAGATCGGTGCGCGGGCGTGTCCACTCGAACAGCGTTTCCGGCACCCAGAACGCTTCCGGATTGTCGAGCGAGCCCGATTCGAATTCACGGCACCACAAGTTGGCGTCGCCGCTGATGCCGCGCGCCTGGAATCGCGTCAGCCCTTCGGCGCGCAAGGCCTCTATCTTTTCCTCGCGCGAGATCGCGGTGTATTCGTAGGGCGTGCCGTAGTGGCCGGTGTAGCCCAGTTGCGCCAGCGCGCCGTTGAGCCGGCGCAGGCTGTTCTGCGACTGGTTGGCGGTATGCACGATGGCGTCGCAACCGAGCTCCAGCGCCAGCTGCACCGCGTACTGCGCAATCACCGGCCGCGACAGCGACGAGCTGATCGGGTACATGCCCATGTAGCGGGCCTGGGCACGCACCGCAGGCAGCACGGCCTCTTCGGCAAAACGCTGACAACCGTCGATCACCCTGAGATTCGCGCCAAAGTGCGCCGTGATCTGTTGCAGATCGGGTATGTTGACGCCATCGCCCAGGTCGACCGTCAAGGCAGTCACCTTGCAGCGCTTGCCGGCCAGCGCGTGCAGCACATAGCTGCTATCCAGGCCGCCGCTGAACAGGGTGAGTACATGTTCACAATGCGCGGCAACCCAGTCGAGGTCCGCCCTGCTGCGTATATTGCCGTGGGTTTGCATGGTTACTATCCGGGGTATGGAATTTCGATGAAAGCAAAATGCTAGTCGTAGATTATGCAATCTGCGGCTTGGTGCGATAATCCAGTGATCAGGAACAATTCTTTTGCGCCATGGGAATAAATAATCCATCCACGCTGTTGTCGGACCTGGCGACTTTTGCCGCGGTGGTCGATTGCGGCAGCTTTTCCGCCGCCGCACGCCAGCTCGGAACGACCCCCTCGGCGGTCAGCCGGCAGATTGCGCGGCTGGAACGCACGCTCTCGACCCGATTGCTGGAACGCACCACGCGCCGCTTGCGCATGTCCGAGTCAGGCAGCGAGGTCTATCAGTACGGGCGGGAAATGGTGGCGGCTGCGCGCGCCGCGATGGAAGCGGCCGGCAAGTTCAGCGGCGAACCGCGTGGCCGGGTGCGGCTATCTGCCCCCAAGGCCTTCGCCCGCCAAGTGATCCACCCGCTACTGCCCGCCTTCCTGCGCCGCTATCCGGAAGTCAACGTGCAACTGGTGGTGACCGATCAGGTACTCGATCCGATCGCCTTCGATATGGACCTGGCCATCCGCATCACCGATGCGCCGCCGCCCGGCCTTGCCGGCCGGCCACTGATGGCAGTCACCCATATGCTGTGCGCAACGCCAGCGTATCTCGCGCAACATGGCACGCCGCAGCATCCGCGCGAGTTGGCGAACCACAGCTGCCTCTATCTGGGCGAACATCCAGACGACAGGCGCTGGCGCTTCAGGCGCGGCAAGGAGCGGGTTTCCGTGGCCGTCGACGGCCGCTATGTCGCCAACCACAGCGAGATCCGGCTGGAAGGGGTGATGGCTGACCTCGGCATCGGTTGCCTGCCGCATTTCACCGCCCAGACCGCGCTCGCCAGCGGCGACATCATCCAGGTGCTCCCGGACTGGGTCTTCGTCGGCGCCTATACCGGCACCGCGTGGCTGCTCTATCCGCCCAAGCGCTATATCGCCCCCAAGCTTCGCGTGCTGATCGACCATCTGGTCGAGGGGCTGCAGGAGCGCTGAAGCACACGCTGGCACCCCGGCGCGGCCTGCCACCGCCAACGCCGGGAAGGCCGCGGCCAGCGCGCCGATCGGTGGCACGGCCCGCGTGGCGCAATCCAGACCCAGGGCGGCCACTCCAAACTGCCAGCGTCGCGCGAAGCCGTCGCGCAATGAAAAAGGCCAGCATCGCTGCTGGCCTTCTCGCCCTACTTGCCGGAACGGCGTCGTGATCAGTTCTTCGACTGGTCGACGATCTTGTTCGCCTGGATCCACGGCATCATTGCGCGCAGCTTGGCACCGACCACTTCGATGCCGTGAGCCGCGTTGTTGCGACGTGCAGCGGTCATCGACGCGTAGTTGGTCTGGCCTTCCAGGATGAACTGCTTGGCGTATTCGCCGGTCTGGATGTTCTTCAGAGCCTGGCGCATGGCCTTGCGCGATTCTTCGTTGATCACGCGCGGGCCGGTCACGTACTCACCGTATTCGGCGTTGTTCGAGATCGAGTAGTTCATGTTGGCGATGCCGCCTTCGAACATCAGATCGACGATCAGCTTCAGTTCGTGCAGGCACTCGAAGTAGGCCATTTCCGGCTCGTAACCGGCTTCGACCAGGGTCTCGTAACCCATCTTCACCAGCTCGACGGCGCCACCGCACAGCACGGCCTGTTCACCGAACAGATCGGTTTCGGTCTCGTCCTTGAAGGTGGTTTCGATGATGCCGGTACGGCCGCCGCCCACGCCGGAAGCGTAGGACAGGGCGGTCTGCTTGGCCTTGCCCGATGCATCTTGGAAGATGGCGATCAGGTCAGGCACGCCGCCGCCACGGACGAACTCGGAGCGCACGGTATGGCCCGGGGCCTTCGGTGCAACCATGATCACGTCCAGGTCCTTGCGCGGCACGACCTGGTTGTAGTGGATGGCGAAGCCGTGTGCGAAGGCCAGGGTAGCGCCTTGCTTGATGTTCGGCTCGATCTCGTCCTTGTACAGCTTGGACTGGAACTCGTCCGGGGTCAGGATCATGACCACGTCGGCACCGGCAACGGCGGTCTTCACGTCGGTGACCTTCAGGCCGTGGGCTTCTGCCTTCTTCACGGTGGCCGAACCCAGGCGTAGGCCGACGGTAACGTCGACCCCCGAATCCTTCAGGTTGCAGGCGTGGGCATGGCCTTGCGAGCCGTAGCCGATGATGGCGACCTTCTTGCCGCGGATGATCGAGATATCACAATCTTTGTCGTAGTAAACGTTCAGTGCCATGGGATAAAACTCCTTGCTGTGTGAGGGGTGAGGCCTGAGGGGTGATGCGGGGTTTCCCCCAGCGGCTCACGCCTCATTCCTCGCTCGGTTTTCAGATTTTCAGAATGCGCTCACCGCGCGCGATGCCCGAGGCACCGGTGCGCACGGTTTCGAGTATGGCCGTCGGATCGAGCCCCTTGATAAAGGCATCCAGCTTTTCACCGGTGCCGGTCAGCTCGATGGTGTAGGTCTTCTCGGTCACATCGATGATGCGGCCGCGGAAGATGTCCGCCATCCGCTTCATTTCGTCGCGATCGCGGCCGGCGGCGCGCACCTTGATCAGCATCAGCTCGCGCTCGATGTGATCGGCCTCGTTCAGGTCGATCACCTTCACCACTTCGATCAGCTTGTTCAGCTGCTTGGTGATCTGCTCGATC
Source organism: Chitinolyticbacter albus (assembly GCF_024437655.1). GTDB lineage: Bacteria > Pseudomonadota > Gammaproteobacteria > Burkholderiales > Chitinibacteraceae > Chitinolyticbacter > Chitinolyticbacter albus. Next base: position 21,227 of record NZ_JANBVF010000006.1, read on the forward strand.
ACGTCGTCCGAGCCGTGGGTGACGATGGTCATCCGCGACAGGGTCGGGTCTTCGGTGGTCTGCACCGTCAGCGAATCGATGTTGTAGCCGCGTGCGGAGAAGAGGCCGGTAACACGGCTCAGCGCGCCGGCTTCGTTCTCGATCAGGACGGAAAGAATATGTCGCATGCTCAATCCCTCCTCAGCACAGGTTGCCGTAATCACGGTTGTTTTCGAACGGCGTCTGCTGCAGGCCGCGCATATGTTCCGGCAGATCCATCTGATTGAGGCCCCGGCCGTTCTGGATCATCGGGAACACGTTCTCCGACGGATCGGTGCGGAAGTCGATGAACACCAGTCGTTCCTTCAGTCCAGGGCCAAACGCTTCACGCAGCACCGGTTCGACATCGGCTGGATTCTCCACCTTGAAGCCGACGTGACCATAGGCCTCGGCGATCTTCACAAAGTCCGGCAGCGCATCCATGTACGACTCGGAATAACGGGTGCCGTAGAAGAACTCCTGCCACTGCCGCACCATGCCCAGGTAGCGGTTGTTCAGCGAGAGCACCTTTACCGGCGTGTGGTACTGCTTGCAGGTGGAGAGCTCCTGGATGTTCATCTGGATCGAGCCTTCACCGGTCACGCAGGCGACCTGTGCATCCGGGTTGGCAAGCTGCGCGCCCATGGCGGCCGGCAGGCCGAAGCCCATGGTGCCCAGGCCCCCAGAGTTGATCCACTGCTTGGGCCGGCGGAACTTGTAGTACTGCGCCGCCCACATCTGGTGCTGGCCGACGTCAGAGGTGACGATGGCTTCGCCATTGGTCACCTTCCACAGCGTTTCGATCACGTGCTGCGGCTTGATCACTTCGGTCGACGGCGTGTACAGCAGCGAATTGGGCTTGCGCCACTCGTCGATCTGCTTCCACCAGTTGGCGAGCGCATCGGCGTTCGGCTTGGCGCCGGTTTCCTTCAGCACCGCAACGAGGTCGGTCAGCACGTGCTTGACGTCGCCGACGATGGGCACGTCGACCTTGACGCGCTTGGCGATCGAGCTCGGATCGACGTCGATATGGACGATCTTCTTCGGGTTCGACAGAAACTGGTTCGGCACCGAGATCACGCGATCATCGAAGCGCGCACCGATGGCGATCAGCACGTCACAGTACTGCATCGCCAGGTTGGCTTCGTAAGTGCCGTGCATGCCGAGCATGCCGACGAAATTCGGGTCGGTACCGTCGAGCGCACCCAGGCCCATCAGCGTATTGGTGCATGGCACGTTCAGCATGCGAACGAGCTCGGTCACCTGCGCCGACGCGCCGCCCTGCACCGCGCCGCCGCCGACGTAGATGAACGGGCGCTTGGCTTCGGCCAGCAGTTGCGCCGCCTTCTTGATCTGGCCCGGATGGCCCTTGGTCGGCGGATTGTAGCTGCGGATATTGATGGTTTCGGGGTACTCGTACGCGCACTTAGCGATCGTCACATCCTTGGGGATGTCGATCACCACCGGGCCGGGACGGCCCGAGGCAGCGATGTAGAACGCCTTCTTGAAGGTGGCGGCAAGATCACGCACATCCTTCACCAGGAAATTGTGCTTCACGATCGGGCGCGAGCAGCCGACCATGTCGACTTCCTGGAAGGCATCGAGGCCGATGGCGCCGGAAGGCACCTGGCCGGAGATCACCACCAGCGGAATCGAATCCATGTAGGCGGTGGCAATGCCGGTAATGGCATTGGTCGCACCGGGGCCAGACGTCACCAGCGCGACGCCCACCTTGTTGCTGGAGCGCGAATACGCGTCCGCAGCGTGGACGGCAGCCTGTTCGTGGCGCACCAGCACGTGTTTGAAATTGGTCTGACGGAAAATCGCGTCGTAGATCTCGAGCACGGCGCCGCCGGGATAGCCGAAGACGAATTCGACGTCTTCTTCCCGCAGGCAACGCGTGACGATCTCGGCACCAGAGAGGTGTTCCATGTGTCACCCTTCCCCGATTCGGCGTGGCCGAGCATCGGGCGTTCAACGTTTTCAGAGAACATTGCCCCGTGTTGGGCAGGGCAATGCGACCTAACGACCTGCTTGAGCCCTACACAGCGGGTGGTCCGGGAGCGGGCGAGCTCCTGATCCGGATCGAGGTGCGGTAACACAACGATCCACTTGCTGCTGGGCATCGGCAGTGCCGATCGGCCTTCCTAGTACCGGGCTGGCCGCCTTGAATCGGGCTTGTGGCCCGAGTGGGACGACTGCGGTGTTGCGCGGGCGGTGCCAATTCGGTGTGCGACCCCGGCGATAGGAACGGGGGCGCGATTCACGCATCTGGATAGGGCGCGAACCGCAAAAGGTAACGGATAGACAAGGACTTGGCAAGCATTGCTGCGATGCGGTAGCCGCGCACGCGCACCCGGTCGGGCCGTGATGCCGCTCACTCGCCGTGCGGTAGCAAGCACACTCGACGGCGTAAGCCGGCGTGCTAGCATCTGGGCCACACCCAAACCGACCCGATCGCTTACGCCGCAATGCCAGCTCCGCAATCCGCGCTTTCCCAGTTTCTCGCCTCGGTCGAGCGCCGTGCCTACAAGCACGCCGCCTATGCCGTGCGCGATGACGAGGCGGCGCTCGACATCGTGCAGGACGCGATGATGCGGCTGGCCGAGCGCTACGCTGACAAGCCCGAGGCCGAATGGCCGATGCTGTTCCATCGCATCCTGCAGAACGCGATCCGCGATCATATGCGGCGGCAGAAGGTACGCAACTGGTGGGTGACGTTGTTTTCGTCGTTCCGTAAGGACGACGACGAGGATGGCGGCGATCCGCTCGATTGGCTGCCGGAACAGCCGCAGGCGGCCAACCCGGAGGACGAACGCATCCAGGCGCAGACCATGGCGCTGATCGAAGCCGGTATCGCCCGTTTGCCGGCGCGTCAACGCGAAGCCTTCCTGCTGCGTTACTGGGAGGAATTCGATACGGCCGAGACGGCCCGTATCATGGCTTGCTCGGAGGGCAGCGTGAAAACACATTGCTCGCGCGCAACAGCGGCAATGGCGGACTGGATGCGCCAGCACGGTATACACTGGGAATCCGGCAGGGTTTCAATGGGAGGCGAACATGACTAAGCAGATGCACGACGATGCGGTGGTTGCGCACGTACGCGCCGCGCTCGATCGCGCGCCGGTCAGCCCCGCCGTGGCCCAGAGACTGGCACAGGCGCGCCAGCGCGCGCTGGCCGGGGGTGCGGAACCGCTCTCGCTCAGTCACTGGCTGTCGCGCCAGTTCGGTTCACACCCGGCCGCCTGGAGCGCCGGCTTGGCGTTCAGTCTGGCCATCGCGCTGGGCGGCGTCTGGCAATGGCAGCAGGTCCGCGCCGTGGATCCCAATGTCGACCTGCAACTGCTGGCCGACGAGGTTCCGCTCGACATGTACGTGAGCAACGATTTCGATAAATGGACTTCCGTCACCAACTGATCACCCTGCTGCTGGCCACCGCGTCAGCGCTCGCCTGCGCCCAGGACTGGAACAACCTCAGTCCCGGCGCGCGCACGGTATTGGCACCGCTATCGCGACAATGGGACACGCTGAGCCCGGACGAGCAGCAGCACCTTACGCACATGGCCGAGCGCTACCCGCAATTGCCGCCCGAGAAGCAGGCGCGCGTGCGCGAGCGCATAGGCCGCTGGGCCGAGCTATCGCCGTCCGAGCGTGCCCGGGCGCGCGAAAACTACCAGCGTTTCAAGGAAATGCCGCCGGAGCAGCGCCGCGATGCAATCGAGCGCTATCGCCGCGAGCATGACGACGAGCGCAAGCCGCACAAGAAACACAAGGACAGGGAATGACCGAAGGCAAGGCCGCCGGCTGGTGGCGACGGTTTTTCGCGTGGTGGTATGAGCTGTTGCTGCTGATTCCGGTGTTGCTGCTGGCCGCCATCCCGCCGGTGGCGGTACAGGCCGCGCTCCAGGCCATCTGGGGTGGCAAGGTCGACGGTATGATCGATACGCCGCTGGCGCATGCACTCAACTTCGCCTGGTTTCTCCTTGCTGCGTTCGGCTACTTCACGTGGTGCTGGCACCATGGCGGCCAGACGCTGGCGATGAAGACCTGGCGACTGCGTCTGGTCGACGCGCGCGGCCGTACACCCGGTGCACCGCAGATGATGGGCCGTTTCGCCCTGGCCACCGCGTGTTATCTACCGCTGATTCCGTTATGGATCGTCGCGCGGCGCGATCCGCAGTGGATTCCGTATGCCTGGCTCGCGCTGGCCTGGTTCATCGCGCCGTTTTTCTGGGCCATCGTCGATCGCGACAAGCAGCTGCTACACGACCGTTTCGCGGGAACGCGTTTGGTGCTGGCGCCAGCCAAGGCCCAGCAGCAAGCCGCCGCAGGCCAGCAGGAAAGCCCCGTCGCCTAGGTGGGCATACGGCGTCATGCCGGTGAAGTTACGGGCCTGTCCTTCGAGCAGGCCCTTTTTCATGGGGCCGAGCCGCGCGGCGATGTGCCCCTTCTCATCGATGATGGCGGTGAGCGCGGTATTGGTCGCGCGCAACATGTAGCGCCCGGTTTCCAGCGCGCGCGCCTGGCTCATCTGGGCCTGCTGGTCCGCCGCCCACGAGCCGTCGAACCACGCAAGATTGCTGAAATTGGCGAGCAGCGTGGCATCGGGCAACGCGCGGATGATCTCGCGGCCGTAGACGTCCTCGTAGCAGATGTTGGCCGCAAGCCGCGTCTGGCCCAGCGTGAATGGTCGCTGTTTGGCGGCGCCGGGGGTGAAACCCGACAGCGGCATGTTGAGGAAGTCGTACATCCAGCCGAACAACGCCGGCACCGGAACGAATTCGCCAAATGGCACCAGGTGATGCTTGCTGTAGGCCGGTTGCTTCATGTCGGTCAGCGCCAACACGCTGTTGTAGTACTCGTTGGGCCGACGGCCCAAGAGCGGCACCCCCAGCACCAGATGACGTCGCCCCACGGCGCGGCGCAGCTCGGCCAGATACCAGTCGGGCACGTCGGAGAGGAAGGCGGGAATGGCGGTTTCCGGCAGGATGACGATCTCGCCGCGCGCTTCGCGCGTCAGCCACAGATAGGTGCGCAGATTGTCGACAAAATGTGCCTGATCCCACTTCAGGTCCTGCCGGATATTGCCCTGGCCCAGCGAGACCGTGACCGGCTTGCCCTGCGGCGTGGTCCACGCCACCTGCTGCAGCCCCATGCCGAGCAGCCAGACCGTGGCCACGGCGGCCCAGCGCCGTGGAATCCGCCAGCCGTCAGCCAGCCAGGCCACGCACAGCGCCAGCACCAGCCCGACGCCGTAGGCGCCGACCACCGGCGCATAGCCCGCCAGCGGGGTGTACGGCAGCTGCGAGATGCCCACGTTGGCCCAGGGGAAACCGGTGAACAGCCAGCCGCGCAGATACTCGGTGGCGACGAACAGCGTCGGCACCAAAAGCGGCAGGCGCAAGCGCGCGGGCGACGGCAGGCGCTGCGCCAGCCAGCCGGCCAATGCCGGAAACAGCGCCAGATAGAGCGCGAACAGCACGGTGCAGCCGGCCGCCATCCATGCCGGCATGCCACCGAAGGTATGCAGACTGATGTAAATCCAATGCATATTGGCAATGAAATAACCCAGCCCCCACGACAAGCCGCGCCATGCCGCCGCGCCGGGCGTGGGCGCGCTCGCCAGTGCGATGAACAGTACCGCCAGCGACAGCCACATCAGCGGCGCCCAGTAGAGGGGTGCAAACGAAAGCACGCTGGCCGCCCCACAGGCGGCCAGCATGGCATGGCGAATCACGGGGTGTTGCAGCAGCTTCATTCGCTCTCCATCAGCACGGCTTGCGGCAGGCGCTCGAGCAGCACTGTCTGAACGCGCTGCCGGTCAACGCGGATCACCCGCAGCCGCCAACCCTCTACCACCACGCTCTCGCCGCGGCGCGGCACGTAGCCGAAACGGTCGATCACCAGCCCGGCCAGGGTACGGAAATCGCCCCGCTCGAAGCTGGTGCCCAGCACGCCGTTGAGCTCGTCGAGCTCGACACCACCCTGCACCCGCCAGCGATCGTGGCCACTTTGCACGATCAGCTGTTCGGTCACATCGTGCTCATCAGCGATATCGCCGACGATCTGCTCGATCACGTCCTCGATGGTGACCAGCCCCGCCACACTGCCATGCTCATCCACGACGATGGCCATATGGTTGCGCTGGTCGCGAAACGCCTTGAGCAATACGTTAAGCCGCTGCGACTCGGGAACGAACACCACGGGGCGCAGCATGGAACGCAGGTCCATGGCCTGGCGCTGCACCGCGTAGCGCAGCAGATCCTTGGCCAGCAGGATGCCGATCACGTCGTCGACGCTACCGTCGACGACCGGGAAGCGCGAATGCGACGTGGCAACCGCATGCGCGATCAGCTTGGCGTGCGAGGTGGCCAGATCGATCACGTCCATGCGCGAGCGCGGCACCATCACGTCGCGCACCTGCATGTCGCCGACGTTGAGCACGCCTTCGATCATCGCCAGCGCATCGGCATCGAGCAGATGGCGCTCGAAGGCCGAGTGCAGGATACCCACCAGCTCGCCACGGCTCTCTGGCTCGCGCAGCAGGAATTGGGTCAGGCGTTCAAGCCAGTTTTTCTGGGATGGGCTGTCGTCCATCATCGATTCGGGTCAAACCTTGTCATCACGGTACGGATCATCATAACCGAGGGTGGTGACGATTTGCGTTTCCAGCGCCTCCATCTCCTCGGCCTCGGCGTCTTCGAGGTGGTCGTAACCCTGCAAGTGCAGCACGCCATGCACCACCATATGGCAGTAGTGGGCGAGCAGCGACTTGCCCTGCTCCGCCGCCTCGCGCTCGACTACCGGTGCGCACAGCACCAGATCGCCCAAGAGCGGCAAGTCGGGGATGTCCGGCATGTCCTCGTCGAAGGTGAAGGTCAGCACATTGGTCGCGTAATCCTTACCACGATAGTCGCGATTGAGCTGCTGGCCTTCCTCGGCGTCGACAAAACGCACGGTGATCTCGGCGGTCTTCACTCCCGGCTGCAAGGCGGCCTCGGCCCAGGCCTTCAGCTCAGCCCTGCCGGGCAGGATGGCGGCGGTGCTGGCGATTTGCGGGCTCAGTTTCAGGCGTCGGCTCATGGTGTGGATTCTGTGGATACCGGTGAAGTGGAACGATCATCAAATACGCCGTCGAGCACGGACATGATAGACGCGACCTCCCAGGCCTTGCCGTTGATATCGAAATCGTCGCAGCCGAGCTCGCCCAGTCGTGACCGGGTCGCGTCGATTTCTGTAACAGCGCTCGCAAAAGGCCGACCACTGCGTGCCGACAACACGAACCGCTGTGCCCTTGCTTGCCAGCGCAGCGTATCGCGCCAGCGATGCGTGATGTGGCTGGGGCCCTCTTCGTTGGGCACGCGGCGCAGTTGATAGTCGATGACAATGTGCGGCGCGCGCGCCGGATACAGGTGCGGCGTCACATTCAGTTGGTAGTCGGCGTCGCCCAGCACCCATTGATGGGCGGATAACGTTTCCAGCAACAGCGGTCGGCACTGATCCTGCTGAGCACCCAGCAGCAGCCACAGGCGCTGATGTACGCCCGTGCCGCGCACGCCGGTGGTAGTCAGGCTCAGCAGCGGCGCGCGGTCGCGAAACAGGGAAAGCGGCCCGAGCCGATTGCTTTGATACCAGGAGCTGATCGACAGCTTGCGCTCATACGGCTTACCGGGGTTGAACCACAAGTGGAGCGCCTGTACGCCGTGGTAGGCGGACAGGCAGGGTTCGGTTGCGTAGCCGTCCAGGCGCAGCCGTTGGCACTCCTTGGCAGCCAGCGGGCGCGATAGCGCATCGTCGTGATCGTCGTAATCGTCGAGATCCGCCCTGAGCATCAGCGTTTGCGGCACCACCCGGGCTTCGCCGGGGTACGGCTGCTCGAGCGCAGCCAGTGAGAGCTGCGCCGCGAGCAGTGTAGCGATCAGCAGGCCGGCTCGATGGCAGCCGGCCTGGCCTGCCCTCATTCCTTGGGCCCGTCCTGACGGGCTGCGTCGCGCTCGGCCTTGCGTTGGGCCGCCTCGGCCTCGCGTTCCCTGCCCTTCTTCTCGTAGGCGTCGACGATCTTCTGCACCAGCGGGTGGCGAACCACGTCCTCGCTGGTGAAGTGGTGCAGCGCGATGCCGCGCACGCCGGCCAGCACATCCTGCGCGTCGGTCAGGCCCGATTTCTGGTTCTTGGGCAGATCGACCTGCGTCGGGTCGCCCGTGATCACCGCCTTGGAACCGAAGCCAATGCGGGTGAGGAACATCTTCATCTGTTCAGGCGTCGAGTTCTGCGATTCGTCGAGGATGACGAAGCTGTGGTTCAGCGTGCGGCCCCGCATGAACGCCAGCGGCGCGATCTCGATGATGCCCTTCTCGAACAATCGGGTGACCTTGTCAAAACCCATCAGATCGTAGAGCGCGTCGTACAACGGTCGCAGATAGGGATCGACCTTCTGCACCAAATCGCCCGGCAAGAAACCCAGTTTCTCGCCCGCCTCGACCGCCGGGCGCACCAGCACCAGCCGCTTCACCAGATCACGTTCGAGCGCATCGACCGCGCACGCTACCGCCAGATAGGTCTTGCCAGTGCCGGCCGGGCCGATGCCGAAAGTGATGTCGTGCTCCTGGATCGCCTTGATGTACTGCGTCTGGCGCGGGGTGCGGCCACGTAGATCGCTGCGCCGGGTGCGCAACTGCGGCGCATCGGGATCGATCTCTTCATCTACCGGGCCGCGCGTGATCTCGATGATGCCCAGCTGAATGTCGTCAAGCTCCAGGGGCTCGCTCGATTCGTTGTAGAAGTACTCCAGCACATCGAGCGCATGGCGCACCTGGCGCGCCTTGCCGGACACACGAAAGTGCGCGTCGCGCCGGGCGATGTTCACATCGAGCGCGTTCTCGATCTGCTTGAGATTCTCGTCGAGCGCGCCACACAGATTGGCCAGCCGCGTATTGTCGGCAGGCAGGAAGGAGATGGTGTCGGTATGCAAAATGAGGCCTGCAAACGGTGGAGCCTCGATTATTGCACGGCACGGCGGTCAATTCCGGCGCCGTTTGCGCGATCCAAGCGCTCCAGCACTGCCTGGCTGCGGCGTTGCAGCCGCTCCAGCTTCTGCTGATATCCGGCCCAATCCCCCGCGCCGGCACACACCATCAGCTCATTCGCCCAATCTGCCGTCCACCATTGCACCGGGCCATCGCAAGCGAGGTGATCGGCAGCGTCGTTCGGCGCGCGCATCAAGCCCAGCCGCGTCAGCTCTGCCGCCAGCTGCCTCTGATGCCGGTTGATGGTCTGGTTGGGGCGCAGCCAGATCGCGATGACCACCGACTCCGGCAGCGAACGCCACCCGTGTTCACGCAGGGCGTTGATCGGCGTGACCCGCTTGAGAATGTGCGCCGCAAAACGCAGCTCGCCGGGTGCGGCCTGCACCAGCCAAGCACTCACTTCGGCGCTGCCGGCCAGCGCATCGCGCCCGCGCTGATCGATGGATGCCGCCAGTGCCGGCCGCCACGACAGCATCTCGTCGAGCAGCCGCACGCCCCGCTCCAGATGACCATTCGCAACCATCAAGGTGATCAGGTCGCCTGGGTGTTCGGCTACACGCAACCAGAACAGCTGCTGCTCTGACCATCTGGACCAGGCGCTGCGCCAGTTGCCCGCCACTACGTCGGCAACGATCAGGGTGTCGTACAGCGCATGCGCCTGAAACGGAGGTGCATAGTTCAGTATGACGCGCGGGCTGCGGTTCAGGAACTGCGGCATGGCCAGCATCGCCTGATAGCGCGCCAGGCTTTGCGAGCGTTGCGCGCGCAAAGCGATCAGCTCGGGTTGCTGCAAATCAGCCAAGCACGACGGCGAATCGCGCTTACACACGTCGGGAAAGGTGCCGCCGGGCTTGCCCCGCTTGAGATCAGCCAGCACGGCAGCGTATTCATGGTCCGCCACTGGTCGCGGCTCGCGGTTCAGTGCGTCCAGCCGTGCCTGTACCAGCGCGGCGTGCGGCAGCGGCTGCGGCGCGCTCGAATCGAAAGCCAGCATCGCCAGATAAGCGTTGTCGGCATCGGCGACCACGCGGCGATCCGGCACGAGCCACGCCTGTGCCTCGGCGCTCAACGGCTCATCGAGCTGCCACCACAGCCACAAGCCCGCCAAGGCGAGCACCACCACTCCGATCAGACCCAGCACCAGCCAACGCAGCAGCCGCAACATCACTCAAGCACCCCAAGATCAACAGGACAACGCCGCAAGCAGGCCCACCCACCCTCGCGGCGCGCCATTCTGCCGCCCGAGTTTGATTTCGCGCTACTGCCGCTCCATGCTCAGGCAGTACAATTGCGGCATTCCCCATCCAATCGAATCTGGAGCCTCCATGACCAAGCTGTTCATCGAAGACCTGCAACTTGCAGGCAAGCGCGTGTTGATCCGCGTCGATTTCAACGTGCCGGTGAAGAATGGCGTGGTCGAGAGCGACAAGCGCATCCGTGCCGCGCTGCCCACCATCCAGTACGCGCTGGGCCAGGGCGCCTCGGTGGTGCTGATGAGCCACCTGGGCCGTCCCAACGGCGCGCGTGTCGAGAAGTACAGCCTGGCGCCGGTGGCCAAGCGCCTGGAAGCACTGCTGGGCAAGCCGGTCACCTTCCTGGGTGACTGTGTCGGCGCCGAAGTCGAAGCGGCCTGTGCGAAGCTCGCCTCTGGCCAGGTGGTGCTGCTGGAGAACGTACGCTTCCATATCGAGGAAGAAGGCAAGGTCAAGGATGCCGATGGCAACAGCGTGAAGGCCGATCCGGCCAAGGTCGAGGCGTTCCGCGCCAGCCTCTCAAAGCTGGGTGACGTGTTCGTCAACGATGCCTTTGGCACCGCGCACCGCGCGCATTCGTCCATGGTCGGCGTCAACCTGCCGCGCGCGTCGGGTTATCTCTTGAAGAAGGAGCTCGATTTCCTCGGCGAAGCAGTGAACAACCCGGTACGGCCGCTGGTGGCCATCATTGGGGGCTCCAAGATCTCCGGCAAGATCGACGTGATCGAGGCGTTGCTGCCCAAGGTCGACAAGCTGCTCATCGGCGGCGGCATGGCATTCACCTTCCTCAAGGCCAAGGGTTTCGAGATCGGCAAGTCGCTGTGCGAGAACGACAAGGTGGCGCTCGCCAGCGAGCTGATGGCCAAGGCCGGCGACAAGCTGGAATTGCCGATCGACACCATGGTCACCAAGCACCTCGATTTCGACGCCCGCACGCTCGACGGTCTCGTCGAAGTGCCATCCAGCGCCATTCCGGCCGACCAGGAAGGCGTAGACATCGGTAGCGCCAGCCGCGCGCGCTACGCCGAGATCATCAAGAACGCCAAGACCGTGCTCTGGAACGGCCCGATGGGCGTGTTCGAAATTGACGAGTCCGCCAAGGGCACTTACGCCGTCGCTCACGCGCTGGCCGAAGTCACCGCCAATGGTGCGATCACCGTCGTGGGCGGCGGCGATTCGGTTGCCGCCATCGAGAAGGCCGGGCTGGAAGAAAAGGTCAGCCATGTCTCCACCGGCGGCGGCGCCTCGCTGGAGTTCCTCGAAGGCAAGGCCCTGCCGGGTGTGGTGGCTTTGTCCGAGCGCTAAGCCATACTGGTCTGACGTGCCGACCCCGTCGCATACGCGGCGGGGTTTTTTCTTGCGGCCGGATTGATATCGTGTCCCGACAGGAGCCCCGCCGATGAGCACCACGCCCCGCACGACCGCCCCCGCGATACGACTGGATCTGGTTGCCGGCCTGATCGCGGCGACCGTGGTGCTGCCCAAGGCCATGGCCTATGCCACGGTCGCTGGCCTGCCGGTGGCCGCCGGTCTCTATACGGCGCTGGTCCCCTTGGTGATCTACGCCTTGCTGGGTTCGTCGCGCGTTTTGAGCGTCACCTCGACCACCACGCTCGCCATCCTGGTCGGCAGCGAGCTGGCGCTGCTCGTGCCCGACGGCAATCCCGAGCGCATGCTGGCCGCTGCGGCAACGCTGACGTTGCTGGTGGGGATCATGCTGGTGCTCGCCGCCGTGCTGCGGCTGGGCTTTATCGCCAACTTCATTTCGACACCCGTGCTCACCGGCTTCAAGACCGGCATCGGCCTCGTGATCGTGCTCGACCAGCTGCCCAAGCTCTTGGGTGTGCATATCCACAAGCAGGATTTCTTCCACGATGTGCAGGCACTGCTGCAGAGCGTGCCGCAGACCTCGCTGCTGACGCTGGCCGTCGCACTCGCCACGCTAGCATTGTTGCTGTTGATGGAAAAACTGTGGCCACACTCGCCGGCGCCGCTGGTTGCCGTGGCCGGCGGCATCGCCGCGACCGCCCTGCTCGACCTGCCCGCGCTCGGCGTCTCAGTCGTCGGTGCCATCCCGCAAGGCCTGCCCGCGCTGACGCTACCCGACCTCGATCTCGTGCGGCAGCTGATCCCGGGCGCGGTCGGGATCGCGCTGATGAGCTTCACCGAGTCGATCGCCGCCGCCCGCGCCTTCGCTCGCGACGGCGACCCCTACGTCAACCCCAACCGCGAGCTGGTCGCCACGGGCGCGGCCAACGCGGCGGGCGCGCTACTCGGCGCCATGCCGGCCGGTGGCGGCACCTCGCAAACCGCGGTGGTCCGCGCCGCCGGCGCGGTGTCGCAGCGCGCCAGCCTCGTCACCGCGGCGGTTGCGCTGGCGGTGATGCTGCTGCTCGCGCCGCTCCTGGCCAAGCTGCCCAACGCCACGCTCGCTGCCGTCGTCATCGTCTATTCGGTGGGATTGATCCAGCCTGGCGAATTCATGGCGATCCGCCGCATTCGCCGCATGGAATTTCGCTGGGCTCTGGTCGCCTGCCTGGGTGTGCTGCTGTTCGGCACGCTGCAGGGCATCGTCATCGCCATCATCGTGTCCTTGCTGGCGCTTGCGAGCCAGACCGCCAATCCGCGCGTATCGGTGTTGGGGCGCAAGCCGGGAACCGATATTTTGCGCCCCCGCTCGGACGAGCATCCCGAGGACGAATCTTTCGGCGACGTGCTGGTACTGCGGCCCGAAGGGCGCATCTTCTTCCTGAATGCGCAGAATCTGGCCGAGCAGTTGCGCGCGCAGGTGCAGGAACATCAGCCGCGCGTACTCATCCTCGATCTCAGCGCAGTGCAGGACGTCGAGTACTCGGCCTTGCAGATGCTGGTCGAGGCCGAGGGCAAACTCGCGGCGCAAGGCATTGTCTATTGCCTCGCGGGGCTCAATCCCGGCGTGCTCGACGCGGTACGCCACACCGAGCTGGCAGAGCGCCTCGGTCGCGATCGCCTGTTGTTCAACGCGCAGGCCGCCGTCGCCCAGTACGCCGGCCAGCCGGCGCAATCCTAGTCCTGGGACGCCAAGCGCGCCTCAGTGCACTGCAAACCGCGATTGCCAGTGCGCGATGCGCCGCTGGCTCGCGGCAAGGCGACCCGGCGGCAACTCGCCCCGCTCTGCCGCTTGCAGCAGGCGATCCATCACCGGGTAGTACAAGGCGGGATCCCAGGCGATCAGCAGCCAGTCAGTCCCGGCATTCAGCGATCGCACCGCCGCCTCCGCTAGCCCACCGGCTTGCTCGCGCGCGGCAGACATCGAGAGATCGTCGGTGATCAAGAGGCCCCGATAGCGCCACTCACCGCGCACCAGATCGCGGATCAAGCCGGGCGAGCTGGAAGCGGGATGGTCGGGATCGATGGCCGTTGCCGTGGCGTGGGAGAGCATCACCACGCCGGCCCCCTCGCTCATCAACTGCCGGAACGGCTTGAGATCCGTTTGCTGCAACGCGGCCAGTGGCGCGGTGATACGCGCCGATTGCGCGTGCGTATCCTCGAATACCCGCCCCAGTCCCGGCAGATGCTTGAGCGTGCAATCCACGCCAAAGCGCCGCAAGCCGGCGCAATAGCCACGGGCGCGCCTTGCCACCTCGTCCGGGCGCTCGCCGAGCGCCCGCAATCCGATACGCGAGTAGCGATCGTTGGGATTGCTGATGCCCCAGTCGAGGTCGATCACCGGAGAGAAATTGAGCTGGATGCCGAGTGCGGCAAGGCCCTGCCCCTGCACCGCGCCATAGGCTTCGGCCACTGCCTCGTCATCGGTGCGGCCTGCAAACAGCTGTCGCAACGGCGGTTGCTGCGGCAGTGGCGGCGCCATGCGGGACACGATGCCGCCTTCCTGGTCGGTAGCGACGACCAAGAGCGGCAGCTGCCGCGCCCGGCGCAAGGCCTGCCAGCGCGAGATCATGGCAGTGATCTGCGCCGCGTTCATGCGTTCGATATTGCGGCGCGTGACAAAGACGCCACCGATTGCACCGCGCTCCAGCAAAGGCAGCAGCGCGGCCTCGTCGGTGTAACCGACCATCAGGTGCGCGCCCAGCTGTCGTACGAGCGCCGGATCGGCCTCATCGATTTGCCATTGCCAGTAGCGCTGCATGCCGTGCCAGCCCACGAGCAGCAGCCCCGCGACGGTCAGCACGGACATCGTCAGCCAGCGCAAATGCCGCCAGCCGATGCTGGACCACCAGCCGCCGGCGGCCAGAGCCGCCAGGGCCGGCCAGATCCACGGGCCACGCCATGCAACGAAGAACGGTTCGTTCCAGCACCAGGCCAGCGCGAGCGCCCCGGTCGCACACAATGCGGCGGCGGCGAGGCGGGTGAATCCGGGCACGGCGCTCAGTGCTTCTGACGTCCCTGCCGCGGCGCCGGCGCCACCGGCTGGCTGGTATGCCACCAACTGCGAATCTCGGGAATGGCTTCGGGCAGGATGCTGGCGAGCTCATGCTCGAACTCGGCTAGATCCTCGCCTTCGGCGGCGATTTCCTCACGCGCTTCTTCGTCGGCACAATCGAAGATCGGCGCGAGCAGTTGCGCGCCATCCTCGTCGTCGAACATGGACTGCCATGCTTCCTGGACCAGCGACGTCCCGAGCGTGAAGCCGTAACACCACTGCTGCACGATGTCGCGGCCGGTTTCCTCGTCGACGTAGACCATGGGCGCGAACTCGGGCGGCTCGCTAGTCAGCTCATCGGCCAGCTGGTTGTAGAGCCGCAGCACCAGGTCTTCGATGCGCGTCTGCTGCGTGGTCGATTCGAACTTGGGCTTCTGCCCGGCTTCACCCCATACCTGCGGCAGCCAGGCATCGGGCAGCGGCTCTTGGGGCCCGACCAGGATGGCGGTGAGAAAGCCGTGCAGCATCGACAGATCCATGCACTCGTCCGACACCGCATCCGAGGTCAGGAATTCGGCCAGCTCGTCGAGTTCAGCCTCGGAGAGCGGTGCGACGGTGGTCTTGGCAAAGCCCTTGCTGGCCATGGGGTTCCTCAGTGGGTGACGGTTTCGCGGGTCAGGATCTCGCCGCGCAGGCTGTGCGGCAAGGCTTCGGTGACGATCACTTCGGCAAACTGGCCGATCAGCCGGGCGGGGCCGGCGAAATTGACAATGCGGTTGTTGTCGGTACGCCCGGCCAGCTCCTCGGCGTTCTTGCGCGCATGGCCTTCGATCAGCACGCGCTGCACGGTGCCGACCATCGAACGATTCACCTCGCTCGCGAGCTCGTCGATGCGCTTTTGCAAACGCATCAGCCGGGCCGATTTCACCGCGGCCGACACGTCGTCTTTCAGGTCGGCCGCCGGCGTGCCGGGGCGCTCGCTGTAGATGAAGCTGAAGCTGGCGTCGAACCGCACATCCTCGATCAACTTCATCGTGCGCTCGAAATCGTCGTCGCTCTCGCCGGGGAAACCGACGATGAAATCACTTGAGAGGCAGATGTCCGGCCGCGCATCACGCAGCTTGCGCACCAGGCTCTTGTACTCGAGCGAGGTGTAGCCACGCTTCATGTTGACGAGGGTGCGATCCGAGCCGCTTTGCACCGGCAGGTGCAGGTGCGACACCAGCTTGGGCAGCGTACGGTAGCAATCGACGATGCGCTGCGTCATCTCACGCGGATGGCTGGTGGTGTAGCGGATACGCTCGATTCCGGGCATTTCGTGCACGTATTCGAGCAGCATCGCGAAATCGGCGATGTCGTCGTCCTCGCCATCAAGGATGCGGCCGCGATAGGCGTTCACATTCTGACCCAGGAGCGTCACTTCCTTCACGCCCTGCTGCGCCAGGCCCGCGACTTCGGCCAGCACATCCTCGAACGGGCGGCTCACTTCCTGGCCGCGGGTGTAGGGCACGATGCAGAAGCTGCAGAACTTGGAGCAGCCTTCCATGATCGAGACGAAGGCAGTGGCGCCTTCGACGCGCGCGGGCGGCAGGTGGTCGAACTTCTCGATCTCCGGGAAGGAGATATCGACCTGGGCGGAACCGGTCGCACGCTTCCTGGCGATCAGCTCGGGTAATCGGTGCAACGTTTGCGGACCGAATACCACGTCCACGTAGGGCGCGCGCTTGACGATGGCATCACCCTCCTGCGAGGCGACGCAACCACCGACACCGATCACCAGGTTGGGGTTGGCCAGCTTGAGCTCGCGCACCCGGCCCAGGTCGGAGAACACCTTTTCCTGCGCCTTTTCACGCACGCTGCAGGTGTTGAACAGGATGACGTCGGCCTCGGCCGGATCATCGGTCTTGATCAGTCCTTCGGTCGCGTTCAACAGATCCACCATCTTGTCCGAGTCGTACTCGTTCATCTGGCAGCCGAAGGTCTTGATAAATACTTTCTTGCTCATGGCTAACGATCAATTGCTGGGAGTGGGCGTCGGGGTCGGCGCGGGCGTGGGGGTCGGCGTGGGCGTCGGCTTGGCCATGTGCTTGTACTGCTGGTATTCGGCCTCGGTGAGGATCCACATCCGCCACAGGAAACCGGTGCTGGTCTCGATCTGGTACCAGACATACGCCTTTTGCGGAATGGCAGCCGGCATCAGCAGGGTATTTTGCGTGCTAAGCACGCGCAGACCCGGCGCCAGCGTGTATTTCTTGTCGTCGATCTTGGCTTCGCGGGTAGCCGGGCTATAGACGGACAGCTCGCCATACGTGCCCTGTGGCGGCAGGATGCGCCCTGCCTGGGCAACGCTGGCAACAAGCATCAGGGAAAACAAGCACTTATACATTGGCCGGGCACCCCAGATTCAAACGCGCAATGGTAGCAACCCGGCCGCCGATTTGAAAGCCGAACCGAGTGCCGGCTATTTGAACACCTTGAGCAGCTTGAGGATGAAGATCAGCACCACGGCACCGAGCACACCGAAGACGAGACCGGCGATCGAAAATCCGCCGGCCGCGCTGGCGCCGCCAAAGCCGAGCACCGAACCGAACAACCAGGAACCCAGCGCCGAGCCGACGATGCCGACAATGATATTGGCGATCGCTCCCTGCTGGCTGTCGGTCCCCATGACCTTGCTGGCGATCCAGCCGATCAGCGCGCCGACGACGATCGCTACGAGAATATCTATCATTTCGTTGCCCTCCATGGAATTGGCATATTCAAGCTAGACGCCTGCGCGCCAGACCCCAAGGCCAATTTCAGCGATGCAGCGCTCCAGAGAGCACAGCGACCACCCGCTCGATGGCCGCATCATCGATCTGCCAGTGCGTCACCAGCCGCATCCAGCCGTGCTCGGGCGGATTGGCCTTGATGCCGGCCGCGGCCAGGGCCGCCATCAACGCCGCTTCGTCGATGACCTCGGTGAATCGAAACCACACCATATTGATTTGGACGCTCTCCGGGTCGAGCGCGATGCCGGGCAACGCGGCCAGGCGCGCCGCCAGCGCGCGGGCACGGGCGTGGTCCTCGCCGAGGCGCAGCCGCATCTCGTTAAGCGCGATCAGCCCCGGCGCGGCCAGCACCCCCACCTGGCGCAGGCCGCCGCCCAGCAGCTTGCGCCGTTTGCGCGAGCGCGCGATGAAGTCGGCCGGCCCGGCCAGCAACGAGCCCACCGGCGCCGCCAGCCCCTTGGACAGGCAGAACATCACCGTGTCGGTCTCGGCCGCAATCTCGGCGGCATCAACGCCGAGCGTCGTCGCCGCATTGAAGATCCGCGCACCATCCAGGTGCAGTGGCACGCCGTGTTCGCGTGCCACGGCAGCGGCATCGCGCATTGCCGCAAGCGGGATCACCCGGCCGTTGGAATGCGCGTTTTCCAGGCAGATCAGCCCGGTGCGCGGGATATGAATATCGTCGCCAACGCGGATACGCCGGCGGATGGCTTCGGCATCGAGCACACCCAGCCGGCCCTCCAGCGTGCGCAACTGCACCCCGCTGATCAGCCCGGCTGCGCCGACCTCGTGCTGGACGATGTGGCAATCGTCCCCCAGGATGACCTCGTCACCAGGCTGACAATGCGTTGCCAGCGCCAGTTGATTGCCGAAGGTGCCGGAGGGCACGAACAGCGCCGCCGCCTTGCCCAGCAGGCCCGCAGCCTGCTGCTCCAGCCGGGTCACCGTCGGATCATCGCCATAGCAGTCATCCCCCACGGCGGCATCCCGCATCGCCTGGCGCATCGCCGGCGTCGGCTGGGTCACGGTATCGCTGCGCAGATCGATCATGGTGCTTCTCCGATAAAGGCTGTCCATGCTGCGCCTGTGCTGCGGCGGCGACCATTCAGGATAACCCTGCAAGCCCAAGCTTTCTTTTCATCAGCAAACGGCTGACAAAGAACCGCCAAAATCGCCGTTCGGAGCCGACCAGTGTCGCCTAGTCGGCCATGGCAAGATGCGTCGCAATAGCGCAACATGACTTAACTTGGCAAAATCGTTGCCACTTCTCATGTCGTCAGACTAGCGCATGTCCAACGCCAACTTGCTCACCCGCAGCCTCGCTGCCGTGTGGCACCCATGTACCCAGATGAAGCGGCACGAAAGTCTGCCGCTGATTCCGCTTGCAAGCGGCGAGGGCGCCTGGCTGGTCGATATGGATGGCCAGCGCTATCTGGACGGCATTTCCAGCTGGTGGGTCAATCTGTTTGGCCACGGCGAGCCACGCATCAAGGCCGCGATCCGTGCCCAGCTCGACACGCTGGAACACGCGATGCTCGCCGGCTTCACCCACCGCCCGGTGGTGGAATTGTCCGAACGGCTCGCCGCGCTCACGGGCCTCGGCCATGCGTTCTATGCGTCTGACGGCGCCTCGGCGACCGAAATCGCGCTGAAGATGAGCGCGCACTACTGGCGCAACCGCGGCGAGCCCGGCAAGCACCGCTTCGTCCACCTTGCGGGCAGCTATCACGGTGAGACCGCCGGCGCACTTGCCGTCACCGACGTGCCGGTGTTCCGCCAAGCCTACGCACCACTGCTGCAGCCCGGCCTGACCGCACCCAGCCCGGATGCTCGCAACGCGCGGCCTGGCGAGAGCGCTGCCGATGTCGCCGAGCGCGCTGCGGCGGGGCTCGAAGCACTGTTCACCGCGCACGGCGATGAGATCGCCGCGCTGATCGTCGAGCCACTGGTGCAAGGTGCCTGCGGCATGGTGATGTACGACCCGGCCTATCTCACCCGCGCCCGCGCGCTGTGCGATCGCCATCGCGTGCACCTGATCGCCGACGAGATTGCTGTCGGTTTTGGTCGTACCGGCACCTTCCTCGCCTCTGAGCAGGCCGGCATCCGCCCCGATTTCGTCTGTCTGTCCAAGGGCATCACCGGCGGCTTCCTGCCGCTGGCGGCCGTCCTGAGCACCGACGAGGTCTACGCCGCCTTCTACGACGACGATGTGACGCGCGGCTTCCTGCACTCGCATTCCTACACCGGCAACCCGCTGGCCTGCGCCGCGGCGCTCGCCGTGCTCGATATCTTCGATAGCGACGACGTGATCAAGGCCAACCGCGCGCGCGCCGAGCGCTGGGACGCGCTATTCCGGCCGCTGGCCGACCATCCGCAAGTACGTCACTACCGCCATCGCGGCATGATCTGGGCCTTCGATGTCGCCGACGCGCCCACCGGTTTCGCTCAAGCCTACTTCGCCGCGGCACTGGCACAGGGCGTGTTGCTGCGCCCCATCGGCCATACCGTCTATCTGATGCCGCCCTATACGATGAACGACGACGAGGCGCGCCAGTTGGCCGGCGCCGCCCGTGTCGCACTGGACGCCGCGCTCGTCGCCGGCGCGAGAGGAAACGATGTTGCTGTCGCTTGAATTGCCACCCAAGGATCCCAAGCTCGCCGGCTTTGTCGAGATACGGCCGCGCGAGCTGCGCACCTGGCTCGCCGCGCTGCCCAACAATTCGCCACTCGAAGCCGGCCGGCAGATCCTCGATGCGATGACCAGCTGTAACCGGGTCGAGGTCGATGCCGAGGAACGGGTCAAGCTGCTGGACGAATACCAGACTGCGCTCGAACTCTTGGCCGCCGGTTTCGAGACGCTCTACCACGCCACCGGCTTTCCGCTGAAGGACAAGGCACGCCAGGCAGCCATCCTGGTGCGCGGACTGTGGCAGGAGCTCGCCACCGGTTACAAGATTGCGCTGATCGAGCGCCTGGAAAAGCGCTTCCTGTTCGGCGGCAACAAGCTGGCGCCGCAGCTGATCCACCAGATCCTCAGCCTGTACTACCGGCTGTACCAGGTCAGCAGCCAGGTCTCGATGGCCCTGCCCGACGGCATCTGGTTCGAAAGCCACCAGTTATTCCGCTACGCTGCGGAAAATCGCCATCTCGACGAAACGCGCGGGATCGACGATGGCCCGACCATCAGCGTGCTCTACAAGCGGCTGCTGCTGCTGTCACTGGCGGACCCGATGCGCTTCGCGCCGGCCGAACTGACGCGCGTGATCGATGCCGTCGACAACTACAGCCGACACGCCCATTTCCAGCCCGTGGCCGCGCAACAACCCAGCGCCGCCGGTTTCTTCCTGGTGCGGCTCGACGTGGACGAGCCGCCGCATTACATCGGCAGCCGCGCCGTCGAGAACTACCAGGGCATGGCCATGCTGCTCGACACCGTTGAGCTCGGCAAGAAGCTGCACCGCGCGCTGGCTGGGCTGGAGGCCAAGGCGCCGATGGCGGGAGACCGCGTCAAGCTGATGCTGTGGATGGAAACGATGCGCCGCCTGATCAAACAATGGAGCATCGCGCCCAAGCGCGTGTTCCAGCGGATGCACACCGACGCGCAGATCGAGTTGGCCCACGGCCTCAAGGCCGCCGCGCAAAGCCTGCTCACCAGCAATGGCGTCGACCTCGACCATCAAGCGCTTCACGCGGGGCTGGATGCGCTGCCGCAGATCACTACCTGGCGCATCCTGAACGAGAGCCCCGGCGGCTATGCCGTCTCCACGCGCGACGCGCCCACCGGCCGGCTGCACGCGGGCGACATCGTCGCGCTGCGCCAGCAAGGCAGCGCAGGCTGGTTGGTCGGCGCCATCCGCTGGTTGCAACAGTGCGAGGATGGCGCCCTGGAAATGGGGTTGCAGGTCTTGGCGGTGTGCGCCGAAGCCGCCCTAGTCCGCCCCCATGTCGCCAGCGACGCCCAGTTCGATACTGCCTTGGTGCTGCCGGCCATCGTCGCGCTGAACCAGCCCGCCCTGCTCGCGGCGAGCAAGGGGCACTATGCGCCGCTGCGCGAACTCATCCTGCTCACCCCCGAGGGAGAACGCGTAGTGCGGGCCACGCGCCTGGTCGAGCAGCAAATGAGCTTCGACCTGTTCGAATACGTCGCGGACTGATTACGGCGACGATTGCGCAAGATGTGGGAAGCGGCGCCATGACGGCGCCGTTACACTGTGGCTTCCCGCCGCGCTACGCTGATCCATGTCACGCCTGCCTTCCGCCTTCAACCGTCTTGCCGCCTCCAACCTTGCCGCGCAATGCGCGCAGCAGATCGGCCTTGCTGCCGCGCCACTGATCGCGGTGCTGGCGCTCGGCAGCGATGTCACCGGCACCGGCCTGTTGCAGCTGGCCCAGACGCTGCCTTTTCTGCTGCTCTCGATTCCACTGGGCGTCCTTGCGGACCGCACTTCGCGCCGCCGGCTGATGGCGGCGGGCGAGCTCGCGCGCGCGGCGTGCAACGTCGTCATCGTGCTGCTGGTGCTCAATGGCGGGTTGACGCTGTGGACCCTCGCCGTGCTGGCTTTCGTCGGCACTGCCGGCGCCGTCGCCTATAGCGTGGCCACACCCGCCCTGATTCCCGCCCTGGTCGCGCGCGAGGACCTGGCACGCGCCAACGGCCGCATCGAGCTGGTGCGCAGCCTGGCGCTCACCGGCGGCCCCGCACTCGCGGGCCTCTTGGTCGGCGCGACGAGCGCGGCGCCGGCCTACGCGCTGGCCGCAACGCTGTCGGTCTGCGCAGCCGGAGCGTTGTGGCGGCTGCCGGAAGCACCGCTGGCCAGCACGCATCGCAACTTCAGCCTGGAGCTGCGCGAAGGCGCGATCTTCGCCTTCACCCAGCCGTTGCTGCGCCCGCTCTTGATCACCTCGGTGATCTTCAACATCGGCTATTTCGCATTGCAGACCGTCTACGTGCCCTACGCCGCACGCGTGCTCGGCCTGTCGGCCAGTGGCATAGGCACGACGCTCGCCGCCTACGGCGCCGGCATGCTGCTGTCGGCACTGCTGCTGCCGGTATTCGGGCGCAGGTTGTCGCCGCGCGTGCAGCTGCTGGTCGGCCCGACGGGTGGCGTCGGCGCCGCGCTCGCCATCCTGGCGACGCTGGCCTGGCCGACCCCCTGGCTGGCTGGCGTGAGTTTCTTCTTCGTCGGCATCGGCTCGGTGCTGTGGACCATCGCCGGCACCACGCTGCGCCAGGCGGTGACGCCGCTGGCCATGCTGGGGCGGGTTTCGGCGATCAACACGATGGCCACCTACGGCGCCCGGCCGCTGGGTGCCGCACTGGCAACCGTCGTGGGTGCCGTCGGCGGGGAAATCGCCTGCCTCATCGTGGCCGGCGCCCTGCTGATCGCGCAGGCCATCTACCTTGCCGCGTCGCCCGTGGCACGGCTCAAGGCCTTGCCTGGCAGCGCCGGCTGAAGGCGTCTAGTCGGGCTTGCGCTTGGCGCGCGGATGGAACTGGTCGTAGGCCTGGGCCAGCGCCATATAGTCCAGATGGGTATAGACCTGCGTCGTCGAGAGATTGGCGTGGCCCAGCAGCTCCTGCACCGCGCGCAGATCGTGGCTGCTCTGCAGCAGGTGGGTGGCGCAGCTATGGCGCAACTTGTGCGGATACAGCCGCTCGGCGATGCCCAGGCGCTGCCGCCAGGTGCGCAACCGGGCCTCGATCGCGCCGACGCTCAGGCTGTTGCCGGTCTTGCCGACGAACACCGTCCCCACGCCATCGCGCGCCAGTTGCGGGCGCTGCAGCAGCCAGCGCCGCAGCGCGTCGATCGCCACGCGGCCAACGGGAACGATACGCGTCTTGTTGCCCTTGCCGGTCACCCGCGCCAGGCCATGATCGAGATCGAGCTCGGTCAGTGTCACGCTCGCCAGCTCCGAGACACGCAGCCCCGAGGAGTACGCCAGCTCGAAGATCGCCTTGTCGCGGCACGCGAGGATGTCGTCGTCGGGCAAGGCGTCCAAGAGGGCGGCCGTGGCGTCGACCGTCATCGCCGCAGGCAGGCGCTGCGCGCGCTTCGGTGGCCGGATACCGGCCAGCGGGCTCGCGCTCCAGCCCAGATCGCGCTGCATCACCTTGTAGAAGGTGCGCCAGGCGGAAAGCACGCGGGCGATGCTGGCGGGCGACAAGCCCCCTGAGCGCATTTGCCGCACGTAGCCACGCACGTCGGTCGGCGTCAGCACATCGAGCGCCTTGTCGCCGGCGTAGCGCGCGAGCCGCGCCAGATCATCGCCATACGCCTTGCGGGTGTGGGCGGAGGCGGTGTGCTCGCCGGCGAGGTAACGGGCGAAATGATCGAGCGGCGCGCTCATGTCAGGCTTCGTCGTGCGCCTCGACCGGCAGTTCCTCGACTTCGACGCGGGCCGTGGTCGGGGCAAGCCGCAGCACGGTGGCCGAGACGATGTCCGAGAGCCGCTGCAGATACAGTGTGCCCATGTCCGGGTAGAAGCGGTTCTCGTCCTCGCTCGCCAGCACCAGCACTCCGAAGGGCTCCTCGCCGGTGCGCAGCGCGAACTGGGCGAACGATTTGAGCGCCGGGCCGGCATCGTCGAACCAGGCCAGCACCTCGTCGGTGACGTAGGGGCCGCAATAGGGCGAGACCAGATTCTGCGCCAGCTTGACCACGCTCTCACCCACCTGCTCGAACTCGCGCAGGCTCGAATCGGACGGCAGCCATAGCCGGATCGCCACGTGCGGCACATGGAAGCGCTCACGCAGATGGTATTCCAGCGTGCCGATCACGCCGGACAGATCCTCGGCCTGGATCAGGTCGACGGTGAGCCAATGCAGCCGCTCGGAGATCACGTCGTTATCCTCGCCGAACTGCAACAACTCGGTCAGGCGCCCTTCCAGCGCGCGATTCTTGTCGCGCAGCGTCAACAGCTGGCGCTCTGCCAGCGACACGGCCTGGCCGCGATGCGAGTGCGGCACGTAGATATCGGCCACCTCTTCGGCGTATTCGTCGAAGAACGCCGGGTTCTGCTTCAACCAGCCCAGGATGTCGTCTGCCTGCATCGTGTTCTCCTTGTCTTGGTTCAAATCTGGATCTGGCCTTCGAAAACGGAGACCGCCGGCCCCGTCATCAGCACTGGGGCGTCGCCGCCCTGCCAGCGTATGGTGAGATCGCCACCGCGGGTATGCACGCGCACGGTGTCACCCAAGAGGCCGCGACGGATGCCGGCGACCACCGCCGCGCACGCGCCCGTGCCGCAGGCCAGCGTTTCGCCGGCGCCGCGCTCGTAAACACGCAACCGGATCTCGTCGCGGCCGACGATCTGCATGAAGCCGGCGTTCACCTTGCGCGGAAAGCGCGCATGGCGCTCGATCAGCGGGCCCAGCGTCTGGACCAGCTCAGTATCGACATCGTCGACCACCTGCACCGCATGCGGATTGCCCATCGACACCACGGTGATGTCGACCACGCGGCCGCCCACGTCCAGCGGATGGACAACGGCATCGGCATCGGCCACGAACGGCACCTCGGCCGGCAGCAGCTCGGGCGGGCCCATGTCGACGGTCACTTCGCCATTGGCTTCCAGCCTGGGATAGATCACGCCGCGCGCCGTCTCGACGGCGAGCTCGCTCTTGGTCGTCAGGCCAGCATCGCGCACGAACTTGAGGAAGCAGCGCGCGCCGTTGCCACAATGCTCGACCTCCTCGCCGCTGGAATTGAAGATGCGGTAGCGAAAATCATGCGCCGGATCGCTGGCCGGCTCGACCAGCAACAATTGGTCGAAGCCGATGCCGAAGTGGCGATCGCCGAGCCTTTGCACGGTTTTGGCATCGAGCGTGATGGCTGCGCGCACGCCATCGAGCACGATGAAATCGTTGCCGAGGCCCTGCATCTTGGTGAAACGTAAATTCATGGCTTGCTCAGAGTAGCGGGGTCATCCGCAAGGCTAAACGCCGCAGGCCGCCGGGACAAGCGGCGCGTGCCGAACAGCGTGGCTCGAGGCATGGGCCGGCAAGGCACCCAGGCGCCCTATGCTGCCAGGCGCAGATACTCGATCTTGATACAGCGATCCATCACGACGGTGATGCCCGCCGCCGCCGCACGCGCCGCTGCCGCCTCGTTGACGATACCAAGCTGGATCCAGATCGCCGGCAATTGCAGGCGGATTGCTTCGTCGACCACGGCATCGATTTCCTCGGCCCGGCGGAACACGTTGACGAGGTCGATCTTGCCCGGCACGTCCGCCAGCGTGCTATAGGCGGGCTCGCCCAGCACCTCTGCCACCCGTGGCCGCACCGGCACGATGGC
The DNA here is from genome assembly GCF_024437655.1 of Chitinolyticbacter albus. Taxonomy (GTDB): domain Bacteria; phylum Pseudomonadota; class Gammaproteobacteria; order Burkholderiales; family Chitinibacteraceae; genus Chitinolyticbacter; species Chitinolyticbacter albus. Next base: position 46,955 of record NZ_JANBVF010000006.1, read on the forward strand.
ATAACCAGCTCGCTGCATGAACTGCGATACGCCAAAGCTCGGCCGCGCCGCATTCGGCGACAGACCCACCACGGCGATGCGATGCACGCGCTGCAGCAGCTTGCGGATCTCGTCGTCACTGGGATTCTGGAAGGCCATGTCGTTCCCCTGTCAGGCTTGGGTGTCAGCGGAGAGTAGCCCGGGATGATCGCGGTGCGGCTTGTCGAGGTAATAGCCCTGTACCAGGTCGATGCCGAATTCGACCAGCATGTTGAAGATGGTTTCGTTCTCGACGAATTCGGCAATGGTGGTCTTGTCCATCGCATGTGCCATGTCGACCATGCCGCGCACGAACACCTGGCTGTCCCGGTCATTGGGCAGGTCACGCACGAAGAAGCCGTCGATCTTCAGGATGTCGGCCTTGAGCTGCTTCAGATACGCAAACGAAGCGAAGCCGCTGCCGAAGTCGTCGAGACAGACGGTACAGCCGGTGGCGCGCAAGGCGTCGATGAAGCGCTGGGCATCCGACAGATCGGATACCGCGGCGGTTTCGGTCAATTCGACCAGCAAGCGCCTCGGGTCGACGCGGTGCAGCATCAGCAGGCGGCTGATGAAATCCGGCAGTTCGGGCTCGTCGAACGAGCGACCCGAGACGTTGATCGCGATCGACACCTCCGGGCGCTGCGCCAGGAGCTCGATCGTGCGCTTGATCACCCAGCGGTCAATGTCGATGATCTTGCCGGTCTTTTCGGCATGCGGAATGAAATGACCCGGCATCACGAGGCTGCCCGGATTCTGCACATCCTTCATCCGCAGCAGCGCCTCCAGGTGCGCCAGCTTGCGCGTTTTCGCGTCGTAGATGCCCTGGAAGTGCAGCTCGAAGCCATCGTTTTCCAGCGCCTCGACGATACGGTCCTTCCACGACAGCCTGGTGAGCGCGCTGCGCGACATATCTGCATCGGGCCGGTACAGCCGCCAGGTCGACTTGCCGGCCGACTTGGCCTGGTACATCGCCGAATCGGCGTGCGCGACGAGCTCGGCCGCGTTATTGGCGTGCTGTGGGAACATCGCGACGCCGACCGACGACGACGGCCGCAGCACATGGCCATCGATGTTGAACTGAATCTGCGAAATACCGGCGACGATGCGCTCGGCGAGCTTGCCGACCTCGAACTCGTTGCAGTCGGGCACCAGCACGGCGAACTCGTCGCCGCCCAGGCGCGACAGCACCTCGTGGCGACGCACCTGTCCGCCGATCTCGCGGGCGATGGCCTTGAGCAACTCGTCGCCGATGCCGTGGCCGAAGGTGTCGTTCACATGCTTGAATTCGTCCAGATCGAAGAACAGCAGCGCCATCGTCGCCTGCCGCCGATCCGACTCGGACACCATGCGCTCCAGTTCCTGCTGGAAACGGTGGCGGTTGTACAGGCCGGTGAGCGCATCGCGCTCGGCCAGGTTGACCATGCGTTCGGCCAGGATGCGCTCCTGCGTCACATCCTCGTACACCCACATCCGACCGCGATCGCTGCCGCCGCCAACGCGGTAGCACTGCTGCGTCAGCACCCGGCCGTCGTTCATCATCAGCTCGCCATAATCGACGCGCTCGTCGGCCAGCGCCGATTCCTGCAGATAATGCGCGACGATGTCGCCGATGGCCGGACGATTCTCCGCATGCTGCAGCACCTGGCCGATGGGCTTGTCGATGATGGACACCGCCGGCGCAATACCCCACAGCATGCAGAATGCCGGGTTGTGGAAAATCACCCGGTTGTCGTGATCGACGAACAGCACGCCAAAGCGCATCGCGGACAACAATGCATTCAAGCGGGCGCGCTCGCCTTCGGCGCGTTGCAGATAGCTCTGGCCCAGCGCCTGGATCTGTCGCAGCTCGATCACGGCCTTCCGTAGCGCGAGACGATCGTCCTTGAGTTCGGAGTTGTCGCGGATCGACGCGCGCAAACCGAGGTAGACACCGTCGCTGCCATAGATCGGCTGCCACGATGCCGAGGCCCAGAACAGGCTGCCATCGCGCCTGACCGCGCGGAACTCGAAATCCTGCACCGACGAGCGCTCGTCCAACGCGCGATCGAGCGTCTCGGTCAGCCGCATCCGCTCCTCGGGGCTCGCCAGCGACAAAGGGAAATCGCCCAGGCGCATACACTCGGCCATGGCGTAGCCCGAGAGCCGGGTGACCGACGCATTGAGCCACACCAGCTTGCCCACAGGATCGAGCCACAGCTCGGTGGAATAGGTGTAGTCGGCTATGGCGTGGAACTTCTCTTCGTTCTGCCGCATCGCATCGACCCGCTCACGGATCGAATTCGCCATTTCGTTGAAACGGTGGGTCAGCTGGGCCACTCCGTCGCCGCCGACAGGTTCTGGCAACGCGGCGTAGTCGCCCGTCGCCGCCGCCTCGGCCGCGCCGATCAGGCGATGCAGGCGCCGGGTCAGCCATAGCCCCAGGACAGCCATCAACACCACCGACACGATGATGCCGGCAATGACAGTCACCGCGTTCTGGAAAGTGAGCCGGTCGATCGCCTCGCGCATGATGCCGGTGGTGATGCCGAAGTGCAGTTCGCCCAGCGTCTCGCCGCCATACTGGATGGGGGTATGGGCGTGGATGATAGGCGGAATCTCGGAAAGCCCCGTCAGCGGGGTCGCCGGAGGCAGTGCCTGCGCGATATCCCAGCCACGGCTGGCGACGATATGGCGCTGCGCGTCGAACAGCACCAGATAGTCTATGCCCTCGGGTGCGCGCAGGCTGTCGATCAGCTCAGATGCTTTTGCCGGATCGTGATTGACGAGCGGGCCCGCCAGCGCCGCATTGAGCAAGCGTCCCAGCTCCTCGACGCGCATCGTGGTGGACGCCGCCGTCGTTTCGGACCAGATGCGCGAGGTATTGAACAGCAAGAAGGCCAGGATCGTGCATTGCACGAGCACACTGGCCACGATGAGGCGGGTACGCAGGGAAGCGGGCACGGGAATGAGACGCATCGGGTCTGGCTCGCCGCCTGGACAGCGGCTCGGCCTCCTCTTGTATTCGTAGTTGGTGCTGCCGATCAATCGCCCCGGGTCGGCAACGCGCGGCGATCCCGCCATCTATCGTTGCACGCGCCCGTGGCCGGCTACATCGAGACTACCGCACTCAGCGCCGTAACGTCTTGATGAACACCTTGGAACGCCGTTGATAGTTGTATAGCTGCTTTTTCTCCATCGGCAGCTCGTCGACCGACCCTTGCGCAAAACCGCGCTCGACAAACCAGTGGCTGGTGCGCGTCGTCAAGGCGAACAACTGGGCCATGCCCAGTGTACGCGCCTGCTGTTCCACATGACGCAACAGCGTAGCGCCACGATCGGCATCGCGGTAATCAGGATCGATCACGAGACAGGCGAGCTCGGCCATCTTGCTGTCGGGGAAGGGGTGGATGGCGACGCAGCCGATGATCTTGCCATCGTGTTCCAGGATGGAATAACGGTGGATTTCGCGCTCGATCAGCTCGCGCCCGCGCTTGACCAGCACCCCCTGCTCTTCCAGCGGCTCGATCAGCGCCAGCAGGCCGCCGACGTCGTCGATCGTGGCCTGGCGCAGCGTTTCCAGTGATTCGCGCGAGATCATGGTGCCGATCCCGTCGCGGGTAAAGAGCTCCATCAACAGGCCGCCGTCGACATGGTGGCTGACGAGATGCGCCCGCAATACGCCCTGCCGAACCGCCCGAATCGCGCACGGCAGATAGAGCCGCATATCCTCGGGCTGGTTGTTGCATGCAGCCAACAACTGCTCGGCCTCGAGCGCCGTCATCTCGGTCATCAGCTCGCCATCGGCATCGAACACGCCGTCGTGCTCCGAGAGGAATAACAGCTTGTCCGCCTTGAGCGCGATCGCCGCACTGGTCGCCACGTCTTCCAGTGGCAGGTTGAACACCTCACCGGTCGGCGAGTAACCAAGCGTGGACAGCAGCACCATCTCGCCGTCGTCGAGCCGGTAGTTGATGGCCGTGGTATCGACCTTGCGTACTTCGCCGGTGTACATCAGGTCGATGCCGTCGCGCACGCCCATGGGCTGCGCGGTGATGAAGTTGCCGGCGGAGACGCGGATATCGGCGTTGGCCATCGGCGAGTTGGCCAGGCCCATCGACAGCAGCGATTCGATCTCGACCCTGACCTGGCCCACGGCCTGAATCACGCACTCCAGCGTTTCAGCGTCAGTGACGCGCAAACCTTTGTGGTAGCGCACGTCCAGTCCGCGCTCGGCCATGCGCACCTCGATCTGGGGCCGCGCACCATGGACGATGACGAGGCGTACCCCCAGGCTGGTCAACAGGTTGATGTCGTGCGTCAGCGTGACAAAACGCCCGTCGCGCACCACTTCGCCGCCGAGCGCGATCACGAAGGTGCGCCCACGGAATGCGTGGATATAGGGAGCGGCCTGGCGGAACCACTGGACGATTTCGTCTGTTTGCATCGGGACTATCCATGAACGCGCCGTCCGGCGCTGTGTAAGCATACCTGCTGCCCAGCCCGCTTTGTATCTGCGCAGCCGGCGGCCCGCTGCAAGCGCGACGGGTGGACAAGGCGAAGGCGCCGTGAAGCGGGTGCTCTGTTGCTAAAGCGACCGTTCCGACAGCAACACCTCGCGCACCAGCGGCACCGTTACCGCGCGGCGCTGCGACAGCGCTTCGATGTTCACGCGCTCGAGCAAGGCATTGAGGCTGGGCAGATCGCGCACGGCGTGGCGCAGCAGGTAATCGGCGACTTCGTCGGAGAGCTCGAAACCCAGGCCGAATGCACGGCGACGCAAGGCGGCCGCCTTGTCGCCATCCGACAGCGCGCGCAACTGGTAGACGAGGCCCCAGCCCAGCCGCGTGGTCAGGTCATCGCGCAGGCCGAGCAGCATCGGCGGCTTGCTGCCGGTGGCCAGCAATCGCCCCGTGCCTTCGCGCAGCGTGTTGTAGTGATCGAACAGGCGGATCTGCTCGTCGGGGTCGAGCGCGTCGACCCCATCGACAATGAGCACGGCGTCGTGTGGCAGCGACGTTGGCAAGGGCGCGGGCGGAGCGATGACCGCGACCTCCAGCCGCGCGGCGGTGGCGTCGAGCAGATAGGACTTGCCGACCCCTGCCTCTCCCCATAGATAGAGAAAGCGGATATCGTCGGCACCGGCCACCCATTCGCCGAGCATGAACAAGGGCTCGGCATTATCGCCGGCGACATAGCCCTCGAAGCTCGGCACCGCCGGCAACTGCAGGTCCAGCACCATTTGCTGGCTCATGCTCGACCCACCAGTTGGTGGCGCGACATGCGACGGGCGATCAGGCGTTTCATGGCGGGATACGGTAAACTGTTGCGCTTTCTAGCAAAACCGGGCCCATTCTAGCGGCAAAGCCTGCGTCACGCACGGCAACGCCGGGCCCCCGCATCTTCACGAGGCCTTCATGACCACCCCCAGCCTGAGCTACCGCGATGCCGGCGTCGACATCGACGCGGGTGACCAGCTTGTCGAGAACATCAAGCCCTTTGCCAAGCGCACCATGCGCCCGGAAGTCCTCTCGGGCATCGGCGGCTTCGGCGGCTTGATCGAAATCTCCAAGAAGTTCAAAGAGCCGGTGCTGGTCTCGGGTACCGATGGCGTTGGCACCAAGCTCAAGCTCGCGTTCGAGTTGAACCGCCATGATACGGTGGGGCAGGATCTGGTCGCGATGAGCGTAAACGACATCCTGGTGCAGGGTGCGGAGCCGCTGTTCTTCCTCGACTACTTCGCTTGCGGCAAGCTCGACGTGGACACCGCCACCGAAGTGATCCGCGGCATCGCTCACGGCTGTGAATTGTCGGGTGCTGCACTGATCGGTGGCGAAACCGCCGAGATGCCCGGCATGTACCCGCCCGGTGAATACGATCTCGCCGGCTTTGCCGTCGGCGTGGTGGAAAAATCCAAGGTCATCACCGGCGCCGACATCAAGCCGGGCGACGTGGTACTGGGCCTCGCGTCCAATGGCGCGCATTCGAACGGCTACTCGCTGGTGCGCAAAATCCTGCATCTCACCGATGCCGACTACGCGGCCAAGTTCGACGGCGATCGTTCGCTCGCCGACGTGGTGATGGCGCCGACCCGCATCTACGTGAAGCCGCTGTTGAAGCTGATCGAAACGCTGACGGTGAAAGGCATGGCCCATATCACCGGTGGCGGCATCACCGAGAACGTGCCGCGCGTGCTGCCCGACAACGTGGTCGCCCAGATCGACGGCAAGAGCTGGACCTTCCCCAAGCTGTTCCAGTGGCTGCAGCAGGAAGGCAATGTCGCCACCGATGAAATGCACCGCACCTTCAATTGCGGCGTCGGCATGGTGGTGATCATCGCCGCCGACGATGCCGAACGCGCCAGCGCGCTGCTAGCCGCCGAAGGAGAAACCGTCTACCGCCTGGGGGCCATCCGCCCCCGTAACGGCGACGAACACCAGACGCAGATCGTCTAACTCCCAAGGCAAGAGGGAAGGAAGAAGGGGGAAGCGCAAAACCGGACCCGGTTTTCACCCTGCTCCCTTCCCTCTTCTCCCTTCCCGGTTTCCCATGAAAAACATCGTCATCCTGATTTCCGGCCGCGGCAGCAATATGCAGGCCATCGTCGACGCTGCCGTCCCCGAAGCACGCATCGCCGCGGTGGTCAGTAACCGCGCCGACGCGGCGGGGCTCGCCTGGGCTGCCGAGCGTGGCATCGCCACCGCCGTGCTCGATCACAAGCAGTTCGATGGTCGCGAGGCCTTCGATACCGCGCTGGCCGCCTTGATCGACGGCTACGCGCCCGATCTGGTGGTGCTCGCCGGTTTCATGCGCATCCTCACCGCCGGTTTCGTCACGCATTACGAGAACCGGCTGATCAACATCCACCCCTCGCTGCTGCCGGCGTTCACCGGCCTGCACACGCACGAGCGCGCCATTGCCGAGGGCGTGAAATTCGCCGGCTGCACCGTGCATTTCGTCACCGCCGAGCTCGACCATGGCCCCATCATCGCCCAGGCCACCGTGCCGGTACTGGAAGACGATACGGCGGACGACCTCGCCGCCCGGGTGCTGAAGGAAGAGCACCGGCTCTACCCGATGGCAGTGCGCCTGTTCGCGCAAGGCCGCTTGCGTATCGATGGCGGGCGCGTGCGCGTGCTGCCGCCGCAATAAACGCCAATGCGCTGGCCAGTCTGGCTGAAACGGCGGCGCATCCTGTTCGGTGCATTCGGGCTCTCGCTGCTACTGCATCTGTTCGGCCTGAGCGGCGACACGCTGTACCTGCTCGCCGAAACCACGCAGCTGCACTCGAGTACACCACTGCGCCCACCCAAACAGAAACTGGCGCAGACGGATATCTCCAGCCTGCTGCTTCCACCCGAACTGCAGGGTGTTACCCCCGTCGATACGCTGCAGGTCGCGCTGGGCCTGCCGCCTGCTGCGCCCGCCGTGGCCCCGGCAAACGCGCCAGCCACGCCGCAAGCCGCCCAGGCCGTGCCGCACCCCACACAGCCCGTAGCCGCGACCGTGATGACGCCAACGCCGCAAGCCGCTGCAACGCCGCCACCCAATCCACCGGCCGCGACGGCCTCGGCCGTGGCCACGCCGACCCTGCAGCCAACGCCAGCCCCCAGCCCGACCCCCGCTCCGGCTTCGTCCGCGCCTCAGGGCGGCAAGCCAGGCTTTCCACGCAACGCCGAAATCGTCTATTTCTGGGGGCCGATCCCGGCACGGCTGACCTGGCACGTCGAGCACGGTCAGTACGAGGTGAAGCTGCGCGGCTCGCTTCCAGGCAACAAGCGCGAACTCTCCAGCCGTGGCGAAATCACCGCGGACGGCGTGCGCCCGCTGGAATTCACCGACCTGCGCAACGGCGAATTGCGCAGCCAGGCGCAATTTAACTGGGCCAGCGGCAGCGCTACGCTGAACGACAAGGGCAAACTCAAGATCGAGCCGCTATCGCCGGGCGATCAGGATCTCTTTTCCGCGGCCTTCCACCTGGCGATGCGCGGCCTCGCAGACAGCACCTTCTCGCTGTTCAATGGCCGCAAGCGTTATCCCGATGTCCATTTCACCCTCGCAGGCGAAAGTACGCTGCAGGTGGGCGACCAACAGGTCGACGTATTGCTGCTGCAAGGACGCTACGAGGATAGAGAATTCGATTTCTGGCTGGCGCCCAAGTGGCACAACCTGCCGATACGCCTGCAAGCCAAGATGGGTAAGGACGGCAGCAGCTACGATATCGTTGCCGGCCGGATCACCATCGACGGCGAGACCGTGCTACAACCGGCCCTTGGCGCGCAGGAACGCCGGCCCTAACCAGAGCAACACATGATCACCACGACCCAATACCACGCCATCCTCGACGCGCTCGAACAGGTGCTGCCCTTCACCCAGCCGGCCGATGTCTGCCTGTCGCGCTTGTTTCGCGAACAGAAGAAGCTCGGTGCGCGCGATCGCGCCGCCATCGCCGAAACGGTGTTCGGCCTGCTGCGCGCGCTGCCCAAGCTCGAATGGGTGGCCGGAGCCTATGCCGGCCCGCGCATGTGGCTGCTGTGCTACCTCTCGGCCGTCGAGAAGCGCAATCTGAAAGAACTCGCGACCATCTTCAACGAAGAGCAGCTCGAACGCGCCAAGCAATGGAAAGCCACCGACTGGAGCACCGCGCCATTGAACGTGCGCGCGGGCCTACCGCTGTGGGTAGTCGAAGCGCTGCAGGCCGAAGGGCGTAGCGAGGACGATGTCATCGCGCTGGGCACGGCCATGCTGAGCGCTGCACCGCTCGATCTGCGCGTCAACCTGCTCAAGGCCAAGCGCGATGCGGTATTGGGTGCGCTGAGCGAGGGCGACTTCAAGACCGAGGCAACACCGTATTCCCCCTGGGGGCTGCGCCTTGCCGGCAAGCCGGCGCTCAACAAGCACCCGCTGTTCCTTGACGGCAGCATCGAGGTGCAGGACGAAGGCAGCCAGCTGTTGGCGCTGCTCACCGGCGCCAAGCGCGGCCAGATGGTTGCGGACTTCTGCGCCGGCGCCGGCGGCAAGACGCTGGCCATCGGCGCAATGATGCAGAACACCGGCCGGCTCTACGCCTTCGATATCTCCGAAAAACGCCTGGCCAACCTCAAGCCACGCCTGGCGCGCTCGGGGCTGTCCAACGTGCAGCCGCAACTTCTGGCAAGCGAGCACGACCAGAAGGTGAAGCGGCTGGCCGGCAAGATGGACGCGGTGCTGGTCGACGCGCCGTGCTCGGGTCTGGGCACGCTGCGCCGCAATCCGGATCTGAAGTATCGCCAGTCCGCGCAGAGCGTGGCCGAGTTGAACGCCAAGCAGGGCAGCATCCTCGCTTCCGCCGCTCGCCTCGTCAAAACCGGCGGGCGCCTCGTCTACGCCACCTGCAGCGTGTTGCAGATCGAAAATCAGGCTATCGTCGACGCCTTCCTCGCCGCGCATCCCGAGTTCGAGCTGTTGGATGCGCGTGAATTGCTGGCGCGCGACAAGATCGACATCCCGCTCGATGGCCCTCTGCTGCAACTCGATCCACGCCAGCACGGCACCGACGGCTTCTTCGCCGCCGTGATGCAGAAAAAGGGCTGATCCTAGCGATGCCCTACAAAAATCCCGCTCAAGAGCGGGATTTTTGTAGGCAGTGAGGCTTACTTCACCACACGCAGTTGCGGACGGCCGCCGGAGGGGCGCGGCGGTTCGTCGTCCGGGCCGTCGCCGTCCTCGGCACGCGGCGAATCGGTCGGCGTTTCGGCCGCATCCTCGGGCACACCCTCGTACTCGAAGCCCATGCCCTCGCCGTTCTCGCGCGAAAAAATCGATACTACCGCACCCACCGGAATCACGATCTCGCGCGACACGCCGTTGAAGCGGGCGGAGAAGCTGACGTAATCGTTGCCCAGCGTGAGGTTGCGCGTGGCGTTGTAGCTGATGTTGAGCACGATTTCGCCGTTCTTCACGTACTCCATCGGCACCTGGAGCTTGCCGCGCACGGCAACGACCAGATAGGGCGTGAAGCCGTGGTCCGAGCACCATTCATGGATGGCGCGGATCAGATAGGGCTTGGTCGAAGCGGATTGCATGGGTGGCTTCTCCTGCAGGGTGGGCAAGATCGAGGGGCCAAGGCATCGCGCCCTGACCCTCGCCCGCGATTACTTGCGCATTGCCTTTTCGTTCGGGGTGAGCGAATCGATGAAGGCCTGGCGGCTGAACAGGCGCTCACCATACTTCATCACCGGCGCCAGCGCCTTGGTGACTTCGATTCCATAGTGGTCAAAACGCCACAGCAGTGGTGCGATGGCCACGTCGAGCATCGAGAACTCCTCGCCCAGCATGTACTTCTGCTTGGCGAAGATCGGCGCGATCTGGGTCAGGCTGTCACGGATGGCGACACGGGCGCCTTCCAGTGCCTTCTTGGTGGCGGCGCCGTCTTCCAGCGTCTTCACATGGACGAACAGCTCGCGCTCGAAATTGAACAGCATCAACCGGGTACGGGCACGCATCACCGGGTCGGCCGGCATCAGCTGCGGGTGCGGGAAGCGCTCGTCGATGTATTCGTTGATGATGTTCGACTCATACAGCGTGAGCTCGCGCTCGACCAGTACCGGCACTTCGTTGTACGGGTTCATCACGGCGAGGTCTTCCGGCTTGCTATGCACGTCGACGTCGATGATTTCGAAGTCCATGCCCTTCTCGAACAACACGATGCGGCAACGGTGGCTGAACGGGCAGGAGGTGCCGGAATAAAGCTTCATCATGGGGCGGATTCTCCGGAGGACGATTTCGGTGAAACGGCGATTTTACCAGTCGGGGCCATGCCGAATCCAGAAAACGTGCATAAGCGACTGTTATTAAATGGAATTTCGCCATTCAATCGAGCGTAGAAATCCAATGAAAAAGGCGCCTTGCGGCGCCTTTTTCATGCTGGTGCAACTCAGTGGATGTCGCGCCAGTATTCCTTCTTCAGGAAGTAGCTGATCGGCACCAGGATGAACAACAGGAACAACAGCACGGCATAGCCGATCTGCTCGCGCTTCACCTTGGCCGGCTCGCCCAAGTAGACCAGATAGTTGACGAGATCGCCCACGCGCTTGTCGTAGTCGGCCTGGTCAAAGCTGCCATTCTCGGCCACGCGGGTCAGAAGGCCCGGCTTTTCGAGCTTGAGCGATATATGGTGCTCTTCCTTGCCGGTCTCGTGGTTCTTCACCGTCTTGATCACCGGCACCTGCTGGCCCTGCAGCTCCCACAGCACGTGCGGCATGCCGACGCTCGGGAACACCAGGTTGTTCCAGCCGGTCGGGCGCGACTCGTCGCGATAAAAGGTGCGCAGATAGGTGTAGAGCCAATCCGCGCCGCGCGAACGGGCGATCAGCGACAGATCGGGCGGGGTGGCACCGAACCAGGCCTTGCCGTCGGCCGCCTGCATCGCCACCCGCATTGGTTCGCCGACCTTTTCGCTGGCGAACATCAGGTTCGCCTGGATCTGCGCTTCCGTCAGGCCCAGATCCTGCAGCCGGTTGTAGCGCATCGCCGCCGCACCATGACAGGACAGGCAGTAGTTGGCGAAGGTCTGAGCGCCGCGCTGCAGCGATTCGGCATCGCGCAGATTGACCGGAGCACGATCCAGATGCACGCCGGCTTCGGACGCATGCGCCACCAGCGGCGCTGCGGCCAGCAGCAGTACGGACAGCCATTTCTTCATGTTTTGTTTCATGGCGGCTCCCTTAAATCACCATGGCGAACGTCGTCGCCAGCACGATGGTCAGGGCAAACAGCGCCACAAAGCGCACCTGACGGCCCAGGTTGGTGTCGGTCACACGCTCGGGTACCGCCTTGGGCGTACCCAGCTTGCTGTACCACGGCATGCCCAGGAAGAAGGCGAAATAGACCACCGACAGGATCTGCGCCACGATGGTCCGGGTATTGGTCGACGGCAGCGCACCGAGGATGCCCAGACCGATGAAGGCAGTGACAAAGGCGACCAGCACCCACTTGAAGATCGGGCTTCGATAGCGGATCGACTTCACCGGGCTGCGATCCAGCCACGGCAGGAAGGCAATCAGCACCACGGCGGCGCCCATCGCCAATACGCCCCAGACCTGGGTGCCGAGGAACGACGGAACCGCGCGCAGGATGGCGTAGAACGGCGTGAAGTACCACACCGGCGCAATGTGGGCTGGTGTCTTCAACGGATCGGCAGGGTCGAAGTTGGGGTGCTCAAGGAAGTAGCCACCCATTTCCGGCAGGAAGAACACGATCAGCGAGAACACCACCAGGAACACGGCAACGCCGAAGATGTCCTTGACCGTGTAGTACGGGTGGAAGGGGATGCCGTCGAGCGGAATACCGGTCTTCGGATCCTTGAGCTTCTTGATCTCGACGCCATCCGGGTTGTTGGACCCGACTTCGTGCAGCGCCACCAGGTGAGCGACGACCAGCGCCAGCAGCACCAGCGGCACGGCGATCACGTGCAGCGCAAAGAAGCGGTTCAACGTGACATCGGACACGACGAAATCGCCGCGGATCAGTTCGGACAGGTCCGGACCGATCACCGGGATCGAGCTGAACAGGTTCACGATCACCGCCGCGCCCCAGAACGACATCTGGCCCCAAGGCAGCAGGTAACCGAGGAACGCTTCGGCCATCAGGCACAGGAAGATCAGCGTGCCGAAGACCCAGATCAGCTCGCGCGGCTTCTGGTACGAGCCGTAGATCAGGCCGCGGAACATGTGCAGGTAGACCACGACGAAGAACATCGACGCGCCGGTGGAGTGCATGTAGCGGATGATCCAGCCGCCCGCCACGTCACGCATGATGTACTCGACCGACATGAAGGCCGTCGAGACATTGGTGCCGGGGATCAGGTTGCCATCCGGCTTGTAGTTCATCGTCAGGAAGATGCCGGTGACGATCTGGATCACCAGCACCAGCATGGCCAGCGAGCCGAAGAAGTACCAGAAATTGAAGTTTTTCGGCGCGTAGTACTCGGAAACGTGCGCCTTCCAGGTCGACGTCAGCGGGAAGCGGTCATCGACCCAACCCAGCGCCTTTTGAGCGGTTTGTTCTAGTTTGCTCATGCTCTACCCCTTACTGGTCTGCGCCGACGAGCAGCATGGAATCGCCGTTGCCGAAGAATTTGTACGGCGGGATCACCAGATTGGTCGGCGCCGGCACTCCCGAGAAGACGCGGCCGGCCAGATCGAACTTCGAGCCATGACAGGGGCAATAGAAGCCGCCCAGCCATTCGGGCCCCAGATCCGCAGGCGCAAGATCGGGCCGGAACGTCGGCGAACAGCCCAAGTGGGTACAGACGCCCTCGGCCACCCAGATATCCGGCTTGCGCGAACGGCCTTCGTTCTTGCAATACTCGGGCTGCACGCTGCCGTCGGACGCGGGATCGACCAGCTTGGGCGTGTTCTTGGCAAGGCTGGCGACCATGTCCGGGGTACGCTTCACCACCCAGACCGGCTTGCCGCGCCATTCGACGTTGATCTTCTCGCCCGGCTCAAGCTTGCTGATGTCGACCTCGACCGGCGCACCGGCGGCCTTGGCCCGCTCGGATGGGAGGAAACTTGCAATGAAAGGGGTCGCAATGCCAGCCACGGCCACGGCGCCTGCGCCGCTGGCCGCGACGAGCAGGAAGCGCCGCTTGTTGTTATCAACCTGCTGCTCACTCATTATCCAGTCCCTGATTGTGGAAGTTCTGGCTTATAAACCGCCGAATTCTAACCGAGCGTAGCGGGAACTGAAAGCAGCGCCCTCTCTCGATGTTTTTCAGTTCCAGGTTCCCGCCACCTTGTAGCGCGCAAATTCCTGCAGCAGGCGCTCGGAAACGGCGGAAGTGATGTCGGCCACCTTTTCCTTGGCCGTGCCTGGATAGCTGATCTGGTAGGCGCGCGCCGCCACCTTCACCCCACCCTTCACCGATTGCAGGGTATAGCGCACCCTGGCCTGGGTGGGCCGCTTGGCCCGTGCGACCGGCGCGGTGAACTCGATGCGATTGCGGGTCTTGGTCACCACCTTCATGCCGCGCGACAAGCGATATTTCTCGATATCGATCATCACGTCCTGCACGGTGCGGCCTTGCAATACCGCGGACGGCGCATTCTTCATGCGCTTGAGCTCAATCTCCGGCAGTACCTCGTCCTGAGTCGGCACGGGCGTCGGCGTCGGCAAATTGATCGACGGATCAGGGATGGGGTCCTGCTGAGGCTGCAGCAAGCTGCACGCAGACACGGTGCAGGCCACGAATAGGGCCAGCAGTAGCTTGTTGCTCGGGGTCATACGGGGTTTTCACACTCCAGGTGAACGACTTCCAGTGCCAGCTGGCTGGCAAGGTGCTCGCCGAGCGCACGCACGCCGTAGCGCTCGGTCGCGTGGTGGCCCGCGGCGATAAAGGCGATGCCCGACTCGCGGGCAAGATGGGTGACGAACTCCGACGCTTCGCCGGTGATGAAGCAGTCGATACCGCCGCGCGCGGCCAGTTCATGGAAATAACTCTGCGCGCCGCCGGTACACCAGGCCACGCGCCGCACGGGCTTACCCGCATCCCCGATGACCAGCGGCTCGCGCCCCAGCGCCTCGGAGATACGCGCGCCCAGCGCGGCCAGCAAGGGCGCGCCGGGCGCCTCGCCCAGCCAGACCATGTCCTGCTCGCCGCAGCGCGCGGTGGCAACGAGGCCCAGCACGCGCGCGAGTTCCGCGTTGTTGCCAAGCGTGGGGTGGGCATCGAGCGGCAAGTGGTAGGCCAGCAGGTTGATATCGTGCGCCAATAGCCGCGCGATGCGCTGCCGCTTGGTGCCCACCACGGGCGCGGCCTCGCCCTTCCAGAAATATCCGTGATGGACCAGCAGCGTGTCGGCGCCAGCCGCGATCGCGGCATCAATCGCATCCAGACTGGCGGTGACCGCGGTGGCCAGCTTGCTCACCTCGGCACGCCCCTCGACCTGCAGACCGTTCGGGCAATAATCGCGCCAGCGCTCAGGCTCTAGCAGTTGTCCGATATAATCGATGAGTTGCGCTCTTGGTACGGCCATTTCATCCCACGGTCTATGAAAAAACTCTGGCTGATTTTCGCACAAACCACGACCATCGGCCTCGCCGCTTGGTTCCTGATCACGCTGCTTCAGCCGCAATGGCTGCCGCGAACTGCTTCCACGCAACAGCTCGTCACCGTTGAAGAGGCTGGCAAGACCGCCAGCGCGCCATCCAGTGCGGCAGCGTCGTACCGCAATGCGGCGCAGCGTGCCATGCCGGCGGTAGTCAACATCTATACCGCCAAGGAAGTGCGTCAGCGCCATCCGCTGCTCGACGATCCGGTGTTCCGCCGCTTCTTCGGCGATGGCCTGGAGGGCGACGACACGCAGCGCGCCTCCAGCCTCGGCTCCGGCGTCCTGGTGTCCAAGGATGGCTACATCGTCACCAACAACCATGTGGTCGAATCGGCCGACGAGATCCAGGTGGCGTTGGCCGACGGGCGCACCGCGCAGGCGCGTCTCATCGGCACCGACCCGGAAACCGATCTGGCAGTGATCCGGATCGAGCTCGACCAGCTGCCCGCCATCGCCTTCGCCGATGACAGCCAGACCCAGATCGGCGACGTGGTGCTCGCCATTGGCAATCCGTTCGGGGTCGGGCAGACCGTAACCATGGGCATCGTCTCGGCCACCAAGCGCACCCAGCTGGGCATCAACACCTTCGAGAACTTCATCCAGACCGACGCCGCCATCAATCCGGGTAACTCCGGCGGCGCGCTGATCGACACGCAAGGCAATCTGCTCGGCATCAACACGGCGATCTATTCGCGTACCGGCGGCTCGCTGGGCATTGGTTTCGCCATTCCGGCCAGCTCCGTGAAGCAGGTGATGGAAGCGATCATCAAGGACGGCAGTGTGGTGCGCGGCTGGCTGGGCGTGGAGCCGCAGGACGTCACCGCGGAGCTCGCCACCTCCTTCAAGCTGAAGGAAGCCAGCGGCGCGCTGGTGGCCGGCGTGGTCCGCAATAGCCCGGCCGACCTCGCCGGAGTGCGGCCTGGCGACATCGTGCTCACAATCAACAACCAGCCGGTCAGCAACACCGAGGCGTTGCTGAACCTGATCGCCGGGCTCAAGCCCAATCAGCAGGTGGCGCTGCAGCTCTATCGCGATGGCAAGCCGCTGACGGTGCCGGTGACGATAGGCAAACGGCCGGCGTTCCAGCAGCGCCAATAGCTGCAAGGCGCCCAGCCGACTGAGACGGCTCGGCTGGCGCACAAGCCTAGTCGCGACGCGCCCTGCCAGTGGCGCCGCGCACCGTCTAACCCATGCGGCCACCGCCCAGACATCAGTGCCCCTGCTGCAACAGCATCTCAGCCGCAGCCAAACTCTCGGGGTCGCCCAGCAATACCAGCACATCGCCCTCGGCCAGCTCGAAATCCGGGCTGGGTTGAGCCGGGGGCATGTTCTTGCGGCGCAGACTCTTCACTTCGACGTGTAGGGCGGCAAGATCGAACTCGCCCAGCGTCTTGCCGACGGCGTTGGCGCCACCTACCAGCAACAGCGTATGCAGCCGCGGCAGTGGCCGCTCGCCGTCTTCCAGATCTTCCACCGTGCCGCGGAAGAAGCCGCGGAACATCTGGTAGCGATCCTCGCGCACCGCGCGGATACGCTTGAGCACGCGATTGAGCGGCACGCCCAGCATCATCAGCGTGTGCGACGCCAGCATCAGGCTGCCTTCCATGATCTCCGCGACCACTTCGGCGGCGCCAGCGGCCTTCAGCTTGTCAATATCACTATCGTCGTAGGTGCGCACGATCACCGGCAGCTCGGGGCGGATCTGGTGCACCAGCTCGAGAATGCGCAGCGCCGAGTGCGTATCGGCATAGGTGACGATCAACGCGCGCGCGCGCATCAGGCCGGCCGCCATCAGCACCTCGCGCTTGGCGGCGTCGCCAAACACCACCGATTCGCCCGCGGCCGCCGCCTCGCGCACTTTTTCCGGATCCAGGTCAAGCGCGAAGAAGGGGATCTCCTCCTGATTGAGCAGGCGCGCCAGGCTCTGCCCGCTGCGACCATAACCACAGACCACCACGTGGCCCTGGCTTTGCATGGTGCGCACCGCAATCTGGTGCAGGTTGGCCGCCATGCTCATCCATTCGGACGCCGCCAGCCGCAGCACCAGCTTGTCCGAGTGCTGCAGCACGAAGGGGGTCGCCAGCATCGACAACACCACGCTGGCGATGAGCACCTGATGCAGCTCGGCCGGCATCAGCCCGTAGAGAGCCGCCAGCGCCAGCAACACGAAGGCGAACTCCCCGCCCTGCCCCAGCGCGAAACCGGTGCGCAGGCTGTTGCCCGGCGTATGCCCCAGCGCGCGCGCCAGCGCAGCAATCAGCAATATCTTGCCCGGCAGCAAGAAGACGAGCAGCAACAGGACCAGCCACCATTGCTGGGCCAGCGTGCCGAAATTCAGATTCATGCCCACCGTCACGAAAAACAGGCCCAGCAGTAGATCGCGAAATGGCCGGATATCGTCTTCCACCTGATATCGGTATTCGGTTTCAGCAATCAACATGCCGGCGAGAAAGGCACCCAGCGCCAGCGACAACCCCGCCATTTCGGTCAGCCAGGCGATGCCCAGCGTCACCATCAGCAGGTTGAGCATGAAAAGCTCGCTCGAGTGCTGCTTGGCAACCAGGTTGAACCACGGCCGCATCAGCTTCTGGCCGACATTGAGCAGCAGCACCAGCACGAACACGATCTTGAGCGCCGCCAGCCCCAGCGCCCACAGCATTTCCTCGCCGGGCCGGCCCAACACCGGCAGCATGATCAGCATGGGCACGACTGCCAGATCCTGGAACAGCAGGATGCCGATCGCATTCTGCCCATGCGGGGCATTGAGCTCGTTGCGCTCGGACAACAGCTTGGACACCATCGCTGTCGACGACATCGCCATGGCGCCGCCCAGCGCCAGCCCCACCTGCCAGCTGTAGCCAGCCAGCATGGCCGCGCCGCCCGCCAGCGCAGCCGTGGTCACCACCTGGGCTGCGCCCAGGCCGAATACCACACGGCGCATCGCATTGAGCTTGGCCAGACTGAACTCCAGCCCCAGCGTGAACATCAGGAACACCACGCCGAACTCGGCCAGGTGCGTCACCTCGTCGCCGGAAGCGATCAGGCCCAGCGCATGTGGCCCGATCAGCATGCCGACCAACAGATATCCGAGCATGGCGGGCAGCTTCACCGTGCGACAAAGCACAACGGTGACCACGGCGGCGGCGAGCAACAGGAGCAGGGAGGAGAGGTGCACGAGTATAGAGGCGGTCAGGACAAGGTCGCCCCGATTATAAGAGGACTCTGACAAATACGCCCTAGCGGTATTTCTGCAATCAGGACCGATTCTTGCTAGCGGCAGCAGCGCGCGCTCTTTTATACTGGCGGCTTATGGCGACCACTCCCACCCCGCCGACAGGCAGCACCGCGCAGGAGCGCGCACAACGCGTCCTCAACATCGAGGCGAGTGCTCTCGCGCGTCTGGCCCAGCGGGTCGACGCCGGTTTCGACGTCGCCGTAAAGCTGATCCTGGCCGCGCACGGCCGCGTCGCCGTCACCGGCATGGGCAAATCCGGCCATATCGCGCGCAAGATCGCCGCCACGCTGGCATCCACCGGAACGCCGGCGCTGTTCGTCCATCCGGGCGAGGCCGCACATGGCGATCTGGGCATGATCACCAGCAACGACGTGGTGCTGGCCTTGTCCTATTCCGGCGAAAGCGACGAGCTGCTTGCCTTGCTGCCCAGCCTCAAGCGGCTGGGCACGCCCATCATTGCGCTGACCGGGATCGCCGATTCGACGCTGGCACGTGTAGCGGACGTGGTGCTCGACGGCAGCGTCGAGCAGGAAGCCTGCCCGCACAATCTGGCACCGACCGCCAGTACCACGGCTGCGCTGGCACTGGGCGACGCGCTGGCCGTGGCCGTGCTCGAAGAGCGCGGCTTCAAGCCGGAGGATTTCGCGCTATCGCATCCGGGCGGCAAGCTGGGCCGCCGCCTGCTGATCCGCGTACGTGACCTGATGCACAGCGGTGATGCCGTGCCCGCAGTACCCTGCACCGTCTCGCTGCGCGATGCCCTGCTGGAAATCAGCCGCAAGGGACTCGGCATGACGGCCGTGATCGACAACGCCGAACAGCTGATCGGCATCTTCACCGACGGCGATCTGCGCCGGGCGCTCGATCGCGGCATAGATGTGCACAACACGGCCGTTGCCGACGTGATGACGCGCAACCCGGTCACCATAGAGGCCGAGCAACTGGCCAGCGAAGCCGTCGCCATCATGGAACGCAAACGCTGCAACGGCCTGCTGGTCACCGAGGCCGGCCGGGTCATCGGCGCCATCAATATGCACGATCTCTTGCGCGCGCGTGTGGTTTAGAAGAAGGAGAACGACAGTGACCGAACAAGCCCGCGCCGTGCGCATGATGATCTTCGATATCGACGGCGTGATGACCGATGGCAGCCTCTATTACACCGATGCCGGCGAGGAATTGAAGGCTTTCAATTCGCTCGACGGCCATGGCCTCAGGATGCTGGCAAGCACCGGCGTCAAGCTGGCCATCATCACCGGGCGCCAATCCCGACTGGTGGAACACCGCGCGCGCAACCTGCAAATCGACTACCTGTATCAGGGCGCGCACGACAAGTTGGCCACCTTTCACGAACTGCTCACCGAGGCCGGGCTCAGCGCCGAGCAATGCGGATATGTCGGCGACGACGTGATCGATCTGCCAGTGATGCGCCGGGTTGCATTTGCCGTCGCGGTTCCCGATGCGCCCGAGCTGGTGCGCGAGAACGCGCATTACATCACCCGCCAGGGTGGCGGTCGCGGCGCGGTGCGCGAAACGTGCGAACTGGTGATGCGTGAACAGGGTACGCTCGACGGCGTGCTCGCCCAGTACCTGCGCTGACCCACGATGCGACACTCCGGCAAGCTTCTTCCGCTCATCCTGCTGATCGTGCTCGGGCTTCTGGTCTGGGCACTGGATAAAGCCGCACGCATGCCCGAGCAGCCCAAGCCGCTACGCAAAGGCGAGCCTGACCTCGTGATCGAGAAGATCGACGCCGTGCGCTTTGGCCCTGACGGCCAGCGCCTGGTCCACGTCATCGCCGAGCGTACCCGGCATTATCCGGAAGACAACAGCACCTGGTTCGACCAGGCCACGCTCGACTATATGGCGCCCAACGCCCCTGCCATCCATGCCGTCACCACCACGGCCCAGGGCTTGCAGGACAGCAAGCGCTTCTGGTTTCCCGAACCCGTCACCGTAGTCCGCGAAGCCGATGCCGAACACCCGCGGCTCGTCGTTACCGGACGCGAAGTGTGGATGACCACCGATACCCGTCGTGCCAGTTCCGCCGCACCAGTCACCGCCGTAAGCGGCCCCTATCGCGGCACCGCGGTCGGCTTCGAAGCGGACCTGATCGCCGGCACCTTGATCCTGAAATCCAAAGTGAGCACCACCTATGATCCGCCGCGCCGCTAACTGGCTGCTGGCTTGCGCCTGCATCGCCACACCGACTGTCCACGCAGAAACCGCAGACCGCGAAAAGCCAATGAAGATCGAAGCCGATCGCGCCAGCCTCGACCAAAAGCAGATGGCGGGGGTCTACACCGGCAACGTGGTCGTAACGCAAGGCACCATGACCCTGAAATCGGCCGTGCTCAACGTACGCCAGGATGAGGCGGGCAACCAGTACATCACCGGCAACGGTAAGCCCGTCACCTTCCGCCAGCGCCTCGATAGCGGCGAATGGGTCGATGCGCAATCGCTGAGCTTCGATTACGACGGCAAGACCGGGCTGCTCAAGCT
This sequence comes from Chitinolyticbacter albus, assembly GCF_024437655.1. Taxonomy (GTDB): domain Bacteria; phylum Pseudomonadota; class Gammaproteobacteria; order Burkholderiales; family Chitinibacteraceae; genus Chitinolyticbacter; species Chitinolyticbacter albus. The sequence goes on from NZ_JANBVF010000006.1 coordinate 67,778, forward strand.
GATCGACCAGGCCTGGGTGCGTCGCGACACCGGCGACGAGGTGATCGGCCGGATCATCACCTACAACATGAACACCGAGCTCTACGAGGCGCAAGGCGGCACGGGCGGTACCAGCAGCGGCCGGGTCAATATCACCATCCAGCCCAAGAAAAAGGCCGCCCCATGAGCGAGAGCCGCCTCTGCGCCACCGGCCTGATGAAGCGTTACAAGAAACGCACCGTGGTGCGCGACGTGTCGCTCGATGTTGCCGCCGGTGAAGTGGTGGGCCTGCTTGGGCCGAACGGCGCCGGCAAGACCACCAGCTTCTATATGATAGTCGGCCTCGTTGCCAAGGATGGCGGCGACATCCGGCTCGACGACGAGGACATCGGCCACTTGCCCATGCACGAGCGCGCCAAGCGCGGCCTGGGCTACCTGCCACAGGAAGCGTCGATCTTCCGCAAGATGACCGTGGCGCAGAACATTCTTGCCGTGCTGGAACTGCAGGAGCGCGACGAGGGCATGCGTCTGGCCCGGCTCGACGAATTGATGCACGAGCTGCATATCTCCCATTTGCGCAACAGCAATGCCATGGCGCTATCCGGCGGCGAGCGCCGTCGCGCCGAAATCGCCCGGGCGCTGGCTGCCAATCCGCGCTTCATCCTGCTCGATGAGCCATTTGCCGGCGTCGACCCGATCGCGGTGATGGATATCCAGCGCATCATCGCCTTTCTCAAGGCGCGCGGCATCGGCGTGCTGATCACCGACCACAATGTGCGCGAGACGCTGGGCATCTGCGATCGCGCCTACATCATTTCCGAGGGCAAGGTAATGGCCTCGGGGCATCCATCCGACATCATCGAGAACGAAGACGTACGCAAGGTCTATCTCGGTGCGCACTTCCGGATGTAGCCGCCAACCATGAAGCAATCGCTCCAACTGAAGCTGTCGCAGCAGCTCAACCTCACCCCCCAGCTGCAGCAGTCGATCAAGTTGCTGCAGTTGTCCACGCTCGACTTCCGCCAGGAGATCGAGCGCTATATGGTCGAGAACCCCTTGCTTGAGCCTGGCGAAGACCGCGGCGAAGGCAGCGAAGGCGGTGATGCCGATGGCGAGACCAACGACAGCCCGCTCGAGAGCAACAACGATTTCGGCGATGACGAATGGAGCTGGGGCAGCGGCGGCAGTGGCGGCCATGGCGACGACGACGAGGACTTCGACCCCGCCAGCAATACCGCGCGTGAGCTCACGCTGCGCGAGCATCTGCTGGAGCAGGCAGGCTTGCTGCCACTCACCGCGCTCGATCGTGCGGTCCTCGCCCTACTGATCGATGCACTCGATGACGATGGCTTCCTGACGCAGACACTGGACGAGATCTTTTCCCAGCTGCCGGAGGAACTCATCACCGAAACCGGCCTCGAAATAGAGGATCTGTCCGTGGCACTGGCCCGGCTCAAACACCTCGATCCGATCGGAGTGGGTGCTCGGGACATGAGCGAAGCATTGGCCATCCAGCTGCGTTTATTGCCAAAATCTGAGGCAAATCAACTCGCGCTGGCATTGGTCGAGCGGCATCTCGATTTATTAGCGACGCGTGACTACACTAGGATCAAGAAGGCGCTGAAGTGCGACGATGCGTTGCTCAGGGCGGCCAACGAGCTGATCGTGGGCTTGAATCCGCGACCGGCGGCCAAGTGGGCGCAACTGACACCGCGTTACGTGATTCCGGATGCCATCGTCTACAAGGCGCGCGGGCGCTGGCGGGTCAGGCTCAACGAAGCGGCAAGGCCGCGCTTCAGGGTCAACCAGATGTACGCCAACATCCTGCAGCGCAGTGAGGGCGGGGTGATGGCGAGGGAGTTGCAGGAGGCCCGTTGGTTGGTGAAGAGTGTGCAACAGCGGTTTGACACCATCCTGCGCGTGGCCGAGGCCATCGTCGCCCGGCAGCACGCCTTCTTCGAACACGGCGAAGTGGCAATGCGGCCCATGGTGCTGCGCGATATCGCCGAAGAGCTCGATCTGCACGAATCCACGATTTCGCGCGTCACGAGCCAGAAATACCTGCACAGTCCAAGGGGGCTCTTCGAGTTCAAATACTTCTTCGGCAGCCATGTCGAAACCGAGGCCGGCGGCGAATGCTCGGCAACGGCGATCAAGGCCCTGCTCAAACAGCTGATCCAGAACGAGGACAAGACCAAACCACTCTCAGACAGTGCGCTTGCCGAGGCGCTGTCGCAGCAAGGGATCGTGGTTGCGCGGCGAACCGTTGCGAAGTACCGGGAAGCGATGCAGATCGCCCCCGTCAATCAGCGCAAAAGCCTGTAGGTCCACGTTACGCTTCCGTTGCGTGGCGCCCACAGTTCAAACGCAGAAGGAGCAGACATATGAACCTCAATATCAGCGGCCATCATCTGGAAGTGACCCCGTCGATTCGCGAATACGTCACGACCAAGCTGGATCGGATCACCCGCCACTTCGACTCCGTGATCGACGTCGGCGTGATCCTCTCCGTGCAGAAGCTGCAACATCACATTGAGGCCACCGTGCACGTGCGCGGTCGCGATATCCATGTCGAAGCCACCGATGAGGACATGTACGCTGCGATCGACCTGCTTTCCGACAAGCTCGATCGGCAGATCATCAAGCACAAGGAAAAGCTGATGGATCATCGCGGCGAAAGCATCAAGTACCAGCCTGCCGCCGCCGCCGAATAAGCTCCCCCCTGCCCCACGAACGGGAACCACATGGTTCCCGTTTTTCGTTTCATGGCGTCGCCGCTGTCGGTTCTACACCCTCGCAAACCACGGCATTTTTGGTTTGCCGGCCCACAGCGCTACAATACTCAGGTTATTTTCTGGGCCTCTCTTTCCGCATGAGCCTGATCTCAAAGATTTTGCCGGCCGGCAATGTGTTCCTCGACATGGACGTCGGCAGCAAGAAGCGTGTGTTCGAACAGGTCGGCATCCTGTTCGAAAACAGCCATGGCATTGCCCGCAGCGTGATTTTCGACAGCCTGTTCGCCCGCGAGAAGCTGGGTTCGACCGGGCTCGGGCAAGGAGTGGCCATTCCGCATGGCCGGATCAAGGGCCTGAAGGAAGCGACGGGCGCTTTTGTCCGCTTGAAGGCCCCCATCCAGTTCGACGCACCCGATGGCAAGCCGGTGTCGCTGATTTTCGTGCTGCTGGTTCCCGCAAACGCCACCGATCTGCATCTGCAGATCCTGTCCGAACTCGCCCAGCTGTTTTCCGACAAGGCCGTGCGCGATGAACTCGCCCTGGTGCCGGATGCGGATGCGGCGTTCAAGCTGATCGCCCACTGGGAACCCTACGCCGGGTAAGGTTGCATGCCGCAAATCACCGTCCGCCAGCTGTTCATCGACAACGCAGAGAAGCTGCGGCTCACCTGGGTGGCCGGGCAATCGGGCGCCAACAGCCTGCTCACCAACGATGCCAGTGAGCAAAAACCCAAGCTGGCGCTCGTCGGCCACCTGAATTTCATCCACCCGAACCGGGTGCAGGTACTCGGCATTGCCGAGGTCAGCTACTTCCAGGGTCTGTCGCCGGACGCGCAGAAGGAGGCGGTCGAGCGGCTGTTTGCCAACGAAATGGCGGCGATGATCGTCGCCAACAGCCAGCCTGTACCCGACGCGCTAAAGGAAGCGGCCGAGCGCTACCATGTGCCGCTGCTCACGAGCCCGGAGCAGTCGCCCTATCTGATGGACGTGCTGCGCTACTACCTCGCCAAGGCGCTGGCGGTTTCCACCCATCTGCACGGTGTGTTCCTCGATGTGCTCGAAGTCGGCGTGCTGCTGACGGGCGAATCGTCGATGGGTAAGTCCGAGCTCGCGCTGGAGCTGATCTCGCGCGGTCACGGCCTCGTCGCTGACGATGTGGTCGAGGTCTACCGCACCAACCCGGAAACGCTGGAAGGGCGCTGCCCGCCCATGCTGCGTGACTTCCTCGAAGTGCGCGGCATCGGTGTGCTCAATATCCGCACCATCTTCGGCGAAACTGCGGTGCGGCCGAAGAAGACGCTCAAGCTCATCATTCATCTGGCCAAGGCCAATGGCGAGACGCTGGCGCCGATCGACCGGCTGCAGATGCAGGCGGCGACGCAGGAAATCCTCGGCGTGCCCATCCGCAAGCTGGTGATCCCGGTTGCCGCCGGTCGCAACCTCGCCGTGCTGGTGGAGGCTGCGGTGCGCAACTACATCCTGCAACTGCGCGGCATCGACTCCACGCGCGAATTCATCGAGCGTCACCAACGCTTCATGGAGATGGGCGAGTGAGCCGTCGGCAACAGGTCATCCTGCTGTCCGGCGTGTCCGGCGCGGGCAAGAGCGTCGCGCTACGCGCACTGGAAGACCTCGGCTACTTTTGCATCGACAATCTTCCAGCGCCGCTGCTGCCGCAATCGGTGGCCCTGCTCGACGAGGATGGCTACCCCAAGGTGGCGATCGCCATCGACGTACGCAGCGCGCACAGCATCTCGTCCTTGCCCGAACACCTCGATGCGCTGTTCGAGCTCAACCTCGACATTCGCCTGCTGTTTCTCGAAGCGAAGACCGAAATGCTGGTCAAGCGCTTCTCGGAAACGCGGCGCAGCCATCCGCTGGCCAGCGGCGAGCTCACCGTGTTTGAAGCGATCGCGCTCGAGCGCGAGATGCTGGCGTATTTTTCGGAACAAGCGCACCGCATTGATACCAGCGAGCTTTCGGCGTCGCAGCTGCGCAGCTGGATCCGCGAATTCGTCGCGCTCGATCGCTCTCGCCTGACGCTGATCTTCGAATCATTCGGCTTCAAGCAGGGTATTCCGCTCGACGCCGATTTCGTGTTCGACGCGCGCTGCCTGCCCAATCCGCACTATGACCCGGCGTTGCGCCCGTTGACCGGGCGCGACCAGCCGGTGATCGATTTCCTCGAGCGCGAGCCCATGGTCGGCAAATACCTGACCCATGTGCTCGGTTTCATGGAGCGCTGGCTGCCGGAATTCGAGCGCGACAACCGCAGCTACGTCACCGTCGCCATCGGCTGCACCGGCGGCCAGCACCGCTCGGTCTACCTCGCCGAGCAACTGGGCAAGCATTTTGGCAAGACGCGCCAGACCCTGGTCCGCCACCGCGAACGGCCGGAACTCGTCCCCTCGCGATGATGCGAGCCGGTGATCTGGCCATGGTGCTGCTCGGCGTGCTCGCCACCGCACTCGCCGGATACCACGTCTGGCCAGGCCAAGCTGCGCAGCGGGTGCGCATCTATCAGGAAGGCCAGCTCTATGCCGAGCTGGATGCCAACGCCAATCAGATCCTAGCCATCGCCGGGCCGCTGGGCGCCACCCGGGTCGAAATCGCGCGTGGCCGGGCCCGCGTCATTGCCGACCCCAGTCCGCGCCAGTACTGCGTCCGCGCCGGTTGGCTGCAGCATGCTGGCGACAGCGCCGTGTGCCTGCCCAACCGGATCGCCGTCACGCTGGAGGGCGACACCCCGCGCTATGACAGCCTCGGCTACTGAATACACTGCGACATCGGCCGACGTGCGCGTGGCGCGCTACGCCGCGCTGGCGATTGCGCTGTCGGTATTGGAAGCGGCCGTGCCCTCGCCCATCCCCGGGGTCAAGCCTGGCCTTGCCAACATCGTCACCCTGCTGGTGCTCTGGCACCATGGCTGGAAAGAGGCTGCCTGGGTCAGCGGGCTGCGCGTGTTCGGCGCGTCGCTCGCGCTGGGGGGCCTGTTTTCACCGGGCTTTACGCTCAGCTGCGCCGGCAGCATCGCCAGCCTGGCCGTGCTGGCATGGGCATGCCACCTGCCTCGACGCCATTTCGGCCCCATCAGCCTGTCGCTCCTGGCAGCATACGCCCATATCGGCGGCCAGCTCGCGCTGGCGCGGATCTGGCTGATTCCACACGACGGATTGATCAAGCTGGTACCGGTGTTCATGCTGGCAGCGCTGATCTTCGGTATCGTCAATGGCGTGATCGCCGCCCGCATCCTTGGAAACCCCGAATGAAAACCATCACCTTAGGTTTCACCGGCGCCTCCGGCCTGCCCTATGGCCTGCGTACGCTGGAATGCCTGCTCGCCGCTGGCTGCAACGTGCACGTGCTGTATACGCAGGCGGCGCAGATCGTCGCCAAGCAGGAACTGGGTGAAACCTGGCCCGGCCGCGCCGAGGAACTGGCCCGGCTCTTCCGGGAACGCTACGGCGTGGACGAGGCTCAGCTCAAGGTCTGGGGACAGCAGGAATGGTTCGCGCCGATGGCATCCGGCTCCAATCCGGGCGACGGCATGGTCGTCGTGCCGTGCACCATGGGCGCACTGGCGGCGATCGCCGGCGGCAACAGCGACAACCTGCTCGAACGCGCCGCCGACGTGATGATCAAGGAGCGCAAGACGTTGATCCTGGTGCCGCGCGAGGCGCCGTTCTCCGCGCTACATCTGGAAAACATGCTCAAGCTCGCGCGCCTTGGCGTCGTGATCCTGCCGCCCAATCCGGGCTTTTATCATCACCCGCAATCGATTTCCGACCTGGTCGACTTCGTCGTCGCCCGCATACTCGATCAGCTCGGCGTACCCCACCAGCTGATGCAACGCTGGGGTGAGGGGTGAGGCGTTCGGATCATGCCGCGTGCGCCGCACGGCGTGCCACGCGTCTGAACAGCCACAGCAGCGCCAGCGCGGCGAAGGTCAGCGCGATCACCAGGGCCAGCCAGTAGCCAGCCGCGCCCATGCCCGGCCAGCCGCCGACACCGAAGGTCAAGAGGTAGCCGGCCGGCAGGCCCAGCAGCCAGAACGCCGACAGATGGATCCACATCGGCTGGCGCGTCACCTTGTAGCCGCGCAGCACGCCGGCAGCGACGACCTGGGTGGCATCGGCCAGCTGGAACACCCCTGCGTAGATCAGCAGCGTGGCCGCCAGCGCGCGCACCGCCGGCTCGAAGGTGTACCAGCTGGCGATCCAGTGATTGCCCAGCAACATAAAGAGCGCCAACACCGCGGCGATCACGAGCCCGGACTGCAGCCCCAGACGACCGAGGAAAAGCGCCCTTGCCATGTCACCCGCACCCAGCGCCTGCCCCACCCGCACGGTCATTGCCGTACCCAGTGCCGACGGAATCATAAAGGTGAGCGAAGCCATATTGAGCGCGATCTGATGCGCGCCCACCGTCACCGTGCCGAGCCGCGCCAACAGCAGCGCGATGCCGGAAAAGGAGCTCACCTCGACGAAGAACATCGCCCCCATGGGTAGCCCCAGCCGGAACAGCTGGCGCTGCAGCGCCCAGTCGATGCTGCGCCAGGCCCGCAGCGGGTAGGTGTCACGGTAGAGCGACGAGTAACGCACCCAGCCCAGCATCAGCAGCAAGGTCACCCAGATCGAGAACGCCGTGGCCCAGCCACACCCGACCGCACCCAGTGCCGGAAAACCGAACTTGCCGTAGATCAGCACCCAGTTGGCCGGCACGTTGAGCGCAAGCCCGATCAGCGCGAACACCATCATCGGCTTGGTCGAATTCAAGCTGGCGCTATAGGCATAGAGCACGCGATAGAGCGCGAAGGCCGGTAGCGCCCAGCTCACTGCGGCGAGAAAGCCCTTGGCCTTGGCCGCGACCAGCGGTGCGAGCCCCACCAGGTCGAGCAGCGGCAACGCCAGCCGCGCCACGCACCAGGCCGCAGCCCCCCAGAACAGCCCCTGATACAGCGCCTGCTGGACAATGGCCGAAATGCCACTGCGCTGGTTCGCACCGACCGCGTGTGCCACCAGCGGACTGGCGGCGAGGTTGAGGCCGATCAGCGTGACCAGCAGCATCACCCAGACCGAGGCCCCGGCCGCGACCGCGGCGAGGTCGGCCGCCGATACGTGGCCCGACATCACGTAGTCGACAAAGGACGTGCCGGTGCTGGCCAACTGGCCCACCATCACCGGCCAGCTCAATTGCCAAATCGATTTCAGTTCGGCGCGAACAGGATGGTCTTGCGACATGGCACCTCGTAATGGCCGATCAGCGTAGGCCAGCGTTGTTGCAGATCGAGCGCGGTCAGGACCGAAAGGTCGAACACCAGCAGACTGCCATCGGCCAGGCGTTCCCGGGCAAAGCCCAGCGCGGCAAGCGCAGCCTCCGCTTCGGCCAGCGTGAGATAGCCTGCGAGATCGGCAGCGGCCAGCCGCAACGAGCGACGTTGGCCAGGGCGCGCCGCCAGCGTGCGCAAGCGGGCAGCGGTCTTGAATTCGGGGGAAAGACAATCGTACATGGCAGCCTCCTCGGTCAACGACAGGACGGCCGCCTATGCGGCCGACGCTTTAGCGGTACTTCCACGACCAGGCCGTGGCGCGCCCCGCAAGTTGTCGATTAAACAGGCGCGTAAAACGAGACATTAAAATGCAAAAACCCGCGTGGCCGCGGGTTTCGGGCACGCTTTAGCCGAATTTGTAGAGCGCCCGCAAGCTGGGAATCAAATCGGCGCTTGATGTCTTTTTACGACGGGCCACCCGACACGTCAAGCCATGATGACGCAGCTGGGCAAGCCAGGCTATTCGGGATTCTTGCTATCGAGCAGCAACGTGACCGGCCCGTCGTTGACGAGACTGACCTGCATGTCGGCGCCGAACACGCCCATAGGCACGGGCTTGCCAAGCTCAGCCGACAACAAGGATACGAAGCGCTCGAACATCGGTTGCGATACCGGCCCGGGCGCCGCACGCCCCCAGGAAGGGCGATTGCCCTTGCTGTAGCTGGCGAACAGCGTGAACTGCGAAACGGCGAGAACCTCGCCACCGACATCGCATACCGAGCGGTTCATCACGCCAGCGTCGTCGGCAAACACCCTGAGCTTGGCCAGCTTGGCCGCCATCCATGCCAGATCGGCCTCGGCATCCCGGATTTCGATGCCCACCAGCACCAGCAATCCGGCGCCGATGCGTCCGACCTCCTGCCCCTCGACGGTCACGGCCGCCCCAGCCACCCGCTGCACCAGTCCCCGCATGCATTAGTCTCCGATAAACCAGTCATGCTAAGCACGTTTGCACCGGCCGGCGATGCGTTTCTCAACGCAGCGACACGCCATCAGGCGATAAACGGACCTTGGCCTGCCGCGCCGCTTCGGCCAGCCGCAGATAGGTTGCAGCCCCGTCAATTTCGTAAGAATTATATAAACGATCCCGCAAAGTCCTGGATGCTTTCGCAGAAATCTTTTGCATCCGCTCAATGTCCTGCAGCACCCCGGCAAGCAGCGGCGGTGCCACGCCCCCCTCGTCGCCGCGCATCATGCGCGTCACCATTCCACTCATCACAACCATTTCCACGCGGAACGCGACATCCATGTAAACCCTTCTACTGACTCGTCTCACACCCATGCTGGGCAGGCCCTGGGTCGGCGCGTAGCTTTCATTGTCCGCCCTGGTGCGAAACCGGGTCAGCACACTGGCCACCTCGATGATTCTCGCAAACATGCGCACGACTCTTTTGTAATTTTGTACTTCAAACCTTAATAAACAATTAAGAATTTGGCAACATCGTGATTTGGCGTCGTTGCATAGCAGCCGCAGCCGGCCTCACTGGCAGAAACACGCCTTTTTCGGCTACTATCAGGGGCTTACGTGTAATCCCTGATGACAAGGAAACGATGATGAAGAAAGTAGGCCTCGTCGGCTGGCGCGGCATGGTCGGCTCGGTGCTGATGCAGCGCATGCAAGAAGAAAAAGACTTCGACCTGATCGAGCCCGTGTTCTTCACGACCTCGCAGGCTGGCAGCGCAGCGCCGAATTTCGGCAAGGCCGCCGGCACGCTGAAGGACGCCAAATCCATTGCCGAGCTCTCGGCCATGGATGTCATCATTTCCTGCCAGGGCGGCGACTACACCACAGAAATCTTCCCGCAGCTGCGTGCAGCCGGCTGGAATGGTTACTGGATCGATGCGGCCTCCACGCTGCGTATGGAAGACGACGCGGTCATCATTCTCGACCCGGTCAATCGCCAGGTGATCGATAGCGCGCTCGCACGCGGCGTGAAGAACTACATCGGCGGCAACTGCACCAACTCCATCCTGCTGATGGGCGTGGCCGGGCTGTTCCGCGAAGGCCTCGTCGACTGGGTGTCGTCGATGACCTATCAGGCGGCTTCCGGCGGCGGCGCCAACCACATGCGCGAACTGTTGAAGGGCATGGGCGTGGTCTACGGCTCGGTAGCCGATGAGCTCGCCACCCCGGCCTCCGCCATCCTCGACATCGATCGCAAGGTCGCGCAGACCATCCGCAGCGATGTGCCGACCGAATACTTCGGCGCGCCGCTCGCCGGCGGCCTGATCCCTTGGATCGACAAGCAGCTTGAAAACGGCCAGTCCAAGGAAGAATGGAAGGGCCAGGCCGAAGTGAACAAGATCCTCGGCACCGCGCAGACCATTCCGGTCGACGGCCTGTGCGTGCGCATCGGCGCGATGCGCTGCCACAGCCTGGCGCTGACGCTCAAGCTGAAGAAGGATCTGCCGCTGTCCGAAATCGAAGCCATCATCCAGTCCGGCAACGACTGGGTGAAATGGGTGCCGAACGATCGCGAAGTCACTGTGAAGGAGCTCACACCGGCTTCCATCACCGGCGGGCTTAAGATCGGTGTCGGCCGTGTGCGCAAGCTCAACATGGGTCCGGAGTACATCTCGGCCTTTGTGATCGGCGACCAGCTGCTGTGGGGCGCTGCCGAGCCGCTGCGTCGCATGCTGCGGATCCTGCTCGACAAATAAGCCCATCGTGGTCGACGACAACGGGACGCAAGGCGTCCCGTTGTTTTTGGAGGGATGCATGCTGTTCAAGCTGTTCAAACACCTGACCGGCCGTCCGGTCACCGCCGCCAACGACTCCGCACTGAACGAGCCCACCCGCATGCTGCCTGCCACGCGCGAGCGCATCGAGGCGCGCAGCAACCCGCTGTCACTCTCGCTGATCTACCGCATCAAGCGCGATGCGCTCGCCATCGTTGCCGACATGAATCGTGGCGTGGCAATGACCGATTGCGCGCTGTTGTCGCGCCAGCTGGCCTTCGTGCAGAAGGAGCTGATCCAGGCCGCCTTTCACGACGAAACCCTGCCCAAGGAAGCCCGCCAGACACTGGCGCGCTACCACGCGCTCAACATACGCCACGGTATCGGCGAGCGGCGCGACCAGCCCATGCGCGGCGTTAAGGCCTCGGGCTAGCATCCCGCGACGACTGTCGGCGCGCCGCCATGCGCTGCCCCAGGGCAGACAGCTCGGCCGTCGACAACACTTGCTCCGCCCAGGGGTACACCTCCTTTTCCTCGCGAGCCGCGTGCACTACGTAACGGTGCGAGAAATCCCGCGCGGCGTCCGGATCGAGCACCACCGCCTCGCCGGCGACCAGCGCCTGCAAGCGCACACGCCACACCGCCCATTCGGCTTCGAGCACACCGTGTTCCGCCGAGAGCGCGGACAGGCTGGACTGGACGCTGGCATCGACCCGGGGCCACAGCGCGGCGAACAGGTCATCGTCCTCATCCGCATGGTGCAAGGGCGCGGCGACGTCGAAATAGCGCAGCACGGACTGCGCGGCCACCAGCAACTGCTCGTCACTGCCGTGTACCGCCTGGTGTTCGGCCATGCGCACCAACAGCCCCGAGTAGTGGCGCACGCGTTCATGGCACGCCTGCAGCAAGGTCAACGGCTGCTCGAAGCTCGCCACTTCATGAGAAAACGGATCACGCATCGCCATACTCCCGCCGAAAGGGAATGACTCCCCCGGCCCACTGTATAGTCACACTAGGCGCGCATACTGCGACGCCCAGCCTTGATTCCCGGATGGCCGGCCCAATCTGTAAAGGCTATCGACATATACGAACGGCGACGTAGGCCGAGGATCATCATGAGCGTACCGCATCTCGTCACGGCCCTGACCGGGCCCCTGCTCGATCTCGAGCGCAAGATCCTCGCTGCGCAACCGGAGATCGAGCACTGGTTCCGCAACCAGTGGCAGGAGCACGCACCGCCGTTCTACGGCTCGGTCGATCTGCGCAATGCCGGCTACAAGCTTGCCCCCGTCGACATGAATCTGTTTCCCGGCGGCTTCAACAACCTGAACCCCGACTTCCATCCGCTGGCCGTGCAGGCGGCGATGAGTGCGCTGGAGGATCTTTGTCCCAGCGCACGCCGCGTGCTGTTGATCCCGGAAAACCATACGCGCAATCAGTTCTACCTGCAGAACGTCGCCGCGCTCGCCAAGATCCTGCGCCAGGCCGGGCTCAATGTGCGCATCGGCAGTCTCAACCCGGAAATCACCGGCCCGACCACGCTGGAGCTGCCCGACAGCCAGGCGCTGACGCTCGAGCCCGTGAAGCGCCACGGCAGCCGTGTCGGGCTCGATGGGTTCGATCCCTGTGCCGTGCTGCTGAACAACGATCTTTCCGCCGGCGTGCCACCGCTGTTGCAGCATGTCGACCAGCAGATCCTGCCACCGCTGCGCGCCGGCTGGCACAGCCGCCGCAAGACCGAGCACTTTGCCGCCTATGACCAGGTTGCCAACGATTTTGCCCGGCTGATCGGCATCGACCCCTGGGTGATCAACCCCTATTTCGATCACGTCGATGCGCTCGATTTTCACAGCCGCGAAGGCGAGGACCGCCTGGCCGCTGCGGTCACCACCATGCTGGAACGCACCCGGCGCAAATACGCCGAGCACGGCATCGACGAGGCGCCCTACGTCATCGTCAAAGCCAACGCCGGCACCTATGGCATGGGTGTGATGAGTGTGAAATCGGCGGACGAGGTGATCGGCCTCAATCGCAAGCAGCGCAACAAGATGTCGGTGGTGAAGGAAGGCCTGGAAGTGCACGACGTGATCGTGCAGGAAGGCGTACCCACGTTCGAGAGCGTCGATGGCGCCGTGGCCGAGCCGGTGATCTACATGCTGGACCGCTTCGTCGTCGGCGGCTTCTACCGCGTGCATACCGGCCGCGGCATCGACGAGAACCTGAACGCGCCGGGCATGCATTTCGCGCCGCTGGCGTTTGCTTCGCCCTGCTCGACGCCCGATTGCGATGGCGCGCCCGACAGCGAGCCGAACCGCTTCTACAGCTACGGCGTGGTCGCCCGCATGGCACTGCTCGCCGCCTCGCTGGAACTGGAAAACGCGCAGGCTCCCGAAGCCGTCGCCCTCGCCGTCTGATCCCCATGCGGCCGGTGAGTACCGGCCCTTCCCTGCCTGGACCCACCATGCAACTGCTCGTCGTTGCCGACCCGCTCGCCAAGTTCAAGATCCACAAGGACAGCACCTACGTGATGCTGCGGGAGGCGGCGCGGCGCGGCTGGACCATCTGGACCTGCGAGGCGGCCGACCTGTCGGTGCAGCACGGTATCGTCAGCGCGCATGCCACGCCGTTTACCTTCAGCGACACGCAGGCCTACGGCAGCTGGTTCACGCTGGGCGCTGCCCAGCCGCTGGCGTTGCATGCTGTCGATGCAGTGCTGATGCGCACCGATCCGCCCTTCGATCAGCAATACCTGTACGCCACCCATCTGTTCACGCTGGCCGAGCGCCAGGGCGCGCGGGTATTCAATCCCGGTCAGGCGCTGCGCGACTACAACGAGAAGCTCGCCATCCTGCGCTTTCCCGAATTCATCGCGCCGACCATGGTCACCCAGCGCGCCGACGACATCCGCGCCTTCCTCGCCGAGCACGGCGACATCATCCTCAAGCCGCTCGACGGCATGGGCGGCACGGGCATCTTCCGCGTGCGCGACGATGATCCCAATATCGGCGCCATCATCGAGACACTGACTGCCAACGAGACGCAGACCATCATGGCGCAGCGTTACCTGCCTGCGATCAAGGATGGCGACAAGCGCGTGCTGCTGATCAATGGCAAACCGGTCGACTGGTGCCTCGCGCGCATTCCCAAGGCCGGCGAGACCCGCGGCAACCTCGCCGCCGGCGGCACCGGCGTCGCCCGGCCGCTGACGGCACGCGACCGCGAGATCGCCGAGGCGTTAGGCCCCAAGCTCATGGCCGACGGCCTGCTGCTGGTCGGCCTTGACGTGATCGGCGAGCAGGTCACCGAAATCAACGTGACGAGTCCCACCTGCTTTCAGGAAATCACCAACCAGTCCGGCATCGATGTCGCCGCGCTATTCATCGACGCGCTGGAAGCCCAGGCCGGCCCTGCCGCGAAAGTATCGTAAACAAGCGCCAAGGCCCGACACGAATGCTGTGCTTGCCACTCCTGGCCGCGCCAGCTTGGCGTGAGTTGCGCCGCGCGCTGTGGCGTATCGGCGCGCTCGCACGCCTGCTGTTGCCGCCGCTTCTACTCGCCGCCCAACTCACCGGCTGCGGACAGCCGCCGCTCTATCAGCGTAGCGGCTATGCCTTCGGCACCAAGATCGACATTACGATCTGGGGCCTGCCCGAAGCGCGGGCCGCAGGGCATACCAGCGCACTGCTCGCCGAACTCGACCGGCTGCACGGCCGGTTCCACGCCTGGCAGCCGTCACCGGTCACACGCCTGAACGCCGCATTCGCGGCAGGCAAAGCGGCCCCCATCGACGCGGAACTGGCTGGCCTGATCCTGCGTGGCCAGGCTTACGCGGCGCGTTCGGACGGGCTGTTCAATCCCGCCATCGGCCAGCTGGTGGCGTTGTGGGGCTTTCACGACGACACCTTTGCCGCGCGCTTGCCTGATCCGCGGCGGATCGCCGAGCTGACCGCGGCAGCGCCCAGCCTCGACGATCTTGCGGTCACGGAGGGCAGCGTCAGCAGCCGTAACGAGGCGGTCGCACTCGATTTTGGCGGCATGGCCAAGGGCTGGGCACTGGATCGCGCCGCGGCCTACCTGCGCCGCAACCACGTGACCAACGCGCTCATCAACATCGGCGGCAACGTGATCGCGCTGGGCCGCAAGGGACAGGAGCCCTGGGTGGTCGGCCTGCAGCACCCGCGCCAGCCGCGCGCGATGGCTACCCTGGCCTTGCGCGACGGCGAAGCCATTGGCACCTCCGGCGATTACCAGCGCTATTTCGAACTGGACGGCAGGCGCTACAGCCACCTGATAGACCCGCGCAGCGGCGAACCCGCACGCTGGATGCAAGCCGCCACCGTGATCGCACCGCCATCGCGCGAGGCCGGGATGGTTTCCGATGTCGCGACCAAGCCCATCTTCATCGGTGGCATCGACAGCGCGAACGATTACGCACACCGCTCTGGCATAAATGACGTGCTCATTATCGCGGCGGATGGCAGTGCCTACCTGAGCGCGCCGATGCAGGCACGGATCAACTGGCTGGTGCCACCGCCCCACATCTATCGACTGCGCTGACCGGGCGCAAATTCAGGGAATTTCAGCGCTATCGGAGCCGCAAGGTTTTCGGTTATAACGTCAGAAAACCCCGTTCCCCAGGAAGGCCATGGTAGGCATTATCCTCGTCACACATATCACGCTGGGCGAAGCGCTGATTTCGTGTGCGCATCACATCATGGGCAGGCCGCTCGACAACCTCGCGCAACTGGCCGTCAGCAAGGCTGACGATCCGGACGAGGTGCTGCGTCGCGCGCGCGAACTCATTACCAGCCTGGATGATGGCAGCGGCGTGCTGCTGCTCACCGACATTTATGGCGGCACGCCCTCGAACGTGGCCAACCGTCTGATCGAACCTGGTCTCGTCGAAGCCGTGGCCGGTGTCAACCTGCCCATGCTGGTCCGCGCGCTGACCTATAGCCATCAATCGCTGGAGGTGGTGGTCAGCAAGGCCATCACCGGCGGGCTGGAGGGCGTGCTGTATATCCTGCCCCCGATCGAATAACCGAAAACAGCCGTACTACACAGGACCAACATGCCGCAACAGGAAGTAGAAATCGTCAACAAGCTCGGCCTACACGCCCGTGCGTCGAGCAAGTTCACCCAATTGGCCAGCCAGTTCCAGAGCGAAGTCTGGATCAGCCGTAACCAGAAGCGGGTGAACGCTAAATCTATCATGGGCGTGATGATGCTGGCCGCCGGCAAGGGCTGCACCATCGTGATCGAAACCAGCAACGGACCCGACGCGGACGCGGCGCTGAATGCGCTGGTGACGTTGGTGGCAGACCGTTTCGGCGAAGGCGAATAAGCGCCGCCATACAGAGGCGCACGCACAGCGGGGCTCCTAAGAGCCTGGAGAGAGGAAGAATCTATGGCGATCACGTTGCACGGTATCGGCATCGGCGGGGGCGTCGCGATCGGGCACGCCCATGTGCTATCGCACGACGAGATCGAAATCGCGCACTACACGATCAGTGAGGCCGATGTACCGCGCGAAATTGCCCGCTTCGAAGCGGCGACACGCAACGCGTGCCAGGTACTGGAAACACTGTGGGGCAGCATTCCGGAAAACGCCCCGGCCGAGCTTGGCGCCTTCCTCAGCCTGCACATCATGTTGCTGAATGACCATGCGCTCACCGCCGAGCCGCAGCTCATCATCGAATCGCAGTGCTGCAATGCCGAATGGGCGCTGAAGCAGCACCTCGACACACTGCTGGCGCAATTTGACGAGATCGAAGAGGAATACCTGCGCGAGCGCCGTGCCGACGTCATCCAGGTCACCGAGCGCATTTTCAAGGCATTGGCCGGGCACGAAGCCAAGGTACCGGCGCCGGCCCGCCCGGGCTGCATCCTGGTTGCGCACGATCTGTCGCCCGCCGACATGGTGCTGTTCAAGGATACCGAGTACGGCGCCTTTATCACTGACGTCGGCGGACCCACGTCGCACACCGCCATCCTGGCGCGCAGCCTGGATCTGCCCGCGGTGCTGGCGCTGCGTCACGCGCAATCGCTGATCCGCGAGGACGAGCTGGTCATCGTCGATGGCGAAGCCGGCGTCGTCATCGTCGATCCGGACGAAACGGTGCTCGCCGAATATCGCGCCCGCCAGGATGCCTGGCTCGTCGGCCAGCGCGCGCTGCAGGATATCCGTGGTGCCAGGCCCGTCACGCGCGATGGCGGCGAGATCGAACTCTTCGCCAATATCGAAGTGCCCGACGACACCGAGCTCGCGCTCACCAACGGCGCCAGCGGCATCGGCCTGTTCCGCTCCGAGTTCCTGTTCCTGCGCGACGAGGATGACCTGCCGACCGAGGCCGAGCAGTTCGAAGCCTATCGCCAGGTGGCCGAGGCGATGCAGGGCAAGCCCGTCATCATCCGCACCATGGACCTGGGCAAGGACAAGATCCCCAAGTGGCAGGAAGAGAGCGACGCACCCAATCCTGCGCTCGGGCTGACCGGCATCCGGCTGTGCATGGCCGAGACCCAGCTGTTTCGCACCCAGCTGCGCGCGCTGCTGCGCGCATCGGCCTACGGCAAGATCAAGCTCCTGGTGCCCATGCTTTCGCACGTCAGCGAAGTGAAACAGACGCGGCGCCATGTCGAGGAAATCAAGGCCCAGCTGCGCGCCGAGGGCATGCCATTCGACGAGGACATCGAGATCGGCGGCATGATCGAGGTACCGGCTGCAGCCGTCGCCGTCGCCAGTTTCCTCAAGCACCTGGACTTCATCTCGATCGGCACCAATGACCTGATCCAGTACACGCTGGCGGTCGATCGCAACGACGATACCGTGTCCTACCTGTACGACCCGCTGCATCCGGCAGTGGTCCAATTGCTGCACCATGTGATCAGCACTGCCAACCGGCTGGGCAAACCGGTATCAATGTGCGGCGAAATGGCGGGCGATCCGCAATTGACGCTGCTGCTGCTGGGGCTCGGGCTCAAGCGCTTCTCCATGTTGCCCGCGCAATTACTCAAGGTGAAACAGCGCATCCTCGCCACCAACCTGGCACGGCTCGAAGCGGCGGTGGAAGACCTGCTCGCCGCCGAAGATGCCGAGTCGATCCGCGCGCAACTGGCACGCCTGGCCGGCTAGCGAGTCCGAGATGAACGCCACCAAGCCCGTCGACCCCCGCCTGCAACTGATGCAGGCGCTCGGCGACGCCAAGGCCATGTTCGCACCCAAATGCGAAGTCTGCCTGACGCTGGCGATCGAAGCGGCGCAGCAGGCAACGCAAGCCGGGTATGTCGACCTCGAAGCCGAAGCCCGCCTGCTGTGGGGCCGCGCCTTGCTGATCCTCTCCGGTGCCGACGCAGCGCTGCCGGTATTGCGCCGCGCGCGTCGCATCCTGCCGGCCGACGCCCCGGCACACGTCGCGGCAGAACTGGAACTGACATTGGCGCAGGCCCATGCCAACGGCGGGCGCAACGGCCAGGCCATGCAGCACTGGCTGCTCGGCATGGAGCACGCCTTGCGCGCGCGCGCACCCGCGCTGTACGCCGAGGCCTATCTGAGCCTGGGCAACCTCTACGTGGCGCACAACGACACCGGCAGCGCCTTCCACTACCACGCTCAAGCGCTGGAATTCGCCGCGGCGCAACCCGATCCGGACCTGCGCGCCAAGGCCGGCATCCATCTGGCCGCCGACCTGATCGGCCTCGAGCGTTACGAGCTGGCCGAACAACTGCTGCTCGCCGCGGAGCGCGACCTGGTCCTGCCGCTGCGACAAGACTGGCAGGCCGAGATCTACAACTACCTCGGCAACATCCACGCCCGGCAGGGCCGTACCGAAGCCGCGCAGGCGTTCCTCGAACGCGCGTATGCAATCAACCTGGAAGCAGGCTTCCTGTGGGGCCAGACCGTCAACCTGATCGGGCTGGGCCGGCTGCTGCGCGAACTCAAGCGCGATGCGCAGGCAGAGGCGTATCTGCAACGCGCGCAGGAAACGGTGGCCAGATTCGGCGCTGCGCATCTGTCGCAGCAAATTCACCAGCAATTGTCGCAACTCTATGAGCAACGTGGCGACTACGCCTCGGCGCTGCAGCATCACATCGCGTTTCACGAATATCACCAGGCCATCGCCCAGAAGGCGATGTCCAGCAGGGTCAACAAGCTGGCGGCACGCCGACTCGCGGCGGCCGAGATCAAATTGAAGTTGTTGTCGTCCGAAATCGAGCTTTCCCAGTTACGCCAGCAAACGAGTGAGCGTGCCAATCGCTTGCAGCAGCTGGAAAACGCCGCCTACCGCGATGGACTGACCGGCGCTTTCAATCGACGCGCACTGGATGAGCGGCTGCCGCTACTCGTCGCCCAAGCCCAGCAGCAAGGCAGCCCGCTGTCGCTGCTGGTCATCGATTTCGATCACTTCAAGACGATCAACGACACCTATACCCATCAGGTTGGCGACCGGGTGTTGCAGGAGGGCGCACGCCAGATGCAGGTCACGCTGCGCGACGGCGACTCGCTGTTCCGCTACGGCGGCGAGGAATTCACGGTGGTGATAGGCGACACGACGCTGGCAGGAGCCCTGCGGTTGGCAGAACGGATTCGCGAGCGCCTGGAAGCGTGGCCCTGGGACGATGTCGCATCCGGATTGCGTGCAACAATCAGTATCGGCGCCACCACGCTGATGCCCGGTGACTCCTCAACCGAGCTGCTGCGCCGCGCCGATCTCGCCCTGTATCAAGCCAAGCGGGCCGGGCGCAATTGTGTCGTGTCTAGCGGAGACGTCCATGCCTGAGACCGCGCAGCAGCTGCAACAGCGTCTCGATGCCCTTATCACGCTTGATTACGAGTCGCTGGAACGCGACGGCTACGCACGTATCGTCCAGGAGGCCGACAGCCTGCTGGCCGATTGCCGGGCGCTCAACGACGCGGCACTGATCACACGCACGCTGATCGAGCGCGGGCGTGCGCTGTTCTTTGCCGGCCAGCGCGAGGCGGGCGCAGACTCCATGCGCGAGGCAGTACGCCATGCGACGCAGGCCTCCCTCAAGACGCTGGTGGTCCACGCCTGCGACGAACTGGCGCTGGTGCTGTACGACCTGGCGGACTACTTGCCCGCACTCGATGCCTGGCTCAAATGCCTGGAGCTCGCCAGCGAGCTGCAGGACATGCATTGGTGCACCAAGGCCTATATCGGCGTGGGCAAAGTCTACGACGCGCTGCGTGATTACGAATCCGCCAACTACTTCCACGAGATGGCACTGCAGCTGGCGGAAATGCAGGATGACCAACGACTGCGCTGTCAGATCCAGATCAACCTCGCCAGCGTCGCCTACAGCCAGCAGAATTACCCGGCAGCGCTGGCAGCGCTCGACGCGGCCGCTTCGCTGCTTGCGCAAGGTGTCGACAATCCGGTATGGCAGGCCGAGGTAGTGTCCTACTACGGCCTGGTGCACTTCGAACGCGGCGATTACGTTCTGGCGCAGCGCTATCTGAAGGAAGCCCAGCAGCTCTATCGCTCGCACAAGAATGCGTGGGGCCAGGTGCAGGTGCTGCTCAGCCTCGGCAAGACGCTGCGCAATCTGGGGCGTAACGACGAAGCCCTGGAATACCTGCTGACAGCCAACCAGCTGGCCAGGCAAACCCAGATTCCCAGCCTGCGCATTCCCACCGAAGAGCTGCTGGCACAGAGCTATCGTGACCTGGGCCGTCATCGTGACGCGTTGACCCACCATCAACAGATGCACGCGCTCATTGCGGCGCAAACCACGCACCATGCCGGCGGGGTACGGCTGTCGACCCAGGCCGCGCGACAGCTCGCCGACCTGGAACAGCAGTTTGATCTGGAACTGCTACGCCTGCGCCTGGCGGCTCAGGCCGTTGCGGTTTCCCCGACGGCGTCTGCGACCGTCCAGGCCTCAGGGAGCGACAAGACGCTCTCGTCGTAAATAATGCCCAGCGTCGCCGCGTGGTCGCGACAGAACACGAGACCAGACTCGAAACCCAGCCGGTACAGCGTACGCATATTGGAGATGCTCCAGTCGAACATTGCGTCCCAGCGTTCGGCCGGCAACTCGGGCGCCAGCAGCGGCACCTTCAGCAGGTTGCGCTTCTCGCTGCCGTCCGGGTTGCGGTTGTAGACGAGATCGAACAACTTGAGATCATCCTGGGCGATTTCGACCAGCGGCGTGATGATGGACATGACCCACGCGTCATAGAGATCGCGCGGCGGCCGCAGCAGCCGCTCGGCGCCGAGCACGTCGAACACCACGATGGTGCCGATCTCCGGATGCACGCCACCGGGCCCCACCAGCGCCTTGAAGTTGAGCGTATCGAGTGCGGCACCCTCGATGTAGTGCTCGGGTTCGCCAGCCTCGTTGGGCAGCACGGTCGGCGGATAGAGGAAAGGAAACGACAGCGCGGCGCGAAAGCGCTCGACAGTGATCTCTTCGCCCTCCCATTGCACCATCACGCGCCGGTCCAGATTATAGGCGTTCAGGTAGATGGGTACGCTGGCATTGGCAATGCGATTGAAATCGACCACGTCTTCGATAAAGGGCACATGCGCGCACAGTCCCAGGCTGCGGTTCGACAGATCCGTCGGCGTCGCCATCGCCCACATCAGCCTGACCCAGTCCGCCCACGCTTGCCAGGCGTCGCTCTGGCCAGACAGCTGATCAACGAGGCGCGACATCGGCGAGCGCGCCAGCTCGCTGCGGAACTGCTCGGCCAGCACGCCCGGCTTGTGGAACACCTTGTAGTTGACCGGCAGCACCCTGTACACCGGATCGGCGATCCCCATCTGCACCATGCCAGCCAGCGCGGCGATGGCGTTGCCGGATTTGGGTGCGGCATAGAGCAAGCCCACCAGGGCTCCGGCGCCAGAAGTCGAGATCAGGTCAAACCGCACCCGCTGGCGGACCATCGCCGACAGCGCACCGGCCATCAGCGGCATATTGGGCGCACCGCCCCCGATCACCAACGCGGTCTTGGCCATGTCCGTCTCCTTGCTGTCCAGTTTCATCAGCATAACGCTGTATGGACGACAGCAAAAATAATTGTTGCAAAGCAACAATCCGGACATCCATCAATAGATGCGCGGCTCTCCCTCGGGCCGGGTCTTGAAACGGCGGTGCAGCCAATAGTACTGCGCGGGAAACTCGCGGGTACGGGCCTCGATAAACTCGTTCATCCGCCGGGTGTCCGCTTCCAGGTCGTCACTGGGGAAGTGGTCCCAGGCCGGATAAAAGCGCGTGACGAAGCGATTGCCTTCGAGCGTGGTCACCATCGGCACCACCTTGGCGTTACCCAACCCCGCCAGCCGCGACAGCGCCGGCACGGTGGCGGTCTGCACGCCGAAGAACGGCACGAAAATCGATTCACGCGCGCCGAAGTCCTGGTCTGGCAGGTAGTACAGCGAAGCGCCATCACGGACGGCGCGGACCACTGGGCGGATGCCCTCGGTACGACGAAACATCAAGGGCGGACCGAAACGCGCCCGGCCCAGGCTCAGCAACTGGTCGAAGGGCTTTTCATGCGTTGAGGTGTAGACGATGGCGCCCCAGTGATCGATCGAGTGCCGTATCCCCCCCCAATCGAGCCCCAGAAAGTGCGGCGCCAGCACGATGATGGGCTGGTCCTTGATCGCCAGGTAGTGCTCGTAGCCCTCGCGCACCACCAGCCTGGCCACGCGCGCTGTACTGCCAAACCACAGGATGCCGTAGGCCAGCACGCAGGTGACGTAGGTCCTGAAATGCGCGCGCAGGCAGCGACGGCGCTCGGCCTCTGACCACTCGGGAAAACAGAGCGCGAGATTGATGAGGCCTATCCTGCGACGGCGCGGCATCAGCAGGAATAACAGTTCGCCGAAGAGGGCTCCCGGCACCTGCAGCCAGGACAATGGCAGCCAATGCAGCAACCAGAACGGGATGGCCAGCAGGCGGGCAGCCCAGGATAAATCTGCCCAGCGGGTGGGGGCGTTCATGTTGCCTCCGGCGCGCCGGAGGGGCGCTTGTAACGGTTGTAGCTCCATAGGTACTGGGTGGGACACAGCGCAACCAGCGATTCGATATTGGCGTTCAGCAGCGCGGCATCCATTGCCGCATCGCCGCTGAACGCGCCCTGCATGGCCCGTACGTGCATGCGATAGCCGCGCCCCCAGCCCAACCGTTCGGTGAAGCAGAACAACACCGTCGCCTTGCTCGACATCGCCAGCCGCGCCAGCAGCGTCATGGTGTACGCCGGCCGGCCGAAGAACGGCGCCCAGACGCCCTCCCCCGCACCCGGCGCCTGATCGGGCAGCATATAGGCGGTCTGGCCCTGCTTCAGTGTCTTCAAGAGGATGCGCACCCCCTGCGCATTGGCGGGCGCGGCGCGGGCGTTTTCACGATTGCGCGACACCAGCATCAAGGGCTCCAGCCAGGCGATTTTGGGCGGGCGATACAGCGCGGCAAGCTGGCGTGAAACGCTCATCGCCAGATGCGCGCCGCAGACCTCGATCGCCCCCAGATGCGGCGTGACGAAGATGATGGGTTCGGGCTTGGCGAGGGCCGCCTCGACCAGCTCCCAGCCGTCGCGCAGCTTCACCCAGTCGGCCACATGCTGGGCCGGTCGCAACCAGGCCGGGATGAGTTCCAGGCCGCCGCGGCCATGCGCTGCGATACTCGCGCGCAGCATTCGGCTATAATCGCTGTCGTTTTGCGCAAGCCCGGAGCCACGCAGGTTCTCGGCCAGGCGGCGGCGATAAGTGGGCGACAACGCCCAGGTCAGCCAGCCCAGGCCAGCACCGGCCGCGTGGAAAAACCACAGCGGCAGCCAGGCGACGGGTCTCATCAGCGCAACGAGCATCAGTTACGTACCAGCGGTAAAGCCCCGATTCTAGCGGCTTTCACCCCGAGCCGACATGGCCGAAACCAGGATTATTCCTCGATGAAAGAATTCCTCTTTACCTCCGAATCGGTATCGGAAGGTCATCCGGACAAAGTCGCCGACCAGATTTCCGACTCCATCCTCGATGCCATCCTCACCCAGGACAAGCACGCGCGCGTCGCGGCCGAAACACTGGTCAATACCGGCCTCGTGGTGCTTGCCGGCGAGATCACCACCACCGCCAACATCGATTACATCCAGATCGCGCGCGACACCATCAAGCGCATCGGCTACGACCACAGCGACATCGGTTTCGACTACCGGACTTGCGCCGTGCTGGTCGCCTACGACAAGCAGAGCCCCGACATCGCGCAAGGCGTCGACGAAGGCGCGGGCCTTGATCTGGACCAGGGTGCGGGCGACCAGGGTCTGATGTTCGGCTATGCCTGCGACGAAACGCCGCAACTGATGCCCGCTGCGATCTACTACGCGCACCGACTGGTGCAGCGCCAGTCCGAGTTGCGCAAGGATGGCCGCCTACCGTGGCTGCGTCCGGACGCCAAGAGCCAGGTCACGCTGCGCTACGACGCCGAATCGGGCCGCGTGCACGAAGTCGACACCATCGTGCTCTCGACCCAGCACCACCCGGATGTGAGCCACGCCCAGCTTTCCGAAGCCGTGATCGAGGAAGTGATCAAGCCGGTGCTGCCCAAGGAGTGGCTGAAGGACCCGAAATACCTGGTCAACCCGACCGGCCGCTTCGTCATCGGCGGCCCGATGGGTGATTGCGGCCTGACCGGCCGCAAGATCATCGTCGATACCTACGGCGGCGCCGCACCGCACGGCGGTGGCGCGTTCTCGGGCAAGGATCCGTCCAAGGTCGATCGCTCGGCCGCCTACGCCGGCCGCTACGTCGCCAAAAACATCGTCGCTGCCGGCATCGCCCGCCAGTGCCTGGTGCAGGTGAGCTACGCCATCGGCATCTCCAAGCCGGTCTCGATCATGGTCGACACCTGGGGCACCTCCAAGCTCAGCAACGAAGAAATCGTCAAGCTGATCGAGCGCCACTTCGACCTGCGGCCCAAGGGCATCGTGCAGATGCTGGACCTGCTGCGCCCGGTCTACACCCGCACTGCCGCCTACGGCCACTTCGGCCGCGAAGAGCCGGATTTCAGCTGGGAGCGCACCGACAAGGCCGAGGCGCTGCGCGCCGACGCCGGGCTGTAAACAGCGCCGACAACAAAAACGGGATGACTGGTTCATCCCGTTTTTGCTGTGTGCTCACCGCTCACCCACGGCCCCCATTGCGCAACCATCATTAAGACCATCATGCGCCAACGCCAGAGCAATCAGAGTCCCGCTGCCCCGACCAGTTCTTATCCGGCGCAAGTCCAAGTCAACATCGTCGAACCAGTAAGCGCCAGATTCTGGCTCATAAGCGCGGGCATCTTGTTCGCGACGTTTGCGGGCATGGTGTGGCTCGTCTTTACTACTGGCGACGACCCAACCTGGTGGCAGTTCCTGTTCATCATCGGCTGGATGATGACCGCACCGATTGCCATTGGCATTGCGCTGCACAAAATCGTTCCGCGTAGACCGAAGCGCTTCAACACGCCTGAGCACTTGGATATAGCGCCTCACGGCATGACCATTGGGCAATACTCGAACATCCCGTGGTCTGACGTACTTCAGTGTCACTATCTTCCAGCTTATTCAGGGTACAAGCACACAAGCTCGGAAAAAATCGAGCTGAGCATCGTCGGCTTGGGCAGCTTTGCTTTGGACCCTGCGTCAAAGAAGCTGCATGAAAAACTCCTCATGTACATGCTATGTGACCCCGAAACTGGCGCGGCCTTGTACCGAGCTTTCCCTCATTCCGACCCTGACCGCATACCCAGTGTCTGGCTCTGGCTGGGTGCTGCCGTGCTGTTCGGCACCATTTTGAGCTACTGGCTAGCTCCGGACGAGAATCCGTTGGCGGGTGCCGGCATAGGGTGGGTTTTCTGGATGATCGGCAATTTTGCCCGCGGTGAGTGGCGGCGGACTCACATCCGCTATCGCGCCTTTTACCTGGACGACGCCGGTCGGCTGCATTGCACGCAAGACAGGGATACGCCAATTTATATCAAGCAGCTGCGCCTGATTTATCCGCCAGTAGGTGCCGCCTATGTCGCCTTGCAAACCGACCAAGGCTGGTTGTGTGGAGAAGACGAATCCTGGAAGGCGCTGACGGACTTGCTGTGGAAAACGCATCCGTGGTGCCAGGCGGATGCGGACACGCGTGAAGCAGGCCGGCGCTACGACTAACCGCGTGGCAGCTCGCGCACGTCGCAGCGCTCCGGCGCCAGCGCCGCTTGCAGTAACGTCACCGCCAGCTCCGGGCGGGCGTCGCCGCACATGAACACGTCGATCGCGGCGTAGCCGTGTTCGGGCCAGGTGTGGATGGAGATATGCGATTCCGCAAGCAGCAGCACCCCGGTCACGCCGAGCCCGGGGCCGAAGGGGTGGAAGTGGCCGAACAAACAATGCGCGCCGGCCGCCTCGGCAGCACGGCGCAGCTGCGCGTCCAGCCAGGCCGGGTCGGTCAGCAGCGCCGGCGCGATGCCGTGGCAATCGGCCAGCAGGTGCCGCCCCATCACTTGTGCCAGCCCCCGGATGACCAGCCGCTACCACTGCTGCGGCCAGAGCCCCAACCCCGGCCGCTGCTACTGTTGTCATCGCTCAGGCTCAGATTGATCAGGGTGCAGATGACAATCACCACGATGGCGTACAGCGTATAGGCAAAGCGCGACATCATTGCTCCCGAAGGCTGGGCCACCACAACGCAAGCGCAGCAATCAGCGTGACAAAGAACACCGAGCCATCCAGGCCCGAAATAAACCAGATCGGCACATTCAGCACCAGCAACAGCGTGATGAAGGGCGTCAGCAACGAGCCGCCCTCGCTGGTGCTTCTCAACGAGGTTTCATTCTTCAGCACCTGTGGTCGCGCGCTCGCGGCAGCCGGCGCCATGCGCTTGAACCAGCGCAATACCGCCCCCTGATCGACCCGCTGGCTACGCGACCACACCACTTCGTTGCCACTGGTCTCGCAGCTCAGTACCGTACCATTGCCGCTGTAATCGCTGACTGCCACGCGATCACCGACCCGGGCACGCCAGTTGAACGCGCCGGCCGCATGCACCACCGTGCTGGAATAGCTGTACAGTGGCACATAGCGCTGATTCTTCAGCTTCACCGCATGGCCATCCACATCCGGCCAGTGATCGAGCAGTTGCACCCGGCTCCAGCCCTGCTCGGACTCCACCAGCCAGAAAAAACCGGCCGTAGGATGGAACAGCAGGTATTCGAACCAGCGCTCGCCCTCGCCATCCTGGCATTGCAAACGGCCGATGATGGTCCAGCGCCGCCCGTCTATGGTGCCGGTCTCGCCCAGCGCCAGCGCGCTCTTTACCGCAGCCAGCTGCTGGCCCTGAGCCACCACCTGGGCGGTATCGGCGCTGCAGTCGACGACCGCTGCGCAGGCCGGACACACCAGCTGCGTGGCAAGGCCGCTCGGGTAGGAAAGCGCGCTGCCGCAGGCCGGACACGCCAGCTGGACGACACTGCCGCGCATGCGGCCGGTGGCGGCGACAATGGCGTCGTCCTCGCGCAGCAACTGGCAGCGCAAATCTTCCAGCCGCACCGCCTGCCCCAGGTAGACGCGCACCGGTGTTTCGGAATAATCCAGCGTCAGAAACTGCTCGGCGGCGCGCCAGTCGCCCACCCGGGCCTGCCAGCCCGCGCCGACCACAAAGGGCAGCTCACCCTCGCCCCCGGTGCATTGCGCCTCACGCTTGTCGGCCAGCCTGAACGCTTGGCCTTGATGGCGCCACGGCATGTCTGGCTGCAGCTTGTCGAACAACGGCGGCTGCTCTGCCAAGCCGGCATCGACGGTGAACACATACAGCCCGTTCGATTCGGACAGCCAGCCCGCAGCGCCATCGTCGAACAGCGCATACCACTCGTTCCAGAAGCCCGCGTCATAGCGCAGCTGGATGCGGCCGAGCACGGTGAACGCCTTGCCCTGCCACAGCCCGGAGGTACCGAGCTGGATGCGACTGTAATCCTCGATCACCGCCGACATCTTGCCCTGTTCGCGCACCGACTCGGCATCGCGCACCAGCGTGCCACGGCAATACTCGCAGACCGCCATCACCGAGGCGGCGGAACGGAAGGCGACTTCGGCGCCGCAGCTGGGGCAGGCGGTGCGATACATCAGCCGATCAGCTTCTTCAGCACTTCGGCCTTGGCCGTGTCGTAGTCCACCTGGGTGATCAGCCCCTGATCGAGCAGACCCTTGAGCTGGGCCAGCTTGGCCTGCAAGGGATCGGCAGCCACCGGCTCGACAGCCGGTGCGATGGCCGCTGGCACCGAGGCAGCCGCGCCCGCTTGCGCCGGAGCGATGGCGCCCAGCATGGCGCCGCTCATCACCTGGCCAAAGCCGACGCCGGCAGCAAGCCCGGCGCCGAGGCCAGCGAGGCCGCCTTCGTTCTGCGCGGCCAGCGGAATGCTTTGCGCGGTCTGGTACTGGGTGTACTTCTGCATGTCGCCGACCATGCCCATGCTGATCCGGGTATCGATGGCTTTTTGCAGCTCCTCGGGCAAGGAGATGTTCTCGACCGCGAAATTGTCGAGCGCGAGGCCGTATTGCTCGAAGGTGGGCTTAAGCACCTCGGCGATCTTCTGCCCCATCAGCGCCTGATTGGCCGCCATGTCGAGAAAGGGCACGCCGGCGCCGGCAATGGCGCTGGTCATCGCCGAGACCACCAGGTTGCGCAGCTGCAGCTCCAGATCATCACGGGTATAGAGCTCGCGGGTGCCGCTGATCTCGGTGAAGAAGCGTTGCGGATCGGTCAGCTTGTACGAATACACGCCAAAGGCGCGCATGCGCACCATGCCGAAATCGGCGTCGCGCAGCGTGATCGGCTGCGGCGTGCCCCATTTGCGGCCAAGCTGGGTGCGGGTACTGAAGAAGTAGACGTCGCTCTTGAAGGGCGATTCGAACAGCTTGTCCCAGTTCTTCAGGTAGGTGAGTACCGGCAGCGTCTGGGTGGTGAGCTTGTGCATGCCTGGCTGGAACACGTCGGCGATCTTGCCTTCGTTGACGAACACCGCCAGCTGCGATTCGCGCACGGTGAGGCTGGCGCCGTACTGGATTTCGAAGTCCGCCATCGGGTAGCGCCAAGCCAGCACGCCGTCCTCATCCTCGTTCCACTGCAGGATGTCGATAAACTGCTTCTTGATGAAATCACCGAGTCCCATACGGGCATCTCCTCGTGGTGGCCGTCGCCGGCCGGATCAGGACAGACAAGCGGCGTTGATGACGCCGACGGTGAGCGACACCGTGCCCATCAGCGCGCCCATGGCCACATTGTTGTCGGCCAGCGCATCGTTCATATGCGGCATCAGCCGGGACAGCAGCGCGTACGCCGCCACCTGCACCACCAGCGCGCTGACGGCCCACAGCAGATACATCGGGTAGGTCGCATGGAAGATGATGCTGGCCGCCAGCGTCAGCGCGAAGCCGAGCAAGGCGCCACTGAACGACAGCGCCGCGGCGACCTTACCGTCGCGGATCAGGCCGAGCTCGGCAAAGGGCGTTATCCGCAGATAGATAAAGGCAAAGCCGCCGAGCAACACCAGGCTGGTCAGCAGATAGATGAAATAGCCGTACACCGGTAGCATGCAGCCTTCCTTGCGCAAGCAGTTGTAAGGTCGACGGAATTTTACAGCAGATTAAAGTTATCGTTCTGGATAAAGCGTTGGATCGTATCCTTATTGTTTCAGTCTTCGTCGTTGCCTCGTGCGGGCTCGCCTATGAGCTGATCTGTGGCGCGCTCGCCAGCTATCTGCTTGGCGATTCCGTACTGCAGTTCTCCAGCATCATCGGCGCTTACTTGTTCGCCATGGGCATCGGCTCACATCTGTCGAAATACGTGCGCGACGAAGACGTGCTGCCGCGCTTTATCGACATCGAACTGCTGGTCGGGCTGATCGGCGGGCTGTCGGCCACGTTGCTGTTCCTGGTTTACGGCTGGCTGGCTGCGCCGTTCCGTACCGTGCTCTACGCACTGGTGGTGGTGGTCGGCATCCTCGTCGGCATGGAGATCCCGCTGGTGATGCGGGTGATGAACGCGCGCAAGGCCGAGTTCAACGAGCTGGTCTCGCGCGTGCTCACTTTCGACTACATGGGTGCGCTGGCGGTCTCGCTGCTGTTTCCGCTGGTGCTGGCGCCCAAGCTTGGCCTTGCGCGCACGGGGCTGTTGTTCGGGCTGATGAATGCCGCGGTGGCCGTGTGGACCGCCTGGTCGTTCCGTGCCGAATTGCCGCGCCTTAAGGCATCCGTGCGCCGCGCCGTCGTGGTGCTGGTGCTGCTCGTTGCCGGAATGGGGCTGTCCGACAAGCTCAATACCTGGGCCGAACAAGGCATCTTCGGCGACGAGATCATCCACGCGCAGACCACGCCCTACCAGCGGCTGGTGGTCACGCGCTGGCACGACGACACCCGGCTCTACATCAACGGCAACCTGCAGTTCTCCAGCCGCGACGAGCACCGCTACCACGAAGCGCTGATCCACCCCGCGATGCAGACGCTGCCCTGGGCGCGCCACGTGCTGGTGCTCGGCGGCGGCGATGGCCTGGCGGTGCGCGAACTCTTGAAGTACCGCCATCTCCAATCGATCACGCTGGTCGACCTCGACCCGGCGATGACCCGGTTGTTCTCCACCGCCGAAGCGCTGACCGCGCTGAACCAGGGTTCGCTCAAGGACAAACGCGTCCAGGTGATCAACGACGATGCCGGTCGCTGGATAGAAACAGCGGGCCGCAGCTTCGACGCCATCTTCATCGACCTGCCCGATCCGTCGAACTTTGGCCTCGGCAAGCTCTACTCCGAGCCGTTCTACCGCCGCATCGCCCACCAGCTGGCCGAACACGGGCTGGTGGTGGTGCAGTCCACCTCGCCCTACTTCGCACCCAAGAGCTACTGGTGCATCGATGCCACCTTGCGCGAGGCAGGCCTCACCACCTGGCCGTACCACGCCTATGTGCCGTCGTTCGGCGAATGGGGTTTCATCATCGCCGGCAAGGCAGCGCGCTTTATGCCGCCGACCCGCTACGACGTACCCATGCGCTTCCTCGACGGCCCCGCCACCGCGCTGATGTTCCAGTTTCCGCCGGATATGCAGCGCGTGGTCGTCGAGCCCAACCGCCTGAACACCCAGTCGCTCGTGCATTATTTCGAGCAGGACTGGGGCAATGTGATCCGCTGATGGATAGGCGCGGTTTCCTCGCCGCTTCCGGCCTGATGCTGGTCGGCTGCTCGCGGCTGGCGCGCCACGGCACGCCCATCGAGCTCTACGCACCGGGCCTTGCCGCCGGCCACGCGTTGCGCGGCCACCCTGCGCTGCCAGTCCCGAGCGCAACCCTGCAGGTGGATACCGTCATCGTCGGCAGCGGCGTTGCCGGGCTCAGTGCCGGCTGGCAACTGGCCCGCGCCGGTTTCAAGGACTTCCTCGTGCTGTCCGGCCCCGAACTCTATGGCAACGCGGCAGCCGGCGAGGCCAGTGGGCTCGTCTATCCACGCGGCGCCCACTACCTGCCGCTGCCCTCGTCCGAATCGGGCCATATCCGCGAGCTGCTCTACGACGCAGGGCTGCTCGACGGTATGCGCTACGACGAAGCCGCCCTGATCCACGCACCGCAGGAACGCCTCTGGATAGGGGGACGCTGGCAGGAAGGGTTGATGCCCGAACACGGCGTCGCGCCCCATGAGCGCGCCGAGCAGGCCCGCTTTCTTGCCCATATGCATCAGCTGGCCAACACCCGCGGCAACGATGGCCGGCGCGTGTTCGCGCTGCCAATTGCCGCCGCCTCATCCGATCCGGCCTGGCGCGCACTCGATCGCATCAACTTCGCCCAGTGGCTGGACCGCGAGGGCTATCACGCGCCCAGCCTGCGCTGGTACCTCGATTACTGCTGCCAGGACGACTACGGCATAGCCCTGGCCGACACCTCCGCCTGGGCCGGTCTGCACTACTTCGCCAGCCGCAACGGCCAGGCCAGCAATGCGGACGAACACGCGGTGCTGACTTGGCCCGACGGGCTCAACCCCTTGGCCCGCCATATGGCGCAGCGCGTCGGCGCGGACCGCCTGCGTGCCGGCCATGCACTGCGCATCGATACCGGCGCCCATGGCGCCGTCGTCCTCGCGCAACTGGGCAAGCGCACGGTCGAGATCCGTGCCCGCCGCGTGATCTGCGCCATGCCGCTGCACGTGGCGGCACACGTCGTCACCGATCTCGCCGCCCTGGGTTACGACGCGACGCTGCACCGGCAACACCATGCGCCCTGGCTGGTGGCCAATGTGCTGCTCGATCGCTTCCCGACCGAGGCGGCCGGCGCGCCGCTGTCGTGGGATAACGTGGTCTATCGCGGCCGCAGCCTCGGCTACGTCGTCTCCTCCCACCAGCTGATCCGTGCGGCACGGCCCGAACGCACCGTCTTCACCGCCTACCAAACTTTGCCCGGCATGGCTGCGGCGGCAAGCCGGCAACACATGCTGGCGCAGGATGCCGAGACGCTGTTCGCCGACATCGCTGCAGACCTCGATACCGTTTACGACTGGCGCTGGGCACGCCATGCCAGCCATGTCGAGCTGACGCTGCGTGGCCACGCCATGACTTCGCCCACCCCAGGCTTTCTCGACAACGCCGGGCTCGCGGCGCTGCGCCAGCTGGACGGGCCGCTGCTGTTCGCCCACAGCGATCTCTCCGGCTTCTCGGTCTTCGAAGAGGCCGCCTGGTGGGGCGTGCAGGCCGCGCACAAGATCCTGGGCTAACCGCGGCTCTGCCGATGTCGCATTCACTAGTCGTACGCCATGGACAGCCGGCTCCCGCAGGAGGTCCGCTTTATCGCTTTTAAGGGCGTTTCGCGCTTCTTGCCAGAACCGCTGCGTTAGGGTTTATTTGCCGCTCCAAGCGCGAAACGGCCGCTTGCGGCACAATCCTGCCTTCGAGAAAGGACCGACATGCAACACCTGCAACCGCAAGAACTGGCCAGCTGGCTGGCCGATGCCGATCGCCCAAAACCGCTGCTACTCGATGTGCGCGAAGCCAATGAGGTCGCCTACTGCGCGCTGCCCGGCATCGTCCATATCCCCATGCAAGAGATCCCGGCACGCCAGCAGGAGCTGGACCCGGATCAGCCAACGGTGGTGATCTGCCACCACGGCATGCGCAGCTACCAGGTGGCGATGTTTCTCGAGCGCAATGGCTTCGAGCAGGTGATCAACCTCACCGGCGGCGTCGCCGCCTGGGCCGACCAGGTCGATCCCGCTTTTCCGCGCTACTGAAGCTTGTCCTGCCCGTCACGCTGATCGCCTTGTATCGCACGGGTTGGCGATATAGCGTAAGAGCCTGTTCAACGTCTTTTCGCCGCAGCGCCGACCCGGAGTTGGTCAGGCACAAGGCGGACGACGCAGGACATAACGCGTTATATCCAAAGCGTTCAACGCAGTGAATGACCAACTCCGGGCCGGCCCTTCGGATTCGGGGCATTGCCGGCAACGATCCGCGTTGCAAGCCGCTTACGGTATTCATACCGCAGCACGTCTTGCGCCTAGCTCGCTATCCGGCACTACCCCGAACGCTGTGGTGAAAAGACGTTGAACAGGCTCTAAAAAATCCGGCGATCAGGCGAGACAGAGATGGCGGTGGACAAGCTCAAGCTTTCCGAAAAGCTATTCGTCCAGAACCGGTTGCGCCAGGAAGGCCCAACCGACTTCCGGCTGGAGCCGAGGTACCGCCAGCAACTGGCAGACGCCCGGCAGCGCAATACGATCCCCGAGCTGCCCGACCCCGCCCCCTACACGCTGATCGAACTGGCGGCGCTGACGCGGCAATGCAGCCTCCTGGCCGAACTCTCGCCAGGCACGCTGGCCGCGGTGTTCCTCGATACGCTGCTGGCACGAACACAGGCGCTGGCGCAATGCTCGGCGGATGGCGCCATCGCCGCCATCCTGCTGTGCCCCAGACGAGATCATGCCGCGCATCATGCCGTCGGCACGGCGCTGCTGGCCTGCCTGATTGCCGACGCCCTTGCGCTGCCCGCCGATGAACAACGTCTGCTGGGCCTTGCGGCCTTGGCGATGAACCTGGGCGCGGCCAGCCTGCAGAACGAGCTCGCACAGCAAGATGCCCCGCTTTCCACGCTGCAACGCCAAGAGCTGCATATCCATCCCATCGTCAGCTCCGCCCTACTGCGCGAATCCGGCATCCAGGATGCGCGTCTGCACCTGGTGATATTGACGCATCACGAGCAGAGCAACGGGCGTGGCTACCCCTTTGGCCTGCCGTACGAGGCCATCGACCCGTTGGCTCAATTGCTGCATCTGCTGGACATCACCATGGCCAAGCTGTTGCCACGCAGCTACCGCCAGGGCGTGCCTTTACGCAGCGCGCTGGCCGGGCTGCTCAGCAATGCCAACAGCAGTTTTGACACCACGACCATTGCGCACCTGGTGAAGATACTCGGCCTGTATCCCGCCGGCAGTTTCGTCGCGCTCGAATCGGAACTGACCGCCGTGGTCATCGCGCAGACCGAGGACAACCAGGCACCACTGGTAGCCTCGCTCGACCAGAGCGAGCGCATTGACACCAGCGAGCCGGGTCAACGCGTACTCAAGAACGTCGCGGCCAAGGTATCCACGCAACAACTGGCACAACTGGGAAGGCTCTGGCCGATGTGACCGGGCAGGTCGCAGTGCTTACAGAGGCACCCGAATCGCACCGCACTCCGCCCCCTTCACCTCGCATTTCGCCAAGCATCGCCCCCGGCATCAGCGCAATCGATACCTAGGTGATCCTTGCGTAAGCATTCTATGCAACTATCATCTAGGCTTGCGTTCCGCGTTGAACCCTCTGACTGATCATGCCTCACGCCCTGTTCACCGATCCGGCTGCGCTGCACTTCGCCCCGGCCACCACTGCGGATCAAACCTTTTTGTTCACGCTGTATGCCTCGACCCGCAGCGACGAGATGGCTGTCACCGGCTGGAGCGCACAACAACAGACCGAGTTCATCGCGCAGCAATTTCACGCGCAGCATCAGCACTACCAGGAACACTACCGGGAGGCCGAGTTTGCGGTGCTGCGCCACCATCACGAGCCTATCGGTCGGCAGTACGTGTTTCGTGGCCCGAGTACCTACAACCTGATGGATCTGTCGCTGCTACCTGCCTGGCGGGGGCGCGGCATTGGCAGTCTGCTGTTGTCCCGGCTCATCCGGGAAGCCGATTGTGCTGGAAAGGCCATCCGCCTCTATGTGGAGCAGGACAACCCGGCACGCCGCCTGTACGAACGCTTCGGCTTCGCCGTCACCGACCGGCATCCGATCTACCTGCAAATGCATCGACCCGCCATCCTGGAATCCATCGCATGAGCGCCATCCCCAGCCACGAAGAACTGGCGCAAGCACTGGGCCAGACCTGGCACATCAGCTGGGAAGGCCACCCTGGCATCGACGTGGCGCTGATCGAAGTCAACCAGGGCCGTGCCATGAACCCGCGCTTTCACTGCTACGACGCGGTGTTTCGCCAGCCTGCCGGCGTCGACCTGCCGCAGCACACCTATACGCTACACAGCCCGAATGCAACGTCGTGGTGGGTGATGCTCACTCCGATCGGCCCGGATGACGACGGTTTGCGCTTGCTGCAAGCGGTGTTTCACGTCAGAACACCCGCCCCCGCTCTCCCCTGATACCCAGCTCTGCGGACCACCGCATAACCCGCCGGCTACGCCGGCACCATAACGAAGGAGCAACAGGATGGAACCCTTTCTCGGCGAGATCAAAATGGTCGGCTTCAATTTCGCACCGCGCGGTTACGCCCAGTGCGCCGGACAGCAGATGTCCATCGCGCAGAACAGCGCCCTGTTTTCGCTGCTGGGCACCATGTACGGTGGCAACGGCCAGACCACCTTCGGCCTGCCCGACTATCGCGGACGCAGCCCGGTAGGCATGGGCCAAGGTCCCGGCCTGACACCGATAACCCAAGGCGAAGCCGCCGGGGTTGAAAGCACGACGCTGACGGTGGCGCAAATGCCCGCGCATACCCACATAGCCCAAGCCGCGCCGTTCAGCGCCAGCCTGACCGGACAGATCAGCGTGCCAGCTGCCACCACTGGCACCACCCAGGCGGCACCGGGCAACACCACGGTACTGGGCCCGATTGCAGCAGGCGGGCGGGCCGGCACGCTGTATGCCACCACCCCCGCCGATACCACCCTGGCGCCATTCGATGCCACCCTCACCGGCCAGATCACTCCCAGCGCCCCGACCCTGGCAGCAACAGGTGGCAGCCAGCCCATCCCGCTGCGCACCCCCTTCCTGGGGACCAATTTCGTGATCGCGACGGAAGGCGTGTTTCCTTCACGAAATTAAGTACTGGATGAATTCAGATTCAGCTTGAACAGGAATGGCTGATCGGCCTCGCCCTCGCGAGGCCGGCGCCATCCCGGCAGTGCCAGGAGCCTCACATGAAAAAGCCGACCCCCAAGCAATCGAATCCAGCCGCAGCACGCCCCATGATGCGTGCGCTGGAGCAGCGCATCATGTTTGACGCTGCAGCGCTCGCCACGGCGGTCGACACGGCCCATCACGCCGAGCCCGCCGCGCCGGTAACGGATGGCGCTGCGGATGCCCCGGACCTGCACGCACTGCTGTCGCCCCCCGCCGCGCCTGCCGAGGCCCCGCACAGCCAGCGGCAGGAAATTGTCTTTGTCGATGCGTCGGTGCGCGACGCGCAAAGCCTGATCGACGGCATCGCCCCGGGCGTCGAGGTCGTGCTGATCCAGCCAGGGCAAAACGGCTTGCAGCTGATCGCCGACACGCTGGCCGGCCGTAGCAATATCAACGCCATTCATATCCTGAGCCATGGCGACGCCGGGAAGATTCAATTGGGCGGGCAATGGATTGACGGCACCGGGCTCACCGCCAATAGCGGCCTACTCACCGACATAGGCAGTGCGCTTTCCGCAGACGGCGATATCCTGTTGTACGGCTGCCAGGTGGGCACGGATGGAGCTGGCGTTGATTTCATACAATCGCTGGCTAGCGCAACGGGCGCTGATGTAGCCGCATCCAATGACGCTACCGGTGCTGCCCGTCTAGGCGGAGACTGGGCCCTTGAGGCTACGCAAGGGAGTATTGAAACGGCCACGCTGAATATCGGTTCTTACTCCGGATTGCTGGCCGCATTCAATGATGATTTTTCTACCAACACCGGAACAGCCGCCAGCTTCACCCGCAGCCTCGGTGGTGTGTCCTATACCTACACCTTCACGGCGCAGGGAGATGGTGGCGACACGGTTTGGGAATCCGCGAACGGTGCCGCAAACTCTGCGTCCATCAATCTCCAATCCACCGCGTTTAATCTTGGCAATACCGAACGATTCACCATTGCCCGTACCGACGGCGCGGACTTCACATTCACCAGTATTTTCATCAACAACACCGCTGGCGAAACCGTCACGGTTGCCGGATATAACAACGGCGTCCAGGTAGGCAGCGCGCAAACCGTCATCACCGGCACTGGTAGCACATTGAATTTTGGCGGCATTGCCGTCGATGAGGTGCGTATCACCTCGAACGATTTCTTCAACACCAATATCGACAGTTTTGCTGGCGATACCAATCCGCCCAATCTCACCCCCACTACCTCCAACCTCAACAGCGATAGCGTCGCCTGGGCGGGCGTTGGCAGCACCGTGAGTCTGGACTCTGGCGGCAATGCCAATCTGGCGGACGCTGAACTGGATGCGCTGAACAGCGGCAATGGCAATTGGCAGGACGCCACCCTGACCATACAACGCTCCGGCACGGCAGTGACTTCCGATGTTTTCGGCTTTAACACATCAAGCGCTTTGTTTACCGTTACCGGAACGACCAGCGGCAATCTGCAATCCGGCGGGCTAACCTTCGCTACTTATACAAACACCAACGGTGTTTTGACCATTACGTTTACCAGCAGCGGTACAACGGCCACCAGTGCATTGGTGGATAACGTCGCCCAGCGGATTACCTATCGCAGCGACACGCCAGGCGGTGATGCCACGGTGAGCTTTACGCTGGCAGATGGCGATGGCGGTACCGCCACCTCAGCCAACGTGACGGTGACCAGCGATACCATTTACGTCACCAACACCACCGACACCACCACAATCAACGTCAGCAATGGCGTGAGCTTCAGTGAAGCCATCGCGATCGCGGCGGCGGACGCCACCGGCAGCCAGACCATCGTGCTCGACTCCAGCCTGGCAGGCCAGACGGTATCGACGACGACGGCCGGCGCGCTGGGCGAGAACCTGACTCTGAATCTCGATGCCGCCAGCGGCGTGATGCTATCCGGCGGCACGCTGACCATAGGATCCGGCTTCACCCTCGACGTGGTCAACGGCAGCGGCGACAGCGCCACGATCGCGACGACGCTGGCAGGCGCTGGTGGCTTGACCAAGAGCGGAGCGGGCAGCCTCACTCTGTCCGGTGCCAATGGCTACACCGGCGCCACGTCGGTCTTTGCCGGTACGCTGGCGCTGACTGGTGGCAGCGCGCTGAACAACAGCAACGCCGTGTCGGTTTCGTCGGGCGCAGGGCTGACGGTAGCGGGCAGCGAGGAAATCGGCTCCCTGACCGGCGCGGGCAACGTCACGGTGGATAGCAGCCAGACGCTGACGGTGGGTAACGCAGCGACCAGTACCTTTGCTGGCAACCTCACCGGTGCGGGCGGGCTGACCATCAACCAGTCAAGCGGCAACACCAACACCTTCACCCTCACCGGCAACAACACCGGTTTGAGCGGACAGGTTCGCGTGATCAATTTCGGTCGGCTGCTCGCCGACGGTGACAACGCCATTGCCAACAATACCGCGGTCATCGTCAACGGCAACGGCATCCTGACCCTGCTGTCCGACCAGACCATAGGCAGCCTGGCCAGCAATCTGGCAACCGCCAGCATCAACCTTGGCAGCTTTACCCTGACCGCCGGTGGCAACGACACCAGTACCAGCGTATTCGGCGTGATTTCCGGTACCGGCGCCCTCGTCAAGCAGGGCCTCGGCACGCTGACGCTGGAGGGCACCAATACCTATGGCGGCAGCACCACGGTCTCGGCCGGCACCCTGCTCTTGAATGGCGGCACGGCGCTGAACGACAGCAGTGCAGTTACCGTATCCTCCGGCGCCACGCTGGATGTGGTCGCATCCGAAACCATCGGTTCGCTGGCGGGCGCGGGTGTAGTTGCATTGGGCACCAACACCCTGACAGCCGGTGGCAACAACACCAGCACCACCTTCAGCGGCGGCATCAATGGCAGCGGCGGACTCACCAAGACGGGCAGCGGTACGCTGTCGCTCTCCGGCACCAACACCTATAGCGGCGCGACCACGCTCTCTGCGGGTGGCATCACCGTGTCCGGTGGCGCGGCGATCGACAACAGCAGCGCCGTGACCGTCGCCGGTGGCGCAACGCTGACGCTATCGGGCGCAGAAACCATAGGCTCGCTGACCGGCGCCGGGAATGTGGTCTTGAGTGCCACGCTGACGACAGGCAGCAACAACACCAGTACCAATTTTGCCGGGGTGATTTCCTCGACCAACAGCAGCGGGATCATCAAGGCAGGCAGCGGCACGTTCACGCTATCGAACAACAACACCTATACCGGCAGCACCACCGTGTCGGTGGGCACGCTCAGAGTGGCTGACGACGCCAACCTGGGCAGCGGCACACTGATCCTCAACGGCGGCACGCTGGCCATTAGCGGCGCAACCAATATCGACAACGCCATCACGCTCGCCGCCAGCTCCACCGTCAGCGCGAGCACCACCGCGACCCTGTCGGGTGCCATCGACGGCACTGGCGACCTCACCAAGACCGGCGCATCCACGCTCACGCTCTCCGGCACCAATAGCTATGGCGGCGGCACCACCGTCAGCGCCGGCTCCTTGAGCATTGCCGGCGACAGCAACCTCGGCGCCGGTACTGTGACGCTGGGTAGCGGCACCAACCTGGCTATCACCGGTGCCGGGACCATAGACAACGCGATTGTGCTGTCCGGTAACGCCACTGTCACCAACACGGCCAACGTCGTGCTGTCCGGCAATATCAGCGGCACCAATAGCCTGACCAAGGCCGGCGCCTCGACGCTGACGCTCACCGGTACCAATGGCCACACCGGCACCACCGTCAACGCCGGCACGCTCAGCATCGCCGCCGACAGCAATCTGGGTACCGGAACTGTAACGCTGGCGACGGGAGCGACGCTGCTCATCACCGGCGCGACCACGGTCGACAACGCAATGGCGCTCAGCGGCAATGCCACCGTCTCGACCAGCGCCAACACCACGATCTCCAGCGCCATCAGCGGCCCGGGTGGCCTGACCAAGACAGGTGCCTCGGCGCTGACGCTGAGCGGCAGCAGCGCCTATACCGGCGCCACCAACGTCAATGCCGGCAGCCTACTGGTCAACGGCGCCCTGACCGCAACGACGGGCGTCACCACAGCAGCCGGCGCCACGCTGGGCGGGAGTGGCAACATAGCCAGCAACGTCACCATCAACAGCGGCGGCACGCTCGCCCCGGGCAACAGCGCCGGCACCCTGACCATCGACGGCGACCTGACCATGGCATCGGGCAGCACGCTCGCCATCGAGATCAATGGCGCAACGGCAGGTACCGGCTACGACCAGGTCGTGGTAAACGGTGCCGTTGATGTTTCGGGCGCGACGCTGTCGGTCACCCATGGCTACGCGCCGGGCAGTGGCGACAGCTACGCCATTATCGTCAACGACGCCGCCGATGGCGTGACCGGCTCTTTCAGCGGCATCAGCGAGGGCAGCGAGTTCGCTGCCGGCGGCAACGCCACCGAATTGACCGCCAGCTATATCGGCGGCAACGGCAACGATTTCACCCTGACCGCGCCCACGGCGCCGATCGTGACCGGCGTATCGTCCAGCACCGCCAATGGCACCTACAAGATCGGCGATGTCGTCACGATCACGGTCGCGTTCGATACCACGGTGTTCGTCACCGGCACCCCTACACTGCAGCTGGAAACCGGCACGACGGACCGTACGCTCGATTACGTGTCCGGCTCGGGTACGAACACGCTGACGTTCAGCTACACCGTCCAGGCGGGCGATAGCTCGTCGGACCTCGATTATGTTTCGACCTTGGCGCTGGCCCTCAACGGCGGCACCATCCGTGACGGCACCAATATCGATGCCGTGCTGACGCTCGCCTCCCCGGGCGCTGCCGGTTCGCTGGGCGCCAACAAGGCGCTGGTCATCGACGGCGTGCGTCCGACGGCCAGCATCGTGGTCACCGATACGGCCTTGAGCGTGGGCGAAACCACCACCGTCACCATCACCTTCAACGAAGCCGTCACTGGCCTCACCGCGGGCGATTTCACCGTGGCCAGCGGCGCCCTCAGCGGGCTATCGAGCGCCGACGGCGGCATCACCTGGACCACGACCTTGACGCCGACGGTCGGCATCGCCGATGCCAGCAACCTGATCACGCTGAACAACGCCGGGGTGCTGGATGCGGCCGGTAATGCGGGTGCCGGCAGCACTGATTCCAACAACTACGCCGTCGATACGCAACGGCCCACCGCCACGATCAGCGTAGCCGATACCGCCCTGGCGGCCGGCGAAACCACCACCGTCACCATCACCTTCAGCGAGGCCATCACCGGCCTGACCGCCGCCGACTTCACCGTCGCCAATGGCACGCTCGGCACTCTGGCCTCGTCCGACGGCGGCATCACCTGGACCGCCACCCTCACGCCCTCGATCAACGTGGCAGGCAGCAGCAACCTGATCACGCTGAACAACACCGGGCTGCAGGATCTGGCCGGCAATGCCGGCACCGGATCGACTGACTCCAACAACTACGCGGTCGATACGCTGCGCCCCACTGCCACCGTGGTGGTGACCGATACCGCGCTGGTCGCCGGCGAAACCACCACCGTCTCCGTCACCTTCAGCGAGGCCGTCACCGGACTGACCACCGCCGATTTCACCGTGGCCAACGGCATGCTCAGCGGCCTGTCCTCATCCGATGGCGGAATTACCTGGACCGCCACGCTGACGCCGACGGCCAACGTCACCGACGCCAGCAATTTGATCACGCTGGACAACA
This sequence comes from Chitinolyticbacter albus, assembly GCF_024437655.1. GTDB lineage: Bacteria > Pseudomonadota > Gammaproteobacteria > Burkholderiales > Chitinibacteraceae > Chitinolyticbacter > Chitinolyticbacter albus. Next base: position 109,582 of record NZ_JANBVF010000006.1, read on the forward strand.
CCGGCGTGCAGGATGGGGCCGGCAATAGCGGCACCGGGAGCACCGACTCCAACAACTACGCGCTCGACACCCAGCCACCAACCATCGCTTCGGTGTCGGTACCAGCCAACGGCAGCTATGTCGCCGGCCAGAACCTCGACTTCACCGTCAACTTCGACGACGTCGTCACTGTCGACACCAGCGGCGGCACGCCGCGCATTGCCATCACGCTCGACACCGGCGGCACCGCCTACGCCAGCTATCTGTCGGGCTCCGGCACCAGTGCGCTGGTGTTCCGCCTCACCATCACCAGCGGCCAGGACGACAACAACGGCATCGGCGTGGGCGGCAGCATCGAGCCCAACGGCGGCATGCTCAAGGATGGCATCGGCAATGATGCTGTCACGACGCTGAACGGCGTCAGCAACACCAGCAATGTGCGCGTGGATACCCTCGCCCCCCTCGTCAGCAGCGTGTCGGTGCCAGCCGGCGCGCCGTACAACGCCGGCGATGTGCTGAGCTTTGTCGTCAATGCCTCCGAAGCCGTCTTGGTCAATACCGCAGGTGGTACGCCGCGATTGGCGCTCGACATCGGTGGAAGCACGGCATACGCCAACTATGTGGCCGGCTCCGGCAGCAGCACGCTGGTGTTCCAGTACACGGTGCTGCCTGCGGATAACGACGCCGACGGCATCCATGTGGTCGGACTGTCCGCCAACGGCGGAACTTTGCAAGACACCGTCGGCAACACGATGAACCTCGCGCTGAACGCAATCGGCGATACCCAGGGCGTCGTGATCGACAATACGCCGCCTGCCGCCAGCGGCATCACGCGCGTGGACGCGACACCGACCGGCGCGGACAGCGTGCGCTTCACCGTCACCTTCAACGAAGACGTCAGCGGAGTGGATGCCGCCGACTTCGCGCTGGCGATCACCGGCAGCGCCAGCGGCAGCATCACTTCGGTGGTGCAGGTCGGGGCGCGAACCTACACGGTCACGGTCGGTGCCATCGTCGGCGACGGCACGCTGGGCATCGACCTCAACCCCAGCGGGACTGGCATAGGCGATCTTGCCGGCAATGCGATTGGCGGCGGGTTCGCCGGCCAGCGCTACGCGGTCGATAACACTGCCCCGGTCGTTCTCGACCTGACGGCCCCCGCCTACGGCAGCTACGGCAGCGGTGGTGTGCTCACCTTCACGGTGCACACCTCTGAAACGACATCGGTCGCGGGCGGCACGCCGCGGCTGGTACTCGATGTCGGCGGCAGCGTCGCCTACGCCAACTATGTCTCCGGCTCCAATAGCGACACCCTGGTCTTCCAGTACACGGTGCAAAGCGGGCAGCGCGATAGCGATGGCATCGCCGTGACCCGCCTGGACGCCAACGGCGCAACCTTGCGCGATGCCGCGGGCAACGCGATGGATCCGAACCTGCCCGGGGTGAATACCAGCGGGGTCATCATCGAGACCGCCGCGCCGTTCGTGCCGCCACCGGTGCGGGTTCCGGCCCCGGTGCCGACGCCGATCCCGCCGGTGTTCGTTTCCCCGTCGGCGCCCCCCATCACCCTGGCACCGACGGATGCGGGCGTGTTATTCGATGTACCCACCACGCTCAACCCGACCGGCGGCATGATGGGTGGCCTCGCCGTCCTCGGCAATCCGTTCAGTACCGACCCGCTCTCCAACGTCGGCAACACCTTCGCCGCACCGGAAAGTCGTGGCAGCTTTGTCGAAATCGGTGCGTCCACTGGCACTGGCCTGCAGGCCATGCCCGAGATCGGCAGCTATTCGGTCGAAGCCGGGCATGCGGTGAATATCGCACTGCCGGTCTCGACCTTCAGCCACAGCGACAGGAACGCCGACATCACCGTGGAAGTCCGCCTCGCCGACGGTCGCCCGCTGCCGAAATGGCTGAAATTCGACCCGGTGACCGGCACGCTCAGCGGCCAACCGCCGCAGGGTCTGAACCAGAAGCTGGTGATCGAGGTGATCGCGCACGACAACAAGGGCAACCGTGCCAGCAGCCAGCTGGATCTGACCGTGAAGGCCGCAAACAAACAATCGGATGCGGGTGAAACAGCCCCCGCCGAACTTGCCCGTACCGCGCTCGCAGCGGCATTGGAGCTTGACGGCGCAGAACCGCCCGCCGGCGGCAAGCCGGCCTTGGCACTTCAGTTTGACCAGTTCGGTCGGGCGGCCCGGCAAGCCGCCGGTGCCACGCTATTGCATCACCTGGAAAAGAGCGGCGAACGCGTGCTCGCCTGATTCGCCCACAAGACAAGGATCGCAGTTTGAAACCCTCCTACCACTTCCGCCCCAGGCCGCTGGCTGCCCTCATCGCCAGCACGCTGCTCGCAGGTTGCGCCATCCAGCCCACGCCGATCACGCAGGACGAGCGCCAGGCCGGGATCGCGCAGCAGCGCGCGGCCATGTTCGCAGACCAGGAAGCCCTGACCGGGCCGGTCACGCTCGATGAAGCGATGGCCCGCGCCGTCAAGTACAACCTCGACCACCGCCTCAAACTGATGGAAGAAGCGCTGTCGCAGCGCCAGCTCGACCTGGCGCGCTTCGACCTCTTGCCGAGGCTAACGGCCGAGGCCGGCTACTTTTCGCGCAACAATGAACTGGCCTCGTCGTCCAAGGACTACGTGACCGGCGAACAATCGCTGGTCCCGTCGACCTCGTCCGATCGCGAGCACTACACGGGCGATCTGACCATGTCGTGGAACGTGCTCGATTTCGGCGTCAGCTACTACACCGCGCAACAACAGTCCGATCGGGTGCTGGTGATGCGCGAGCGCCGGCGCAAGGTGGTCCATTTGATGATGCAACAGGTGCGCCAGGCGTACTGGCAGGCGGTCGGGGCACAACAGCTGGAAACCAAGGTCGAACCGCTGCTCGCGCTGACGCGCAGCGCGCTCGCCGACTCGCGCAAGATCGAGAAGGAAAAGCTGCAAGGCCCGCTCGACACGCTGAACTACCAGCGCCAGTTGCTCGACATCCTGCGCCAGCTCGAATCGGTACGCGACGAGTTGGCCCAGGCCAAGCCAAGGCTGGCTTCCATCATGAACATTCCGCCCGGCGAACAGTACGCGCTGGCGCTGCCGAGCGGCTTTTCCTCGCCCAAGCTGCCGGTCTCCGCCGAGGCGATGGAGGAAACCGCGCTCATCAACCGGCCAGAACTGGTCGAAGCCGGCTACAACGAGCGCATCGGGCTGCTGGAAACCAAGAAGGCGCTGGCCAAGGTGCTGCCGGGTGTCAATATCGAGCTGGGCGCCAATTACGACAGCGACAGCTATCTGGTGAATTCGAGCTGGCGTGACCTGGGGCTGCGCGTGAGCTGGAACCTGATGAATCTGCTCAACTACCAGAACATCCGCGGTGCCGCGCAAGCGCAATACGACGTGGCCCGCCAGCAACGGCTGGCGCTGAACATGGCCGTGCTAACGCAGGTGCATGTCGCGTATCGCGAATATATCGGCCGCAAGCGCCAGTTCGAGCTGTCCGACGAGATGAATGAGGTCGATCAGCGCATCCTGACGCACACCAAGAATGCCGCCAAGGCCGACGCCCAGGGCAAACTGGTCGAGATCCGCGCCCAAGCCAGCGCCATGATGTCCGAGCTGCGGCTGTACCAGAGCTACGGTGCGCTGCAGAACTCGTATGGCCAAATGCTGGCAACACTGGGTGTCGATCCGCTGCCCGATACCGTCAAGTCGCATGACCTCGCCACCCTGCGCACGGCGATCGCCGAACGCGAACAGCTGCTGGTGGAACCCCCGGCCGCGGAGGCGAAGCAATGAAGTGGGCCGTTGTGCTCGCCGGCCTGGCGCTGGCGGCAACCGTGGGCGCGGCTCCCAAGGCGGCGCCCACGGCCTTTACGGGGGGCGACAAGGACGGCCGCATCCGCACCCAGTTGGCCGCGCGTGAATCGGTGGTGATTTCCAGCGAGCTCAACGCCAAGATCGCCCGGCTGCCGCTCAAGGAAGGCGACAGCTTCAAGCAGGGCCAGGCGCTGGTCTCGTTCGACTGCACGCTGTTCCAGGCGCAGCTGCGCAAGGCCGAAGCGACCAACGAGGCGGCGCGCAAGCTGCTCAGCGTGAACCAGCGCCTGGCCGAGCTCAATTCAGTGGGCAAGCTCGAAGTGGAGCAGGCCGAAGCCAAGGTAAAGGAATCGGCCGCCGAAGCCGCCTATATGCGCACTACCGTCAGCAAATGCGCCATCGGCGCACCATTCTCCGGCCGTGTCGCCAAGCGCATGGCCTCGAGCGCGGAGTTCGTCACGCCCGGCAAGCCGTTGCTGGAAATCGTCGACGTCAGTCAGCTCGAATTGCAGATGATCGTGCCATCCAAGTGGCTGGCCCGCGTCAAGCCCGGTACCGCCTTCACCGTCAGCGTCGATGAGCTCGGCCTGTCCTACCCGGCCAAGGTGATCCGCACCGGCGCGCGCATCGACCCGGTCAGCCAGTCGATCTCCATCACCGGACAGATCACCGGCAACCATCCAGACCTGTTACCCGGCATGAGCGGCTGGGCCAGCTTTCCCACACCATGATCGAGCACGCCCCAGCCAACCAGGCGCTCTTGACGCTGGTCCAGCTCTCGCGCCGCGCCCGCGAGGCGGCCAGCGTGGCGGAGTTGGGCTTCGTGATGGTGAACGAGACGCTGAACCTCGTTCCCTATCGCCAGGCGGCACTGTGGACCGAGGCCGGTCTTGGCAGTGTTGCGGCGGTGTCGGGCCTGCCGCTCACCGATCCCAACGCGCCCTATCTGCAATGGCTGGCCCCGCTGTGCCGCAAGCTGGCGAAGTTATACAGCGTGGCTACCCCGCTCGATGCGGGCAGCGTACCGGACGGGCTGGGCGAGGACTGGGCCGATTGGCTGCCGCAGCATGTGCTGTGGCTGCCGCTGCACAGCACGTCCGGCCTGCGCGAAGGCGGTCTGCTGCTAGCACGTGAAACGCGCTTCTCCGAGCACGAACAGGCCGTGCTCGGAGAGCTCATCCACGCCTACGGCCACGCGTTCGCCGCATTCCAGCCGCGCGAGCGGCTCGGCGCCCGGCTCAAGGCCGCGCTGCGCCCCGGCAAGCTGCAACGGCGCATCCTGGCCGGCATCGCGCTCGCCTGCCTGATCCCGGTCAGGCTCACCGTACTGGCGCCAGCCGAAGTGATGCCACGACAGCCTTTTCTGGTGCGCGCACCGCTCGACGGCGTGATCGATCGCTTCTACGTCGAACCCAACCAAGCCGTCGCAGCCGGTGCTCCGCTGTTCAATCTCGACACCGCCGCGTTGCAGACCCGGCGCGCGGTGGCCCAACGGGCTTACGATACCGCAGAGGAGGAATATCGCCAGGCAGCGCAGCTTGCCGTCACCGACGACAACGAGCGCGTGAAGATGGCACTGGCGCAGGGCGAGCTGGAGCAGAAGTCGCTGGAACTGCAATACATGTCCGAACAGCTCGAACGGGTACAGGTCAAGGCCGAGCGCGCCGGCGTCGCCGTGTTCGGCGATGTGAACGACTGGCAGGGCAAGACGGTGAGCATCGGCGAGAAGGTGCTGCTGCTGGCCGATCCGGCCAAGGTCGAACTGGTGGCGCACATGCCGGTCGCCGAGCAGATCGAACTGGCACCGGGCGACACCATCACGCTCTACCCCAACGCCAGCCCGACCGTATCGTTCGATGCGCGCATCATCGGCGTCTCGTACGGCGCCGAGGAAACCGAGCAGGGCGTACTGGCCTACCGGGTGCGCGCCGCCTTTGTGCAGGACACCCCGCGATTGGGGCTTCGTGGCACGGCGCGCCTGTCCGGCAGCTGGGTGCCCTTCATCTACTACGCGCTGCGACGCCCCATTGCCACGTTGCGGCAATGGCTGGGCTGGTGATGCTGCCGCCACTGCGCCAGGACCTGACGCTGCATCCGGGCCCCGTCGATCTATCGGGCGCGCCCACCTGGACGCTGCACGACCCGGCCGCCAACCGCTTCTATGAGCTGAGCTGGTCTGCGTTCGAGCTGTTGTCGCGCTGGTCGCTGGGCGAGCCGGCCGCCATCACCGCCGCGGTCAATCACGAAACCACGCTCACCGTTGGCCTGGATGACTGCGAGGCACTGTTCCAACTGCTGTCGCAGCACAATCTGCTGCTGTCCTGGCGCGCCGAGGACAGCGCCCGACTGCGGCAGACGGCCGCGGCGCAGCGCACAAGCCACGCCATGTGGCTGCTCAAGCACTACCTGTTTTTCCGCTTGCCGCTGCTGCGGCCCATGCCCATCCTCAAGCAGCTGGCGCCACGCACCCGCTGGATCTTCCACCCCGGGTTCTGGTGGGCGATCGCCGGAATCGCGCTCGTGGGGCTATTCCTGGCATCGCGTCGCTGGGACGAATTCATGCATACGTTCTCGTCGTATACCGGCGTCCGGGGCCTCTTCGGCATCGGCATTGCGCTCACTTTGGCCAAGGTCCTGCACGAGTTCGGCCACGCGCTCACCGCGTACCGCTACGGCTGTCGCGTGCCGACCATGGGCGTGGCCTTTATGGTGCTGTGGCCCGTGCTCTACACCGACACCAACGAAGCGTGGAAGCTGACGCGGCGCGAGGATCGGCTCAAGATCGGCGCCGCCGGCATGCTGGCCGAACTGGCGCTGGCCGCCTGCGCCACGCTGGCGTGGAACTTCATGCCCGACGGCCCTTTGCGCGCCGGTGTGTTCCTGCTCGCCACCAGCACCTGGCTGATCACGCTGGCGATCAACGCCAGCCCCTTCATGCGCTTCGACGGCTATTTCCTGCTGGCCGATGCGCTGAATCTGCCCAATCTGCACGAGCGCGCCTTTGCGCTCGGGCGCTGGTGGCTGCGCGAAGTACTGTTCGGACTGGGCGATACGCCGCCGGAGCCGTTCTCGCCCGCCCGCCAGCGCTTCCTGATCGGTTTTGCCTTCGCCACCTGGCTGTACCGGCTGGTGCTGTTCATCGGCATCGCGCTCATGGTCTACCACCTGTTCTTCAAGGCCCTGGGCCTGGCGATGCTGGCGGTCGAACTGGGCTGGTTCATCGTGCTGCCGGTGTGGCGCGAGCTCAAGGCCTGGTGGCGACGCCGCACCGACCTGGGCTGGAATGGCGTCACGCGCCGTACGCTCGTCATCATTGGTGCCTTGCTGCTGCTCGCCTTCGTCCCCTGGCGCGGCAGCGTGCGCGCGCCGGCGGTGCTGGGCGCGAGCCAGAGCCTGGCGCTCTACGCCGCCGAAACGGGCCGCATCACCGGCGAGTTCGTCCGCGAAGGCGACGCAGTACACGCGGGCCAGGTGCTGGCACGCATCGTCTCGCCAGAACTCGATTTCCGATGGCAGGCGGCTCGCCAGCAGGAGATCACCTTGCGCTGGCAAGTCGAACAGCAGCCGTTTGACGCAAAGCTGCAGGAGGAAGGCGACGTTTTGCGCCGCCGCTGGATAGCCGCGCATGAGGAGGTCACGGGCCTTGCCATGCAGCGCAGCCGGCTGGAAATCCGCGCGCCGTTCGCCGGACGCGTGGCCGAAGCCAATTCCTTCATCGCCGACGGCGCCTGGCTCGCGCGCGGTGAAAAGCTCTACCAGATCATCGGCAACGACAACGCGCTCAAGGCCGAGGCCTACGTGGGCGAGTCCGATCACGATGCGCTGCGTGCGACTGGCGGCGGTGTCTTCATCGCCGATCTGCCCGAATTTGGCCGTATCCGCTGTCGCGAGGCACAGGCCGAAACGGTCAACCTGCGCGCCTTGCCCCAGCCTTATCTCGCCAGCGTGCACGGCGGCGCGATCAGCACCGTGCGCAAAGCCGAAGGACTCCTGCCGCTGGAAGCCACCTTTCGCGTGCGCCTGACTCAATGCGACCATCGCTCGATTCGGGTCGAGCTGCCCGGCAAAGTCACCCTGGAGCGCGAGCACCGCAGCCTGGCTGGCCAGGCGTGGTCCTGGCTCGCCGCGCTCTGGCAAAGCGAACGCGGCCTGTGATTGCGCAATAAAAGCGGCCCCGCCGAAGCGGAGCCGCTTTATCGCGTGGCAGCCTAATTGCCGCTGTTGAGTTCCTTGTTGACCGAATACTTGCCACCTGCGACTGTCACTTCCGCGGTCAGACCGTTCTCGGTGAACTGGTAGGCATAGACCCCCTTGGAAACGAGCGCAGCGCCTGACACATCGCCACCGCTATCGCCCGCCTTCGCGGCCGCCGTGCCCTGGCCTTCCAGTGTCCAGCCCTTGGTGATGAACTTCTTGTAGGCCGCGGCGTCGGTGAACACCAGTACCAGACGCGTATTCTTGGCGCCCAGCCCCAGCCCTGCCTTGGCCTGCACCACGCTCATAAAGGTTTCCTTGCCACCGCTGACGGCCACGCCTTCGCCACCGCCTGCGCCGAGAAACACCACCTGCACGCTGCCGGTATTGAACACCGCATAACCCGCCGCCTTGGCAATGTCGTCCTTGGCCTTCGGATGCTTGGCGTAGATCTCGTTCAGCGATTCCTGGGCCATCTTGCGGATGCCGGCGCGGCGCTCGGCAGGCGACTTTTTCGATTGAGATTGAGCCTGTGGCTCCTTGGACGCGCCGGTCGCCGTTTCCGGCGCGACGTTGTCGGCATAAGCCTGTATGCCCACCAGCAATACGGAGCTGGCAAGCAGGGAAAGTGTCGTTTTCAGCATCGGATTGCTCCTTGTGCGTTAGAGGCCACTTCACCTTACCCCTCGATTCAGAGTACCCGCATAGCAAAATTCACAATCGCGGACCAAGCCCCTTGTGAGTACGGCACACACGGCTGCAGCCGCAGAAATCGCCAGCGACCGCTACGCGCGCTCGACATGGATCGCATGCACACCGGCCGGATGGGCGTGATGCGCCAGCCGCAAGTCGCGACGGGCTCGGCAAGTGGCAACCGATTCGTTATCATGCCGGCATTCCGAGGAGCGCTGCGATCCGCACCCTAGCGGGCCAGGCTCGGATTCATCACAACGGCGCTCACCCCTTCCAACCCCTGCCGGGCTTGGGATGACGGGTGGGCCGCATCCCCCCGGCCACACAGGAGCACCACCGTGGCCGAATTCACCGATTACCACGTTGCCGATATCTCCCTTGCCGCCTGGGGCCGCAAGGAACTGAACATCGCCGAAACCGAAATGCCGGGCCTGATGGCTGTGCGCGAGCAATACGGCGCGCAGCAGCCACTCAAGGGCGCACGTATCGCCGGCTCGCTGCACATGACCATCCAGACCGGCGTGCTGATCGAGGCGCTGCAGGCGCTGGGCGCCGACGTGCGCTGGGTATCGTGCAACATCTTCTCGACGCAGGATCACGCCGCCGCCGCCATCGCCGCCGCCGGCACCCCCGTGTTCGCCTACAAGGGCGAATCGCTGGAGGAATACTGGGAATTCACCCATCGCATCTTCGATTTCGGCAACGGCCAATACGCCAACATGATCCTCGACGACGGCGGCGATGCCACGCTGCTGCTGCATCTGGGTGCGCGTGCTGAATCCGATCTGTCGCTGGTTGCCAACCCGACCAACGAAGAAGAAACCGTGCTCTACGCCGCGATCAAAGCGCAGATCGCCAAGGATGCGAAGTGGTATTCCACGCGGCTCGCCGCCATCAAGGGCGTGACCGAGGAAACCACCACCGGCGTACATCGCCTCTACCAGATGCACGAGCAGGGCAAGCTGGCGTTCCCGGCGATCAACGTCAACGACTCGGTCACCAAGTCCAAGTTCGACAACCTGTACGGCTGCCGCGAATCGCTGGTCGACGGCATCAAGCGCGCCACCGACGTGATGATCGCCGGCAAGGTCGCCGTGGTGCTCGGTTACGGCGACGTGGGCAAGGGCTGCGCCCAATCGCTGCGTGGCCTGGGCGCAACGGTGTGGGTCACCGAGATCGATCCGATCTGCGCACTGCAAGCCGCCATGGAAGGCTATCGCGTGGTGCTGATGGATGAGATCGCCGGCGAAGCCGACATCTTCGTCACCACCACCGGCAACGTCGGCGTGATCACGCATGAGCACATGAAGCGCATGCGCCACAACGCCATCGTCTGCAACATCGGCCACTTCGACAGCGAAATCGAAGTCGCATCGCTGCGCCAGTACGAATGGGACAACATCAAGCCGCAGGTCGACCATATCGTCTTCCCCGACGGTAAGCGCATCATCCTCCTGGCCGAAGGCCGCCTGGTGAACCTGGGTTGCGCCACCGGCCACCCCAGCTTCGTGATGTCCAATTCCTTCGCCAACCAGGTGCTGGCGCAGATCGAGCTCTACACCAAGCTCGACCAGTATCCGGTCGGCGTCTACGTGCTGCCCAAGCATCTGGATGAGATGGTCGCCCGCCTGCACCTGAAGAAGATCGGCGCCAAGCTGACCACGCTGTCCACCGAGCAGGCCGCCTACATCGGCGTGCCCAAGGAAGGCCCGTACAAGCCGGCGCACTATCGCTACTAAGAACCCGATGGGCTGGGCGTGAGTGAAGACTCACCCGCCCTCCCCGCCACTGGATGCAGTGATGACCACACCCACCTCACACCTCACTACCGACGCGAAGCGCCATATCAGTTTTGAATTCTTCCCGCCCAAGACGCAGGAAGGCGTGGAAAAGCTGCGCAATACGCGGCATCAGCTTGCGCAATTCAAGCCCGAGTTCTTCTCTGTGACCTTCGGCGCCGGCGGCACCACGCAGGAAGGCACGCGCAACGCGGTGCTGGAAATCCAGGGTGAAGGCTTCAACGCCGCGCCGCACCTGTCGTGCATCGGCTCGACCCGCGATGCGATCACCGCCTTGCTGGCCGATTATCGCGAGCACGGCATACGCCGCATCGTCGCGCTGCGCGGCGATATCCCGTCCGGCATGGTCGACGTCGGCGAATTCCGTTACGCCAATGAACTCGTCGCTTTTATCCGCGAACAGCACGGCGACTGGTTCCGTATCGAGGTCGCGGGCTACCCGGAATACCACCCGCAAGCGCAGAACGCCGAAGCCGATATCCGCAACTTCGTAAACAAGGTGAATGCCGGCGCCAACGCGGCGATCACGCAGTATTTCTTCAACGCCGACGCGTATTTCCGTTTCGTCGATGAAGTGCGTGCCCGTGGAGTCACGGTACCCATCGTTCCCGGCGTCATGCCGATCCAGAATTTCAGCCAGCTTGCGCGTTTCTCCGACACGTGCGGCGCCGAGATCCCGCGCTGGCTGCGCTTGCGGCTGGCGTCGTTCGGCGACGACGCTGCGGCCATCCGTGCCTACGGGCTTGATGTGGTCACCGAGCTGTGCGACAAGCTGCTCGCAGGCGGAGCGCCGGGTCTGCATTTCTATACGCTCAATGCCGCAGGCGCGGTGGGAACGGTCTGCCAGCGACTGGGGCTATAAGCCGGATCGCTCGCACCCAATAAAAACGCGCCTTGGGGCGCGTTTTTATTGATCAGGATACCGTTTTGCGACACCTAAAAAGAAACCCCGGTCTCAAGGGGAGAGTGACCGGGGCTTAACGGCCCCGGCATGTCGCCGAGGCACCCGCTCAGGGAGGAAAAGCGGGAGGTGCAGGGGCGCACCTGACTCATAAGATAGGAATCGGTTAAGAAAGTTCAAGCCAGACTATGCACCGTCCGTCATATTGTCAGTGGCGCACGCGGCGAACCAAGCCCCCACGACCTCTTCCACCTGCTCGGCACCCTGCTTTTTCAGGCTGGAAAACAGCTGCACCGTGAGCTGCCCATCCCCGGAAAATTCCTTCTCCACTTCGCGCAAAATCTTGGTCTGCTCCTGGCGCGACAGCTTGTCGGCCTTGGTGAGCAGGCAGTGTACTGGCTTGCCAGTGGGCAAAAACCAGTCGAGCATGCGACGATCGAGCGTGGTGAGCGGGCGGCGCGCATCCATGATCAGCACGAGGCCGATCAGATTGCTACGCCCCACCAGGTACTGACCCAGCAGCTTTTCCCAGTGCGCGCGCACGGCGGCAGGCACTTCGGCGTAGCCGTAGCCTGGCAGGTCGACCAGGCGGCGCTCGGCACCAAAGTCGAAGTAATTGATATGCTGCGTACGCCCCGGCGTCTTCGAAACAAAGGCAAGTCGGGTGTGGTTGGCCAGCGTATTGATCGCACTCGATTTACCGGCATTGGAACGGCCGGCGAAGGCGACCTCCACCCCTTCCTGCGGCAAGGCGCGCAGGTCGTTGACGGTGGTAAGGAATTGCAGGCCGCGGAACAGGGACATGGTGTGTGGTGGGGTAAAAAGTCTTCGTATAGAATAACAGGATTTGATCGCACACCGGCCGAAAGGCCGCGACAACAATAGCAACAGGGAGCAGGGTTATGCGCAGTGCGCCTAAGGCCGCAGTATTCGTCGCAACGCTTGCAGCGGTGCTGCTGAGCCCGTCCGTATTTGCGGCCGGCAAGGGTGATCCGGTCAAGGGCAAGCAGATCGTCGACACGGTCTGTGCCGCCTGTCATGGCACCGACGGCAACAGCGTGGCCGCGGCGAATCCCAACCTCGCCAGCCAGCATCCGGAATACATCGTCAAGCAGTTGGCCGAATTCAAGAAGCAGGTGCGCAAGAACCCGGTGATGCTGGGCATGGCTTCGCCGCTGTCGGAAGACGACATGAAGAACGTGGCTGCCTACTACGGCTCGCAGAGCGCCAAGGCACGCGGCGCATCGAACAAGACGCTGATCGACGCCGGCAAGAAGATCTACCGTGGTGGCGTCTCCGCCAAGGGCATCCCGGCCTGTATGGCCTGTCACAGCCCGAACGGTGCAGGCATCCCCGCCCAGTTCCCGCGCGTGGCCGGGCAGCACAACAGCTACACCGAAGCCCAGTTGAAGGCGTTCCGCTCCGGCGAGCGCGCCAACAACACGGTGATGACCCAGGTGGCCGCCAAGATGTCGGACGCTGAAATCAAGGCGGTCGCGGAATACATCCAGGCCCTGAACTAATCTGGCCTCGCCGGCCCTAAGCCGGGGACCATACCAAGGCACAAGGGGCGTACCACGCCCCTTGTCGCATTCATGACCGATAAACGCCTCAAACACCTCTCCTTCGGTCGCGCCTTGTTCGACCTGTTCTCGTCGATGCGCTTCGCCATCGGCCTCTTGGTCGTGCTCGCCATCGCCGCCGTGATCGGCACCGTACTCAAGCAGAACGAACCGTATGTGAACTATCGCATCGAGTTCGGCGAATTCTGGTTCCGCTTCTTCGAGCCGCTGGGCCTGTTCGATGTCTACCACGCCAGCTGGTTTCTGTTGCTGCTGCTGTTTCTCGTCGTCTCGATCTCGCTGTGCATCTGGCGCCACCTGCCCGGCATGCTGCGCGACATCAAGAGCTTTCGCGAACACGCCAGCCACAATTCCTTGCGGCTGATGGCGCATCACGTCGAAGTCGATACCGGGCTCGACCTGGACCGGGTCAAGCCCTACCTCGCCGCGCAGGGATTCCGTTTTCGCGAGCGCGAGGCCGACGGCATGCGCATCATCGCTGCCAAGAAAGGCGCCGGTCAGCGCTTGGGCTACTTCTTCGCCCACTCCGCCATCGTCGTGATCTGCGTCGGCGGCCTGCTCGACGGCAACCTGCCGCTCAAGCTGCGTGAACTCACCGGCAGCAAGGCGCCGGAAACGCGCGATCTGCCGCAAAGCCAGGTTCCGGCGCAAAGCCGCCTGGGCAGGGACAACCCGGCGTTTCGCGGCAATGTGACCTTGCCAGAAGGCGGCACCGGCGACGTGGTCTTCCTCAATTCGGGCCAAGGCTATTTCGTCCAGGAGCTGCCGTTCGCACTGCACCTCAAGGCCTTCCACGTCGAGCACTACAGCACCGGCCAGCCCAAGCGCTTCGCCTCCGACGTGGACGTCCTCGATCGCAAGAGCGGCAAGGTGTTGAAGAGCGCCACCGTCGAGGTCAACAAGCCGTTGATCCATGAAGGCGTCGCTATCTACCAGGCGAGCTTCGGTGATGGCGGCTCACCGCTCTCCTTCCAGCTGTGGCAGCTCGCTGGCGGCACGGCGCAAGCGCTGGCTGCCCAATCGCAAAGCACGCAGGCGCTGCGCATGGCGGAGCGCGACTACAAGCTCGAATTCGGCGACCTGCGCGTGTTCAACATCGAGAACCTGGGTCGCACCGAGCAGGCCACCTCCACCGTGGCGGTCAATCGTTTCGAGCAGGCGCTGGCCAACGCGCAATCGGTCAAGGCCGAACACAACCTGCGCAACCTCGGCCCGTCGATTCAGTTCAAGCTGCGCGACGATGCGGGCCAGGCGGTCGAGTATCTGAACTATCTCGCTCCATTCAGCGAGAATGATGCGCTCTATCTGTTGACCGGCCTGCGCCGCGAGGTGGCTGAACAGTTTGCCTTCGTGCGCGTTCCGCTTGATAAAGACGCCAGCCCGGCGACGTTCATGCGACTGCGCGCGGTGCTGCTCGACAAGTCGCTCTACCCGGAAATCGCCCGCCGCACTGCGGATACAGCCTTCAAGGGCGGTGGCTTCTCGGCCACCAACCGCCAACAGTTCGAGCAGGTCACGCAAAGCCTGCTCGCCCAGTTCGGCAACGGGGGTTTTCCGGCGCTCGATGCCTTCCTCAAGGCTGAGGTTCCCGACGCCCAGCGCGAAACGGTGGCGCAGACCTACCTCAAGATCCTGCAGGGTGCCGTCGGCGACGCCATGGACGTGGCGCAGCAACGCGCCGGCCTGCCCACGCTGCCCATGGACGGCGAGCAATACCGCTTCCTGATGGATAGCCTCGTTGCCACCAGCAGCCTGTTCGACTACGGCGGCCCAGTCTACCTGCAGCCCACCGGCTTCGAAGAAGTGCAGGCCAGTGGCTTCCAGTTGGCGCGCGCGCCAGGGCAGAACATTGTCTACCTGGGCTGTCTGTTGCTGGTGATCGGCATCTATTGCATGTTCTATCTGCGCGAAGAACGACTGTGGCTGCGTACCGCGAACGGCCAGACCCTGCTCGCCATGACCGCCAGCCGCCACGATGCCGAGCTCGATCGCAGCTTTGCCCGCCACGTTGCCGCGCTGCTGCCCGATACCAACGAACACCCCGATGAGCGCCCCCATGCAAGCCCTTAAACAACGCAGCCCGCTCGACTTCGCCTTTGCGCTGCTGGTGATCTTTGCCGGCTTCACCGCCTTCAGCCGCTACCGCGAGTTCATGGATTACTACGAACAGGGCATTCTTATCGGTTCTGCCGCAGGCATCATTTGGCTGGGCTGGTTCTGGCGGCCGATGCGCGTGTTCCTGCCGGCGTGCGCCGCCATCGCCATCGGCGCCATGGCGCTGTATCAGGGCGATCTGGCCCGCGGCCAGGCGGTGTTCTGGCTCAAGTACTTGCTATCGAGCCAGTCGGCCGTGATGTGGATGTGCGTGCTGTTCTTCCTTGCCACCGCGCTCTATTGGCTGGGCCTGCTGCGCCGCTCGAACACCGCGCTGTCGATCGCCTCCGGACTCGCCTGGGCCGCCGCGGGTGCTGCACTGATCTCCAAGCTGGTGCGCTGGTACGAGAGCTATCTAATCGGCAGCGACGTCGGCCACATTCCCGTCTCCAACCTGTACGAAGTATTCGTGCTGTTCTGCCTGATCACCGCGCTGATGTACCTCTATTACGAGGCCAAGTTCCAGGCGCGCGCCATGGGTGCCTTCGTGCTGCTGGTGATCTCGGCCGCCGTCTGCTTCATCCTGTGGTACAGCTTCGATCGCCAGGCCCACGAGATCCAGCCGCTGATCCCGGCGCTGCAATCGTGGTGGATGAAGATCCATGTGCCGGCCAACTTCATCGGCTACGGGGCCTTCGCCCTGTCGGCCATGCTGGGCATGGCCTGGTTGCTGGCGGTGCCAGCCCCCACCCTGCCCGGTGGCAACCGGGTCGCGCTATATGGCGTTGCCACCTTGCTCATCGCGGCAGGCATTACCTTTCAGCTCAAGGGGGCAGAATGGTTCCCCAAGCTGGGGGCTGGCAGCGGCTTGGTCGCGCTCTTCATCCTGGCCGTCGCCGGCATGCTGCTGCTGGCGCTCAATCGCGGCCTGCTCGCCAGCTTCCTGCCCAAGCCGGAAACGCTGGATGAGGTGGCCTACAAGGCGATCGCCGTCGGCTTCCTCTTCTTCACCATTGCCACCATCCTCGGCGCGATGTGGGCGGCGGAAGCCTGGGGCGGTTACTGGAGCTGGGATCCGAAGGAAACCTGGGCGCTGATCGTCTGGCTCAACTACGCGGCCTGGCTGCACGTACGCCTCGTCAAAGGCTGGCGTGGCACGGTACTCGCATGGTGGTCGGTGGTTGGCCTGCTGGTCACCACTTTTGCCTTCATTGGCGTGAACATGTTTTTATCAGGCCTACATTCTTACGGTTCTTTGTAATATTTATGTAATTGCAGCGCTGGAATTTATATGAACCATGCCGAATGTCGGATAAATACAACCATTGCCGCAAAAATACGTAAGTAAACCCTGTGCAACACAGTACTCTCCTCATATATTAGAAAACAGCAATACTGTTTGGAGAGTGCGATCATGGCAACCGTTTACCAGAAGACCGACCTAGGCCAACGCGAACTGACCGAGCGCAGCGGGCAGGTGCCACTCAAGGCGCGGCAGCTGTTGATCATGGTCGACGGCCGCCGCAGCTTCGACGACTTGGCGTCGATGATGCCTGGCGCCAGCGATGTGATCCGGCTGCTGCAGCAACTCAATCTCATCATGCCAATCTCCGGCGCTGCAGCTACGCACGCACCGGTGGTTCACACCCCCTACGACAAGCTGCCCGCCGACACGCGACTGGCCCAAGTGCAGCAGGTAGTGATCCGCATCACCCACGAGTTTCTCGGCGAAGGCTGGGAATCCAAGCTGGCCGAACGCTTTGCCACACTGAAGGACGGCGACGCCCTCGAGGCGCTGGTCGAAGAGTGGCTGACGGCATTGCGGCGCTCCGGCCACCGCGGCGCGGCCGATAATGGCCAGCGTGAAGTCGGAAATATCCTGCGCGGGTGAAATCGAGCACAACAAAAAAGCCGGCTTGCGCCGGCTTTTTTGCATTCAGGCTCGCGATTACTCGCCGGCCTTGGCACCGTTGAGGTTGGCCACGCCGAGGTTTTCGCCGCGGACCAGCGACACCAGCTCAACGCCTTCCGGCAGCTTGAGGTCGGACAAGTGAACCGAAGTGTGGGTAACGTCGAGGTTGCCAAGGTCGACTTCGATGAAGTCGGGGATCTTGGTCGCCACACAACGCACGGCCACTTCGTTCAGGATGTGGCTGATCGTACCGCCTTGCAGCTTCACACCAACGGAGTTGTCGCCGTTCTTGAAGTGCAGCGGCACCTTCAGTTCAACCTTGGTGCTGTCATCGACGCGTTGGAAGTCGATATGCAGAACCAGTTGGCGGAACGGATGGTATTGCACGTTGCGCACGAGAACCTGTTCGGTCTCGGCACCAACGGTCAGCTTCACCAGCGCAGTGTGGAACGCTTCTTCTTGCAGCTTGTAGTACATGCTGTTGTGATCGAGCGAAACCGCCTTCGGCTCCTTGTTGCCACCGTAGACGATGCCGGGCAGTTGGCCGGCCTTGCGCAGGCGGCGGCTCGCACCCGTACCCTGCAGATCGCGCGATTCAGCGCTAATTTCGTAGGTCATGGTCTTGCTCCAGTAAAAAACCGACGCCACCCGCGACCAGGTTGGCGCCAGATCCGGGGGACGATTCCCCCAAATAACGCAGGCCCCGCCGCAAGGCAGGGCCTTCAAATCAATCGACAAACAACGACGAGACCGACTCTTCGTTGTTGATGCGGCGCATCGTCTCGGCCAGGAGGCCCGCGATCGATACGACACGGATGCGGTCCGACACCTGGCCCGCCTCGGATAGCGGGATGGTATCGGTCACCACCACTTCGTCGAGATCGGACTGCAGGATGCGCTCGACTGCGGCCCCCGAGAACACCGGGTGCGTGGCATAGGCCAGCACGCGCTTGGCACCGTGCGCCTTCAGCGCGGCAGCGGCCTTGCACAGCGTATTGGCGGTATCGATCATGTCGTCGATGATCACGCAGGTGCGATCGGCCACGTCACCGATGATGTGCATCACTTCGGCCACGTTGGCCTTGGGGCGACGCTTGTCGATGATGGCCATGTCGACGTTCAACTGCTTGGCCATGGCGCGGGCACGCAGCACACCGCCGACGTCCGGGCTCACCACCATCAGGTTCTCGTGGTTTTGCGCGCGGATGTCGGCCAGCAGCACCGGAGTCGAATAGATGTTGTCGACCGGAATATCGAAGAAACCCTGGATCTGGTCGGCATGCACATCGACGGTCAGCACGCGATCGACACCGGCGACCTGCAGCATGTTGGCGATGATCTTGGCCGAGATCGGCACGCGCGCCGAGCGTGGACGCCTATCCTGGCGGGCATAGCCGAAGTACGGAATCGCCGCGGTGATCCGGCCGGCGGATGCACGCTTGAGTGCATCGACGATCAGCATCACTTCCATGATGTTGTCGTTGGTCGGCACACAGGTCGATTGCAATACGAAAACGTCGCGACCGCGCACGTTCTCCAGCAGTTCCACCGTCACTTCACCATCGGAAAAGCGCCCTACCGAGGCGCGACCGAGGGAAATATCCAGATGATTGACGACGCTCTCGGCAAGCTTGGGGTTAGCGTTGCCGGTGAACACCATGAGGCTGTCGTAAGCCATTTGCTAGCCCTGAAAAACGAAAAGCGTGTAATCAATCGGGATTACACGCTTTTCTATTCCTTAAAACTGGCAGGGGAGGAAGGATTCGAACCCTCGAATGTCGGAATCAAAATCCGATGCCTTAACCAACTTGGCGACTCCCCTAATGAATCCGCTAGCCTTCGCCGGCGTATTCATACAACGGGTGCTGATCAAGTGTTCTGGCTTGAAAGCCGGTCAACTCGTCAGGAGACCGAGATAATACATAAGCACTTTCGGTTTGTGAAGCGAAAAATGCAAAAACACATGCTCCCGATCCGGTCATGCGCGCTGGCGCATATAGCCCCAGCCAGTCACGCGCGGCGGCCACTTCGGGAAACAGCGAGCAAGCCACTGATTCCATGACATTTTCAACGCGACCATAGTCGATTGCATCGCTCGCCACCGGCACGCAATCACGTCGCAACGCCGCCGACTTGAAGATCGCGGGCGTGGGTACGTGCACGCCGGGATGCAGCACCACATACCATCCGCGCGGCGTCTCGACAGGGGTCATCAACTCACCCACCCCTTCGACAAATGCGTTCTTGCCGAAAATAAAGAAAGGCACGTCGGCACCGAGCTGCAGCCCGAGCTGCATCAGTCGCGAGCGCGCCAGGTTCAAGCCCCACAGGCGGTTGAGCGCAAGCAACACCGTTGCCGCGTCCGAGCTGCCGCCGCCGATGCCGCCCCCCATGGGCAAGCGCTTGTCGATGCGGATGTCGACACCCAGCGTGCAACCGGTCTCGCGCTGCAACAGCCGGGCCGCGCGCACCGTCAGATCGTCATCGGCGGGTACGCCCGGAATCGGGTTGTGGTGCGCCACCACGCCATCGCTTCGTACCCGCAGGTGGAGGGTGTCGGCAAGATCGATCAGCTGGAACACCGATTGCAGCAGGTGGTAACCGTCGGCACGCCGGCCGACGATATGCAGGAACAGGTTGAGCTTGGCCGGCGCCGGATAGGCCTGCCAGGTATCGGATACGGTCATTGCCAGGATGAAACTGCAATACGGACTTCGAAACGGTCGCGCTTGAGCGTCAAGCGCTTCGGATAGGGTTCAGCGTTAAACAGCGCCACTTCCCAGCCATCCTGCGTAAAGCGCCGACTCGCGCCATCGGCCTCGAGTTCGTCGACCGTCGTGTCGGGAGATGGCACGCCTTCCAGCCACCACCGCAGCCGGGAAACCGGCAAAGCGAGGCCGGTCAGCTCGGTCAGCAAGGCGTCGGCATCCGGCGCCGTCGCACTGCGACCATCGGCCAGCGTCAGCGTCGCCTGCCCCGCGACAACGGCCAGCCGCGCCTGGGTGTCGCCCAGCGGGCTACCCAGCTCGACGTCGATGCGCTCGCCCGTGCGGCGCCAGCGGAAATTGGCAGATTCGTTGATCACCCGGTCCGCCACGTCGCCCCGGGCGGACAAACGCCCATCGGCGGCGAAATCGCCGGGCATGGACGGCGCTTGCGGCCCGCTGGCGCAGGCCGTGAGCAGGGCGGCCGCGGCGGCCGCCAGAACGAGTTGCCAGCGGATCAAGGCTACATGCCCAGCCGTTGCGATGTTTCGCGCAGCGCATCGCTGCGCGGATCAAGCTGCTGCGCTTCGGCAAACACCTTGCGTGCCTCGTCCTTGCGCCCCAGTTGCCACAACACTTCGGCCAGGTGGGCAGCTATTTCCGGATCTGGCAACTTGGCGTGCGCCTTGATCAGCAACTCGCGCGCCTCCGCCAGGCGCCCCTGGCGGTAACGCAACCAGCCCAGGCTGTCGATGATGACCGGGTTTTCCGGTTCCAGCGCAATGGCCTGCTCCAGATACCTTTGAGCCTCCTCGAGGCGAGTCGAGCGGTTGGCCAAGGTATACCCCAACGCATTCAGGCCCATGGCACTGGCCGGCTTGAGTTCGTTGTAGCGGCGCAGATCGGCCTCGGCACGACCGAGGTCGTTCATCAGATCGGCGATCAGCGAGCGGTCGTAAAGCAGCTCGGCGCTATCGGGATTGACCTTGAGCGCATCGCTCAGCACCGCATAGGCACGGACGTAATCCTTGGTCTCGCGCCACAGCTGGGCCTCGGTCTGCGCCTTCTCGTTGCGCGCCTCGGCGCTGTCGGTAGGCATCCGGGCGATCAGCGCCTGCGCGTCGGCCAGCCGGTCCAGCTTGGCATAGACCCGCACCAGGTGGCGATCGGCCATGGTCTTGAGTTCGCCTTCGGCCCCTTCGTACCAGCGCGCGGCGTCGGCCCAGCGCTGTTGTTCCTCCGCCACGACCCCCAGGTAGTAATACAGATTGCGGGTCTGGCGCGGCGCCTTGGCCACCGCCGCCGACAGTTGCGCATTGGCCTTGTCGAACTGGCGCAGCTCGATGGCGATGAGACCCGCTCCAACCAGCGACTCCAGGTCGCCCGGGGTGATAGCCTGTGCCTTGTCGTAGGCAGCGGCCGCTTCCGGGTAGCGCTTGGCTTCGGCATAGCTGCGCGCCAGCGCGTTCTGCAGTTCGGCCGACTTGGGCGCGGCGCGCACGGCCTTTTCCAGGAATGCGCGCTGCGCGTCAGGCTGGTCTTCCAGCAACTGTGCGCGATAGAGCAGCGATGGCTCCCACGCCGGGCGCAGTGCGTCGGCCCGATCGAGCTCGGTCAATGCAGAGGCCTTGAGATCGGCGTTGGCGTAGGCAAGCGCCAGTGCAAAGTGCGCTTCGGGCAAGCCGTCGTAGCCGGCCGCCAGCTCCTGCGTGAGCTTGAGCGCGGCCTTGCGGTCGGTCTGTTTGTCCCAGAGCCGGTGCAACTGCATCAGGAACGGCGCCGCTTCCTTGGGCTGCATCGCCAGCAGCGCCTGCAAGTGGGGACGCGCGTCATCCAGGCGGTTGGCTCGGATCAGCAGGCTGACCATGATTTGCCGCGCTTCGGCGGCGCTGGGCTCTGCATCGAGCCAACGCGCGCAGGCGTCGAGCGCCTGATTGAGCTGGCCTGCGGCAATCGCCACTTCGGTGGCCCGCCTGGCGACGCGCACGTCGCTGCTCTTTTGCGCAAGCTCGGCCCAGGCTTGCGACGCCAGCTGCGTGTTGCCGCGCTGCAGCGCGATATCGCCGACGAGAAAGCGCAGCAGCATGTCCTCGGACAGTGATTGGGCCGGGTAATTGGGTTCGATCACCGGATCATCGGGCGCTGCCGCCTCGGCCACTTCGCTGACAACCAATGGCTCGGGCGGCGTCGCGCATGCGGCGAGCCCCAGGGCAAGCAGCAGGGATAACAGGGCCGGGAGGCGCGCGCGTTCAGCTAAGGGCATGGCACAATCCGCTTAAGTGTGGCTGTGGTTGGACACGGCCATATTAAGTGAATTCCCCGGACCCCGTCCAAGCGCAGCCATGCCAGAACTCCCAGAAGTCGAAACCACGCGCCGCGGCATCGCGCCGCATGTCGATGCCGCCACCGTCACCGAGCTGATCGTGCGCGAGCCCCGCTTGCGCTGGCCTATACCGGGCGATCTACCGCAGCGCGTGCAAGGCCAGCCGCTCCTGGCGCTCGAACGGCGCGCCAAATACCTGCTGTTCCGCTTTCCTGCCGGCACGCTGATCGTGCACCTGGGCATGAGCGGCACGCTGCGCGCGCTCACCGAGGCGTTTCCGCCGGAGAAACACGATCATGTCGACATCGTGTTCGACAACGGCCGCCGGCTACGCTTTCGCGACCCGCGTCGTTTCGGCGCGATCTTGTGGCAAGACGGTGATCCGCTTACACATCCATTGCTCGCAACCCTCGGTCCCGAGCCCCTATCGGCACACTTTGACACCGACCATCTCGCCACCCTGCTCGCCCGTCGGCAATCCGCAGTGAAACAGGTCATCATGGATAACCATGTGGTGGTGGGAGTGGGTAATATCTACGCGTCGGAATCTTTGTTTCGCGCGCGCGTGGATCCGCGTCGGCCGGCCAGTAGCCTGAAGCGTGATGAAGTCGATCGTCTGACGACATCTGTCAAGGAAACACTAGCCGATGCGATTGCACAGGGCGGCAGCACGCTGCGCGATTTTGTCGACAGCGATGGCCGCGCAGGCTATTTCCTGCTGCAGTGTTATGCCTACGGCCGGGACGGGGAACCCTGCCGTGTGTGTGGCAACACCATTCAGCAGATCCGGCAAGGCCAGCGCGCCACTTTTTTCTGCCCCAGCTGCCAGCATTGAGCACCGGGCTTGCAACACAAGAAATCCCACAGGGAGTTGAGCATGGATTACCTGCACATGAACGATCTGGCGGTGAATGACCCCAGTGACCGCCTCGTTGGCGACTTCCAGGCCTACAGCGCCTGGCGCGGCGAGCTGTCGCAGTCGGTGTCGCAACTGGCGCGCTGGCTCACCGAGCAGGACCTGGACGATGCGCAGACTCAGCTGCGGGTGCAGACGCTGCTCGAAAAGCTGAAGGACGACAAGCTCAATATCGCCTTCGTCGCCGAGTTCTCGCGCGGTAAGTCCGAACTGATCAATGCCATCTTCTTCGCCCACTACGGCCAGCGCGTGCTGCCGTCGTCGGCCGGTCGCACCACCATGTGCCCGACCGAACTGTTGTATGACGAGAAGCGCCCCCCGGCGATCCAGCTGTTGCCGATCGAGACGCGCGCACAGAACGTCACCACCAGCGAATACCGCCGCTACCCCGAGGAATGGCAGACCATCCTCCTGGACCTCGACAACGCCGAAGCAATGCTTGCCGCGTTCCGCCAGGTGGGCCAGACCAAGCGCGTGCCGATCGAGGAAGCGCAACGCTATGGCCTTTACAACGAGGAAGACCCGGATCAGAAAATGACCGTCGGCGCCGACGGCATGATCGAGATCCCGGCCTGGCGCCACGCGGTGATCAACTTTCCGCACCCACTGCTGGAGCAGGGCCTCGTCATCCTCGATACCCCGGGGCTCAACGCCATCGGTACCGAGCCGGAACTGACGCTCAACCTGCTGCCCAATGCACACGCCATCCTGTTCATCCTGGCTGCCGATACCGGCGTGACCAAGAGCGATATCGATGTGTGGCGCAACCACATCGGCAAGGTGCAGGGCGGCAACAGCGGCCGCCTCGTGGTGCTCAACAAGATCGACGGCATGTGGGACGATCTCAAGACCCAGGGCGAGATCGACGCCGAGATCACCAAACAGGTGGCGACCACCGCCCAGCTGCTCGGCGTTCCCGAGCGCCAGGTCTACCCGGTATCCGCCCAGAAGGCGCTGATCGCCAAGGTACAGAACAACGACGAACTGCTCGATCGCGCGCAGCTGATGAAGCTGGAAACCGCACTTTCCAGCGAGCTGTTGCCCGCCAAGCAGGACATCGTGCGCGATAGCACGGTGACCGAAGTCGAAGGCATCGTCGGCTCCACCCGCGCCATCCTCAGCACCCGTCGCTCGGGCCTCACCGAGCAGCTCGACGAGTTGACCAAGCTGCGCGGCAAGAACCAGGACGTGGTCGCGCAGATGATGGGCAAGGTGCAGACCGACAAGAAGCATTTCGAGCAGGGCCTGGTGCGCTTTCAGGCACTGCGCAGCGTGTTCAGCCAGCAGACCAACCAGCTCTTGACGCTCTTGGGCATGGACGCACTCAAGGCTGAGATCGCCCGCATCCGCAGCGACATGGAACGCAGCCTGTTCTCGTTCGGCGAGGGGGGCCTGCGGGCCATCATGGATCGCTTCTTCAAGGACGTGAACGGCAATATCAGCAAGTCCGCCGAACAGGTCGCCGAAATCCAGGCGATGATGGCCGCCATGTACAAGAAGTTCAGCGAAGAACATGGCCTGGGCCAGGTGACGCCACCGCCCTTCTCCACGCTGAAGTACCACAAGGAACTGGCGCGGCTGGAAAAGTCGTTCCGCGAGCACTTCAACACCATTAGCAACCTGTTGACCACGAGCCAGGGCAGGCTAACCGCCAAGTTCTTCGAAACGGTCGCCAGCCGCGTGGTCTACGTGTTCGAAGTGGCCAACCGCGATGTCGACAACTGGTTGAAGGCGGTGATGGCGCCGATGGAGACGCAGGTGCGCGAACACCAGCTGCAGCTGCGCCGCCGGCTGGAAAGTATCAAGCGCATCCACAAGGCGACCGACACGCTGGAAGACCGCATCGAGGAACTCGAGGACATGGACAAGCAGCTGACGCACCAGCTCCAGGAACTGGAATCGCGGCTACGCAACGTCTATGCCTCGCTGAATGCGGACATCAGCCGACGCATCGCAGCCTGAGCGCGTCGCAAGCCAAGGAAAACGTCGCCCCAGAGGCGGCGTTTTTTGTGGGGCTAGCCCCAGCCCGCCTGCGCCCCGCGTGCGGAGGGGCTCGCTTCGCTGCTGGCGATCGACTCCAGCCACGGCGTTGCGCCTTTCGATTGCTGCGCAAGGAACGGGAAGCATCCCATTGCCGGGCAGCGCATGCTGCGCTCATGATGGACTGATGGAGCCCGCCATGAACGCCCCCCAACAAGCCGCAAACCTCGCGATCGAGCGCGACCCGCGCTGGGCAGCGGTGCTTGCGCGCGATGCGCAATACGACGGCTGCTTCGTCTATGCCGTGCGCAGTACCGGTGTCTACTGTAAACCATCGTGCAAGGCGCGCACGCCCAGGCCTGAGAACGTGAGCTTTCACGCCAACTGCGCCGCGGCCGAGGCCGCCGGCTATCGCGCGTGCAAGCGTTGCCGGCCGAACGAATCCCAGCCGCGCCACGCCGAAGCGGTCACCGCAGCTTGCAGGCTGATCGAAGCGGCCGAAACGCCGCCCCCCCTAGCCGAGCTGGCTGCGCAGGTCGGGCTCAGCCCACATCACCTGCATCGCGTGTTCAAGGCTGTAACTGGCGTCACCCCACGCGACTACGCCACTGCGCTGCGTGCCGAACGGGTCCGTGCGCGCCTGGCCACAGGTGTGGCAGTAACGGATGCGGTGTTCGACGCCGGCTACAACGCCGGCAGCCGCTTCTACGACGAAGCCGGCCAAGTCTTGGGCATGCAACCCAGCGCGTATCGCCGGGGTGGTGTCGGCAGCACTATCCGTTTTGCCGTGGCGCAATGCTCGCTCGGCGCGCTGCTGGTGGCGCAAAGCGAGCGCGGGCTGTGTGCGATCTCGCTCGGTGACGACGCGGCAGCGTTGGTGCGCGAGCTGCAGGATCGCTTTGCCCGCGCCGAGCTCGTCGGCGGCGATGCGCAATTCGAGCAAGTGGTCGCCCAGGTAGTCGGCTTCGTCGAAACGCCGCGACTGGGCCTGGCGCTGCCACTCGACATACGCGGTACCGCGTTCCAGCAGCGAGTCTGGCAGGCGCTGCGCGAGATTCCGCCAGGCCAGACCGCCAGCTACAGCGACATTGCCGAGCGCATCGGCGCACCGAGCGCGGTGCGCGCGGTAGCCGGCGCTTGCGCTGCGAACACGCTGGCCGTTGCCATCCCCTGCCATCGCGTGGTGCGGCTCGATGGCGATCTCTCCGGCTATCGCTGGGGCGTCGCGCGCAAGCGCGCCTTGCTGGAGCGCGAAGGCCAGCCATGACGCCCGATCTGTTCGCCGATACACCGCCCGACTGGCGCGAAGCGCTGGCACCCGGCGCCGTGGTGCTGCGCGGCTACGCGCTCGACGCCGTGCCCGAGCTGCTCGCCGCCATCGCCGACGTGCAGCGCCAGGCCCCGCCACAGCATATGGAAACGCCGGGCGGGCGCACCATGTCGGTCGCCACCAGCAGTTGTGGCGCGCTGGGCTGGGTCACCGACCGCAGCGGCTATCGCTACAGCGGCGTAGACCCCTACACCGGCCTGCCCTGGCCGCCCATGCCGGCAGCGATCCGCGAGATGGGCTGCGCCGCCGCGCTGGATGCCGGCTACCCCGATTTCATTCCCGACACCTGTTTGATCAACCGCTACCAACCCGGCGCCCGTATGGGCCTGCACCAGGATCGCAACGAACGCGACTTCACCGCGCCCATCGTCTCGATCTCGCTGGGCCTGCCCACCGCCTTCCTGTTCGGCGGCGCACAGCGCGGCGACAGGACGCAACGTATCCCGCTGGCGCATGGCGATGTTGTGGTCTGGGGCGGGCCATCAAGGCTGTTCTTCCACGGCGTGGCCCCGCTCAAACCCGGACAGCATCCGCTGACGGGCGAGGCCCGCTACAACCTGACCCTGCGCCGGGCAGGCTAGGGCCGCAGTCCTACCAGAAGCTCGCCAGCAGACCGACCACGGCGCACGCCGCGATCACGTGGATCACGTTGCGCTGGTAGCGCAGCAACGCTACGGCCGCAGCGCCGGCGATGGCAACGGCCAGCCAGTCGACGCTACCTGCCCAGCCCTGCGGCCACAGCACGTGGTAGGCAAAGAACAGCGCCAGATTGACGATCACGCCGACGACGGCCGCGGTGATCGCCGTCAGCGGCGCGGTGAAGGTCAGCTCGTCATGCGTGGCTTCGACCAGCGGGGCGCCAGCCAGGATGAAAATGAAGGATGGCAGGAAGGTGAACCAGGTGACCAGCGCGGCTCCCAGCGCACCAGCGGCGAAGGCGTGCTCGGCGCCCAGCAGCTGCTGGCCGTAGCCGCCGACGAAGCCAACGAAGGCGACGACCATGATCAAGGGGCCGGGCGTGGTTTCTCCCAGCGCCAGCCCGTCCATCATCTGCGTGCCGCTCAACCAGCCGTAGTGCGCAACCGCGCCCTGGTACACGTAGGGCAGCACCGCGTAGGCACCACCGAAGGTAAGCAGCGCCGCCTTGGTGAAGAACCAGCCCATCTGTGTATAGTCGTGCGCCCAACCCAGCGCGGCAACCAGCAGCGCCATCGGCAACGCCCACAGCGCGAGGCCAGCGCCGATCACCAGCGCCAGCCGCGACCAGCGAAAGCGGGCATGCGCAGGCGGCGGTGTGGTGTCATCGATCAGCGCAGGGCCGTACGAGGCCGCTTTGCCGGCATGCCCGCCCCCCAACTGGAAACGCTGCGGCCAATGGCGCCCACCGAAGTATCCCATCAGCGCCGCCGCAAGCACGATCAGTGGAAACGGCAGCTGCAAAGCGAAGATCGCGATGAAGGATGCAGCCGCGATGGCCCACAACGCTCCATTCTTCAGCGTGCGCCGGCCGATGCGCCAGGCCGCCTGCGCCACGATGGCGGTCACGGCGGGCTTGATGCCGTAGAACAGCCCCGCCATCCACGGCACTTGGCCAAAAGCCAGATAGCTCCACGACAGGCCGATCAGGATCAAAAGCGAAGGCAGCACGAACAAGGCGCCGGCGGCGATACCGCCCCAGCTGCGATGCAGCAACCAGCCGATGTAGGTGGCGAGCTGCTGTGCTTCCGGCCCTGGCAGCACCATGCAGTAGTTGAGCGCATGCAAAAAGCGGCGCTCGGACAACCAGCGGCGACGCTCGACCAGCTCCTCGTGCATCACCGCGATCTGCCCGGCCGGGCCACCAAAGCTGATGAAGCCCAGCTTGAGCCAGAAGCGCAGCGCCTGCCAGAAACTGGGCGCAGCCGGGGCAAGCTCTGCGGGAGAAGTGGGATGCACGGGCGCCATATCCGGATGATGAACGCGAGATGTTACATGCGGGCCCATGCACCATGCCAGTTGCATTATCCGCCGTGGGTAACTGCGGCGTTCCCGGACTAGGCGCGCGAGCGCGCGGCAATCGCAGCCAGCAGCCCATCGAGCGTATCCCCCTGCTCGCGCACGATGGCTTCCAGCAAGGGTACGAGCGGACCCAGCGTTTCGGCCACGGCACCGCGCACGCTGTCGACCAGCACCTGGGTTTCGCGCTCGATCTCGATATTGAGCTTGGCGCCGGGCACCTTATCGCCAAAGGTGGTGGCGCGCAGCGTTTCCGGGATCAGCCATAGCTCGATCCAGCCCGCATCGCGATCGACCTCGGCCACCGTGAGGCTGGCGCCGTTGATCGCGATATAACCCTTGGCGAACACATAGCGCAGCCATTCGGGCGCGATGGCGATGCGCAGCACGTGGTTGTTCTCGGGCTGGCGCACCGCGACGAGTTCGGCAGTGAAATCGATGTGGCCGGACAGCGGATGGCCGCCGATCTCGGCGCCCTCCTTGGCCGCGCGCTCGACGTTGACCTTGCTGCCCACGCCGAAGGACGCCAGCGTCGACAACGCCAGCGTCTGCTGCATCACGTCGAACTCGGCCGCGTCGGCGCCGAGGAGCCCGGTTACGGTCAGGCAGACACCATCGACCGCCACACTGGCGCCTATGGCCAGATCAACCGCGAAGCCCGGCGGAAAAGCCAGGGTGAGCGTGCGCAGACCGGGGCGGTCTTCGATGGCGGTCAGCGTGGCGACGGCCTGGACGATGCCGGTGAACATGGGATTTCCTCGTGGAACGCCGTCGGGATAGACGGCACTGGCTGTATGGGGCCGGGGCAGGCCGGCTTCAACCCTGCGCGAGGATAACGCCGCGTAGCGCGCGCGGCGAGCAATTGGTGCAAGGCGGCTCGGACTCGGCCTTGCTCGGGTCATCCGCTGGGGATGGCGGCACCCGACCCGGCCATGTTTGCAATACGATGACACGGCACTCGACGCCGGATGTCAGCCGTTGCTAGCATGCCAGCACCACCCAGCCGGAGCACGCATCGTGCAAGCCCGCATCACGCTGATCACACTGGCCGTCGACGATCTCGATGCCGCCGTGCGCTTCTATCGCGACGGCCTGGGCCTCACCACCCAGGGCATCGTCGGCACCGAGTTCGAGCACGGCGCCGTCGCGTTCTTCGAGCTGGCCGGCGGCCTGGGGCTCGCGTTGTGGCCACGCGCCAGCCTCTCGCACGACACCGGTTTGCCACAGGGCCCGCGCAGCAGCACCGAATTCACGCTGGCGCACAATGTGGTCAGCCGCGAAGAAGTCGACCGCCTAATGGTTGAGGCCGGCCATGCCGGCGCCCGCATCGTCAAACCGGCCGCCGACACCTTCTGGGGCGGCTACGCCGGCTATTTCGCCGACCCCGACGGCCACCTGTGGGAAATCGCCTGGAATCCGGATCGCCTGCCATGACACTGCCCGCCACGCTACAGACTGCCCGACTGACGCTGCGGCGCTTCATTCACGACGACTGGCCCGCGCTGCACGCGCACTACGGCGACGCCGAATGCACGCGTCACACCTTTCGCCGCGTGCTGACCGAGGGCGAGAGCTGGCGCGCCATGGCCAGCATTGAAGGGCACTGGGCGCTGCGCGGCTATGGCCCCTACGCCGTGGTCGATCGTGAGAGCGACACCGTGCTCGGCACGGTCGGCCCCTGGTATCCCAACGACTGGCCCGAACCCGAAATCAAATGGGCGCTAGTACGATCGGCGTGGGGCCGCGGCTGCGCCAGCGAGGCAGTGCGCACGATCCAGCATGCATTGGCGAGCGCCGGCTGGGCGCCGCCAATCAGCTTCATCCATCATGAAAACCAGCCGTCGATCCGCGTCGCGCTCGCGGTCGGCGCCACCCTCGAGCAAGGCGTGACATTCCGCGATGCACCGTGGCATATCTATCGTCATCCGACGCCGTCCCCCTCCTAATCGGGGGACCATACCACCATGGATCAGTTCGAGACCTTCGACGACCCCGCCTGTATTTTCTGCGACCAACCTATTGCACCAGGTGTGCATGATCCGTGTGCGATCAATCTAGTGACGCGTATTGATCGCCCTCGCTTGCAACAGAAGGAGCAAACCTTCTTTTGCCATATGCATTGCCTGCAGAGCCGCTCTGCTATGCATCCGGGAGTCTTTTACATCGTCGAGCCGGGGTTCCCTACAGTTGGCGAATGCAAAACATGAATCCGTTGAACCGTTCCAAACAGGCCTATCCATGAAGTCCGTACTCACCCTACCCTTGATCGCCTTGCTGCTCGCCTGCTCGGGCCAGCCGCCGTCCATGCTCGGCAACTGGACCATCGATCTCGACCCCATGCTGGCCGAGGCGCGTACGCTCAACGCGAAGCCCGCGGATCTCGATGCATTGCGCGCCACCTACGAGGGCGGCCAGCTCGCCGTCACTAGCTCAGAAATGGTGCTGGGCATAGGCGGCAAGGACCAGACAACCTGGCGCTACCAAGTGCTGTCGCAAAGCGGCGATTGCTATGACATCAAGTTCGATCACGCTCCGGGGACCTACAAGCACTGCATCGACGGCAACCAGATGCGGGTACATGACCCCGATACCCGCCTGACCACGGTGTTCCGCCGTGACTGAGGCGTTGACGCTACGCGCCGCGCGCGAGAACGACTGGCCCGCCATACGCGCGCTCTACGCCGCGGGCGGCTACGCCGGCACCATTGCGGCGAGCGACAAGGCCTTTGTTGCCTGCGACGGGGACGAAGTAGTCGGCGTGGTGCGGCTCGCCACCGAACACGACACCGCCGTGCTGCGCGGCATGCAGATTCGCGCCGACCGGCGAGACCGCGGCCTCGGGCGTGCGCTGCTCGCCTATTTCGCCACCCAGGTGGCGGAGCGCGACTGCTACTGCATCCCCTATCAACATCTACTGGGCTTTTACGGCGCGCTGGGCTTTGTCGAGCTGGCAACCGGCGCAGCACCGGCCTTCCTGGTCGAACGCCTCGCCGGTTATCGCGCCTTGAACAATGGCAAGCTCTACGCGCTGATGGTCCGCCGCGCCCGTCCCAGCGAGTACACCCGATGACCCTAGCCGCCCCCGTCGAGATCAAGGCCTTCGTTCCGGCGCGCGATTTCGCGCTATCGCGTCGCTTCTACAGCGCGTTCGGCTTCGAGGAGCGCTGGGCGTCAGACGATCTGGCCTACTTTGCGTGCGGCGCGTGCAGCTTTCTGCTGCAGCGCTTCTATGTCGCCGAGCACGCCGACAACTTCATGATGCATCTGCTGGTCGACGACGTGGACGCCTGGTGGCGGCACGCCGAGCCGGTCGCGACCGAGTTCGGCCTGCGCATCGTGCCGCCGCAGGACCAGCCCTGGGGCATGCGCGATTTCGTGGTGATCGATCCGAGTGGCGTGCTGTGGCGCATCGGGCAGAATCTGGACGCATGACGCTACCACTGCTGTACACCTTTCGCCGCTGCCCCTATGCCATCCGTGCCCGCCTTGCCATTGCCGCCAGCGGCATCGAACTCGAGCAACGCGAGGTGAGTCTGCGCAACAAGCCCGCCGCCATGCTGGCGATCTCACCCAAGGGCACCGTGCCTGTACTGCAGCTGGCAAACGGCCAGGTGCTGGAGCAGAGCCTGGATATCATGCGCTGGGCGCTGGCGCTCGCCGACCCGCTGCAATGGCTGCCGGATGCCGCGCTCGCGGCCGACACCGAGGCGCTGATCACACGCAACGACGGCGCATTCAAGCACTGGCTCGACCGCTACAAGTACCCCGAGCGCCATCCGGAGCTCGCGCAATCGTCATACCGGCAAGAGGCAGAGGTGATCCTCGCTAACCTTGATGCGCGCCTGGCGCGGCATGGGCACCTCGTCACCGGCCGGACCACGCTGGCCGACGCGGCGCTGTTTCCCTTCGTGCGCCAGTTCGCGGCAGTCGATACGGCCTGGTTCGACACCGCGCCCTATCCCGCGCTGCGGCACTGGCTGAACGCGTGGCTGGCGTCACCCCTGTTTGCCACGGTGATGGCCAAAACCGATTGACCGGACAGTGGCAGCATTCTGACCGTGCACGACTCAACATTAATTTCCGTCAAAACAGAAATTACGGAATATACTTCCAGCATCATTCAGCTTGGGAGTCCGCCATGGAGATCGTTCTGGCCCTATTGTTGTTGCAAGGACTGATGGGCGCGTTCGATACGCTCTATCACCACGAGCTGACCGTAGCCCTGCCACGGCAGGCGTCGACCCGGCTGGAGCTGGCCATCCACGCGGTGCGGGCGCTGCTCTATGGTGTGGTGTTCGCCGGCCTCGCCTGGCTGGAGTGGCATGGCAGCTGGCTGCTGGTGCTGGCGCTGCTCATCGGAATAGAAATCGCGCTGACGCTGTGGGATTTCGTCGTCGAGGACGGCTCGCGCAAGCTGCCGGCCAGCGAGCGGGTGTTGCACACGGTGCTCGCCATCAATGGTGGCGCGCTGTTCGGCCTGCTGGCCGTGCATGCGGCGACGCACTGGTGGCCCGCACCAACCGGCCTCGTCGTCGCCAGCCATGGCTGGATCAGCATCGTACTGACGCTGTTCGCGATCGGCGTTGCCGCCTCGGGCGTGCGCGATGGCCTCGCCGCGCTGCGCTTGAACCGGCAACAGGCCGCTTCGCAGCCCAACCCCTTCATCGGCAAGCATCGCCGAGTACTCGTCACCGGCGGCACCGGTTTCATCGGCGAGGCGCTGGTCCAGCAATTGCTCGATGCCGGTCACGAAGTGACGTTGCTGGTGCGCGATCCGCTGCGCGCCGCCTATCTGTTCCAGGGACGCGCCCGCTGCATCGCCGCGTTCGAAGCACTCTCTCCCGCCACCGAGTTCGACGCGGTGATCAACCTGGCTGGCGCGCCAATCGCCGGCGCCCGCTGGAGCGCGAAGCGCAAGGCCACGCTGCTTGCCAGCCGCGTCGACACCACCGAGACGCTGATCGCCTGGCTGGGTCGCGCCCGGCATCGCCCCGGCGTGCTGATCAACGCCTCGGCCATCGGCTACTACGGCAACCGGCTCGACGGCGTCGCGATCGACGAATCGGCCGGCCCGCAGGATGAATTCATGAGCGAGCTGTGTCAGCGCTGGGAAGCCGCCGCGGCGCGGGTCGATGCGCTCGAAGTGCGACGCGTGGTGCTGCGCTTCGGCCTGGTGTTCGGCGCCGGCGGCGCGCTGCCGATGCTGCTGCTGCCGTTCCGCCTGTTTGCCGGCGGGCGCATGGGCAACGGCGCGCAGGTGATGAGCTGGATCCATCGCGACGACGTGCTGGCACTGATCGCCCGTGCGCTGGCCGACCCCGGCTACCGTGGCGTCTACAACGCCGTGGCACCCGATGCGCAGCCACAGGCCGAGTTCGCCCGCGCCGCCGGCCGCGTGCTACACCGCCCGGTGTGGCTGCACCTGCCGGCCTGGCCGATCCGGCTGTTGGCGGGCGAAATGGCCGAGTTGTTCGTCGGCGGCCAGCGCGTGGTGCCGCAACGGCTGCTCACCGCTGGCTTTCGCTTCCGTTATCCCACGCTGCGCGATGCGTTGCGCGCCGAAGCCTGAGGTAGCCGCATGCCGATCGCCGAATATCGCTTGCAGATCCGCGCCACGCCGCAGGCGGTGTTCGCGCTGGCGCAAGATCCTGCGCGCCGCCGCAGCTGGGATCCGTTCACCCGGGAGCTCGTCTATCTTGACGGCGCGAGCGAACCCGGACCCGGCGTGCGCGTGGGGGTGCGTTCCTGGCTGGGCGCCCGCATGGTGGTGGAATACGTGGCCTTTCGGCCCGGCGAGTGCGCCGCCATCCGCATGGTGACCGGCCCCAGCCTGCTGCAAAGCTTCGCCGGCAGCTGGCGCTTCCTGCCGCAGCCGAACGGCGTGACCGAAGTCCGGTTCCGCTATACGCTCTCGGCGCGCTGGGCTTGGCTTGACCGCCTCGTTCAGCACTACTTCCGCCTCGAAACCCGGCGGCGGCTCGTCGCACTCAAGCACAGGATGGAACGATCATGAACCCGCAGCTCTATCTGCTCGGCGGCAACGGCAGCTGCGCCGCGTGGTGGGAAGACGTCCTGCCGCACTTTCGCCAGCATGCGCCGCAGGTCATCGAACTGCCAGGGTTCGGCAGCAATACCGCGCCGCTGTGCCGTGATCTCGATGAGCTCGCCGCTGAGCTCGTCGCCAGCACCACGCCGGGCTCCACCATCTACGCGGTGGGCGTCAATGCGCTGGTGGTATTGCACGCGCTCGTCCGGCAGCCGGGACATTTCGGCCGGGTGGTGATCCAGTCGCCGATCGGCGCCTATCTGTGGCAGCGTCGCCTGCCACGGCTGATGCGCTTGCGGCCGCTGCGGCGCCTGGTGCACGCGCTGCTGGCCCATGCGCCGGGGCTGATGCGCCGCAAGTTCTCGCGGCAGGACTGGTCACGCGAGCGGATCGCGCGCATGGGGGCCGGCTATCGCGCCTGCCGCGCTTTCAACAGCTACTGGGATATCGTGCGCGCCGATACCGCGCTGACGCTGTTCGACCGGATCACCGACCGCATCGAGCTGGTGTGGGGTGTGCACGACGGCGTGATCCCGGCCACGCAGGCCGCTGCGTGGGAAGCCATCCTGCCGCGCGCCACGCTCACCATCACCGTCCAGCCCGACTGGGGCCACTATCCGTGGATAGACGATCCGGCCGGCTTCGCGCGCTGGCTGGAAAGCGGCGAGGCGGGCTTTGTCGCCCACGGCAAGGCGGGGCGTCTGCAATTGGCGCAACTGGCCGGACTGCCAGTGCCCGCGAGGCTGACCCTGGCCGCTATCGATGATCCAGAGCTCGCACCCTTCCTCGCGGCAGCGCCGGACGCGCTGTGGGCCGTGCGCTCGTCCGGCGCGCACGAGGACCAGATCGACCACGCCAACGCCGGCCTCACCCGTACCTTTTTGCGCGTGCCAAGCATCGAGGTGCCTGCCCGCATCGCTGAGCTTCTGGCCGACGGCATCGGCGAGGTGGTGGTGCAGCGCTTTATCGAGCCGGTGCTCTCCGGCATCGCCTTTGCCCGTCATCTGGGCGCCGAGATCGAATGGGTGGACGGCCACTTGGCCGTGCTGGCCGATGGCGAGGTCACGCCGCAACGCGCTGTGCTGTCGCGCCTGGGCAGCAACTGGGCGCAGGGCGGCTTCGCCGAGCACGCCGGGCTGACCGAGGCTGCCCTGTGGGAATTCCTGCAGGCCGTAGTCCACGCCTTCCACTACGCCCACCTTGACATCGAATGGGCATGGGATGGCCAGGCACTGCACCTCTTGCAGGCGCGGCCGGTGACCACCTACCCGTGGCGGCGCCACCTCACCGCAGCCAATATCGGCGAGATACTGCCGCCGCAGCCGAGCCGGCTGATCGAACACGCACAGCGCCACGCCGCCGCCAGCATCCCGGCCGTGTGGGCGCGCTGGGATGGCCGCGTGCTGGCCGACAACGAGCCATTCACCGCCTGCCATGGCGACGCCAGCTATATCAACAACGACCTGTTCCTCGCCCGGCTGGTCGCCTGGGGCCTGCCTACGCAGCAATACGCCGACGAGGTCGGTGGCGCCGTGCCACGTCTGCCATTGCGGCCGTGGCGGCTGCTCTGCAACCTGCCGCTGCTGCTTGCAATGCACCGCGAGAGCCGCGCGGCGTTGCCCCGGCTGGAAGCGGGGCTGCGCCGGCTCGATGCCGAACTCGATGAACTGATCGCGGCACGCGAAGGCGGCGCGGCGCTGGCGCGCTGGCTGGTGCGTTACTACGTGCAGATCGTGCAGGGCAATCTGTGCATCGCACCGGCCATCGCCAGCAGCGGCGGCGCCTGGCTGGGACGCCCCGCCACCGTTTACGCCGAGCTTGGTGATGCACCCCATCGGCTGCCCTATGAAACCGACCCGGCCACGCCGCGCCAGCCCGGTGCCTCACTGCCTTTGCGCCCCTTCCCGGAATGGCCCCTCGCGGTCCGGATGGCGCACCGCATGGGCCTGCCCGGTCTGCGCGGCTGGTACGCGGAGGTGCGCGAGTGGTATCGCGACAATTTGATGCGGCTCTTGTACAAGCTGCACCACGCGATGCCGGAATCTGAACGCGAATACTGGTTTGCGCCACACCCGTCGCCGCGCACGCAAACGGGCAGCTTCTGGCAGGACGGCAGTGGCGAAACAGCGCAGCAGTTCGGCTTCGTCATTGTTCCCGGCTGCGCCGAGGGCGTGCTGGGCGAGCACATCCTGTTGGTCGATACGCTGGACCCCGGCCAATACGACGCGTACCGCCACGCCCGCGCGGTGATCGCCAAGAGCGGCGGCAAGCTGTCGCACGGCGCCACGCTGCTGCGCGAACTGGGCATCCCCTCGGCCGTGGTGCCGGAACCGGGCGACTATAGTCCCGGTCAGCAAGTGCGCTATGCACACGGCCAGCTGACGCTGCTCGACGCCTGACGCGCTTGCCGCCGGCCGGTGCGCTGGGGCACCATCGCCGGTCACACCCCGGTCACGTCATGCTCGATCTCGCCCTGCTGTTCGTCGTCTCGCTTGTCGCCAACACGCTGTCGTCGCTCGCCGG
This sequence comes from Chitinolyticbacter albus, assembly GCF_024437655.1. Lineage (GTDB taxonomy): Bacteria > Pseudomonadota > Gammaproteobacteria > Burkholderiales > Chitinibacteraceae > Chitinolyticbacter > Chitinolyticbacter albus. The sequence goes on from NZ_JANBVF010000006.1 coordinate 146,381, forward strand.
TGGCGGCGCCGGCCTGTTGCAGCTGCCCATCCTGCTGTTCCTCGGCCTCGCCTTTCCAGTGGCGCTGGCGACGCACAAGCTGGCGTCGGTGGCGCTCGGTGTTGGCGCCACGCTCAAGCACCTGCGCTCGCGCACGCTGGACTGGCGCTTCGCCCTGGTCGTGCTCGGCTTCGGCCTGCCCGGCGTGTGGCTGGGCGCGACCGTGATCCTGCATGTGCCCGAACACGCGGCACTGATCGCGCTGGCGGTACTAACCACGGGGCTCGGCATCCATTCGCTGTTGTCACCCGAACTCGGGCAGTACGATGCGGCGACCAACCGCGCCGGCTGGCGCCTGTGGCTAGGCGGCGCGGTGCTGTTCCTGATCGGCGTGCTCAACGGCTCGCTCACCTCAGGCACTGGGCTCTTCGTCACGCTATGGCTGATCCGCTGGTTCGGCATGGACTACAAGCAGGCAGTGGCGTACACGCTGGTGCTGGTGGGGCTGTTCTGGAACGGCACGGGCGCGCTGGCGCTGGCACTGCAGGCCGGCATCCATTGGCCCTGGGTGCCAGTGCTGCTGGCCGCCTCGGTACTCGGCGGGTATCTGGGTGCCCACTGGGGGCTGGTGCGCGGCAACCACACCATCAAGCGCGCGTTCGAGATGGTGACCATCGCCACCGGCATGTCGCTGTTCTGGAAGGCGTTTTTCTGATGCTGCCAGACGACTTCATCACCAGCTATCGCCTACTCGACGCACCGCTGCCAGAGGCGTTGACGCTGGCCTTCGCCGGAGACGCGCTGCTGTTCGCAGCGGGCAAACCCGCCGGGCTCGCCGATCTGCCCCCGCCACAGGCACTACACCTGATAGGCCATTATCGCGGGCAGCCCGTACAACTGGCGGACTGGCCCGCCACGGTCGAGCTGCCCGAGGGGATCTCGGCTTCCGCGCTGCGCACCGCCTGGGGCATGCTCGACGAAGCGCTGTGGCTGATCGCCGGCCGGGCCAGCCAGATCGCCACCTTTCATCGCACTCACGCCTACTGCGGCGTGTGCGGCACGCCCACGCTCGCCGATCGCAGCGAAGCGGCACGCGTCTGTCCGGCGTGCGAGCATCGCGTCTGGCCACGCGTATCACCAGCGGTAATGGTGCTGATCCGCCGCGGCAGCGAGCTGCTGCTGGCGCGCTCGCCCCATTTCCGGCCCGGGGTCTACAGCGCGGTGGCTGGTTTCGTCGAGCCGGGTGAAAGCCTGGAAGCGTGCGCGCACCGCGAGGTGCAGGAGGAAGTGGGCGTGACCATCGCCAACCTGCGCTGGTTCGGCAGCCAGAGCTGGTCGTTCCCGCACTCGCTGATGCTCGCCTTCGTCGCCGACTATGTCGGCGGCGATATCGTGCCGCAGGCGGGCGAAATAGAGGACGCGCGCTGGTTCACGCCCGACGCGATGCCCGGGCTGCCCGGCGCCAACAGCATCGCTTACCGGTTGATCCGCTCAGCGCTGGATCACGACTGACTCAAAAAGTCAGAATACAGGCAGCGTCGGATCATTCTTGGGTTGTGCTACTTCACACAGGCTCTTGGCCAGCGCCACCGCCACCGGCGAAGGCTCGCGTCCGGCGGTGATGTCTTTGCCTGCGTCGTTGAGCAGCCCGGTTTTCTTGCTGGTGCAGTTGGCCAGCAACGAAAGTCCGGCCGGTACCGTCATTTTCTGGGCGTAGGTATAGAGCGTGGCCACCCGCACGTCGCCGCTGGCGCGAACTTCGTTGCGATCGAGGCAATAGGCACGCTGATTGGCCGATGACTCGTAGCAGGCCAGATCGCTCTGTGCCTGGGCCGTGGCCGCGAAACCGGCCAATACGAGTGTAGCGATACGGAACATCGAAACTCCTGGGTGAACACACCATCGTGGCGCGTGAGGCGGATAGTAGAAAGACCGCCGGCTTGCCGCAAGCATTGCTGCCCATCAACACGCCAACTTCCTGGCATTGACGTTGGCATCAACGCGCAGCTTGGGCTAACCCTTAGAGTATCCGCCGTCAGGAATATCATCATGTCGTCGCTATCGCGCTTGTTGACTGCCATTTCGCTTGTATTGCTTACGACGTTTTCCCTGGCCAATGTACCGCTACCCAAGAACGGCGCCATGGGCGACCTGCCTGAGCTCGCCAAGCGCCGGGTGATCCGCGTGCTGGTCGTGCCGAGCAAAACCAGCTACTTCGTCGATCAGGGCACGCAACGCGGCGTGACCTACGAAACCTTCAAGGCCTTCGAGGACGACTACAACACCCGCAACAAGACGGGCCTGCTGCGCGTCCACGTGGTGTTCGTGCCCGTTGCGCGCGATCGCCTGCTCACCGATCTTGTCGCTGGCCGGGGCGATATTGCCGCCGCCAATATCACCATCACCGCGGCGCGCGATAGCAAGGTCGACTTCACCGCGCCGGTCTACGACAACGTCCGTGAAATCGTCGTCACGGGGCCGGGGGCTCCGCCGCTCACCAGCATCGAGGCGTTGTCCGGCCAGGAAGTGTTCGTGCGGCGCTCGTCGAGCTATTGGGAAAGCCTGAGCGCGCTCAACGCCCGGCTTGCCAAGAGCAAGAAGCCCCCCGTCAAGCTCAAGCCCGCGCCGGAAGTACTGGAAGACGAGGATCTGCTGGAAATGACGAACGCCGGCCTTGCCAAGATCGTGATCGTCGACGATCACAAGGCCGCGTTCTGGACCAAGGTGTTCCCCAAGATCGTGCCCCACCCGAATCTCGCGCTACGCGAAGGCGGCAAGATCGCCTGGGCGATCCGCCAGGGCTCACCCAAGCTCAAGGCTGATCTCGACAACTTCATTGCCACGCGCAAGGTCGGCACCGCCTTTGGCAACACGCTGGTGAACCGCTACCTGAAGAACGTGCAGTATGTGAAGGATGCGACCTCGGACGCCGAGCGCAAGAAATTCGAGCAGATGGTGCAGCTGTTTCGCAAATACGGCGAGATGTACAAACTCGACTGGCTGCTGATGGCGGCGCAGGGCTATCAGGAATCCAGGCTGGATCAGCGCGCCAAGAGCCACGTCGGCGCGGTGGGGGTGATGCAGGTGATGCCCGCCACCGGCAAGGAACTGGCCGTCGGCGACATCCGCCAGCTGGAGCCCAATATCCATGCCGGCGTAAAGTACATCCGTTTCATGGTCAACAAGTACTATGCGCAAGAGCCGATGACGGCACTCGACAAGCACCTGTTCGCCTTCGCCTCGTACAACGCCGGCCCGGCCCGGATCCGCAAGCTGCGCGCCGAAGCGAAGACGCGCGGACTGGATCCCAATCGCTGGTTCAACCACGTGGAAACCATCGTCGCCGAACGCATCGGCCGCGAGACCGTGCAGTACGTTGCCAACATCTACAAGTACTACATCGCCTATACGCTGCTGATGGAGCAGCGCCGGCAGCGCGAGGCCGCCAAGCCACCCGCCAAGTGATCCGCTCAGGGAAGCCGGCAGTGGCGCCGGGACGGCTTGCGGCGGATGATGCCGCATGCTCGACGCCCTGCTCACCCACGACCTGCTGTCGCAACTCGCCATTCTGATCCCGCTCGCCTTTACCGCGGGCCTGATCGATGCCGCTGTTGGCGGCGGCGGGCTGATTCTGGTTCCCGGCCTCTTCGCCACGCTGCCGCGCGAACTGCCGGCCATGCTGATGGGTACCAACAAGTTCGCCGCGATGATGGGCACGGCGTCGGCCACCTGGCGTTACGCGCGGCGGGTGCAGCTCGACTGGCATATCCTGCTGCCGAGCGCCGCCGCCGCCTTCGTCGGCGCCTATCTCGGCGCACGTGCCATCCACTTCCTGCCCGCCGACCTGATCCGGCCGCTGGTGATCGTGCTGCTCGCGGCCATGCTGACCTACACCTGGCTCAAGCCGGAATTCGGCACCGTCGATGCCGGCCGACCGCTCACCCGGCGCGATCTCTACACCGGCCTTGCCATCGGCACCGCGATCGGCTTTTACGACGGTTTCTTTGGCCCGGGCACCGGCTCGTTCCTGATTTTTTTGTTCGTACGCTGCTTCCACTTCGACTTCTTGCGCGCTTCCGCGTCGGCCAAGATCGTCAATCTCGCCACCAACGCCGCCTCGCTGGTGTTCTTCATTCCGGCCGGCATGGTGCTGTTTGCACTCGCCATTCCAATGGCGATCGCCAATATCGCCGGCGCCCAGGTCGGCAGCCGGTTGGCCCTCTCCGGTGGCAGCGCGCGGGTGCGCCAGCTGTTTCTGCTCCTTGCCTGCGCACTGCTGGCCAAGCTGTGCTGGGACACCTTCCTCAAGTAGCTTGCACCACCGGCGCGGCCTCGACTATGGTCGTGGCATCGACCAATCCGGAGCCCCGCATGGCCTACTGGCTGATGAAATCCGAACCCGACGATGTCAGCATCGACGATCTCGCCCGCATGGGCAGCGTCGGCTGGTACGGGGTGCGCAACTACCAGGCGCGCAACTTCATGCGCGACGAGATGCAGCTGGGCGATGGCGTGCTGTTCTACCACTCCAGCTGCCCCGCGCCCGGCATCGCGGGCCTGACCGAAGTCTGCCGCGCGGCCTATCCCGACCCGACGCAGTTCGATCCGGCGTCCAAGTATTTCGACCCGAAGTCGACGCCCGAACAACCACGCTGGCAGCAGGTGGATGTGCGCTTTGTCGCCAAGACGCCGCTGCTCTCGCTCGACGCCATGCGCCAGCACCCGCAACTGGCCGGCATGCGCGTGCTGCAGCGGGGTAACCGACTGTCGATCACACCGGTGACGGCGAGCGAGTGGGATTTCCTGCTACAACTGCTGCGCTGAACCGATGCTCTTGACCGCCCTTCTCGCCTGCCTTGCCATTGGTGTCGTCGCCGGCTTTCTGGCCGGCCTCTTGGGCGTCGGCGGCGGACTCGTCATCGTGCCGGCCTTGCTTGCAATGTTCCATCTGGTCGGTATCGGTGACGCGCATGCGCAGCACCTGGCGCTCGGCACCTCGCTCGCCACCATCGTCGTCACGTCGATATCCAGCCTGCGCGCCCACCATGCGCGCGGCGCCGTACGCTGGCCGCTTTGGCGCGCAATCACGCCGGGCATCGTGCTCGGCACCTTCGGCGGTGCCCAGCTCGCCGGCATCATGAGCGGCCCTACGCTGCAGTGGCTGTTCGTGGTCTTTGCCTATACCGTGGCCACGCAGATGCTGGCTGGCCGGCAACCGGCAGCCCACCGCCAGTTGCCGGGCCGCGCGACGACCAGCGCCTGGGGCGCCGGCATCGGCGTGCTGTCGAGCTGGGTAGGCATCGGCGGCGGCTCGCTGTCGGTGCCGTTCATGACCTGGCACAACGTGCCGGTGAAAGAAGCAATCGGCACCTCGGCCGCCATCGGCCTGCCGATCGCGGCAGCCGGCGCCATCGGCTACATCGTCAGCGGCTGGGGCGTAGCGGGGCTACCGGAAGGCAGCGTCGGCTTCATTTACCTTCCGGCCCTCGTCGGTATCGCGCTGGCGAGCTTTCCGCTGGCCAAGCTCGGCGCCGCCGCCGCGCACCGGCTGCCAGTGCCAATGCTCAAGCGGATGTTCGCCGGTTTGCTGATCGTGTTGGCCACGCGCATGGCGTGGCAATTGGTCAGTGGGTGATGGGGAATACAGGAAGCTAGTTATTCAGGCCATCACCTAAGCGGCTACGTCAAACCCACTACTCAAGCCCATCAAGAACCACGCTGATGGTGCAACGACTGCCAACAATGGAGCGCATAAAGCGCACTGGTCGCGTGCCGCCCCCAATGCGTGTGGAACGAGTTACGCCACGCCCACGCGGCGGCAGGCCGATTTCCCTTCTGATGCAGCGCCAATCCGCCCCTCAGGTCACGCCAGATGTCAGCAAGATCGTCTGCAACATCCCCGACACCAGGCAACGAATCGGCGACATCAGTAGGTTCGAAGCAAGCACCGTAGTAATTGAATGGGAGCGCGCCGAATCGCTTGAAAATCGCGAACCAGTCCTGATGAGCAGTGTCCGGGACTTCCTCCTCATCGAAGAGCTCAGGAAGGTTCAACGCGTGACTGTACAACTGCGAAACAAGCCTGAGGGCAATTCCGACCTCTTCATCCACTGACCTTGCGGGTGCCTCGGCCCAGTCACAGAAGTCCTGCGCCACGCGAGCAAAGTCATCAAGTTGCGAGATCGCCACTCCCCCCACGCTTCACACCTCACTCGATATTCTGGATCTGCTCGCGCATCTGCTCGATCAGCACCTTGAGCTCGATCGACGCCCGGCTGGTTTCGACCGATACCGATTTCGATCCCAGCGTGTTGGCCTCGCGGTTCAGTTCCTGCATCAGGAAATCGAGCTTCTTGCCCACGCTGCCGCCCTTTTCCAGGATGCGGCGGATCTCGGAGAAATGCGCGCCCAGCCGTGACAGCTCTTCATCTACGTCGATCTTCTGCGCAAACACGACGATCTCCTGCCGCACGCGATCATCGTCGCCGCCGCTGAGCGCCTCAAGGAAACGCGCCTTGAGCCTGGCCTCGTACTCGGTCACCAGCTGCGGCACACGCGGCTTGACGTCGGCCACGATGGCCTCCATGCCGGCGATGCGCTCCAGCAAATGCGCCTTGAGCTTCTCGCCCTCACGGCCGCGGCTGGCGGCCAATTCGGCCAGTGCCTCATCGAGCAGGCCCTGCAACGCCTCGTTCAGCGCATCGCTGCTGGCCGTGGCCTGCGTCAGCACGCCGGGCCAGCGCAACAGCTCGCCCAAGCGCATTTCGCCGCCGGCCGGCACCAGCTCGCCCGCTTCGCGCGCCACCGCCACCAACTGCTGCAGCAACTCGCGATTGAGCACGAGCTCCACGCCCGCTGCCGCCTGCGCGTTGAAGCCGATCCGGCATTCGATCTTGCCGCGCGCCATCTTCGCCGCAATGCGCTCGCGCAACATGCCTTCGAAGCTGCGCACTTCCTCGGGCGAGCGCACGGTGAGGTCCAGATAACGGTGGTTGACCGCGCGCAGCTCCAGGCTGAGCGTGCCCTCGGCCAGTTCACGTTGTACGACGGCAAAGCCGGTCATGCTGAATATCATGTTTTCTCCTGGCGGCTTGCCGCCTTGAATCCGCGACACCTGGTGGGGACCAAGCTTTACATTTGCGCGACGCTGAACCCACAATGGGTTTCAAAGCGGTCCAGTATAACAATCCCGATGGCCTCCCCCAGCAATCAGCCCCTTGCTCGCGGCTACCAGCTGCAGAACTACACAATCGCCAAGCTGCTGTCCGCTGGCGGCTTTTCCATTGTCTATCTCGCCCACGACGAGAACGACTACCCGGTTGCGATCAAGGAGTACCTGCCCAACTCGCTGGTGCTGCGCCAGGAAGGCTCGCAGGTGATGGCCAGCAACGATGAGAACCTCGCGCTGTTCCGCCACGGCCTCAAGTGCTTCTTCGAGGAAGGCAAGACGCTGGCGCATATCCAGCACCCCAATATCGTGCGCGTGATCAACTTCTTCCGCGCCAACGATACCGTCTACATGGTGATGGAGTACGAGCGCGGACGCACGCTGCAAAAGGAAATCCAGCTCAAGCACGATCGCGAAGGCGTCGACGAGAAGCTGATCCGCCACGTGTTCTATCACCTGCTGAACGGCCTGCGCGAAGTACACCTGAACAAGCTGCTGCACCTCGACATCAAGCCGGCCAACATCTACATCCGCCGCGATGGCTCGCCGGTGCTGCTCGATTTCGGCTCCGCCCGCCAGACCTTGACCAGCGAACATTCGCGGCTCACCCCCATGTATACGCCAGGCTTTGCCGCGCCCGAGCAGTACAACAAGAAGGACAGCCACGGCCCGTGGACCGATATCTACGGCGTGGGCGCCTCGATGTACGCCTGCCTTGCCGGCACGGCGCCGCCGCCTGCGGATCAGCGGCAGAAGGAAGACAAGCTGCCCGACGTCGCTCAGCGCTGGGGCGATCGCTACTCCCCCGAGCTGTTGACGCTGATCCAGCAATGCTTGGCGCTCAATGCCGACATGCGGCCGCAAAGCGTGCATCAGTTGCAAAAGCTGCTGCTGGAACCGGCGTCGGTGCCGCGGCATCGTCCCGGCCTGATCCGCTCGCTGCGCCGTACCTGGCTTAACTTCACCGCCAAACCTTCGCGAGTCAGCGAATGAAATTCACTATTTTCCAGGAGACCCGCCAGGGCGGGCGCAAGTACAACCAGGACCGCATGGGCTACTCGTACAGCCGCGATGCGCTGCTCCTGGTGGTAGCCGACGGCATGGGTGGCCATCTGCATGGCGAAGTGGCCGCGCAGATCGCGGTCGAGCTCCTGACCGACCAGTTCCAGAAGAAGGCCGACCCGGCGCTCGCGAACCCATCGCAATTCCTGGCCGATGCCTTTCAGCGCTGCCACGAGGCCATTTACCACTACGCCGCCAACCACCATATGATCGAAGTGCCGCGCACCACCTGCGTGGCCTGTGTGGTGCAGGACGGCATCGCCTACTGGGCGCACGTCGGCGATTCGCGGCTCTACCTGCTGCGCGAGCACCGGGTGGCGGCGCAAACGCGCGATCATTCCAAGGTAAGGAAGCTCGTCGAAGCCGGCGCCATCACCGAGGAAGAGGCGCGCACCCACGCCGAAAAGAACAAGATCTACTCTTGCCTGGGCGGCTCGTACCCGCCCGAGATCGAACTGGGCGGCAAGATCGCGCTTGCTGACGGCGACACGGTGCTGCTATGCACCGATGGGTTCTGGGGCTCGCTGCCCGACGACGAGATCACCCATTTCCTCGGCGCCTTCCCCGTGTTGTTCGCCATCCCGCAACTGATGGATCGCGCCGAATTGCGCGGCGGCAAGTTCAGCGACAACCTGACTGCGCTCGCCATCAACTGGCACGAAGAAGAAGACGGCATGGACGAAGACTCCTTCGTCTCGACGCAAAAGCTCGACCAGAACACCATCGCCACCCATGTCGACCCGATCGAAGTCAAACGCACGGGTGAGGTGACCGAAGACGACATCGAGCGCGCCATCGCCGAAATCCAGGCTGCCATTACCAAGTATTCCAAGTAGCCCTGTGCAGCAGCGCACGCGTATAATCCTTTGAATTTTCTTGGATTCAAGGTCTTATGCGCCCTTCGCAACGCCAGCCCAGCCAGCTTCGCCCCGTTCGCCTCACCCGCAACTACACCCGCCACGCCGAAGGTTCGGTCCTGGTCGAGTTCGGCGAAACCCGCGTGATCTGCACCGCCAGCGTCGAGGAATCGGTGCCGCCCTTCCTCAAGGGCAAGGGCCAGGGCTGGGTGACCGCCGAGTACGGCATGCTGCCGCGCTCCACCGGCTCGCGCATGAAGCGTGAAGCGGCGCAAGGCAAGCAAAGCGGGCGCACCCAGGAAATCCAGCGCCTGATCGGCCGCTCGCTACGCGCCATCATCGATCTGCAGAAACTGGGCGAGCGCCAGATCGTGATCGACTGCGACGTGATCCAGGCCGATGGCGGCACGCGCACCGCCAGCATCACCGGTGCCTTCGTCGCGCTCACCGACGCCATCAACGGCCTGATCGCCGCCGGCAAGCTCGCCGAGAGCCCCATCCGCGAAGCGGTGGCCGCCGTTTCGGTCGGCATCTATGGCGAGACCCCGGTACTCGATCTTGACTACCTTGAAGATTCCGCGTGCGAGACCGACATGAACGTGGTGATGACCGCAAGCGGCACCTTCATCGAGGTGCAGGGCACCGCCGAAGGCGTGCCGTTCTCGCGTAGCGAAATGAATGCGCTGCTTGATCTGGCGGACGCCGGGATACGCGAACTGATCGCGCTACAACAACAGGCGCTGGCCGTCTGAGCCCCCCTCTGAAAACGTACACGATGTCCCCGATTTCCCCCTCGCGCCGCTACTGCGTCGCGCCCATGCTCGACTGGACCGATCGCTACTACCGGCGCTTCGCCCGCACGCTGTCGCGCCACGCCTGGCTCTACACCGAGATGATCAACACCGGCGCCATCCTGCATGGCGAGCCGCTGCGCCACTTACGCTTTGACGAAATCGAAAATCCGCTGGCGCTGCAGCTGGGTGGCTCGGAACCGGCGGACCTCGCGCGCTGTGCGAAGATCGCCGGGAACTGGGGCTATGACGAGGTCAACCTTAATGTGGGCTGCCCGTCCGAGCGCGTGCAATCGGGCGCGTTCGGCGCCTGCCTGATGCGCGAGCCATTGCTGGTGGCTGATTGCGTCAAGGCGATGCGCGATGCCGTCGACATCCCGGTCACGGTCAAGCATCGCATCGGCATCGATGCGGAGGAGCGCTACGACTTCGTGCGCGACTTCGTCGGCCAGGTAGCCGATGCAGGCTGCGCCACCTTCATCGTCCATGCGCGCAACGCCATCCTCAAGGGTCTCTCGCCCAAGGAAAACCGCGAGATCCCACCGCTGAAGTACGACTACGCCTACCGGCTCAAGCGTGATTTCCCGCAACTGGAAATCATCGTCAACGGCGGCATCACCAGCCACGAGGCAGCACAAACGCATCTGGAACACGTCGATGGCGTGATGGTCGGGCGTGACGCCTATCACAACCCCTACGTGCTCGCCGAGGTGGATCGCCTGTACTACGGCGACACCCGTCCCGCGCCCAGCCGCGAAGAGGCGATCCGCACCTTGCGCCCCTTCGTCGAGGCGGAGCTCGCGGCCGGCACGCCGCTGCGCTTCATTGCCCGCCATATCCTGGGGCTGTTCCAGGGCCAGCGTGGTGCGCGCAACTGGCGCAGAATGCTGTCGGACGCCAAACTGCTCAAAGACGCCGACTGGCGCCTGATCGAACAAGCGCTGGCCGAGATCCAGCCCACCGAAGAGGAAGTATTGTCATGAAATGCACCCTGATCGCAGGCCTGCTGCTCGCAGCCAGCGTCGTCCATGCCGACCAGATCACCCTCTTGGCCACCATGGGAAGCAAGGCCGTGGTCAGCGTCGATGGAAAACGCCATACGGTGGCGCTCGGCCAGAAGGCGGGCGTTGCCAAGCTGGTGAAGCTCGACGGCGACAGCGCCGTGTTCGAGGTGGATGGCAAGCAACGCCGCCTGCTGCTAGGCGAGGGCTATATCGCAGGCAATGGCAACGCCAATCAGGAAGGCGCCAGCATTGTGTTAAGCCCCGATGCCAAGGGCCACTTTTTCTCCCAGGTGACGATCAATGGCAATAGCGTGGCCGGCATGGTCGATACCGGCGCCACGCATCTGTCTATGAATACGGCCCAGGCCCAGCGCCTGGGCATCGATTACGCCAAGGGTGAGCCGGCGCTGAGCCGCACCGCTAACGGTACCGTCAAGGCCTGGGTCGTTCAGCTACCGCAGGTGAAGATCGGCAATGTCAGCGTGTACAACGTGCCCGCCGGCGTGCGCGAAGGCGGCGATGACACGCCACTGTTGATCGGCACCAGCTTCCTCAACCGCTTCCAGATGAAGCGCGATCAGGAGCTGATGATCCTGACCAAGAAGGCCTACTGATGACACGCCGCATCGTGCTGGCGAGCAACAACGCCGGCAAGCTCAAGGAATTCGCCAAGCTGTTTGCCACCCTCGATATCGAGATCGTGCCGCAGGCCGAGCTGGGCGTGAGTGAAGCCGATGAGCCACATCACACCTTCGTCGAGAACGCACTCGCCAAGGCGCGCCATGCCGCGCGCGCGACCGGACTGCCGGCTCTCGCCGACGATTCGGGCATCTGCGTCGCCGCGCTTGGCGGCGCGCCGGGTGTGTATTCGGCGCGCTATGCCGGCGAGCCCAAGTCCGATGCTCACAACAACGAGAAATTGCTGGCCGAGCTTGCCAATCAGGCCGATCGCCGCGCGTGGTACTACGCCGCGCTGGTGCTGGTGCGTCATGCCGACGATCCTCAGCCCCTGATCGCCGACGGTGTTTGCCTGGGCGAAGTGCTGACCACGCCGCAGGGCGACGGTGGCTTCGGCTACGATCCGCTGTTCTGGCTGCCGCAGTTCGGCAAGACCGTCGCTCAGATCACACCGGACGAGAAGGCACAGATTTCGCACCGCGGCCACGCGCTGCGTGCGCTGATCGCCAAGCTCGCGGAAACCGGATTATGAGCGCCTGCGGCAACGAAGCGCGCTACGCCATCTGGCGCCGTGACGACAGTAGCGTGGTCTCCTGCACCGAGAAGGTGAAGGTGATGAACGAGAACCTCGACGAGCTGGTCCAGGCGATGCAGGACGCGTTCGAGGATGGCCTGCTGATGGAAGTCTCCGAAGCGCAGATGCGCGACGTGCTGCACCGGCTGGTCGATCACCTGAAGAACCCGTACCACCGCTGACTCCCAGCGTCGGCAACACCGCAGTCCCTCATGCAAACCATATCCCTCGCCAGCCTCAAGCGCACGCTCTCGCCCACCGCGGTGGAACTCACGGCGCTGCCGCCCTTGGCGCTCTACATCCATTTCCCGTGGTGCGTGCAGAAATGTCCGTACTGCGACTTCAACTCGCACACCCAGAAGGGCGGGCTGCCGGAGGATGAGTACATCGCCGCGCTGCTGGCGGACCTCGAATCCTGTCTGCCGTCGGTGTGGGGGCGGCCGGTATCGACCATCTTCATGGGCGGCGGCACGCCCAGCCTGTTCTCGGCCAGCGCGATCGATACGCTGCTCGCCGGCATCCGCGCCCGCATCAAGCTGCTACCCGATGCCGAGATCACGCTGGAAGCCAACCCGGGCACGTTCGAAGCCGACAAGTTCGCCGGCTACCGCGCCGCCGGCGTGAACCGGCTCTCGATCGGCATCCAGAGCTTCGATGACGCCAAGCTCAAGGCGCTGGGCCGCATCCACGGTCGCGACGAGGCGCTGGCGGCAATCGAGATCGCGCACCGCCACTTCGACAACTTCAACCTGGATCTGATGTACGCGCTGCCCGAACAGACGCTGGAACAGGCGCTCGCCGACATCGATCAGGCCATTGCGCTCAAGCCCACCCATCTGTCGGCCTATCACCTGACGCTGGAACCGAACACGCTGTTCCACCGCTACCCGCCTGCGCTGCCGGATGACGACCTCGCCGCCGACATGCAGGATGCGATCGAGGCGCGGCTCGCCGCCGCCGGCTACCAGCACTATGAGACCAGCGCCTTTGCGCTACCCGGCCGCCGCGCGCGGCACAACGTCAACTACTGGCAGTTTGGCGACTATCTCGGCATCGGCGCCGGTGCGCATGCCAAGATCAGCTTTCCCGATCGCATCACCCGCCAGGCGCGCTACAAACAGCCGGGCGAGTACCTCGCGCGCATGGCCGCGGGCTCGGCGGTGCAGACCGAGGAGACGCTGACGCGCGCGCAATTGCCGTTCGAGTTCATGCTGAATCTGCTGCGGCTTACCGACGGCTTTGCACTCGCTCTCTACACCGAACGCACCGGCCTGCCCTTGCCCACGCTGCTGCCGCAGATCGAACGCGCCTGTAGTGAAGGATTGCTGGAACGCGAGGGCGACTGGGTCCAGCCCACCGAGCGGGGCCGTCGTTTCCTCAACACATTGCTCGAACGCTTTCTTGCCGATTGAACCCCTGGCAGTGCGTTGCGCGCGTATGCGATGCCACGCAATTGCCCACCCCTGATCGTCTATGACGATTAGGTAATTGCGCAAATGCGCCCGACGTCATACGCTGCTCTTCTAGCCACCGCCAAGCCCCCTTCAATGCGCGCCGCCCAACACATCCTGTACGTCGAGGACAACGCCATGTTGCGCGCCACGGTGTTCGACTATCTCGAAATGCTGGGGCATCACGTGCAGGCGGTTTCCAGTGCCGAGGCGGCGCTGGGCGCACTGGCGCAATCGCGTTATGACGTACTGATCACCGATGCCAGCCTGCCGGGCCGCTCGGGGCTGGAGCTGATACAGGATGCGGTCCAGATGCAACCGACGCTGCAACTGATCCTGGCTTCCGGGCACGATCTGGTCGACGAAGCGGCGCAACTGGGGTTCCCGATCAGGCTACTGGCCAAACCCTTCGATCTGGACGCGCTCGAGAACGTCATCGAAGCGCGCATCTTGTAGGCATCGTCCTACACGGCATCAGAATCCGCTGATAGCAGCAAAGCGTACGGGCGGCGATCATCGCCGGCACGCTGCCCGGCTCGGGCTGGTCGGAACCTGGGACGATGCTGACCGTACTGATACTCGAAGATCACGCCGACCTGCTCGAATGCGTCGCCGAGGAGCTGGAATGCCTTGGTCATCGGCCGATCTGCTCCCGCACAATCGATGAAGCCCGCGCACAACTGGCAAAGCACGACGATATCAGCGTGCTGATCACCGATCTGCAGCTCGATGGCGAAATGCGCGGCGAAGCCTTCGCACTGGCCGCGCAGGCTGCGCATCCGGGCTTGCGTGTCGTCGTCACCACCGGCCATTCGGCCGAGAAACTCAGCGAAGAGGGCCGCCGCCGTTTCGCCCTGCTGTGCAAACCCTATACGTTCGACGCGCTGGCACAGGCCATAGCCAGTCCACCCCCTACACCCGGTATGCCATGATCACAACCCCGCACGCCCCCTCGCAAACCGATGCCTTTCGCAAGGTGCTATCGCGCAACGTGATGCTGCCGTTGCTGCTGGGCCTCACCAGCGCTGCCGTGTTCGTGGCGCTGCTGCTCTACCTCGTCTCGACGATGCGGCTGGTCGATCATTCCAACCGCGTGATTGGCGCCGCGCAGGAAATCAGCAAGCTCGTTGTCGATTCGGAAACCGGCATGCGCGGCTACCTGCTGACCGGGCGCCGCAATTTCCTCGACCCTTACAACCACGCGATCGCGCGCACGCCGCTCGAGCTTGACGCCATTCGCCAGTCCACCTCGGACAACCGCCAGCACGGCGAGCGCCTGACCCGGGTTTCGCAGCTCTACAGCCAGTGGCGCGAGTACAGCGAGCGGGCCATCACGCTCAAGCAAAGCAATCAGGACTTCACGACCTACGTCTCGGCGGAGATCGGCAAGAACCTGATGGATGCGATACGGGCCGAGCTTGGCGCGGTGATCGACGGCGAGGAGGCGCTGCGCGATGCGCGCAGCCGGCGTAGCAGCGATATGGTGACCTGGTCCGTGGCCTGCATCGTGCTGCTGATGCTGATCGTCGGCGGCGGCCTCGCCTACAACGGCAGGCGCCAGTTGCTCGCGCTGTCCCTGGTCTATCGCGACGCCTTGCAACAGCAGCAGCAGCAGGCCGATGCCCTCGGCGAGCAGGCCTGGATCAAGACCGGGCAGACCGAACTCGCCAGCCGGCTGCTCGGCCAGCAGTCGATCGCCGTGCTCGCCAGCAATGCACTGCAACAGCTGGTGCAATATCTGGGGGCCCAGGTCGGCGCGTTCTATATCCAGCGCGACGACAACCGCTTCCATCTGGCGGCCGGCTACGCGCTGGCGCCCGAGCACGCCCGCGCGACGTTCGCCACAGGCGAAACGCTGGCCGGGCAAGCGGTGCGTGACGGGCGGCTAGCGCTGCTCGAGCAGCTGCCGAACGACTACCTGCCGGTGAGTTCGGCGCTGGGTGAGCGCGTGCCACGGCAGATCCTGATGCTGCCGGTGATCGGCGATAGCGGCGAGGCGCTGGCCGTGGCCGAGCTCGGCTTCGTCGAGCCGGTATCGGCACGCGCGCTCGAATTCGCCCAGCTGGCCGCCGCCAATCTCGCCTCCGCGTTGAAATCGGCCAGCTACCGCGAGCAGTTGCGTGCCACGCTGGAAGAGGCGCAGCAGCTGAACGAGGAGCTGCAGACCCAGCAGGAAGAACTCAAAACCGCGAATGAGGAGCTCGAAGAGCAATCGAATGCGCTGCGCGAAACGCAGGGCCGGCTGGAAAACCAGCAGGCCGAGCTCGAACGCAACAACGAGCAATTGTCCGAACAATCCGAGCGCCTGCAGCAGCAGAAGGATTTCCTCAACGAGCGCAATCAGGCGCTGCGCCACGCGCAGTACCAGCTGGAAGAGCGTGCCGGCGAGCTGCAACGCGCCAGCCAGTACAAGAGCGAGTTCCTTGCCAACATGTCGCACGAGCTGCGCACGCCGCTCAACAGCGCGCTGATCTTCGCCAAGCTGCTCGCCGACAACCCGCAGGGCAACCTCAGCGATGAGCAGGTGCGCTTTGCCAGCATGATCCACGACGCCGGCAGCGATCTGCTCAACCTGATCAACGACATCCTCGATCTAAGTAAAGTCGAGGCCGGCATGCTCGACGTGCACGCCGAGCCCGTGGCGCTGGCCCAGGTCGAGCGCCATATGCACGCACTGTTCCAGCAACTGGCGCTCGACAAGGGCATCGCCTTCACCACCCGGCTGGATCCGCACGCGCCGCACGCGCTGCACACCGATCAGCGCCGGCTGGAACAGGTGCTGAAGAACCTGCTGTCGAACGCCTTCAAGTTCACCCACGAGGGCGAGGTGGCGCTGTTCATCAGCGCCGACGAGCACGGCATCGCGTTTGCCGTACGCGACACCGGCATCGGCATCGCGCCCGAACAACAGCAGGTGATCTTCGAGGCGTTCCGCCAGGCCGACGGCACCACCAATCGCAAGTACGCCGGCACGGGCCTCGGGCTGTCAATCTCGCGCGATCTGGCCCGATTGCTCGGTGGCAACATCCAGGTGGACAGCGCGCCCAACATCGGCAGCACCTTCACGCTGCACTTGCCGCTCGCGCTCGATGAGCCACAAGCCGATATCCCGCCGCCGCCGGCCGCCACCGCAGCGCCGGCCCGTGAATCCTTGCCCATCGAGCATTACGCCGATGACCGGCTCGCCTTGCCCGAGCAGGGCCGGGTGATGCTGGTGATCGAGGACGACGAACGCTTTGCCAGCATCCTCTACCAGCTCGCGCACGAGCGCGGCTTTGCCTGCCTGGTGGCGCTCACGGCGCAGGAAGGCGTGCAGTTGGCCGGCCTGCATCGGCCCGACGCCATTCTGCTCGACCTGAAACTGCCCGATCAGAGCGGTATGGCGGTGCTGGAACAGCTGAAGGAAGACCCGCTCACCCGGCATATCCCCACCCACGTGATTTCCAGCCTCGATCGCGGCGATGCCGCGCTCTACATGGGCGCCGTCGGCTATCTCGCCAAACCGGCGGCACACGACGAGTTGCTGGCGGTGTTCGAGCGGCTGGAAGCCAGGCTGTCGCAGAAGATCAAACACCTGCTGCTGGTCGAGGACGACGCGATGCAGCGCGAGAGCATCACCCACCTGATTGCCGATCCGGACATCGTGATCACCGGCGTGGCCTACGCCGAGGAAGCGCTGCAGCTGCTGCGCGAGCGGGTGTTCGACTGCATGGTGATCGATCTGTCGCTGCCGGACATGCACGGCCTGCAGCTGCTCGAACGCATGGCGAGCGAGTTCAGCGCCTTCCCACCGGTGATCGTCTACACCGGTCGCAACTTGTCGCGCGATGAAGAAGCCATGCTGCGCCGCTACTCGCACTCCATCATCATCAAGGGCGCGCGCTCGCCCGAGCGGCTGCTGGACGAGGTGACGCTGTTCCTGCACCAGGTGGAAACGGCGCTGCCGCCCGAGCGACAGCAGATGCTGCGCATCGCGCGCAATCGCGAGCGCGCGTTCGAGGGCGCAACGCTCTTGGTGGTCGACGACGACGTGCGCAACGTGTTCGCGCTGACGAGTGCGCTGGAAGCGAAGGGCGCCAAGGTGGTGATCGCACGCAACGGCATCGAGGCGCTCAACCAGCTCGATACGCAGCCGGTGATCGATCTGGTGCTGATGGACATCATGATGCCGGAGATGGATGGCTACCAAGCCATGGCCGAGATCCGCCGCCAGCCGCGCTTTGCCGACCTGCCCATCATCGCCGTCACCGCCAAGGCGATGCGCGACGATCAGGAACGCTGCATCGCGGCCGGCGCCAATGATTACCTGGCCAAGCCCATCGATCTGGATGCGCTGGTCTCGCTGGTGCGCGTCTGGATCGCCCGACCGGGACGAACGCGATGAGCTTCGATCCGCGCCTGTACCCGGAACGCGATTTCGAGATCGAGCTACGCCTGCTGATCGAGGCGATCTATCTCAAGTACAACTATGATTTTCGCAACTACTCGCCCGCCTCGCTCAAGCGGCGGGTGCAGCATGCGCTGGTCCAGTTGCAATGCGATACCGTCTCGGCGCTGCAAGATCGCGTCATCCACTCGCAACAGCACTTCTCCGATCTGGTGCAGTTCCTCACCGTGCCGGTGAGCGAGATGTTTCGCGATCCGGCCTATTTTCGCGCGCTGCGCGAACAGGTGCTGCCGGTGCTCGCCACCTATCCCTCGCTCAAGATCTGGATCGCCGGCTGCAGTACCGGCGAAGAGGTCTATTCGCTGGCCATCCTGCTGCACGAGGAAGGCCTGCTCGAACGCAGCCTGATCTACGCCACCGACATCAACCCGCGCAGCCTGCAACGCGCCGAGGATGGCATCTACCCAGTCGGGCAGGTGCAGCGTTTCACCAGCAACTACCAGGCCGCCGGTGGCAAGCGCGCCTTTTCCGACTACTACACCGCCGCCTACGGCTCGGCGATCTTCGATCGCCAGCTCAAGAAGCAGATGACCTTCGCCGACCATAGCCTCGCCACCGACGCGGTGTTCACCGAGACCCAGCTGATCTCCTGCCGCAATGTGCTGATCTATTTCAATCGCGCGCTGCAGGATCGTGCCTTCGGCCTGTTCCGCGATTCGCTGTGCCATCGCGGCTTCCTCGGCCTGGGCAGCAAGGAAACGGTGCAGTTCTCGGCGCATGCCGACGATTTCGAGACCCTGACCCGCCAGGAACGGATATTCCGCAAACGATGAAGCTGCTTGCCCACCCGATTTCAGCCGTGGTGATCGGCGCCTCCGCCGGCGGCGTCGAGGCGCTGCTGGCGCTGTTGCCCCGGCTGCCCATCGACTACCCCTACCCGGTGATCGTGGTGCTGCACCTGAGCGAGCGCGAGGACAGCGTACTGCCCCGGCTGTTCGCCGCCCGCACGGCCATGCCGGTGATCGAGGCGCGCGACAAGCAGCCGGTACGTGCCGGGACCATCCACTTCGCTCCGGCTGGCTACCACCTGCTGGTGGAACGCGACCGTCACTTCGCATTGAGCATCGATGCGCCGGAGCACTACTCGCGCCCGTCCATCGACGTGCTGTTCGAATCGGCCGCCGATGCCTGGGGCGAGCACCTGGCCGGCGTGCTGCTGACCGGTGCCAACGAAGATGGTGCCGCCGGGCTCGCCACCATTGCCGCACGGGGAGGCCTCGCGCTCGTGCAATCGCCCGACGAGGCGGTCATTGCCACCATGCCGCAGGCGGCGATCGACACGATGACCCCGCACGCCGTCCTCACGCTCGCCGAGCTCACCCGCACGCTGTGCGCGCTGGCCGGCAAGGAACCGCTATGACCGCCCTCGACAAGGTCCAGCTGCTGCTGGTCGACGACCTGCCGGAGAACCTCGCCGCGCTCGAGGCGCTGATCGGCCATGCCGGCATCACGGTACACAAGGCCGCATCGGGCGCCGAAGCGCTGGAACTGCTGTTGCAGCACGAGTTTGCGCTGGCCATCGTCGATGTGCAGATGCCGGGCATGAACGGTTTCGAGCTCGCCGAACTGATGCGCGGCACCGAGCGCACCAAGCACATCCCCATCGTGTTCGTCAGCGCCGCCGGGCGCGAGCTCAACTACGCCTTCAAGGGCTACGAGAGCGGCGCCGTCGATTTCCTCTACAAGCCGCTCGACGTGCACGCGGTGCGCAGCAAGGTCAACGTGTTCGTCGACCTGTACCGGCAAAAGCGCACCTTGTCCTGCCAGCTGCAGGCGCTGCAGGCGGCGCAGCGCGAACAGGAAATCCTGATGGCGCAGCTCAAGGCCACGCAGGCCGAGCTGGAAATCGCCATCCGCAACCGCGATGACTTCCTTTCAGCCGCCGCGCACGAGCTGAAGACGCCGCTGAACGTGCTCAAGCTGCACGCGCAGATGCGCGAGCGCCAGCTGGAAGCCGGTGACCCCGCCGCCTGGTGTAGCGAGAAGGCGGCGCGCATGGTCAAGCGCGAAACGCGCCTCGTCGAAACGCTGGTCCGGCAGATCGACGACATGCTCGATATCTCGCGCATCCGCACCGGCAAGTTCTATCTCAACCCGGCCCAGACCGACCTGGGCGAGCTGGTGGCCGGCATGATCGAGCAGTTCTCCGAGCAGCTCGAATGCGCGCAGATGCCGGTGCGCATGACGCTGCAGCCGGGCGTCGTCGGCCAGTGGGATGGCTTCCGGCTCGAGCAGGTGCTGGCCAATTTCATCACCAACGCCATGCGCTACGCGCCTGCGGTGCCACTGACGATCTGCGTGAGCGGAGACGAGGCCCACGCCCAGATCATCTTCCGCGACGACGGCCCGGGCATCGCGCCCGAACACCACTTCCGCATCTTCCAGCAGTACGAGCAGGCCGGCAGCGGTAACGGCGGCTTGGGACTGGGGCTCTTCATCTGCCAGCAGATCATCAGCGCGCATGGTGGCCAGATCGCCGTGCACAGCCTGCCCGGCGAAGGCACGGCCTTCATCATCGACCTGCCGCTCTCGCCGCCCGCTGTAGGACAAGCGCCGACCGCATGATCATCCGGAACACGATGCCCGCCCTGCAATGGGGCGGGCATCATGGTTTTCGACAACCGCGAACGCGGAATAGAAAACGGAGGATCCATGCTTTACTGCACATTCAACTTCGACGACGAACCCAATAGCTGCTACCTCAGCGCCTGGGGCGGCAAGCATCAACAGCGCCATCACGTGGCGATCTACGACCAGTCGTCCGGCGACATCGTCGCCCGCTTTGCCCTCGATGGCATTGCCGTGCCGCAAGGCGAGCTGGAGCTGATCCACCGCCGCGCCATCGCCCAGTTCCGCCGCCAGCGCCATGCCATAGGCGGCGACCAGTATCGGGAACTGGACCCCCGCAGCGCGCCCTGGTCTGGCGACGTGATCCACATCTGATCCTCAACCCGCGCCTGCCGGCGCAAGGAGCCGCCATGTCACTCAGTCTGATCCTGTTGATCGTGTTGATCCTCATCCTGCTCGGCGCCATCCCGGCCTGGCCCTACAGTTCCGGCTGGGGCTACGGGCCCAGCGGCATCGTCGGCCTGCTGCTGGTCGTGCTGATCGTGCTGATGCTGATGGGCCGCCTGTAGCGCAGTGGCCAGGCCGCCCGCACCCATGCGCCGCCCCAGCACCCGCCACGCTCGCTTCGCCCTCGGGCTGATCGTGATGGCGTGCATGGTGGCGGCCGTCGTGCTGTTCGAGTGGAACATGCTGCGCGGCCCGATAGCCAGCCGCATCAGCGCGGCCACAGGGCGAGACTTCGCAATACGCGGTGATCTCACCGTACGCTGGGGGCGCCAGCCGACCATCACCGCCCGCGACATCATCTTGAGCAATGCCAGCTGGAGTACCGAGCACCCCATGGTCGCGGTGCGCTCGGTTTCGGTGCGACTCGATCCGTGGCCGCTGTTCTCGCGCCGCGTGGTATTGCCGCTGATCGACGTCGATGCACCACGACTGCTGCTGGAACGTAGCCCGCGTGGAGAGGGCAATTGGCAAGGCCTGCTGCCGGCCAGAAGCGATTCGGCCTGGGTAGTGGCGCCGGGCGCCATCCGCGTGAATGACGGCAAACTGCGCTGGCTGGATCGCCTGCAAGGCAGCGACGTGGTGGTGCAGTTGCAATCGAGCGGGATGGATGCACGCAGCAGCAGCCTGCTCATCCGCGCTGCAGGCCACTATCAGCGCCTGCCGCTGGCACTCGATGGCCATGTCGGTTCGCCCGAGCGATTGCAGCGCGCGCTGGCGGATCAACGGCAAACCTATCCCGTGATGGCGCGCGGGCGCATCGGCGCCACCCGGGTCTATGCCGACGGCACGGTACGCGGCCTGACACGGCTGGAGGGGCTGGACACGCGGTTCTCGCTCTCGGGCGCGAGCCTGGCCGAGCTCTACCCGCTGATCGGCGTGCCGCTGCCCGCCAGCCCGCGCTACGCCGTAAAGGGCCGGCTGCAACATGCCGGCGCGGTGTGGAACCTGACCCGCATCATCGGCCGCGTGGGTCAGAGCGATATCGCCGGCGACTTCCATGTCGATCGCGGGCGTCAGCCGCGGCAGTTCATTCGCGCCCATCTCACGTCGCAACGGCTGGACTTCGCCGATCTCTCGGGTTTTCTCGGCGCGCGCGAGCCGCAGAGCGGCAAGGTCCGCGAAGTGCCAGGCAGCAAGGTGCTGCCGCAGGCGCACCTCAGCGTGGAAAAACTCAGCGTCGCCGATGCCGACGTGACGCTGCGTGGTCGCAGCATCCTGACCGGCAAGCTGCCGCTCGACGATTTCTCCGCCCACCTGCTGCTGAAGAACGGCGTGCTCACGCTCGATCCACTCGATTTCGGCATGGCCGGGGGCGATCTCAAGGCCCGCTTGCAGCTGGATAGCCGCGCGACGCCGATCCGTACCAACCTGCAACTCGAAGCCAGCCGCCTGTCATTGCGCCGGCTCGCCCCCAAGCTCGCACTCAATGAGAAAGCCAGCGCCGGCCTCATCGGCGGGCGGGCGCAGCTGGCGATGCGCGGGGATTCTGTCGCCCAGATGGCCGCGTCGGCCGATGGCGAAGTGGCCATGCTGATGCGCGGCGGCAAGACCAGCAAACTCTTGATGCGGCTGGCGAACCTTGACCTCGCCTACAGCACGGCCATCCTGCTGTTCGGCGATGAACAGATCGATATCCGTTGCGCCGTCGCAGGTTTTACCGGGCGCGATGGACGCTTTGACGCCAACACGCTGGTGCTCGATACCGAGAAACAGCTGATCGACGGCCAGGGCTGGATCGATCTCAAGGCGGAGCGGCTATTGCTGCAGCTGAAGGCCCGGCCCAAGGATGTCAGCCTCGTCGCGTTACGCGGCCCCATCCTCGTCGACGGGCCGCTCGGCCAGCCTCGCGTGCGCGCCAGTCTGGCCCAGCCCACCGGACGGGTAGCGGTAGCAGCGGCGCTCGCCACCGTTGCGCCTTGGCTGGCCTTGCTGCCGCTGGTGGAGCTGGGCGGCGCCGATGACGCGCCTTGCGCGGCGCTGCTCGCCCACCCGCAGACCAGGTCGGCGCAAAAGGGCGCCACCCCACCGGTGAAGCCCACACCGCAGGGGCAGCCACAGCGCCACCTTCAGGACGAGCGCAATCGCTATCCGGGCAGCACGCGCTGAAAGTGGTCAGCCGGTGGCGCACGCGCGTTCCAGTGCCGCCCGATCGCGGCGACGTGCACGCTCCGCCGCGCGCAACAGCGTGACTTGGCGTGCCAGCTCGGCGCCGAACAAAAAGATCTGCGTCGCGTAGAAAATCCACACCAGCACCAACACCAGCGCACCGGCCGCGCCGTAGGCCGAGCCGACGGCCGTGGTGCTCAGATACCACGTTAGCAGGCTCTTGCCGCCCATATAGAGTGCCGTGGTGATCGCCGCGCTAAGCCAGACGTCGCGCCACGCAATCTGCTGATCGGGCAAGAGCTTGTAGATCGCGGCGAACAGCAGCGTGACCACAATGCTGGTGATGGTGGTGCTGACGATATCGAGCACCCAGAGCAGATCGCCGAACCAGGCGGCGTAGCGGCTCTCCAGCAGGGCAAGCGCGGTGGACAGCAGCAGCGACACCAAGAGCAGGAAGCCCGCGCTGACGACGATGCTGAACGACAGCAGGCGTGCCCGCGCTTGCTGGAAGATGCTGCCATGGCGGTGCCTGCGCTGGCCCCAGATCACGTCGAGGCTGCTCTTGAGTTCGTTGAACACGGTGGTCGCCGCGAACACGCTGGTCAGCACGGCCAGCAGCGCCTGCCAGCTGGCGCGCGGCGCGAACGCCGTGCTGTCGATCACGGCGGACACGGCGCTGGCCGCGTTGGGCCCCATCAGCGCGGCGATCTCGGCCAGCAGCTCGACGCGCGCCGTGTTCTCGCCATAGAAGTAGCCGGCGATGCTGATGGCGATGATCAAGACCGGGCCCATCGAGAACAGCGTGTAGAACGCGATCGCGGCGCCCATCGAGGCCCCCCGGTGCTCGCTCCACGATGTCACCGTGGCGACAAGCAGCCGGTAGAGCAACCGCGACTGATGCAGCAAGCGCCAAAACGCGTCACGCATGGGCCGATCCTCCTCCGTGCCGATCAGGCGCCACTGTAGGCCCAGACCGACATGAACCAACTGGTAATACTGACGCAAGCTTAGGACACACTCCGCCTTCGTCGCGCACGGCGCCTCGATAAGCTGGCTCCATGTAGCGCTGGTCTGGCCGGACTACGCTCCCGGACTACCCCTGAACAGGACTGGAGGCGCCATGCAAGCCCCGATCTGGAACAACGACGAGCTCGAACAACTGGAAGAAACGCTGGACCGGCAGCTGCGCCGCAAGCGCCGCGAACACGACCGCGTGCGCGACGAGGAACGGCCGGAGGTGCTGCGGCACCCACCACGCTACGCAGGGCGTCAGGCGCTGCGTGAACAAGCCCGTTTCTGACCCCGTTTTCAATAGCTGGAGTACCCAAGATGCAAGCCACTCGTACCCTCGCCTTGATCGCAACCCCGCTCTTGCTCGCTGGCATGCTCACCGCCTGCGGCCGTGAAGATGCGCCCGCCGCCAACGACAGCACCCTCAGCGGTACCGAAGCCAGCACGCCTGGCAACCTTGCCGAGGCCTCCACCATGGCGCACGACGCGATGGACAGCGCCGCCAGCGCCACGGCGAGCGGGACCCGCGCAGTGGCCGATGCCGTCGACAACGCCGGGCTCACCACCAAGGTGAAGGCCGCGCTGGCCGATCAGGTCAGCCTGAAAACGCTGGCGATCGATGTCGACAGCGACAATGGCGCCGTCACGCTCACCGGCGACGTTGAAAGCGAAGCGCAACGCACGCAGGCCGAAACCGCGGTGCGCACCGTCGAAGGCGTCACCTCGGTGAACAACCGCCTCACCGTCAAGAAGAGCTGAGGGCCAGGACATGACGCGCAAACAAACCACCACCTGGGCGCTGCTCGCGGGGCTCGGCATCGCGGCGCTCTACTGCGCACGCAATCGGCGCGATGCCTGCCGCCGGCGCGACGACGCCGAAGCGCCGCACGAACCCTACCACCGCTGGGAAGGGGAAGGCGGCAATGCCAGGCCCGGATCCGGCCCCGGCCAGCCCGGGTAAGGGCCTGCCCGGGCCAGACTCAGTCCTCGTCCGGCATGCTGGGGCGCGCCACGCGCGCCAACGGCACCCGGGCCAGCACGGTGCAGCCATGGCCTGAGCGACTGCGCAGCGAGAGCTCGCCACCGAAGGCGAGCGCGCGTTGCTCCATGCCGATCAGGCCATGATGGCCGACCGGGCGCGCACGAACGTCGTCCGGCTCGCATCCCCGACCGTTGTCCTTGATCGACATCTCCAGCCACTCGTCCCTGCTCCGCAACGCGACAGTCACCGTGCTCGCTTTGGCATGCTTGCTTGCGTTGTGCAGCGCCTCCTGCGCGATCCGGTACAGCGCCAGCGCCGCCTCGTCGTTCAGCCGCGGCAGATCGGGTTCAACATCGAGCACGCAGCGCCATTGCTGACGGGTGGCATGCTCGTCGAGCAGCAGTTGCAACGCTTCGTAGAGCCCCAGGTGCAGCAGCGCGGATGGACGCAGATCCTCGATCAGCCTGCGCTTGAGCAGGATGCCCTCGTCGAGCACGGACATCGTACGCATCAGTTTGTCATGCAACGCCCCCTTCTCGGGCAGCTGGCGCCGCACCCACGACAGATCGAGCTTGATCGCGGTGAGCAAGGAGCCCAGCTCGTCATGCAGCTCGCGCGCCAGCCGGCTGCGTTCGTCCTCGCTGATGCGTTGCAGGTAGCCGGCAAGCTCGGAGAGCTTGGCTGTGCGCTCCCCCACCAGCGCTTCCAGCCGCTCCTGGTAGCGCAGCAGCTCGGCCTCGGCCCGGTGCTGCACGGTGATGTCCTGGCCGACGATGAAGATCCCCGAAACGTGGCCATCGGCCTCGATCACCGGCTGGCACACCAGATTGACCACCACCTTGCTCGGCGGCACGCCGGGTTCCCGTTGCAATTCCGCGCTCAGGGCGCGGCCGACATAGGGCTCGCTGGTGCGCAGTACCCGCGCCAGCAGGTCGCCGAATCCGCGCTCCGCCACTTCGGGCAGGGCGGCGCAAAATGGTCGACCGAGCAAGGTGCGTGGCCCCACCAGTTCCATCAATGCATCGTTGACCAGTTCGATCACCTGTTCCTCGCCGCGCAATACCGCGAGGAAGCCCGGCGCCTGGGCAAACAGCCGGCGCAGATGCTGGGATTCGGCATCGAGCAGCGCATTGAGCTGCTGCACCTGCTCGGCGCGGCGCCATACGGTGCAGCTCACCCGCGTCTGCTCGTCTTGCATCTGCGGACCACCATCGCCATCGAGCTGCTGGCGCAGCCGCTGCAGCGCGGTGACGTCCTCCGTCTGCTGCAGCAGCGCATAAACCCGGCCTTCGTCGTCGTGGAGCGGCACGTGGGTGCAGCTCCAGTAGCGATCGTCAAAACCGATTGCTTCGCCACCCTCGCCAAGGCGCGGTACCGGATAGTGCAGCAATGGCAGGATGTCGGTGGCGCCCGTGGCGAATACCCGCTCGAACGACAACTGGAGCTGGTGCAGCGGCGCGTCCTCCAGCGCATCGTCCGCCAGCGGAAAAGCGTCGAACACATGACGCCCCACCAACGTGGCGCGTTCGCGCCCGGTCACGGCAAGATAAGCGGCGTTCACTTCACGGATGACATAGCCGGCATCCATCACCATCAGCGGCGATGGCGACAGCCGGAACAGGGCGCGATAGTCCATGGCAACGGCCGTCGTCAGTGGGCCGTGTGCAGCTTGGCGGCCTCGGTTTCGATGGTGCCAATGGCTTCCTCGAAATGCATCGATTTGTCGTAGAAATAATCGACGCCGAGCGCGCGCGCGCGCTGCTCGTAGACTGGATAAGCGTGGTTGGTGAGCACCACGCGCACCGGCGGCGGAGTCTGGCGAGCCTGGTCGCGCAGAAAGTGCAGCACGTCGAACCCGGTACCCTCGCGCAGCTCCAGATCGATGACCAGTAGATCGAAATGCGTGCTCTTGAGCCAGGCTATGGCCTCGTCGGCAGTGGCCGCCGTCGCGGCGAAACGGATATAGCTGATGCCCGACAGGGCATCCTTGAGCGCATCCCGGATAACGGGCGAATCCTCGATCAACATGACACAAACTTCCTTGTTGTCGGTCGAAACCTCTTGGTATGTAGTCATGGTCCAGTACTTCATGCAGGGCCGCAGCGAAGCGGACAGGGCGGTATCCCGGGGAGGCCAGATGCAGCAGCCCTGGTCGTCAGCTGATCAATTCATTCTTGATGGCGTAATAGGTGAGATCGGCATTGGTCTTCAGATTCATTTTTTCCAGCACCCGCGCGCGGTAGGTGCTGACGGTCTTGACACTGAGGAACAGCTCTTCGGCGATTTCGGTCGGCGATTTGCCGCTGGCCAGCTTGAAGAACACCTGGAACTCGCGGTCGGACAAGGTCTCATGCAGGCGCTTGCCACTCGGATGCGTGAGCTCGGAGGCCAATAGGTCGGCGAGCTCCATCGACAGGTAACGCCGGCCGGCGCAGATCACCCGGATCGCCTTGATGATCTCGTCCGGATCGGCATCCTTCGATAGATACCCGCGGCTGCCCGAGCGGATCAGGTTGAGCGCGTACTGCTCCTGGGCGAAGCCCGACAGAATCAGCACCGGCAGCGCCGGACGGATGCGCTGCAGATCGTGCAGCGTATCGACCCCGTTCTTGTCCGGCATCGAGATATCGAGCACGGTGATGTCGTACTCGTTGTTGCGCACGAGCTGGATCGCTTCAATGCCCGAGGCCGCTTCGCCCGCGACCATGAGGTCATCCTCCAGTTCGATCAGCGTACGCAAGCCGGAGCGCACGATCTTGTGATCGTCGACCAGCAGTACGCGTTTTTTCATCATGTTCCGCTCCATGTACCTGCTCAGCGTATGGTGGGAGCGCTCGTGGCCAGCCAGTCGGCCAGCTCGTCCGCGTGTTGCTCTTCGGTGGCGAGGATATCCTCCAACAGCCGTCGCGTCGTCGGATCCTTGTCACCCAGATAGCGGATCATCTCGCGATAGCTGTCGATGGCAATGCGTTCGGCAACCAGGTTTTCGCGGATCATCGCCTGCAAGTTGTCGGGCTGCACGAAATCGGCGTGACTGCGCGCAACCAGCGTATCGGGCGAGAAATCCGGCATGCCGCCCAGTTGCACGATGCGCTTGGCGAGCTGCGCGGCGTGCGCCGCCTCTTCGTCGGCGTGCACGGCGAACTCGGCTGCCACCGGCTCGCTGTTGAGCCCGGTCGCGCAATAGTGATGGCTGCGATAGCGCAGCGAACACACGATCTCGGTGGCGAGCGCGTCGTTCAGCATGTGGATGACCTCGCTTATGCTGCCGCCATAGGTGGCGGTTCTGGCGCCATCCGCCACGCGCTGTCGGGCCTGCTGGCGTATGGTATCGATGTCGAGGTGAAAGCCGCCGTTCATGACCGATCTCCAAGGGGCACAGCACTCGCCCATGCCACGGCGCTGTGTTATACAAGTTTGACCGGCTTGCCAGTCGTTTCAATCCTGTTCCCACTGTAGGCCCTGGCTTCCCCTGGCTAAAGGGGGGGCAGGCTGAAGCCCTTGTAGGAATTTGCCGACACGTGCGTCATCTCCGTCATCACCTCACCGCGCTCAGGAACTGGGCGGACCAAGTCGGCTGGCCGCTCGCGCTGGCACTGGCCGGCTGCGTCGCGGCGGCGCTGTTCGCGCTTCTGATCAATATTCTCTGGCTCAGTCGCAGCGAAGCACAGTTGCAACGGGTGATCGATGCCCGCGATCGTATCGAACTCTTGCGCGAGGTCGATCACGCGGTGGCGCGCGCCGAAAGCGCGCAACGCGGTTTCCTGATCCAAGGCGATGCGCGCTATCTCGCGCCCTACCAGGATCGCGTCACCCGCCTGCGTGACGTCCTGGCCCGCTTGCAGCAATCGATCGCGCGACACGAGGAAAGCGAAGCCCGGCTTGGCGACCCGGTGCGCCGGCTGGCAGTGACCGTCGGCGAAAAACTCTCGGAGATGGACGTCACCATCAATCTCGCTCGCGATGGCAATCTCGCCCAGGCACACGACGTGCTCAATACCAGGGTGGGGCTGCAAAAGGGCATCAAGATTTCCAGCAGCATCGACGCGCTGATCCACTTCGAGCAGCAGAACCTGATCGAGCAGCGCAAAGCGCGCGTCATGTTGCTCAATGTGCTGCGACTATCGCTGCTGGCAACGACGGCGCTGGTGCTGCTGTGCGTGATCCTCATGCTGCGCCGTGTGCTACGCGATACGGCGCAAAACCGGCGCGAGCAGCAGCAACTGCTGCAGCACCAGTCCGAGCTCGATAGCCTGGTCAAGCAGCGCACCAGTGAAATGGAGCAACTCGCGCTCGACTACCAGCTCGACGTCGAGCGCGAGCGCTACCGGCTGGCTCGCGAACTGCACGACGAGCTGGGTGCCGTGCTCACCGCGACCAAGATCGACCTCTACTGGGTGCAACGGCAGGTCCAGGATCAGCATCCGGCCATCGCCGACAAGCTCGCCAAGACCCAACGCAACCTGGACCACGGCATCCAGTTCAAGCGCCAGCTCGTGCTCGACCTGCACCCTTCGCTGTTGTCGACCTTCGGCCTGATCGCCGCGACCCGCACGCTGGCGGAGGATGCGGCCGCGCGCGGCAACTGGGCGCTGACGCTCAACCTGCCGGACGAGAACAACAACGATATCAACGAGGTACAGGGGCTGATCGTCTATCGCGTGGTGCAGGAGACGCTGAACAATGCGGTGAAATACTCGCACGCCACCGAGCTGTCGCTCAGCCTGCTCGTCGATACGGACTATCTCAAGCTGGAAATCGCCGACAACGGCGTCGGCATGGATCTCAACCGCCTGCCGGAAGGCACATACGGCATCAGCGGCATGCACCGCAGGGTCACCGCCATTGGCGGCAAGATCACCATCGCCAGCGCGCCGGGCGACGGCGTATTCCTCTGCGCATTGATCCCGCGCACGCTGCAAGCCGAGCACCAGGCCGAGCGGCGCCTGTTCGGCTAGAGGCCACCAAGCACGCCCAGGTGCATGCGCGCCTGGACGCACGACGCGCGTGTGGCGGCATCCTCGCCAGCGCAGCGCTTGAGTGCCAGGCGATACGCCTCATCCTGCAGCAGCGTTTCATAGGACACGAAAACCCGCGGATCTGCGGCGATCTGCGTGCGCTCGACATCGCGCTGCGTCCGTGCCGCCGCGCCACAGGCCGACCCTAGCCGCCAGCGCTGGCAGCGGTAGAGCGCCAGCTGATACCCGGCATCGACCTTGCTCAACGCAGCCTGCAATCGCGCCTCGGCGGTCCCTGCCACCTCGGCAGCCATATCCGCCAGTGCAATACGCTTGTCCAGCAGCGCCTCGGCGCGGCAATCGGCCAGGTCACTCGCGCGCTGGCACTCTGCCAGCTGTGCCCGGTAATTGCGCTCGATCGCGGAGTCCGCGCCGGTTCTATCCTGGCCACCACCGCCGGCAGCGGCCGGTTGCAGTCCGGCAAGCAACAACAGATGCAGCAAGGTGGTACAGCAAGCGCTGGTCGTTCTGTTCATCGTGGTGGCTCCCTGGCGCCGGAATGGCTCAGCACGCCATTCCGGCATCCGGATGACTACTTGGCCTCCTCTGCGGCGTCCTGGACTTTTTCCCCGCCCTTCTCGATATCCTTGCCCACGCCATGGACGGTGTTGCAGGCGGTGAGCAGGGTGAAGGCGGCCAGGCTGATAAGGGCTATGAGGCGTTTCATGATGAGTCTCCGACTGGTAGGCATCCGGACCCGTGCCGGATATGCGCATAAGCACTTTGCCGCCCCAGCAGACATGCCACCATCCTAAAGAAGCCCATATTCGCGTCAGAAAGAGCTGACACTGCTGCGCGGCACAAAGCAAAACACCGGCCGTGGCCGGTGTTTCTGGGCTAAGCACGATTACTGGGCGTAGCGGCGCTTGGCCTCATTGACGCAGGTGGTCTGGGCATCGCCCGCCAGGTCATCGCAACGCTCCTTGGCGACCTTGTAGTCCGCCTCGCGCTTTTCCTTGGCCGCTTCGTCGAGCGCACTGCCGCCCTCCTTGCGCGCCTCGATTTCGGCCAGCGTCTTGTCGCGTTCGGCCTTGGCCTTTTCCTGACACACATCCTTCTTGTTGCCGGCGAGGTCATCGCAACGCTCGTTGGCGACCGCGTAGTTGGCCTTGGCTCTGACCTTGGCCGATTCGAGACGCGCGGCATCGGTGTTCTTGCGGCTCGCGTCGATTTCGGCAAGGCCGATATCCCGATCCGCCTTCGCTTGCTGCTCGCAAACATCCTCGGCATTGCCTGACAAACCGTCGCAGCGCTTGGCGCTGGCATCGTACCGGTCTTTCACCGCACGTTCCTGCACGTCGTAGCTATCGGCGGTGGCGGTGCCGAATACGGCAAGCAGGCTGGCACACATCAGGGTCTTGAGGGTCTTGTTCATGGCGTTTCTCCTCGGGGGTTTCGGCGTCGCCCAGGCCGGGCCCGGGCGACGGAGCGCATGGGATGGAGAGCGATCAATGCCACTTGCAGTCGGTGCGACGCTCAAATTCCTTGATCTGCTTTTCGGTTTCTTCCTTGCTGGTGCCGTAGGCTTCCTGGATCTGGCCAGCCAGCTGTTCGCGACGGCCCTCGATCTTGTCGAGTTGATCGTCGGTCAGCTTGCCCCACTGTTCGCGGACCTTACCCTTGAACTGCTTCCAGTTGCCTTCGACTTGATCGCGATTCATGGCTTTACTCCTAGGTTGCAGGCCGGATTGACCTTGGAGTCCATGTTAGGGACTTCGCGTTGTCGCCTATGTCAGCGCGCTCCGGCTCCCACCGACGGACAGCGCCGTCGTCCTGCGTCGGCAGCGTCCTACAGCAGCGTTCAAGCCCGCCAGGCTTTACAATCACAGCGATTCAAACGCCCATACTGGAGAGCGCCATGAGCAAATCCATCATCCACAGCGACCACGCCCCCGCCGCCGTCGGCACCTATTCGCAGGCCGTGAAGGTCGGCGATACCGTCTATCTCTCAGGCCAGATCGGGCTCGATCCGGTGAACAACGCACTGGTCGATGGCTTCGAAGCGCAGGCGCACCAGGTGTTCCGCAACCTGCGCGCGGTGTGCCAGGCCGCCGGCGGCGATCTGTCCGACATCGTGAAACTGGGCGTGTTCGTGGTCGATCTGGCCAATTTCGCCAAGCTCAACGAGATCATGGGCGAATACTTCAGCCAGCCCTTCCCGGCCCGCGCCGCTGTGCAGGCCGCCGCGCTACCCAAGGGCGCGCTGGTCGAGGCCGATGCGGTGATGGTGCTGGGCTAGGCGCGGTTGACGCCTGATTCGTTTTTCGTCTCCCCGACAAGTCGTCGAGGCGTGAGGAAAAGCGTTTACTCCGAGCCCCATTGCAGCGCCAACCCGTATCAAAGAGAGCCACACCATGCGCAAACTGCAGATGGCAGCCATCGGCGTGTACACCATCCCGGGTTTTCTGTCGGCATCGGAATGCCGCGATTTGATTGCGCACGCAGAAACCACAGGGTTCGAGGGCGCAAAGATCTCGCGTAACGGGAGCGCGATCATCGATGAACGGATCCGCAACAACGACCGCGTCATCGAAGACAACGCTGACCTGGCGGCGATGCTGTGGGAGCGGGCCGCACCATGCATGCCCGAGCACATGCTTGGCCGCAAGCTCGTAGGGTTGAATCCAAGATTCCGCTACTACCGCTACGTGCCCGGCCAACGATTCAAATGGCATATGGATGGCGCCTATGATGACGGCCGGGGTACGCGCAGCATCCTCACGTTCATGATTTATTTGAACGGGGGGTACGAGGGCGGGGAAACCAAATTCCGCTTCACCGCCATTACGCCACTGGAGGGGCTCGCGCTGATCTTTGATCACGAGCAGATTCACGAAGGGGGAGAAATCATCTCCGGAGCGAAGTATGTGCTTCGCACGGACGTCCTCTCTCAGGATGCAATGTGATCGAAGCGAAGGTGCCGGCTAACTGGTTAGCCAACGCGAATGCCTGGCAATGAGGCAAAACCACCGACCGCGTAAACAAACCATCAAGCGTCAACAAACCTCTAACACGTACTGCACTGCCCGTGCCGCTCAGCCACTGTGACGGGACGTCGTACGGCAGAAGGTGCATGCTGGGCTGCTGATTTTCCAGGACGCCCGCCATGCGCCTCGATCTCTGGCTTGCCTTCGTCGCCGCGACGCTGCTCATTTCCGGTACCCCCGGCCCCAATATGCTGTTGATGCTGTCGCACGGCGTGCGCTACGGCCTGCGCGCGACCTTGGCCACCATGGCCGGCGCGCTGCTGGGGCTCTTGGTACTGATCGGTCTCTCAGCGCTCGGGGTCGGCGCCATCCTCGCCGCCTCGGTCACGCTGTTCACCGCGCTCAAGCTCGTCGGCGCGGCCTATCTCATCTATCTGGGCGTGCAAGCTTGGCGCGCCGGTGAGTCGCTGCATCTGCCGCGCGCCGCAGCCGACAGCGCCCGTGCCCGCTTTCGCACCGGCCTCGCCGTGGCGTTGTCCAACCCCAAGGCCATTCTGTTCGCGGCGGCCTTCCTGCCGCAATTCATCGATGCGCGGCTGCCGCAAGGCCCGCAATGGGCAGTGCTGCTGGCAAGCTTCTTCGTGATCGAGGTGAGCTGGCAGGCCGTCTATGCGTGGGGCGGCGGCCGGCTGGCTGGCTGGCTGGCGGCGCCGGGACGCGTACGCGCCTTCAATCGCGGCTGCGGCGCCACCTTCTTCGCGGCGGGCGGTCTATTAGCCGCTGCGCGGCATTGACGGCACCAGACCTGCGCTGACAGCCCCCCTGGTGCACGCATCGACACCATGAGGGTACGGCCTAGCCGGACGCGTTGGGCGGGCCACCCGGGCGGCGACGCGGGTTCATCGAGCGCACGCGCAACCCATCGTCTGCCTCAAGGCGAACCTCGCCACAGCGCGACGCAGCGCAAGCGCGTATGCTGCCAACACAACACCGCACCCGGCTTGTAATGCGCTTGCTACGCTACAAATATTCCTACTTCGCCGCCCTGTTGCTCTGGTTGATCATCGCCGCCGCCGTACTCGCCGTGTACTTCAGCCTCACGCTCGACGCCACGCGCCAGCGTCATCACGCCCTGCACCAGCAACTGCAGGACAAGCTGTGGTATCAGTTTGTCGGCGCCGAAACCGCGCTGGAAACCTTCGCCGCTTTTCAGAGCAACCCGCGCAGCCGCACGCTGGCGGTCGACCGCGCCTACGCGCGCAGGCTGCTCGCGCGCTACCCGCATCTGGACAGCCTGCAGCTGATCCGGCGCGTGCCCGCCAGCGAAGCCACGCGCTTCACCCGGGCCATGCGCGAACTGGGCGAGCCGCGTTTTCGCATCCATGCCGCTGATCTCGCCGGCGAGGCCCAGCCACTGCCAAGACGCGCCGACTACCATCCCATCGTATTCATCGAGCCGATGCCCCCCGGGGCGGAACAGCAACTCGGCCTCGATATCGACGTGGCCCCGCTCTTCGCGCCCCCCACCGTGGCCAATGTGGCCGATGCGCGCATCGCGGCCTTCCCCTTCCAGCTCGCCGATGGCTTACCCGGCTATGCCTTGCTCCGGCCCGCGGCCAGTTGGGCTATCGAGGGCGCCGACAAGCGCCCCGCGCTGTTCGTCGGCGTCGCCGTGCGCATCGCGGCCTTGGCACCGGACGCCAGCCTGCTGCCACGCGGCGTCTCGGCGCGGTCCTGGCGCGCAAACGACCGTGGCGCGCGGCTGTTCGATCTCGTCGCCGCTCCGGTCAGCGCCTTCGAGGCCCGCTGGTTCCCGCAATTGCAACTGACCACGCCGATCGCCAGCGACACCCAGCCCTATGTGCTGCAGACCCGCTGGCAGTTGGGCTGGCGCGCGTTCGAGACATCGCTGCTCGGCACCTTGCTCGTCACGCTGGGCCTGCTGCTCGCCGCGCTGCTGGGTGTCGTGCGACTGGTGCGCGCGAGGCAGGATGCCAAGCTGCGTGCCGCGGAGCAACTGGCGCACCTGGCCACGCACGACGGGCTGACCGGCCTTGCCAACCGCCGCGTGCTCGATGACGCACTCGACGCGAGCCTGGCCAGCAACACGCCCTGCACGCTGGTGTTCCTTGATCTAGATCGCTTCAAACCGATCAATGACGAGCATGGCCACGATGCGGGCGACCATGTGCTCACGACCATCGCCAATCGGCTGGCACTGTGCGTGCGTGCCGACGATACGCTGGCGCGCTGGGGCGGCGATGAGTTCGCGCTGTTGTTGCCAGGCGAAATGAACGCCGCGCGCGAGCGCGAGCTATTGCGCCGGCTGACCCAGGCGCTGATGGAGCCGATCAGCTGGCAGCATCGCTGCCTGACCCTGGGCGCGAGCTTGGGCGTTGCCCACTATCCGCAGGACGGCGCCACTGCGAAGCAAGTGTTGCAGGCCGCGGATGCACGCATGTACCAGCACAAGGCACTGCGCCGCGCCAACCCCATGGCGCCCCCGCCGCCGCCGGAACTGGCGCGCGGCTAGGTTTTGCCCGGCCATCGTCTCAGTAGCGGAATTCGACGTTGTCGATCAGCCGCGTGTGCCCAAGGCGGGCGGCGATCAGGATCACCAGGTGGTGATCGGTGTGGGTGGCAGGCTTGAGCGTATCGGCATTGCGCGTCTCCACATAGTCGACCTCGTTCCAGCCACGGATGCGCAGATCCATCACCACCTCCGCCGCCAGCCTGGCATAGTCGCGCTCGCCCGCTTCGATCGCCTGCTTCATGCGTGACAGATGCCAATAGAGACGCGGCGCCTCCTTGCGCTCCTCGGCGCTGAGGTAGCCGTTGCGGCTCGACAGCGCCAGGCCATCGTCGGCGCGGCCGGTATCCACCGGCACGATCTCAATCGGCATGTTGAGATCCGCCACCATGCTCTGGATCACGAAGAGCTGCTGAAAATCCTTCTTGCCGAAGCAGGCGACATCCGGCTGCACGATGTTGAAGAGCTTGGTCACGACGGTGGCCACGCCGCGGAAATGCCCCGGGCGGAAGGCGCCGCACAGCTCGTCCTGGATGGCGGGCGGCTCGACCTTGTACTGCTGGATCACATGCGGATACAGCTCCTTCTCGTCCGGCGCGAACACGACAGCGTTGTCGCATTCGGCGGCGATCAGCGCGGCGTCGTTGTCCAGCGTACGCGGATAGCGATCGAAATCCTCGCCCTGACCAAACTGCAGGCGGTTGACGAACAGGCTGACGACCAAGGCGTCGCCACGATGTTTGGCTTCGCGCACCAGCGCGATATGGCCGGCGTGCAGGTTGCCCATGGTCGGCACGAAGGCGACGCGGCCGGCGCTCTTGCGCCATTCGCGCAGCTCGGAAATGGTATGGATGATGCGCATTGCGGATCTCAAGCTTGGGGGATGGGGGGCGGCACCAGATCGAACGGCGCCTTGCGGTATTCGCTCACCGCCGAGATCGAGCGCAGGTAGGCGACGAGCTCGGGCAAAGGCTGCGCATGGATGCCGGGGTACAGGCATTCTCCGGCGTGCAGGACCGGATACGCCAGCCGTTCGACACCGGGCGTGAACTGGGCATTTACGCCAGGCCGGGTATTGCCGCGCGGATCGCAGCGATACCAGCCGTGCTCCGGCAACGCGATGGCGACAAGGCCGTGCAGGCAGTGCGGCGGCGTGGGGCCATCGACGGTCAGGCGCTGGTAACACAGGCCGGCGGCAATGCCATTGGCGCGTAGCAGCGCCACCAAGAGATGACTCTTGGCAAAACAGAAGCCGGTGCCGATGGCCAGCGTTTCGCTGGCGCTGACCGGGACTTCCTCGCGGCCGGCGTCGTTGCAGTGGACAATCTCGTCGCGCACCCACTCGAACGCGGCCTGCGCCGACGCTTGCACCGTATCGCGACGCAGTGCCACCGCCAGCGCGGCCACTGCGGGATGGGTGAAATCGAGCACCTCACTGTCTTGCAAATAGGAATGCATCACGCCTCGCTCAGCCAGCCCGCACGGGCGGCGTTGATCAATTCGGCCTCGAGCTCGGCCCACAGCACCGGGAACACCGGCGCGATACGCTGCCGGTTGAGCGTCAGCACCTGCGACAGCTTCACCCCGTTCTCGCGCCAGCTGCGGCCGGCTTGCGCCAGGTTGAGCAGGATGGGCATCAGCCGATCGACCGCCTTGGCATAGCGCGCCTCGGCCGTCGTGCCCGCTTCCATCTCGTGCCACAGCGCCAGCAGCGTCTCGCCCTGCGCCCCTGGCAGCAGGCCGAACAAGCGGGAGGCGGCGCGGATTTCGCCGGCCTCGCGCGCGGCGATGCCGGCGGTGTCGTAGACATTGACGTCGCCCACTTCGACTTCGGGCACATCATGGATCAGCAGCATGCGGATCACGGTGTCGATATCGACGGGCCTTGGGGCCTCGTCCCGCAGCGTCAGCGCCAGGAGCGCCACCTGCCAGCTGTGCTCGGCCACGTTTTCCAGCCGGTCCATGCCGACCGGCCGGCTCTTGCGGGTGACGCCCTTGAGGCCATCCGTTTCCAGGATGAAGCGGCGCACCGCGCCGAACTGGCTCGCCAAGGCCAGCGTGTCGCTCATCAGAAACTATGCTCGTCGGCCGGGAAGGAGCCAGCCTTCACCGCCTTCACATACGCTTCGACCGCAGCCTGGATGCTCGACGCGCCCTGCATGAAGTTCTTCACGAAGCGCGCCTTCTTGCCGGGGAACACACCGATTGCGTCGTACAGCACCAGCACCTGGCCGTCGCAATCGGCGCCGGCGCCTATGCCTATGGTCGGCACCGCCAGCGACGCGGTCACCGTGCGCGCCACGCTGGCAGGCACCATTTCCATCAGGATCAACGCGGCGCCGGCCGCCTGCAGCGCCAGCGCGTCGCGCTTGAGTACCTCGGCCTCGGTCTCGGTCTTGCCTTGCACCTTGTAGCCACCGTAGGCGTTGACCGACTGCGGCTGAAAACCAATGTGCTGGCAAACGGGAATGCCGCGCTGCGTGAGGAAATCCACCGTTTCGGCCATCACCATGCCGCCTTCGAGCTTGACCATCTCGGCGCCGGCCGCCATCAGTCGCGCCGCGTTCTCGAACGCCTGCTGCGGCGATAGCTGGTAGCTGGCAAACGGCATGTCGGCGACCACCAGCGCCTGCTTGGCGCCACGCGCCACGCATTCGGTGTGGTACACCATCTGTTCCATCGTCACCGGCAGCGTGCTGCTGCGGCCCTGGATCACGTTGCCGAGCGAATCGCCGATCAGCAGTACATCGACTCCGGCTTCGTCGAGCAAGGTGGAAAAACTGGCGTCGTAACAGGTCAGCATCGCGATCTTCTGACCGTCCTGCTTCATCTTGGCAAGCGTGGAGAGTGTGGTTTTCATGGCGAGTCCCAGTCTGGGCAGCAATGCTGCGCTGCAAGATGAGTTTAGCCGAGGCGGCCAGCCGCGGTTATAGGGGAAACAGCAATTGGTCCGCCACGCCGGACAGCAGCCGGGCTGCCACGCCATGGCCGGGGATCACGGCATCGGGCGCGATTTCGGCCAGCGGCACCAACACGAAGGCGCGCTCATGCATGCGAGGGTGCGGCAAGATGAGGTCGGGGCTCCTGACGATCAGGTCGTCGTAGAGCAGCAGGTCAAGATCCAGCGTGCGCGGCGCGTTCTTGAAGGTGCGCATGCGCCCCAGCAGCGCCTCGATCGCGAACAGCGACTCCATCAGCGCATCGGGCGAGAGCCGGGTTTCGAGCTCGGCCACCGCGTTGACGAAATCGGGCTGATCGGCAAACCCCACGGGGGACGATGAATACAGGCGCGAGTGCTTGACCAGCCAGCTTTGCGGCAGCAGCGCCAGCAATTCGAGCGCACGCTGCACCTGGACGCCAGGGCGACCCAGATTGGCACCGAGCGCGATAAAGGCACGCGCCATCGTCAGACCCGATCGCTCATTCGGCGTCACCCGCGGCATCCGCCGCACGTGGCTTGCGGCGGCGCTTGCGCGGCTTCTTGTCGCTTTTGGCCGGGTTGGCCACGCGCGCGATCATCGCCAGCCGGCTGTCGCCGTCGACCATCTGGAACTGCGTCCACCATTCGGCGAGCTCGGCCTCGACCAGGCCACATTCGGCGCGCAGCAGCAGGAAATCGTAACCGGCGCGAAAGCGTGGCTGCTCCATGAGGCGGAACGGGCGCTGGCCGATACGCTGCTCGAAGCGCGGCTGCAGCATCCAGATTTCCTTCATCGCCGTGCCATAGCGTTTGGGAATCGCCAGGCGCTTCTCCACCTTGTCCTCGACCTCGTTCATCGCGTCGACCAGCGCCGGAACCGGGTATTCGCTGGCGGCGGTCTTCTTCTGCCACAACGCTTCAACCTCGTGCCAGAGCAGGGCGGCAAAGAGAAAGCCCGCGGAAACCGGTTTGTCCTCGGCGATGCGGGTATCGGTGTTGGCGAGCGCCTTCTGCAAGAAGGCCTTGGTCGCAGGCTCCGACAACAGTTTGTCGAGCAGCGGGAACAGCGGCTTGTGCAGGCCGTGCTCACGCAATGTCATCAGGCAATCCCACGCCTTGCCCGAGAACAGCAGCTTCATCATCTCGTCAAAGAGTCGCGCCGACGGGATGTTCTCCAGCAAGGGCGCCAACTCGGGGATGGGCTTGCGGGTCAGTGGGGTGATGGTCAGCCCCAGCTTGGCCGAGAGTCGCACCGCGCGCAGCATGCGCACCGGGTCTTCGCGATAGCGCAGGCTGGGGTCACCGATCATGGCAAGCTTACGCCCGGTGAGGTCATCGACACCGTGGTGGAAATCGAGGATCTCTTCGCGGCTGGGGTCGTAATAGAGCGCGTTGACGGTGAAATCGCGGCGTGCGGCGTCTTCCTCGATATTGCCGTAAACATTGTCGCGCAGGATGCGGCCAGTGGCATCGGTCGGGGCATCCGAGGCGCCACGGAAGGTGGTGACCTCGATGATTTCTTCCTCGCCATGCTCCCAGAACGGCACATGCACGATGCGAAAGCGCCGGCCGATGATGCGTGCACGGTGGAACACGTGCTTCACCTGCTCGGGCGTGGCATTGGTCGCGACATCGAAATCCTTGGGATGCTTGCCCAGGATCAGGTCGCGCACCGCGCCGCCGACGACGTAGGCTTCGAAGCCCGCATCCTGCAAGCGATCGCACACCTTGAGCGCGCCATGGTGAATGTGCTCGCGGCGCACGCCGTAATGCTTGGCGTGCAACACCTGGCGACCAGGGCGACGCAGTACCTTGCCGATCAGCTTGCGTATCATCGTGGGAGTAGTGGGAACCGACACTGGAAAACCCGCCATTATACAGGGCACCTAGGCAATCCGATGTCGCCACTCGCATCAGAGCCTGTTTACGATCTTTTCGCTACAGCACATGGGCCAGTGCCGGTGTGTTCCTAGGCGCAAAGCGCCGCGGTTGCAATACCGAACGCCGCTTGCAATCCGCAAGCACCGGCCCAGCTCCGAACCCTAGTCGCCACCAACAAAACCCGGTGCTACGGTGCTGGCAGACACGCGCGGGCGGATGGACACGACGCACAAGCCATGCGCTGTACGGTCGGTTTGGCTGCGCCGCTGTCACTGTCTGCCAGGCGCGCCAAGTGGTGAACTGCAGCCTGGCCATACCCTGCACAGGATAGTTCGATGCGCGCATTCCGCTACCAGATCCTCAATGTGTTCAGCGAAACGCATTTCGCCGGCAACCCGCTCGCTGTCTTTCCCGATGCCGCGGGGCTATCCGACGCCGAAATGCAGCAACTGGCGCAGCAGCTCAACCTGTCCGAGAGCACTTTCGTCACGCCGCACCAGCAAGCAGACGCCGCCGTGCGCATCTTCACGCCCAACTACGAGCTGCCGTTCGCCGGTCACCCGACGCTGGGCACGGCCTGGGTGGTGGCGCAGGGCCGGACAGACGTCACGCTGGCGATGCCGGCCGGAACCATACCGGTGCACGTGGCCGGCGACATCGCCACGCTGACCGCCCAGCCACCGCGTTACCGCGACGCGGCCACCGCGGCCGATATCGCCGCCGCGCTGCATCTGCCGCTGCAATCCGTATCCGGCACACCACGCTGGGTGAATACCGGCACCGAGCAGCTGGTGGTGCCGCTTGCCAGCGCCGAGGCTGTGGCGGCATGCGCGCCCACGGTCGAGCAGTTCGAAGCCATTGCGACCAACGCCGTTGGCGTCGCGCAGATGCTGGTATGGGCACGCGACGGCGACGAGATCACGGCCCGCTTCTTCTGGGTGCAATACGGTGCGATCGGCGAGGATTACGGCACGGGTTCGGCCGGCGCCAACCTCGCCGGCTGGCTGCTGGCCGAGCTCACCGCCCTGCCCTATACCTGCACCATGGTGCAAGGGCGTGGCATCGGCCGGTTGGCGCATGTACGCGTCGCCATCGAGGCCGATCGCGCCATCCGTGTCAGCGGCCGGGTGGTGCAGGTGGGAGAAGGGGTGCTGACGCTGCCAGGTCAAGCAACCGCATAGCGCATCCAAACGGGAAAACGGAACTGTTGCGGGTTGGGTGAAGTCACTGGGGTCTTTATACTTCGACCTTTCCCGCCTCCATGTTCCCGCCTGCCATGAAGTTCGCCCCCCTCGTCATCGCCCTCGCCGCCGCCCCGCTGCTCGCCCACGCCTTCACCCCGCAGGTGCCGGAGATCGTCGCCAAGTCCTACTATCTGCTGGACTACCAGAGCGGCGCCGTGCTGGCCGCGGACGACGTCAGCGCGCGCGTCGAGCCGGCATCGCTGACCAAGCTGATGACCGCC
This sequence comes from Chitinolyticbacter albus, assembly GCF_024437655.1. Lineage (GTDB taxonomy): Bacteria > Pseudomonadota > Gammaproteobacteria > Burkholderiales > Chitinibacteraceae > Chitinolyticbacter > Chitinolyticbacter albus. The sequence continues at coordinate 188,307 of NZ_JANBVF010000006.1, forward strand.
TACCTCACCTTCAAGGCGGTAAAGGAAGGCAAGCTCAAGCTCGACCAGCAGCTCACCGTATCGGAAAAGGGCTGGAAGACCGAGGGCTCGCGCATGTTCCTCGATCCCAAGGTACCGGCCAAGGTGGACGACCTGATCAAGGGCATGATCGTGCAAAGCGGCAACGACGCCTGCGTGACGCTGGCCGAGGCGATAGCCGGCAGCGAAGAGGTGTTTGCCCAGTTGATGAACCGCGAGGCCAAGCGCCTGGGCTTGTCCGGCAGCCACTTCACCAACTCCACCGGCCTGCCCGACCCCAACCTCTATACGACGACGGCGGACCTTGCCAAGCTCGCCGCCGCCATCATCCGTGACTTCCCCGAGTTCTACCCGATCTACTCGATGAAGGAGTTCACGTACAACAACATCAAGCAGCCCAATCGCAACCTGCTGCTGCACCGCGATCCCTTCGTCGATGGCCTCAAGACCGGTCACACCGAATCGGCCGGCTACAACCTCGTGGCCTCGACCCATCGCGATGAGCGCCGGCTGATCTCGGTGGTGGTCGGCACCGCCAGCGACCAGGTGCGCGCCGCCGAATCGGCCAAGCTGTTGAACTGGGGCGTGCAGTTCTTCGAAACGCCGCGCCTCTATGAAGCCAAGAAGGCGATCGCCACCGTGCCGGTATGGAAAGGCGCGGCCGACCAGGTAAAGGCCGGCTTCCTCGATAACCGCTATATCACGCTGCCGCGCGGCGACGCCAAGAAACTGAAACTCGACTTCACCAGCAACCAGCCCTTGATCGCGCCGATTCAGCTCGGGCAGCAGATTGGCACGCTCAAGGTCAGCGTCGAGGGCAAGGCCATCGGCAATTACCCGGTGGTGGCACTGGAAAAGGTCGAGCAGGCCGGCATATTCGGCCGCGCCTGGGACAGCATCCGGCTGTGGTTCAAAAAGCTGTTCGGCTGATCCCACCGCGCCTGTGGGCCTGACACTTTGTCGACGCGGCGGCGTGGCGTACCTCACGCACAGTCTCGCCGCTGCTCGCCAGCCTTCGCGCGTCACGCCCCGGTGCTGCATCGAGCAACCTCGGTCACCCATGCCACCGCCGCGGCGCTAAACTGGAAGCCCCTAGCCCAGGAGATGCCCATGCTCGAGATGCGCCCCGGCTGCGAATGCTGCGACCGTGACCTGCCCGCCGACGCGCCCGGCGCGATGATCTGCTCGTTCGAATGCACATTCTGCGTCGATTGCGCCACCGGCGTGCTGTCGGGCATCTGCCCCAACTGTGGCGGCGAGCTGGTGGCGCGCCCACGCCGGCCCAGCGCCAAGCTCGCCAACAACCCGGCATCGACCGCGCGCACTTACAAGCCGACCGGCTGCACCACGCACTGAACGCCATGGACGTCCCCACGCTCACCGCCTACCTGAACGGCCGCTATGCGCCACTCGGCGCACTGCAGGTGTCGGTGCTCGATCGTGGCTTTCTGTTCGGCGACGGCGTCTACGAGATGATCCCGGTCTACGCCCGCCAGCCGTTCCGCTTGGCCGAGCATCTGCGCCGGCTGGATCGCAGCCTCGCCGCGATTGCGCTGGCCAATCCGCATAGCGATGCCGAGTGGACCAATATCGTCGCGCAGCTCGTCGCAGCCCAGCCGTTCGATGACCAGTCTATCTATCTGCAAGTGACGCGCGGCCCGGCCTATCCACGCAGCCACGCTTTTCCCGCCACCGTCACGCCCACCGTATTCGCCTTCGCCGATCCGCTGACGCCGCCTGCGCGCGAAGCGGTCGAGCAAGGCGTCACCGCAGTCTCGATCCCCGACATCCGCTGGGGGCGGTGCGACGTGAAGGCGATCTCGCTGCTGGCCAACGTGCTCGCCAAGCAGGCGGCAGTAGCGGCGGGCGCGGCGGAAACGGTGATGTTCCGCGATGGCTGGCTGACCGAGGGCGCGGCCAGCAACCTCTTCGTGGTGAAAGACGGCGTGATCACCACCCCAGCGCCATCGACCCGCATGCTTACCGGCATCACCTACGACGTGATGATCGAACTCGCCCGGGCGCATGGCCTGCCACTGCAGATCCGTGACGTGAGCGAGGTTGAAGTACGCAATGCCGACGAACTGTGGCTGACGTCGTCTTCCAAGGAAATCCTCGCCATCGTCGCGCTCGACGGCAACCCGGTTGGAAACGGCGTGCCCGGCCCCATTTACCTTACGATGTACACGCACTACCAGGAGGCCGCGCAAGCGCGGCGCAACACCCCATGAGCCTGAAACCCACCCAACCCAACGCCGGCGAGCCCACTGGCGGCAAACTCGAAGACCTGCTGACCTTCCCCGCAGTGATCCCGGTCAAGGCCGTCAGCCTGAAGGGCGCGGACGCAGCCGAATTCGAGGCCACGGTGGTCGCAGTGACCATCGTCCATGTGCCGGGCTTCACCGCGGGCGAATTGGTGACGATACGCGCATCGAGCTCGGGCTCTTACTACTCGGCCACGCTCAGCATCACCTTCGAGAGCGCGGACCAGTTCCGCCTGCTCGACGCCGCGCTGCGCGCGCATCCGCACGTGCAGCTGGTGCTGTAAGGCGTGCTCGTCAAGATCGTGCCGGCCATCCCCGCCGCGTTGCCATGGGCGGGTGGTCATCCAGCCGTCTCCTCCGCTGGTTCGCCCGTCCGCCTGCTCGGTCAGCAACCCTACGAGCCGACCTGGCATGCGATGCAGGCGTTCACCGATGCCCGCAATGCCGATACACCGGACGAGATCTGGCTGCTGGAACACCCGCCCGTGTTCACGCTCGGCCAGGCCGGCAAGCCCGAACATATCCTGCAACGCGGCGACATTCCCATCGTGCAGATCGATCGCGGCGGCCAGGTGACCTACCACGGTCCGGGCCAGTTGATGGCGTATACGCTGCTCGATCTCAAGCGACTCGGCATCGGCGTGCGCGAGCTGGTGCGGCGGCTGGAGAACAGCGTGATCGCGCTGCTTGCCGACTACGACATTCCCGCCTACGGCAAGGTCGATGCGCCCGGCGTCTACGTGCGCGATGCGGTGGGCGAGGAAGCCAAGATCGCTGCGCTCGGCCTGCGGGTGCGCAACGGCTGCTGCTTTCACGGCCTGTGCTTCAACGTAGCGATGGATCTGGCGCCCTACGCCATGATCAATCCCTGCGGCTATCAGGGTCTCAAGGTGGCGCAACTGGCCGACTTCGGCATCACGAGCACACCGGGCGCGATTGCCGGTAAAATGGCCGACAAAATCCTGCAACAAATCAGCTGATTAGCCGCCGACCCGCGCGGCACTGGCCCCCACGCACATGACCGACTCCGTCAAGACCGCCCCGCAATCCACCCTGCAGGGCGTGAAACTGAAGGGCGAAGCCAAGACCGCCCGCATCCCGATCAAGATCGTTCCGCTCGAGGAAAAGCTGAAAAAGCCGTCGTGGATCCGCGTGCAGGCGCCCAGCACCACCAGCCGCTTCTACGAGATCAAGGACATATTGCGCAGCCAGAAGCTGCACACGGTGTGCGAGGAAGCGTCGTGTCCCAATATCGGCGAGTGCTTTGGCAAGGGCACCGCCACTTTCATGATCATGGGCGACATCTGCACCCGCCGTTGCCCGTTCTGCGACGTGGGCCACGGCCGCCCCAACCCGCTCGATACGGACGAGCCCAAGCACCTGGGTGAGACCATCGCCGCGCTGCGGCTGCGCTACGTGGTGATTACCTCGGTCGATCGCGACGATTTGCGCGACGGCGGCGCCCAGCATTTCGTCGACTGCATCAGCCACACCCGTACGCTATCACCCGCGACGCAAATCGAAGTATTGGTGCCCGATTTCCGTGGTCGGCTGGAAGTGGCGCTCGAACTCTTCGGCCAGGCACTGCCGGATGTGATGAACCACAACCTGGAAACTGCGCCGCGCCTCTACAAGCAGGCGCGCCCGGGCTCGGACTACCTGCACTCGCTCAAGCTCCTCAAGGATTTCAAGGCGATGTACCCGGACGTGGCAACCAAGTCCGGCATCATGGTGGGGCTCGGCGAAACCGACGAGGAAGTGGTGCAGGTGATGCACGACATGCGTGCCCACGATATCGACATGATCACCATCGGCCAGTATTTGCAGCCCTCGAACGGCCACCTGCCGGTGCTGCGCTACGTGCACCCGGACCAGTTCAAAGCCTGGGAAACGCTGGCCTACGAACTGGGCTTCAAGCACGCCGCCGTCGGTGCCATGGTGCGCAGTTCCTACCACGCGGACCAGCAGGCGCACGGCGCCGGGCTATAGCCGATTCGACGCGACAGCCGGCCACGTGCCGGCTGTTTTGCGCCGCTGCGATGCACACTGATGTATCCGTTCACGAGCCGACACCGATGTCCGACCTGCCCCGCCACCAGCTCTCGATGACCGTACTGATGATGCCCGAGATGGCCAATTTCTCCGGCAATGTGCATGGCGGTCAACTCCTGAAGCTGCTCGACGAGGCGGCCTACGCCTGCGCCAGCCGCTACGCCGGCGCCTATGTGGTGACGCTGTCGGTCGACCAGGTGCTGTTCAAGCAGCCTATCCATGTCGGCGAGCTCGTCACCTTCCGCGCCAGCGTCAACTACACGGGTCACACCTCGATGGAGATCGGCATCCGGGTGGAGGCCGAGAACATCCGCACCCGCACGGTGCGGCATACCAACAGCTGCTACTTCACCATGGTGGCACTCGGGGACGACGGCAAGCCGACCGCGATACCCCCGCTGGTGCCAGCAGACGACGCTGAAACCGCGCGCTGGCGCGCCGCAGAATCACGCCGTCAGCGCCGGCTCAAGCATGGCTAGTTGCTGGCCTTGGGGCGATGCTGCACCACTTTGCGCGACTTGAGCCGCTTGCGCAGCACCAGCCAGTTCGGTGAACGAAAGCGCACCAGCTGGCGATACAGCAGCACGTACAGCACCACGAACACGGCGAGTGAAATCTGCAGCGCCAGCGGGTTCTTCCAGAACAGCACCGCCGGCACCACGCTGGTCGAGCACAGCAGCCACAGATAGGGCGAGGTCAGCGCATTGCGCGTCGTCTTGTGGCGCGCCTCCGGGCTGCCGACCGCCCAGCGCACCAAGCGCTTGTACACCAGCATATGCAGGTGCACGCCATCGGGCATGCCAGGCGACATGCCGCGCACGAATTTCTTGCGCCAGATCGAGAACAGCGTCTCGAACACCGGGTAGATCACCACCAAGAGCGGAAACCAGGGGGTGACGTGCTCGTGGCGCGCCACCAGCAGCACGGCCATCTCGCCGACCATGAAGCCGATCAGGTAGGCGCCACCATCGCCCAGAAAAATATGGCCACGTGGATAGTTCCAGACGAAGAAGCCAAGGATGGCGCCGATCATGGCGAACGCGGTGCGCCAGATCAGCGGGTCGTGCAGCTGCCAGCCCACGTAGCCGAAGGCGGCAAAGATCATCATCGACACCATGGCAGCAAGGCCGTTGTAGCCGTCGATGATGTTCACCGCGTTGGCAACGCCCGCCACCGCTACCGCGGTGAACAACAGCGCCACCGGCCAGAACGCCACCATCGGATCGAGCATCGGAATGTCGATGCGCTCGATGCCGGCATCGAGCAGCCAGAAGCCCGCCATCGCCGCGATCATGGTCAAGATCAGCCGCGCCAGCGGCGAAACGCGTTTGGTCAGATCCTCGACCAGGCCCCCGAAGAAGGCGGGCAGGCTGACGAGGATCAACAGCCAGAAAGCGTGCCGCTCGATGATGCCCTTGTACGAATACCACGCCGCCACCGCCAACAGACCCAACATGACCGCCACGCCGCCGATGCGCGGCACGGCGTGGACGTGGAATTTCTGCACCCCGCCCAGGTCGTGGTCCGCCGACAGGTCGCCGTGCCAGTGGCTGGTACGGATGATGAACATCGTACCGAGAAAGGACAGCAAAAAACTGATGAACAGGACCTGCATGGTTCAGCGTATCCGTGACTTGAGCCAGCCGTTGACGGCGTAATGAATGAAATACCAGATCGACGCCGGCAGCGACAGCCGCTCCACCTCGCGGTAGACCTTCCACTGCCAGGCGGCGGCACTCGACTTGTTGCTCGACACCGTGCCCTGGTGCACGCGATACAGCGCCAGCGGCTCCGCGATACCGATCACCTTGTCGCGACAAGGCCCGAACCTGGCAGCAATGCGACGGGTAAGCCGGATCCACAGCGCCAGATCCTGGCGCTTGCGGATGTCGGGCATGCGCTCGCGCCCCAAGGCGCCGGCGTCGAAGATGCCGGTCAGACAGCCGATATGGTTGGACTTTAGCAGCATCACGTGATCGACCCACGGCGGCGGCACCACCGGCCGCTCGCTGCGCACGCCGGCGGTGTCGATCTTGTAGTAGGCGCTATAGCACAGCAACGCGCCGTGCTGCTGCATCGCCGCCAGCTGCGTGGCGAGCTTGTGCGGCAGCCAGGCATCGTCGCTGTCGAGAAAGGCGATGTAGCGGCCGACGCTCGCATCAATCGCCAGGTTGCGTGCCCGCGCCGGCCCGCCCTGCCCGGCGCTTTGCAGCACGCGGATGCGCGGGTCCACCGTGGCAAGCAGCCGGGCAACGGCCACCGTGTCGTCGGTCGAACCGTCGTCGACGATCAACAGCTCCCAGTCCTGATGCGTCTGCGCCTGCACCGAGGCCACTGCCTCGCGCAGATAGGGCAACGCGTTGTACGCTGGCATCACGATGCTGACGAGGGTGTCACGCACAGGTGTTTCGCTCATCGCGTCAGCCCGCCTTGCCGTAGTGGAACAGCGCCGGCCAGCGCGCGCCGATGCGGCGCGCATGTCGGGCCCAGAAATACAGCGATGCGATCAGGCATAGCGGCACACCAAAAATCTCGTAGAAAGCGATGGCGCGGGCACGAACGAACTCCGGCCGGGCGAATTGCTGGCCCGAGCGCAGCTCGGGGTGCACTACCGTCACCCGGTCCAGGTGCGAGATGCGCGCACCGGCGCGCAAGGCACGCGCCAGGAACACCGGCTCGTCGCACACCGGGTAGATGGCGCCGGCGCCGAGGCGCAGCGGAAAACGCACTGCATGGCGCCTCAGCCAGTCGGACTGCGCAATGATCTGGATGGTGCCCACTGTAAGGATGTGCCGGCGGTTGTAGCGCAGGCCGTCGGGTTGGCGCTTCATCGCGCGACCATCCGGCAGCAGCACCGAGGCGATCAGGATTTCATTCTCCAAGCGTTGCGGCAGCTCGGCGAGCAACACGTCGATCGACGTCGCCGGCAGCGCCACATCGTCGTCCATGAACCACAGCCACGGCGTGGCGCAATGGTCGATCGCCGCATTGCGGCTGTGGGTGACGCCGACGGTATCCAGTGGCAACACCGTCACATTGTCCGGCCAGCCGCCGCGATCCTCGCCCGGCCGCTGCCACAGCAGCAGGTACTGCACGCGTGAATCGAACGCCCAGTCGCGCACGGCAGCGATGCGCTCGCCGAACACCGCGACGGCCACGGTCAGCAACGCACTCACGGCAGCCTCCGGTAGCCGTGCAGCGCACGAGTCACCTGGAAGCAGATATCTTGCACGTACTGCCGCAGTTTGCGCGGCAACCGCGGGCTGAATACTTTCTGCCAAAAACCGGGATCGAGATCGAGCCGATCGCGCTCGATATGGCTGCCCGCCAGCAGCTCGGGGTGCGACAGCAGTGGCGCGTAATAGAGCCGGATGCTTGTGCCGGCCACGTAGCGATCCCAACCATCGGCCACCTGCGTCGTCGCCCGACCGCGTTGCAGCAGGAGCGCGGCACTCTGCCGGCTGACCACGTAGCCGCAGGTGCGCTTGATATGCGGGTAGCTGTAGCCGGCCAGCTCGTACAACCCCGGCGTGGCAGTCGGCTTGCCGTAGAGGCGTTTTCTCGACACCAGCCCCTGCTGGCCGCCGGCGATCAGGATGGCATCCTGGGGTAGTTGCACAGCCAGCGCCAGCACCTGGGCCAGCGCCTTATCGTCGCCCTCGACGTCGTCCTCCAGCACCAGCGCGCGCTCGGCCGCCGATTGCAGGAAGGTTTCGTACACCTGCAGGTGCGACAGCGTGCAGCCGAGTTCGGCCGGCGACATCAGCCGACGGTAATTGCGATAGAAATCGACAGTGCGCTCGAAGAAGGCACGCGCCGGCATGGCGCGGCCATCGACGGCCTCCACCAGCTGAAAAGCGGCAGCATGTTGCGGGAAACGCGCTGCCAGCGCCGATCGCCGGGCTTCATCCCGCGCCAGCGAAACCAGGTAGATCGGGTCACTCATCGTTCTCTACTCACCGTATCGAGCGGCGTCAACGGGATGCCGGCCTCGCGCAACAAGGCATAGACCGCTTGCCAGCGCGGATCGGCAATCTCCACCGCCAGCGTACGCACCCGTGGCCAGCCGGCAACGGAAAGCAGGCTGGAGCTGAAGAAGCTGCTGACCTCAACGCCAAGTTCCGGCTCGGCCTGCAGGCGCTGCGCCAGCCAGTCCTCGAATACCTCGGGCACGTCGGCGCGTTCCACGCCAATCACTGCATAGTCCTCGCGTGGATGCGGGAAATAAAGATCAGGCCGCAACGCATCAACCACCGCTTGGTTGGTAGCGCGGCTACGCTCGCGATCCGCTTCGTACAGCGGCTGGCCGAGGAACACCCGCTGCCAGCGCGTGGGCTCCGCCGCATCGGCCGGCGCATCAAACAGCGGCAGATAGCTGGCGCGCTCGAAGGTGTTGGGCTGGTGATAGATCGTATGGTGCCGTGCCGACTGAGCGCGGATGGTGTTGAGGTCATGCCGCACGCCGATCAGCGTAGCGATCAGCGCCCGCTTGTTGCCACGCGGCTTGGGCACGTCGAACAACCCGCCCCGGATCAAATTGCCCAGGCCATCGTCGAAGGTCTCCAGCCGGCGATAACGCAGCTTGGAGAGCAGGTAATGCACCAGCCATTCGTGCGCCGAACCGAGATAAACCGCGTCGAGCCGGCCCCAACCCAAGGCGGCCAGGCGCATGCGGGCAAGATTGCCGGCGCTGCCGCGCCCCAGCACCACATAGCGCGAACGCACGCACTGCGCGGCCAGCCGCTGGTAGTAGCGGCGCGCCTTGTCGTTGTCGTGTGTGGTGTAGAACAGCAGCTGCCACTGGGCCGGCTCGGCGGAGATCAGCCGCTCGGCGATCAGCGCGTGTAAGGGCGTCGCACAGATCAGCAATCGGCGCTCACTCATGCGGCGGCTCCAAAAGCGTTGCGCCATGGCATCGGATGGTGGCGGGCGGCAAAGAACCAGGTCGCGCCGAAGAAACAGGCCTTCGAGATCGCAAACGCCAGCGCCGCGCCGACAAGACCAATGGCGTGCACCAGCGCCAGCGCCAGCACCACGCTAAGCACTGCGCACGACAAAGTGATGCGCGACAGCACCGCCGTCTTCTTGGCGTAGAACAGGTAGTTGGTCACCATCAGATACATGCCATGGAAGGCGCCGCCCAGCGCGATGAACAGCACCACCTGCTCGGCGCCGGCATAGCGCGGGCCCAGCACCAGTGCTGCCAGCGGCGGCGCCAGCCAACCCAACAGCAGCGCAAATACCGTGATCGCGACGAAATAGCCGTAGGTCGCCCGCACCACGCGGCGCAGCGTTGCAGCGTCGTTGCGCGCCAGCACGCCAAAGAGCCAGGGCGCGTAGGCCTTGTTCACCGCATCGGCCAAGAGCTGCACGATCATGCCCAGCTGCAGGCCGGCGATATAGAGGCCGACCGCGTGTTCATCGAGCGCCCCGGCGATCACGAAGCGATCGGCATTGGCGAGCGCCACTCCCCCCAGTGCATGCGGCAGCAAGGGCACGCCAAAGTGCAGCAGCTCGCGCAGCGATGCGCCATCCGCCCCCCAGCGCAGTTGCTGTCGGCGAGCCAAAGTCCACAGCGCTACCGCGGCGGCGAACAGTGCAGCCAGCAAGAGGCCGGTTGCCCGGCCGCGCCAGTCCGGCAAAACGGTCGCGATCAGGCCAAGCGACAGCAGCACATTACCCGCCGCCTGCGACAGCTGGAACGCCGCGTACGGCCGCGCCTGGCCTGCCGTCTGCCAGGCCGCCAGCCGCACCTGCGCCACCATCTGCAGCGCCGCCAGCACCACACACAACGCCAGCCACTCGGGTGGCAGCCAGGTCTCGCCCGGCCACAGCGCGGCGACGAGCCAGGTAAGCAGCGTCAGTACCAGCGCCGAGGTCCATACCAAGGTCAGCGCGCTGCCGACGAAGCGGGGAAAGGCCTCGGGCGCTCGCTGGTGATAGAACACATTGAGCGCACCGGGCGCGGACAGGCCAACCAACGCCACCATCACCGCGGTGATCGCCTGGAACAGCGCGGCGATGCCGAACTGCTCCGGCGTCAACAGCCGGGTCAGGATGGGCAACGCAAGAAACGGAATGGCACTGCCGCCTAGATTGGCCAGCAGATACCAGGTGGCCGAACGGGCCAGCCGTGAGCTCATGAATGCCCGCCCTCACGCAGCAGGATGTCGGCCAGCAACAAGTCGGCACGGTAATCGATATCGATGGCACGCTCGGCCGGCATCACGTAGGCGTAGCTGTTCGCGCCCAGGAACCCGCCTTGCGCCTGCAGGCTGGCAGTGCGGGCGATGTAGATAGCGCCATTGAGGCGGTAGTAGGTCGGTAGATCCTGCGAGCGTTTGCCCAGCACCTCCGGGCGTAGGAAGCCGGCGAGCGAGCCATCGCCCGGCAAGGTGTTACTCCACAGCGGGCTGTGCTCGGCTTCGGAGACCGAGACCACGCTATCTGCACCGGTATCGCGAAAGCGCGCGAACGCCGCGCGGATGTCGTCGACGGTGCGCAGCGGGCTGGTCGGTTGCAGCAAGGTCGTCGTCTGCGGCATACCGGATTCGACCTCCAGCCAGGCCAGCGCATGGCGAATCACGTCCATCGAGCTTGCGGTATCGGAGGAAAGCTCGGCTGGGCGCAGGAACGGCACTTCTGCGCCGTACTCACGCGCAATCTTCGCCAGCGCCTCGCTATCGGTGCTGACCAGCACGCGGTCGAAACAACCGCTGTCGAGCGCCACGGTTATGGTCCAGGCAATCAGCGGCTTGCCAGCCACCGGCAGCAGGTTCTTGTTCGGCAGCCGCTTGCTGCCGGCCCGTGCGGGGATCAGCGCCAGCGACGACTCAGCCACCGAACAAGCCCGCCACATCCTGTTGCGCCCGCTCGAAATCGTTCATCTTGCCAATGTCCAGCCAGTACTCGGACAAGGTGTAGGTACCCACCTTGCGCCCGACCTCGACCTGCTGCATCAAGAGATCCGGCATATCGATGCGCTGGCTGGCGGCGACAGCGCGCCGAACTTGCGGCCCGACCACGTAGATGCCCGCGTTCACATGGAAGGTCAGCGACGGTTTCTCGTCGATGCCAGTCAGACTGTTGCCATCGCGCCGCACCACGCCGTAGGGCACCTGGTGGCTGTACTCGCGCAAACACATGGTCGCCGCGGCGCCCTCCGCCACGTGGAAATCGAGCAGGCCGCCGAAATCGAGGCGAGTCAGCAGATCGCCATTCATCATCACCATCGGCAGCTCGCCGATCGATTCGGGCAGCAGCCCCAGCGCGCCGGCGGTGCCCAGCGGCTCGGCCTCATGCACGTATTCGATGCTGACGCCCCAGCGGCTGCCATCGCCGAAATGCTGATGGATGACTTCGGGCAGGTAATGCGTGGAAATGTAGAAGCGATGAAAACCCGCTTCCTTGAAGCCCTCGAGGATGATCTGCAGGATGGGCTTGCTGCCCACCTTGAGCATGGGCTTGGGGCAGGTCTCGGTCAGCGGCTTGAGCCGCGTGCCGAAGCCGCCTGCCATCAGGAACACCGCGTTGTCGCGCTTGGGCACGGCCAGCAGCGATTCGGCGAAAATCACGTCAACGAGCCGCCCGCCCTCCACCACCGGCAGATGCAGGAAACCACGGGTATCGAGCAGCTCGCGCGCCCGCGCCGAGGTCAATTCGCTCGGGGCGAATACGGTCGGCGTGGCATTCATGATCTCGGTGACCGGCGCCTCCAGCGACACGCCGCGCAACAGGCCGCGCCGCAGGTCGCCATCGGTGACCAAGCCCAGCAACCGCGCGTCGGCATCGACGACGAACGCCGCGCGCGAGCCCAGCCGGTCGATCACGGCAACGGTTTCGCGAATGGAACTGGTCGGTGCGACCAGCATGTCTTTCCAGTTCTTCTGCATGGAATTCCTAGTCTCAGGCCGGCGGCAGGTCGTGGAAGCGTTTCACAAGGAGGCTCGCGAAATCGGTCTCGCGCAACACCGCCATGATGCGGTCGGTGGTGCCACCGTCGCCATAGGGATTGTTCTGGCTCGCTGCGGCTTGCCGCGCGCTGGCACTCGCCACGTGGGCGAGGCCTTCAGCGAGAGCCTGGGCGGTCGGCGCCACGTGATGGACCGAGCCGGCACGCACCCGCCCCTGCTGGCGCGCGCCGATGTCGAGCGTAGTCACGCCGAGTGAAGGCGCTTCGATGATGCCAGACGATGAATTGCCGACCACGGCGATCGCGTGCTTCACGGCAGAGAGGTAACGCAAGGAGCCGAGCGACGCGAACAGCGCCAACCGATCCGGATGTTGCGCCTGCCAGTGCTGCCAGCGCGCGTTCACTGCGCGCCCGCCGGTGTCGGCATTGGCCCCCGTCACGATGATGCGGGTGCCGGCCTGCGCCAGTAGCGCATCTACCAGCGCATCAACCTCGGTGACGGCGTCACCGTCGGCCAGCGTGACCGGATGGTAGGTGACCAGCCAGTAGCGCTCATCCTCGGTCAGCCCCAGCTGCGGCAGCAACTGCTCCCTTGAGAGCAGTGGCAGCGTCTTGATGCTGTCGATGCCGATGGCGCCGACATTGAACACCCGCGCCGGATCTTCGCCGAGCTGGACCACGCGACGACGGTAATCGTCGGTGGCGGTGAAATGCAGGTGCGCACACTTGGTGATGGCGTGGCGGAACGCTTCGTCGTACGCGCCCTCGGTGGTCTCGCCACCGTGCAGGTGGGCGATGGGAATGCGGAACAGCGTGGCCGCAGCCGCCACGGCCAGCATCTCGTAGCGATCACCCAGCATCACCAGAAACTGGGGCTGCAGGCGCGCGAATACGTCGGCAAAACCGGACAGCGCGAGGCCCATGCTCTTGGCAGTGGCGGTCGCCGTATCGCCAGCGAGCAGCATCTCCACCTTGGCATCGATCGCAAAGCCGTCGGCTTCGATCTGTTTCCAGGTCAGGCCAAACTCGGGCGAAAGATGCGCGCCGGTCACCACCAGCTGCAGCGATACTGCATCATCGGCCTGTAGCGCGGCGATCAGTGGCCGCAACAGGCCGTATTCGGCCCGGGTGGCGGTGACGACGCAGATCCGCCTTACCACGCGATCACCTCATCCTCGGCGTAGTCGCGGCTTGCCAGGCGGCCGATCAGCTCTGGCCAGCGCATCGGGCTGATGCCGGTGCCCGGCCGCTTGATCGTCAGGTTGTCGGCGCTGAACACCTCGCCTGCACGAATGGCGCGGGCGGCGACGATGCTCTTTCTGGCAATGGGTCGATTCTTGGCCTCGGAGGGCGTCGGCTGCTTGATACCGTTGCCGAGCGCGGTTTCCACCGCGTGGATCGCGGCGACCATGCTGGTGAGCTCGCCCGGCTCCAGCGAAGCCTTGTGATCGGGCCCGGGCAGATTGCGATCGAGCGTGAAATGCTTTTCGATAACCCGCGCTCCGAGCGCCACGGCGGCGACCGAGATCTCCTCGCCAGCGGTATGGTCGGAATAGCCGTAAGCAGTGCCGAACAACGCGCCCAGATTGGGCATGGCGCGCAGGTTCACATCGGTAAGCGGCGTCGGGTATTCGGTATTGCAATGCAGGATGGCCAGTTGCTCGCGGGTCAGGCCGTTCGAGAGCAGCACCCGCACCGCGTCGTCGATCTCTGCCACCGTCGCCATACCGGTGGAGAGGATGGTCGGCCGTTGCAAGGCAGCGATCCGGCACAGGTAAGGGTAATTGGTGATCTCGCCGGACGGTATCTTCCACAAGGGGATATCGAGCGCGATCAGGTAGTCGATGCTGGCCAGATCGAAAGCCGTGGAGAAGAACAAGATGCCCCGCTCCTGCGCACGCTGGCGCACGGCGTCGTGCGCCTCGGGCGAGAGCTCCAGACGCTTGAGCATCGCGTATTGCGATTCCTCCACGCCGGTGTTGGCCTTCTGGTAATCGGCCATCACCGCATCACGCGACACCAGCGCAGCGGCTTGGAAGGTCTGGAATTTCACCGCATCGGCACCGGCATCAGCGGCAGCATCGACCAGCCGCAGCGCCAGCGCGGTGTCGCCGTTGTGATTGACGCCAGCTTCGGCGATGACAAAGACGCGATCCTGCCATGGCGTCATGGAATTCCCCCGAGCCGTCCGGTGCAAACCGGGCGGCGCATCCGTTTTTCCCGCCTAAGCGGGGAAAATGTATCAAGAACAACAGTCAACACTCGCACACCCACCTCGTCATTGCGCCGGGCTTTGCCCGGGGCCTGCTTCAGCATGGATGTCCACGGCAGTCTCCAGGCGCCGGGCGGGCACGCCGACCCAGGTGCCGGCCTCCTCGATATCGGCCGTGACCACCGCGCCAGCACCGATCACCACATCGTCGGCAACAGTCACGCCCTGCAGCACCACGGCACGGGTGCCCACCAGGCAACGACTGCCGACGCGCGCGCCGCCGTTGACGATGGCCCCCGTCGCCACGTGGCTATGCGCACCGATCACCGCATCGTGCTCGACCAGCGCGCCGCTGTTGATGATGCAATTGGCACCAACGTCGGCTCCGGCGTTGACGAGCGCATGGTGCAGCACCGCGCAACCTTCACCCAGCGTCGCCCATGGCGACACCACGGCCGAGCCGGCGACCAATGCGGCCAGCGGCAGGCCCAGCGCCTTCAGTTGATCGTACAGCCGCACGCGTATCGCGGCCGATTTCACTTGCCCGACGGTGATCAGGAAACGCTGCCCGTCGGTGGCCTGGCGCAACCAGTCGTCGTCACCCAGCCAGGGAGCGCCTTGCATATTGGCCCGCGAATCACGGTCGATGAAACCGGTCACCGTCAGCCCTGCGCTGCGCGCAGCTTCCAGACAGGCGCGGCCGTGGCCACCACCACCGATGAATACCAGCGCGCTCATGGCCGCACGCTGCTCGGCAGGTTGACAAGGCGCGCCGCCAGCCATTCGGCATTGGGCAACGGCCCGCACTGCGCCTGGGAAAACGCGGGCAGCGTCTGCATCAGTTGCCATACCGGCCGCGTCATCACGCCCAGGCCATTGCTGTACGCAAGAAAAGCATCGCGCTCGGCCTCATTCTCAAGCAGCACCGCGTTAAGCCAGTAATTGCTGCGCGTGCCGGACGGCTCGGTGACGAATTCGATGTCGTTCGCCACGCAGAACGCGGCATAGCGTGCCGCGGTCTCGCGCTTGTCGGCGAGAATGTTCGGCAACTGTTCCAGCTGCGCGCAGGCGAGCGCGGCATTCAGGTTGGGTAGCCGATAGTTGTAGCCAACCTGGTCATGCGAGAACGCCCACGGATGCGCCTGTTTGGCGGTGGTAGTGAGATGTTTGCCCAGCTTGCCGAGGCGCTCATCGTTGGTGACGATGCAGCCACCGCCGCCACAGGTGACCGTCTTGTTGCCGTTGAAGCTGAACGCGCCCAAACGGCCGATGGCGCCGGTATGGCGCTCGCCAACGTAGGAGCCCAGCGATTCGGCCGCATCCTCGATCAGGGCGATGCCCCACTCTGTGCAGATCGCGTTCAGCTCATCGACATCGCACGGCAGGCCGAAGGTGTGCATAGGCACGCAGGCAGCGATGCGTCGGCCGGAAGTGCGGTTGTAGCAGCCATCGTCGCGCCGCTCGGCATGCTCGGTGAGGAAAGCCGAGAGCGCAGTGGGCGACAGGCCCAGGGTGTGCCGGTCGACATCGACGAATACCGGGTGCGCGCGCTGGTAACTGATGGCATTGCAGGTCGCAACAAAGGTCAGCGGCTGGGTGATCACCTCATCGCCATCTGTCACACCAGCGAGGATCAGCGCCATATGCAGCGCGGCAGTGCCATTCACCGTCGCCACCGCATACTGCGCGCCGATGATCTCACGCATCATCGCTTCGAAGCGATCGACATAGGCGCCGACCGACGAGACAAAGGTGGAGTCGATGCAATCGAGCAGATACTGCTTTTCGTTGCCAACGAAACGGGGCGCATGCAGCGGAACGAAGTCGGCCGAGCCGTAGAGCTCACGGACAAAGTCGACCAGCGCTTCGAGCCGGGGAGACATAAGCGGGCCCATCAGACGTTGTAGATATCGGGTTTGTATTTGGCGAGATTGGCCGGCGCGAGGAACCATTCCACCGTTTCCTGCAGGCCCGCCTCGATGCTGTATTGCGGCTCGAACCCGGTCAGCGAGCGAATCAGGCCGTTGTCGCACCACAGGCGGAACACTTCGGATTTCTCCGGCCGGATACGCGCCTCGTCGGTGATGAATTCGACGTCGGATTGCATGATCTTCTTGATAAGGTTGAGCGTATCGCCCACCGAGATTTCGAAGTTGGAGCCGATGTTCACTGTCTGGCCGACGGCGGCATCGCACTCGGCCAGCGCGATAAAGCCGCGGCAGGTATCGGTGACGTAATTGAAATCGCGGGTCGGGCTGACGTCGCCGAGCTTGATCTGTTTCTTGCCGGCGGCGATCTGGCTGATGATGGTCGGGATCACCGCGCGCGCGCTCTGGCGCGGGCCGTAGGTATTGAACGGGCGGGCAATGGTCAGCGGCAGACCGAAAGCGTTGTAGAAGCTCATCGCCATCGCATCGGCGCCGATCTTGCTTGCCGAATACGGCGACTGCGGCTGCAGCGGATGCTTCTCGTCGATCGGCACATATTGCGCCGTGCCGTAGACTTCCGACGTCGAGGTGTGGATCACCCGCGCCACGCCATTTTCCTTGGCAGCCTGACAGATGTTCAGCGTGCCGCGCACGTTAACGTCGACATAGCTATCGGGCGCAACATAGGAATACGGGATCGCGATCAGCGCCGCCAGGTGGAACACCACATCCTGACCCTTGGTGATGGCCTTGCAGAAGTGCGGATCGCGCACATCGCCGCTCACCACCTTGATCGCATCGCGGCAGGCCACATCCTCCAGCCAGCCCCAATAGTTGAACGAATTGTATTGCGCCAGCGCGGTGACTTCGTAGCCACGGCTGACCAGCATTTCAACGAGGTGGGAGCCGATGAAGCCATCGGCACCGGTGACGAGTGCTTTTTTCATACAGGAGTCCAGTTCTGTGCGAACGACCAAGCAATCAGGTCATCCAGCCTAGATGCAATACGGCCAAGTGCATCGGCAAAGCCGGCATTGTCGTCGCACCGGAGGGCTAAGAGGGTAACGCTCTGTTTAAATCGGAACATTTACCGAAGGCCCTTTGCCGAAGGCCCGTCGTGCCAGCCTTCATTCTGGCGCCGAATACGCGTAGCATTTCGCCTCATATCCCTCGCTGTTACGGCCGCAAGCGGCCCGCCCAACCCAGAGTCTACCCCATGAAAATCACCGACAAAATCGAGATCAGCAACAGCGGCCCCATGGTGCTGTTCGGCGGCGTTAACGTGCTGGAAGACCAGGATTTCACGCTCAAGGTCTGTGCCGAATACGTGCGTGTGACCGAGAAGCTGGGCATCCCCTTCGTTTTCAAAGCCTCGTTCGACAAGGCCAATCGTTCGTCCATCCATTCCTATCGCGGCCCGGGCCTGGAAGAGGGTCTGCGCATCTTTGAAGCGGTGAAGCAGGAATTCGGCGTGCCGCTGATCACCGATGTGCACGAACCCTGGCAAGCCGCCCCCGTGGCCGAAGTGGTCGACGTGCTACAGCTACCCGCCTTTCTCGCCCGCCAGACCGATCTCGTCGTCGCCCTGGCCAAGACCGGCAACGTGATCAACATCAAGAAGCCGCAATTTCTCAGCCCCTCGCAGATGGGCAACATCGTCGAGAAGTTCATCGAAGCCGGCAACGATCAGCTGATCCTGTGCGATCGCGGCACCTGCCTGGGTTACGACAACCTGGTCGTCGACATGCTGGGCTTTGGTGTGATGAAGAAGACCTGCAACGATCTACCGGTGATCTTCGACGTGACGCATTCGCTGCAGCAGCGCGAAACCGGCGGCAAGGCGTCCGGTGGGCGCCGCAGCCAGGTTCTGGAACTCGCCCGCGCCGGCATGGCCGTCGGCGTCGCCGGCCTGTTCCTTGAAAGCCATCCCAATCCGAATGAGGCCAAGTGCGATGGGCCCAGTGCGTTGCCGCTGGCGCAACTCGAACCTTTCCTCGCGCAGGTGAAGGCCATCGATGATCTGGTGAAGAGTTTCGAACCGCTATTGATTGAATAAGCAGTGAGCAGCTATAAAGCTGCTCATTTTTTGTACATCAACAAAGCAAATGCTGGAATTAATTCAGGTTGTGTCAAAAACTCGGGCTAAGCTCACACTCGCGACCTTCGCATACGAATGCTGAGAATATGTATGCCGCCTACAGCGTCCGCTCACCTATAACGGTGGCACGCACCAGATCTTGAACGTCGCATGCTGATTCGCTTTATTAATTAGGCTGACACAATAACGCCTTGTGTGCATGCGCCAAGGCGCAATTCTACCTGTAAAGGAAATAAATGCCACAAACAACTGCGGCGCGGGATGGCGTTCAGGGATTGCGTGCGATCGCCTTTATCTTGGTACTGATACAGCACGCGATATATTTTGCATGCACCGCAAAGGGGCTGGACTTCGCTCCATACCTGTTGATTCGCTTCGGCAAGATTGGCGTTTCCATGTTCTTTGTGATCTCCGGCTACGTCATGGGGGAGTGCTTGAACCAGGGGCCGCGATTTATGTTGAACCGGGCTCTGCGCATCTATCCACCCTATTGGCTGGCCGTGGGCTTGAGCTGGTTCTTGCTGAGCGGTACCACCCCTTGGTCATTTAGCTGGAATTCATTCCTGCTGGCGCCCCCCGCCAGCCTGGCGGAGTTAAACAACAGCTACTCGATCCCTTATTGGACTCTTTGTTATGAGATCGCTTTTTACCTGGCGGTCTATATGATGATCCTGCTGCGGCTCAAGCGCGAGACGGTAGCTATGGTATGCGTGGCGTGGTTGACCGCAATTGCAATAGTCGACATCTACGCACCAGGCATTAATATACACGTGCCAGGCTGGTGGATCCTATTGTCGCCGGAATCTATCTACTTCGTGTTGGGCCTGTTTATTTCGACAGCTGGAATCAGTTCGCTACAGCGCTTTAGCGGCCCGCAATTACTGATGATTGGCGTATTGCTGTGGGTGTTTGGCCAGAGCTACAAATCAGCGTTGCAAGCCCCGACCATCACCATTACTGCGGTAGCCTTCGCGCTGGTATTGCTGGGCACCATGCGACTCCGCTTCCCCTGTGCGCTGGTGCGCCTAGGTGATATGTCCTACGGGGCCTATCTGGCGCACTCCATGCTGATTGTCGCAGCAATGAGGGCAATGCCAGAGACGCTTGCCGGCATGCAATTGGCCGCGGTGTGCGCGGTACTACTGGCAGTCGGTGGCATCGGCGGTCTGGCATATGGCTGGGTAGAATTCCAGATCCACACCCGCCTGCTGAAAAGAATATTCCGCAGGACGAGGGCTCAGCCCGGCATGGTGGAGCTGGACCCCTCGCCCGTCGCAGAATTGGTACGGTGACCGTTTTCTAGCAAAATACGCCGCAAGTTAAAGGTTCGGGCGCCCCAGCAATACATCAATCGCTTGCTCTACCGTTATACTGCCCGCGTGGAGCACCACGTCCGGCGCCTCGGACGGTATATATGGTGCGGACACGCCGGTAAAGCCGCCAATTCGCCCCTGTCGCGCCCGAAGATAGTGGCCCTTCGGATCGCGTGACTCACAAATCTCGAGAGGTGTATCAATATAGACCTCGGTAAACCTCTCCCCAATAATCAGCCGCGCCATCTTGCGTTGCTCTGGCATTGGAGACACAAGCGCCACAATGACGATATAACCCTGTCGCTCAAAGAGAGAGGCAATCTCTGCCACCCGGCGAACGTTCTCATTTCTGTCAATTTCAGAAAATCCCAGATTGGAGTTAATGCCGCATCGCAATTCATCTCCGTCCAGAATGATGCTTTTTACGCCGCCCGCGTCCAGCCGCTCCTTGAAAGCGCGCGCCAACGTCGTTTTCCCTGCCCCCGGAAGGCCGGTCAACCAGAATACACCTTTTTCCAGCGTAATTGCTTGGCCACAGCCCGATTGCATCTGCCGCATGGGATGCGTTATCCCTATCGGCGTGAAATCGACATGAGGATAGTGATTGGACATCTTGACGATTGCTGCAATATCCTCGGGCGGAAGCATTTTACCGCGCCCTGGTGCAACCTTGTTTTTTCTTCTTCCGTTTGTGCTCGCCCGCTCAATGGCAGCGGCTATCTGCTCGCTCGACACCTCGATATTAAAATGAGCGCAGACTCTTCTGAGTACTTGCCCTGGCTCAGCCACTAAGTCTTCGTAGTGGACCAAAAGTTTGTCCTCACAGTCTTGCCAGGACATAAAAAAATTGAAGTACCACGGAATCGCCATTTGTGTGACGAAATGTGCTTGCTCTTCAAAAGAGCGGGAAGCAATATCGGTCGGCGCCCAAGCAGATGGATAGATGTGGTTCTCTATGGTGTGGTGGTCAACCAAGCTCGGCACTACATCGAAAATATTGCGTATCAGAACGATCGGGCGTAGCCCGAACTCTTTCATATACATGTCCGTTGCCTCGGAATACCGGACATGATTTTGCGCAACATACGAAGCATCGCCCATCGCCCCCTCATGCTTCTGCAATGCTTTCGCACACAACTCCTGTTCGCGATGCCCATATATGGGCACCAAATCCACTTGAGAAAAACCTGGGAGCGCAGCAATTAACGATGATAGAAACGTACTGCCGGATTTGGGCATGCACGCCAGCAATATGCGAAACTGTTGATCAGTCATCTTGAAGAGACCCATAAAAGAATGAAATAGTCACAAGCGGCTCAATTTAAGGCCAGCAAACGGACTTGGTGCCATTGCTTATCAATATTCGGGCATGGGCCCTGTAGCATCAACCATCCATGCGCCCCATTTTCCCAATAACGCCATGCAATACGCCCTTGAGCATCATTGCAGCGTGCTTCGCACCATGCTCTGCAAATATCGTATAAACAAAAAATCTCAAAGGCAGCTTGTAAAGCTCAACAACCTTCCACCCAACTGGTATATAGCCACGCTTTAAAAGGGCAACCGTATTTCTGAAGAAATAATAATGCCGCAATGGCGTATGCAGGGGGAATTTCCTCCCAAACACCTGCAGCGGCTCTTCACCCAGGCAGTGGCGCATCACGACAGAAGGCAATGCATATGTTTGCCAACCTTTAGCCTTGGCTCTTAGCCCCCACTCGATATCAACACAGTCTATAAACAGGCTCTCATCCATTGGGCCGATAGCTTTCCAGGCTGCCTTACTGACACAAGCCCCTGAAGTAATGACGTAATCTGCACAAATGAGCTCATCGCCCGCTGCCGCAATGCGTCGAACTCGTAACCCTTCGACACGAATAAAAGGGGCAATTTGTTGCATTCTCAGGTCAAAATAGGCCGGCGCCATTTGTGCTGTTTTGTCGCTCACTTTTCCAGCCCGAGCAAAGCCACTCTTTATCGATTGAAAAAAAAGCTCGTCTGGCTCACTATCTTGGTCAAACAAAAAAGCAAAAGCGCAACCGAGAGAAAACAGCTTCTCCACTCCCTGATTCAGGGCAGCAGCAATGCCGGCATTATTCATATTCAAGATATAGCGAACATTCAAGGGCGGCGGGCCTGAAAACAATGGCGATCCGCCAGGCGTGTTATCGACCACCACCACATCATCCACCCAAGTGGACATTTTCAACGCGCGATTGAGCACCTCGGCATCGGGATAATAAGCCACAACCACGATCCCGAGCCGATCTACAACGCCATTGAAATGGGAACAGCTACTCTCTTGCATGGGCCAGGCGTTTTTTTAACAAGAACAATATTTTCTTTAGCACCAAACGCCATCCACCCTCGGTACGAGCCTGCTGCGTCAACAACCAGTACGTCAAAACATGCGACTGAACGTAGCTCCAGGCAGAAATCCATCCGGGATTCACTCCCCCCGATTTCAGTTCAGCTATTTTTGGGGAGAACGACATTAAAGCCGCGACCCAGTCCTTTGTGATAACGCTCAAAGCATAATGGGCGGATACGTACTGAAAGGCCTTCGCCGCCATGTTCTCCCTAAGTTCGGGATTGTTCAACAAACACTCAATCGCCGCCATCCACGCCGGCGCGGAATAGGAAGCGACGACAAATCCATTATCCAGGTGCTTGACGCTATCGCGATACGATGGCGAATCAGAATAAATACCGACAATACCGCACGCCGCATACTCTCTGAATTTATTATTTGTCTTGAACCCGTTGGAGCCATCTGCAACAAGCGGCGCCAAACCGATTTTCCATCCCCTGGCGTATTGGAATTTGATAAATTCCTGATAATTGCCCACATAGCTGAAAAACCGGACTCGGTCCGAAGTGCCAACTGAAGCTGGCATGGCCCCAGCAAATTCAAATACCACTTCGGGAAATTTTTCCAATATGGGCCCTACCAATGGAGCAAGCACTTCCAGATCGGCCACCCTGGAAGAGCTCCCGGCAAAGCCGATGCGAACTTCATCGCCAGCGTAAGGTTGCACCCCATTCAATAAGGAAAAATCAAACATGGGCGGCAAATATTGAACAACGCAGCCAAACTTGTTCCGGATATATTTTGCCAGTTGCTCGGAATTGACAAGTACCAAGGCTGCATTTTGTACAATATAGCCAAGTGAGCGCCGGATCGACGCATCCTGATAGTAACGAGCAAGCGCCGTATCGCCGGAAATCTCCCAGAAGTTATCATCCAGATAGTAGCAGTATGGCCAGCCGTTCTGCTTGAGGCATTTACACAGGCTGGCCGCAATCGGATCCGCATTGCGCACAAACAAAGGCAGGGCATCGTCATCGAGCCGTGCCTTTTTCTGGCCATTGATATAGGTTTTTTTATAGCTCAGCCCGTAGCTTGCGCATTCCATTAAAACCCGCTCCAGCAACTGTGTCGTGGCAATATCGGCCTCGACCATCATCTGTATTTTCAGCATCAAATCCACGCCAGTATGCTAACAGTAGTTGACGCAGAAAAAGGGGCATATGGATTTCCGCTTAAAGCCGAAAATGGAATACTTCACCAGTTCATAACCATAAACTGGATAAGTAGACTTAGCAAAAACACGCAACAAATGCTTTCCTTGCTCCCGGACTGCCAATTTGCTCATATCAAAACGCGCGGGGCCGCCTGGCCCGATATTTCCAATCGCACAGATTTCGTGTCGCAAAATCTCCCCTGATGGTGAGACCATTTCAACCCCGACATACCCATCCGCCCCGGCCACGGTGGAAAACGCCACATCGATTGAATCCACTACAGCCATATCGAGATCGACTGCATATTCCGCGTAATTGCCACCGTGTATCGTTTCGCCGAGCTCCAGCGACATTGCTTCATTCTTATATAAACGTTTCACATAGGCTTTCAATGCGTCAAATCCGGCCGAAACGTCGGGCCACAAACCAAGGCCGTTCCTTCTGAAAATCCGGAATCGTCTTGAATTCTTGAGCACCCCGCGCAAGGCAGCCACTTCATTCGCCATATCCAGTGGCACCGCTTGTGCGCCAAGCCCGAGGTTACGCGTCGACAACCACCAGCTGACGGACTTATATCTGGTTTCAAGCAAAAGCCACGACAGATTGTCGACATCAGCGAGCATCTTGGTAATCACATTGCCAGCCGCCTCGCCGCTGTATGTTCTAGAGCAGTACTGCACATTCGCAGCCCTGATGCTTTCAAGCCGGTCAGGCTGGTGATAAGCGCCCGCTATTGCCTCATACCATCCCAGCGGTTTGTCGTATCGATCAACAAGAATGGTATTTCCGGATTTAGCCATCTCGGAATAAGGGCTGACATCAGAAACGACCAATGCCGCGTTCACCATCCAGGCAGTCACCGCAACGGTATCCGCCTTGTAGGGAGAATTGACGGAATCACTATGTGGATGCACTACAACATCGGGTCGATAGTTCGAAAGCCCGATCATCGCCTGGCGCCAGCCATTCACAAAGGGCACGGAGATGATCTCAAGCGAATCGGGGCAATCAGCAAAAAATATTTCTGCTTGCTCAGCGGAAATTCCACAAATCACCACCCGGATAGCGCCGACTTCTTCAGCTAGATGATTCAATGCCGGGATAATTGAACTTCTGAGCGATTGGAACCGGTGGCTACCCGCCATGATGCCCACCGTAAAATACTCTTGTGGCTCGTTGCCGCCGACGGGGTGCGGCAAACCCGAATCGTGCACGGTAGGACTGTATAAATAGACATTCTTATGAAGCAAATGCTCCAAATAATATTGTTGCAGCCGGGTGGTAGATGTCAGCACGCCAGCAAATGACTTCAACTCTTTCCTGAGATGATCTAAAGACCAGTCCTCAAGAATTTTAATTTCATTTTGCAGCTCCGTGAAATTATCATCCACGAACAAGAAAACGGGAATGCCCAACAACTTGGCACAATCTATCCATTCACGATAGTTTTCTATTGACCGAACCACGACCAGGCAGGATGCCCTAGCAAGTTCTGAAATAGGCCAATCTTTCGTGATTACACGCACTCGCCGCCTATCTTCAATCTTGAGATAATCAAAGCTGAGGGCTGTGGACGCATCATATGAAGCACTTATCACCAGTACGCTCTTATTTTCTTCGCGCCTTGGACCTGCCTCTACACTCTTCCAGCCTCTTTTCTTCGCATGCAGCGAAGCCATTTCTTGAATCGTGTCGGAGGTCAAGCCGGGCAAGCCATCCGGAGAGCTAAATACGTCATAATTCTCGAAATTCTCCAAGCGCAATGACTCAAGCCGGCAAGAGCGCATCCACGTCTCGGAAGACCATGTGTCTATCAAATAGGTCTTGCCCAGAGAGTCATTCGTCGCGGGCCCAGACACCTCCCCAACGGCGACAGGAACAAATTTCAGCTTGTAGTATTGGGCAACGCGACGCCACAAATCCCAATCGCACTGCCTGGTCATTAGAATATGCGGATCATAAAATCCCACATGGTCAATAATATGCCTAGGCATCAACACTGCATTATTCGGTATGAAATTGCCACCATCGATGCTTCTTTGATCCGCATCCTGGCCTAGCCTCATTTTATATTTCAGGGGCGATCTTGGCTCTTGCACATGCATCTCTACATAGCCGTAAACCAGGCACCCAGGGCTGGCCTCTGCACTCTGGAACAACTCCTGCAAGGCATCTGGATAAAAAAAGTCATCATCGAACGCAAAGGCAATATATTTCCCGCGAGCGCGAATCAAGCCTTCATATTCAGACACTGCGGGCAGCCCGATATTCGCGGCATGTCGAAGGCAGCTGATCCTGCCATCTGCCTTCATGAACTTCTCTATGATCGCAGCCGTGCCATCGGTACTTGCATCATCAATAATGATTAGTTCGATATTTTCGTGTGATTGATTCAATACCGATTCGACAGCCTTCTGAAAGAGACCGCTCTGGGCCCTTCTGAAGGTTGGCAGCAAAACACTGATATCCACCGGCCTTTCAACGTCGTAGTCCAAACCGGGAGTCCAAATCGTATCAGCAATCAGATCACGTATTTTCATGGTTTAGGAATTCTTCAAATATTGTGAAATTGCAATATCAGTAGGTGCATCGATCATGATGCGTCCTTTGTTGATCCATATCGTCCTTTCGCAAAAATCCCTGATCAAGTCCATGGAGTGACTGGTGAAAACCAGAATTTTGCCCTGGCGCATGAACTCACTCATTCTTATTTTTGCTTTCTGGGCGAAATTTATATCCCCCGCCCCCATCACCTCATCCAGAAGCAGTATCTCCGGGTTTATAGAGGTGGAAACCGCGAATGCCAAACGGATGAACATCCCGGCAGAATAAGTTCGCACTGGATAGTCCAGAAACTCCCCCAATTCAGTAAACGCCCCAATCTCAGGCAGCTTCTCTTCAATTTCGTCGGGCGTCATACCCAACAACATGCCGCGAATCCGGATGTTATCCCAGCCCGATTGGTTCATTTCAAAACCGGTCGCAAACTCGAACATAGGGCATACGTGACCGTGGGTTTCGGCGTTTCCACTGGTTACGGGGTAAATTCTTGCCATAACTTTCAGCAAGGTGCTTTTCCCGGCGCCATTTAAACCAATCAAGCCCACCCTTTCCCCATGCTTGATTTCGATATCAATATTTGAAAGCGCATCGACATAGCGCGCCTCACTTTTATTTCTACCAAGCGACAGTATTTTCGACTTTAAACTCTCGCCCGCCGAGTCTATCTCAAAACGGACACCCGCATCGCGCAAGCTTATTCCAATATCATTCATAGAACGTACACGATCCTATTGGACAATTTTTTAACGATAAATGCAGCAAACGCCAGGACAAAAACAGCGTAACCGAGAGCTGGCAGATAAACATCCCAGCCGGGCATAACACCTTGCAACATGGGCCTTCTGATGATCTCGATCATGTAATAAAATGGATTGAACAAATAGATGAAATCCAGGTGCCTGGATTTAAGCATCTCAACCGTATACATCACGGGCGTGACATAAAACAACACCTGGAATGCTGCCGAAATCATGTGAGGCACATCTCTAAATTTGGCCCCGAGGTGCGCGCAAATTACAACGTGGGCAAAATTTGTCAGGACAAAAAACAAGACCCCAGGCAGCGAAAAAACAATCCCCAATAGGTTAAATTTGCCATAACTAAGTGCCACAAAAAAATAGATAATCAATCCCGTCAGGAAAACAACATGCATCGATACCAATGCGCGAAATATATAAACCGCTTTCGGGAACGGAAATTGTTTTATATAGCCTTCGGCACCAACGAAGGTGATTGCCCCTTCGCCAAGAGAGGCGCCTATCGTTCCCCAAATCACCAACCCAAGGGAGAGGAAAGGCAAGAATTCAGCCATGGGCTGATGAAAAAGCCGACCAAAAATCAGCCCAATCGCCAGCATCATCAACCCTAAATTCAGAAATATCCACAACGGGCCTAACAATGATCGCTGGAAACGAGTTTTAACGTCCTGCAAGCCCATATGTAGCCAAACCCGCCACAATTTTAGTGCATTCCAATACTCAGACACTTGAAATACCTTTCATTTAGATAAGCGATTTTGTCATTTTGATTTTATCCGCATCCGAAGCGCCCGCCTGGAAACCTAAACGTAAATAAAGGCCCAAGGCGCTGGCATTCGTGGGCAGCACTTCGAGATAGAGTTCGTTCAGCTCCAGTGATTCTTTTGCCAAAACACAGAGCGCCTCTATCGCGCTACGCATAAGGCCCTGGCCAGCAAATTCAGGGGCAACGACAAAACGCCCGATCTCCGCAGTCTTTTTCTGAACGTCGATATCATAAATGGCAAGCTGCCCTATCCTTTCACCGTTTGCCGTTTCTGCGATCAGAACGCAATCATCGGATTTAAGCGTATATTGCTCAAACCAACGCAAATGCTGAGGCAGCGTAATTAAATCCGAATAGATAAAGCACTGGCGCACACCTTCGCGATTGCGCCAGGCCAAGGTGAATTCAAGATCGTCGTCGCGAAGGGGGCGCAAGCGCACACCCTTCGCTTTGTAGCTAAGGGTGGGCTTTGTCATGCTATGTAGCGGATAAGCAAATCGCAGATTGTATCGACATCGGCGCGTGTTACTCCCATATGCATAGGCATGGAAAGGATTTCGCTGCTGGCTGCTGCTGATCTGGGGCAGGTTCCTTTGCCATATTCATACATACGGTATTCGGTGTTATCGCGATAATGAACACCGGGAAAAATCCCGTGCTCATGCAGCGCCATCATGACTTGATCACGATTCTTGATGCGGACCTGGAACAGGTGACGCGACGACTCGCAGCCCTTGGTCATCGGAACGAGCTTGATCTGATCAACACCCTCCAACCGCTCTTCGTACCAGCTGGCCAGTTGACGGCGGTATGCGTTGTCCCGATCGAGGTATTTCAGGGAAACAAGAGCCAAGCCCGCCATGATCGAATTACCGTGATACTTGAAACCCACTTCTTCAACGTCGTACATCCATTTGTACGCGCCTTGGGTCGTAGTCCGTGCAAAGGTATCTTTATTGATGCCAAGCCAGCATAGCTTGCGAGCGCGGGCATCATCTTCTTCTTCGCGAAAACAAATCATCCCCGAATCGGCAGTCGGCATATTCTTTACAGCTTGAAAGCTGAAAATGGCCACATCGGCGTCATGCCCAACATGCTTGCCATGGTTACGCGATCCGGCCATATGCGCGGCATCCAGAATCAGTTTGATTCCATGTCTCTCGCACAGCTCGCGAATCTTGTCGTATTGCCCCACATTACCCCCAAGCCCGACAAATATCACAGCACGTGTTTTAGCGGTAATCTTGCGCTCCACGTCCGCGGGATCAAGGCATAGGGATTCATCCACATCCGCAAATACCGGGGTAAGCCCTTCATACATGATGGCGTGGTTGGTAGATACGAATGTAAGGGGCGTGGTAATCACCTCATCCCCATCATTCCAGCCATATTTTGTTTTGAACATATGAAAGGCCAGATGCAGGCCGACTGTGTTCGAAGCAAGGAAATGGGCGTATGGCAGCCCTGTGTATACCTTCCATTCCTCTTCGATCTGCTGCGTCTTGAATCCCAGCCCTGTCCAGCCTTTTTCCAAGCACTCGCGGACTTGCTCAAGACATTCTTCAACTCGAAAATTCGGCACAAACAATTGAATAGCCATGATTCTTCCCTGATATTTAAGCAAATTTCTCGGCCGCATCAAAACCCGGCGCGGCTTCATCTTTAACGGACAATATAGGCGAAATGGACAGCGGCCATTTAATGGCCAGTTTCTCATCGCACCAAAGCAAAGATCGCTCGTGCTCTGAAAACCAATAATCAGTGGTTTTGTATAGAAATTCCGCCGATTCGCTCAGCACGACAAACCCGTGTGCAAACCCTTCTGGAATCCATAGCTGACGCTTGTTTTCCGCGCTAAGCTCTACACCAACCCACTTTCCAAACGAAGCCGATGACAAACGCATGTCTACGGCCACATCAAAAACACGCCCCTCAACTACACGGACCAGCTTGCCTTGGGGACGTTGTATTTGATAATGCAATCCGCGTAGCACTCCATGAGCTGACTTGGAATGATTATCCTGTACAAAATTTACTGGCCCGCTCACTGCGGATTCAAA
This sequence comes from Chitinolyticbacter albus, assembly GCF_024437655.1. Lineage (GTDB taxonomy): Bacteria > Pseudomonadota > Gammaproteobacteria > Burkholderiales > Chitinibacteraceae > Chitinolyticbacter > Chitinolyticbacter albus. Next base: position 217,775 of record NZ_JANBVF010000006.1, read on the forward strand.
TTTGCTTTGGTTAAAGCTCTCCATAAAAAATCCACGCTCGTCACCGAAAACCTGCGGCTCGATGATTTTCACATCGGGAATGGCGGTATCGATGACTTTCATTAAAAAACCTTTCCTTCAAGCATGTTGAGCAGATATTTACCGTAACCGTTTTTTCTAAGGGGCTGCGCCAATTTTACGACCTGCGCAGCATCAATCCATCCACTGCGATAGGCAATTTCCTCAGGGCTACAGACCTTCAACCCTTGACGTTGTTCAATAGTCTGGATGAACAAGCTGGCTTCAAGCATCGACTCGTGCGTGCCTGTGTCTAGCCATGCATATCCACGCCCCATCGTTTTGACATCAAGCGCGCCGCGCCGCAAATACTCGCCATTGACGTCCGTAATTTCCAGTTCACCCCGTGATGATGGTTTGATGCTTTTCGCGATTTCGACGACGTCGTTATCGTAGAAATACAGCCCGGTCACTGCATAGTTGGATTTGGGCTGGGCCGGTTTTTCTTCGATCGACAATGCTCGGCCATTCTCATCGAATTCGACCACACCGTAACGTTCTGGGTCATGGACGTGGTAGGCAAATACACTGGCACCCGATTGCCGGACGGAGGCATCCTGCAGCAGCTCGGCGAAATCGTGCCCGTAGAAAATATTGTCGCCAAGCACCAGCGCGACGTTGTCATCGCCGACGAAGTCTTCTCCGATGATGAACGCCTGTGCCAAGCCATCTGGACTCGGCTGCACCGCATACCGCAACGAAACGCCCCACTGGCTACCATCGCCTAGCAGCTGCTCAAAGCGCGGCGTGTCCTGCGGCGTGGAGATGATCAGGATTTCGCGAATTCCCGCAAGCATTAGCGTGCTCAATGGGTAATAGATCATCGGCTTATCGTATATCGGCAGCAATTGCTTACTAACCGCGATCGTGGCGGGATACAGCCGTGTACCGGAACCACCGGCAAGAATAATCCCCTTCCTATTTTTCATAATGTGCCTCCGCAATTATTCGCACAGTTTGTTCTACCTCTTCCAACCAAGGGGGCATATACACACCAAAAGCTTTCTCAAACTTCGCGGAGTTCAGCGCAGAATAAGCAGGGCGCTTGGCTGGAAGCGGATATTCCGAACCAGGAATTGCCTTCACGCCATCGGCCTTACAAAGTAACGGCAGATTGTATTTTTTTCCGAGAAGGAGGATCTGCCTTGCATATTCGTGCCAAGTTGACAGCCCCGACGAGGAAACGTGATACAAGCCGAATTCAACATCGTCTTTTTGAAGGCAACGCTGTACAACCAGTGCTGAGAGATTCGCAACCAGAGAAGCTGCCGTCGGTATCCCATATTGATCCGCAACGACATTTATACTTTCTCTGTCAGACATCAGCCGCAGCATGGTCTTGAGAAAGTTGTGCCCATGTGGGGAATGCATCCAGCTCGTCCTGAGCACAAAGGCCTTGGCAGATCGATCCAAAACAGCCAACTCACCCTTTAATTTACTATCCCCGTAAATTGAAAGTGCATGCGTCGGGCTTGTTTCCAGGTAAGGCGTCGTTGATTTCCCATCAAAAACGTAATCAGTGGAATAATGAAGCAATATGGCATTGTTTTTTTCGGCCCAATCTGCAATTTCTGCAGGAGCCGCCGCATTGACGCGATACGCCGCCACCTGCTGCGACTCCGCAAGATCTACCGCTGTAAATGCAGCCGCATTGAACACAAAATCAGGCCGTATATTTTCCAATGTTGCATTTAACTTGCTGGCGTCGGCAAGATCGCATTCAGACCTTCCGAGTGCCCAAACCTTCCCATATGGCGCAAGGGCACGAGCCAATTCAAGCCCCAGTTGCCCGTCTGCTCCAGTTATCAGAAATACAGGACTCACTGCTATGCTCCGTACTGCTTAGACAACCAATCCCGATATGCACCGGAAGTTACATTCTGGATCCAGTCGTGGCTGGCTAAATACCACTCTATCGTCTTACGAATGCCGGTTTCAAAAGTCTCGGCCGGTTTCCAACCCAATTCCCGCTCGAGCTTGCGCGCATCGATCGCATAGCGGCGGTCGTGGCCTGGCCTATCCTGGACAAAAGTAATTTGCTCAGAGTACGACTTTCGATCGACACGAGGTTGCAACTCGTCGAGCAGCGCGCAAATTGTATGGACGACTTCGAGGTTAGCCTTCTCGTTCCAGCCCCCCACGTTGTAGGTTTCCCCGATCGAGCCCGACTCAAGCACACGGCGAATCGCACTGCAATGGTCTTTCACATAGAGCCAGTCGCGAATCTGCTGGCCGTCGCCATAGATAGGCAGCGGCTTGCCAGCGAGCGCGTTAAGAATCACCAGCGGAATCAGCTTCTCGGGGAAGTGGTAAGGGCCATAATTGTTCGAGCAATTGGTCGTCAATACCGGCAGGCCATAGGTATGGTGCCAAGCGCGAACCAGATGGTCAGACGCTGCCTTGGAAGCTGAATATGGGCTATTGGGCTCGTAGGCGTTGGTTTCGGCAAATGGGGCGTCATCTGCAGCCAAGGTGCCATATACCTCGTCGGTCGAGACATGCAGAAAACGGAATCTCGCCTTGTCCACTACAGATAAATCGTTCCAGTAATGGCGCGTCGCCTCAAGCAGATTGAATGTACCCATTACATTGGTCTGAATGAAGTCGCCTGGACCGTGAATGGAACGGTCGACATGCGATTCAGCCGCGAAGTTGATCACGGCTCTTGGCTTGTAGTCGGCCAGCAGGCGGCTGACCAGCTCACGCTCTCCAATATCACCCCGCACAAATTTATGCCGCGTATCGCTTTCAAGCGATTTCAAGGTATCGAGATTGCCCGCATACGTGAGTTTATCCAGATTGACGACTGGCTCGGCATTAAGCTTCAGCCAATCGAGCACGAAGTTACCACCTATGAAGCCGGCCCCGCCGGTTACTAGAATCATTTACTTCCTATCCTTCTCATCTGCACGACGCTGGTTGCGATAAATCAGCCATTTCGGCGTTTTAAATTTGGCTATGCTCCGGTATAGCCACAGATAACCCAGCACAAATATAACCGCAATGGCTTGCAATGCAAGTTCGTTGCTCCACCAAATGCTAGCGGGAATAATGGAAAGTGATGAATACAGCCACAAATAGGGCGAAGTCATGGAGTTGCGCATTCGGCGATCCGCACTTTTGCAGCTACCCACGGCCCAGCGCATCATGCGTTTATAGACGAGCTGGTGCAGATGCGCGGCATCGGGCAGCCCAGGGTGCTCCTGTCGACGCAGGCGCCGGTTGATCGTGAAAATGGTTTCGACTATGGGATAGAGCAACAAAACGACGGCATACCACGCAGAAACCGAGGGGTTACGCATCACCAAGCCCACCGCCAGGCTCGCGATACCAAACCCGATGACATAAGCGCCGCCGTCGCCCAGGAAAATCAAACCCCGGGGCCAGTTCCAGAACATGAAGCCGCCGCAAGCGCCCAATAGCGCAACTGCCATCACCGTGATTTGGCGATCCCCCACCTGCAAACCGATATAGGCAAGTGATGCCAGGATGATCATGCCCACGGCACAGGCCAGCCCGTTGTAGCCGTCGATCAGGTTCATGGCGTTGATCATGCCGACGATGGCAATCAAGGTGAGCACAACAGACACCGGCGTGAACGCAAGCCAGGTGGAGAACAGCGGGAGGTCCACCCGCACGATGCGCCAGTCCAAGAGGTATATCAGCAGCAAGACACCACACGTCATCGCGATCAGGCGCGTCTTTACCAGGCCTATCTTCAGGACGTCTTCCAGCAAGCCGCCCAGAAACACCGGCAGGCATGCGAGAAAGAGCAGTGCTGAAACTTTGGCCAGCGCTTCACCTTCCAGCAGCAGCATTAAAGGCTGAACCACCAGCAAGGCTACGACCAGCGCCAGCCCTCCCACCCTGGGCACGGGGCTATCGTGGAACTTCTGCGCCTCAGAGAGTTTGTTGTCGCCGGTTAAATGGCTGTGTTTGTGGGCAAACCGCACCAACAGCAGGCATACGGCAAAACTGGCCAGCAGAGCGACGAACAGGTAGAGCAAGGACACGTGCGAGGCCCGCGTAACTTGTACGCGTGCATTTTGTCACACTCTTCCGGTGTTTGCCGTAAGGATTTACGAACTTTAACTTCTTTGAGGATTGCAAAAGAAGTAGCGGAATGCTGAACGCATATGCCACCACAACGGCCATCCCCAGGAATAGGAAGAACGCGCGTGCCCATGCATCACCTGGGCACGTGGCTCGATGGCAACCTCGCCCCCTGCCAACTGCAGCCGCCGACAGAGATCATAGTCTTCCAGATACAGGAAGTAGCGCTCATCAAAGCCGCCCACGGCCCGCAGCGCGGTGGTCTTCAGCAACATGAAACATCCCGAAATGATGGGTACGACTGCAGGCCGATCGAACGCCAGATTGCGCAGCTCATATCTATCGATGCGCCTAGCTAACCAGCGCCTGGGCAGGAAACGTCGACCGAACAGGATCAGCGGCGTGGGCCTATCCTTGGCGAGGTACTGCCGGCATCCATCAAGGCCGAACACGTCCGGCATCACTGCACTCACCTGGCGGTTTGCGTCGAGATAGCTGATCAAGGCCGGTAGCGGGTTGTCTTTCCAGGCTATGTCCGGATTGCACAGCAAATGCAGATCCGCTTGCGGATACTCGCCCAGCAAGGCGATCAGGCGGTTGTGCCCGCTGCCAAAGCCGAGATTGCGCCCTTCTGTGCGATAAACCCAGCCGCGGCGAGCAACCTCGGCATGCAAAACGGTATCGACGCCATTGTCGAATACCATCACTTGCACCACTTCAGGTGTGCACTGCAACAGATCGAACAGCGCAGCCAACTCGCTGACGGGGGTCTTGTAAACCACGATTCCGACGGTAACGCGTCGATTCATGCTCAAGCTTCCATCAATACAAAACAGGCGCGGAAAGCGCGCCTGTTAGTGTGTTTGCCCGGTACGATCAGAACGAAAATGCTGGAGCCGATTTTTCCTGAGCCAACCGCGGCAAGTTGTACTCAAACCGCTTCTCGCTGCGCCACGCTCCTTCTTCCACGCGGGTTTCCAGCACTGCGCTCATGATGGGCAGCTCGCCAACCACGGCGATCAGGCGGCCGCCGATGGCCAGTTGGTCCTTCAACGCTTGCGGCACAGCGCCGAACGAGCCGGTGACGATGATGACATCGTACGGCGCCTTGGCGGTGTAGCCCTGGCTACCGTCGGCGAGCTCCACACGGGCGTTCTTGATACCGGCTCGCACCAGGTTCTGTTCAGCCTGCGCTTTCAGCGCCGGCTCGATCTCCACGCCTTGCACTTCAGCACACAAACCCGCCGCCAACGCCATCAGGTACCCGGTGCCGGCACCGACGACCAGCACGCGGTCGGTCGGCTTGAGCGCCACTTCCTGCAACAGACGGCCTTCAACCTTGGGGGCGAGCATATAGGCGCCGTTGCCCAGCGGCAGTTCGGTATCGACGAAGGCCAGGTTCTTCTTGTCCGCGGGAACGAAGTCCTCGCGCTTCACGTCGAGGAAGCGCTGCAGTACCCGCTTGTCGAGCACATCCCACGGGCGGATTTGCTGTTCAACGAGAAGATAGCGCGCGAGTTCCCAATCCATTTTGCTTAACCTCAAGGCGAGCCGAAGCCGGCGTGATGCGTCGATGAAATAACTTGCGATTATCCCACAGCTTCTATACGGTGACAGCACTGTGTTTTCGCTAGGGGTTTCGCCCCTTGCAGCCCCGGCTGCAAGGCGTGCGGATGAGAGAGTCCCTCAGCACCTGATCCGGTTCATACCGGCGTAGGGAAGCGAATTCGCCAGGAGCGATCGCGCCTGGCGTGCGTCCGTTCTCCTGCGCCTCTTCATTCTTCGCAGGAGGCATCCATGAACAAATCCGTTGAATTTCGCGCCAGCGACGCCCATGTCGACGAGGCCGCGATCGCGCCCTTGCCCAATTCGCGCAAGATCTACGTCGAAGGCTCGCGCGCCGACATCCGCGTGCCGATGCGCGAGATCGCCCAGACCGACACCCCCACCAGCTTCGGCGGCGAGCAGAACCCACCCATCTATGTTTACGACTGTTCCGGCCCCTACACCGATCCGCAGGCGCGTATCGATGTGCGCCGTGGCCTCGCGCCAATCCGCGCCGGCTGGATCGGGGAGCGCGGCGATACCGAAGAGCTCGCCGGCCTGACCAGCGACTATGGCCGCATGCGCGAGGCGGATGCCTCGCTCGACCCACTACGCTTCGAGCTGACCCGCAAGCCGCGCCGCGCCAAACCCGGCGCGAATGTCAGCCAGATGCACTACGCCCGCCGCGGCATCGTCACGCCGGAGATGGAATACATCGCCATCCGCGAGAACCTGCAGCGCGAGCAGTACATCGACAACCTAAAGGCGCTGGGCGCCAAGGGCGAGAAGATGGCGGCGATGATGCTGCGCCAGCATCCGGGGCAGTCGTTCGGCGCGGCGATCCCGCCGGTGATCACGCCCGAGTTCGTGCGCGACGAGGTCGCGCGCGGTCGCGCCATCATTCCCGCCAACATCAACCACCCCGAGCTGGAGCCGATGATCATCGGCCGCAACTTCCTGGTGAAGATCAACGGCAATATCGGCAACAGCGCCGTTACCTCGTCGATCAACGAGGAAGTCGACAAAATGACCTGGGGTATCCGCTGGGGCGCCGACACCATCATGGATTTGAGCACCGGCAAGAACATCCACGAAACGCGCGAGTGGATCTTGCGCAATTCGCCAGTCCCCATCGGCACCGTGCCGATCTACCAGGCGCTGGAGAAGGTTGACGGCAAGGCGGAGGATCTGACCTGGGAGCTGTTCCGCGACACGCTGATCGAGCAGGCTGAACAAGGCGTCGACTACTTCACCATCCACGCCGGCGTGCTGCTCAGATATGTGCCGATGACGGCCAACCGCATGACCGGCATCGTCTCGCGTGGTGGCTCGATCATGGCCAAGTGGTGCCTCGCGCATCACCAGGAGAACTTCCTCTACACGCATTTCGAGGAAATCTGCGAAATCATGAAGGCCTACGACGTGTCGTTCAGCCTCGGCGACGGCCTGCGCCCCGGCTCGGTGTGGGACGCCAACGACGACGCCCAGCTGGGCGAACTCAAAACCCTGGGCGAACTCACGCAGATCGCCTGGAAGCACGATGTGCAGACCATGATCGAAGGTCCCGGCCATGTGCCGATGCAGCTGATCAAGGAAAACATGGATCTGCAGCTGGAATGGTGCGACGAAGCCCCGTTCTACACCCTCGGCCCGCTGACCACCGACATCGCCCCCGGCTACGATCACATCACCTCTGCCATCGGCGCGGCACAGATCGGCTGGTATGGCACCGCCATGCTCTGCTACGTCACGCCCAAGGAACACCTGGGGCTGCCGAACAAGGATGACGTGAAGGAAGGCATCATCACCTACAAGCTCGCCGCGCACGCTGCCGATCTGGCCAAGGGTCACCCCGGCGCGCAGATCCGCGACAACGCGCTCTCGAAGGCCCGCTTCGAATTCCGCTGGGAAGACCAGTTCAACCTCGGCCTCGATCCAGACCGTGCCCGCGAATTCCATGACGAGACGCTGCCACAGCAGGGTGCCAAGGTGGCGCACTTCTGCTCAATGTGCGGCCCACATTTCTGCTCAATGAAGATCACCCAGGACGTACGTGACTTCGCCGAAAAGCAGGGCATCGCCGAGGCCGAAGCGCTGGCCAAGGGCATGGAAGTAAAGTCGATCGAGTTCGTGAAACAGGGTGCGCAGGTCTACCACAAGGCCTGATCGGCGCCAGCCGCGGTTAGCGCGGCTAAGGAAGGCAGTCGCCGACGCAGCCGCCTTCCTCCGCTACAAGAAAAAAACACCGGCACGAGGCCGGTGTGCAAGTTAGCGGAGATGGAGACATTGCCTTTGGCCCCCGCCAGGGCCAAAAATTCAGCGCTTCTGGTAGACGCGCACGTAATCGATCTCGAACTGCCGCGGGAAAATGCTGTCATCTACCGCGCCAGCCATGTCGCCGCCGACGGCAAGATTGAGCAGCAGGTATTGCGGCTTGTCGAAGGGCCAGGCGGCGCTGCCGGTTCTGGGGTTCTTGAAGCTGAAGTAGGGCTTGTCGTCGACGGCGATCACGATCTCGTCGGCGGTCCAGTGCAGCTGGTAGTTGTGGAACGCGCTGCAGGCATCGGCCACCGTGGTGCTGGCGCCGTTGCCCCAGGTTCCGGCTGTTGCGGTGGTGTGCAGCGTGCCGGAGATCTCGGTCGGGTTCTTGCCGACGTGCTCCATGATGTCAATCTCGCCCCCTGCCGGCCACTGGGCGTTGGAGCCCAGCATCCAGATCGCCGGCCAGGTGCCCTTGCCGCACGGCATCTTGGCGCGGATCTCGAAGTAGCCGTAGGTCCAGGTGGACTTGCCCTCGGTGATCAGCCGCGCCGAACTGTAGTTCTGGCCGCCATAATCGGCAGCGGAAGTCAGCCGCTCCTTGCGCGCGGTGATGATCAGCTTGCCGTTCTCGATCCTTGAGTTTTCCTTGCGCGCCACGGCGTAGTACTGCAGCTCGTTGTTGTACCAGCCGCTGGCATTGGCTTCGGTGTCGTAGACCCACAGACGGCTGTCCGGGAGGCCGTCAACGGCAAATTCGTCGTACCAGACGAGGCTATAGCCGGCAGGCACCTTGCCACCGGTCGATGGCTGCGGCGTGACGGCCGGAGTCGGCACGCTCGTCGGCACCATGGTCGGCAAAGGGGTCGGGCGCGGAGTGGGGATCGGCGTCGCCTGGGGCGTAGGCCGCGGCGTCGGCTGCAAAGTGGGGATGGCCGTGGGGATGGCTGTCGGTACCGGGGTCGTGCCCGGGCGCACCACCCGGTACGACGAAGCCCGGTCGTTGAACCCGCGATTCACCAGATTGGGCTCGCTCGCGCCCAGCGCCAGCACCCGTCCGCCTTGATTGATATGTTCGTACAGCTGCACCTGGTAGCCGGCTGCCAGCTTCAGCGACGAGATCTGATCGTTCCACTTCGCCAGCTCGACGTTGGCGCTCGCTTCGCCGGTGCAGAACGATTTTCCGGCGTAGTTGACGTGCTCGTAGAAGCAGACCGCTGAAGTCAACGCCGGCTCTACGGGCGTGGGGCGCGGCGTCGGCGTGGCCGTGGGTCGTGGCGTGATCGTTGGTCGTGGCGTCGGCGCCCTGGTCGGGACAGCCGTGGGCACCATTGTGGGCTTGGGCGTGGGCAAGGAGGTTGGTCTGGGCGTTGGCAGCGGAGTCGGAGTCGGCCCGCTACCGTAGGGCTGGTAGCTGAAGCCCGTGAGCACCACTTCCGCTTCCTGGCCGTTGGCCGGCGCCTTGCCTTCGAACTGCCAGAAATTGATCAGGAACTGCTGCGCTTGCTGCGATACGCAGCGGCTGGCGTCATTGTTCGGGCAGCTGTTGCGTCGCAACCAATTGGCCGGATCCTCGGCCTTCGGAAAATCCCAGCGCGCGAATTCGCCAGCGTTTTCGCCGAGCGCAACATGGCCGCTCAGCGATTGATAGCTGATGCCACCTGGCAGCCAGGTGAAGCGGTGCGTGCTCTGTTCCGATTTGAGCACATCGTTGAAGCCGCCCCAGCTCGATGGCAGACCGGCCTGGTTGGGATAAACGGTGTAGTTGCCCCAGGGGTAGCTGGCATTGCCCCAGCGCGCGAATTCGATATCGATCTCGTGCGTTGCATCGGCTCCGACGTCGCTGCTGGGATAGGTGAAGAAGCCGAACACCGTGTTGCGATCGAGCAGATCTGGCCGGCCCAGCATCTGGAATTGATAACTGCCGAAATGAACGCGACTGGGGTTGGCCAGCTGCACCTCGGCCGAGCTCCAGCGTCCGTTGCGGTTGGCGATCTTCAGGTGCAGATAGCCGTTAGCGTCGACCCAGGCGTTGTTCTCGTCCCAGTTGTTGGGACCGGGGCCACCGCCACCAGCGCGTACGTTCCAGTCGTAGCCCGCCCAGCGCAAGGTTTTGGCCTCGGCGCCGACCAGCAACAGCGCCAGCGGGATGGCCGCCCATAGCGCGTAGTGTCTTGTTCGCTGCATGTGTTGACTCACTCTCGTTGCGACCAGTCTTGCTGGCGTGATGCTCCCCGCCTGCCGGGTAGGCAGGCACGGGAAGGCAGGGCTAGGCGTGGGATTCAGTACGGGTTCTGGCCGACGTAGTTGCCGCCAGGGAAGTAGCTGCATACCCACACTTCCTTGGTGTTGCCGCCGCAACGGGCGCGGCCGCAACCGAGCTGGGTCGAGTTCTTCCATACCACCTGGGTGTAGTGGCCGCATACCTTGCCGGCGGCGCAGCTCTTGGTGGCGAAGCTGTAGTTGGGCTTCTCACCCGCCCAGGAATCGACCACCTGGGCCGGGCTCCAGCGATAGTCCGGAGTGGGGTTGGAGCCCCAGCCGCCGAACAGGTTTTCGCCCATCCACTGGCCCTGGAAGCTGTGGCCGCTGTGCTTGAGATCGCAGTTGTTGGTGGCGGCGAGCTCGTCGGCCCAGCCCTGGGCGCTGGCGGCAAGCGCGTCGTCCCAGCGCATCGGGGGCAGGCCGGCGTTTTCCCCGGCACGCACCGTGTTGTGCGCGGCCAAGAGGCCCTGCGCCGCCGGGGTATTGGCGGTCAGTACGCCACCGGGCAGCGGGGTAGGCGTCGGCGTGACGCCACCGCTGGCCGTCTTGGCAACGCGGAACGACGACATCGCATCATTGAAGCCGCGCCCGACCAGGTTGGGCTCGTTGGCAGTTAGCGCCAGCCGGGTGCCGGTGTAGCTGGTGCCGTCGAACAGTTCGACCTGGTAACCGGCCTGCACCTTCACCGACGAGGCGCCGTTGTCCCAGCCACCACTCAGCACCTCGGTCGCGCCTTCGTTGCTGCAAAACACCTTGCCCTCGTAGTTGATGTGCTCGTAGAAGCACACCGCGCCGGTGGTCGGCAGAGCCGGGTTCAGCGCCTGCTGGTATTCGGCCCACAGCGTCTCGACCGACTTGCCGGTGTCGCTTGCAAAGAAGGCGGAAGTCCACTGCTTGCGATCACGCGAGCTCAGCGCCTGGTTCAGCCGGTAGACGAAGCCGGGATAGCGCTGGTCCAGCCAGTCAAGGAAGAAGGCGGTGGTGTCGTAGGCATCCTTCCAGCTACCGCCGGGGCGGCGATTGGCCAGCGTCTTGTAGCCGTTGCGATAGCGGACGAAATCGGCGATGCCCTCGATGATGGCGCCGCGGCCTTCGGCATCGGCGGCATCGCCATCGTTGTTCTGGTAGATGTGGGTGACTTCGTGGGCGAACACGCCCAGCGTCTCCTTCAGCGGATCCGGATGGCCGGCGATATAGCTGCTCGACAGCGTGATCTCGTTGCCGCCAGCGTAGGCGACGCCATCCATGGCCTTGATCACCACGCGCAGCGTGGCCGGCTGGTTCTCCACCTCGGTGGGCGACTTGAACAGCACCGAGCAATCGTTGCGCGCCAGCTGGGCGATGGCCAGACGCAACTGGTCGAGCGTGGCCTTGCTGGTGAAGGCGGCAAAGCCCACCGGATCCTGCAGATCGATCACCACGGTCGGATTGCACGCCGGGTCGAACTGGGCGCTGTTCGGCAAGGCGGCAACGAGGCCACCCGGTACCGGCGTCGGCACGGCAGTGGGGCGCGGTGTCGGTGTGGGAAGCGGTGTGGGTCGCGGCGTCGGGGTCGGGGCGAGCGTCGGCACCGGTGTTGGGCGCGGCGTCGGCGTGGCCGTCGGCAACGGGGTCGGCCGGGGTGTCGGCGCCAGCGTGGGAGTCGGCCGAGGCGTGGGGGCGACGGTCGGGCGCGGCGTGGGGCCCGCGACGCGTACCACGCGGTACGACGACGCCGTGTCGTTGAAGCGGCGGTTGACGAAGTTGGTCTCGCTCGCGCTCAGCGCCAGCGTGCGGCCCGCCTGGTTGATGTGCTCGAAAACCTGTAGCTGGTAGCCAGGCTCCAGCTTCACCGACGAGATGCGGTCATTCCAGCTGCGCAGGTCGACGTTGGCCGCGCCCTCGCCCACGCAGAAGCTCGCGCCGGCGTAATTGATATGCTCATAGAAGCAGGCGGGCGACGCGCCGAGCGCGATGGCGGACAGACCCAGGCTCGCCAACGCGAAGGCCAAGCGCGAGCGACGCGCCAGCCGGTGCACGGGATGGTTCATGCGTATTTCTCCTCAAGACTGCATGCAGTGAATGACTGCACTCGTGTCTCGACTCCAAGCATCCCGTAAGCGAGCGGGCCGGGTCATGATTTGACCTCTGGGGCGCAGCTTGCAATTGCCGGCCCGTGCGCGCAACGCGCCGACGACGGCCAGACGCTTTCACGGCGTGAACGGCAAGCCTGCTGTAGCATCCCGCCGCGCATCACCGCCCAAAGGCAGGCAGACGCTGCCGGGCCTGCCGTGCGGGCTTGCCAAAGCCGGGCATGCATCGCACCATCAAACGATTGTGCGAGCGATGCCAGATGAGTAAACCAACCTCTCCCCCCGCCGGCGGCTGGGGCGCGCTGAAGACCACGCTGCAGCGGATCGAGCCGGGCAACGCCCGGATCACGTTGAAAGCGCTGATCCGTGCCAACCAGCCCGAAGGCTTCGATTGCCCCGGCTGTGCCTGGCCGGATAAACCCAGCGCCGCCATCCAGTTCTGCGAGAACGGCGCCAAGGCGATCACGCACGAGATCACCGCGAATCGCGTGACCCGCGAGTTCTTCGCCACGCACACGGTAAGCGAACTCAATACCTGGGACGATTACGCGCTGGAACAGCAGGGTCGGCTGACAGAGCCGATGCGCTTTGACGCAGCAAGTGATCGCTATCTGCCTATCTCCTGGGACGACGCCTTCGCGCTGATCGCACGGCACCTCAATGCCATCACCCCCGACGAGGCGCTGTTCTATACCTCCGGGCGCACCGGCAACGAAACAGCCTTCCTTTACCAGCTGTTCGTGCGCGCCTACGGCACCAACAACCTGCCCGACTGCTCGAACATGTGCCACGAGCCGAGCGGCCGGGCGCTGACCGCCAGCATCGGCACCGGCAAGGGCACGGTGACACTGGCCGATTTCGAGGCTGCCGAGGCGATCTTCATCTTCGGCCAGAACCCCGGCACCAATCACCCGCGCATGCTGGGCGAATTGCGTGAGGCGGCAAGGCGCGGCTGTCGCATCGTCGTGTTCAACCCTCTGCGCGAGCGCGGGCTGATCTCGTTCCAGGATCCCAAGAGCCCCGCCGAGATGCTGGCGGGTGGCGCCACCGCCATCGCCACCCGCTATTTCCAGCCACGCATCGGCGGCGACCTCGCCATTGCCAAGGCGCTGATCAAGCACGTGCTGGAAACCGGCAGCGACGATGCCGAGTTCATCGCCCGCCACACCGACGGCTTTGCCGAGCTCGCCGCCGACATCACCGCCACCGGCTGGGATGAGCTCGCCGAACACAGCGGCCTGAGCGTCGCCGAATTGCAGGAGGCCGGCGCGCTCTACGCCGCCAGCCACGCCACGATGTTTACCTGGGGCATGGGCATCACCCAGCACGCCGATTCGGTCGCCACCATCCAGATGCTGTGCAACGCGCTCCTGGTACGCGGCAACATCGGCAAGCCCGGGGCAGGAGCCTGTCCGGTGCGCGGGCATTCCAATGTGCAGGGCGATCGCACCATGGGCATCAACGAACGCCCGAGCGCGGCCTTTCTCGCGAAGTTGGGTGAGGCCTGCGGTTTCACGCCGCCGCAGGCGCACGGCCACAGCGTGGTCGAAGCCATCACCGCGATGGCACGGGATCGCGCCAAGGTTTTCATTGCACTGGGCGGCAACTTCGCCGCCGCCACGCCGGACACGGTGGCGACGCAAACGGCTCTGCGCCGCCAGGCGCTCACCGTGCAGATCTCGACCAAGCTCAATCGCTCGCACCTGATCGTGGGGCAGGACGCGCTGATCCTGCCTTGCCTTGGCCGCACCGAGATCGATCTGCAGGACGGCGTGCCGCAGCAGATCACCGTCGAGGATTCGATGAGCATGGTGCACCTGACGCGCGGGGTGAAACCGCCCGCGTCCGAGCAAATGCTGGCCGAGCCGGTGATCGTCGCGCGCATGGCCGCGGCGACGCTAGTCGAGCGTAGCCCCGTCGATTTCATCGCATTGACCCGCGACTACGACCGCATCCGCGATCTGATCGCCGCCGTGGTGCCGGGCTTCACCGATTTCAACCAGCGCGTACGTGAGCCCGGCGGCTTTTATCTAGGCAACAGCGCGCGTGAACTCGACTGGCGCACGCAAAGCGGCAAGGCCCGCTTCGTGGTGCATCCGCTCAGCGCCCCGCTGCTGACCCGACTCGCCGCGCTGACCGACGAGCCGCTCTACACGCTGATGACGGTGCGCAGCCACGACCAGTACAACACCACCGTTTACGATCTAAATGACCGCTATCGCGACATCAAGGGCGAGCGCCGCGTGGTGTTCATCCACCCGGACGACCTCGCCACGCGCGGCTGGCAGGCCGGGCAGCGGATCGATCTCGTGTCGGTGTGGTTCGACGGCGAGCGCAGTGTCAGCGATTTCCGCCTGCAGCCCTACGACATCCCGCCCGGCAGCCTTGCCGCCTACTTCCCCGAGACCAACCCACTGGTGCCACTGGCGCACCACGCCATCGATGCGCAGACGCCGGCGAGCAAGGCGATTCCGGTTTATCTGGTGGCGCGTTGAGCCTGCGTACGTACCTGCCGACGTGGATAGGCTGTGTCCTCGTCACTTCCATAGGCAGCCAACGCAACTTCGGCTTTTTCGTCTTCCTGCTCGGGCTGCTTCTGCTGCTGGCGATGCCGGTCGCGCTCTGGCGCCTGTGCTTGCGGCCCGCACTGCGCAAATCCACGCTGATTGGCGCTGCAATGTGGCTCACCAGCCTGGCTGCGATCAGCGGCGCGCAGTGGTATCACCAGAAAGTCGCCCGCCAGCAAGCGGACGAGGTGGTGCAGTTCGTTACGCGCTACCGGCAGCAGCATGGCCAGTATCCCGATCCGGAGCAGGGCTTGGCCCCGTTGCGCGTCGCCAGGGAACGAGGCGTGCGCTATTGGCTAAAAAACGACGGGCAACCCTTGCTGTTTTACCACTCGACACTCACCGGCTTTGACAAGTATCACTACGACTTCACGACGCAACGCTGGGTTTTTCTGCCTGACTAGGATCTCAAGCGCCCAGGCGCATCGCGTGCCGTGAAACGAAGGCGCTTCAACGCCGCGCCACCGTCGAGCGACGTGCAGCAGGGCCGCCGGGTGGCCCATGCGGTGGGCCATCATTCTACTGCACCGCCGCAGCCCGGCGGTCAGCTCGGCACGACAATGGCGCGATGAATGGCTGGATCAGGCCGAACTTTTTGGGGCAAGCTGCAGACAGACGTTCATTGCCAGCCCTTGGGTGGGTGGCTGGCTAGTGCGATACGTGTCAAGAACTTGCAGCAATCGCTGTCTATGCTGCGAGTTCCAATGTCCGTGTAGACAAGCTCAAGGAACCGGTTGCAATGCAAGACTACACCCCCAACTCGCGCGAGCTGCAGGACTATCTCGAAATCGCCTGCACCTACCGCTACCCCTTGCTGGTGGAGCGTCGTGACGCCCCCGACTGCGAAGGCGTGGCGATCGATGTGTTCGACGCGCGCGGTCGCGAATTCCTGCGCTTGTCCACGCGTGACGGTGTACTCGATATACGACTCGACAAGCTCATCGCCATCACGCCGCAACACCAGGGCGCGCGTTTTGGCCGCGTCGTCTACCACCCGATGCACTGAACACCCGCGGTAAGCGCTGGTACGCAAGCGCCAGGCACTGTTGACGATTTTTCGCTGCAGCATCTTGCGTCCTGCCGCACACCAGTGTCGCACCGAACACGCTCGGGTAAAGATCGTAAACAGGCTCTAAGCTCCAGTTCATCCCCATGGCCTGGAGCCCCCATGCAAGTGACCCCCGACTGGCTCGCCCGCCTGCCCAAGACCGAGCTGCACCTGCATATCGAAGGCACGCTGGAGCCGGAACTGATGTTCGCGCTGGCACGGCGCAATGGCGTGGCGCTGCCGTATCCATCGGTCGAGGCGGCACGCGCCGCCTACGATTTTTCTGCCCTGCAGTCCTTTCTCGATCTCTACTACGCCGGCGCCAGCGTGCTGCTGACCGAGCAGGATTTCTACGATCTTACCGCCGCCTACCTGTTGCGCTGCCGCGCCGACCGCGTGGTACACACCGAGATCTTTTTCGATCCGCAAACACATACGGCGCGCGGCGTGCCCTACGCCACGGTGCTGTCCGGCATACGCCGCGCACTGGCCGATGCGCAGGCGCAATTTGGCATCAGCTCGAAGCTGATCCTGTGTTTCCTGCGCCACCTGTCCGAACAGGATGGTTTCGCCACCTTGCGTGAGGCCGAGCCCTATCTCGACCTGATCGACGGCGTCGGGCTCGATTCCAGCGAAGTCGGCCACCCGCCGGAGAAATTCTTCCGGCTGTTTGCGCGCTGCAAGGCGCTGGGCCTGCCGCGGGTGGCGCATGCCGGCGAGGAAGGCCCGCCCGAGTATGTCTGGCAGGCGCTCGACCTGCTCGACGTATGTCGCATCGACCATGGCGTGCGCGCGCTGGAAGACCCGGCGCTCGTCGCGGAGCTGATCAGGCGGCAGATTCCGCTCACCGTCTGCCCGCTCTCCAACGTGAAACTCAAGGTGTTCGAACGCCTCGCCGACCATAACCTGCGCGCGCTGCTTGAGGCGGGCCTCGTCGCCACCATCAATTCGGACGATCCGGCCTATTTCGGCGGCTACGTCGGCGAGAACTGGCGCGCCTGTACCGAAGCGCTGGCGCTGAGCCGCGCCGAGCTGACGCAACTGGCGATCAACGGTTTTCGCGGCAGCTGGCTGAGCCGCCCCGAGCAAGAGCGCTGGATTGCCGAGATCGAGGCCATGACGGCCTGAGCGCGGCTAACCTTTCCGGGGCCGCCTCGGGCGCTAAAACCCAAAAAAGACCGAAGCGACGCCCCTCGTCCTGGATCGCAGTGCCGTATCAGGCCGGGCGCAAGCGGAAACGCGCCACCGTGTGCTCGAGCTGGCCATAGATGGCCTCGACATCCCGCGCCACGCCCTCGATCACACCTATCGCGTGCCTGTGGCGCTCGGCGGTTGCGGCAAAGCGGGCAACCTGGTGTTCGAGCAGGCCGCTGGCGTGGGTCTGCTCGGCCAGCGCCTCGTTGATCTGGCGACTGGCGCGCAAGATCTCTTCCATGTGGTCACTGGCGCCGCCCATGGCAGCGCGCGAGGTTTCGGTGACGACCTGGCTCTCGTCCACCAGCGTGCGGCCACCACTGATCTGGGCCACGACCGCATGCAGCGCATTGCCGGTAGCGCCCACCGTGGTATCGATTTCCCGTGTGGCGGCTGCGGTACGCTCGGCCAGCTTGCGCACCTCGTGGGCGACGACTGCGAAGCCGTGCCCCGCCTCACCGGCACGGGCCGCCTCGATCGCCGCATTCAGCGCCAGCAGATTGGTCTGGTCGGCCACATCGCGAATGGCGTCGGACACGCGCGCAATGTGCTGGGCATGTTCGGCCAGCTTGGCAATGGCGGCTTCGGTGGTAGCGACGAACTGGGTAATGGCACCGAAGGTGCTGCGCACCGAATCGGCGGCGGCATCGGCTTCGCGCACCTGGCCATCGGCGCGCTGCGACAGCGTGTGTGTGTTCTCGGCACTGGTCGCGATCTGCTCGATACCGGCTGCCAGCTGCTCGATGGCGCTGGCCATGGTCTGGGTCCCACGATTGTGCTGGTCCACCTCGTTGCGCAGCTGGGTAAGCTCAACGGACAAGCGACCGAAACGTTCGCGTACGCCCTGGGTGCCAAGCTGGATCTGGCCGACGAGGCTGGCGAGCTGCTGTTGCATGCTGCGCACGCTCGCAAGAACGCTGTCCGGATGGCGCGTATCGACGAGGGTATCGAGCCGGCCCTCGGCGATGGCGGAAACCACCTGGCGCGCATACGCCGGCTCGCCGCCGAGCTCGTGCACGATGCGCGCATAGACGCGCCAGCTGGCCAGGCACAACGCTGCCACCGCCAGCAGCAAGAACACGATCAGCAAGGCCAGCGTGCGGCCGGTGTCCTGCGCCGCCTGAGCTTCCAGCTTTTTCTGCAATGCCACGGCCTGGCTCACCTGACGGTCGATCGCAGCGCGGTGCGCCTCGTAGGCCTGGGACAGCGTGGCGCGCGCGGCGTCGATGGCTGCGGCGTCCGCGGCAGCCAGTGCCGGCAGCAGGGCATTGCGATAGGTGGCAAAGAAGCGCCCCGCCGGCGCCGCCGCATCCTCCGTCAGCGCGCTGCTCTGGCTCACCGGCAAGCGGCTTTGCTGGCGCCAGTAGGCGATGCGCGTGTTGAAATCCTGCTCGGCGCGCGCGATGCGCGCCTGCAGCGCCTGCTGTTCGGCGGGGTCGCGGCTGTCGATCAGCTGCGACACCAACAGATTGGCTTCGATGATGTAGGCGGGTGGCGGCAGGATATCGGCGACCAGATCCTTGGTCTCGACGATATCGAGGTAGGTCGGGCCATTGACCAGCACCTTTTCGATTGCAAGATAGGCAGTCGCGCCCAGCGCCAGCATCACCAGCAACGTCGCCGCGACCAGGCCGGCGAATAGACCACGTAAAGTTCCCATGTCGACTCCACCCCTATTTTGTTGTCCGGCCAGTGTTATCCCGGCGTTCGCCGCAAGCAAGACATTGGCATGCAACCCGGTTTGCATATTGCATAAATACATCAGTGATCGTCGATCACTCGCATAGGGGATAGCCGCAGCGACAATGATGCATCGCACTTGGCACACTGTCCGGGCATCCTGTTTCGAACCGCCCTATGCCGCACTCCCCCCGCCGCGCCGGAATCCTGCTCATTCTGCTGTCCGCCCTGGCCTTCGGCCTGATGCCCATTTTCGGCAGCTGGTCCTATGCTGCCGGCGTTGATACGCAGGGGTTGCTGATCATCCGTTTCAGCATCGCCGCCGCGGTAATGATCGTCATCATGGTCTGGCGCGGCGCGCGCTGGCCGCGCGGCAAGGTCTTGCTGGGCCTCGCAGCCATGGGCGGCATTGGCTACGCCGGGCAGGCGTTCAGTTATTTCACCGCGCTGCAGTACGCCAATGCAGCGCTTGCCGCATTGCTGCTCTACCTCTATCCCGCCATCGTCACCGTGCTGTCGGCCTGGCTGCTGCGCGAACGGCTGCGCCGCCGGGTGTGGGCTGCCCTGGCTCTGGCCTCGCTCGGCCTCGCGCTGACCATAGGCACGGCCTTGCAAGGCAAGGCGCTGGGCATCGCCTTCGGCATCGCGGCGGCGCTGATCTACTCGTGCTACATCCTGGCTGGCAGCCGGCTCACCCCGCGCGCCGGCGCCTTGCCGGCCGCCACCGTGGTGATGTTGTCGGCCGCGGTGGTGATGTGGGGGTCGACCGCCTTCGCCACGCCGCACTGGCCCGCGAACGCGACAGGCTGGGCGGCCACGCTGGCGATTGCCATTGTCTCGACCGTGATCGCCATCTTTGCCTTCCTCGCCGGGCTCGATCGCCTGTCTGCCGCCGAAGCGTCGACCTTGTCGACGCTGGAACCCGTCGTCAGCGTGCTGCTCGCCGCCTGGCTGCTGGCCGTGCCGCTGACCGCTCTGCAATGGCTGGGCGGCGCAACCATCCTGATCGCGGCGCTGGTGATCTCACTGGCGCCACCGCTGCCTGCGCCGGAATAGCGACGGAGGGCCACCGCAGCCTAGAATGGCCGCCATGACCGCCCGCATCCTGCTGATCGAAGACGAAACCGCCATTGCCGATACGCTGTCGTTCGCGCTGCAGCGCGAAGGCTATGCCGTCGACTGGCAGCGGCTGGCGCGCGATGGCGAGGCGGCGCTCGCAGGCGCGCAGCTCGTCATCCTCGATGTCGGACTGCCCGACGACAGCGGCTTCGAAGTGCTCAAGCGCATCCGCCGCGATGGCGACATCCCCGTGCTGATGCTGACCGCGCGCGCCGACGAGATCGATCGCATCGTCGGGCTGGAGCTGGGCGCCGACGATTACGTGGTCAAGCCGTTCAGCCCGCGCGAAGTGGTGGCACGGGTGCGCGCCATCCTCAAGCGGCTGCAGCCGCGCAGCGCTGAGCGAACTGAGGCGATATCGGGTTTCGAACACGACGTGGCCGGACGGCGCATCCGCTATCGCGGCCACTGGCTCACGCTGACGCCGTCCGAGTACCGCGTGCTGGCGCAACTGATCTCGGCACCAGGACGGGTGTTCAGCCGCGCCCAGTTGCTCGACGCGCTCGGCGAAGCGGCCGAGGACAGCTTCGAGCGCACCATAGACAGCCATGTGAAGAGCATGCGCGCCAAGCTGCGCGATGTCGACGCCGATACCGATCCGATCGAGACGCACCGCGGCTTCGGCTACGCGCTGCGGGCGGGCGGCTGATGCGCTTTTCGCAGCGCATCTTCGTCGGCTACTTCCTTATCGTCGCGTTGCTTGGCTGGTACGTGGTCGACCTGATCCGCGACGAGATCAAGCCGGCGATGCGCCAGTCGGCCGAAGAAATCATGATCGACACCGCCAACCTCCTGGCCGAACTGGTGCAGCCAGCGTTTCGCGACGGCAAGCTCGCCCACGGCGAGGTGGAACAGGCCATCGCGCGCTACGTAGCGCGCTCGCCCAACGCGCGGATCTGGGGCGTGGCCAAGGGCGCCGTCGATATGCGCGTCTACATCACCGACGCGCATGGCATCGTGCGCTTCGATTCCACCGGCAGCGCCGTCGGCCAGGATTACTCGCAATGGCGTGATGTCTACCTGACGCTGCGCGGCCAGTACGGCGCGCGCACTTCAAGCATCGAATACACCAAGGAAACGACCACGGTGATGTACGTCGCCGCCCCCATCGTCGAGGCCGGGCGCATCGTCGGCGTGCTCACTGTCGCCAAGCCCAACCAGGCGATGCAGCCCTATATCGAGCGTGCCCACGGCAAGCTGCTGCGGGCCGGTCTGCTATTGGTCGTGCTGGGCCTGGCGTTCGGCGCGGTATTTTCGTGGTGGCTGTCGCGCGGCATCGGCCGGCTCACCGATTTTGCCCACGCCGTCAGCGCCGGCCAGCCCGCCGCCGTGCCGGCCTTGCCCGGCAATCGCGAACTGGCGGTGCTGGCGCAGGCGCTGGGCGAGATGCGCGAGCGGCTGGAGGGCAAGGCATATGTCGAGGAATATGTGCACGGCCTCACCCACGAGCTGAAAAGCCCGCTGGCCGGCATCCGCGGCGCGGCAGAATTGCTGGACGACGCGTTGCCCGACGCCGATCGCCAGCGCTTCGCCGGCCATATCCGGCGCGAGACCGAACGGCTGCAGGCCATCGTCGATACGCTGCTGGAGCTGGCACGGCTGGAGGCGCGGCGTACGTTAGCCCATGCTGAACCGGCGCCCCTCTACGCGGCGCTCGATACCGTGCTGGCCGCCCTCGCCCCGCAGCTCGATAGCAAGCGCGTTGCCGTGGAACTGACGGTGCCGGATGACGCCGCCGTGCGCGGTGAGCGCTTCCTGATCGAGCAGGCGTTACGCAACCTGCTGCAGAACGCCGCTGATTTCACGCCGGAGCAAGGCGTCATCGCCATCACTGTCACGCGCGACGACACGCACTGGTCTATCCGTATCCACAATAACGGCCCGGCCATACCCGACTACGCGCTACCGCGATTGTTCGAGCGCTTTTATTCCGAGCGGCCGGCTGGCGTGGCCAAGGGAACCGGGCTCGGGTTGGCGCTGACCCGGACGATCGCCGAGCTGCATGGTGGCACGGTCGATGTGGTCAACGCGGCCACCGGCGGCGTCTGCGCCGAACTACGCCTGCCCGCCTGCTGAATACCGACCGACCCGTAGGCCGGCCGGCTACCACTTACGGCGCGATGGTTATGCTGCCCGCGGCGCACGTCACCCCCACCCGCTGCCAGCTGGTGATCGGGGCATTGGTATTGTTTCGGTATTGCACCAGCCAGCCGCCGCGGTTGCCGTCCCAGCTCATCGTGCTGTAGACGATGCTGGGGCCAACTGAGATGCCCGACGGTCCACCGCTGATCGGCACCTCGCCCTGCTCGCAAGCAGAGGCAACGAAATCCTCCTGGCCAGGCGCTAGGCTGAGTGTGCGGTCATGCTGGCGCAAGATCAGCTTCACGCCACCGGCTGCGGCACAAGCACCGAGCGGGTTCCAGGCGGACCAGCTGTTTGCCGCCGGTTGCTCGCCCACCGTGTACCACTTGGCTTCGTACAACTGGTTGGCCTGCACCACCTTGCCGCCGGCGTTGTACCCCGTACCCGACTGCCAGCCAGCGACATTGTTGCAATCAGCCGCCTGCGCCTGCGCGCCCAGCCACGCGCTCAGGCCGATCAATGAAATCAAAACCCACTTCTGCTTCATGTCTGCACTCCATTCGTTTTGTTGGACAGCCTATCGAGAGGCTGGCCCGACCGATGCCAGTGGCATGACCAGGCCGCTCCAATCTAGTTGGCGATGCGGCCCGATGAAGCACGCCGGACCCGGCGATTCACCAGTTGCAGCCAGGCCGTGAACCAAGCCACTGATCCGGATCGGTTTTTTCGCAAATGAAAATGGCCCTGCCATTCACCAATGACAGGGCCATACCGGGGCAATCGGATAAGCTGGATCGAGATTCAAACGTGGGACGCTGGCTCCGGGGCTGGAAGGATGCGCGAAGCGCGGCGTGGACCTGTCTGCAGGTCACGCGCCTTGCCAGCGCCATTGCACGAATGGCCCAGCCTAACGCAGGCTGGTTGCGTAATCCGCCTCGTCGGCCTCCTCGCCGAGGAAACCGCCGCTCTGGTGTGCCCACAGCCGTGCGTACAGCCCGCCTTGCGCCAACAGCTCGGCGTGCGTGCCCTCCTCGACGATCACGCCGCGATCAAGCACGACCAGCCGGTCCATCGCGGCGATGGTCGAGAGCCGGTGCGCGATCGCCACCACCGTCTTGCCCTCCATCAAGCGATACAGGCTGCCCTGGATGGCGGCCTCGACCTCGGAATCGAGCGCGCTGGTTGCCTCGTCGAGCAGCAGGATGGGCGCATCCTTCAGCATCACCCGGGCGATCGCCACCCGTTGGCGCTGGCCGCCGGAGAGCTTCACACCGCGCTCGCCGACGTGGGCGTCGTAGCCACTGCGCCCCTTGGGATCGCTCAAGCCCTGGATGAACTCGTGTGCCTCCGCGCGAAGGGCGGCGGCAATCATCGCCGCGTCGTCGGCCTGGGGTCGGCCATAGAGCAGGTTGTCGCGCACCGAGCGGTGCAGGAGGCTGGTGTCCTGCGTGACCATGCCGACAGCGGCGCGCAGGCTGTCCTGCGTCACGCCGGCGATGTCCTGGTCGTCGATCAGGATGCGCCCGGAGTCGAGATCATAGAAACGCAGCAGCAGGTTGACGAGCGTACTCTTGCCAGCACCGGAGCGCCCTACGAGGCCCACCTTCTCGCCCGCGCGGATGGTGAGCGAGAGGCGATCGATCACCGGCTGCGGCTTGCCGTAGCCGAAGGTCACCTCGTCGAAACGGATCTCGCCACGTGACACCTCGAGCGGCGGCGCATCGGCGCGGTCGATCACGGCCACCGGCCGCGTCAGCGTGGTGATGCCGTCCTGCACCGTGCCGATCTGCTCGAACAAATTGGCCATTTCCCACATGATCCAGTGCGAAATGCCGTTGAGGCGCAACGCCATGGCGGTCGCTGCGGCCACCGCGCCAATGCCGACCGTGCCCAGGCTCCACAGCCACAGCGTGGCGCCCGTGGTCGCGACGATCAGCAGCATGTTGAGGAAATGGTTGACGATCTCGAAGCCGCTGACGAGCCGCATCTGGCGATGCACGGTCTGCAGGAACTCGCGCATCGCGCTCTTCACGTAGCCAGCCTCGCGCTGCGCATGGCTGAACAGCTTCACGGTGGCGATATTGGCGTAGGCATCGGTCACCCGGCCCGTCATCAGGCTGCGCGCGTCGGCCTGCGCCGACGAAGCCTTGCCCAGGCGCGGCACGAAATACCACACCGCCAGCGCATACAGCAGCAGCCAGACCACGAAGGGCCAGACCAGCCAGCCGTCGAACTGGCCGACCACGGCCAGCATGGTCAGAAAGTAGATGCTGACGAAAACCAGGATGTCGACGATGATCATCACCGTCTCGCGCACCGCCAGCGCGGTCTGCATCACCTTGGTGGCGACTCGGCCGGCGAACTCGTCCTGGTAGAAGCTCATGCTCTGATCGAGCAGGTAACGGTGGAAATTCCAGCGCAGCCGCATCGGGAAGTTGCCCGCCAGCGCTTGGTATTTGCACAGCGCCTGCACCGCCACTAAGAGCGTGCTGCCGATCAGGGCGAGCCCCAGCCAGATGAGCTTGCCGCCTTCGCGAGCAAACAACTCGGCGCGCGGTACCGAAGCCAGCCAGTCGACCACCGAGCCCAGCATCGCGAACAGCAGCGCCTCAAAGGCGCCGATGGCTGCAGTGAGCAGCATCACCGCCAGGATCAGAGCGCGCATGCCGGCGGTGCCGGCCCAGACGAAGGCGAAGAAGTCGCGCGGCGGCGCAACCGGTGTTGCCTCGGGATACGGTTGTACCCGCTTTTCGAACCATCCAAACACGTGCGCTCCTTGTGGGAAAACCCCGACATGCCACCTTGTAGGTTTCATGCAAGGACAGCCGGATATCTTGTCGCAGGAAGCCCGCAATCACAAGCCGTCGCGAGGCGCGCGGCAACGCCGGCACAGCATGCGCCGCACCAGGGCCTGGGTGGCCCAAGGTAGCGGCCATGCAACCCCTTTCAACAGGCTGGATACATATTGTCATCGCAACAAATACCAGTCACTTGCAAGCGCTCGTCCAGCCTATCACCGTTCGTCGACAGCCAAACGGCGTCACTGAATTACATAAACAAACAATTTAACTATTTGATTTTATTAATTATATTTCAAGATCGTAAGGTATTGACACTATACACCCACATGACAGAACATCCGTCTTGCATGCAAAGGCGTTCGCGATGCTTGCCATCGCGCCGCCAAATGCCGTGTTCAGATACCCTAACTGGTATTAGCTGCAGCATATAAAAATGGCGGTTCGCCACATGCACCGAACCGAAACAGGATGGAGACCTTGTTTATGTCACAACGTAATCGTTTCGTGCTGGCTGCGCTGCCCGCCGCGCTGCTGGCCGTCCACGCTTTTGCCGCATCGCCGGCATGGCAGGAAGGCAACACCTACGCTGCCGGCACTACCGTCAGCTACAACGGCAATGAATATCAGGCCCTGGTGACCCACACCGCCTATGTTGGTGCCAACTGGAACCCGGCTTCGACGCCCACGCTGTGGAAGCTGGCTGGCGCATCGACCGGCACGCCGACCCCGGCTCCGGTCGCTACCCCGACTCCGGGGCCGGTTGCCACGCCGACCCCGAACCAGCCGACCGCCACGCCGGCACCCGTTGGTCAATACCCGGCCTGGAACGCCAGCACCGCCTACACCGGCGGCCAGCGCGTGATCTTCGAAAACGCCGTATACGAAGCCAAGTGGTGGACCCAGGGTGACAATCCTGGCCAGTCCGGCGAATGGGGCGTGTGGAAGAAGGTGGCCGTGTCCGGCCCGACACCGACGCCGACCGTTACGCCCACCAGCACCACACCGACGGTCACCCCGACTGGTGTCGTGACCCCGACGCTTACTCCGACGCCGACCGTCACTCCGACCGCTGTCGTGACCCCGACAGTGACCCCGACTCCGATCGTGACCGTTACCCCGACCGTGACGCCGACCCCGACCACCGGCGGCCCGACCCCGCCGCCGATCGCCGGCGCGCAAGTCGGTGCCTACTTCGCCCAGTGGGGCGTGTACGGCCGCGGCTATCAGGTCAAGCACATCGACACCAGCGGCACCGCCGCCAAGCTGACCTTCATCAACTACGCCTTCGGCAACCTCTACCAGAAGAACGGCGGTTACGAGTGCGGCCTAGTGAACAAGCTCGAGCCGGGCGCCACCAATGCGAACGATCCGCAAGCCGGCACCGGCGGTGATTCGTGGGCCGACTACCAGCGTGGCCTGAGCGCTGCCGACTCGGTGGACGGCGTGGCTGACCTGTGGGGCTGGCCGCAATGGGACGACCCACGCAACGGCGTGTCCGGTCCGCTCAAGGGTAACTTCAACCAGCTGAAGAAGCTGAAGGCCAAGTACCCGAACGTGAAGGTCTACATCTCGCTGGGCGGCTGGACCTGGTCCAAGTGGTTCTCCGCTGCCGCCAAGACCGACGCGCTGCGCAAGCAATTGGTCCGTTCTTGCATCGACGTGTACATCAAGGGCAACGTGCCGTTCGACGCTGGCTCCAACGCCGGTGGCCCGGGCACTGCAGCCGGCGTGTTCGATGGCATCGACATCGACTGGGAATTCCCGGGCGTGATCGGCCAGCCGTACAACACCGTTGCACCGGAAGACAAGCAGAACTTCACGCTGTTGCTCAAAGAATTCCGTGAGCAACTCGACGCGATCGGCGCCACCAACAGCGCCAACTATGGTCTGACCGTCGCCATTGGCGCCGGCAAGGACAAGATCGACATGACCGTTCCAGGTGAGTACAGCAAGTACCTCAACTGGATCAACGTGATGAACTACGACTACAACGGCGCGTGGGCGGCTCAAGGCCCGACCGACTTCCAGGCCCACCTGTATGTCGATCCGAGCAACCCGCAGTACATCGATTCGAAGACCGGCAACCGTAGCCTGGTGTCGTACTACAACACCGACGACTCGATCAAGCAGCTGCTGGCTGCTGGCGTACCGGGCAAGAAGCTACTGGTTGGTCTGCCGTTCTACGGCCGTGGCTGGACCGGCGTTGCTGCCGGCCCGAACGGTGATGGCCTCTACCAGTCCGCAACCGGTGGTGCCAAGGGCACGTACGAAACCGGTATCGAGGACTACAAGGTGCTGAAGAACGCAGCTGGCACCGTCCGCTATCACCCGGTGACCAAGCAGTCGTGGAAATACGACGGCAGCAACTGGTGGTCGTATGACACCCCGGCCGACATCGCGCTCAAGGTGAACTACGTCAAGGCTAACAGCCTGGGCGGCGTGTTCAGCTGGTCGCTCGATGGCGATACCGCAAATGGTGAACTTGCCACCGAGATGGCCAAGGTTCGCCAGTAACAGACCTCTTGGAAAGATTTGCGCATCCACACTCTCCGCGCAAACACTCGCCCCTGCCGCAAGGCAGGGGCTTTTTTTCGCTATGATCGCCACTTCAACGCTTGGCGGTCGGCAAGACCGGCCCGTCATCTGCCCGACCTTCAATAGATGAACTTCCTGATCCTGATGCTGATCGTCTCCTCACCGGTCCTCACACTGACCGTGTGGCAGATCATTCGTGACCTGCACGGCAAACGCCGCAACTGGGAGGGGAACTGCTACCGCTGTGGCGAGGCCTGCCACCCGGCGGTCAAGGTCCATCATTCCAAAGGCAATCGTTTCCTCTACTGCGGCCAGTGCGCATGGCGGCAGCGATGCTATTCGCTGATAAGCACGGTAGTCATGATGGTCAGTGTCGGGTTCATCCTGATCGGGATGAACCGGCCTCCCTTTCACGCAGAAGCCAGCAACGGCATGCTGATCGGCGCAGTGGCCTTGTTCGCGCTGGCCGGCGCACTCGCGATTGCCCATTTGCGCGAATCCAGGCGCAGGCGATTCACCTGTCGCGACAACACACGCTGAGTGCGGCAGCGCCGTGACAGCACGACGCTGATCACGCCATGCGCTAGCGGCAGGCGGCCTCAATGAGCTGGGCACCGCGCAACTGGCGGTTGCTGCGCTCGAGTTGAGCGCGTTGCGCCTCGGTCACGTCGCTCAGCAGGAAGCTGGCCGGGCGCAACGTGTCGTCGCGCTCGCGCAGCACAGCCGAGCGCACGCCCTTGTCCTTCAACATGGCCAGGCGCCGCTCCGCCGCTTCGCGCGTCGAATACACGCCCAGCGATACGGCGTTCTGCCAGCGCCCGCCATTATTGACGACGAAATAATCGTCGATGCCCAGCCCCTGCAGCTCCTCCGCCTTGCGCCGCGCGGTTTCCTCGTCGGCCAGCGGCGGAACATAGACCCAGACCTTGGCCTGCTCGGCGCTTTGCAAGGTGCGCGAGGCGATATGCAGCGCAGCCATCCGCGCGGCAGCGATCACCGCCTGCTCGGGCGACGGCACGGTCCAACGCAAACAGACCGCCGCCTGCGGCATGCCCGTCGGCGTGATCGCCGCGACGGCTGAGGCCGTAGCGGCTTGGGCCACATCGCTTGCCGTGCCCGGGCTCGGCGCCACGGTTGGTGCCGGTGTGATCGTGGACGCATCGACGACGCGCAGGCGATCGGCATTTACTTCGGCCGGTAGCTCCTGCGTACTGCCTTGCTCCGGCACCCACTGGCTGTAGGCATAAAAACCCGCGTTGGCGAGTACAAGCAGCACGAGCAGCCATTTCATGGCCGGACATCTCCATTGAAAGCCAGCGCCGCCAGTCCGCGCAGCGCCAGATGATCGATCAGACGACACGGCGCCCCCAGGTGGGGCACAAGCAGTGCCGCATCGCCGCCGGAGATTAGCACCAAAGGCTCCTCGCCGCGTGCCTGCAGCCGGTCGAACATCGCCGTGATACTGCCGGCCAGCGCCGTGAGCACGCCGGTCTCGATCGCATCCTCGGTCGAGGTGGGAAAATCATGGAAACGGCCACTGGTATCGGGCAGGCGCGCGGTGCCGACGGCGAGTGCCGACTTCATCATCCGGTACCCCGGCAGGATCATGCCGCCCAGAAAGCAGCCATCCGCGGTCAAGGCATCGACGGTGAGCGCGGTGCCGGCACTGGCGATGACCAGCGCCTGGTCGGGATGGGCCCGGCGCGCACCCAACACCGCTGCCCAGCGATCGGGGCCTTGCTGTTCCAGCTTCCGGTAGCGGTTGCTCACGCCCAGCGCTTCACGCCCGACGCGCAGCCAATCTATCCTCACGCCCCAGCTTGCGTGGCAGAAGGCTTCGAGTTCGCGCATTGTCACTTCGGCCCCGACGCTGCAAGCCTGCACCTGCCGCGGCACGGCCAGCGCGCGCCACTCGGCAAACAAGGCGGGCAAGCCTGCCGGATCGGCGCTGCCCTGTGCCGACCATGCATCCGCCGAATCCGCCAGCGCCCATTTCAGCCGGGTATTGCCCAGATCGATCAACAGCACGCTCATGCCGACACCCTCAGGCTGAGATCGCCGCTGTGGATGATCTCGTCGCGCTCCCCGGCACGAAAGCGCAGCGCGCCGTCGTCGGTCACGCCCATGGCACGCCCTTCGCGCGCCTGGCCATCGGCAGCGATCAGCCGCACCGCCTGCCCTTGCCACGCATGGCGGGCCTCCCAGCGTCCGCGAAAATCGGCAAAGCCATGTGAGGAAAAACCGTCCAACCCTTGCTCGAGCGCCGCCAGCAGCCGCGCCAGCAAGATATTGCGATCAACATTGAGGCCATGCTCGGCCATGCCGCCCACGCGTTGCCCCTCGACCGTGGGCGCGCGCAGGTTGAGGCCGATGCCGATCACCGCACACACCGGCCCCATGGCATCACCCGCGATTTCGATCAGGATGCCGCCCGCCTTGGCATGGCCGGCAGCGTCCGGCAACAGCAGGTCGTTGGGCCATTTGAGCGCGACATCGGCAACACCGGCCTCGGCCACCGTCTCGGCGACGATCACCCCCACCGCCAGCGGCAGGCCCGCCAGCGTGGCCGCGCCCCCTGGGAACTGCCAGCACAGCGAAAACATCAGCGAGCCACCCAGCTGGCCCTGCCAGCGCCGGCCCAGGCGGCCCCGGCCACCGTCCTGCCATTCGGCAGCCATCACCCGGCCATGTCGGGGCTCGGTCAGCAAGCGGCGGTTGGTGGAATCGGTACGCTGGTGGATTTCGACGGCAAGCACACTCGCAGCAGGCAAGGCGGCGCGCACCACCTGCTCGTCCAGCCATTCGAGCGGCTCGCACAGACGATAGCCGACACCGTGCCTGCGCTCGATCGCGACGCCGTACTGCTCGGCTTCGGCCAGCGCAGTGGACACCGAGGCGCGGGACAGCGCGAGTTGTTCGGCGATCTGCTCGCCGGAAGTGGAATGGTCGACGCTGAGGCGCCGCAGACAGGCCAAGGTATGCACGGACATGATGGCCGCGATTTTAGCCCGGATAGCGCACGCCGGCATGAATGGCGCGCAGCGACCGCCGTGTAGTCGTCATGCACGCCACGCTCACGCGCGCATAGGCTAGTCGCTGGCGGCTTCGTCCGCGCCCGTGGTTTCGATTACATGGTTCTGGTTGGTGTAAATGCAGATGTCGCCGGCGATCTCCAGCGCCTTTTTCACCACCGCTTCGGGGGCGAGCGTGGTGTTGTCGAGCAGCGCCTTGGCGGCCGCCTGCGCATAAGCGCCGCCGGAGCCGATGGCGGCGATGCCGTGTTCGGGCTCGAGCACGTCGCCGTTGCCGGTGATCACCAGCGTGGCGGTCTCGTCGGCGACAATAAGCATCGCCTCCAGCCGGCGCAGCATGCGGTCGGTGCGCCAATCCTTGGCGAGCTCGACGGCGGATTTGGTCAGATGGCCCTGGTGTTTTTCCAGCTTGGCCTCGAAGCGCTCGAACAGCGTGAACGCATCGGCGGTGCCGCCGGCAAAGCCGACGATGACCTGGTCGTGGTAGAGCTTGCGCACCTTGCGCGCGGTGCCCTTGATCACCACGTTGCCCAGCGTGACCTGGCCGTCGCCGCCCACGGCGACATGGCGGCCGCGGCGGACCGAAACGATGGTGGTGCCGTCAAATTGCTGCATGGGACTGCCTCGTTGAACGATAGCGGGCAGTTGGGGGCGAAGCGGCGCGGTTCAAGGCGCCGTGCCGGCAATCAATGCCGCTGGTAGGCCGGACGAATCTCGACCAGCTCGCTGATGCCCAGCAGATGCATCAGGCCGGCGACAAGTTCGTTGGGCTCGTGCAGCACCAGCGTGCGCCCCTGCTGGATCAGTTCCATGCACAGATTCAGCAACTGGCCCGCCGTCTCGAAATCGACGCGGCGCACCGCGCGCAGATCGAGCACCGGCTTGGGATGCTGGTTGGCGAACTCGCGGATGGCAGCAAGCTCGGCCGACGCGCCGCCGAGCAGCTCTCCGGACAACACCAGCTGATCCGGCGAGGACGGGCTTGGCGCCGGGCTCACCGGCAGGGCCGCCGCGGCCGCGGCCTTCTGCTCCGGGCTGGGCGCGAGCTTATCATCCCACGACGGCGGCGAGACTTCGAACGTCACCGCGTAGACGATGGCCAGGTTGTCAAACCCGTCCTGGTCGCCCGTGCTCTGCAGCACTTCCATCAACAGCAGCCAGAACGGCGCCTCCATTGGCACCTTGCGGCCCGGCTCGATCTTGCTCTTGAGCAGCTCGATAAAGCGCTCCGCGCCAAGGATCTGCATTTTCGCCTTGGCCTTGCGCGCGCGCGCCCAGGCAGCCAGAAACTCGGCAGCGGCCAGGCTCTCGATTTCCGTCACCTTGCTGAAATCGACACGTACCACACCGCCGTCGGCACAGGCCTTCACCAACTTGGCCGCCTCGGCATCGGCGCCGTCCGAGCGCAGCGCGGGCCCGAAAGCGACATAGGCGCTGCCCGGCGTACCGGCCGGCACGATGCTGCTCTTGGGCAGTTCGCGCCAGGCCGGCGGCGAGATCTCGAATTCGACGACGAACTGCAGCGCCAGATCGTCGAACGCCTTGCGATCGCCCAGTTGCTGGTAGAGCTCGAACAGCAGCAGCCAGGTTTCATGTCGCCGCATGCCGATCACGCCCGGCAGCGTGGCCTTCAGCGCCATCACCGCAGCCTCGCCCTGCTTGTTGGCATACAGCACCACGGCCTGCTCTTCGTCCGGCGTCAGGTGCGCGCCCACGTCCTCGACCTCGATCGAGAGCTCGCTCAGGTTGTAGGCGGAGCTATCGGGCGTCTTCGGCGCTTCGGCCTTGGCTGGGGCCGATTGCGGCGCAGGCTGCCCCGGCTTGGCGGCCGGTTGCTGCAGCTCGGGCTTTTCAGGCTCGTTGTCTTTCTTGCGGAATAAGGAGAACACGGTGGACTCCGGCGCGCAGATGGCGGCGCCGCTTCAAGTTGACGGTTTCCCGTAATTGTAAGTCGTTTGCTCGCAACATCCTAGTCGCGAACATTGCTGTCGGCCTTGCTGGAGCCTGCAGCAGGCATGGGCTTGGCTAAACTGGGCATGAATAACAGGAACTATTGATGATCGCCGCCCGCCTCGCCTCCCTGCTTCGGGCCCCCCGGCTGCGCCGCCATGCCATCATGGTCCTGGTGGCGATTCTGCTCGTCGGCCTGCTAGGACGCTACGCCCTGCCGCCATTGTTGCGGCCGTGGCTGGAGCACCGCCTGTCCGAAAAGCTCACGCGCACCGTCCGCATCGGTGAGCTCGCCTTCAATCCCTACACACTGACGGCCACACTGGGCGACGTGGCGATCAACGAGCGCAATGGCGCGCCGTTCCTGGCGTTCAAGTCGCTCTCGGCCAATGCCGAGCTGTGGTCGCTGTTCGTCGGCGGGCCAGTATTCAAGCGGATCGAGCTCGACCGGCCGGCGCTCCATATCGTGCGACTCAGCCGTGATCGCTTCAATTTTTCCGACCTGCCGGAGCGGCTGCGCAGCGACGAGTCGTCGGACGAACTGCCGACGTTCTCGCTGAATAACATCATCGTGCGCCAGGGTCGTATCGCGCTCGACGACCGTTACCTTGGCAGCCGGCAGCGGCTCGAAGCGCTCGACGTCATGCTGCCCTTTATCTCGACGCTGTCCTACCGGGTCGACGACTACGTTGAGCCCGCCATTTCCGGCCGGCTCAACGGCGCTTTCTTCAAGCTGAACGGGCGCAGCCGCCCATTCGGCGCACACCGCCAGACCACGCTCAATGTCGACTTCGATCGCCTGTCGCTACCGCAATTGCTCGCTTATCTGCCGATGCCCGATGGCCTGGCGCTACCCAAGGGCACGGTCAGCAGCCGGCTGCAGCTGGTGTTCGAACAGCAACCGGCACCGCGCTTGCTGCTCCGCGGCCAGGTCAATGTCGACGACCTCGCCTTGACGCACGATGGCCAGGCCCTGGCCGGATGGCGACGGCTGGGCGTAGAGATGATCGCGGTGGAGCCGCTGCGCGAGCGCTATGCCTTCGGCAAGGTGAAGCTGGATGCGCCAAGTGCCGACCTCGATCGCGCGCTGCTGCAACGCTGGCAGACCACCACCCCCGATCCCGCCGCGGCAAGCGCCGTAGCGGCCAAGCCGGCCGCATCGACCACCCACCTCAGCATCGCCGCACTGCAGGTCGTCGGCGGCAGCGTGCGCTGGCGCGACAACACGGTCCAGCCGGCGGTGGCCAAACAATGGAACGACATCGCCGTAGACAGTCGTGGCTTCGCGCTGACGGCACGCACGCCGATTCCGCTGCAAGCCTCGGCCAACGGTGCGGACGGCGAAGCGCTCACTGCCGATCTGCAACTGCAGCCACAGCCATGGCGATTACGCGGCACGGCGGCGGTTTCGCAGCTGGCGCCGGCCACGCTCGCCGGCTACTGGCACCCCGCGCTCGACGCCGAACTGGGCGGCACGGTCTCCGCCAGCGCAGCGTTCGAGCTTGATACCGCGCCGTTCACGCTACGGCTCGGCAATGGCCGGATCGAGCTCGCCGAGCTGACCGCCGCCGAGCCGCACGCTCGCGCGCCACTGCTGTCGATTCCAACGCTGGTGGCGTCGTCGATCACACTCGACAGTCAGGCGCGCGCGCTGGTGGTCGGTGAAGTCACGAGCAGCGGCGGCCAGCTGCGGCTGGTGCTGGACGAGCAAGGCCAGCCGACGATGCTCAGGATGCTACCTCCGGCCCAATCAGGCGTCGCGACCGAACCCGCGGCGCCGCCGTGGAAAATCAGCCTTCCCAGGCTCGCGCTCATTGACTGGGGAGCCGAGCTCAGCGATGCCCGCCTACCCGGCGTGGCCCCAGCCGGCTACCGGACCATCGCGCTGCAGCTGGCGAACGTCGACAACCAGGGTGGCAACGCCACGCTGGCACTACAGGCGCGCGGCAAGGCCGGCGGCAACTATCGGGTCGACGGCGAATTCGTACCGACACCGTTCGCCGGACGCTTCAAACTCGACCTGACCGACCTCGATGCCACCTATGCCCAGCCCTACTTCACCCGCTTCCTCAATATCAGGCTGGCCAGCGGCTTCCTCTCCGCACGGGGCGAGCTCGACCTGAAAACAACGCCGCAATTCAGTGGCGGCTACCAGGGCGCGCTGCGGGTGAGCCGCCTCCATGCCCTCGACAAGCAAAGCGGCGAGGACTTCCTCAAGTGGCAGGCGCTGGAACTTTCCGGCTTGCGTACCCGTTTCGTGCCGTTCTCGCTCGACGTTGCCGGCATTGCGCTCAGCAATTTCTATTCGCGGCTGATCCTGTCAGCGCAGGGTCGGCTCAATCTGCAGGACATCGTGGTCCGCGACGGTCAGGCGCGTTCGGTCACCCAGACCGCATCGGCCCCGGCGAGTGCCGAGCCGCCCGATGAGGACAGCGACGGACTGCCACCGATCCGGATCGGCAAGATCACTTTGGCCGGCGGCAACATCAACTTCACCGATCTCTTCATCCAGCCCAACTACGGCGCGAATCTCACCGACATGGCCGGCAGCATCGCCGGGCTATCGACGCAGGGGGGTACCCGGGCGACGCTGGACCTGCGCGGTAGCGTGGACCGCATCGCCCCGGTCACGGTGAACGGCAGCCTCAACCCGCTGGCCGATCCGCTGTTCATCGACATCAAGGGCGACGTGAAGGGCTACGATCTCACCGCCGCCTCGACCTACGCCGCCAAATACGCCGGCTACGGCATCGAAAAGGGCAAGCTGTCGATGGAGGTGACCTACTACGTCGAGAACGGCCAGCTCCAGGCGAGCAACCAGCTGTTCCTCGACCAGCTCACCTTGGGCGAGGCCAGCGGCAGCACGGAGGCGACCAAGTTACCGGTGAAGTTCGCGCTGGCGCTGCTCACCGATCGGCGCGGCCAGATCAAGCTCAACCTGCCGATCGAGGGCTCGCTCGACGATCCGCAATTCCGCGTTGGCCGGGTGATCTGGCAGATCATCGGCAACCTCATGGAAAAAATCGTCACTGCGCCGTTCGACGCGCTGTCCAGCGCCTTCGGTGGCGGCCCGTCGCTCTCGCATATCGCGTTCGAACCCGGCCGCGCCACGCTCGATCCGGCGGCACGCGACGCCACGCAAAAACTCGCCGAGATCCTCACCGACCGCCCCGCGCTCAAACTCGACATTGCCGGCTGGGCCGACCCCGAGCGCGACACCGAAGGACTGAAACGCGCGCGGCTAGAGGACAAGCTGCGCGAGCTCAAGCTGAAGGATCTCGCCAGCAAGGGCACATCAGTCGACGAAGCGGCGCTCACCATCACCGCCGAGGAATACCCGGCCTTGCTGGCGCGCGCCTACAAGCAGGAGCGATTTCCCAAGCCGCGTAACGCCATAGGCCTGGCCAAGACCTTGCCGGCCGATGAAATGGAAAAACTGATTCT
This sequence comes from Chitinolyticbacter albus, assembly GCF_024437655.1. Classification (GTDB taxonomy): domain Bacteria; phylum Pseudomonadota; class Gammaproteobacteria; order Burkholderiales; family Chitinibacteraceae; genus Chitinolyticbacter; species Chitinolyticbacter albus. The sequence goes on from NZ_JANBVF010000006.1 coordinate 253,478, forward strand.
CGCCAATACCGCGGTCGGCCCGGACGAGTTGCGTCAGCTGGCGCTGACCCGCGCGCAGGTGACGAAGGACGCGCTCAAGGCGGCCGGCGTCGACGACGCGCGGCTGTTCGTGGTCAGCCCCAAGGTCGATGCCAGCGCGCACGACATCGAGGAAGGCACGACATCACGGGCGCAGCTCAAACTGCAGGGCTGAGGCGATTAGATCGCTAGGCGCAGTAGGCGAGCGCTCAGGCCGCCAGCACCTCGCCGGCCCAGAACTGTGCTTCCAGCCGGGCCCGATTGAGCTGGGCGTAGCCGACACCGCATTCGGCGAGCAGCGCATCGTCGGGGCCGTCGCCTTCCTCGGCCAGGATGGCGAGGCGCAGCCATGAGCCGAAGCGGCCTTCGCGCGTCAACAGCGCGGTGCGCAGGTCGTCCGGCAGCTCGATGTGCGCAACGATGGACCCCATCGGCAGGCGCAGCAGCGCTTCCAGGTAGGAGAACATGCCGATCAAAAACAGCTGTTCGCCCTCGAGCTTGCCCAGCCGCTCGCCGCCAAGCAGCTCCAGCGTGCGGGCCCGGGTCAGCGCAGCCTCCAGCAAGGTGTCCTGCAGCGGATCGCCGTCGTTGAGGCTGAACATCAGCAGCGACAGCCAGCGATAGAGCGGACGGTGGCCGAGCACAGTGATCGCCTGCTGCAGGCTGTCCACCTTGCGCCCCAGTCCGCTGGCGGCGGAATTCACGTAGCGCAGCAGCTTGAAGCTGAGCAGTGGATCGACCCGGATCGCCGCGGCGATCTGCTCAAACCCGGCGCCGGAGCGGGTCAGGTTGAGCGCGTCGATCAGGCGCAGGTAGCCGGCATCAAGCTCGGCATGGCCGTCGACGCCACGCGCCGCATAAAAGCCCCCCTGGATCAGCTCGAACTGCATCTCGCTCACGGCCTGGTATTCCTCGAACAGATCGACTTGGCTCGCGATGCGCTTGCAATGCGGCGCGAGCTGCATCAGCCGGGTCACCCGCTGACTGAGCTCGGCGACGTCGAGTTCGTGGATCGGAATGCGCAGGTAGTCGGCAAGCTCGATCGCCGCAGCTTGCCGCGGCAGCCCCTCGAACCCGAGGCGATAACCCGCCGCGCGCAAGGCGTGCAGCTGCTCGAGCTCAAGGGCGTCATCCGACGTGAACAACAGCACGACCTGCTCCGGATCGGCCAATGGATGCCAAAGCGGTAGATCCGCACTCAGCGGCGACAAGGTCACCATCGTCAGCGCCCTGCGCGCGCCGCCACCCACCAGCCGCTCGGCCAGCTCACGCAACACGATCTCGTCGAACAGCCGCACGCTGCGCGCCAGCGGCTGGTGCAAGTGGTATTCGTGCCCCACCAGCTTGAGCTGGGCGTCGACGATGGGCCGCCGCCGCAGGATGCCGCCCTCCCAGTCGGGCTCGCTCTCGATGACCGGCCCGATCTCCGGGCTGGGCTCGGCCGCCAACGGATTTGCCCTGCGAAAGTGCTGGATGAGCTTGTCGAACATAAGCGCTTCAAGGTGCTAGGTGTACTGCAAGCTATAGCACCGCCCAGGATCGGCACAAGGCCAGGGGCGCGGGTATTCAGTGCACGTAGGCCAGGATACTGACGTACTGGCAGATACTGCCGGCCAGCACGAACAGGTGCCAGATGCCATGACCGTGCGGGATGCGCTCGTCGAATACGAAGAACACGATGCCTACCGTGTAGAACAGCCCGCCAGCCGCCAGCCACGCCAGGCCCGCCGGCGACAACGCTGCGAGCAGCGGCCCCATCGCAAACAAGATCAGCCAGCCCATCAGCACGTAGATCAGCAGCGAGAACACCCGGGTGCGCCGGCCTATCCACAGTTCCTGCACGATACCGAGGATGGCGAGACCCCAGTTGATGCCGAAGATGCTCCAGCCCCAGCCGCCACGCAGCGTTACCAGCGTGAACGGTGTATAGCTGCCGGCGATCAACAGATAGATCGCGCAATGATCGAGCCGCTGGAACACCTGCTTGGCGCGGCCCTGGAGCGAGTGGTACAGCGTCGAGATGGTGTAGAGCAGGATCAGCGTGGCGCCGTAAATCGAGACACCGACGATCTTCCACGCGTCGTCGTACAGACTAGCCTCTACGATGGCGAAGCTGGTCCCCGCCAGCGCCAGCACCGCGCCTGCGAGATGGCTGTAGCCATTGAAACGTTCGCCGTGATACATCGCACTCCCCCACCCATTGCTATCCAGAACTAGCCCAGCCATGGCGGCGGCATGGCGGGCGACGACGCTACCTTAGCGTCTCACAACCGGTCTGTCTGGTGAATAAGCCCCGTCGGAGCCCGTCCACGGATTGCGCTGGCAGCGACTATGGTGAGCGTATTGCCGATCCGGCGTGCAACCCAGGAGCGATCGATGAGCAAGGTGCTGGTGGTTTACTACTCGATGTACGGCCATATCGAAACGATGGCGCACGCGGTGGCCAAGGGCGCGCGCTCGGTTGCCGGCACCGACGTCACGCTCAAACGGGTAGCCGAGATCATGTCCGAGGAGGCGGCGAAGAAAGCCGGGGCCAAGCTCGATCAGGCCGCGCCGATCGCCCAGCCGGCCGAACTGGCCGATTACGACGCTATCATCTTCGGCACGCCGACCCGCTTTGGCAACATGTGTGCGCAGATGCGCAATTTCCTCGATCAGACCGGCGGTTTGTGGGCCAAGGGTGCCCTGATCGGCAAGGTGGGCAGCGTGTTCACCAGCACGGCCACTCAGCACGGCGGCCAGGAAACCACGCTGACCTCATTCCACACCACGCTGCTGCACCAAGGCATGGTCATCGTCGGCGTGCCGTATTCCGAGGCAAGGCAGATGACGCTCTCCGAGATCAGCGGCGGCAGCCCCTACGGCGCGACGACCATCGCCGCTGGCGACGGCAGCCGCCAGCCCTCGGAGAACGAGCTTGCCATTGCCCGCTTCCAGGGCGCACACGTGGCGGGCATCGCCAACAAGCTCGCCAGCTGAAGCGGCCAGGCGCAAAAAAGCCGGGACGCATCCCGGCTTTTTTCATGGCACGACGACTCAGCCCGTCAGCTTTTCCAGCGCCTCGCGGTACTTGGCGGCGGTCTTGTCGGCCACTTCCTGCGGCAGCGCGGGCGCCGGCGGCGTCTTGTCCCAGCCGGTGGTTTCCAGCCAGTCACGGACGAACTGCTTGTCGTACGACGGCGGATTGCTGCCCGGCGCGTACTGATCGGCCGGCCAGAAGCGGCTGGAATCGGGCGTCAGCGCCTCATCCATCAGGCACAGCGTGCCTGCTTCGTCCAGACCGAACTCGAACTTGGTGTCGGCGATGATGATGCCGCGCGTGGCGGCAAATTCGGCGGCGGCCTGGTACAGCATGATCGCGGTATCGCGCACCTTGGCGGCGAGCTCGGCGCCGATCAGCTCGCAGGTCTCATCGAACGAGATCGGCTCGTCGTGATCCCCCACCGCGGCCTTGGTCGACGGCGTGAAGATGGGCTCGGGCAGCTTGTCTGCTTCGCGCAGCCCGGCCGGCAGCACCACGCCGCTGACCTTGCCACTGGCCTTGTAGTCCTTCCAGCCGCCACCAGCAAGATAACCGCGCACCACGGCCTCGACTGGCACGGGCTTGAGGCGTTTGCACACCACCGCACGACCTTCAACCTGTGGGCGATCGGCCGCGCTGACGACGTCTTCCGGTTGGTCACCGGTAAAGTGGCTGGGCACCAGATCCTTGAACTTGTCGAACCAGAAATTCGAGATCGCGGTCAGTATCTTGCCCTTGTCCGGAATCGGTTCGGCCAGGATCACGTCGAAGGCCGACAGGCGATCGGTCGCGATCATCAGCATGCGCGTGTCGTCGATCTGGTAGAGGTCACGCACCTTGCCCGAGTAGATTTTCTTCAGGCTGGTGAGGTTGGTGGTGGTCAGGCCGGACATGGCAAGGCTATCCCGAACAAAAGAATGCAATTATGCCAGCGATGCGGCCGTGTTGCCGCTTGCCATACAGCGGCGAGCATCAGGACTGCGATTGCGGGAAAAGGTCGCGGAACTCGGCCAGCGCCCGGGCAATCTGGTCCAGCCGCACCAGCACGCGCTGGCTGTCGGCCTGGCAGCCGGCGACGATGCTGGTGAAATCTGACGCCGCCCCGAGCGACTGCAGCCCGACATCGAGGCTGCGCGCTTGCCCCTGCGCCGACGCCAGCGGCTCATCCAGACTTCCGGCAAGGCCGATCAGGTACTGGCGGATTTCCAGCAGCTCGCGCCCCCCCGCCAGTCGCAGCGCCACGGCGGGGGCATCCGGCGAGCCCGCGGCCAGCAGCGCATTGCTGGCATCGGCCAATGCCTGCGTCAGTTCGCCGAACGCCTGCGACAGGCTACGACGCTCATGTTGCGAGCGCATCCGGGCGATCAGATCGGCCAGCATGCCACCCAGCATCACGTCATCCGGCGTCCAGTTGCGCTGGTTGCCACGGTGCTCGATCAAGAGCATGCCGCGGTTGCTCCCGGCGATGCGGATGGGCCAGGCCATCAACGATGCGATGCCACGCATCTTGAGCTGGGCATTGGCCACCTCCCAAGTGTGGCGATGATGCAGCGCGTCGTGCGCGATCAGCGGCTTGGCCTGCTGCAGCCAGTCAAAAAAGGCCGGGAACGCGGCACGGGTCCAGACCGGCAACACCTCCGGTGCGGCCGGGCCACACGCGGCTTTGCAACGCAGCGCGGCGCCGTCCTCTTCCAGCACCCAGGCGCTGGTACACGATGCCCCCAGTATGGGCACCGCTTCGTTCAGCACCAGGGTACGCGCCACATCGAGCTCGGCCGCATCGAGCAACGGGTTGGCGGCGAGCTCGGCCATGCGACGCGACGCACTGGGCCGCAGCGCATCGCTCTGGCCGGCTGGCTGCGCCGCCCGTCCCAGCTGGCCCTGGTAACGCACATGCTGCTGCAGGTGGGCGTAGGCGAGCGCCACATCGCCACTGGCGTCGGCATAGCGCGCCGCCGCCGCATGCAGCCGCTGCAGCAGGTGCTGATAGTCGCTTTCCTCGGCCAGAGCTATGCCCTCGCAGACAATGGCCAGCGCGCGCTGCGGATTGTCCAGGCGCGCATTCACCTCCGCCTGCAAGGCGATCGCACTCACCTCGACCCAGTGATACGGGATAGCCTGCGCCAGCTGCCGGGCCTCGGCCAGTTCAGACGAGGCCTGCGCCAGGTCGCCGTCGGACAGACTGATTTCACCGAGGCGGAAGCGCGCCTCGGCCACATAGTCGAGCAAGCGGTGTTCGAGACAGACCACCAGCGCTTCGGACAGCAGCACCCGCGCTTCGATACGGTCGCCCAGTTGCACCAGATTCGCCGCGAGATTGATGCGTATCTTGGCCGCGAGATAGGGGTCGTTCTGCTCGCCCATGCGCGACAACGCTGCACGATGGTGAACCACCGCCTGTTCATGATTGCCCAGCGCATCGTAGACCTGACCGAGGCCCACCTTGCCGTAGATCCAGCTCTTGACCTCGCCGCCGGGCTGCTCGGACAGCTCGATGCAACGCGTCCAGAACTGCGTCGCCAGGCGATATTCGCCGGTGGTGTAATAGCTGCGGGCAATCTGTTCGACCAGCCTCGCCTCCGCGGCGAAGGCGTGCGTGGATTCGGCCAGCTGCATAGCCTCGAACAACAGGTTGCGACCTTCGTAGTTCTTGACGAGGCCGTAGAGCTCGGTCGCCGCGAGCTGCGTGGCGGTGTCATGCGCGGCGCGGGCACTGCGGATCAGCCGCTCGCAGCGCTCCATCGCATCTTCCTTGTGGTTGTTGATGCGCTGGCGGATGACGTCGAGTTCGGCGGCGTGCGCTGCGAGAATGCCATCGTGTTTTTGGGTCATGGCAGTACAAACGGGCTGTTTTCCTGCAGCTTAGCGCAGCCCAGGCCCCGGCGCCGTGTGTCGAGCGTTCAGTTCAAATGCTTGCTCGCTTCGCGTCGCGACAGCGGCGACAGCCGGGCGCCCTCGGCGATCAGGAAAGCGCTCACGGCATCGGGCGCGACGCGCGCATGCTGGCGCAACGCCCAGCCTATGGCCTTGCGGATGAAGAAATCGGGATGGCCCGCGTTGTCATGACAGTAGCGGAACAGACGCTCCGCATCGGTCTCGCCGCGATAGCTCAACTGGAACAGGATGGCGGCACGCTTGTGCCACAACCGCTCGCCGGCAGCCCAGGCATCCATGCTCGGCAACAGCGCCGGATGCTGCGCCAGCAGTGGTCCAAGCACCTGCGCGGCAAGGCCATCGACGCTGTCCCACCACGATTTGCTGCCGATCAGCGTGTCGAGCAGCGGTAGCGCCGCGGCGCTCAAAGTGTGCGCCCGGTCGGCCAGCAGGTCGCACGCGACCATCTGGCATTCGCGCCACGGTTGTCGCCACAGGCGGGCGGCGGTGTCGAGCCGCTCGGCCTCAGACAGAGCACGCCGGGCCGCCGCGATCAGCGGCCGGGACAAGGCCCGGCGCTGCGGCGTCTTGACGCCGGCAAAGTCGAACTGGTCGCGCATATAGCGCCGCATCGCCGCCGCATCACCGGCATTGCCGACCACCCGCAAGCCCTCGACGATGGTGTCGACGAAGCGCTCGGGTGTCAGCATTGCTCAGGCGCCGGTCGGAGTCCGCTCGCCGGCCAGCGTGGCGCGAATGGCCTCGGCCTGTTCCAGCGCGGTATCGCCACTGGCGGCGAGCACATTGTAGTGGCCCATCTTGCGGCCGATCCGCGCCTCGCTCTTGCCGTAAAGGTGCAGCTTGGCGTTGGGCGCGGTCAGCAGCACTTCCCAGTTCGGCTCGGCGCCGTTCTCGCCCCACACATCGCCCAAAAGGTTGACCATCACCGCCGGCGACAGCAGATCGGTGCGGCCCGGATAGAGCCCGCACATGGTGCGCACCTGCTGCTCGAACTGGCTGGTCAGCGTGGCATCGAGCGTGTAGTGGCCGCTGTTGTGCGGGCGCGGCGCCATCTCGTTGATGACGAGCTCGTCACCATCGAGCACGAAGAACTCGACCGCCAGTACGCCAACATAGTCGAGCGCTTCCGCCAGTTGCATCGCCATCCGCCGCGCGCGATCGGTCACCGCCGGCGCGATGCGCGCCGGCACGATCGATACATCGAGGATGCCGCCTTCGTGGACGTTTTCCGCCACCGGAAAGCTCACCACCTCGTTGCGGCTGGTGCGCGCCACAATGACCGATACCTCGGCGGCCAGCGGCAACATCTTCTCCAGCACACACGCCTGATGCTTGAATTCGGACAACGCATAGCGCGCCTCCTCCGCCGTCTTCACCCGGATCTGGCCCTTGCCGTCGTAGCCCAGGCGCGCGGTCTTGAGGATGCCCGGCAGGTACGGCGAGAGATCGCCTTCCAGATCCTTGGCGGTACGCACCGCGAGGAAGGGCGCAGTAGCAAGGCCCGCGTTGCGGATGAAGGTCTTCTCGGCGATGCGGTCCTGCGCGATTGCCACGCACTCGCCGGCCGGCGACACCGGCACGCCCTTGGCGGCCAGCCACTTCATCGAATCGGCGTTCACGTTCTCGAATTCAGTGGTGATCGCCGCACAGGAGGCGGCGAGCTCGGCGAGCGCGGCCTCGTCGGTATAGGGCTTGCACAGGTGCACGTCGGCGAAATCGGCGGCCGGCGCCTGCGGATCGGGATCAAGCACGGCGACGCGATAACCCATGGTCTTGGCGGCCGCGGCGAACATGCGCCCGAGCTGGCCGCCGCCGAGGATGCCCAGCATGGCCGGTGGCAGGATAGCCTTCACGATTTACTCTTCCTGTTTCTCTTTCAATGACTTTAGCTGGCTGTAGCCCCACTGGCCCCAGCCATAGAATGCGCCGGCCACGAGGCCCAGCGGCAGATTGTCCGGCACCGCGCGCCAGAAATCGACGGCACGGCCGGTCATCACCTCCACCACGGCGAATGCCAGCGCAAAACTCGTTCCCCAGATGATCGCCCCGCGCCACACCACGCAGCGCACCCAGCCTTCGCGGCGGATGCGCTGCCAGCGGGACTCGGCAATGTTCATACCTCGGGCAGCGTCATCGCCAGCACGGTTTCTTCCTGGCGCTTGCGGAACGCCGCGAGCGCCTCACCCAGCGCCGGCTGCTGCGCCGCCAGCATGGCGACGGCAAAGAGCCCGGCATTGGCCGCACCGGCTTCGCCGATGGCAAAGGTTGCCACGGGGATGCCCTTGGGCATCTGCACGATGGACAGCAGCGAATCCTCGCCGCGCAAATACTTGGACGGCACCGGCACGCCCAGCACCGGCACCGTGGTCTTTGCCGCCAGCATGCCCGGCAGGTGGGCCGCACCGCCGGCACCGGCGATGATCGCGGTCAGGCCACGCGCCTGGGCTGTTTCGGCGTATTCGAACAGCAGATCCGGCGTACGGTGTGCCGAAACGACGCGGCATTCGAAAGCAACGCCGAAGGCCTTGAGCTGCTCAGCAGCATGACGCATGACTTCCCAGTCACTGTTGCTGCCCATGACGATGCCGACTTGCACGATGCGTCTTCCCTCGGGAAAAAGGGGCAATTGTACCGAATCCGGATGCAACGTCGTCACCCTGCTGATCGATGGGGTGGACAACGCCGCGATTTGCCCGGATTGCACATCTCATCCGTCGGCGACGTACGTCAGTATATTACTGTTGACTAATGTTTGGCCTGTAAGCAGAATGGTTCATGAATGTTGACCGGCTTAGCTGCCTGGTTTCATTTCCATCCTCTGTTTGAAACGCCAATCTTGTGGTTGGCGTTTTTTTTTGCCGATGCCGATGGTTTGCCGCGATGGCGTGGGCTGCCATGCCCCTCATCGACGGGATGGGCCTGCGCTGACATGCGCTCGCATCCGTTCGTCTCACTGACACGATAGGCGAAGAATCGCTGCAACCCATCCGGAGCCTATGGTCTAAACCTGTGTTTGTCCGCGCGAGGACGCAACACCAGGAGCACAGGCCATGACCACCAGAGCAATCCCCGAAGGCTATGAGGCCGGCATTCCCTATCTCACGATCAAGGGGGCCGAGCGCGCCATCGCGTTCTACAAGCAGGCGTTCGGCGCCGTGGAAGTGATGCGCCTGCCCACCCCGGATGGCAAGATCATGCACGCCGAACTGAAGATCGGCGGTGTGCACCTGATGCTGAGCGAGGAGTCGCCCGAATGGGGAGCACTCAGCCCCAGCACCATTGGCGATTCAGGCAGCACCGTGGTGTTCTACGTCGACGACGCCGATGCGGTAGTCGCGCAGGCCGAACGCGCCGGCGCCAAGGTGACGATGCCGGTGGCTGACCAGTTCTGGGGCGATCGCGGCGGCTCGCTCACCGATCCGTTCGGTCACAAGTGGATGGTCTCCACCCACATCGAGGACGTGAGCGCGGAGGAAATGCAGCGACGGGCCGAGGTCATGTTCGCCGCCGGCCCGGACAGCGGCTGCGGCGCGCAATAGACCGGGCCTGCTACAGGCGGTCTCGCAAGGCGTACAGCGTGGCCGGATCGGGCGGATCGAGCTCGCGCACCACGCGGCACGGGTTGCCTGCGGCCAGCACGCAAGGCGGGATATCGCGCGTGACCACGCTGCCCGCGCCGATCACGCTATGGTCGCCGATGGTGACGCCGGCGCAGATGATGGCGCCGGCGCCGATCCACACGTTCTCGCCTATGGTGATCGGGCGCGACCAGAACGCCCAGCGCTGGCGCTCCATCGGATCGACCGGATGGGTCACGGCATGGATCTGCACATGCGGCGCGATCAGCGTGTAGTCACCGATGCGCACCGGCGCGGCAGCGGCGATGGTCACGCCCGCATTGATGAACACGCGCCGGCCCAGGTGCACGTCGCGCCCGCGCGCCAACATGAACGGCGCTGCCACGTTGGTTTCCTCGCCGCAGCTCGCCACGAGCTGGGGCAGCATCGCATGACGGCCGTCCCAGCCCAGGGCGGGATCGTTATAACGCTGCAGCAAGACGACTTCGCGGGCGAAGTGTTCGCGATTTTCCGGGGTACCGATGTCGTCGAAGCCGAAACGGAGCAGGTCGTCGTTCATGTCTTGGCGGGCTGTGTCAGCAAAAGCCCAGCTTACGACAACTTCCTGTTCCGTGCCGCACCCGTTGGCGGCTCGGCAAGTCCGGCCAAAACGCGCTGATCTACCTACCAGCGCACGATCCCGCCCGCATCGAACACCCTGCCCGCCCTGGCGCGGCGATGCTGGATGAACACATTGCGCGAGGGCACCGGCGTGCGCCGACCCAGGCTGTCGGCGAGCGCCGTCAGCATCTGCTCGACCGCGGCTGGCGCGTGGAAATCCGGGGTAAGCAACTCGATCAGCAGCGGATGGCTATCGGCGGGTTGCCGCGCCACGGCCTTACCCGCCACGGCGTAATGGCCCGGCTCCAGCCAGCGCCAGGTGATAGTGACGTGCTCGAGGCTGATGCCCGTTGCCTCGGCAAAATCGGCGCTGATCTGTTCGATGACTGGGCCCACTTCAAAGGCGGAATCGAGCGGCAGCGACTGGATATGGATAAAGGGCATGGCGAGCTCCAGCAGATGTGGCCCCATCAAATTAGAGCACGCCACGCCGCCTTGCACACCCGCCCCGGGTGCAGGCTCAGGCGCAGCCCAATGCGCGTCGCATGCGCGCCAGTGCCTCGGTGAGCGTCGCCTGTGGGCAGCCAAAATTGAGTCGCACGAAGCCGGGCAGACCGAAGTCCGCGCCATCGGAGAGGCCGACACCGGCCGCCTCGAAATAATGCTGCGGCTGCGCGATGCCCGCGCCACGACAATCGATCCAGGCTAGGTAAGTTGCCTGTGGGCGCGTCACCCGCAAACCGGCCGCCCCATCGAGCGCGGCGATCACCGCGTCGCGGTTCTGCCGCAGCACCGCCAGCAACTCGGCCCGCCAGGCCGCGCCGTCGCGATACGCCGCGGCCGCCGCGGTGTAACCCAGCAGATTCACATGCGGCACGATGCCGCGCATGGTGCGCTGAAAGGCGTGGCGCAATGTGGCATCTGGAATGATGGCGAGCGCGCAGCCCAGGCCAGCGATGTTGTAGGTCTTGGACGGCGCCATCAGCGTGATGGTGCGCGCGGCAAGCTCGGGCGACAGTGTTGCGAGCGGCGCGTGCCGTGTGCCGGGTTCCAGCAGCAGATCGCAGTGGATTTCGTCGCTGACCACGGTGAGGTCGTGCCTCTCGGCAATGGCCGCCAGGCGCGCAAGCTCGTCGGCCGTCCAGACGCGACCTACCGGGTTGTGCGGATGGCACAGCAGCAGCGTGCGGGCGCTCGCCGCCTCGCGCTCCAGCGCCACCCAGTCCCAGCGCCACGACTCGCCCTCGGTCGGTTCGAGCAGCGGCAGCTTGGTCAGCGGCCGGCCGGAGAATGCCGGCGCCGACATGAAGGGCGGGTAGATCGGCGTGGCGGTGAGCACCGCGTCGGCGTCGCCTCCCGTCGCGCGGCAGGCGATATTGAGCCCGGAAACCAGGCCCGGCAGCGGCACCAGCCAGTCCGGATGCAGCGCCCAGCCGTAGTCGCGCTGCGCGGCGCCGACAATCGCGGCGATCAGTTCCGCCGTCGGCTCGCTATAGCCGAAACTACCGCGCGCCACCCGCTGCTGCAACGCGGCGGTGATCTCGGGCGCGGTGGCGAAATCCATGTCCGCCACCCACAGCGGCAGCACATCGCGACCGGCGTATTTGTTCCACTTGATGTTGTCGGCCACCGCATGCACGGCCGATGTGGTGAAGTCGTAAGTCATCGTTACCTCTGGTGTGCCAGTTCCAGCCGCGATTCGACCCAGCGCTGCACCCGCTCGAACGCGGCACTCATCAGCCAGTACAGCGCGGCGGCGGCCAGATACAGCGGCAAGGGCTGGAAAGTCTGCGCGATCACTTCCTTGGTCGCCAGCATCAGCTCGGTGACGGTGATCACCGACACCAGCGACGTATCCTTGATCAGGCTGATCAGGCTGTTGGAGAGGCTGGGCACCGCCAGCCGCAGAGCCTGCGGCGCCACCACATGGCGCATGGTCTGCCACCAGGAGAGGCCCAGCGAATACCCGGCCTGCCATTGGCCGATCGTCACGCCGGTGATGGCGCCGCGCATCGATTCGGATAGATACGCCGCCACGTTCAAAGTGAGTGCCAGCACGCCGGCAGTCACCGGCTCGAACTCGACACCCACGCTGGGCAGGCCGTAGTAGATGACGAAGATCTGCACCAGCAGCGGCGTGCCGCGCATCGCGCTCACATAGATAGTGGCCAGCTGCGCCAGCACCGGTACCCGTGCAATGCGCAGCAATGCCACCACAAAGCCCAGCGCCAACCCCAGCACCATGGCGGCGAGCGCAAAACCCAACGTATAGAGCGCGCCCTTGAGCAGAAACGGCCAAGCGAGTGGGATCAGGTCCAACCAGGTTTGCATGCGTTCATCCAAGGCAAAGCCCCCGAGCTGCCGGGGGCTTTGTCATTCTAGGGTCTGTTCGGCCGTTTTACGTGGCGGCCCGCAGGCAACTAATTGGATTTGGGTGGTTTGGAAACGTCGCTCCCCAGCCATTGCGTGGAGATCTGCTTGAAGCGCCCTTCACGGATCAGATCCTGCAGCGCCTTGTCGATGGCAGCCTTGAACTTGGGGTTGCCCTTGGCGAACGGAATGGCCGAAGTGGCCACGTCGCCGACCGGCGCGCCCGCCTTCACTGGCAATTTGGATTCCTTGATCGCGAACGGAATCATCAGGCTGTCGTTCAATGCCGCATCGAGCCGACCCTGCGCCAGATCCTGCAGGTATTCCGGTGCGCCCGGGTAGGTCTTCACGTCGATTCCGGGCACCGCCTTGGCCATATCGGCATAGTTGGTCCCCAGACCCAGGCCCAGCTTCTTGCCCTTGAGATCGTCCAGCGATTTGAACTGGCGCGTCTCGGCCTTGCGCACGATCAGCTGGGCGCTGGAATAGGTGTAGGGCACCGAGAAATCGAACACCTCGCGCCGCTTGGCGGTGTCGCCCACCTGGTTGATCACCACGTCGAACTTGCCGGCTTGCAACCCAGCGAGCAGCCCACTCCACTCGCCGGTGACGAAGGTCGGCTTCACGCCGAGCTTGCCGGCGATGGCCTTGGCCAGCTCCACCTCGAACCCCACCAGCTCACCTTGCTTGTCCTTGAAGTTGAATGGCGGATAGGTACCCTCCAGCGCCACCTTCAGCGTGCCGCGTGATTTCACGGTATCGAGCAGGTCGGCAGCCAGCACGTGGGTGCCGCTGGCCAGCAGTGTCAGGGCAATCAGCAGATGTCTCATTTCATAACCCCTGGTTTTATTGGTTAAATTCAACAGTCGAAATAAGAATAAACAACTCATCGCCCGACAGCTACTGCGGTTTCTGCTTATGCCTTCACTTACTACGACCGACCAGGGCCACGCCCGCCATCACCACCGCCGCACCCAGCCATTGCAACGCGCTCAGGTGTTCATCCAGCACGCCCATGCTCATCACGATGGTCAACACCGGACCGATGCTGCCGATCACCGCCGAACGCCCGGCGCCAAGGCGCTGCACCGCGACATTCATCAAATAGACCGGCAGTACCGTCGATACCAGCGCCATCACGCCTGCCCACAAATAGACCGGCCACGGCTGGATCAGCGCGGTGAGCGGGCGGGTCATCGCGAAATGCACGAGCATCGCCGCGGCGGAAATCGTCAGCGCCAGCTCGGTGAACCGCAGCGCACCGACGCGTGCGATCACCGGCGGGCTGGAGCTCAGATAGCACGCATACGCCACGGTGCTGGCCACGATCCACGCCAGGCCCACCGGGTCGGCGCGGGCATGCAACAGGTCGGCGCCGATCACCAGCGCGATGCCCATATAGGTGAGCAGCAACGCCCCGACCATGCGCCGCGTGATCACATGACTGAAAAGCCAGGCCGACAACAGCACGGTGAGCGTGGGGTACAGGTAGAGCACCAGTCTTTCTATGCTGGCGCTCACCGTCTGCAAGCCGATGAAATCGAAGATGCTGGCCAGGTAATAGCCAAAGAGCCCCAGCATCAGCAGCCAGCCCCAATCGCGCCGCGCCACCGGTTCGGCAACCGGGCGCCGCCACAACCGCGCCAGCGCCAGGATCGCCAGCACGCCGATGAGCCGCAGCGTCAGCAGCGTGACCGCGTCGACACCATGACGGTACGCCAGCTTGACGAACACGGCCTTGGCGGCGAACCCGGTGGCGGCGGCCAGTGCGAGCACGGTACCGGTGTGGACTTGCGATTCGGTTGGGCTGGAGAGGGACATCGACGGCTCCTGAAGAAGTAGGCAAGCCGCGAAGGGAGGACACAGACACCACCGCGGCGAACCCACGGTGGCGAAAAAGATGCGCTACCGCAGGGGGCTTTGCAGCCACCAGGCGGTTAGTTTCTTGGCGAAAGAGGTGATGTTGCGATGCGACATGAGCACTACGCTATCAGCCGCGCGACTCAGACGTCAAACCGAACGGAAGTGAACCGCGCCCCACGCGCCATTGCGACCGATCGGACAACGACGGCATGTTGTACGCGCTGTCAGCGATCCGTATCGGTGAAGCAGGCTTGGGCGTAGTGCCGCGCCTGTCGTTGCGACCGCACGCTGTGCGAATCACGCCGACGGCCAGATCGACACCATCGAGCGCTACACATAGGCCTTGAAGCCAGCAAAGCCACGAAGTTCGCCTGAGGCGAGACAGCCTCCACGACAGTGTGCAGCCCCGAATCCGGGCCAGCTGTCACTGTTTGCGGGTGGAGTCACCCCTGACAATGTCGGCAAACCACCCACGGAGCGCCCCATGCGCCTGATCGAAGATTTCTCGCTGTCCGCCATCGTCGCGGGCTTCGTCACCGTACTGGTCGGTTTCACCAGCTCGGCCGTGATCGTGTTCCAGGCGGCGCAGGCGCTGGGCGCGGGTCCTGCTGAGATCGCCTCGTGGATGTGGGCGCTGGGCTTGGCGATGGGGCTGACCTGCATTGTTCTGTCGCTGCGCTATCGCGTGCCGGTGGTCACCGCCTGGTCGACGCCAGGTGCGGCCCTCTTGGTGACCAGCGTGGCCGGCATCTCGATGCCCGAAGCGATCGGCGCCTTCATCGTGTGTGGGGTGCTGATCACCGTGGCCGGTGCCAGCGGCTGGTTCGAGCGCGCCATGGCGCGCGTGCCGGTCGCCATCGCCTCGGCCATGCTGGCCGGGGTGCTGCTGCGCTTTGGTATGGCGGCGTTCACCAGCCTGCAGAGCCAGTTCGTGCTGGTGCTGGCCATGCTCGCCACCTACCTCGCCATGCGCCGCTTCAAGCCGCGCTATGCGATCCCGCTGGTATTGCTGGTCGGTACCGTCATCGCTGCACTGCAGGGCCAGTTGCACCTGGGTGAGGTGCGCTGGCAATTGGCGTCGCCGGTGTTCACCATGCCGGCGCTATCGTGGCAGGCACTGCTGTCGGTGGCGCTGCCGCTGTTCCTCGTCACCATGGCGTCGCAGAACATCCCCGGCGTGGCGGTGCTCAAGGCCTCCGACTACCACCCTCCGCTGTCACCGGTGATTGCCAGCACGGGGCTGACCACGGTGCTGCTGGCGCCATTCGGCGCCTTCGCCATCAACCTCGCTGCGATCACCGCCGCCATCTGCATGGGCCGCGAGGCACACGAGGACAAGGACAAGCGCTACGTGGCTGCCGTCGCAGCCGGCGTGTTCTACGTGATCGTCGGCCTGTTCGGCGCCACCGTCGCGGCGCTGTTCGCCGCCTTTCCCAAGGAGCTGGTGCTGGCGCTCGCGGGGCTCGCGCTGATCAACACCATAGGCAACGGCCTCTTGGCCGCAGTCAAGGACGAGGCGCAGCGCGAACCCGCGCTGATCACCTTCCTTGTCACCGCCTCCGGGCTGACGCTGTTTGGCATCGGCTCTGCATTCTGGGGGCTGGTGGCGGGCGGGGCGGGTTATATGGCGTTGAACTGGCGGCGGCGGTGAACGCGCGCCCGGTTTTAGCCGGGCCGGCACTCACTTACCAATACAGAACTTGCTGAAGATCACGCCCAAAAGATCGTCCGAGGTGAATTCGCCGGTGATCTCGTTGAGTGCGTTCTGCGCCAGGCGCAGTTCTTCGGCGAAGATCTCGATCTGCTGGTAGGCCTCGACGGCGGTGTCGAGATGGGCGCTGGCGCGGCGGATCGCGTCGAGGTGGCGCTCGCGGGCGATGAACACGCCCTCCTCGCAGCCTTGCCAGCCCACGTGGTGCAGCAGGCGCAGGCGCAGCGCGTCGAGCCCCTCGCCGCCCTTGGCCGAGACGTGGACCACATTGCGCGCGACATCGCCGGGCACGTCACCGGTGAGATCGATCTTGTTGAATACGCGCAGCACCGGCAGCGCCTTGGGCAGGCGCGAAAGGATGTCCAAATCGTGCCGGGTGACGCCCTCGCGGCTGTCGATCAACAACAGTGCAAGGTCCGCCTTCTCGACCGCGGCCCAGGTACGCTCGATGCCGATGCGCTCGACCGGATCGTCAGTCTCGCGCAACCCGGCGGTGTCGATCACGTGTACGGGAACGCTGTCGATCAGGATCTGCTCGCGCACCGTATCGCGCGTGGTGCCGGCGATGTCGGTGACAATGGCCACATCCTCGCCGGCCAGCGCGTTCATCAGGCTGGACTTGCCCACATTGGGCTGGCCGATCAGCACCACGTGCATGCCTTCGCGCAGCAACTTGCCCTGCGTTGCCGTCATCAGCACGCGGGCAAGCTGGCCCTGGATGGAGACGAGCTGGCCGCGCGCGTCGGCGGCGGCCAGGAAGTCGATATCCTCCTCGGGGAAGTCCAGCGTCGCCTCGACCAGCATGCGCAGGTGAATCAGCGCGTCGACGAGGGCCCGCACTTCCAGCGAAAACGCGCCGTCGAGCGATTTGAGCGCGGAGCGCGCCGCAGCCTCGGACTGCGCATCGATCAGGTCGGCCACCGCCTCGGCCTGCGCCAGATCGAGCTTGCCGTTGAGAAAGGCGCGCTTGGAAAACTCGCCGGGCTCGGCATGACGCGCGCCAAGCTCGACGCAACGCGCCAGCAGCATATTCATCACCACCGGGCCGCCATGGCCCTGGATTTCCAGCACATCCTCGCCGGTGAAGGAATTGGGGCCGGGGAAGAATAGCGCGAGGCCTTCGTCGATGGCGCTGGTGTCGGCGGCGCGAAAACGCGCGAAGTGCGCATGGCGTGCGGTGAGCGGCCGGCCGATCAGGCCCGCCACGATGGATTCCAGCCGCCGGCCGGAGACACGGATCACGCCGACGCCGCCGCGACCGGGTGCGGTGGCAATGGCGGCGATGGGCTCAGGGGTATACAGCATGGTGCAGTTCGGTAGTGCCACGGCAATGTTGGGTCGCAAGCCTATCACATGCTGCAACCGCACATGCGCGGGGCAACAAAAAGCCGCCCGGAAGGCGGCTCTTTGTATCGCTACCCGGTGATCAGGCCGCCTTGGCGTCGGCCTTGTCGATCTGCCGGGTGATCCACCACTGCTGCAGGATGGACAGGCAGTTGTTCACCACCCAGTAGATCACGAGACCGGCCGGGAAGAAGAAGAAGAATACGCTGAACGCCAGCGGCATGATCTTCATCATCTTGGCCTGCATCGGATCGGGCGGCGGCGGCGACAGCAGGGTCTGGATATACATCGAGACCGTCATCAGCACCGGCAGCACGTAGTACGGATCCTTCACCGACAGATCAGTGATCCAGAAGATCCAGGGCGCCTGGCGCAGCTCGACCGCGGCCAGCAATGCCCAGTACAGCGCGATGAACACAGGGATCTGCACCAGCATCGGCAGGCAGCCACCGAGCGGATTGACCTTCTCCGTCTTGTACATCTCCATCACGGCTTGCTGGAACTTCATCTTGTCGTCGCCGTAACGCTCCTTCATCTGCTGCATGCGCGGCGCCAGCTTGCGCATCTTGGCCATGGAGCGATAGCTCGCCGATGCCAGCGGGTAGAACGCCAGCTTGATCAACAGCGTCAGCAGAACGATGGACCAACCCCAGTTCCCAACCACCTTGTGGATCTGGTCGAGCACCCAGAACAGCGGCTTGGAGAAGACCTGGAACATGCCGTAGTCCTTGACGCGATCGAGCTCAGGCGCGATCGCATCCAGCACACGGGTTTCCTGCGGGCCGACGAACAGCGGCACGCTGGTCTCGAACTTGCCACCGGCGGCGATCTGCGGCAGATGCACGATCATGCCGGCAGAATACAGGCCGTCCGACAGGCGCTTGATCTCGTAGTCACACGGCTTGGCACCGCAGACCGAAGGCTGGCCCAGCGGCGCGGCGATCCAGGCGCTGGTGAAGTACTGCTGGATCATGGCCACCCAGCCGTCCTTGGCATTCTTCACATGCTCGGCGTTGCCCTTGTCCAGCGCGGCGAAATCCAGCTTCTGGAACTTGCCAGCGGCGGTGTACATCGCCGGACCGGTGAAGGTGTGCGCGCCAAAGAAGCCGGGGTTCTCCGTCTGGCCATCGCGCAGCAGACGATAGTAGGCCGAGGCCGCCAGCGGCTTGCTGCCACCATTGACGATCTCGTACTTCACATCGACGACATAGGAGCCGCGCTTGAAGGTGTAGACCTTGGCGATCTGCACGCCGTCGGCGCCGTTGGCGGTCAGGCGCACCGACAGCATTTGCTCGCCATCAGGCATCACATACTGGTTCCGATCGGCCTTGAACACCGAGCGATGCGTCGGCAAGCCGGCGCCCAAGAGGCCGGTCTGGGCCACGTACACATGGCTCTTGCCATCGTCGAGCAACAGGAAGGGCTGGTTCGGCTTGCCCGGCATGCCGTGCTTGAGCAGCGCCAAGCGGCGCAGATCGGCGCCGATGGTGTCGATCTGCACATCCAGCAGGTCGGTCTTCACATGGACGCGCTGGCCCGACTGCAGCCGGCCCGATTCCACGGCGGGCGCGGCGGCGGCGGTCTGGCCGCTGACCTGCGGCACCTCGCTGCCGGCCGGTGCAACGGCAGTGCCGCTCGCTGCGGCAGGCGCCTTGGCGGTCTGCGGGTAGCGATAGTCCATCCATTTCTGCCAGGCAAACAGAATGCCGAAGGACAGCGCGATAAAGAGGATCAGTCTCTTGGTATCCATCGTGGGCTCAAGAATCAGGGAACGGGGTCGTAGCCACTGCCACCCCAGGGGTGACAGCGTAGAAGACGGCGAATTGTAAGCCACCCGCCGCGCGCGGCGCCATATTTCGCCAGCGCCTCGACGGCATAGTGCGAGCAACTTGGGGTGTAGCGACAACGGGGGCCAAGCAAGGGGCTGATCGTGTACTGGTAGAGTTTCACCAGCATGATGCCGACGCGAGCCGCCAGCCCTTGTGATGCAACGCTGCGATCACTGCAGTCGCACATCTCAGGCCTCCGGTACACGACTGCGGATGCGACGAAACAGCTGCGTCAGCGCCTCGCGCGCGGCGGCACCATCGGCGCGGCCGAAAGCACGGCGTGGCCGCACCACCAGATCGATGCCGGAAAGCTCGGCGGCGGCGAGGCGAAAACCCTCGCGCACGGTGCGCTTGATGTAGTTGCGCACCACGGCCCGTTTGTCGGTCCGGCGGCCGACCACCACACCGAGTCTCGCTACCGGCAGACCGTTCGGCCGTCCGAGCACCTGGAAAAAATCGTTGCCGACCGACAGGCGCAAATTAAAAACGGATGAAAACTCATCCGTTTTGAGGAGGCGCATGGCCCGCGTGTAGCGATAGCGGATAGCGCCTTGCACGGCGCGCTGCAGGCTTAGGCCGACAGGCGTGCGCGACCCTTGGAGCGGCGAGCGGCGATCACGCCACGGCCACCACGGGTCTTCATGCGTGCGCGAAAACCGTGGGTGCGCTTGCGACGGATAACGGAGGGTTGGAAGGTACGCTTCATGGTGAAATTCCTGGCCGGACTAAGTAAACCGTTAATTACACTGCCAAATATCGTCAATGTCAACCACCGGCTGGCAAGAGCCGCACAAAGCGCTTGTGGATAACTGGGCCGCAAGCGACTAGAATCTGCACCTCATCCCCGACATCCTAGCCTGAACACCCAGCCCGTCTCCGGCAGCACGCCCTGCCCGGAATGGTGGGGTTTTGCTTGCCGGACCGATCTACCCCGTACTTCTGAAGCTCACCATGTCCGCACTGGAACACTGCTGGTCGCATTGCCTCTCTTCGCTGGAAGAGCGCCTGGGTGCAGACCAGTTCCGCATCTGGATCAAGCCGCTCGCGGCCGAAGTCAACGCGGACGGCTTGAGCCTGATCGTCCCCAACCAGATTTTCCTGCAGTTCATCCGTGATCGTTACCTGGGCCTGATCGAGGAGGCCGCCGGCATGTTCATGGGGGGCGAAGCGCCGCCCATTGCGCTGAAGGTCGGCTCCGCCGCCAGGAAGCCCGCGCCCACCCGCACGGCGACGCAACCGGCAGCCGGCGAGGCCACCGCCCCGGCCGTCGCGGAAACGGTCGCGCCCAAGCCCATGCTGGTGGGCGGCGCGCAACATGAAACCACGCGACTCAATCCGCATTTCAGCTTCGATACCCTCGTCACCGGCAAGGCCAACCAACTGGCGCGCGCCGCGGCGCAGCAGGTGGCCGAGAACCCCGGCGTCAGCTACAACCCGATGTTCGTGTACGGCGGCGTGGGCCTGGGCAAGACCCACCTGATCCAGGCGATCGGCAACCTGGTGCACCAGCGCAACCCCACCGCCAAGATCCGCTACATCCACGCCGAGAAATACGTGGCCGACGTGGTCCGCGCCTACCAGCACAAGGCGTTCGACGAGTTCAAGCGCTACTACCACTCGCTCGATCTCTTGCTGATCGACGACATCCAGTTCTTCGTCGGCAAGGACAAGACGCAGGAAGAATTCTTCTACGCCTTCAACGCCCTCGTCGAAGCGCACAAGCAGATCATCATCACCTCCGATCGTTACCCCAAGGAGATCGACGGCCTGCAGGAGCGGCTGACCAGCCGCTTCTCCTGGGGACTGACGGTGGCCATCGAGCCGCCGGAGCTGGAAATGCGCGTCGCCATCCTGTTGAAGAAGGCCGAACGCGAGAATTTCAAGCTCGATTCCACCGTGGCCTTCTTCATCGCCAAGAACATCCGCTCCAACGTGCGCGAGCTCGAAGGCGCGTTGAAGCGCGTGCTGGCGTACGCGCGCTTCACCAACCAGCCGCTGACGCTGGAAGCGGCGCGCGAGGCGCTGCGCGACATCCTGGCCGCCGGCAACCGGCAGATCTCGGTGGAAAACATCCAGAAGACGGTGGCCGATTTCTACAAGATCAAGATTGCCGACATGCACAGCAAGAAGCGCACGCGCGATATCGCCCGGCCGCGCCAGATCGCCATGGCGCTGACCAAGGAAATCACCCAGATGAGCCTGCCCGCCATCGGCGACGCCTTTGGCGGGCGCGATCACACCACGGTGCTGCACGCCTGCCGCACCATCGAGGAAATGCGCCAGGGCGATACCGAGCTCGCGCACCAGTACGGCGTGCTGCTGCAGATGCTACGCAGCTGATCGCCGCAAAGCGCCACCGGCCTTGCGCGCCCCTTTGGCGCACTCACCCCACAAACCTCAGCGCGAGTACCATGTCGCGTGCGCGCGGTGGTGCGCGCGGGTCGAAATCGGCCCCCGATTCGGGTAACATCCCCCTGTTCAACTTCCTGCGGATTCATCGACATGCAATTGCTGCAAGCCGAACGCGATGCGCTGCTGAAACCGCTCGCCACCGTCACCGGTATTGTCGAGCGTCGGCACACGCTGCCCATCCTGTCCAACGTGCTGATCCAGAAATCGGGCGACATGCTCACCTGCACCGGCACCGATCTGGAAATCCAGATCGCCGCGACCCAGAGCGAAGGCTTTTCCGGCAGCGATTTCGCCATCACCGTTTCCGCCAAGAAGTTCTCCGACATCCTGCGCGCCATCCCCGATAAATCGGTGGTGACGCTGGAAGAAAACGAATCGCGCCTCACGGTGAAGGCCGGCAAGAGCCGCTTCGCGCTGCAGACACTGCCAGCCGGCGACTTCCCCACGCTGTCGGTCGACACCAGCCTCAAGGCCACCGTGCGCATGGCGCAGGGCCAGCTCAAGGCGCTCTTGGGCCGCGTGCAGTACGCCATGGCGCACCAGGACATCCGCTACTACCTGAACGGCCTGTTCCTCGTCACTGAGGGCAATCTGCTCAAACTCGTCGCCACCGACGGCCACCGCCTAGGTTTCGCCAGCACCGAGCTGCCGACGAGCTTCGACAAGAACGAAGTGATCCTGCCCCGCAAGACCATCCTCGAGCTCTACAAGCTGTTGCAGGATGTCGATGACGAGGTGACGATCGACATCGCCAGCAACCAGGTGAAGTTCAGCTTCGGCAACGTGGTGATCCATTCCAAGGTGGTCGACGGCAAGTTCCCCGACTACAACCGCGTGATTCCGCAGAACAACGACAAGCTGCTGTCGATCGAGCGCACCTTGCTGCTGGCCGCGCTGCAACGCGCCGCCATCCTCTCCAACGAGAAATTCCGCGGCGTGCGCGTGGTGCTGACCGATGGCGTGATCAAGATCCTGTGCAACAACAACGAACAGGAAGAAGCGCAGGAAGAGGTGGAAGTGGCCTACACCGGCGCGCCGCTCGATATCGGCTTCAACATCCAGTACCTGCTCGATGTGCTGACCAACAGCCAGGTGGAGAACCTCAACTTCGCCTTCGGCGATGTGAACTCCTCGGTGCTGGTGACCATTCCGGACAACGAGCATTTCAAATACATCGTGATGCCGATGCGCATCTAAAGGCGCGAGGTGTAAGGGGTGAGGCGCGAGGGGCAACCCCGCCTCACCCCGATGTTTTTTATACGCCTCCCCGATTCCTCACACCACACGGCAGTCATGAGCGAAAACAACGATCTCCCGCAAACTCCCAACCCGCAGGAATACGGTGCCGACAGCATCCGCATCCTGAAAGGCCTGGAAGCGGTACGCAAACGCCCGGGCATGTATATCGGCGATACGCAAGACGGCACTGGCCTGCACC
This sequence comes from Chitinolyticbacter albus, assembly GCF_024437655.1. Classification (GTDB taxonomy): domain Bacteria; phylum Pseudomonadota; class Gammaproteobacteria; order Burkholderiales; family Chitinibacteraceae; genus Chitinolyticbacter; species Chitinolyticbacter albus. Next base: position 276,558 of record NZ_JANBVF010000006.1, read on the forward strand.
ATATGGTGTTCGAGGTGCTGGACAACGCGATCGACGAATCGCTAGCCGGCCATTGCGACACCATCAAGGTGATCATCCACGCCGACAACTCGGTCAGCGTCGAGGACAACGGCCGCGGTATTCCAACCGCGATCAAGGAAGACGACGAGTTCAAGCGCTCCGCCGCCGAAATCGTCATGACCGAGCTGCACGCCGGCGGCAAGTTCGACCAGAACAGCTACAAGGTATCGGGCGGCCTGCACGGCGTGGGCGTTTCTGTGGTGAATGCGCTCTCAGACTGGCTGCGCCTCACCATCCGCCGCGACGGCAAGGTCCACAGCATGGAGTTCCGCCAAGGCGTGGCGGTGGAACCGCTCAAGGCCATTGGCAATAGCGACAAGCGCGGCACCGAGGTGCACTTTCTCGCCAGCGAGGAAACCTTTGGCCTGGTCGAATTCCACTTCGAAATCCTCGCCAAGCGCATCCGCGAGCTCTCATTCCTGAACAACGGCGTGAACATCACGCTGACCGATCGCCGCAGCGGCAAGGAAGAGAACTTCAACTACACCGGCGGTGTATCCGGCTTTGTCGAATACATGAACCGCAGCAAGAGCGTGCTGCACAACAAGATCTTCCATGCCATCGGCGAAAAAGACGGCATGACGGTGGAAGTGGCGATGCAATGGAACGACTCCTACCAGGAATCGGTGCAGTGCTTCACCAACAACATCCCGCAGCGCGACGGCGGCAGCCACCTTACCGCCCTGCGCCAGGTGATGACGCGTACGCTGAACCAGTACATCGAACAGGCCGAAGTGGCCAAGAAAGCCAAGGTGGAAACCAGCGGCGACGACATGCGCGAAGGCCTGACCTGCGTGCTGTCGGTCAAGCTGCCGGACCCCAAGTTCAGCAGCCAGACCAAGGACAAGCTCGTTTCCAGCGAGATCGGCCCCGTGGTGAACGAGGTGATCAGCAAGACGCTGTCCGACTTCCTGCTGGAAAACCCCAACGACGCCAAGATCATCTGCGGCAAGATCGTCGAGGCCGCGCGCGCGCGCGAAGCCGCGCGCAAGGCGCGCGAAATCACCCGCCGCAAGGGCGTGCTCGATGGCCTGGGCCTGCCCGGCAAGCTGGCGGACTGCCAGGAAAAAGACCCGGCGCAGTCCGAACTCTACCTGGTGGAAGGTGACTCCGCCGGCGGTACCGCCAAGCAAGGACGCGATCGCAAGTTCCAGGCCATCCTGCCGCTGCGCGGCAAGGTGTTGAACGTGGAACGCGCGCGCTTCGACAAGCTGATCGGGTCTGAGCAGATCGCCACGCTGATCACCGCGCTGGGCTGCGGCATCGGCAAGGACGAATTCAACGTCGACAAGCTGCGCTACCACCGCATCATCATCATGACTGATGCCGACGTGGACGGCGCGCACATCCGTACCCTGCTGCTCACCTTCTTCTATCGCCAGATGCCGGAGCTCGTCGAGCGCGGCTATGTGTATATCGCTCAGCCACCGCTCTACAAGGTAAAGCACGGCAAGAGCGAGACCTACCTGAAAGACGATCAGGAGATGAAGCAATTCCTGCTGCGCGCCGCGATGAACAACGCCGAGCTGCTACCCGGCGGCGACTCCCCCGGCATTGCCGGTGAAGCGCTGGAAGCGCTGGCACGCCAGTACTTCCTGACTGAAGCCGTGATCGAGCGCGAAAGCCGCTTCCTTGACCCGGCCATCCTCAATGCCCTGCTCAACGCCCCGGCCATCACGCTGGAAGACGAAGCCAGCGCCCGCGCCGCCGCCGAAGCACTGACCGCCCTGCTCGACAGCAGCGTCTACAGCCTGGCGCCGACGGTGGATGACGAAGGCGTGCGCTGGACGCTGAAGATCGAACGCCGCCAGCATGGCGTGGTGCACATGCAGTACATCGACGAGAACTTCGTAAAGAGCGGCGACTACGCCCAGCTGCGCAAGACCGCCGACATGCTCACCGGTCTGTTGCAGGCCGATGCCAAGGTGCGCCGTGGCGAAAACGTGCAGCCAGTGGCCAGCTTCGGCGAAGCGCTGAACTGGTTGCTGAACGAAGTGCGCCGCAACATGAGCATCCAGCGCTACAAGGGCCTGGGCGAAATGAACGCCGAGCAGCTGTGGGAAACCACCATGGACGTAACCGTGCGCCGCCTGTTGAAGGTCACCATCGACGACGCCGTTACCGCCGATGAAATCTTCACCACGCTGATGGGCGACCAGGTGGAACCGCGCCGGCAATTCATCGAACAGAACGCGCTGATTGCGCGGAATATTGATGTTTGATGATGTTGTCAGTTTCGATTATCTAAATTTCCGCATTCCTAGATTTTGAGAGTACGTCTAGAAGCCTCCCTTTGGGAGGCTTCTTTTCTATCTGAGTGCCGCCGACGCGGAGCCAGCCAGTCCCAAGCTGGTGTCTAGAGCAAGAACTTCTGGTTTCATCTATTGATTGCCATTTGCTGACAACGCGGCCTCAATGCGACCGAGTCGATCTCGGTAACATTTTGCATTCTGATCAAATAGCTATTTCAACTCAGACGCACAGCCCAACCTTCTAAACTCTGACAAATAGGTAGGGAAGCCTCTCTACTAACGATCCTCGCCCTGATGTCGGCAAGAAAACCTAGTCCCGATGGCCATTTTCTAGGAAAATGGTTAGGAACACGACTCCCCCTATTCGGCCCAAAACTCCGAAATGTGCACTCGACAATGAACCACGACAAGCTTACTCCAATCAACAGTGAAATTGTCAGACTGAAGCATTCACGAGTTCTTTCGGGGCAAGCCCCGCGCACTCTTGATCTCTTCGCAGGGTGCGGCGGGCTGACCTTGGGCTTCGATGCGGCTGGGTTCAAAACCATAGGCGCCGTCGAATTCGACCCTGATGCAGCACGTTCACATGCCATCAACTTTCTCTCTGATCGCCCGAGCGAACTGTTCAAGGTCCACTCCCAAGCCAAAGACATTACCAAGGTCGAACCGGCCGAATTAATGAAAATGCTGGAACTGACAGGGCCAATTGATCAACAGGTAGATGTAATCATCGGGGGGCCTCCCTGCCAAGCATTCGCTCGCGTGGGCCGAGCGAAACTGCGCGAGGTCGCGGACCATCCGGAAGCTTTCCTGCAAGACCCTCGTGGAAACCTTTATCTGCGGTACCTCCACTATGTTCGAGAACTAAAACCAATTGCCATATTGATGGAGAATGTGCCTGATGTGCTGAACTATGGTGGGCATAACATTGCAGAGGAAACCTGCGAAACCCTTTCAGAGATGGGTTACAGCTGTGGTTATACTTTATTGAATTCAGTTTTCTTCGGCGTCCCGCAGATGCGAGAACGCATGTTCCTGATCGCTGTAGCTTCTGAAATTGCCGACAAGGTTAGTTTCCCGAGCCCCACGCATTGGATCGAAATTCCACGTGGCTATGAAGGAACACGCCAAGTAGCCCTACAGACAGTGAAACGCGGACTTTTTGATGATGATGCATTCTTCGTTGAACCACCCGTAGCTGACCGGCAACATTGCCAGCCAGCTGTAACGGCAATGGATGCTCTCAGCGATCTCCCAAAAATCACCGAGCACCTTACCGGTGGGCTAAAAAAAGGGCCGCGGCGCTTCGACACCCTAGTCCCATATCCTCAAAGCACACTTACCAATTACGCGAAAACAATGCGGACATGGGTTGGTTTCGAGAATGCGGAAGGGATTAAAGATCACGTAATCCGCTATCTGCCAAGGGACTACGACATCTTCAGACGCATGGAACCAGGTGACCAGTACCCTGAAGCTTATAAACACGCTGTAGCTCTGTTCGAGGAGCGACTCGCCGCGTTGCGTAGAACCTCAGGAAGAGCCATAGGTCCAAGATCAAAGGATTACCAAACATTATGGACCGCCACAGTGCCTCCATATGATGTAAGCAAATTCCCCAACAAATGGCGGAAGATGGAGGCTGATGCTCCAGCTCGCACCTTAATGGCACATTTGGGCAAGGACGGCTACTCCCATATCCATTACGACTGCGAGCAGGCGAGAACAATCTCTGTTCGTGAGGCCGCCAGACTGCAATCCTTTCCAGACGGTTTCATTCTCAGCGGCTCGATGAACCCCGCATTTAAGCAGATAGGAAATGCCGTGCCTGCCCTGCTCGCCAAAGCACTTGCAGAAAACATATTGCGGATGTTGCGGAGTAAAAACATTGAAAAAATTAGCCCTAAAAAAGCTCAAACCATCTGACTTGTCCTTTTTCAAGTCATATCTGATGAAGCATCCGCAGGCCAAGCAAAAAGGCTTTAATCTCGATCTTAAAGTAATGGAGGGTACGTTTTTCCCTGGGCTAAGAGCGCTGCTTGAACCAATGCCTAAGCACGCCGCCCACGTCGATCTGATTTTGTATGGCCCGGGGGAAACGAATGGGCATACGCTTGCTAGAAAAGTAAAGCGTGACGCCAAAAATATTCGGTTAAACGGCGAGATAGTGGATGCTCCTATCGATCACTCTGACCGATATGAAATCCTGGCGCCGGATGACTTCGCAATTCTCGAATTTTCCGGCGAACCTTTACCTCATACCGTCAATGTTGTACTGGTTTCAGCCAAGCACGCTGATGACGCAAGTTTACACTCTGCACTCCACCGCTTGATGCCAAGTGAAGGCGCGTCAATGGCAGTTGTGACGGAAGATATGATTGCGAAAATTGTTGAAGCAGCTGCCCCACCGGCCAATCATCCGATCCGTGGCTGGCTCGACTCTGCCATTCTGGAAAATATAAGCCAGGGTGATTCCAGAGCGACCGAAATACAGAACAGCAGCCATAATAAACGCGGAATTTCTCCAGCGGACTTTCAAATATCCAGGGTATCTGCAGAGAAAACAGGCGCTCGAGGAGAGCAGCTTTTAAACCAATTTTTTCTTAGCACCCCTTTTGAGGAGATTGAAGAACATGAATGGGTGTCACAGATCAACGCCATATCCCCATTTGATTTCAGTCTAATCACCAAAGATAGAAGCTTCCGTCATGTCGACGCCAAGAGCACCTCTGGAAAGTTTGACAACCCGGTATTTCTATCTCTAGCCGAGATCAAGCATGCGGCTAAGTGCATCATTCCCTATGATATTTATCGGCTCTACAATGTCACTGAAACATCTGCTTCGCTTCGCATAGCACGTGATGTCGGCAGCCTCTTCGCCTCCGTACTCACTTCATTGAAAGACCTACCCTCGGAGGTCAATGTGAATACTTTCTCTTTCGATCCTTCCTTTTTTACGTTTGAGGATGCAGTACATCACTTGGAAGATCACGATTAAAGCTACAAATTCATCTTTCCAGAAAAGGAATCCAATTGAAAAGCACCGATGTGTTGACGCCAGAGCAGCGTAGTCGGTGCATGTCCCGTAACAAAGGGCGCAACACCAAGCCAGAAATCGCGCTTCGAAAATACTGTTGGATACTCGGAATGCGATACAGAATCCGATCGTCCCTCGTTGGGAGGCCGGATTTTTACTTTCCGAAAGAAAAGATTGCTGTCTTTGTTGACGGATGCTTCTGGCATGGATGTCCATTCCACTACAAGGCTCCTTCAATGCGTAGCGATTTTTGGAGTAAAAAACTAGAAGCCAACCGAATTAGGGATGCGTTGGTGACAGCAACACTATCAGCGGAAGGCTGGCAAGTTATCCGAATATGGGAGCATGACTTGAAGACCGAAACACTACTTCGCAAACAAGTAGAAAAGATACAGACGGTAATTCAGTTGTGCAGGAATAATTAGAGTAAATTTTACTTACGCATTTTTCAAAACCTTACTGAAATCCATAGGCCTGCCTCATAGGAAAGTGTCCTCCAACACTCGCCAGCCTTGATCTCTATCACTCAGTTTTCGCACAGGTCATATTCATTCCGAAGCGTTTGGCATAGCTGGCCTCCAAAAGACTCCCGCGAGAATTCACATGCGAACAGTGGGCCTTGCTCACCAAGTACATCTGCAGTGATCAGCTTGCAGCGCCAAGAGGCAGGTTCGCAGATCAAACAGCCTTCTCGAGCTGGGAGCAATTTTCCTGCTGTCAATTAGCTCGTACAAGCTTCCCCAAAAAACGCCCGCATATGGCATGTGCGGGCCCGCGACCTTCAGCAGAGGTGGTTTGCAATGGTGACAGACCTCATTGCTGAAGCCGTCCCACCCCCAGCAGCTTGCTCTTCACATTCGCCTTGATCGTGTAGCCGCCATTGCGCGCCGCCGTGGTGTCTAAATACCAGTCGTAGGGCTGCAGGTTCTCCTGGCGGGAGGCGATCACTTCGCCGTTGCGGATCAGCTGGAACGTCACATTAAGCTGTACAACATCACTGCATCACTGGCGTATCGGAATGGTGGAGGAACAGGGGGGCTGTGCCCGTGCAGCAACCCTTTCGCCCTGGATGCGACTGCGCGCCGCCGGGGGCGCGCTCATGGCCTCTCTACCTTCCATCGCAAACCGGACTCCTCTACCCAGCCGTCCCTTCTGCTGGCGGAAGAAGCAGGCGCTGCCACACTTCGCCGAACATGGCGAAAAACCATGAATACATCTCCGCCAAATTTTCCACGAAAACTGCTTCTTAAAGAGAATTTAAGTGTTATAAACTAATCACTTATAAGGAATAGTTCCTTCAAAAAACTCCGCCAAATTTTCCGCCAGAAAAAGCGACAAAAAGATGATCACCGATCCCGCTTCGATGACGCCGTTGCTGCCCAGCATGGACGCGCGTGGCGTGCGCGAACTGGTCGACAAGGCCGAAAACCTCATACGCAGAGCTGACCGCCAAGAAATCCCACGCGGTTTGCGGCCGGTCCTGGCCGACGCCCTTCGTCCGATGAACTCCTACTACACCAACAAAATTGAGGGGCAACACACCACGCCATTGCTGATCGAGCAGGCATTGCAGCAGGATTTTTCCGCCAAACCGGATGAGGCGCGCAAGCAACGTGCGGCCCTTGCTTGCATCCTCGCCGAGGAGCACATCGAAGCGCGTGTGGGTAACGCGAAGCACCTGGGGGACATCGAAGATTACTTCCAGGCGGCCTTCATCCAGTCCACTCATAGGGCGATGTATCAGCACTTGCCGCCCGAGGATCGGCTGGTATTTGGTAAGGAGGAAGACGGCTCGGACTGGCGTGAAGACGTTCTACCGGGCGTGTTTCGCACTCATGAAGTGAAAGTGGGTGAGCACATCCCACCCAGCTACCGGTGTATGGACAGATTCTTCGAGGCCTTGTGGAACCACTATCGATTCGAGCAAAACGGATCGCGCGCGCTGATCGCCATCTTCGCCGCACATCATCGCCTGGCCTGGCTTCACCCCTTTGGTGACGGGAATGGCCGCGCCGTACGCCTGCACACGCATGCCGGGCTATACGCGCTGGGCCTGACCCGAGGCATCTGGTCCCCCATGCGTGGGCTGGCTCGTCAGCAGGGCCGTTACTACCAGATGCTGGCATTGGCCGATCACCCGCGCGAAGGGGATCTGGATGGTCGAGGCAATTTGTCAGAGAAGCACCTGATAGGCTTCATCGACTTCATGCTCGATGTCTGCCTGGATCAAGTGGAATTCATGGAACGCATGCTGGATTTGAACGGGCTGGAACTGCGCATCCACAAGATGCTGCAAGCCGAGTCCGTGTCGCCCGAGACTCCCAACCTGCTGAAGCTGAACAGCCTGGCCGCGCTCAAGTATCTGCTGAACGCCGGCCCGACGCCCAAACAAGAATTCCGGCTGTTCCTGGGCGGCGATTCGGAACGCACCCAAGAACGAGTGATAAAGGATCTACGCACGCTCGGGATCATCACTTCAGACGGGTTACAAGCGCCATTCCGGCTCAGCATACCGATCAAGCTGTTCCGCTACCTGTTCCCTGGTCTGTGGATCGAAGCCGAAGACAGATCGCCATCCTGATCGTCTGCCGGCCAACGAGGACAACCGGCAGGGCATAACCCAAGCGTTCAGTATGGATGCCTGCGGACAAGATCAATTCATGATCACCGTTTGATCATGCCTCCCTGAATGTCAAAAACGAGCGGCACCATGGCAAGCCAGCAAGCGGCCATGAAATACTGGCAATAGTGTTAGCATCTGTTTGCCCGCCACCGTCGCTCCATAACCATGAAACAGGTCGACCAGCCTGCCACCGTCGAATCAAGTTTGCCGGCAACCGTTGCCAGTTCCACCGCCATGCCGATCGCACTGAAGCTCCTGCTCTGGGCCGGCGTTGCGTTGACCGTTTTCCTCACGGCGATGGTCTTCGCGCCAAGCAGTCGCGGCTACGGTGGCCCGGGTGGCTGGGGCGCCGGCATCCTGTACTTTGCCGGCGCCGTACTGACTGGCGGCACTGTCACCTTGAGCTACTTCATCTGGCTTCTGTACCGCGTGCTTAGGGCCACAAAGTCGTAGGCTACGCCTTGCCGTCACCCGGCTGTTTTTCCTGCTGCCGGTGCTCTATTTCGCCAGCGCCATCGCAATCGAATACTGGCGCGACCGGGCGAGCAATATCGATACCGTGGCAGTCTCGACCGAGCCAGTTACGCTGGCCGGCGTGACGTTTCCGGGCGGGACGTCAGCCCTCGGCATGCTGGTGGCCAGCGCTTCGGCGCGCGCCGAACGTGACTGCGGGGACTAGCTCCACCGTGGCCAGAAAGCCAGCCCCCTGATCTTCCTGGGCAGCTTGCAGTCTGCAGACCAGGTCACCAGCGATCGATAGCTCGCTCAGGCTTTTGCCAAAACAAAACCAGCCCGCACATATCCAGTGCGGGCCGGGCTGTCATCTGACGGCTAAAGATCAGTTAGCGATAGTGACCGACCGTGTTGCCGCGGCCGTGCCACCACCAGCAGCTTGCTTGCTCTTCACGTTTGCCTTGAGCGTGTAGCCGCCATTGCGCACCGTCGTGGTATCGAAATACCAGTCGTAGGGCTGCAGGTTCTCCTGGCGGGAGGCGATCACTTCGCCGTTGCGGATCAGCTGGAAGGTGACGCTTTCTATGCCCGCACCATCGGCGGTGCCGGCATCGCGATCGCTGGCGAAGGCGTTGATGTACACGTCCCCTTTCAAGGCTGCGCCGGAGCGGGGGGCGGTGAAGGAG
>NZ_JANBVF010000060.1 GCF_024437655.1 Chitinolyticbacter albus
GCCAGTCGTCGCAACGCCGACTCCGGTATCGAGCACCCCGACCTCCGCGCCGGTCGCCTGCTACAACACCTGGTCGAGTACCGGCGTCTACACCGGTGGTCAGCGCGTGACCTTCCAGGGCGTGAACTACGAGGCCCGTTGGTGGACCCAGGGCGATAACCCGACCCAATCGGGCGAGTGGGGCGTGTGGAAGAACATCGGTAACTGCGGTGGTCCGCAGGCAACGCCGACCCCCGTCACTGCAACCCCGACGCCCAAGCCGGCCACCCCGACGCCGGTGACCAGCACACCGACCCCGGTGACGCCATCGCCCACCCCGGCTCCGGTCACACCGACCCCGGTGACGCCGACGCCGAACACCGGCCTGCCCAAGCACGCCCTGATCGGCTACTGGCACAACTTCACCAACCCGTCGGGCCCGACC
>NZ_JANBVF010000061.1 GCF_024437655.1 Chitinolyticbacter albus
TTTATTTGTTAAGCGCGTAGTTAATCGTCCGGGACTGGACACATAGGCATGCTGCTCAATAATGAGAGTAATTATTCTGATGTGATCATTGATGGTCAAAAACACATGCAGATAAACCCGCCCAGTTCTGGAATATTCTGGGTGCATGGTTTGAGCGATGGCGCTCACACCATCAAGCTAACCAAGCGTTCCGAGTCGCTCTCCAGCTATGGCCGGTTTGGTGGTTTCATTCCGGTCACTGGCGGGCAGATTCTCGCCGCGCCGGCAGCCCGTCAACGGCAGGTCGAATTCATTGGTGATTCTTTTGTTGCTGGCTATGGGAATGAGTTGATTTCATCGGTGGCGCGCTTATGCTCGAAAGAGGAACTGAACAGCACCACCAATGCCAACAAGTCGTATGGCGCTATGATCGCCCAGCAATACAATGCCGACTACCAAATCAATGCAATTGGCGGTCTTGGCCTGGTACGTAATTGGCCTGGAGTTAGTGAGCTAAAATACCCCGAATATTATGACCGGGCACTGCTCAATGTTGCAGGTGATGTTTGGCAAAAACCCGATAGCTGGCATCCACAACTCGTGGTCATCAAATTGGGCACCAACGATTTTGCGGGCACTCCTGGGCCAAATGAGCCTTATACCGCGATAACGCTCGTCCCCGCTTTCAAATCGACTTATCACGACCTGATCGCCAAACTACGGTCCCGCTATGGTCCGGCGACGAACATAGTGGTGATTGGCGGAAGTCCTGACTGGGGGCCTGTCAATTTATATACAGCAACCCAGGCCGTCGTGGATGCGGAAAACGTGGCAGGTGATACTCGAGTCTATTTCCTCGCCAATCCAGGCTCTGGTGACAATAGCACGCTCGGGTGTAACTGGCACCCGAACTTGATCGGAACCGAGTACTTTGCTGCAGGGCTGAAGGCCTATCTGGATGGATTGCCCGACATATGGAATGGCGCATTATAATCAACAAGTTCAATACTAAAAATGAAAGACCGCAAGCCGGCAGGTAGCGGTCTTTCATTATTGGATTGCCATGCCAAAGTCACCGGGCCTGAATTAGCGCTCAGCGCAACCTGCCCGGATACATCAGTCTGGTGTCGCCACTCACACGCTGCTGACCCTGACCTGGATATTATACCCACCGCTCAAACACATACTCACCAAATAAAAAAGACCGCCGCAGCGGTCTTTTTTATTTCCAATCACAACAACGCAATTACTCAACCACAGGTGGGTTGCGCAATTTGATATGCAATTCACGCAATTGCTTCTCGTCCACGCCATTTGGCGCGTTGGTCAACAGACATTGCGCACGCTGGGTCTTGGGGAAGGCGATCACGTCGCGGATCGACTCGGCGCCGGTCATCAGCGTGACGAGGCGGTCGAGGCCGAACGCGAGGCCACCGTGCGGCGGCGCGCCGTACTGCAGGTTGTCGAGCAGGAAGCCGAACTTGTTCTTCGCCTCCTCCTCGCCGATGCCGAGCGCGTCGAACACCGTCGATTGCACGTCGGCGCGGTGGATACGCACCGAACCGCCGCCCATTTCCCAACCGTTCAGCACCATGTCGTAGGCACGCGCCTTGCACGCACCCGGATTGGTCTTCAGCAGCTCGAGGTGCTCTGCCTTCGGCGAGGTGAACGGATGGTGGCAGGCATTCCAGCGCTTGCCGTCCTCGTCGTATTCGAACATCGGGAAGTCAACGACCCACAGCGGCTTCCATTCGCGCTTGAAGTAGCCACCGGCCTCGCCCTTTTCGTGGCCGATCTTGATACGCAGCGCGCCGATGGCCTCGTCGACGACCTTGCGCTTGTCGGCACCGAAGAAGATCAGGTCGCCGTTCTGCGCGCCGGTGCGCTCGATGATGGCCTTGAGCGCGTCGTTGCTGAGGAACTTGACGATGGGCGCTTGCAGGCCCGAGTTGTCCGGATCGTTGCTGATGTTGGAGACGTCGTTGACCTTGATGTACGCGAGGCCCTTGGCACCGTAGATGCCGACAAACTTGGTGTACTCGTCGATCACCGAGCGACTGAACTCCGCCCCCCCCGGAATACGCAAGCCGACCACGCGGCCGCCTTCCATGTCGGCGGCGCCGCGGAAGACCTTGAACTCCTCGGTCTTCATCACGTCGGTGAGTTCGGTGAACTTCAGATCAACGCGCAGATCGGGCTTGTCCGAGCCGTAGTAGAACATTGCGTCGTCGTACTGCATGCGCGGGAATACGCCGAGGTCAACGCCGATGGCCTCCTGGAACACGTGGCGCGCCATTTCCTCGGTGATGCTCATGATCTCGTCCTCGTTCAGGAACGAGGTCTCGATATCGATCTGGGTGAATTCGGGCTGGCGATCGGCACGCAGGTCTTCGTCGCGGAAGCACTTGGTGATCTGGTAATAGCGATCGAAGCCGGCCACCATCAACAGCTGCTTGAACAACTGCGGCGACTGCGGCAGCGCGAAGAACTGGCCATCGTGCACGCGGCTCGGCACCAGGTAGTCACGCGCGCCTTCCGGCGTGCTGCGGGTCAGCATCGGCGTTTCGATGTCGATGAAGCCCTTGCTGTCGAGGAAGTTGCGCACCAGCAGCGCCACCTTGTAGCGCAGGCGCAGGTTCTTCTGCATTTGCGGGCGGCGCAGATCGATCACTCGGTTGGTCAGGCGCACGTTCTCCGACAGGTTTTCGTCGTCGATCTGGAACGGCGGGGTCACGGCGGTGTTGAGCACCGTGATTTCCTTGGCTAGCAGTTCGATCTCGCCCGACACCAGATTCTTGTTGGCGGTGCCTTCGGGACGGGCACGGACGAGGCCGGTGATCTGCAGCACGTATTCCGAGCGCGAGGCATCGGCGGTACTGAAGGCGTCGGGAGTATCGGGGTCGATCACCACCTGCAACAGACCTTCACGGTCACGCAGGTCGATGAAGATCACGCCGCCATGGTCGCGGCGGCGATGGGCCCAGCCCTGCACGGTGACGGTCTGGCCAAGGAAACGCTTGTCGATCAAGCCACAGTAATCGGTACGCATGTTGATGCTCTTTCGTTTCGGTTTTCGGGGCAGCCTGGGCTGCATGCATTCGGATTCGGTCGATGCTTTTGGGGCGGGTTGAACCGGGGCCGGCTCAACCCGGCAGATTGGGCTGGTCGGCTTCGAGCAGCGCACCGGGGCGCGACGCCGGGGCGACCACGCCCATCGAGATCACGTATTTGAGTGCCTCGTCGACACTCATGTCGAGTTCACGCACGTCCTCGGTCTTCACCATGATGAAGTAGCCGGAGGTGGGGTTGGGCGTGGTCGGCACGTAGACGCCGACATACTCGCCATCGAGCTGCGCGGCCACATCGCCGCTGGGCGTACCGGTGAGAAAGGCGATGGTCCAGCATCCCTGGTGCGGGAACTGCACCAGCAGCGCCTGGCGAAACGCCTGGCCGGAATCGGAGAACAGCGTGTCCGACACCTGCTTCACGCTGGAATAGATCGAGCGGACGATGGGAATGCGGTTGAGCAGGTGCTCGCCCAGGATCAGCAGGCGGCGACCCAGCACGTTGGCGGCGATCACACCGGTCAGCAGCACCACGAAGATGGTGAGGATCACGCCGAAGCCCGGAATCGCGCGCTTGTGCGTCAGCCAAGGCATCGTCGGCTCCAACAGCCGCAGCAGCCAGTAATCGGGGCGCAACTGCTCGGGCAGGATGGCGCCGATCTGGTCCATGGTGCCGACGACGAGCTGGATCACCCAGATCGTGATCGCCAGCGGCACCCAGATCAGCAGACCGGTCAGCAGATAGCGCTTGAACCGGTCCATCTTGGTTTCACGCGGTTCAATGACAGCCACAACCACCCGCCGCACATGCGCCACCACTCGCCGGGGTCGCGGAAGTCGATTCGGCAGCCTGGGATTCGGCGGCCTGGGTCGCCGGCGCGCTGGTGCCGCCCGAGCCGCCACGGAAATCGGTGGCATACCAGCCCGTGCCAGTCAGCTTGAAGCCGGCCGCGGTGACCTGCTTGGCATAGCTGGCCGCTTGGCAGCTGGGGCAATCGGTCAGCGGCGCATCGCTCATCTTTTGCAGATGCTCGTCCTTGTGACCGCAACTCGTGCATTGATAGGCGTAGATCGGCATGGCGAACCCGTGTCATTCCTTGTATTGAACGCGTGGCCGGCGGCAATCTTGCCGCTAAGCCACGGAAAACACGCGATTATACCCGAAGGTGCGCCAGCGGTATTGTGCTCACCGCCCTCCCGCCGCACAGGCTGCGTCGACATGCAAACCTGGGAGGCGTTGGACCGCGGACATGATGATTGCACCCAGCGCGGCCTGCCACCTTCGCAGCCGTGTTTGAATGGCGATTCGGCCTAGTAGACGTCCCGGCGATAGCGCCTCGTTGCCGCGAGCTCGGCCACCCTCGCCTCGCCCAGCAGCGTATGCAGGGCAGCAGCCACCCCCGCCGCCATGCCGGTGAGGCTGCCACAGACGTAGATCGCAGCGCCGTCGGCCACCCATTGCCGCACCGCGTCACCCTCGCGCAGCAAGCGGTGCTGCACATACTCGCGTTGATCGCCGTCCCGCGAATAGACGAGATCGAGTCGAGGCAGCATGCCCGCCGCTTGCCAGCTCGCGAGCTCGTCCTGGAACAAGGCGTCGTGCGCAGCCTGACGCTCGCCGAACAACAGCCAGTTGCGTCCTGCCCCTGCCCGCTCCCGCGCCTTCAGGTGCGCGCGCAGCCCGGCGATGCCGGTGCCGTTGCCGATCAGGATCAGCGGTACATCCGGGGCCGGGGCGTGGAAAGCCCGGTTTTCGCGCAGGCGTACCGCGACCGTAGCGCCGATCGCGGCGCGGCAGGCCAGCCAGCCCGATCCCATCCCCAATCGACCATCCGTACCGCGCTGTTGCCGCACCACTAGCTCCAGCCGACCCTCGCCCGGCAGCGACGCGATCGAGTATTCGCGATGCGGCAATACCGGCAGCGCTGCAAGCAAGGATGCGCTAGTCAGCGTGCGCAAGCTGGCAAGCTCGCCCTCAGCCACGGGCAATTGCCGGCGCGCCAGCTGCTCGCGCTGCGCGGTATCAAGCTGCAGCCCTGGCAGCGCGGCCAGCCAAGCGTCGACGGTGGCGGCATCGTGGGCCGGGCCGATCTCGACCAGATCACCCGCCTGCCAGTGAGCATCCGCGGGCGCTTGCAATGCGACGAGGCATACCGGCTCGCCCGCGCTGCCAGGATTGAGCAGTTGCCGCTGCAACAAGGGCCAGGACTGATACTCGGGCTCGACCCAGTCGGCAATCTCCACATGGCCCGCCAGCGCCGCCAGTTGCTGCTGCCAGTGACGCAAGGCGGCAGGATCACCATTGTCGACCTCGACGAGATCGAACAACGAGCGCGCCTGCGCGCGCTGCAGCCAGGCATCGAGCGCGTGGCCGAAAGCGCAGAAGGCGCGGTAGCTACGATCCCCCAGCGCCAGAACGCCGTACTCCAGTTGGGCCAGTTGCGGCTGCAGCGCCATAATGCGGGTGACAAAAGCTGCGGCGCCGTCCGGCGCATCCCCTTCACCGGTCGTGGAAACGACGAACAACACCCGACGCAGCGCAGGCAGATGCTCCGGGGCTAGCCCGGCCAATGGCAGCACGTTGCAGGGCAGGCCCACCGCGGTGAGCGCAGCATGCGTTTGCAGCGCCAGTTGCTCGGCATGGCCGGTCTGGCTCGCATGGATCACGGTCCAATCTGCGGCTTCGAACCCCTCCTGTGCGGGACCACGCCGCGCACGATGGCGCCACGCCACGACAACGCACAACGCGACATAGACCAGCACGACCGCCAGCATTGCCGGCAGGCGCGGCGCCGGCATACCCGCCGCCTGCGCGGATAGCGGACACACCATAAGCCAGGTGAAAAGGAAGCGCGTCATGGCAGCATGGCGGACAAGGCGGCGGAGCGATGGCACACGGTCCGCCCGGCATCGCGCACGATGATCTGCGCCGCGAGCTGCTGGCGATCGGCCAATGCCAGCGCATCCCGGGACGGCAGCACCGTCAGCGCGGTGGCCCAGGCGTCGGCCAGCATGCATTGCGGGTGCAGCACCGAGACGGCGGCCGGCGCCTGCGCCAGTGGCTTGCCGGTGTGCAGCGTCAGCGTGTGCGCGTAACGCAAGCCGTCGTGGACAAAGCCGCGTCGATAGTCGCCCGAGGTGGCAACGCTCAGCCCATGCAAGGCGGCAATGGTCTGCGGCAACGCCGTGCCCTCGGGCGTTTCCAGCGCCACCCACCACGGCTGGCCGTCGGGCTTGATGCCGCACCCGCGCAGTTCGCCACCGATGTCGACCAGATGACTGGGGTAACCCAGCCTGGCCAGGCATACCGCCAGACGATCTACCGCGTAACCCTTGGCAATGCCGGAAAAATCCAGCGCCAGTCCGCCCGGCTGCAGCACGCTGCGCGTCGCAGCATCCAGCCGCAACCGTTGCCAGCCGCAGCTCGCACGCGCCATGGCGATTTCATCGGCGGTCGGTGGCACCAAGCGCGGCCCGGGCGGGCCGAAGCCCCACAGGTCAACCAGGGCACCCAGCGTCGGATCGAAGGCACCGTTGCTGAGGTTTGCCACAGCGAGGCCAGCCGTCAGCACCTGCCAGAATGGCGCGGGCAAGGCGCGCCAACTGCCGGATTCGGAGCGGTTGTACTGGCAGAGCAGGCTATCGGGCTGCCAGTGGCTCATCTGGGTGACCACAAGATCGAGCTCGGCCTGCAGCGCTGCCTGCACCGCCGCCAGATCGCAGCGCGCCGGCCCGCAGAACCGTACCGACCAGGTCGTGCCCATGGATTGCCCTGCGAGCGCGTGCACCGTCCCGGCCAGCGGCTGCGGCACGAACGCCGCCAGCGCCGGCGGAATCAGCACCTCGCGTTCGGCCACGTTGTTCACTGCGGCAGCACTTCCAGCGTGGCGGTGTAGGCTAGGTTGCGCTGCTTGGCGGCCTTCACGCTGACCTTGTCGTCCTGCACGTCCGCGTCCAGCCAGTACATGCCGGCCAGCGGGAAGGTGACGGCGAACTTACCGTCCTGGTCGGTGGTGACCTTGATCTCGTCCTGCGCATTGCGATAGCGGCGCTCGCCGCGCACCAGCGTCACCTCGACGCCGGCAGCCGGCTTGCCATCGACCAGAAACTGGAAGCTGGCCTTCTCGCCGGTGATCAGATCGTTCGGATGGGTGATGGGCTGCAGCTCCAGGCCCTTGCCGCTGACCTTGAGCGCAGCGGGCGCGCCGACGGAGACAAAGGTCTCGAGACGGCTGATCGTTTCCGCAACCTGCAGCTCCGGTGCATCGGCCGGCACTTCCTTGGCAAAGGCCTCGGCATTGCCCATCCAGCGCTTGGGCTTGTCGCCCTCCTTCCAGCTGGCGCGGATGCCGGCGCGGACCAGCTCCAGGCGATAAGTGCCCTTTTGCTCCAGCTTCACGTCGAAGGTCGAGCGCAGCTCGCCCTTGCTGACGTTGGCCGGCGCCACCTTGCTACCGTCCGGCGCGACGATCACGACCGGCTCAATCGCCAGCGGGCGATGGTTGAAATGGAACGTATCGTTGGAAACGGCGGCATCGATGGTGATCCATTGCGGCGCCGACAGCACGGTGCTCGAGGGCACCATCCAGTAGCTATGCGCGTGGGCGGCACCGGCGGTGGCGAGGGCGGCGGCCAGCGCCAAGAGCTTGATTGTGCGTTGCATCGGTCTTCCCCTTGGAATGGTTTACGGCTTCAGTTGCAGCGAGATGGCGCCGAGCTCTTCCTTGCCCTCGGCCTTCAGGGTCTGCGCGCTCTTGGGCGGCCAGGTGAACGGCACGCGCAGCAGCTCGCGCCCACCCACCTCGCGCGCTGCCTCGACCACCAGCCGATAGTCGCCCGCCGGCAGCTTGGCCAGCGGTGCCTTGCCCTCGGTGAAGCTAAGCGCATGCTCGCCCGCAGGCTTGGTCGCGCCCGAGACGCCATCAATAGGCAGTTGCGACTCGCGGCCGCTCTTGCGCCACCACTGCCGCAACTCGGCCAGCCACTTGGTGCCCTTGCCCTCCGCGCCGTCGCTCTGCTGGTACCAGACCGCGAGGTTGGTTGCCACGCTCTGGTCCGGGCGCTCCAGCCAGACTGCGACGTAGGGGCGATGGTATTCGGCGACGTTGAGCCGCGGGATCTCGAACTTGACGTCCAGCCCGGCGGCGCCCGCCTGGTTACCCCATAACCCGGCAATCAAACCCGGCAGCGTCGCCGGCATCCACTTACGCATGGTGTACTCCCAGAAGAATCGATCAATGTATGAAGGCCAACGCCAGCAAGAGCGGCACGACGAGGCCCGCGCCCACCAGCGGCCAGGTCAGCGGCCGGTTGCCGGCGTGCAGGTGCAGCAGGAACAAACCGGTAATACAGAAGATGAGGGCCGTCACGGCGAAGGCATCGATGGACCAGGCCCAGACAGCGCCTGCGCTGCGGCCCTTGTGCAGATCGTTGAAGTACGCGATCCAGCCACGGTCGGTGCGCTCATAGCTCACCGTACCGCTGGCACGATCTATCGTCAGCCAGGCGTCGCCGCCAGGGCGTGGCAGCGAGACATAGATTTCGTCTTCCGACCATTCGCCGACCTGGTCCGCCAGCACCTCACCGAGCTGATCAGAGAGCCAAGCGGCTTGAGCTGCAGGCAATGGTCGCTTTTCCTCGCCGGCGCTTTTGGCAAGGTCGGCGAGCAGCGGCGCGGGCAAGTTCAGCGTGCGGTTCTCGACACGCGGCTCCACCTCGATATCCGCCGCATGATTGAGCGTGATACCGGTGGCGACGAACAACAACATGCCAACGAGGCAGAGACCTGAGCTGATCCAGTGCCAGCGATGCAGGTGCTTGAGCCAGAAAGACCGGGCCTGCCGGTCGGGATTCGAATTCATCGGAATGAGCAAAAATGGCCAGCGCAGGTCAACGCGCTGGCATGGAACGTGGTTGACATGGGAATAAGAACGAATGCGGTCTTCGACTGAAAAGCGAAGGCGTCGATGGTGCCAGGCACGCTCAGACCTCGGACCATTGCCGCAGCAGGTTGTGATAATGGCTGGTCAGCGCCAGCACCTCGGCGGTATCGCCGATCTGGCCGCGCAGCCGCTGTATGGTCTGGTCGAGGTCGAACAGCATGCTGCGCTGGCCGTCGTCGCGCACCATGCTCTGCAACCAGAAGAACGAGGCGATACGCGCGCCGCGCGTGACCGGTGCCACGCAGTGCAGGCTGGATGACGGGTACAGCACCAGGTCGCCCGCCGGCAGCTTCACCTCGTGCTGGCCGTAGGTGTCGTTCACGATCAGCTCGCCGCCGTCGTATTCGTCGGGCTCAGCCAGAAACAGCGTGCAGGAAAGATCGGTACGCAACATGCCGCCGCCTGGCATCGCGCGCAGCGAGCCGTCGACATGAAAGCCGTAATGCTCACCCCCTGCGTAGCGATTGAACAGCGGCGGCACCGTGCGCAGCGGCAAGGCCGCGGAGAAATACAGCGGCTGTTGCGTCAGCGCCTGCAGGATGAGCTGCCCCCAGCGCTGCGCCAAGGGCGATCCTTCCGCCAGCTGACGGTTCTGCTTGACCGCGGCGCCCTGCGGCCCGACGGTCTGGCGACCATCAACCCAATCGGTGGCATCGAGCTCGGAGCGGATGGCGCGCACCTGGTCCGCGTTCAGTACTTGGGGGATATGCAACAACATGGCGTATTCCTGCCCATGCCAGCAGCGACAACGCCGCCTCGTATCGGGGGCGGCGCGTAGCGAGCTCGATGGCGCTTAGAAGGTGAAGTTCGCGGTCAGGCGTGCCGAGCGCGGCGTACCCGGCGTGTAGCGATAACCACTCTTGTTGATCTGCGCTACATACTCCTCGTCGAACAGGTTGTAGACGTTGAGCTGCAGACCGACGTTCTTGCTGACGGCGTAGGAAGCCATGCCGTCGAACACCCAGTACGACTCGACATACTTCGGCGTGCCTACCGCGCCATCCTTGCCCCGCTGCAGGGAACCGACGTACCGGCCGCCGCCGCCCACGGTGAAGCCGTGGCCGAGGTTGTACGTGGTCCAGGCGGTGAATGCGTTCTTCGGCGTGTAGTTCAGCGCCGTGCTGCTGTCGTTGCCGACATTGGCGCCGGCAAGCACCTTGGTATCCATCACGGTAAAGCCGGTGCTGATGCCCCAGGCCTTGGTGATCTGGCCCACCATGCCGAGCTCAATGCCCTGCACCCGCTTCTTGCCGGTCTGGTAGTACTGCATATCAACCGGGTCCTGCTCGATTTCATTGCGCACTTCGGTGCGATAGACCGCAGCCGTGAGCGACAATTGCTGGTCCAGCAGATCCCACTTGGTGCCGATCTCCGCAGTACGCGCTTCCTGCGGATCGTAGTCGGGGTTGCCCGCGTTGTTGGCATTGCTCGAGAGCGTGAAGTTGGAACCGCCCGGGGGCTGTTGCGACGTGGCGTAGTTGAGGTAGACGCTGCCATTGGGCGCCGGCTTGTACAGCACGCCGAGCTTCCAGTTGAACAGGTTGTCCGAATCCTTGAGGTCGGTCGCAGTGACCAGCGTGCCCGTCGGCGCGCCGCCGCACGGGATCGGGTTGCGACCAGAGCCACCGCAAGCGGCCACGTTCAGATAGTCGGTCTTATAGTGCTCAAAACGTACGCCCCCGTTGACCTGCCATTGCTCATTGATCTTGATGGTATCGAAGAGGTAAGCCGCGGCAGTACGGGTTTCGCCATCGGCATGGCCACCATTCAAGCGCCATTGCAGACCGGACACGTCCGATTCCGGGTTGTACAGATTGGCAGGCTCCCATGCCCCGATAGTCGCGGTAGACAGATTGGTCTGCTGCTCGCGAGTCAACTCGATCCCGGCGCTAATATCGTGCACCAGGCTACCGGTCGCCACGGTCGCATTCAGATTGGTCTGGTTGGTCAGGATTTCGTTGACCTGGTTCTTGAAGGTCGGGCTACTGCGCGCCAGCGTCCAGGTCGACGAATCGGCCGGATCCGGCGTCTTCAGGTTGGCGGAAGAGCCCATGAAAGAGGTGAGCAAGTAGTCCTGCCGGGTCTTGCCCCAGCGGGTGGTGTTACGCAGCGTGGCCTGGGCCGAGAGATCGTGCTCCAGCGCCAGTGTCACCATGTCGGCCCTCACGTCGTCGAAGTCGGACGTGGTGCCGTAGAAGTTTTCCGAATTCACGCGGGCGGCATCGCTGATGAACGGGCGCGCCGGATCCGGGCTGCTGTAGCCGGGCAGGCCTATGGTTGGCACGCCGCCATCGGGCACGTTGTTCTGCTCGATATGCAACACATCGAAATAAGCGCGTGTCGGCGAGCCCAAACCATAGGCTAACGAGCCGGCCACGCCCCAGCGGTTATTCTCCACTTCGTCGCGGGCTTCGATCCCGTCCTTCTGCCCCATCACGTTCACGCGCAGCGCGGCGCCTTCCACGGCGGTGAATGCGCGGTTCAGGTCGGCAGTGGCGCGAAGATACTCCTTGCCGACGGCGAGCGAGGCGGCATTGGCATCTTCCTGCGACGCGCGCTTGGTCACCAGATTGATGGCGCCGGTAGGCGCGCTGCGGCCATAGTCGGTGCCCGCCGGGCCCTTGGTCACTTCGACCGAGGACACATTGAAGGTATCGCGCGAGATCGAGCCCAGATCCCGCACGCCATCGACAAAGATGCTGCTGGAGCTATCGAAACCGCGCATATAGATCGCATCGCCGGTGGTGGTGTTGCCGTTCTCGCCGAGGAAGAACGTGCTCACGCCAGGGCTGTTACGCAGCGCCTCGGTCAGCGTGGTTGCGCCCTGCTCCTTGAACAGCTGCTCGGGAATCACCGAGATCGTTTGCGTGGTGTTCACCAGCGGCTCGGTGAACTTGGGCGACGACACCCGATCGACCTTGTACTCGGCCGGTTCGGCCGGCGCACTGACCGTCACCGTGGGCAGCGTGGTTTCTGCGGCCAGGGCTGCGCCGGGAACGGCCAGCGCGAGCAGCGTGGCAGCCGTGGTGGACTTGAGAACGGGCGCGGCTTGCGCGCCATGTTTGCGGCTACGGATGTAGGACATGTGATGCTCCCTGAACGTGGTATCTCTGGCGATGACAGTGCACGCTGCCATTCGGAATGCGAATTTTTCGCAATTGTAACAAATCAAGTGAGAACTTTTCTCATTTATTTTGTGTTTTTGTTTTGGACGCAACTAGGAAAGCAAAAGGCGCCCCACGGGCGCCTTTTTTCCTCACGAACTCCAAACAGGCGGCACAAGCTCGCCACGCAGCGTTCAACTATCGAGCTGGAAGCGAACCGGCACGTTCACCACGTCCTCGACCGCCTCCTTGCCCCGCATCGCCGGTTTGAAGCGCCAGCGCTTCACTACGTCGAGTGCGGCATTGTCGAGCCTGCTGTAGCCACTGCTCTTGACAAGCTCGGTCGACAACGGCAAACCCGCTTCACTGACCCGTACCTTTACCAGCACCGTTCCTTCTTCCCGCAGCAACTGTGACTGCCGTGGGTAGGATGGCTTGGGGTTGTTAAGGTAAGCGGCGTTGAAAACCGGGGCCGTCAACGGCACTTCCGTCGCAGGTGCGGGCGCAGGCACCGCTGCGGCAGGTGCAGGCACAGGAGCCGGCGCGGGGGCCGGAACAGGTTCCGCCGGCGGCACCACCGGGGAGTTCTCAGTCGGCGGCGCCTTAACCGGTTCTGGCTGCCGCAGCTTGGGAGGCGCCGTTTTTGGCATGGGTTGCGACTTAGGCTTGGGCGGCTCCGGCTTGGCTTTGGGAGCAGGCGGCTCCGGCCTTGCCGGCGCGGGCAACTCCACATACGTGAGCACCGGCGCCTGGATCGGCTCGGGCGGCTTTACCAGCCCCGCAGCCGTCAGCGCCGCATAGATCAGGACCACGTGGGCGGCCAATACGCCCCCCACCACCACATAGCGATTCGTAGACATCCGCGCATTTTAAATGATAAGAATTCTCAACTTCAAATCATTTCGTTGCCCGCCCCGGGTGACCGGGCGCGCAAGCTTGGTTACAATGCGCGCAGCCCCGCTCGGGGCAAGTCCAAGACGGAAGCGTGGCTGAGTGGTTTAAGGCAGCGGTCTTGAAAACCGTCGGGGATTTACGTCCCCCGTGAGTTCGAATCTCACCGCTTCCGCCAGTACAGCCCAAAACACCGGGTTCTTCGGATTTTTGCACCAGCCTTCACGCAACGATATCCGGCAATCCGCCGCCCCCTGCGGCGTGGATATGATGCACCCATCGCACTCAGGGCGGGCGTAAAGTCGCTCCCCCCAGCCGTCGAGGCATCCCAAAGTCGTAGGACAGCCTCTCAGGCAGCCAACGCGACTGCGGCAGGCAATACCACCTGCGCAATAACGAGCCTGAGCGAGCAGTGATCTCGATGCACTTGTAAGTGCTCATGCCCAGCAACCCTTGCTTGTTTTCCGTGCAATGACATTCTGACTCAATGCCATCGACTGACCAGCGCTTCGCGGCCCCGGTCTCCGCCTCCCGCGCCGACTATGTAATAGCGACACCAGCCGCTCGTACCCGCGCCACGCCCTTACAACGCCATTCTGCAAGCGACGTTACTGACTGAGGAGATCGAGGGCGTTGTGTGAGCGATCAGGCTGGCCGCGCCAGCTTGGCACTCTCGCTTAGAGCGGCTAACAAAACCCTTCTGGCGAAGCCGTACTCACTGCCGTACGCCTTGTACTGCCTGCGACCGAATGAAGTCCGGTTTATCGCCTCTCAGGGCGCTTCGCCCTTTCTGCCAACTACTGCACCCGATTGTGTTGGCCGCTCCTATTCCACTCGGCAAGCGCTGCGCCAAAACCCAACCGCCCCAGGTCACAGCCGAACGGGGAATGCGTGCTTTCCCGCTCCTCTCGATTTGTAAGGATTAGAGCCTTGCGCTCAACACTCGTACCATGACCACGGCGCTTTGCAGTCGCCAGGTATGCCGTTGGTGTCCGATAGTCGGCCCCCAGTCACCCCGCACTTGGGCGCCTGCGCG
>NZ_JANBVF010000062.1 GCF_024437655.1 Chitinolyticbacter albus
CCACTTGATGGTGTCGGCCGGATCGACGCGACGGCTCGGGGTACGGCCAAAGTCGGCCCAGGCATCACCACCATCGCCGTTACCGGATTCGGTGCGGGTGAGAATGTCGCACTCGTAACCGCCGTTCTTCACATACAGGTTGCCGAACGCGTAGTTGATGAAGGTGAGGTGGCTGGCCGAGCCGCTGGACGCGATGTCGGCAACTTCGTAGCCGCGACCGTAGACACCCCATTGCGCAAAGTAAGCACCAACGATCTTGCCAGTGGACGGCGAAACCGGCGTCGGGGTCGGGCCAACCGGGGTCGGGGTCGGAGTCGTGCCAGTAACCGGCGTCGGCGTCGGAGTAGCAGGCTTCGGCGTCGGAGTAGCAACGACCAGGGTCGGGGTTGCTGGCTTCGGGGTCGGAGTAGCAACGACCGGAGTCGGGGTAGCCGTGACCGGGTTGCCGCTGACTACGCGCCATACGCCCCACGAACCGCTCTGCGCCGGGTTGTCACCCTGGGTCCACCACTGGGCTTCGTACACGACGCCTTGATAGACGACGCGATTACCTTGGGTGTACACGCTGGCGGCAGCCCAAGTCGGGTATTGGCCAGCCGGGGTCGGCGTTGCAGCTGCCGGGGTCGGCGTAGCGGCAACCGGGGTCGGGGTCGCTACAACAGGGGTCGGAGTCGCCGCGACCGGAGTCGGGGTCGGGTTGGTCGAGGTGCCAACTTCTTTCCACAGGGTAGGCGTGGATGCCGGATTCCAGTTCGCACCAACATAAGCGGTGTGCGTGACCAGAGACTGGTAGTCCTTGCCGTTGTAGCTCACGAACGTACCGGCGGAATAGGTATTACCTTCTTGCCATGCCGGATAAGCCGCGAAAGCTTGGGCTGCGAACAGCGCAGCCGGGAGTGCAGCAATTGCAAAACGATTGATTTGCGACATCTAAGGGGTCTCCATCCTCTTATTGGCGTTATTCACGCGCATCCACTGGTCTTTACCTACCGCAGAATTCGTCAGCTCATAGAAAGGCCTAACTGTCATCTGGGCGGTTACCGTACTGGCCGGGTAGCCAATCGGCGTCGACACGACTGCATTACCGCCCATGCCCCAACTGGTGTCAACCCTGTTTTCGCCCAGCAATTTGACGGCCGTTTCGCATTGTTTGCTGACAATTTAGAAAGACTACGCAACGCACCGACAACAAGCATCTTGCACCGCAATATCGCACCCCGCACACCGCCAAAAACGCAGAAAACATGCGGAAATGCACCATTTTGCGTCGCAACATTAACGCTATCTGATGTAGGTATTTGACATAAAATCTTGTAGTTTCACCATCAACCACTACGTAAATTTTCCGTCTGTCGCCGACGAAATGCAGATTAAGTGGTATTGCGTCAGCTGGCTTCATTGGCCATTTTCTTACAAAATACCAACCCTGCAAAATTTTATTAGAAATCAGTAATATATAAAGTACACCAAATTAGCCTTCGCTGTTCAGCAAAAAACTGACAGAGCGGGCTTGCCAATGGGCAGCAGCAATGCCCGGCAGTGGACTCAAACAGGCATGGGGGACAAAAAAGCGGGTGATCAGGGGCGATTGCCCAGATGCCAGCGGGCGCAGTACCACTTGGTATGGCCATTGGAGAGCCCGACCAACACGCTGCCGAACTTGGACAGGTAGCGTGGATAAGGGCCGGGGAGCGGCGTAAAGGCAATCGACAGCCGCGTTTCGATATTGCTTCGCACCGTTTCGACCTTGGTCTCGAACAAGGCACCGACCATCAGTGCGCCGCTATCGGTCACGTTGACGAAGACTTCTTCGCTCGGGTTGCCGGCCAGCAGCGCGCCTTGCGAGTCAAACCATTCGGCCTCGCCCCAGGTGCGCAGGGGCTGGCCGAGGTGCAGGCGGAAATAGTCCTGCCAGTAGGTCGGGGAAAACTCCGAGCGGCAGGTCAAGGCGGCCTCGACCTGATCGCTGAAATGCGAGGGCACCTTGCCCTTGGCCACGGTAAAGAGTGGCAATACCAGCAACAACAAGGGGAAAAAGGCAGCGCGCATGACCGGATGATACGTGCGCATCGCCGCCGCGCCTATCGCAGCCGGCATGCAAAAGCCCCGGCACGAGACCGGGGCTTTGCATGGGACAACGAGGAAACGATCAGCCGCTGTTGCGCAGACCGGCGGCAATCCCGTTGATGGTGAGGTGGACGGCGTGGCGCAGCTCCTCGCTTTCGTCACCACCGCGCAGGCGCTTGAGCAACTCGACCTGCAGGTGATTGAGCGGATCGAGGTAGGGCAGACGGTTGTCCAGGCTACGCGCCAGCATCGGATTGTCGCCCAGCAGCTCGTCGTGCTCGGTGATCGCCAGCACGGCGTCGACCGAGCGTTGCCATTCGTCCTTGATGCGGCCGAAGATACGACGCGCCACGTCCTGATCGTGCACCAGCTCCGCATAACGGGCGGCGATGGCGATGTCGGACTTGGCCAGCACCATTTCCATATTGGAGATGGTGACCTGGAAGAACGGCCAGTTCTGGTAGTGCTCACGCAGCACCGCCAGGCCCTCGTCGCCCTTGTTCTTCAGATACTCGGCGATCGCGGTACCGAAACCGTACCAACCCGGCAGCATCAAACGGCACTGACTCCACGAGAACACCCACGGAATCGCGCGCAGATCGGCGATCGAATTGGTGTTGCGGCGGGCAGCCGGGCGCGAGCCGATGTTGAGATTGGGGATTTCGTTGATCAGCGTCG
Organism: Chitinolyticbacter albus; assembly: GCF_024437655.1. Lineage (GTDB taxonomy): Bacteria > Pseudomonadota > Gammaproteobacteria > Burkholderiales > Chitinibacteraceae > Chitinolyticbacter > Chitinolyticbacter albus. The sequence continues at coordinate 2,746 of NZ_JANBVF010000062.1, forward strand.
CTTCGCGGAAATAGGTGATGAAGTCCGGCGTCGCGTAGACCAGGTCGCGATACGACTGATAGGCGCGCAGGCTCAGCCCTTCCATCAGGCGGCGGCGTTCGCTCGGATCGAAGTTCTCCGGCCAGGTATCGAAGCTCGCTTCCAGCGTGGCCGCAACCAGGATTTCCAGGTTGCGACGACCCACTTCGCGATCGGCGTACTTGGCAGCAATCACCTCGCCCTGCTCGGTGATGCGGATCTGGCCGTTCACCGAGCCCGGCGGCTGCGCGCGCACCGCGTCGTAGGCCGGACCGCCGCCACGGCCGACGGTACCGCCGCGGCCGTGGAACAGACGCATCTTGAAGCCGGCGTCCTCGAACACCTTCACCAGATTGAGCTCGGCCTTGTAGAGCTCCCAGTTCGACGTGAGATAACCGCCGTCCTTGTTGGAGTCCGAATAGCCCAGCATCACTTCCTGCACCAGATCGCGCGCCTTCACCAGCGAGCGCCACTGCGGAATGGCGAACAGATCGATCATGATCTGGTCACAGCCGCGCAAGTCGCCAATGGTTTCGAACAGCGGAATGATGTTGATCCGGCAGCGCACGGTCGGCGCCAGCTGCACGATGCCGACTTCGTTCATCAGCACAGCGACTTCCAGGATGTCGGACACCGATTCGCAGTTCGAGATGATGTAGTTCGGCAGCACGGCGTCGCCATACTTCGACTGCATCGCCTCGGCCGCGCGCAGGATCTCGATTTCCTTCTGCGTTTCGGCGCTGTACTCGACATAAGGGCAGATCAGCGGACGCGGGCTCGCCAGCTCGCGCAGCAGCACCACGCGACGGCTCTGCTCATCGAGCGCGAGGTAGTCTTCAAGGCCGGCCTTGTCGAACAGCTCGGCGATCACGCGATCATGGATGCCCGAGTTCTGGCGCATGTCGATCGGCGCGAGATAGAAACCGAACACCGAGACGCCACGCAACAGGCGGCGCAGACGGCCGCCCGCCAGCTTGGCGGCACCGTGCGAGCGCAGCGAGTTATAGAGGGTTTCAAGATCGGCTTCGAGTTCGTCCGCGTGCAGATAGACCGGCGCGCGCGCCACATCATGCAGCGCGTGGTGGAAGGTACCGATCTGCGTTGCGGTGGCAAACACGCGGGCGCGGATATAGGACACAGCCAGCCGGTACGGCTCCTCGCCCTTGCGGCTGCCGTCTTCCAGCGCATTGCCGTTGTCCGCCAGATCCTGCAGTTTCTGGTCGACCTGCACCAGGCGGGTCGACATCGACAGCTCGTTCTCGAGCTTGGTCAGCTGCTGATAATAGTGATCGAGCGCAATGCCGGACTGGCGCGACACCGCGTAGCGCAGCACTTCGCCGGTGACGAAGGGGTTGCCGTCGCGATCGCCGCCGATCCAGCTACCGATGTGCATGAAGTTGGGCAGCGTCACCGCCTCGCCGGTCAACTCGGCCAGGCGATCTTCCAGATCGAGGTAGAGCCGCGGCACTTCGTGCAGGAAGGTATTGCGGAAATAAGTCGAGCCATTCTCGATCTCGTCCTGCACCGTCAGCTTGAAGGTGCGGATCTCGCGGGTCTGCCACAGCGTCAGCAGCACGCGCTCCAGCGCCTGCTGGTTGCCTTCCTCTTCTTCGGGCGTCATCGCATAGCGGTCGCGCGCGGACAAGAGCTCGGCGACGGCGCGGTGACAGTCGAGGATGGTCTTGCGCTTCACTTCGGTGGGGTGAGCGGTCAGCACCGGGGCGATCAGGGTTTCACCCAGTAGCCCGAGGATGTCCTGCGGCTTCACATTACGCGCAACCAGTGCTTCGATCGCCGAGGAGATGCTGCCGCGCTGGGATGCGGAGCCTTGCATGCGGTGCGCGCGGCGGCGGCGGTTGTGGTGCAGGTCTTCCGCTATATTCGAGAGGTGCGAGAAATAGCTGAATGCGCGAACCAGCGCCACGGTGCTGTCCAGATCCAAGGACGACAACGAGCGCGCCAGCGCGCGGCCGGCTTCCGGATCGTCGCCCTGCACGTAGCGGAATGCCAGCTCACGGATCGCGTCGATACGCTCTGCGGTCGCAGCACCGGTTTGTTCACGGATGGTGTCGGCCAGTACCTTGGCTAACAGATCGAGGTCGCGCTTGAGCGGCAGGTCTTTCTCAGCAATCGGTTCTAGTACGGGCATGGCGATGACAAATCTGCGGGAAATTTTAAGAAAAATACCCGGCATTGTAGCAACAAAGCCGCCCCTCGGTCGTACCGATTACGCCCTGGACCCGCCATTGTGAATCAATACCGTTTCCACCAGTTCAACGTCTTCGGTGAGCGGCGCGGCAGCGGCAGTGCCGTGGTGGTCTGCGAAACACCGGAATTTCCCGATCCGCGTACCCTGCAGGCGCTGGCGCACCAGTTCCACGTGCCGCGCACCGTGTTCCTCGACCCGAAGCGACGGCGCCTGCGTATCTACACCCCGCAGTACGAGCAGCCCTACTCCGCCCAGGCCGTGCTGGCCGCCGCCGCCACCTGCGCCAGCCTCGGCGGCGAAGCGGGATCGCAAGCATTTTACGCGCCGCATGGCGAGGCGCGCGCATGGAACACCGACGAGCAATGGTGGCTGGAAACGCACGCTGGCGCGGTACGCCCCGCGGGACTCAACCGGATCGAAATCGCCGCCAGCCTTGGCCTCACCGAATCGGACCTCGCGAGCGAGCCATGCTTTGTCGACGCCGGGCTCGACATCCTGCTGATCGAAATCCGCAGTCGCCAGGCAGTGCTGCAGGCCGCACCCCACGCGCAACGGCTGGCGCAGCAGGTGCAGGTGGCCGGCCAGATCCCCATCGCCGCCATCTGGTGTCGCGATGGCGAGCTCGTCACGCTGCGCGTGTTCAGCTCGGACCAGTTCAACCTGTATGAGGAATTCGGCTCGGGCAGCGTGGCCGCCGCCATCGGCGCCTGGCTGCTCACGCACGGCAGCCGCCCGCCGATCACGCTGAAATTGGAGCAGGGCCATACCATCCACCGACTGGTGACCCGGCTGTCGGTCACCCACCTGCGCATCGACGACGCACGGCGGGTGCAGGTCGGCGGCAAGGTGTGGCGTATCGGCGGCGGGGAGATCGAGTGGTGAGGCGTGAGGCGTAGCTACCTCAGGCCGAACCCATCAAGCGCTTAGCCCCAGAGCAGCTCGTCCCGGTCTACCTGCACCTAGGCAGGTGAAGGCGTGCGCGCGAAGCGGGCCGGCAGCGTTCACTTCGCAACTCCCGCCTGCCGTACCAGCACTAACTCCACCACTGCGTCGCCAGCAAACCCGCCAACAGCGCCGCAATCGCGCCCAATAGCCAGTTGCGCTTCTTTTGCTCCCACATCAGCCCCTGGTAGCCGGTGACCATCAGTTCGATATGGTCGTGCCGTGCCAGCTCGTTCAATCGGCGCGGCAGGCCGGGCAGCATGGTCGCCCATTGCGGGGCCTCACGCTTGAGGTTGGCGATCAAGCCACGCCAGCCGATCTGCTCGTTCATCCAGCGCTGCAAAAAGGGCTTGGCGGTATCCCACAGGTCGAGATCCGGATCGAGCTGGCGACCGAGGCCCTCGATATTGAGCAGTGTCTTTTGCAGCAGCACCAGCTGCGGCTGGATCTCGACGTTGAAGCGGCGGCTGGTCTCAAACAGGCGCAGCAGCACCTGGCCGAACGAGATCTGCGAAATCGGCTTGTTGAAGATCGGCTCGCACACGGTACGCACCGCCGCTTCCAGCTCCTCGACCCGGGTCTCCTTGGGCACCCAGCCCGATTCAATATGGGCAGTGGCGACGCGGCGGTAATCGCGGTTGAAGAAGGCGAGGAAGTTGATCGCCAGGTACTGCTTGTCTTCGTCCGACAAGGTGCCGACGATGCCGAAATCGAGCGCGATATAGCGGTTGTCCGCGGCAACGAAGATGTTGCCTGGGTGCATGTCGGCATGGAAGAACCCATGGCGGAACACCTGGGTGAAGAAGATCTCCACGCCGTAGCGTGACAGCTTCTTCAGGTCCATGCCCGCGGCGCGCAGCTCGGCGATGCGACCGACCGGGATGCCATCCATCCACTCCAGCGTCAGTACCTCGCGCGCGGTCCAGTCGTAGAACACTTCCGGCACGATCAGCTGGTCCGAGCCCAAAAAATTGCGCCGCAGCTGCGCCGCATTGCCGGCCTCGATCATCAAATCGAGTTCGTCGTGAAGGTATTTATCGAACTCGGCGACCACCTCGCGCGGGCGCAGGCGCTTGCCGTCGACGAACAGCCGCTCGACCAGCGCGGCCATCACCCGCATCAGCGCCAGATCTGATTCGATCACCGGCAGGATGCCGGGCCGCAGCACCTTGACCGCGACCTTGCGCCCATCGGGCAGCCGCGCGCGATGCACCTGGGCGATCGACGCCGACGCCACCGGTTGGCGCTCGAACTCGGCGTACAGCGTATCGACTGGCGCGCCCAGCGCCGCCTCGATCACCGCCACCGCAATCTCGCCGTCGAACGGCGGCACCTGGTCCTGCAGCTGCGCCAGCTCGTCGGCGATGTCGGGCGGCAAGAGATCGCGCCGGGTGGACAGCACCTGGCCAAACTTCACGAAGATGGGCCCCAGCGCTTCGAGTGCCAGCCGCAGCCGTACCGCGCGCGGCGCGTCGAGTCGGCGCCAGAAAAACAGCACGCCGATCAGCTTCTTCAGGCCGTGCACGCGCTCATGGCCGAGCAGGAACTCGTCGAGCCCATAGCCGATGACGACTCGGGCAATCTTGATCAAACGGAATAGACGCATCAGTCGGATTTCTTGGTCAAGAGCTCGATACGCTTGGCCAGCCGCGCCACATCATCACGCAGGCCATCGACGTCGCCGCAGTAACGCGCCACGTCCGCCTTGTTGGCAAGCAGGGGCACCTCGTCGCGCCAGTACTCGATGAGATGCGCGACCATGCGCGCGCCGATGGCGCCGGGGATGCCGCCAAAGCGTCCGGCCAGCTTGATGATGCGCTGCGCGGCGATATCGCCGACAAAGGACGACAGCTCTTCAGCGACGTCCCAGCGCAACTCGCTCAGCACCCGGCCGACGGCCATGGCCAGTTCAGCATCACCCGCCAGGTGCAGCTGGCGCTGCGCCGAGGCGCGATCGAACACGAAGGCGATGAAGAAGGCCAGCGGCAGCGATAGCGTCGCCTCCGGCTCGGCGACGGATTTCTCGAAGCGGCCATCGGCGGTGATGCCGAGCGTGCCGGCGATCACCGGGAACTCCAGCCGCAGCACCCGCCCGGCATGACGGGCCAGTTGGGCGCCAGCGGCCGCATCACGCACCAGCAGGCGGTTGACGAGGCCGGCGAGCATCAACGTGCGCTCGGCAGCGGCAGGTATGGCGCCAAGTGGGCGAAGCGGCTCAAAACTTGTGCCCCTTGTGCAGCGCCACGATGCCACCGCTCATATTGTGATACTCGACCCGGCCAAAGCCGACGTCCTGCATCATGGTCTTCAGCGTTTCCTGGTCCGGGTGCATGCGGATCGATTCGGCTAGGTACTGATAGGAATCGGCATCGTCGGCAATAAGCTTGCCCATGAAGGGCAAGAGCTTGAACGAATAGAGGTCGTACGCCGGTTTGAGCGGTGCCCACACCTTGGAGAACTCCAGCACCAGCAAACGGCCGCCGGGCTTGAGGACGCGGTGCATCTCGGCGAGCGCCGCGTCCTTGCGCGTCATATTGCGCAGGCCGAACGCCACGGTGACGATGTCGAAATGGTTGTCGGGGAACGGCAGCTTCTCGGCGTCGCACTGCGCGGTCGGCACGGCGTAACCGGCGTCGAGCAGGCGATCGCGGCCCACGCCCAGCATCGAGCTGTTGATGTCGGTGAGCCAGACCTGGCCGGTCTTGCCGACCTTCTTGCAGAACGCCTTCGACAGATCGCCAGTGCCGCCGGCGATGTCGAGCACCTTATCGCCCGGCTTGGCGCCGCTGGTCTCGATGGTGAAGAACTTCCAGGCGCGGTGCAGGCCAGCGCTCATCAGATCGTTCATCACATCGTATTTTTGCGCCACCGAGTGGAACACCTCGGCGACCTTCTGGGCCTTCTCCGATTCCTTGACCGTCTTGAAACCGAAATGGGTGCTGGAGTCCGTCATCGTTACGCTCTTGATAGGAATGTCATTGCGGATCGCGGCTGGCGCCGGCGGCGGCCAGCTCGTCGAGATAGCCCTGCCACAGCCGCGCCTGATCGCGGCCAAGCTCATGTAGATAATCCCAGGAATAGAGGCCGGAATCGTGGCCGTCGTCGAAGGTGAGCTTCACGGCGTAATGGCCCACCGCCTCGATGTTGACGAGCTTCACCGCGCGTTTGCCCACCTGCAGCACGCCCTGGCCCACGCCATGGCCGCGCACTTCGGCCGACGGGCTCAGCACGCGCAGGTATTCGGCCGGCAGCTCATAGCGCGCGCCGTTGTCGAACGCCACTTCCAGCGTGGCGCTGGCGCGGTGCAGATGAATTTCAGTGGGTGCGGGCGTGGAAGGCTGCAGTCCGGCCATGCGGAAAACTCTCCGGGATACCGGCGCCATGATACCGCTAACCGCATGGCCTTGGCCGCAGATGATGGAGGGCGGCAATACAGCAGCCAGCACTGTGCACCACGTCGCATGCATTGCAAAGCACACTTACGACGCATTCCGACACCGGAATTACAAACAAAAATTCGCAGCGACAGCAAATCGACACTTGTAATATTTGCTTCATGTTCAAGCCTTAATCTCGCAACATTCCAAACCGCGCACCGATTGAGGACGCCATGCCCGCCAACATCCTGCTCGTTGAAGACGAACCGGCCATCCAGGAACTGATCGCCTTCAATCTCACCCAGGCCGGGCATCACGTGATGCGGGCCGACTCGGTCGAAGGCGCGCAGACCATCGTGCGCAACGCCCTGCCCGATCTGATCCTGCTCGACTGGATGCTGCCCGGCATGTCCGGCATCGATTTCGCCAGGAAGCTGCGCGGCGAGGAACGCACGCGGCAGATTCCGCTGATCATGCTGACCGCGCGCTCGGACGAACAGGACAAGATCGTCGGCCTGGAGACCGGCGCCGACGACTACATCACCAAGCCGTTCAGCCCGCGCGAATTGCAGGCGCGCATCAAGGCCGTGCTGCGTCGGCGTGCGCCGCAGGTGACCGACGACACCGTCGAGATCCAGGGCCTGCGCCTCGATCCGGCCACGCATCGCGTCACCGGCAATGGCGAGCCAATCGACCTCGGCCCCACCGAATTCCGCCTGCTGCACTTCTTCATGACGCACCCGGAGCGCGTGCATTCACGCGCGCAGCTGCTCGACCATGTGTGGGGCGACCATGTGTTCGTCGAGGAACGCACGGTCGACGTGCATATCCGCCGGCTGCGCTCGGCGCTCGAGACCTCCGGCTACGACAAGCTGATCCAGACCGTGCGTGGCACCGGCTACCGGCTCTCCGCCCAGTAAGCGCCGCACCCCCTTGGGCTACGCTGCATACATTTCCCATACGCCCTGCGCTCTCAGTGCACCGAGGAAACCCGACTTCGCCCTTCCGGACGTTGCGCGCGACTTGCCGTTACCGTTGCGCCGGGTCTTGCTGGCAGCGCTAAGCCTCGACTGACCGTAATAGAATTAAGCCATGCTGGGCGTGCGGCTCCCACGCACCCCCTTCCCATCCTTTGCGCCGGAAATCCGAATGCTTTGGCTGCGCTCCCTCATCTATTACCTGGCGATCACGCTGATCTCGCTGTTCACCGGCGGTATTGCCGGCGCCGAGGCCGGTCTGACGCTCGCCTGCGTGCTGCTCAGCCTGTCGGTGTGCTTCCACCTCTACAACCTGGGCCGGCTGTACCGCTGGATGCAGCACCCGCGGGTGGACAATGTGCCGACCAGCTTCCTGCTGTGGCAGGACGTGTTCGACAAGCTGTATGAACAGGTGCGCAACCAGCGCAAGAACCAGGACAAGCTCGCCAATACGCTGGAGCGCTTCACCAGCGCTGGGGAAGCACTGCCCGATGGCGTGATCATCCTCGACGAGTTCGATCGCATCGAGTGGTGCAACCAGGCGGCTACCCAGCATCTGGCGATCGATCGCAACTCCGATGTCTGGCAGGTGGTGACCAATATCGTGCGCCAGCCCAGCCTGCGCGAATACCTGCGCACGCAGGATTTCGCCCACCCGCTGCTGCTGCGCACCACCCGACCTACCGAGCAGGTGCTGTCGGTGCAGCTGGTGCCGTTCGATTCGACGCGCAAGCTCCTGCTCAGCCGCGACATCACCCAGCTCGACCGCGTACAGATGGTGCACCGCGACTTCATCGCCAACGTGTCGCACGAGCTGCGCACCCCGCTCACCGTGGTCGGCGGCTTTGCCGAAACGATGATGGACATGCCCGAGATGGAGCCGGCCACCCGCGCCCGGCAATTGCAGCTGATGGTCGACCAGACCCAGCGCATGCAGCGGCTGGTCGATGATCTGTTGACGCTGTCGCGGCTGGAAAACGGCCAGCAGCTCAAGGAAGAGGAAGTGGACGTACCGCAACTGGTGCGCCTGTTGCAGGCCGAGGCCGAAGGGCTGTCGCAGGGACGGCACACGATCAAGATTGCCCAGATCGCAGCGGCCAAGCTGATCGGCAATCACGACGAACTGCATTCGGCGCTGGGCAACCTCGTTTCCAACGCCATCCGCTATACGCCGCCCGGCGGCGAGATCACGCTCTCCTGGCGACTGGAACAGGGTGTGCCGGTGTTCGCCGTGCAGGACAGCGGCATCGGCGTTTCGCCCGAGCATATTCCACGCCTGACCGAGCGCTTCTACCGGGTCGACCGCGGCCGCTCGCGCGCCACCGGCGGCACCGGCCTTGGGCTTGCCATCGTCAAACATATCCTGCAACGCCATCAGGGCCAGTTGGCGGTGAAGTCCAAGCTGGGCGAAGGCAGCGAATTCGCGGCGCGCTTTCCTGGCCATCGCGCGCTCACCGATTGAGCCGAACATCGCGCATAGCGTTGCGCTGGACGGCAGCTCGCTGTGGCCCGGCCCGAGCCCGATATGCTGCAGGCACTCCCCGCCGAGCACACCTCATGTCTGCACATCAGCCAGCCCCATCCCGTCTCGTTCCACTACTCGCCTGCCTGACCCTCTGCGCCTGCGGCGGCGGAGGTAGCGAGGGCGAGCGCGATGCCCCCGCTCCCGCCCAGTCCGCGCCGTCGCCTACACCTACGCCCGTATCAATGCCTACACCCGTGTCTACGGCTGCGACGCTGCGCCACGGCGATCTGGTTTCGCTAGCCGGCGCCTTCGGCATCAACGATGTCACCAAGACCATGCTGGGTGGCAGCGGTGGCGCCATCGAATCGCAGGCCTTGGGCGCCGCCATCCCCAACGGCGGCGGCTGGACCTTCAACAACCTGGGCGGCCCGACCTCGGTGCGCAGCGATGGTCAGCGAGGCAAGGTGCTGTTCACGCCGCAGGATGCCACGCACTACAACGCAGTGCGCCGCTACGATCCAGGCTTTGCCATCGCCGAACGGCGTTACGTCTACAAAGCGCATTACGTACGCAACGTACTGCTGCTCAACGGCGCGCCCTACACCAAGAGCTACCAGTGGAAGCACGAACGCATCCATTGGCAGGATTCGGTGACCGACAGCGATGTCGAGATCAAGGTCCACAATTGGCCAACCAGCCAGGGACCGATCACCATGGTGAACCGCTCGGCCAACGACAAGAGCACCTACTGGGGCGGTGCGGCGGCCGACAGCAATGGCGGTTGGGCGCTGATGGAGATCCTGCTCTACACCGGCACCCAGGGTGGCAACGACGGCAAACTGATCACTCGCGTGCATAAAAACGGCCGCACCACGATCAGCCACAACCGCCAGGCCGAGCGCATCTATGCCGATCCGAACCTGCGGCTGCGCTATTTCGTCGAGCAGAACTACTTCGGCAACTTCGGCCAGCTTGAGGACGGCGTCGACAACACGGCCCCAAAGCCGCAAGTGCGTGAGCTGTGGTCGGACGATAGCCAGGTCATCGTCGGCAATAGCGCCACGGCCGGCTGGAAGCGGGTCGAGCTGCGCGACCAGCCTCAACTGGCGAACGCTACCATCCGCGAGCTGCAGGACTGGAGCCGCTGGAACGGCGGCATCCTGTTGCACCTGAACACCGGCGGGCTGGCGCGCGGTACACACGATCTGTTCCTGGTGGTGATCGACGGCATCGATGCCAACGGCTGGGACGTGGTCACGCATAGCCAGCCGGTGCGGGTACAGGTGGATTGAATCCACACGCGCGGGCTGGGAGGACCGGCTTTTTTCCGCCGAACGCAGCAGTTTTGCGCACGGGCAAATGTCAAACGGCGCTACATCAACGATAATGCACGCCGACGTCGCCACGGGCGACCCCGATCCCGCCCCATCATTCCGACCTAAGTCAGAGGTATAAGCATGAGCCGCATCGCCGCCATCAAACCCCTGGGCCAACGCATTTGGCTCGACAACCTGTCCCGTGGCCTGATCCAGGCCGGCACCCTGCAACAGCTGCTGGCCGACGACGCCATCGCCGGTGTCACCTCCAATCCCGCCATCTTCTACAAGGCCATCTCGTCCGATCCGCTCTACGCCAACGATCTGGCCAAGCTCAAGGCCGATGCCAGCCTCACCGCCGAGCAACGCTACGAAGCGCTGGTGATCCCAGATGTACAAGCCACGTGCGATCTGAACCTGGCGCAATACAAGTCGAGCGAAGGCCTCGAT
>NZ_JANBVF010000063.1 GCF_024437655.1 Chitinolyticbacter albus
TCGCACTCACTTGCCGTACGCCTAACTGTCCGCATTTCGCGCTTCTTGCCAGAACCGCTGCGCTGGGTTTGTTAGCGGCTCTCAACGAAGGGGCTGGCAGCCGATCGTTTGCAGCCGCCACGTAGCTACGATGGCAGGCAATACCGCGGCAGGCGGCATCTCCCTGATCACTCGACCGTCACGGACTTGGCCAGGTTGCGCGGCTTGTCGACGTCAGTGCCCTTGCGGCAGGCGGTGTGGTAGGCGATCAGCTGCAACGGCAGCGTCATGGTCACCGGGGTGAGTGCGCCTGCGGCCGCGGGGACCGTAAGCACCCGATGCGCGCCGTCGAACTCGGCTTCGGTGCCGGGCTCGGCCAGCACGAACACCTTGCCGCCGCGTGCCTGCACCTCGTGCACGTTGGAAACCAGTTTGCCGAGCAGCGCATCGCGCGCGGCGCAAACGATCACCGGCATGTTCTCGTCCACCAGTGCCAGCGGCCCGTGCTTCAGTTCACCCGCGGCGTAGCCCTCGGCGTGGATATAGGCGATCTCCTTGAGCTTGAGCGCACCTTCCAGCGCGATCGGGTAGAGCGTGTTGCGCCCCAGGAACAGCGCGTGCTCGTAGTGCGCCAGCTCCTGCGCCCAGCGATCGATCTCGCCATCGAGCGCCAGGGCGTCGAGGATGAGATGCGGCAGGGTGGGCAGGGCGTCGTTCAGCGCGGTGAGCTCGGGCTCGGGCAGGCTGGCCCGGGTGCGCGCCAGCGCCGCGGCAAACACGTAAAGTCCGACCAGCTGGGTGAGGAAGGCCTTGGTCGAGGCGACGCCGATCTCGATGCCAGCCTGGGTGAGGAACAGCAGGTCTGCTTCGCGGGTGAGCGTGGCGTGCGGTACGTTGCATAGCGCCAGCACCTTGACGGCGCCACGTTCGCGCGCCGAGCGCACGGCCGCGAGCAGATCAGCGGTTTCACCCGATTGCGAGATGGCGATGATCAGCGTGCCATCCTGTTCATGGCTCTTGCGGTAGCGGTATTCGCTGGCGATGTCGACGCTGACCGGCAGCCCGGTCCATTCCTCGATCCAGTAACGGGCAACGAGGCCGGCGTGATAACTGGAGCCGCAGGCGACGATACGGATGGCGGGCGCTGCGGTGAATACCGCATGGGCCTCGTGGCCGAACAGCTCCGCGCGGCAACCGAGCTCGGTGGCGCGCGCCAGCGTATTGGCCACGGCCGTGGGTTGCTCGAAGATTTCTTTTTGCATGAAATGGCGATAGTTGCCCAATTCAGCGGCATCGAGCGAGACATCGACGGTGCGTGTCGCGCGGGTCACCCGCAAGCCGGCGGCATCGAAGATCTGGATGCTGTCGCGGCTGATCTCGGCGATGTCGCCTTCCTCGAGGTAGATCATGCGTTGCGTCACCGGCAGCAGCGCGGAAATATCGGAGGCAAAGAACTGCTCGCCAAAGCCCAGGCCCAGCACCAGCGGGCTACCGCGGCGCGCGCAAATCATGCGGTCGGGCCAGTCGCGACAGATCACGCCGATGGCGAACGCGCCATTGAGCCGGGCCATCGCGGCACGCACGGCCGAAAGCAGATCGTCGCTGCGCTTGAGTTCGTGGTGTATCAGGTGGGCGATGGCTTCGCTGTCGGTGTCGGACGTGAAGCGGTAACCCAGGTCGATAAGCTCGCGGCGCAATTCACGATGGTTCTCGATGATGCCGTTATGCACGATCAGCACGCTGTCGCCGCCCAGGTGGGGATGGGCGTTGGCCTCCGAGGGCTCGCCGTGCGTCGCCCAGCGCGTATGCGCCAAACCGGCCCGACCGGCCAGTTGCGAGCCGCGTTGTGCCAATTCGGACACGCGTCCGGCCACGCGCAGCCGCGTCATGTCCGAGCGTTCGATCAGCGCCAGGCCGCTGGAGTCATAGCCGCGATATTCCAGCCGGGCGAGGCCAGCCAGCAGCATGGGAACCACATTGCGATCCGAGATCGCACCGACGATGCCACACATGAGCAGCGCTCCGTTGTTGCTATGCACAAAATCTACGTCGCTCAGCCTGACTTGTCTTTAAAGAGAATCCCCTAGGGGTTTTGTGCATTTGCGAAATTATGGAGCAAGCTCGTGTATACATCGCGCGCGATAACCGACAGGCGGGCGGGTAAGGCCCTATTGCGCTGTCTAGATTGGAAATGAGCGCCGCAATGGCGAGGAGAGCGTGATGCACATGCTAGCGATGGGGCCAATCGGAATCCGGCTGTACGCCCGTATCCTGACTGCCGAGGCCAGCCGCCCGGATGAGCTGGCCGATCACGTCGTCGACGAGATCAATTGCTATCTGCCACGTGCAAGTAGCGAGGAGCAGGTGATGCTGTTTCAACTGGCTTGCGAAACCCACGAGCTACTGGACGAAGCGTTTGAATATGTCGCAGACCTCGCCGTACGTCGGCAGGTGATCGATCTGTTGTCCAATGTGATACAGCCGGTGCGCGTACTACCCGATAGCGAAGGCTGAACGCTTAATCCGCAAGGTCGTAAACAGAGCTGCCGCACCTTGGGTGCGGCAGCTCTGTTTCTAAGGTCAGGCCAGTAGCGCCAAGCCCTCCGGCGCGAGTTGCCAGCAAGCGGCCGCGTAGTCCAGCTGCCACTGCGCGTTGGCATGATGCAAGCCGGCCAGCCGTCCCTCGCCATCGAGCTGGATGGCGTGACAGCGCGGGTAGTCGCGCACCCGCAGCGTCGGGTCCATTCCCATGAAATAGGCAAGGCAGGGCACATCGAGGCCGGCGGCCAGATGAATGATGGCGGTGTCGGTGCTCACCACCTGCTGAGCGCCAGCAATGCAGGCCAGCAGTTCCGGCCACAGGCGGCAGCGCTCGGAAATATCCTCCGCGGCAGCAAGGGGCGGGCCCCCCAAGCTGAGCACGCGGCGGCCTTGCCCGGCCAGCGTCGCAGCCAACTGCTCGGCCACCGAATGCGGCATGCTGCGCAGCGCCGAGCTCGCTCGCGTGCAGAGCAGCGTGTAATCGCCATCTGGGGCCGGGCAATAACGGGCTTGATGTTGCAGCCAGCCATTGCGCCTGGTCGTTGCTGGCAACGAGGGCGCGACGATGCCCAGGCTCTCTGCAAAGAAATCGATCATGGCGAGCCGATCAAAGGCCGGGCGATACATGAAATCGGCCAGATCGATGACGGGCTCATCGACGGGCAGCTCGGCCAGCGGCCAGGGCAGGTGCCGCACGGTCAGCCAATCCAGGCCGCTGTAGGGCGCTTCGACGTAGGCCGGCGTATGGGGGCTGCGGTACAGCACGCATTGAAACTGCGGGTGGGCTGCTTTCAAGGCATGCAGCACCGATAGGCCGATGACGGAATCCCCCAGCGCAACGCCCATGCCGTTGAGTATATGCACGGTGCCCACCGTGGCGTAATCGAGCATGAATGGCGAGCGGTCGGCATTCAATACGGCGCGGCTTGCCGAGAGCGGACGGAATTCCCCGGGCGCGCGTCCGAGGTGGGGCAGATCGCAAGGCAGCCAAAGCTGATCCTGCCGATCCAGCACGGCTTCGCCGGTCAGCGCGAACCTCGCATTCACGGCGTCAGCTCAGGAGCACCCAGCGCGGCTTTCAGATCGCTGCGGGATGTGGGGAAGGCTTCGGCTTCGATATTGATCTGCCGGTATTCGGTGTAAAGCGCGCCATAGTTGTCCCACAGTGGGGCGGCGGTGTCTGTCAGGTCGGATTGGCGCTGCAGCAAGGCCTTTGCACGGCGCGCAATGTCGATATAGCGGTTGCCTATGGCGCGATGCCCTTCGGCGGTCTTATGGAAATTGAAGAACGTCTGCACTGCAGACAGGCTGGCGGCGCAGAACGCCAGCAGGGTCGATACCAGGGACAGCGTGTCCGCGGTGCGGCTGCCGGTTGCGAGGCCGACCGGATCGAACTCGCTACCCATGCTCACGGTGCCGCCTTGCAGATTGACCAGCACGATGCCGACAAAGAGGTTGGCAAGGATGACCGGTACCCCGCAGCACCGATGCAGAATGAGCTTGCGATCGGCAGCTGCAAAATGCCGGCCCTTGCAAATGCGCGCGTCGCGTCGCAATTCTTCCAGCGCGGCCAACGCTCCCTGATTGTTCAAGCCCTTGTCCATGATGCCCCCGTGCATACCCGTTTGGCATTTTAATGCGCGAACTTCAAACCGACCAGCGTGTATGAAAAAGCCCGGTGCGATGCACCGGGCTGCCAGGAAGGAGGAGGGAGGGTTAGCGCGCGACCAGTTCACCGCCGATGTCCTTCACGGCCTGTCCTTGGGAAAGTGCCGGCTGCTGCGGGTACTGATAGCTGCGGCTGCTGCCATCTTCGAAGGCGACATCCACTTCGTAAACCGTGGTTTTTCGCACCTGTTTCTCGATCTGGTGGCCGGCCACTGCGCCGCCAAGCGCTCCCAGCACCGTCGCCACCTTGCGGCCATTGCCTTTGCCGATCTGGTTGCCCAGCACGCCGCCGACCACGCCACCGGCAACGGCGCCACCGCCGCTGGCATCACCGGCCACTTCCACCGTGCGTATCGCCGTCACCTCGCCGCAGTTTGCGCAGCTTTGCTTGACGGGTGTCGGATCGGCTTGCGGCACATGGGTCGGCCGCGGCGTCGGTTTGGCCTTGGGGCGCGGCGTCGGCGTGACGGTTGGTACGGGCGTGGGAGCCGGGGTGGGGGCGAGCGTCGGCGTGGGTGTCGCGACAGGCTCCGCTATCGTGGTGAGCGCAGCCTGTGGCGTGATCGCAGCAGGGATACTGGCGACGGCATGTGGCGTCGGAATGGGTTGGCCTACCCAGCCCAGCCAATGGGCGGCGCCGACGCCGGCGAAGAGGATGACGGCGACAGCGGCCGCCAGGATCAGGGGATGGGTCTTGCTCGAAGTCGGGTCGTTCATATCGTTTCTCCTGTGGTCTATCCGGTCGACGCCGGCTTAGCTTGTAAGAACGATGATGCGCCCGGGGCCGCTGACGTACGAGTGACAGGCGGCACAAGCCGTGTGGCATTTTTTACCTCGCCAAGCCGCATTTCTCCTCGCCCTGGCGGCGGGACGATGGCGCCCGAGCTGACACGCTCGGCGTGGGTCGGTGGCTGCGCACGATGGTCTGCGCCGTATTGATAGAGCGGTGGGGCGGGTTGGAAACACCATGATCCCATTGCGCATGGACATAGCGCGCGGCCTCGTGCGGCGCATCGACGGCGTATGCGGGCGCGGCGTGCGGACCTGCCGCCGGGATGCCAGTTGCGGCCTTCGCGGCTAGGCAAGCAAGGCCTCAGTCGATGCCTGCAGCCCATCCGCCCAGTTGCGAAGTCCCAGTATCCGCTCCCCCAGGGTGGTGAGCTGGGCACGCGGATAGCGCGTCTTTTCCCACTCACGCGGGTCGCCCGGAAATGCATAGCCGCGCGCGGGCTCGCGCCGGCACCAGCTGCCGATGCGCCAGTCGCGCAGTTCCTGATCGTCCTCGCCGGCAGGGGTGAACGAGATGTACTGGGCGAGCCTGACACGGTCGGCGGAGGTATTGGGCCGGATGCCATGGGCCAGCAGGCTGTTGAAGATCAGGAGGTCGCCCGCCTGCATCGGGATGAAACGGGGTTGCCAGGGTAGGGTGGCCAGATCCGGCCGCCATGCGTTGCGATCTGCCGGGGCGCTGCGTCGCCAGGCATCGAATTGCTCGAACAGCTCTGGAATGCACTGGAAGCCGCCACCTTCCTCATTGGTATCGGACAAGGCCAGCACGCCCTGCACATTCACCGGCAGCGGAGTTAGCGTGGTGTCGGCATCCCAGTGGATAAAGCCTCCAAATTTGCGCACGCCGGCATTGGGTGTGTTGAGATTGGCGCGATCGATCGTCACCCACAGGTCTTCGCGATCCCAGATGTCGACGAAGGCGTCGTACACGCGCGGCGTCTGGCGGTTGTCCCACAGCGCCTGGTTCTGGTACGCCTCGACCATGCCCGAGCCATTGAGCTCGCGCATCTCATGTTCGCGCAGTTCGGGCTTGCTCCAGCTGGCCACATCATCGCGATCGAGCGCCTGGAATTCCCACAGGAAATCCACGGTACGCGCCACCTGCTCGGCGCTGATGGCCTGTTTCACGATCACATAGCCGTAGCGTTGCCAATGCGCGAAGTCGTCCGCGCTCAGCACGCGCAATGGCAGGCGCTTCTTCAAGTCACGCAGCTGGGTCTGTTCGGTGTAGGCCACGGAAGGATTGCCGGGACGTTGATCGCCATAGCCATAGTTCATCTTGATCTCCAGAGGTGGACGGCGCATGGGCCGATGGGGCTAGTCTCGCCGTCGGGCGTTTGCCGTATTGCGCCTGGCTGTATCACTATTGATACGATCGTGACGTTTTCCGTGGCGATAGGTGTGTGGATGCGTCCGCAATTCGAACATGTGCTGGTGCCGGCCGGGCAATCCTGGTCGCTGTTGTGGCGTGAATTGCCCGAGCTGCCGTTCCAGTGGCACTACCACCCCGAGTTCGAGCTCACGCTCACCGTCAATGCCCGAGGCCAGCGTTTCATCGGCGATGATGTCGCCGACTTCGACGACGGTGATCTGGTGCTGGTCGGGCCCAACCTGCCGCATACCTGGGCCGCGCAGCGGCGGCTGGATGAGTCCCGGCCCATGCTGGCGGTGGTGGCCTGGTTCAGCCTGGATTGGATCGCGCGGCTGACCACGGCCATGCCCGAACTGGGTGCGCTGGGCACGCTGGTCCGCACTGCCGGCGCGGGCCTCGCGTTCTCGCCTCAGGTCAGGAACAAGGTGCGACCGGCCTTGCTCAGCCTGGGCGAGCTGGAGTCGGCACGGCGGATGCCGGTGTTGCTTGATGTGCTGCTGGAACTGGCGGCGGATGCGCGCGCGCGGCCGCTGGCTTCGCTCGCGCCACCATCAGGCCGGATCGACGGCCAGCGTGAGCGGATCGGACGCATCCTCGACTACCTGCACGCGCATTTCGCCGAGGATATTGCCGTCGAGGCGCTTGCGCAGCGCGCTGCGCTGTCGATCGGTGCTTTTCACCGCTTCTTCAAGCGCCATACGCTGACTACGGTGGTCGACTATCTCACCCGCCTGAGGGTGGGGCGCGCCTGCCAGCAACTGCTGCAGACCGACAAGGCGATCGGTGCGATCGCCGAGGAATCGGGCTGGCGCAATCTTGCGCATTTCAACCGGCAGTTCCTCGCTGCCAAGGGCATGACGCCGCGCGCCTATCGCGCCCGCCACCGGCAACTGGAGCGCCGGCCCCCGCAAGCGCAACTGCCGTGAGGGCGCTACGGGACAGCTAGGCTGACCGGCGAGCGAGCATTCGGGATGCCCCAGGACAGGAGAGCGCGTCACCCGCGTGGGCGGGCGTGCCAGAAAATCCCATTGTCGATCAGGATGATGGCGAAAAACCTGGCCGCTGGCGCGAAAAGAATTTGACACTGAATGGGGGCTTGACCATAATGCGCAGCTCTTGCGGTGGGGTGGCCGAGTGGTTAAAGGCAGCAGACTGTAAATCTGCCCTCTCTGAGTACGTTGGTTCGAATCCAACCCCCACCACCAAATGCGCTTCGCGGTGTGAAGTCTGCGTTAACTGCTAGTGAAGCTAGGATCCTGCGGGTGTAGCTCAATGGTAGAGCAGAAGCCTTCCAAGCTTATGACGAGGGTTCGATTCCCTTCACCCGCTCCAGGTTTGGCTGTTGTAGCTCAGGGGTAGAGCACTCCCTTGGTAAGGGAGAGGTCGTGGGTTCAATTCCCACCAACAGCACCATCTCATCAATGCTGGTGTATTTCAGGTTCTCGAGAAGGAAATATCATGGCAAAGGAAAAGTTTACGCGGACGAAGCCGCACGTGAACGTGGGCACCATCGGTCACGTTGACCAT
>NZ_JANBVF010000064.1 GCF_024437655.1 Chitinolyticbacter albus
CGGTAGTGGTGCGGTGGCGCTGGCGTCGTTCGACTACAAGCCGGTACTGACCCAGCAGGTGGGCGAAACCTCGGCCATCGACCAGGGGGCCGGCGGTGAACAGGCCCAGTCCTCGTTGGAGGATTACGATCCGCAGTCGCTGTACTACGCCGGTGATGCCGAGCAACTGTCGCGTTATGCCCAGTTGCGCCAGCAGGCACATGACCTGCAGAAGAAGCGCTTCCAGGGTGCCGGTACCGTGCGCAACCTGCAGGTCGGTGAGTGGTTCGCGCTGACCGATCACCCGCTGCACGATGCCGATGCACCCGAGCAGCGTGAGTTCGTCGCCAGCCAGTTGTCCTTTACCGCCTATAACAACCTGCCTGGGGATCTGACCCGGTTCCTGAGCCAGGGCCAGGAAGCACCACAACCGTTTGCGGTGCAGTTTGAAGCGCAACGCCGTGGCATTCCGCTCACTCCGGATTACAGCCATGGCGAACACGCCAAGCCGTCCGCGCGTGGGGTGCAGACCGCCACCGTGGTGGGCCCAAGCGGGGAAGAGATCCATACCGACGAGCATGGCCGGATCAAGGTGCAGTTCCACTGGCAACGCCAGAGTGAACACAGCGCGTTCGGTGCCAATCTCGACGAGCGCTCGTCGTGCTGGATCCGGGTGGCCTATCCCAGTGCGGGGGCGAACTGGGGTCACCAGTTCATTCCGCGCATCGGTCAGGAAGTACTGGTCGACTTCGTCGAAGGCGATATCGATCGGCCCATCGTCACCGGCGTGGTCTACAACGGCAGCCACCCGCCCCCCAGCTTCTCGGGCGCCGGCAGCCTGCCGGCGAACAAGACGCTCTCCGGCATCAAGTCCAAGGAATATCAGGGCAGCCAGTATGGCGAGCTGCTGTTCGACGACAGCCAAGGTGAAGTCAGAACCAAACTCTCATCCGAACACGGCAAGACCCAGCTGAACCAGGGTTACCTGGCGCACCCCAGAACCGACGGCAAGGCTGAACCGCGCGGTGACGGCTTCGAGCTCAGAACCGACCGCTCAGGCGCCATTCGCGCCGCGCAAGGCCTGCTGCTCTCCACCGAAGCCAAATCCGGCGCCGGTGGCAAACAGCTTGATCGCGAACAGGCGCAAGCCCAACTGGAGTCGGCGCAGCAACTGGCGCAAACGCTCAGTGACACCGCGCAGCATCAACTGGCCGACCCTACCGAGATCGGTCCGGAGACGCTGGACCTCGAAGGCGCCAAGCAGGCCAAGTCACCGCAAGGCCACCTCGATCACCTGAATGAAGCACTCAAGGCCTGGGAAGCGGGCTCCAACACCGACGAGCAAGGCAAGAGCGCGAAAGAACAACCCGGTCAGCAACCCATCCTGATCGCCACCGCCCCGGCCGGCATCGCCCTGACCACGCCGAACGAACTCATCCTCAACGCCGGTCATAACCTGGATCTGGTCAGCCAGCGTGATACGCAGCAGACCACCGCCAGAAGGTGGGTGCACAACGTCGGCAGCAAGATCAGCCTGTTTGTGCAGGGGGTGGCCGACAAGGTGAACCTCAAACTCATCGCCGCCAAGGGGCATGTGAATG
>NZ_JANBVF010000065.1 GCF_024437655.1 Chitinolyticbacter albus
CGAACTCATCCTCAACGCCGGTCATAACCTGGATCTGGTCAGCCAGCGTGATACGCAGCAGACCACCGCCAGAAGGTGGGTGCACAACGTCGGCAGCAAGATCAGCCTGTTTGTGCAGGGGGTGGCCGACAAGGTGAACCTCAAACTCATCGCCGCCAAGGGGCATGTGAATGTGCAGGCGCAGTCAGGCGATGTGGAGATTGTCGGCGACAAGAACCTGCGTATCTTCGCCAACAAGGAAAAGCTCATCGCCGCAGCCAAGGAAGAGCTACTGCTCACCTGCGGCGGCGCCAACATCCGGCTGAAAGGCGGCAACATCGAAATCCACGCCCCGGGCTCGGTGAGCTTCAAGGGCAGTGATTTCAACTTTAGTGGCCCAGCAAGCATGAAGGCGGCAATGCCCTTCATGCCGCAGCCGGAAAATCACCAGAACTGGATTGAGCTCAACTATGCGTACGACGACATCGAGCCAGTGAAGGGGGCGCCCTTCACACTCAAGTACTCTGATGGCACCGAAATCCGCGGCAAGCTGGATGACAAGGGTTTTGCACGGGTTGATGGCGTGCCACTTGGCACCGCAAAGGTCTTGCTCGGTGATGACAGCCGCGCATGGGACCCGAAACGCAAGATCGACAATCCTCATGCTGGATCGGCGAGTGACGCTGACTCGGCGCTCTCGTTCGTGAAGAAGTTGCTGCTCAAATGAGTATTCAGACCCAACGCACCATCCCGATTGCGCCAGTCAAAACGGGCCTGACCGATGCAGTACGCATGAGCGTGCGAGAAATCAGTCAGTTCCTAGGTCTGTTCTACCCAGCGACGCTGGTCGAACAGGAAGAAGCCGCTGAGAAGATTGCCGGGCAATGGCTCTCCCGAGTCCGCGCCTTCCACAAGGACGACGACTTCCTGTTTCTGGTGAAGGATTTCTTGCAGGTAGTTTTAAGTGGCGGGGCGCGGAGCAAGACGTCCGACACCCTGGCCTACTACTTCAGTGGCTTCATGCCTACCTATGGATCGGCCCTCATCCTGATCGACATGATCTATGACGGTCGCCCATGGTCCGAAGTCCAAGCCTTCATGCACATCATTGGCTATGGCAATGCACGCCAATATGTGGAGACCTTCGATTACCAAGGTGCACAAAATAAGGTCAAGGCCGAACATAACGCGTGGCTGGACATCCTGAAGCAGCAGGATGCCACTCTGCACACGGCGCTATTCGGCGCTCCGGTTCAGCTCGCACTCGCGCCAAGTCCCGGCTACGGCCCGACCATCTCCGATGCACCACCCCGGCCGATTACGATCCCGCAACTCCCACCGAGCGCCGAGCCGCTCCCAAAACCTGCGCCGGCGGCTTCCCGCCTTTCGGCCATCACACGCGTAGCAACCAATCCTTGGTTGATCGGGCTCATGTTGCTCACGATGCCTGCGAATGCGTTTCAGGAGAACACTGAACAGCAAGAGCTGGACCGAATGGCCAAGCTGGAAAAGAAGCGCCAGCAGGTCGCTGAAGAGAAGAAGCAGTTGGTGATTCTTGAAGTTGAGCGGATGAACGCAGCAACAACCAATGCCACCAATAACGCTTGTACCTCGCAAACAGATAACAACAAGAAAAACGGCGTGGAATGCGAAAATGATGGCTATGGGCTGATGGAAAAAGCCCTGCTGTACAAGCGGTTGATCGATCCGCCCAAGGGCAAGGGGCTGGATGGGTTGTTCGAGAAACCAATGCAACAGCAGCATTTACCAGACCCTTTTCCTGAGCAGGTCACTGTTCCCAAACCCGGCAAAGTACTCTTCATTCCCAAGGAATCTACCCCGCCGCATATCCAGTATGCGTGGGATACCAAATTTCCGTTCCGGGTCTACCCACGTTTCGTGGTATTTGAAGCCAAGCACATCGCGAAGCGTTTTGACGAGAACGATACCGAAGGGATCAAGAAGGAAGCGAAGAACAGACTAGGAAACACCTGTGATGGCAAGCAGATGGGGGAAGTCTGGAGTGCAAAAAGAATTCCTCCAGCTCTTCAAAAGGGTCCATCGAAGAGTCGCGAAGATGTGGCGAACAAACAAGCCGAGATAAAGCAAAATGGATATTCCAGGTGGATATTCATTTGTTTGCCAGGCCCGCTAGGCAGTAGCGGCGTCAGTAAACTATATGTCTTGATTGATGTTGACACGGCCGACATGAACTTGGATAACATTCCGGCCAAGCCGAGAAAAGATAAGAAACCACTGCCCGATAGCAGCTATTAAGGAGAGGGAGATGGCTTTTAAAGACGAGCGTAGACAGCGGTTCATCAGTGCTGCGCATTACGAGCAATTTCGCGATCAATTGGCCCTTTACATCAAAGTCGCGCACGAGAAATTGGCCCTCCCCGAGTTGAGCGAAAGGGCTGTAAACAGCTTCAAATGGGATGTGGCGAGCTATGCGCTCGAAACACTGATTCTTGACTATACCGCGGGAAAATCCATTGAAGGACTGGGAGCTAATTTCCCTTCCATTATTGATGCGTTTGATGTTTTCATTAGCAACGAAAAAATAAAACCGCATGTGGCTGCGGCACTTGAAATCACGCAGCTCGAAGCCTACGTCTATGTCACGTGGTTGTTGGCGCTGGCCAAACTGCTTGGCCATGCCGACCAGATTCCACGCATCTTGAGCTGGATCGACAAGAATGCTGAGTTCAATCGTGGTCGGGATGGCCTGTTCGAGGCCGTTGTTCAGCAGCTCACTGGCACAAACATACCTGTCGAGCGCGTTTTGCTACATCCAGACGCGTATCGCCCGCTTGCGAAAGCCACCGTCCTTCCAGCCGAGGAGCGACCAGCCATGGTCGCGGCATTTCTTGAGAGCTGGTACAAGCAAATGAAAGGGTGTTACTGGCACGGCACCCATACCGATAAGGCAGGTGACTCTTCCTACTTTGGCTACTGGGCGTTTGAAGCCGCTTTAGTCACAGTGCTATGGGATATTGATGACTCCAGCTATCGGGACCACCTGGTCTACCCCAAGGACTTGGTCGACTTTGCCCGCTCGCTGGCTACACCTACTCAAAAACCACCTACGCTTGGCATGAATCGTTGCGAAGCAAACCTGCCATGCCCCAAATCGGGCTACTGGCAGACACCAGCTCAGGTGAACTCGCGCCGCTACTTCGAAGCCGGCGAAGTCATGCCAGCGTTTTCAGGTTCAACCTACGGAGCCACGATCTGGTATTGGGATGAAAACCAAGGATGAACTGTGGATTCTAGCGGGCGTGATCATCCGTTCGGATGACTCTTGATCACCTCGCTGCTGGCCTCATGATCAGCCATTATTTGGCTGCAATTCGGCCAAAGCAGGCGTTGAGGATCTCAAGCGGATGGCAGGTTCCCCCTAACTTGCTGACGTACGCGACCCGATTGTCAGCAGCGCTGATTCAAGAGGGTAGTGCCGCAGACGGGGGATATGAGCGTTTATACCCAATAAACATGAAAGTTCGTTTGTACTCACCGAACGACACCAGCCTCCTCAGTGAAAGGATTCACGATGGATAAGCGATGGGGCAGAACACTTGGCGCAACCCAGATCCCTTCGGCTACAGGCACTTCATTGTGGCTTTGATCAACCGCAAGCACGACGGGAGCCCCCTTTCGCTCGCCCACAGCCATGGCCTCATCTGCGACATTTGTTAAATGGACCATACGCCGCTGCATCGGGATCAAGCCATTATCGATGATCGCGTTAAGCGCAGACCAGCTAGACCCATGATATAGAGACGTCGGCGCACCAATTTTGATGCCAGTATCAATGCTTACATTTAGAGAATGTCCGTATAGAGCTCTGATTTGGCCGTCTCGGACCTCAAATCGAGGCTCGCCGGGATGCTCCGCCACAGCCAGCAAATGACTTGAATCTACTTTGAGAACAAACGCCAGATCATCCATCGCTGCGAAACCGGTATTATCGATTGCAATCCCGTTGTTCGGGCCTTGGTGACGAAGCTGGTATGTGTCCAGTCCCGGACGATTAACTACGCGCTTAACAAATAAA
>NZ_JANBVF010000066.1 GCF_024437655.1 Chitinolyticbacter albus
CAAAGCAAAACCCCCAGCCTTTCGGTCTGGGGGTTCTGGCATGGGGAGTCTGGCGATGACCTACTTTCACACGGGAATCCGCACTATCATCGGCGCAAAGTCGTTTCACGGTCCTGTTCGGGATGGGAAGGCGTGGGGCCAACTCGCTATGGTCGCCAGACGTAACTGGTTGCGTTACGACTGTTATCGTTTCGCTGAATTCGATAGAAGAAGCACTACTTCGTGATCGGCCGTGTCCGCATGCGCGCCACACACCCCACCACACTCAATTTGTTCAATCAGATTCGATTTCGAGTCTCGTCACAACACCCGAACCATCGCGGCTCAGGTTATAGGATCAAGCCTCACGGGCAATTAGTATCAGTTAGCTTAACGCATTACTGCGCTTCCACACCTGACCTATCAACGTCCTGGTCTCGAACGACCCTTCAGAGAGCTCAAGGCTCTAGGGAAGTCTCATCTTGGGGCAAGTTTCCCGCTTAGATGCTTTCAGCGGTTATCTCTTCCGCACTTAGCTACCCGGCGATACCACTGGCGTGATAACCGGTACACCAGAGGTGCGTCCACTCCGGTCCTCTCGTACTAGGAGCAGCCCCCCTCAAACTTCCAACGCCCACTGCAGATAGGGACCAAACTGTCTCACGACGTTTTGAACCCAGCTCACGTACCACTTTAAATGGCGAACAGCCATACCCTTGGGACCGGCTACAGCCCCAGGATGTGATGAGCCGACATCGAGGTGCCAAACTCCGCCGTCGATGTGAACTCTTGGGCGGAATCAGCCTGTTATCCCCGGAGTACCTTTTATCCGTTGAGCGATGGCCCTTCCATACAGAACCACCGGATCACTATGTCCTGCTTTCGCACCTGCTCGACTTGTCGGTCTCGCAGTCAAGCCACCTTGTGCCATTACACTATCAGTACGATGTCCGACCGTACCTAGGTGACCTTCGAGCTCCTCCGTTACAATTTGGGAGGAGACCGCCCCAGTCAAACTGCCTACCATGCACGGTCCCCGATCCAGATGATGGACCTAGGTTAGAACCTCAAACGCACCAGGGTGGTATTTCAAGGACGGCTCCACTGAAACTAGCGTCTCAGCTTCAAAGCCTCCCACCTATCCTACACAAGTCCGTTCAAAGTCCAATGCAAAGCTACAGTAAAGGTTCACGGGGTCTTTCCGTCTAGCAGCGGGGAGATTGCATCTTCACAAACATTTCAACTTCGCTGAGTCTCAGGAGGAGACAGTGTGGCCATCGTTACGCCATTCGTGCGGGTCGGAACTTACCCGACAAGGAATTTCGCTACCTTAGGACCGTTATAGTTACGGCCGCCGTTTACCGGGGCTTCGATCAAGAGCTTGCACCCCATCACTTAACCTTCCGGCACCGGGCAGGCGTCACACCCTATACGTCCACTTTCGTGTTAGCAGAGTGCTGTGTTTTTGATAAACAGTCGCAGCCACCTTTTCACTGCAACCTCTTCGAGCTCCACGAGCAAGTCGCTTCACCCTACAGAGGCACACCTTCTCCCGAAGTTACGGTGTCAATTTGCCGAGTTCCTTCTCCTGAGTTCTCTCAAGCGCCTTAGAATTCTCATCCTGCCCACCAGTGTCGGTTTGCGGTACGGTCAATTCTGAGCTGAAGCTTAGTGGCTTTTCCTGGAAGCATAGGATCAATCACTTCGGTCTCAATGAGACCTCGTCGTCACGCCTCAGTGTTAATAGGGATCCGGATTTGCCTAAATCCCCCACCTACACGCTTAAACCGGGACATCCAACACCCGGCTGACCTACCTTTCTCCGTCCCCACATCGCACTCAGAATCGGTACAGGAATATTAACCTGTTTCCCATCGACTACGCATTTCTGCCTCGCCTTAGGGGCCGACTCACCCTACGCCGATTAACGTTGCGTAGGAAACCTTGGGCTTTCGGCGAACGGGCTTTTCACCCGTTTTAACGCTACTCATGTCAGCATTCGCACTTCCGATACCTCCAGCAGCCTTTACAAGCCACCTTCACAGGCCTACGGAACGCTCCCCTACCATGTATCAAAGATACATCCGCGTCTTCGGTTCTAGATTTGAGCCCCGTTACATCTTCCGCGCAGGACGACTCGACCAGTGAGCTATTACGCTTTCTTTAAATGATGGCTGCTTCTAAGCCAACATCCTGGCTGTCTATGCCTTCCCACCTCGTTTTCCACTTAATCTAGCATTTGGGACCTTAGACGGCGGTCTGGGTTGTTTCCCTCTTGACACCGGACGTTAGCACCCGATGTCTGTCTCCCAAGCTCGCACTTAACGGTATTCAGAGTTTGCCATGGTTTGGTAAGTCGCGATGACCCCCTAGCCATAACAGTGCTTTACCCCCGTTAGTGATACTTGAGGCACTACCTAAATAGTTTTCGGGGAGAACCAGCTATTTCCAGGTTTGTTTAGCCTTTCACCCCTATCCACAGCTCATCCCCTAGTTTTGCAACACTAGTGGGTTCGGACCTCCAGTGCGTGTTACCGCACCTTCATCCTGGCCATGGATAGATCACCTGGTTTCGGGTCTACGCCCAGCAACTAAACGCCCTATTCGGACTCGGTTTCCCTACGCCTCCCCTATTCGGTTAAGCTCGCTACTGAACGTAAGTCGCTGACCCATTATACAAAAGGTACGCAGTCACCCCACAAGGAGGCTCCCACTGTTTGTATGCATCCGGTTTCAGGTTCTATTTCACTCCCCTCCCGGGGTTCTTTTCGCCTTTCCCTCACGGTACTGGTTCACTATCGGTCGATCACGAGTATTTAGCCTTGGAGGATGGTCCCCCCATCTTCGGACAGGATTTCGCGTGTCCCGCCTTACTTGTCGTATGCTCAGTACCACCATTGTCTTTTCGTGTACGGGGCTATCACCCACTATCGCTGGCCTTTCCATACCATTCCACTAAAACAATGACTATCACATACAGGCTCTTCCCATTTCGCTCGCCACTACTTTGGGAATCTCGGTTGATTTCTTTTCCTCCGGGTACTTAGATGTTTCAGTTCCCCGGGTTCGCCTCACATGACCTATGTATTCAGTCATGGATACCTCAAAAGAGGTGGGTTTCCCCATTCGGACATCTGCGGATCAAAGCTCGTTTGCCAGCTCCCCGCAGCTTTTCGCAGGCTGCCGCGTCCTTCATCGCCTGTGATCGCCAAGGCATCCACCAGATGCACTTATTCGCTTGATCCTATAACCTCAAACACGATGTGTTCTTGATTACAGTGTTTGCGACGTCTGAATCCTTCGACTTGTCGAATTCAGAACTCGATACAATCAAACCCAATTAAAACAAATTTGAGTCTTGCTTCTTCTATCTTGTTAAAGATCAGATACAGAGTGTAATACTCGTCCAACTGAAGCAGTCAGAACACAGTGCGCTGCACTCAACGCACTGTGTTCTGAATCCTTCCCAACTTGCTGGTGCTGGTGGAGGCAGACGGGATCGAACCGACGACCCCCTGCTTGCAAAGCAGGTGCTCTCCCAACTGAGCTATGCCCCCATCGGATCAAACTGTTTTCCCACTGACCAAACGGTAAATGGTGGGTCAGATAGGAATCGAACCTATGACCCCCGCCTTATCAAGACGGTGCTCTAACCGACTGAGCTACTGACCCAGTTTACTTCCCCGCATCGTTCGCACGATCCGGGCTCCGTATCTTCAACTTACAGCCGATGAGTGTGAGTACTTGGCAAGGAGAACCTTGCTCTTGAAAGGAGGTGATCCAGCCGCAGGTTCCCCTACGGCTACCTTGTTACGACTTCACCCCAGTCATGAATCCTACCGTGGTAACCGGCCCCCTTGCGGTTAGCCTAGCTACTTCTGGTAGAACCCACTCCCATGGTGTGACGGGCGGTGTGTACAAGGCCCGGGAACGTATTCACCGCGACATGCTGATCCGCGATTACTAGCGATTCCGACTTCATGCACTCGAGTTGCAGAGTGCAATCCGGACTACGATCGGTTTTATGAGATTGGCTCCCCCTCGCGGGTTGGCGACCCTCTGTACCGACCATTGTATGACGTGTGAAGCCCTGGTCATAAGGGCCATGAGGACTTGACGTCATCCCCACCTTCCTCCGGTTTGTCACCGGCAGTCTCCTTAAAGTGCTCAACTAAATGGTAGCAACTAAGGACAAGGGTTGCGCTCGTTGCGGGACTTAACCCAACATCTCACGACACGAGCTGACGACAGCCATGCAGCACCTGTGTTACGGCTCCCGAAGGCACCCCTCTATCTCTAAAGGGTTCCGTACATGTCAAGACCAGGTAAGGTTTTTCGCGTTGCATCGAATTAATCCACATCATCCACCGCTTGTGCGGGCCCCCGTCAATTCCTTTGAGTTTTAATCTTGCGACCGTACTCCCCAGGCGGTCTACTTCACGCGTTAGCTGCGTTACTAAGGATCGAAATCCCCAACAACTAGTAGACATCGTTTAGGGCGTGGACTACCAGGGTATCTAATCCTGTTTGCTCCCCACGCTTTCGTGCATGAGTGTCAGTATTAGGCCAGGGGGTTGCCTTCGCCATCGGTGTTCCTCCGCATCTCTACGCATTTCACTGCTACACGCGGAATTCCACCCCCCTCTCCCATACTCTAGCGAGCCAGTCAGCAATGCAGTTCCCAGGTTGAGCCCGGGGATTTCACATCGCTCTTAACAAGCCACCTGCGCACGCTTTACGCCCAGTAATTCCGATTAACGCTTGGACCCTACGTATTACCGCGGCTGCTGGCACGTAGTTAGCCGGTCCTTATTCTTCAGGTACTCTCATCCCCGGCCGGTATTAGCGGCAAGGATTTGCTCCCTGACAAAAGGGCTTTACAACCCGAAGGCCTTCTTCACCCACGCGGCATTGCTGGATCAGGCTTGCGCCCATTGTCCAAGATTCCCCACTGCTGCCTCCCGTAGGAGTCTGGGCCGTGTCTCAGTCCCAGTGTGGCGGGTCGTCCTCTCAGACCCGCTACTGATCGTCGCCTTGGTAGGCCTTTACCCTACCAACTAGCTAATCAGCCATCGGCCGCTCTAATAGCGTGAGGTCTTGCGATCCCCCACTTTCCCCCTCAGGGCGTATGCGGTATTAATCCGGCTTTCGCCGGGCTATCCCCCACTA
>NZ_JANBVF010000067.1 GCF_024437655.1 Chitinolyticbacter albus
ATCGTTGTTGATGGCCGAGCCGATCAGCACGGCGTGGATGGTGTCACCATCGGCCACCGCATCGGCATAACGCTTGAGCACGACCATGCCGGCGCCGCTGCCGAACACCGTGCCACTGGCTTGGGCATCGAAGGGATGCACATGACCATCGCTGGAAAGCACGCTGCCGGGCTGGTAGAGATAGCCTATTTCACGCGTGGCATTCAGCGAAGCCCCTCCAGCGAGTGCGACATCGCACTCGCCGGTCAGCAAGGCCTGGCGCGCCATATGCACCGAAACCAGCGAACTCGAGCAGGCCGTCTGCACGCTGACGCTGGGACCGCGCAGATCGAGCTTGTAGGAGACGTGCGTGGGCGCGTAGTCCTTGTCGCTGCTGAGCAGTACCGGCAGCTCGCCGCTTTCACGGATCAGCGCGCTGTTGCTGAGCAGGTTGTAGATCAAATAGGTATTGAGCCCCACCGAGCCATACAGGCCGATGGGAACCGTCGAGGTGGCCGGGTCGATGCCGGCATGCTCGAGCGCGGACCAGGCCACTTCCAGCAACATGCGGCGCTGCGGATCGAGCAAGCGCGCTTCGCTGGCGGTGAAATCGAAAAACTCGGCGTCGAACTGGTCGAACCCTTCCAGCACCGAGGCCGCCTTCACGTAACGCGGATCGTCCAGCAGGCGTTGCGACACGCCCAGCTCACGCAGCTCCTCGTCGCTGAAGGCATGAATGGTCTCGCGGCCATCCCGCAGTACCTCCCAGAAGCGATCAAGGTCAGGGGCGCCGGGGAAACGCCCCGCCATGCCGATTACCGCGACTGCGAAATCCGAATTTAATTGGTTGTCACTCACGATACGATCTCTCTATTTGCCTGAAACATCTGCCGGGCGGTGTGCCTGCTGGCGCATCCGCGTCATCATCGAATCCCTGCGGAACTGGCCACGGGCCACCACGCTGTCGAGCCGGCTCTGGGCCGTACCGTCGAGAAAGGTGGCCAGCGACCGGATCGTCGGGTACTGGAACAACAGGATTACCGAGACCTCGCGCTCCAGCGCCTGCTGCAGCTGGCCGCTCAAGCGCACCATCAGTAGCGAGGTGCCGCCCATGTCGAAGAAGTTGTCGGTCACGCCCAGGCCTTCAGCCGACAGCAAGGCGCGCCAGAGTTCGAGCAAGCGGGTTTCCAGCGGCCCGAGCGGCGGCACGCCCTTACCCGGTGAGCGCGGTGCCGTGGTGGTCACCGCCAGGGCACTGAGCTGCGCCGCGCTGGACAGCCCGCGCTGCACCAACTGCAGTCGCTTCGCCCGGGCAAGATCGGTGCCGCCAGCGGCCTGCGCCGCTGGAGCCAACTCGTCCTGCGCCTGATCGTAAGAGCCCAGATCCAGCTTCAGATCCACCAGCGCGCGAACATCGAATTGGTAGCTGACAGGCTCGCCGGCCTGGTCGCAGCGGACATGGGCGTATTGGCGCAGTCCGCCGAGAAAGCGCCTGACCGGGGCGTTGCGGGCCGTGGGGGTCAGCGGCACTTCGAGCATGCTGCAGCCATGCCGCACCGCCTGCTGCGCGGCGGCACGCAACATGGCGTGCTCGACACCACGACCCAGCACCCGGCAGCTCAACAGCAGCGCCTCGATCACCAGCACGCTGCCGCTGCGCCGGAGCAGCAGCACGCCAACGAGCCCATAGTCACCGAAGCAATCCTTGACGCGGATGGCGAGGCAATCATGCGCGTCGTCCTGCTGCAAGGCCGCGAGCTCGTTGCTCGTTCTGGTCACACCGGTGGTGTTGAACTGCGTGGTGCGCAGCGTCAGCTGGGCGACGCGCTCCAGCTCGGCATCGCCCGCCGAGTGGATGTCGATCTCCAGGTCCAGCGCGGCAATGAATTCCGCGAACGAACTCGCACCGCGGCGCAAGGTGTCGCGCTCGGCTTCCCGCTTGTACGATTCCGAACGATTGGCATCCTCGGCGGTCACGCACAGGCGATCGAGCGCCCAGCAATGGTCGAGCATCTGCCGGATCGAGGCCGCATCCTGTGGCAACTGCAGCACCGCGACCGCCGGCAGCGCGGTGGCGACTTCAGCACACTCGACCGGGTTGTCGTCGATAAAGAGGAAGCTGTCGAGCCCCAGCCCGAGCGCGGCCGAGAGCTCGCGAATATTGGCCGACTTGGGCTCCCAGTTCACCTTGATGGCGACGAAATCCGCCAGCGAGAGCGGCATGTCGGTGCGCTGCTCGAACACCCGGCGCACGTCGGCTTCATCATTCTTGCTCGCCAGGCACAGCAGCACGCCCGCCCGCTTCTGCTCGAGCATCATCGTTTGCAGATGGCGATAGCCTTCGTCCACCCGCAAGTGACGAACACCATCCTCACCGCAGACGCCGCCCCAGAGCGTGTTGTCGCAATCAAGCACGATCACCTTGAGCGGTCGGCAACTCAGCGCGTGAACCCGGCGCAGCGCGCTCAACGCCAGCGCCGCGCAATAGTTGCCGGTATACGGCAGGCTCCCTTCGCGTTCGCCAATGGGGTCGGCGTATTCAGCGACCGGATAATAGTGGTCGACCTCGGCCGGCTCGATGTAGCTCAGCCCGGGCAGGGACTCGCACAGATCGGCCAGCGAGCCGTCCACCTCCGCCTGCAGCGGCAGCGGTAATCGGGTGCCGGCGTACTCCTTGCCACGGACCACCACCCAGCTGGCTCGCCCGCCCGCAACTGCCACCGACAGTGCCTCACGGAACTGATTCAGCATCTCGCGCAGCTGGCCGGCGATGGCATCGTTGCCTATGCCAGTCGGCAACCAGTCGCTGAGGCGGATCACCAGCAGGTTGGTGCCGCCATGATTCCGGCGGCTGTCGCTGGCCGGATTGAGCAGTTCCTGGAACACCTGGTTGAAACCGAGGGCCTCCACGGCCAGCGGCATATCGAGAAACGTGGCCCCGCCGCGCAGCAGCTCGACAATGGGCTCCACGGTGAAATTGCCGTTGACCGTCAGACGGCGCGCGACCGGCGCCGACTGCAGCAAGGCAGGGGGTAATTGGTAGTCGGCCAGCGCACGGGTTTCGTCGCACAGCAGCGCCACTGCGGCCTTGAAGGCCTCCGCCAGACCCTGCGCACTCTCCTGCGCCAGTGCAGCGGTGCGGTAACCCAGATAGCCCGAGATGGTGTCCGCCTGCTCCTCCAGCACGAGAAAGAGGTCAAAATCGATCTCTGCGGTCTGCAGCGGCAGCCGCTTCAGCGTGCACGCGCCAAAATCCGGCAGGGCCATCGCCGGCAGCAGGCTGAACATCACGTTCACCTGGAACGAGTGTCCCGCTACCGCAGGATACTGGGCCGCCACCTCGGCGAACGGCAGCCCTTGATGGTCCTGTGCCTCGAGCAGATTCGCCCCACATTCGGCCACGAGGCTGGACGACGTCTCGGCGGTGGCGGCGCGACTGCGATACAGCAGGGTATTGGCGAGGAAACCGACGGTATCCTGCAACTGCGGGTAAAGCCGCGCGGATACGGGTGTGGCGATCAGGAAGTCGGTTTGCTTGCTATAGCGGGCCAGCACCAGATCGAGCGCGGCGAGTAACACGGCGAAGGGAGTGACCTGATGCTGTTGCGCCAGCTGGCGGACGGCACTCAGCTGCGGCCCAGTCAATTCGATCGGCAGGTAGCCGGACGACTGTGCTCGCGTGGCGGCGACCTGCGTCGGCCAGACCACGCTGCGCGGAGCATCGGCCAGCTGCGCGCGCCAGTAGTTGGCGTCGCGCGCATAGTCGCCGGCGGCAAGCTTGCGGCGCAGCCACAGCACCCAATCGCCAAACTGCACCGGCGGCTGCGGCAGGATGGCACCAGGATCGCCACACGCCGCGCGATAGGCGGTTGCCAGCTCGCGCATCAGCACCGCGCATGACCAACCGTCCGCGATCAGGTGGTGCAGGGTCAAGCCCAGTACATATTCATGCTCGCCGAGGCGTATCAACGCTGCACGCCACAGCGGCGCACTCGCCAGCTCGAACGGGGCGTTGGCCACCTCGTACAGCCTGGCGGCAAGATGGTGCTCGCGCTCGCCGCCGTTATGGCTGGAAAAATCGTCCAACGTCAGCGGCAGAGCCGTCTCGGCCACGAATTGGTGCTGTGGGCCATTGCACCCCAGCGGCACGGCGGCACGCAGGCTTTCATGGCGCAGCATCAGCTGGCCGAGCGCGCTCATCAGCGCCGCCACATTGAGCTCGCCCTCGATACGGAAGGCATTGGCAATATGGTGGGAGGCGCCATTCGGGTTGAACTGCCGGGCCAGCCATAGCCGCTCCTGATCCGGCGAAAGCGGCACCGGCTCTTCGCCGCGTCTGGGAATGCCCGACTCGCCGGTCCGGCACCCCAGACGTCCTATCAGCTTGGCCCGCAGGGCCGACATCATCTCGCTCATGTTTTTTCTCGGAAAGGTGGATGCTTTGGAACTACTGCGCCGCGACTGCGGGGGCTTCCGCGGCCTCCAAGGCGGCGGTCAGGGCGCGGATCGTGGAGTTCTGCATAAACTGCTGCAGCTTGAGATCGACCTGCAGCGCATCCTTGAAACGCGTGACGATCTGCGTCGCGATCATCGAGTTGCCGCCCAGCGCGAAGAAATCGTCATCGATGCCGATGCGCTCGATTCCCAGGTGCTGCCGCCACAGGTCGGCAACGAACAGCTCCAGTTCATCGCGCGGGGCCACGTGGTTGTCGGGAGCAGCATGCGCAACCGATGGCTCATCGCTCCCAGGCAGTACCCACTGCAGCGTGGCCGTAGCCGCCTCCACCCGGCGCGCCACCCAATAGCGTTGCCGCTGGAACGGATACGTCGGCAATGGCACC
>NZ_JANBVF010000068.1 GCF_024437655.1 Chitinolyticbacter albus
GCCGCGATCGACCGCCTTGCACATGTCGTAGATGGTGAGCAGCGCAATATTGACCGCAGTGAGCGCCTCCATCTCCACCCCGGTGCGACCCATTGTTTCGGCGCTCACCGTGCAATGCACGGCGCAGGCCGCAGGGTCGATGGCGAAATCGACGGCGACGCGGGTCAGTGGGATGGGGTGGCACAGCGGAATCAGGTCGGCCGTCTTCTTGGCGGCCATGATGGCGGCGATGCGGGCGATGCCGAGCACATCGCCCTTCTTGTGGCCGCCGTTGGCGATCAGTGTGAGCGTCGCGGGCAGCACGCGGATGCTGCCGCCGGCAACGGCGACGCGCCCGGTCTCCGCTTTGGCGCCGACATCGACCATATGCGCCTGGCCCGCTGTGTCGAAATGGGTGAGCGTGTTCATGGCGCCTCCCAGCGTTGCCGCTCGGTATCGTCCTCTTCGCGGGCCTCGACCCATTGCCGCCCCGCGCTGTTTTGTTCCAGCTTCCAGAACGGCGCTTCCGTTTTGAGGTAGTCCATGATGTAGGCATTGGCATCGTACGCCGCCCTGCGATGCCGGCTGGCGGTCAGCACCAGCACGATCTCGTCGCCGGCGGCGAGCCGGCCCACACGGTGGATCACCGTCACCGCGGCGAGCGGCCAGCGCGCGCAGGCGGTGTCGACAATCGCAGCCAGCGCCTTCTCTGTCATGCCCGGGTAGTGCTCCAGCGTCATCACCGAATCCGAACCGAAATCGCGCACCCGGCCGACGAAGGCGGCGACGGCGCCGCTGTCGACGTCGCCCGTGACAAGCGCTGCGTATTCCTGGCCCAGGTCGAACGCTTGCGGCCCGACCACGATGCGGATGCGGCTCATCCGCCCGTCACCGGCGGGAAGATGGCCACCTCGGCGCCATCGGGTAGCGCATCGCCCAGCTGTGCCATGTCCTGGTTGATCGCGACGCGAAATACGCGGCCACCGCCCAGTTCCGCCAGCCATACCCCGCCGCGCGCAGCGAGCTCGGCCACCAGGTCGGCGGCCGTGGCGGCGTCGGTGGCCAGCGTTTCCCCGGCGGAGCCAAAGGCCTCGCGCAGCCGGGCAAAATAAACCAGATGCAGTGTTTTCATCGGAGCCTCATTGCGTCAGCAGCGCCAGCGGCAGGATGCGTACCGGGTCGCCCTCTTCGATGCACAGCCCTTCGGGCGCGATGGCGAGCGCGTCGGCCCAGGCCGCCGAGGTGAGTACGCCCGAGCTCTGGTTGGCATAGGGAACGGCATGGCCGTGCTCGATGCGCACCCGCAGGTATTCGCGTCGGTCGCTGACGCGGCGGCGCTCGAAGCCGGCCGGCAGCCAGATATGGGGCAGCGTTTCGTTCACGCCGAGCCGCGCCAGCAGGAAGGGGCGCACCAGCAGCACGAAGGTGACAAAGGTGGACACGGGATTGCCCGGCAAGCCGACAAAATCGGCGTCGCCAACGCGGCCAAAAGCGAAGGGCTTGCCCGGCTTGATCGCGATCTTCCACAGCGCCAGCCAGTCGTGCGTCTCGAGCGCGGCGCGCACATGATCCTCTTCGCCCACCGACACCCCCCCGGTGCTGAGCACCACGTCGTGGGCTTGGGCCGCCTCGCGCAGCACGCGGATAGTCAGTTCGCGATCGTCCAGCACGATGCCGTAGTCGGTGACCGCGCAGCCGAGTGCCTGCAGCAGGTGCACCAGCAGATAGCGGTTGGAGTTGTAGATCTGGCCAGGGCCCAGCGGCTGGCCAGGCTCGACCAGCTCGTCGCCGGTGCACAGCAGCGCCACGCGAAGGGGGCGCAGCACCTCGACCGCAGCGATGCCCAGCGATGCGATCAAGCCCAGGTGAGCGGCGGACAACCGCGTGCCGGCCGCGACCGCCACGCTATGCAGCGCCACATCCTCGCCGGTGCGGCGTATATGCTGGCCCGGCCGGATGGAACCGGCCACCGCGACGATGCCATCGGCCACGCTGCAGTCTTCCTGCATCACCACCGCGGTGGTGCCGGGCGGGATGGGCGCGCCGGTGAAGATGCGCGCGGCCTCACCCGCTTGGAGCGGCTGGCCGACCTCGCCCGCAGCGATGCGCTGGGTCACGGCATATTGCATCGCCGGCGCAGTGTAGTCCGGCACGTTGAGCGCGTAACCATCCATCGCGCTGTTGTCGAAGCCAGGCACCGCCAGCGGCGAGATCAGGTCGTGCGCCAGTACCCGGCCCAGCGCCTGCGTCAGCGGCAAGCGCTCGGTCTCGGTGATGCGGCGTGCCGCGGCGATCAGTTGTTCGAGGGCGTGTTCGACAGTCAGCATGGGGCGGCACGGAGCAGGATGAAATCGGCAATGGCCGCGATCTCGGTCAGGCCGAAACGCGGCAGGTCGGTGGCGACGGGATCGTCGCTGGCGATGGCGACGATGGAGCCGTCATCGGGCCAGAGCATAGGCTGGCCGACAGCGGCACGCCACACCTCCAATTTGGGCAGCGTGGCGTGCTTGTAGCTCTCGACCAGCGTCAACTCGGCCGGAGCGAGGCGCGCTAGCACCTCGGCCAAGGGTGGCTCGGGCGCGGCGC
The DNA here is from genome assembly GCF_024437655.1 of Chitinolyticbacter albus. Taxonomy (GTDB): domain Bacteria; phylum Pseudomonadota; class Gammaproteobacteria; order Burkholderiales; family Chitinibacteraceae; genus Chitinolyticbacter; species Chitinolyticbacter albus. Next base: position 2,566 of record NZ_JANBVF010000068.1, read on the forward strand.
GCAGCTCGTGAACGATGGCAAAGCGATAAGGCGACACGATCGCCACTTCGCCGGCACCGGCCGCGCGCAGCCGGGCGCTGTCCTTGTGCGGTGGCTCCAGCGGAATATCGTGGTGCGAGTGCTTGATCGCATTGACCACGATGCCGCGCCGCGCGTACTCGGCGATCAGCGCCTCGAGCAGCGTGGTCTTGCCGGAACCGGACCAGCCGGCAATGCCGAAGGCGCGCATGCTCATGAGGTTCAAGTCCGTTCACTTGGAGCGAGAAGCGGCGATGCTTGCTCCGTCGAAAACCAGCTTAGAAATGCTTGGATGACCGCAACAAAAGTGGCGTACTCGACTGCTACAGCGTGAATGCGCTCGGTCTTCAGGTCTTTGAACAACAGTCGAAGCCATTGCCCGTTACCAACGATGAACGATTTGCTGTGATCGAATGATTCTCCGCCATTTGTAAGAAAGTTGAACCGCGAGAAACGCTGCGCGTCCGCCATGATTTCCTCCATGCTGCAATCGTCGTCGCCGTAAAGCGCATGATCCAGCAGATTGAACAACGCCTCACCAGCAAACTCATGGAGTTCTTGGGCATCCAGCTCCGGTAAACGCGCGATTGCGTTTGATAGATGGGAAACGGTGACATTGAGCATGCAAGCAGGCTCGCAAATGTCGCCAAGGCAGTTGCCCTGCGCCCATAAGCACATGCGGCCAAACACCCAGCCGTGTTCATTTGGCAGTGGATCGTGGTAAGCCTCTATCGCAAAACCAGAGCGGGAACCGAATAGCACGGCCTACCCCCCCGTCTGCGACATAAAGCGCACGATTTTCTTCGGTTGCTCATTGAATTCATGCCGCTCGGGCTTCAATTCGATCGCTTCGTGGATCGCTGCTTCCAGCTCGGCATCGGTCGCGCCACCGCGCAGCAGCGGGCGGAATTCGAACTTGGCTTCCTGGCCCAGGCACAGGTAGAGCGTGCCATCGACCGCCAGCCGCACGCGGTTGCAGCTGGCGCAGAAGTGCTGCGAGAGCGGGGTGATGAAGCCGATGCGCCCGACGCCATCCACAGTGCGCCAGTAACGCGCCGGGCCACCGCCGAGCTCCAGCACCTCGGGCACCAGCGCGAACCGCTGCACCAACATGTCACGCACCGGGCCCAAGTCCAGGTATTGCGCGTTGCGGCCGGTGTCGCCCATCGGCATGGTCTCGATCAGCCGCAGGATGAAGCCGTGCTCGAAGCAGAACTCGGCCATGCGCGCGATCTCGTGCTCGTTCACGCCGCGCATCACCACCATATTGAGCTTGATCGGCGCGAAGCCCG
>NZ_JANBVF010000069.1 GCF_024437655.1 Chitinolyticbacter albus
GGCGGCGCTGGAACTGCCCACCGACCGGCCTCGGCCGGCAGTGCAGACCTTCAACGGCCAGGTGCTGACCCGTGCGCTGGGAACCGCCTTGTCGGGCCGCATCGATAGCTTGAGCCAGCAGTGGGGCGTGACGCCCTTCATGACGTTGTTTGCCGCCTTCAACGTGCTGCTCGGGCGCCATGCCAACCAGCATGATCTCGTGATCGGCACGCCGATCGCGAACCGCACCCACGCCGAGACCGAGCCGCTGATCGGGCTGTTCATCAATACCCTGGCGCTGCGTACCGATCTGGCGGGCGACCCGACCTTCAGTGCGCTGGTGGCGCAGGTGAAGACGAATACCCTGGCCGCCTATGCCCATCAGGATCTGCCGTTCGAGAAGGTGGTGGAAACGCTGAACGTGCCGCGCGATCTGAGCCGTGCGCCGGTGTTCCAGGTGATGTTCACCTTGCAGAACACCGGGTTGCCCGAGTTCGTGCTGCCGGGTGTAACGGTAGAGATGCTGCCGCTGCAGGCCGCGTCGGCCAAGTTCGAGCTGAC
>NZ_JANBVF010000007.1 GCF_024437655.1 Chitinolyticbacter albus
GGTGACGCTTTCTATGCCCGCACCATCGGCGGTGCCGGCATCGCGATCGCTGGCGAAGGCGTTGATGTACACGTCCCCTTTCAAGGCTGCGCCGGAGCGGGGGGCGGTGAAGGAGACAGTAGGCGGAACCGTTTGTGCGGGCGGTGTGGTCGGTTTCGGGGTGGGCACCGACGTGGGCCGTGGCGTGGGGGTCGCGATAGGCTTGGGAGTGGGTACAGCCGTTGGTTTCGGCGTCGGAATCGCAGTGGGCTTGGGGGTAGGCGTCGCGGTGGGTTTGGGCGTGGGAACCGGCGTGGGAACCGGTGTGGGTCGCGGGGTAGGCGTCGCTGTCGGTTTCGGCGTGGGCGTGGCTACCGGTTGCGAGGGGCCGATTTCATAGATCACCGCTTCCAGGCCCTGCAGCGTGTCGGTAAGGGCCCCTGAAGTCACCGCGCGCGTTTGCCCTGCCCTGGTACTGCCGGCGCTCGATAGGCCCACGACGGTTGCGGTGGCGTTGCCGAAGCCGTTCAGCGAGAACGTGATGTTCTGCGCGCTGGGGCTCTTGTTCACCGCAATCAGGTACGACTTGCCGTTGTAGTTCTTCAAAATCGCATCGACGTTGCTGGAGCTATACGCCAGATTGGGGTTCTTGCTGCCCAGGAACACCGGGGAGAGTTGCTTCAATTCCGCAATCAGGTTTTTCAGGAAGGCGGGATCGCCATCTTTCTTGATGTTGTGCACGCCGCCCGCGTCTTCCACATCGTAGGAATAGAAGATCAGGCCGGTGGAACCTAGCGCGATCGATAGATAGGTTTCGGCGCGGATTTGCGCATTGGTCGGCATGCCAAACTGGCTGCCCGCTTGAATGATCAGCCAGACGGGCTTGGGCGCCACCTGGCTTTGCATGATCTTCAGCTTTTCCTTGATGTCGTACAACGGGTTTATATCGTTGTTGAACGGGTATTGGTCATTCAGGAAGATATCGGCCGAGTTCCTGTATGCGCTGATATCGCGCGCGTAATCGGTCAAGAACACGGGGTGGTTGGGGTCGGCCGCCTTGATCGCATCGTAGGCCCACTTGGTATCGGCAGGGCTCAGGTTGGTCGCTGAGACGGGTTCATCCGGCAGGCCATAGCCAAACAGGAAATCAGAGCCCTTGACTTGGTTGATGCTGCTGACAAAGCCGCTGGCATCCCTGCCTCGGATGGCTGCTGCATTTTCAACATCACAACCGGGGCCGGCGGTGTAATGCAGGAAAAGGCCGTTGCTTTCTCCTTTCCTGAACGCATCGTTATTCACGCAAAACGGGCGCGATGCGGTATTGATGCCCAGGCCCTTGGCCCCGGCCCAATCGGATTGGATGTATACGCTGATTGGAAAGAACTTCGCGCCGTTCACCGATACGGTTTGATCGGCGTTTACGGTCACTACACTCTGGGCATTCACGTTCTGGGCGCAGAGTGCCGACAGCATCAAGATCAGGGTTTTGAGGGAATTTTTCATGGATTGATCGCCAATGATTGAAGTTTCAATGTGGCAAGCAGCGGAGAGGCATTGATTGTGGCGCATGCGAAAAACATACACGGCGCCCTCTATCGGTACTTTGTGTCCGTTCACGCCATGCCGCTGCGTACCGGAATCGTTCCTTCATCGACTGCGTTTAAAGCCGGAACGCCACGCTCCGTACCCCTTTCTTGATCAAAACCACAACAAAAAAGCCCTCCACGAACGGAGGGCTTTTCTATCGGCTTGGCGGCAGCTCAGTGATGATGCCCGTGTTCGCCATGCACATGCTGGTGGGCGATTTCCTCGGCCGTGGCTACGCGCACGTCCAGCACCTTGAGGCTGAAGCGCATGGTCTTTCCGCACAGCGGGTGGTTGCCATCGAGCAGCACGGTGGGGCCCTTGATCTTGGTCACGAAGTAGTAGCGCGCCTCGCCATCCGGCCCAGGGCGCTGGATCTGGCCACCGACCTTGATGCCGGGCGGGAAATCGGCCTTGGGCATGCTGGTGACCAGCGCCTCGTCGCGCTCACCGAAAGCGTCTGCGGGGGCCAGCTCCACCGTGGTCTGGAAACCGGCTTCGTGGCCTTCCAGCGCAGCTTCCAACTTGGGGAACAGGTTGTCGTAGCCGCCGTGCAGGTAGGCCGTCGGTTGCTTGCCCTCGTCGTAGACGAAGCCATTGATATCGGTGACTTTCAAACGCACGGTAACGGCGGTGTTCTGGGTGATCTTCATAAGGCAAAGAGGCTGAGTGGAAGGCCAGAAGGTTCGCCCTTCTGCTTGGGAGTGTCAACTTGCCGGGGCAAGTTATCCCGGTATCGCGCCTCGGCCACCAAGCGGCATGCGCCTGTGCAAGGCGGGGCAGGATAGCGTGTTGCCTGCGGTTCGAAACAAAGTCGGGAACGCAGCGTACACGTCGCCCCCTACCCAACCGTCCATCGATTGCATCCTGTCCATGTAACTGCTGCCGGAAATGAATCGCTAGGCTGGTGGTCTTCCTCTACGTTTTTTAGTTTTACGGCTTTGGCTTGCCTGTAGCGCAGTAGCCCACCACAGCGCGCCTGGATGCAGGCACACCGCATCGTTGGCTCATGCTGCCACAGGCGAAGCCACCCAGGCCGTGAGGAGCTGCCTTGCCGACCAAGCTGCTTACCCGAGTGTGCCCTGGCCAGCTGCGAGTTTGGCGCACCCTGCTCACCCGCCGTGGCAAGGTGCTGCAGCAATGCATGCTGCCGCTGCTGGTGGCCATACCGCTGCTGCCCGCGCATGGGGCGGGCAGCCCGCCGCCGCGCTACGTAAGGGCGCTGTCGCTTTCAGCTGATGGTGCAACTTCCGTGGCCCTGCCCAGTGGCAGCGATGACGCACCCTTTGTCGATGCCACCCTCATCAACGTGCAGCCGGCCGAGGCGGGTATGGCCGTGCTCAGTGCCTCCCAGCCGGATCAGGTGGCCGATACGCTGGCGCCACCACCGCGCCGCTTTGCCTTGGCCTTTACCGCTACGCGCGGTTTTGCCGGGGCGGTAGTCGTGACCTGCGCAATGCGCGATGCCGCCGGCGTGGTCTCGCTGGTGGAGATCGAAATCGAGATCGATCCCCGGCGCGATCCAGCGCTGGAATCCGATGCCCCCGCGCTGATCGGCGCGCAAAGCCGTTTGGCGCAGCGCTTCGCGGCCACGCAGCTTGGCAATATCGGGCCACGCCTGCCGCGCTTGCATGATCCGGAAACCACGCGCAACAGCGGCACGATGAAACTGCGCCTGAACGGCAGCACGGTGCCGCTACGCGAGCAACGCGCGCTGGAAGGCCTGGCAGACAAGCTGCCGGGAATGACGCTGTGGAGTGCCGGCACGCTCTACGTCGACGCGCAGGACGAAGGCGTCGATATCAGTACCGGCGGTTTGACGGTGGGGAGCGACTATCTGATCAACCGCTTTTTCACCGCCGGCATCGGCCTGGGCTATGGCTACGGCACGAACGAGGTCGGCTGGGGCAGTGCCGAGCGGGCTCGCTCCACGTCGGCCACGATTTACGGCAGCTTGCGGCCCTGGCCATCCTTTTACCTCGACGCCATGCTGGGCTACGGCAAGCTGCGCTTCGATCCTCGTCGGCTGCGTGACGAAGATGGCGCCATGGCCCAGTCAGAGCGGCCAGGCGGGCAAGCCTACGGCTCTTTGTCGGTGGGCTACGACTACCGCCTGGATGGGCTGCGCGTCAGCCCGTATGGGCGCCTGGAGCTGGTACACACCCAGCTCTATCGCTATAGCGAAGACGCAGCAGCCATCGGCGCCCTGGATATGGCAGCACAGGATCTGGACAAGCGCAGCGGCAGCATGGGCGTTTATATCGATAACCCGGTGTCGTTGGGCTACGGCGCCATCACTCCTTTCCTCACGCTGGAATACCAGTACTGGCGCCAGCAGCGAGACGACGCGCTCTTGCGCTATGCCGATCTGGCCAATAGTCCCACCTACCGGATCAGCTACGAGCCGGAACGCGGCACGCAAACGTCGTATAGCGTGGGATTCGATTGGTGGCTGCCCACCGACCTGGCATTGGGCCTGCGTTACGACGATATTGCCGGGGACGAGCAAAGCGGCCGGGGCACGCTAACGGCACGCAAGCGCTTTTAGCGCCGCCAACAAAACCCGGTGCGTGGTGCCGGCAAGGCGTGCACACGTCCCGGCAGGCGATCAATCGGGCCCCTGCAATCGTGCCGCAGGGGTTCTCCAAAGCCTCGACGGATTGCTGCGCACGCCCGCCGATCCGGCCACGCGCAGCCCTAGCCGGATTTGGCCGCCCAGCTGGCCCGTGCCGCGTGCAGCTTCTTGTAGCTGTCGAGCAGGCGCTGGTGCCTATCGAGCCCTTCGAGCTGCATACTGGTCGGCGTCAGGCCGTAGAAGCGCACGCTGCCGTCCACCGACCCCATCACCGCATCCATGCGCTCGTTGCCGAACATGCGGCGCAAATTCACTTCGTAATCGGCCAGTTCCAGCTCGTCGTCCAGCTGCACCTCCAGCACCGCGCTCAAGGCCTGATAGAACAGGCCGCGTTCGAGCGTGTTGTCGTTGTACTGCAGGAAGGCGCCCACCAGATCGTGCGCGTCGTCGAACTGCTGCAACGCGAGGCAAATCAGCAGCTTCAGTTCCAGCAGCGTGAGCTGGCCCCAGACAGTGTTCTCATCGAACTCGATGCCGATCAGCGTGGCGATATCGCTGTATTCGTCGACATCGCTGTTTTCCAGCCGGCGCAGCAGCGTCGCCAGCGCGCCATCGTCAAGGCTGTGCAGGTTCAGGATGTCGGCGCGTAGCGGCAGCGCCTTGTTGGTGTTGTCCCAGACCAGATCCTCGACCGGGTAGATCTCGGAATAGCCGGGCACCAGGATGCGACAGGCAGTGGCGCCCAGGTGCCGGTATTCGGCCAGGTACACTTCCTTGCCCATGCCTTCGAGGATGCCCAGCAGGGCGGCGGCCTCCATGGCGTTGGAGTGCTCGCCGTGGCCGGAGAAATCCCATTCGACGAAATCGTATTGCGATCTTGCGCTGAAAAAGCGCCACGACACGATGCCGCTCGAATCGATGAAATGCTCGACAAAGTTGTTCGGCTCGGTCACCGCGTTGCTCTCGAACGTGGGGCGCGGCAGATCGTTGAGGCCTTCAAAGCTGCGCCCCTGCAACAGCTCGGTCAGGCTGCGCTCCAGCGCCACCTCGAAGCTGGGGTGCGCGCCGAACGAGGCAAACACGCCACCGGTTCGCGGGTTCATCAGCGTGACGCACATCACCGGGTACACGCCACCGAGCGACGCATCCTTCACCAGCACCGGAAAGCCCTGCTCTTCCAGGCCCTGGATGCCGGCGACGATGCCCGGGTATTTCGCCAGCACTTCGGCCGGCACATCGGGCAGCGTGAGTTCGCCTTCCAGGATTTCGCGCTTGACCGCGCGCTCGAAGATTTCCGACAGGCATTGCACCTGCGCCTCGGCCAGCGTGTTGCCGGCGCTCATGCCATTGCTGACATACAGGTTCTCGATGAGGTTGGACGGGAAATACACCACTTCGCCGTCCGACTGGCGCACAAAGGGGAGCGAGCAGATGCCGCGCGCGGTATTGCCGGAATTGGTGTCGTAAAGGTGCGAGCCGCGCAGCTCGCCATCCGGGTCGTAGATCTCGCGGCAGTAGTCGTCGAGGATCTCGGCCGGCAGCGCATTGCCCGCGCCTGGCTGGAACCAGCGCTCTTCCGGGTAGTGCACAAACGGCGCGTTGGCGATGTCCTCGCCCCAGAAACTGCCGGCGTAGAAGTGATTGCAATTGATGCGCTCGAGGTACTCACCGAGGGCGGAGGCCAGCGCAGCCTCCTTGGTCGCGCCCTTGCCGTTGGTGAAGCACATCGGCGAGTGCGCATCGCGGATATGCAGCGACCACACATTGGGAACGATATTGCGCCACGAAGCGATTTCGATCTTGATGCCGAGCTGGGCCAAGGTGGCCGACATATTGGCGATGGTTTCTTCGAGGGGCAGATCCTTGCCCAGGATGCGGGTATGAGCGCCGGACGTGGTATCGGGCATCAGCAAGGCCTGGGCATCGGCATCGAGGTTTTCCACCTCTTCGATCACGAATTCGGGGCTGGCTTGTATGACTTTCTTCACCGTGCAGCGATCGATCGAGCGCAGTATGCCCTGTCTATCCTTGGCGGAAATATCCTCGGGCAACTCGACCTGGATCTTGAAAATCTGCTGGTAGCGGTTTTCCGGATCGACGATGTTGTTCTGCGACAGGCGGATGTGCTCGGTCGGAATATTGCGCGTGTTGCAGTAGAGCTTCACGAAGTAAGCCGCGCACAACGCCGACGAGGCGAGGAAGTAATCGAACGGCCCCGGCGCCGAGCCATCGCCCTTGTAGCGGATGGGCTGATCGGCCACCACGGTGAAATCGTCGAACTTGGCTTCCAGGCGAAGCTTGTCGAGAAAGTTGACCTTGATTTCCATGGAAGGGCTCCAAATTGCGCGCTGTATGATTTGGCCGCCATTATCCGGGTTTTTCCGTCGCCATCCCTGCTTGCCGGCAAAGGCTGCCGGCTACTCCTGTCGAGTCACCCTGGCAGCGGCTCCAAGTGACCATGGCCATCACCCGGACGGGATCAGCCTCGAGGCCTGGGCAGGCCTGCGGCGTGAGGCTGGGATTCGGCGCCACTTCACCCTCTTTCGTGTCGGCTGCACGCGCCTGCCCGGATCTGCCTGTCCGCCTAATGCAAGCCGTCGTGCGGGATCCAAGCACCGCCCGTGCCTCCAGCGTTGGCAGCAGCTCGCGCTGGAACCCGTGCTTGAACAGCAAACCATGATCTGCGCCCATGCCGTTGTCATCGCTCTTGCAATTGATCAATATGCGACGGGCAGTACCCGGGACCGCCCCCAAGGGAAGCGGGACCCGATCAAAAAACGACAATGGAGGATGACCAGATGTGGAATTCAACCAGGATGCGGCATGTGCTTGCCGCACTGAGCCTGCTCGGCATGGGCCCCGCATTCGCCGCGGGCTACACCATCACCGGTGGCACACCGTCTTCGGCACGGCTTTCGCCGCTGCCGCACAACACATGTATCCCCGCCAGCTCGCATCCTTACGATTGCACCTACAACATCGCATCGCCTGCCACCGCTGATGCCGCCAAGGCGTTCGATCAAAACAGCAGCACGTATTGGCAAGCCGCGGGCGAGCGTTCTGATAAAGACTGCCAAAGCGGCGGCTCTTGCACCCACGAAACCACCTGGGACAAAACCGGCTATCTCCGCCTGGATTTCAGCACCTATCAACTGGTCGATGAATACCAGATCACGCCGCCTGACGCGTTGTCTGCAGCGCCAAAGGACTGGACGCTGGAAGGGTTCGACGGCACCAAGTGGATCACGCTCGACCAGCGCAGCAACCAGAGCAGCTGGTCGCTGAATCAACCCGTTTCGTTCACGGTGCCGTTTCCCAAATACGCGCTGAAATACCGGCTCAAGATCACCGCCAACAATGGAGGATCGGCACTGCGGATCAACGATCTGCGCTTCACTTCCCCGCTGCTGGGCACCAATGTGCAACCGTGGTTGCGTTACTACGGCTCCGGTGATCACTTCTACTCAGCCCGATTCGACGATCTGGGCTACGGCGCCGGCGCCTATGCGCTGGAAGGCCTGGAAGCCTATGTCTGGACCTCCAGCCAGCCGGGCACGGTGCCGATCTACCGCTACTACAACGGCACCGATCATTTCTACACCACCGATTGGAGCGAGCTCGGCAGTGGCCGTGGCAGCTATCGCTACGAAGGGGTCGTCGCCTATGCCTACAACTACGCCAAGCCCGGCACCGTGCCGCTCTATCGCTATTACAACGGGCGGGATCACTACTACACGGTGACCCAAGGCTCCTATTCCGGCTACTGGCAGGAGGCGACCAGCATGTGGGTGGCACGCACGCCGCTTCAGCCCGGTGGCGCCCGGTTCGATACCACGGGCGATCGCATGACCGACGTCGCGCTCTGGCGGCCTGCCACCGGGCAATTGCTGCGTTATGGCCCCTACACCGCCCAGGCCTGGACCACGCAGGCGGGCGACCTTGCCGCACCGGCCGATTTCGACGGTGACGGCATGGCCGACCTCGCCTACTGGCGCCCGAGCAACGGCAACTGGTATGTGACCTATAGCAGCAACGGTGCGACCGCCAGCCGCAACTGGGGATCGCAAGCGGTGGGCGACATGCCGGTCCCGGCCGATTACGACGGCGACGGCAAGGCCGATTACGCGGTGTGGCGATCCACCACCGGGCAATGGTTCCATGTCCGCAGCAGCGATGGCGGCACGACCGGACCCTACTGGGGCGCTAGCGGCGACAAGCCGGTGATGGGCGATTTCGATGGCGACGGCAAGGCCGATTACGCAGTCTGGCGGCCGGGCACCGGCGAATGGCTGATCCGCAACAGCAGCACGCCGGCAAACAGCAGCACCTTTGTGCTCGGCACCAGCGCCGACGTGCTGGTTCCGGCCGATTACGACGGCGATGGCAAGACCGATGTGGCGGTATGGCAGCCCAGCGCCGGGCTGTGGCTGATCCGCGAGAGCACCACGGGCACGGTCAAACAGGTGTATTTCGGCGGGCAGTATGGTGGCCAGCCGGCGCCCGGGCATTACGACGTGGATGGCAAAGCCGATCTCGCCCTGTGGGACCCGAACTCCGGCACCTGGCGTATCCGCTATTCCTCGGGCCAGGCGGATTTCACCGTGCAGTGGGGTAGCAACGGGGATGTGCCGCTGGCCGGACTATTCATACGCTAACTAGCCAACCCTGCGCCACACCGCGATGGTGTGGCGCACAACTGCCTGTGCCTGAGCTCGGCCGCTAACCAAAGGCCCTCCCTCGCGCGAGCGCGGCATCCACCCCATAGACCTCGCAATAAACCCCGCAGGCAAAACGCTACGACCCATCGGGCGCTGTGCCGGATTCAAGCGCATCGACGCTCGCCGGCAAATCGATCGCAACCATGAGCAAAGCCACGCTCATCGATCTTGCTTGGCTCCGAGGCCGCGCCATGGAAGGCCTGGGCCTGCGTCACTTGCGCTTGATATCGATCGCGCTCGAAGTCGCCCGCGCCCCTCCCAGCGTGGCCGGGCCATTTGGCGCCACCGGGTTCGCTCCCCGAGCCGGGGCTGAAAAATGATCGTCAATAATGACGGGCGGCCACTGTGACACTCGTACGCTCGGCGCATTGAGATCCGCAAAGGTAGAAGGAACCGCCAGCCTGGTCGTTGAGCCACTCGCCACCGGCGGCAGGATACCGGGGTGCGGTTTGCCGGTGGCAGTGGACGCCGCCGCTGCGGGCAACGCGTTGAATGCCCCAGGGCCACCCGACAGGGGTGCCGTTGATCGTCCACCACTGGAACTGGCTGCGGGCTGCAATGGGGTTGCTGCAGCCGTCTGGTGCTCCTGATTGGATGGGAAATACATGGGAAACCGGGCGTGTAATCGATCGGAGGCTGCCTTCGAAGGCACGGCCGGAGCGCCCCCTTCTATCGCCTGGAACAATCGGCCGGCGCCCCGCGCGGTATCGGGCGACATTGGAAACGTAAACGAATAGGCATCTTTGCCGCCTTGCCCTTGGCCGCCCAGCATGGCCTCGCGTAAAGGCCGAACTTGTGACCCAAAGTGGCCAGCACCATATTCGGTCGGGTGTCCACCCTTCACACGTCCTGGTGGATAATTGTTGTCCGGCTGCGGCGGCACCGCCGATAACACCCCGACTACCCCTGGCCGGACATCACCTTTGTAATTGCTGCTTTCATTGACCACATAAACATCCTCCGATCGATCTCCGGTAATGGGCTGACCTATGCCTTTTGATTTACCGGCTATCAGCCCTTCTCTACGAATACCCGGCAGATTCGCTTCATTGGTCATGTGCAGATAACCCTGCACGCGCCCTCCGGTGCCCCCCATGTTCACGGCAGCCATTGCACCCGATGAGCCGGCGCGTGGCTGAGCTGCGGAACCGGAAAGTCCGGTCGGAGCGGTCGTGGTCAATGAAGACAAGGCATTCGTTGGTGGCATGTGCATGCTCAATTGCACAGCCGGTTGCGCCGAAGGACCCGGATTGAGTGCTTGAGCAAGCAATGACCGCGAAGTCGAAGCCGTCGCGCTTCCCCCGCCCGTCGTGGTATTGCTGTTGCTCGATCCTGGCGCGCCAAATCCTATGACACGCGCTGCGGGGTTGGTAGTGGAGGCATTTGGCTGGCCGGTGCCTAAGGGGTTGGCGCCGCCCAAAGACGATACATTGCCCGGCCTGGGTGGGGAGCCACTATCCGCCATGAAGGTCTCTCCAGCTCAGGGTTGATACTCACCATAAACCACGCGCATGCCAAACAACAACGCTCAACGTACGCTAACCAGAACCAACCCTGCGCCATCCCGCGACGGCGTGACGCACAACAAAAAGCCCCGCAATGCGGGGCTTTTCATTTGGCACAGCGCGCGTCAGATGCGCAGGCCATCCAGCGGCTTGCCCGCGTCCAGCCAATCCTGTACCCACTGCGGCTTGCGGCCACGGCCGGTCCAGGTCTGGTTGCCGTCAGCCGGGTTACGGAACTGCGCCACGCCCGTGCTCTTGGCCGCTTTGGTGCTCACCGATCCGCCCAGCACATCCTGCAGCGAAAAGCCCTTGGCAGCGGCAAGGTTTTGCAGCTCGGCGATCAGGTTCTTCTTGTCGCTGACCTTGCGCCTTTCGATTTCAGCGGCCAGGTCCTTTTGCAGTTGATACATCTCGGGTAGAGACAGGTTAGACAAATCCATCGAATTCTCCTTTATTTGATTGGGTACAACCGACGCCATCCAACTTCTATCGCCTGGCTTCGGAAACCGGGGTTAATGTAGCGGCTTTTTCCATCGCGTGCTTCGCATAAGACGTAGGCGTCGGCCAGTCGATGCATCCAATTCAGGATCGCGCGTCCGTCAGTGGCTTGCCGCTATCGCTGCGAACGATCTGTGGCACGCTACACGCGCGCCAGCCAAACGAACCAGTTGCCACGTCAGCGCCCTAGCGCTGATTGTCCGCAACGATAGCATTGCCACGGCAGCGTGCGTCATACCGTCCGCCATAGTCAGGCATTGGATCACCCGGTATGGGCGCTGTGAAAAAATTCGTTTGGCACGGGTGAGCACCGCGGGTTCAGCAGAAAAATCCCTGCCATGCCGCGGCCAGTTTGCGAACTCTGGCGAAGGTGGGCAGCTTTGATTACTGGTCGACGCGTCAGCCGCACCGAGCCGCTTCGATAGCGGCGATGTCGATCTTGGTCATCTCCATCATGGCTTCGAAAGAGCGCTTGGCTGCAGCGCGATCGGGATCGGTGATCGCGGCCGTCAGTGCGCGTGGCGTGATCTGCCACGACAGCCCCCATTTGTCCTTGCACCAGCCGCAGGCGCTTTCCTGGCCACCATTGCCGACAATGGCATTCCATAAGCGATCCGTTTCCGCCTGGTCGTCGGTCGCAACCTGGAACGAGAAAGCCTCGTTGTGCCGGAACGCCGGCCCTCCGTTCAAGCCCAGACAAGGGATGCCCAGCACGGTGAATTCCACCGTCAATACATCCCCTTGCTTGCCAGCGGGGTAGTCGCCCGGCGCGCGATGAACCGCGTGCACCGCGCTATCCGGAAATGTGCTGGCGTAGAACTGTGCCGCATCCAACGCGGCGCCGTCGTACCAAAGACAGATCGTGTTCTTGCTCATCATCTTGCTGCTCCCGAATCCGAAATCAGTAAAGGGCAATGCATCACTCAGGGTCATCACCCTATAAATGCCGCTGGCGCCGCCAGCAGGGTTTTGTTGGCGGCGCTTAGCCTGGAATATCGGGCTCAACCAGATGGGCCAATTGCACCAGGGATTCCTGCCAGCCCAGGTAGCACATCTCGGTGGGGATCAACTCCGGTATCCCGCTCTGTTCAATATCGACCGCGGTTCCGCACGACACCGTCTTCAGCGTCACGGTCACGAGCATCTCACCGGGCAGGTTCGGATCATCGAACTTGTCCGTGTACTGGATGAATTCACCCGGAACCAGCTTGCGATATTGCCCGCCGAAAGCATGGCTATGCCCGGTGGAGAAGTTTTCGAACGACATCCTGAAGCTGCCGCCGGCACTCGCATCCATCTGGTGCACCGTGCAGGTGAAGCCGTAGGGCGGCAGCCACTTGGCCAACGCAGCCGCATCGGTAAAGGCACGGTAGATCTTCTCGGGTGGGCTGCGCAGCACGCGGTGCAGGCGAACAGTTCCAGTGGCCATGGCAAAAGCTCCTATCAAACAGTTGAAACACAAGTACTGCGTGCCCTGCACTGTGCGCCACCCTCGCCAGCGCGATGGGCACTTTCTGGACCGGTGCAGCGCAAACCGGCACCATTTTCAGCCCGGTGCGACGTTTTTTTTCAGCACGAATAGCGCGTGGATGCGAGCCTTCCCTGCTAGTTCCGCATTACCGTTTTCACGCTGGAACGCGCGCCATTTTCAGCATCAAAGCATCAGCACATAGCGATAAGCGTGTTGTTTATAAACATGTTTTCCCGCAAAAGACAGATGCATTCTTGAGCACGCATCGCAATGCGGGCACCGTGTGGGGCCTGAGCACAATGGCACGCCGACAACGATCGGCACAGGCAGATCAAACCAAGGATGGAGGATGTTTTATGTGGGATCGCAACAATATCGGTACGGCGCTCGCCAGCCCGGTACAACGCCGTCAATTTCGCCCCAACGGACTGAAAGCACTCGGTGCCGCCCTGTTGCTGGCACTGGCGGGATCCAGCGCCTGGGCCGCGGTCTGGCAGGCCGGCACTGCCTATACGCAGGGTGACATCGTTCACCATCAGGGCCAGGAATGGCAGGCCAGGTGGTGGACGCAGGGTGAAGCGCCGAGCGCCAACGCCGCGGCGTGGCAGGCAGCACCGTCCGAGGATAGCGCTGCAGCCTGGCAAGCCACCGTGGCCTATCAGGCCGGGCAAATGGTGCTGCATGATGGCCAGCTCTATCAGGCGCAGTGGTGGACCCGCGGCAACGCCCCTGCGCCGCAAGGGCCATGGAAGGCACTAGGCACCGGAGTGAAGGCCAGGCAGTTTGTACGCGTGCCAGGCGGCACCTTCATCATGGGCGCCACCATCCAGGGCAATGTGAATTACGAGAACGAATACCCGGCCCACCCGGTCACGCTGTCGCCGTTCTGGCTTTCCAGCACCGAAGTCACCTATCGCCAGTTTGATCGCTACACCCGCGCCACTCACCAGCCGCTGCTGAGCTCGCTCGACGGGGGCGGCATGGATTTCGGCCGCGGTGAAAATCCGGCGGTGAACGTGAGCTGGACGGCGGCGATCAAGTACATCAACTGGCTGAATCAGCAGAAGGGCTGGCCCAAGGCTTACAACGAAACCACGGGCGACCTGCTCGATGCCGCCGGCCAACCGACCACCGATGTCGCCAAAGTGGTGGGCTATCGCCTGCCGACCGAGGCCGAATGGGAATACGCGGCCCGCGATCGCGGCCAGGACATCGCCAATGCCTGGGGCAACGGCGCACCGCTGATCAACGGCAAGCCGGCCGCCAACACCGCCGACATCAGCCTCAAGACCTTCTTCGAAGGCGAGCTCGGCATCCCATTGCCGCCCTGGATGGTCATCTGGGAAGTCACCGACGGCTATCCGCGGCTGGCGCCGGTGGGCAGCTTTATTGCCAATTCACTGGGGATTTACGATCTGTCCGGCAATGCCTGGGAGTGGACCACCGACAAGGAGCGCGTCTACAGCACGGCGGCGCAGACCAACCCTGTCGGCACGGGCGAGGCGACGGGCCGCGTGATGCGTGGCGCCAGCTGGGATAACGGCCAGGAGATGCACATCACCGACCGCTATGCCGGCAACCCGGCCGAATCCACCGGCGCCACGGGCTTCCGCCTGGCCCGCTCCGCCGCTTCGGGCCAGGAGGATCAGGGCCAGTAATCGCGCATAGCGCATGCGGCGCCTCATCGCAGCCGGTTGGCAGCTGCGCGCAACAAGCGTATCCGGAAAGACCCCGGCGCCCTCGCGCGCGCTACTGAAACGCCACCTCGGCAAAACTGCGCAGCTTGCGGCTGTGCAGTGTCGCCGAGCCGCCTTCGCGCAACAGCTCCATCGCCCGGATGCCGATGCGCAGATGCTGGTCCACCCGTTCGCGGTAGAAGTGGTTGGCCATGCCCGGCAACTTGATCTCGCCGTGCAAGGGCTTGTCGGAGACACAGAGCAAGGTGCCGTAGGGCACGCGGAAGCGGAAGCCGTTGGCGGCGATGGTTGCGCTTTCCATATCCAGCGCCACGGCGCGGCTCTGGCTGAAACGGCGCTGGGGCGTGTTGTCCGGCAGCAGCTCCCAGTTGCGGTTGTCGGTGCTTGCCACCGTGCCGGTGCGCATGATGCGCTTGAGGTCCATCGGCGGCACCTGGGTGATCTCGCTCACCGCCTGCTGCAGCGCCAGCTGGATTTCCGCCAGCGCCGGGATCGGCACCCACAGCGGTAGATCCTCGTCGAGCACGTGATCCTCGCGCACGTAACCGTGCGCCAGCACGTAGTCGCCGAGCTGCTGCGTGGTGCGCAGGCCGGCGCAGTGGCCAAGCATGATCCAGGCGTGCGGGCGCAGCACGGCGATATGGTCGGTCACGGTCTTGGCATTGGCGGGGCCGACACCGATGTTGACCATGGAGATGCCGCTGCCATCGGCGCGGATCAGGTGATAGGCCGGCATCTGCGGCAAGCGCGGCGGAATGGTGCCGGCAGCGTCGCCCGGCTCGGCGGGCAGGCCCACGCGACGGGTGATCACATTGCCCGGCTCGACGAAAGCGATGTAGTCGCTGCCCGGATTCTGCACTTCCTCGCGGCCCAGCTTCACGAATTCGTCGATGTAGAACTGGTAGTTGGTGAACAGCACGAAATTCTGAAAGTGCTGCGGGTTGGTGCCGCTGTAATGGCGCAGCCGGTGCAGCGAATAGTCGACCCGGGGCGCAGTGAACAGCGACAGCGGTTGCGGCTCGCCCGGCCCCGGCTCGTAGGTGCCGTTGGCAATGCCATCGTCCATCGCGGCCAGGTCCGGCAGGTCAAACAGATCGCGCAGCAGCGCGCGGTGGGCGGAGGTCATCTGCCCTTCCACATGATCGTTCTCGCCGTAGGAGAAATGCACCGGCATCGGCTGTCCGCTGACGCCGACCTCGATCTCACACTGATGATTTTTCAGCAGCAATTCGAACTGCTCGCGGTAGTAGCCCGCGAACAGGTCGGGCCGCGTCAGCGTGGTTTCGAAGCGACCCGGGCCGGAGACGAAGCCATAGGAGAGGTGGGAGAGATCGACCGGGGAATGCCGCGCGGAGCTGTGCGTCTGTACCGCCACATAGGGGTAGCACGCGCGCACCCGCTCAGGCAGCGTGCCCTGGCTGACAAAACGCTGCATCGCTACGCGCAGGTGGGCCACGCTGGCATCGTAGATTTCGCACACACGGGCAAGCGCCTCGCCAGCATCGACAAAGCGGGCGGGCGGAACGAAGGCGGGCTGGTCGGTCATTTTCACTCCTGTTTGATCGGCGTCAGCTTAGCACCGCTCATGGCGCGCCGGCAGAGGCTGGTCAGTATCACGCAAGGCCGTTACAGTCGGCGTATCGATCCACGGAGCCCGCCATGCTGCGCCTTGCGTTGCTCGCGCTGTTCACCGCCCTGCCCCTGCACGCCGCCGAAGTCCGCGTCGCCGTCGCCGCCAATTTCGCCGGGCCGATGAAAGCCGTCGCCGCCGATTTCGAGCGCGCCAGCGGCCACACGGTGATCATTTCCACCGGCGCCACCGGCAAGTTCTATGCGCAGATCGTCGCTGGCGCGCCGTTCGACGTGCTGCTGGCCGCCGACGACGAAACCCCGAAGAAGCTGGAAGACGAAGGCCAGGCCGTTCCCGGCAGCCGCTTTGCCTATGCCGTGGGCCGGCTGGTGCTATGGCGCGCCAAAGCGGGCCCGGTGAACGAGGCGGTGCTCAAGGCGGGCAACTGGCGCAAGCTTGCCATCGCCAACCCCAAGGTCGCCCCGTACGGGCGCGCCGCCGTCGAGGCACTGAGCGCGCTCAAGCTCTACGACGCGGTGCTTTCGAAGCTGGTGCAAGGTGAGAACATCGCCCAGACCCACCAGTTCGTCGCCAGCGGCAATGCCGAGCTCGGCCTGATCGCCCTCTCGCAGGTATTCGACGACGGCCGCATTACCAGCGGCGCCGGCTGGATCGTGCCGGAACAACTACACCAGCCCATCCGCCAGGATGCGGCACTGCTCAAGCGCGGCGCGAACAATGCGGCGGCGAAGGCACTGCTGGCGTATCTGAAGTCGGAATCGGCCAAGCAGACGATCGAACGGTTCGGCTATCGCGCCGCCGGCGCCAAGTGAGCGGTATGAGTACTTACTCGCTACCCATACTCTCTCTGGTCACGTTGATCACGTCGCATGCCTGTCACGCCATTGATTGCGATATAGCCACCAGCAAAACAGAAATAACTATTTGCAAAAATGAGACACTGGTGTCCCTGGATAGCGACTTGAATCTCACGTACGACGAAGTGATTTACAAATCTCCGCACCCCGAATCCATACGGCAACAACAAAAGCGATGGCTGCACCAAGTAAGAGACAAATGCGCAACGATAGATTGCCTACAGCAGGCGTACGAACACCGAATCGAAAAACTCATAGATGCCTGGTACCAAGCAAAGCGCCTTGAATACCTGCCTCTGGCAAACAAGAGGGACAGGCGCAGTAGGCCATTCGAAGGCCACTGGGAACGCTGCTGGCTACTGGGCCGCGATGAGGTTTGCGGCACATATACGCTTTATCAAAATGGGAAACGTATCTGCGGAGAATGGGATACCTTTGCGACCAGCACATTTTATCTTCATCGCATCAAAGCAGATTCTAATAAAAAAGAGGTCGCGAAAGTTACGGAAATTTGTGAGATACAGTCCGAAGCAATCAGCTCCATGTGCAGCACTGCAGAACGCGTCGATCATTGGGGAGCTTCAAAGCAACTATTGAGCATTTGCGGCAATCAATTGCGGTCTAGCGAAACCGGTAAGATTTGCGATTCAACCATAGTCGACGATCCGTATGTATACAGCTTTACCCCGCTTTCAGCAACAGAACTGCAGCGGCACAATGAGCCGTGGTTGAAGCGCTGCCTGGAAGCGAAATAGCCGTCGCTTGGCGTAGTAACTACTACTTCTGACCAAGCCCCCAAACGCGAGATGTCGACCGGTTTCGCAATATCGCAGAGCCCATCGCGCTTGGTACGATATAAGACAATGAACACTGAAATTTGGTCCGCCATCTGGCTCACCACCCGCCTTGCGACGGTGACCACCGTCATCCTGTTGATTGTTGCCACGCCGCTGGCGTGGTGGCTGGCGCGATCACGCTCTGTGGCGAGCCGCGTGGCCGGCGCCGTGGTGACGTTGCCGCTGATCCTGCCGCCGACTGTGCTGGGCTTTTACCTGCTGGTACTGATGGGCGCCAATGGCCCCGTCGGCGCGCTGACCCAGGCCATGGGACTGGGGCTGTTGCCGTTCACCTTCACCGGCCTCGTCATTGCCTCGGTGATCTATTCGCTGCCGTTTGCCGTGCAGCCACTGCAGCAGGCGTTCGCCGCCATCGATGCGCGCCACTTCGAAGCGGCGGCCAGCTTGCGCGCCACGCCGTTCGATACCTTCCGCCATGTGGCGCTGCCGCTGGCCCGCCCCGGCTTCATCACCGCGCTGGTGATGAGCTTTGCCCACACCGTGGGCGAATTCGGCGTGGTGCTGATGATGGGCGGCAATATCCCGCGCGAAACGCGCGTGGTGTCGGTGCTGCTGTACGACCATGTGGAGGCGCTGGAATACGCGCAGGCGCACTGGCTGGCTGGCGCTCTGCTGCTGTTCTGCTTCGCGGTGCTGCTGACGCTGCAGCTGTGGCGGGGGCGCCAGCCATGACAACCATGGGCATCACCGCCGACTTCCGCCTCACCCGCCCCGGTTTCACGCTCGATGCGGCCTTCACGCTGCCTGGCAGCGGCATCAGCGCGCTGTTCGGGCCCTCGGGCTCGGGCAAGACCACGCTGCTGCGTTGCCTCGCCGGGCTGGAATGCTCCGACGGCTCGCTCACGGTGAACGGCGCGCGCTGGCAGGGCGGCGACGCGTTCGTGCCAACGCACCAGCGCGGTGTGGGGTTGGTGTTCCAGGAAGCCAGCCTGTTTCCGCACCTGTCGGTGCGCGGCAACCTGGAATTCGGCTGGGTGCGCGCTGCGCGCCAGGCCGACTGGGATCGCGTGATCGCCGCGCTCGATCTCTCGCCCCTGCTCGAGCGGCGCGCGCCGCAATTGTCCGGTGGCGAACGCCAGCGCGTGGCCATCGCCCGCGCGCTGCTGGCCGCTCCAAAACTGCTGCTACTCGACGAGCCGCTCTCCGCACTCGACGCGGCGCGCAAGGCCGAGATCCTGCCCTACCTTGCCGCGCTGCCGCGTACCTTCGAGCTGCCGGTCGTGCTGGTCACGCACACGATAGACGAAGTGGTACGCCTCGCCGACCACCTGGTGCTGCTCGACGCGGGTCGCGTGCTCGCCAGCGGGCCGCTCTCCGCAACGCTGTCGCGCTTTGACTTGCCGGCAGTGTTCGACGATGCGCTCTGTGTCGTGCTCGATACCGTGGTCGGCGCCATCGCGGCCGACGGGCTGGCCGAGCTGGGTGCCGGTGCGCTCAAGCTGTGGGCCCCCCTTGCGGCGGGCACGATCGGTGAGGCCCGGCGCATACGCATTGCCGCGCGCGACGTCAGCATCGCGCTGTCGGATGCGGCCGATTCCAGCATCCTCAATCGCCTGCCTGCGCGCGTACTGCGCCTGGTTCCGGCCACCCGCCCGGCCCACGTACTGGCCGAGCTCGATTGCCACGGCCACCACCTGGTCGCCCGCCTGACGCAGCGCTCGGCGCTGCAACTGGGCCTGGCGCCGGGCCTGACGGTCTGGGCACAAATCAAATCGGTGGCATTGGCGTGACCGCGCCCAAAGCCCAACCGCGCAACGACGAAGCGCGCGCGCTGCGCTGGCAGGCCGGCGCACTCGAAGTGCGCGACGAGACGCTGGCCGATGAAGCGCTGGTTGCGCTCGTCTACAACGGCGTGTCACACGCCGTGATGCTGGCAAGCCCAAGCGATCTGGAGGATTTTGCCGTCGGCTTTACCTTGAGCGAGGGCATCGCCAGCTGGGCCGAGATCGTTGATGTCGAGATCGTCCCCATCGAAGCCGGCGTCGAGGCCGGCATCGAGGCGCGGGTGACGCTGGTCGAGGCACGTTTCCAGGCATTGCAGGCGCGGCGGCGGCAGCTCACCGGGCGCACCGGCTGCGGCCTGTGTGGCGTCGAGCATCTGGCGCAAGCCTTGCCGGCCGTCGCAGCCGTCGCCAGCGATTTCCAGAGCACGCCCGAGGCCGTGCTGGCGGGCATGGTCCGGCTCGCCGCGCTGCAACCGCTGAATCGCATCACCGGCGCGGTCCACGCCGCCGGCTGGCTGGCGAGCGATGCGCTGACCGTGCGCGAAGACGTGGGGCGACATAACGCGCTCGACAAGCTGATCGGCGCACTCGCGGCCGCGCGCGCCCCGGGCGACGGCGTGCTGCTGATGACGTCGCGCGCCTCGTCCGAAATCATTCACAAGGCCGCCAGTGCGGGCCTGCCCATCGTCGCGGCGATCTCGGCGCCAACCCGGCTGGCCGTGGCCCTGGCCGAAGCGGCTGGTATTGCCCTGATCGGCTTCGCCCGTGGCGAGCGGCTGACGATCTATAGCCACCCGCAACGACTCGGCTTGGCGAGTACGCCTGAAGCGGCCGCTTCGGCTATACCCAGATAGCGCCTTGCCAACGACCGACATCAATGAAACTGCTCCCGACCTTCATCCTGCTGTTGACCGCGTTGCCGGCGCTTGCCATCGAGCCCATGCCCATCCTGTTCAACCAGCGCCCACCGCTCTATTACATCGACGCCGACGCCAGCGGCCAGCCCATGTATGCCGGCCTGGTGTTTGAGAAGGTGCGCGATGCGCTGAGGCGCGCCGGGCTGCCGGTGCAGTTCCGCGAAATGCCCGGCGCGCGCGTGGTCTCGCAAGTGAAGGGCAATGCCGAGCCGCTATGCGCGATGGGCTGGTTCAAGACCCGCGAGCGCAGCCGCTTCGCCCAGTTCTCGGTGCCGTTACACCGCGATCGCGCCTGGGTGATCGTGACCCGCCCCGAACATGAAGCCACGATACGCAAGCTTGGCACGCTCAAGGCTGTGCTGGCGCAGCGTACGCTGTCGGTCACGCTGATCGGCGGCATCTCGTTTGGCGATGTCATCGAAGACCAGCTCAGGCGTTATCCGGTGCAGCGGGTATCGGCCGGACCGACCACGGTGCTGAAAATGATCGAGGCGGGCCACGGCGACTACACCATCGTGCCCATCGACTCGCTGGAGGATCACCTCGCGCGCGTCGATCCGCAGAGCCCACTGCGCGCGGTGGCGCCGAGCGACGTCGAGGGCGAGCTGGTCTACCTGATGTGCAGCAAGCGCGTTCCACCCTCGTGGCTGGGCCAGTTCAACGCCGCCTGGCAGGTGGGGCGCTGAGCGGCTGCCACGCTGCGAAGCCGCCGCCGGGCGTGCCCGAGCAGAGCGGCCTGGACAAGCGCAAGCGACAAGTCGTTGAATCCTATATAATTCCGCCCCTTTCCCGCCCCATCGTCCGCGCCCATGAGCCTCGCCTTGCACCAACTGGAACTGCTGTCCCCCGCCAAGACGGTCGAGATCGGCCGCGAGGCCATCCTGCACGGCGCGGACGCTGTCTATATCGGCGGCCCCAGCTTCGGCGCGCGGCACAACGCCAGCAACGAAGTGGGCGAGATCGCGGAGCTGGTGCAGTTCGCCCATCGCTATCACAGCCGCATCTTCGTCACGCTCAACACCATCCTGCACGACAACGAACTCGAACCCGCCCGCAAGCTGATCCACCAGCTATACGACGCCGGCGTGGACGCGCTGATCGTGCAGGACATGGGCGTGCTCGAGCTCGATATCCCGCCGATCCAGCTGCATGCCAGCACGCAGTGCGATATCCGCACGCCGGAGAAGGCTCGCTTTCTCGCCGACGCCGGGTTCTCGCAAGTGGTGCTGGCGCGCGAGCTGACGCTAGCCCAGATCGCCAGCGTGCGCGCGCAACTGCCGCTCGACACCACCATCGAATTCTTCATCCACGGCGCGCTGTGCGTCGCCTATTCGGGCCAGTGCAATATCAGCCACGCCGACAACGGCCGCAGCGCCAATCGCGGCGACTGCTCGCAGGCCTGTAGGCTGCCGTACACGCTGACCGACGGGGCCGGTCGCGTGGTGGCATTCGAGAAGCATCTGCTGTCGATGAAGGACAACGACCAGAGCCGCAACCTGGAAGCGCTGATCGACGCCGGCGTGCGCAGCTTCAAGATCGAGGGCCGCTACAAGGACATGGGCTACGTGAAGAACATCACCGCCCACTACCGGCTGCTGCTCGACGAGATCCTCACCCGCCGCCCCGAACTGGCGCGTGCCGCCTCCGGCAGCACCGAGATCTTCTTCACCCCCGACGTCGACAAGAACTTCCACCGTGGCCACACCGATTACTTCGTAAATGGCCGCGAAGACGGCGACATCGGCGCGTTCGATTCGCCCAAGTACGTCGGTATCGCGCTGGGCCATATCACCCGGATCGGGCCGAAGTGGTTCGAGCTCGAGACGAACGAGCCGCTCGCCAACGGCGACGGCCTCAATTACATGAAAAAGCGCGAAGTGTTCGGCCTGCAGGCGAACACCGTCGAGAAAATCGGCGCTGGCACGGACGGCGGCACCGTGTGGCGGGTGTTCCCGAACGAGGCGATGACTACGCTCGAAGGGCTGAAAGTGGGCCTCTCGATCAACCGCAACCGCGACCACGCCTGGGAAAAGGCGCTGACGCAGAAATCGTCCGATCGCCGGGTCGATGTCTGGCTGAAACTCTCCGAAACCGCCGACGGCCTTTGCTTGCGCGCCACCTGCGAGGATGGCATCGCCGCCACCGCCAGTACCGCATTGGCGCTGGAGCCGGCCAAGGATGCGACGCGCGCCGAAGGGCAGCTGCGCGACGGCCTCGCCAAGCTGGGCAACACCATGTTCGTCGCGCGCGACATCACGCTGGATCTGGCGCAGCCGTGGTTCGTGCCGACCTCGGCACTGAACGCGCTGCGCCGCGATGCGATCGAGCAGCTGGAAACCGCGCGCACCAAGGCCTGGGCCCGTCCCGAGCGCAAGATTCCCGTCGATCCGCCGGTGGCTTATCCGGAGAAGGCGCTCACCTTCCTCGCTAACGTGTACAACCAGAAGGCGCGCGATTTCTACACCAAGCATGGTGTCGAGCTGATCGCCGCCGCGTACGAAGCGCACGAGGAACCGGGCGAGGTGAGCGTGATGATCACCAAGCATTGCCTGCGTTTTTCGTACAACCTGTGCCCCAAGCAGGCCAAGGGCGTGATCGGCGTGAAGGGCCAGGTGCGCGCCGAGCCGATGACGCTGAAGTCGGACGGCGAAACCTACACGCTCAAGTTCGACTGCAAGCCGTGCGAGATGCACGTGATCGGCAAGATGAAGCCGCATATCTTCAATGCGCCGCCGCCTTCCATCATCCCGGTGCAGACCATCAGCTTCCACAAGACACGGCCGGGCTGAATCGCTCTTTCCCACCCGGTGGCTGCGACTTTTGCACAGCCGCCGCGGTGCGATGCCGACCTATAGTAAGGCTCCCGTCCCCAGGAGCCCGCCATGCCCGTCCTGCCCGCGCAATTCTCCGCCCTGATCGCCCAGGTGCAGGAGCACGGCAGCCTGCGCGCCTACGAGGCCGCGCAACAGCTGGAAATCCTCAAACCCGAGATGACCGACGAGCAGCGCGCGGCCTACACCGCCGCACTGGGCAGCGCGGCCGGTGCCCGGCAGAAAGAGCTCAAAGCCGAAGCCGAACGCGAGCGGGCCAAGCGCGAGTAGCGCCTTAGGCACTCACCGTTGATAGGCGCGGCGATACTCGGCCGGCGTCATGCCCGCCACTTGCCGGAACGCGCGGCGCAGGCTCGATTCGTCGGCAAAGCCCAGCGATTCGGCAATCCGCCCCAGCGGCAGATCGGTATGCGCCAGCTGCTCGGCCACCTGGTTGAGCTTCACCCGTCGCGCGTAATCGCCCACCGCCCCGGCTTTCGCCGCCTCCACCTTGCGCGCCAGCGTGCGTGGCGACACCGCCAGCTTTGCGGCCAGCCGCGCTGAGGTAAGCTGGGCCGCCGGGCAGGCCTCGATGGCCAGGCGCAGCCGCCGCAACCAAGGATCGGCCGCGCCGATCAGCGCCAGCGACTGGAATACCGGCGCCGCTGGTTGCGGCCGAGGCAGCACCATCAGACGCGCCAGATCGCGCCATAGCTCGGGCGGCAGCTGCCGCTCCAGCGCTTCGCACACGATGGGCAAATAGCCATGCACACCCGAGGCAGTGGCGTTGCCCTGATTGACCACGCAGTTGTGCTGCCATTGCCAATGCACCTCTGGATAACGCTGCCGCAACCAGGGCGCCATCCACCAGGTGGCGGTCGCCGCGTGCCCGGACAATCGCCCCGCATCGGCAACGAGCGCGACGCCGGTGCAGTAGCTCCAGATCCGCATCGTCGGCGGCAGCGCACCGAGCGCCGCAACCAGCGGCTGCTGGCGCGCCAGCGCAGCCTCAACCGCATCGACCGATTCTGCCCACAGCCCCGGCAGCAGTAATGCGTCGCAATCGGCCTCCATCAACGCGGTGTCGGCTTGCAGGGTGATCTCATGGGCACAGGCCACCGGCCCCGGCTGCAGCGCCAGCCAGCGCCAGCCGAACAGTGATCGGCCGCTGAGCCGATTGGCAGCCTGCAGCAGATCCGCCGTGGCCATCAGGCCCGTCGGCATGCAGCCGGGGAAAAGCTGCAGGCCGACCTGGAATATTGGCACGATATGCAATCCATATGGCAGATTAGGTCATGGTAGCCGGTAGCGCCACTCGCCACAATCGATGCCATCTTCACCGCCCGGACACAGCTGCCATGCAGATCACCCAATTGCGCAATGCCACCGTCGTCGTCGCCTATGACGACTGCCGCATCCTGATCGACCCTATGCTGGCCGACCAGGGCGCGATCCCGCCGTTCAAATGGCTCACCGACCAGCGCCGCCGCAACCCCATCGTTCCGCTGCCCGCGGGCAGCGATGATCATCTGGCCGGCGTCACCCATGCGCTGATCACCCATTGCCGCAAGGGCCACGTCGATCACCTCGACCGCGCCGGTACGCGCTGGCTGCGCGAGCGCGGGCTGCCGGTGCTGTGCATGCCGGGCGACGCCGATTTCCTGCGCCAGCGCGGCCTCAATGTAGAAGTGCTGGGTGCCGCCGGGCCGACGCCGTTCCGCCGCGGCACCATCACGCCGATACCCTGCCGGCACGGCGAGGGCTGGATAGGCCGCTTCATGATGCATGGCTACGGCTACCACATCGAACAGGCGGATGCGCCCAGCGTCTATATCGCCGGCGACACCGTACTCACCGACGATGTGCGCCGCTGCGTCACCGAGCGCAAACCGGACGTCAGTATCGTGCCGGCTGGCGGCGCAAGCATGGATTTCGGCGCCGAACTGATCATGGATGACAAACAGGCACTGGCGCTGGCCCAGCTGGGCAGCGGCACCTTCATCGCCAATCACCTGGAAGCGCTCGACCATTGCCCGGTGCGCCGCGCCACCTTGCGGGAACGGGCGGAGCAACTCGGGATATCGTTCCGGCTGCTGGTGCCGGACGACGGCCAGACGCTGAGCTTCGCGTAGCCGGCGCGGAGAAAGCCTGTCGTTAGGCCCTAGGCCAGCGGTAGAAAGAGGTCGGTCACCGCCTCGCGCTCCGGCACATCCGGGAAGAAGCGCACGCGCTCTACAAACAACGGGAAATCGCGCAGCGCCTCGCCGCTGGCCGGCAGCCATTGCACATACAGCCAGCGCGCCAGCGCTTCGAGTGCGTCGTCGGAGCCGACATGGCGCAGCACCGCGCAGCGTCCCGCCGGGATCAGCCCTGCCACCACACCAGCCGGATTGGGTGCGATCGGCTCAACGGTGGCGGCGCACAGGTCGATGGCGAAGTCGGCCGGCAGCACTTCGCCCGGTGGGCCGCTGCGCAGCACGTTGAACGTGGTGCTCTTCGCCGGCGGCAGACCCACGCTACGCCGCCAGGCAATGAAGGCGCGGATGCTATCCGCCAGCCGCGTCGGATCGCCGCGATGCGCGAGCACCGCCACCGGCGTGGCGGGAAAATCGACGATGTGGACCTGGTCCGCGACGGGCGTCTGCGTCATGGTTCTGCTCCTGGCCGCACGCGCGGCATCAAAGGCTTGCAGCCAACCTAGCCAATCGGGCCGACTGCGAAATGCGCTGGGACTCTGCCCGCATACCGAGCGAAACGCCCGGGCAAACGCTTCTGGGCTGCCGTAACCCGCATCGAGTGCGATGGCGATCACGCTGTCCTGGCGGAACGCCAGTCGCCACGCGGCACGCTTCAATCGCAGCAACTGCACATAACGCCCCACGGCGACGCCACAGGCTGCGCTGAATTGCCGATGGAAGTGCCAGACCGACCAGCCCGCTAGGCCGGCCAGCGTCGCCACGTCTAGCCCGGCATTGCTGTCCTCGGCATCGTGCGCCAAACGATCGTCGATATGCGCCATCAGGCGGGACAGGCGCTCGGTCAAGCTGGAATCGGGCATGGCTACTCCGGTTGAGGCATCAATGTAGCAAGGCCGCCGCCGACCGGCCTGACCGATCTTGCGCAGCCATCCTGTGCGATCTCCACACAACCTCCACATTGCTCCATCAGCGCTCGACATGCGGGATCTACCTTGCCGGCATTGGCGCTCGGCGCCGCTACGAGGAGAGAGCAATGAACAAACCCCTGGCCTGGAAACTGATCGCCCTCGGTTTCCTGATTCTGCTGCTGATGATTCCGCTATCGATGGTGCGTGGCATCGCCAGCGAGCGACAACAGCGTGCGGGCGAAGTGCGCAACGAAATGGGCGAATACGCCGCACGGCCGCAAACGCTGGTCGGCCCCTTGCTGGTGCTCCCCTATCGCCGCACCGAATGGGCACAGCGCGAGCTGACCGAGAACGGCCAGAAACGCCAGGAGTGGTACGCGACCACCAGCGAGGACGCGGTCACCGTGCTGCAGCCAGAGCAATTGACGGTAACCGCCAAGCTCGATACCGAGACGCTGAAGCGCGGCATCTACGACGCGCAGCTCTACCACGCCGACAACCGCATCAGCGGCGGCTTCACCGTGCCGGCCCGCAAGTCGCTGGAAATACCCGCCGCCGAGGGCAAGCGCTACGACTATCAGTGGGGCAAGCCGGTGTTGGTGCTGGGCGTGAGCGATGCGCGCGGCATAGGCGCGCTGTCCGGTTCGCTCGATGACCTGGCACTGTCGTTCCGGCCGGGTGCCCTTATGAGCTGGCTGCCGGCCGGACTGCACGCCGAGCTCGACACCACCATCGGCGACGACGAGCAGGTGCTGCCGTTCGCGCTGCAAATGAAGCTTTCCGGCACCGGCGAGCTTGTCGTCGCTCCGGTCGGCAAGAGCAGCAAGGTCACGCTATCGGGCAATTGGCCACACCCCAGCTTCGCCGGGCGCTTCGCGCCGCAAAGCCGCGAGATCCATGCCGATGGCTTTGCCGTGGAATGGCAGACCAGCTACTGGGCCAGCGGCTTCAACGAGCAGGCATTGGCGCAATGCGTGACCCAGGGCGCCGAGTGTGCGCTGTTCCGCGGCGAGCAATTGGGGCTGAAGCTGGTCGATCCGGTCGATCGCTACCTGTTGACCGAGCGCACGGTGAAGTATGGCGAGCTCTTTCTGCTGCTGATCTTCGGCGCCGTGCTGACCGTGGAGGTGCTGCGCCGCGTGGCGGTACACCCAGTGCAATACGGCCTCGTTGGCCTTGCGCTCGCGCTGTTCTTCCTCCTGACGCTGGCGCTGTCCGAACATATCGCCTTCTGGGCCTCCTACTGGATCGCCGCCGCGGCCTCAACACTGCTGCTCGGCTACTACGGCTGCCACGTACTGGGCGGCTGGCGGGCCGGCGCCGGCTTCGCCGGGCTCTTGGCTGGGCTATACGGCCTGTTGTTCGGCATCCTGCAGTCGGAGGACATGGCACTGCTGATGGGTAGCATCGCCCTCTTTGCCCTGCTCGCCGTGGTGATGGTGCTGACGCGCAAAGTGAACTGGTACGCGCTGACCCGCTCCACACAGCCGATGGATGAGCCGCTGCCGAACGAGGCTCGGTAAGCCGCAAGCGTGGCTCACTCTGAGGAAGCTGTATTGAAGTAGCCCCACCCGCATGCCGAGGCGATATGCCAGATACACGGGCCAACCCGGTGCTGCGCATGGTTAAGACCGACTCGGTGAGCGGGGCGGGGCTGCACCCCGACAGGGGCCCAATGCACTTGCCGCGGGCGATTGCTGCGGTAGTGATCTGCCCGTAGGCTGGTGTAACCACGCGCTGATTTGTAACATTGAGCGCCGATGCACCACCTGCGCATCCACCTGTTGTTCGTGGCTTTGGTCGACTGCCTTCGAACAGTAAATGTAAGAAAACCAGTGCGGGCCTGTTTGCCCGTCACCGCACTAGAGGTGCCCGTATGCGTAGACCCTGCCTGCTTTTGGTCATCTCGTTTTTTATCGTGGGGAGCGCGATTGCCGATAGCGCCACGACAGATGCGCTCGTCGCCGCGGCGCGAGCACGGACGTTAAAACCCGAGCGCTACGATGGCTCCTACCGCAGGATCGCCTACCCGATGGGCGATGTTCCCGATGACCGCGGCGTATGTACCGATGTCGTCATCCGGGCCTACCGCAAGGTCAAGATCGATCTTCAGGTGCTGGTGCACGAAGATATGCGCAAGAATTTCTCGGTCTACCCCAAGCTTTGGGGTTTGAGCAAGCCGGATCCCAACGTCGACCATCGCCGGGTTCCCAACCTGCAGACCTTTTTCCGCCGTGCTGGCGCGGCGCTACCCGTTTCAACGGCGGCTGCCGATTACAAATCGGGCGATCTGGTGACCTGGATGCTCCCAGGCAACCTTCCTCACATCGGCATCGTTTCGGACAGAACGGTGCCCGGCACTTCCCGGCCCCTGATCATCCATAACATCGGCTCTGGCTCCACGGAGGAGGACGCGCTGTTCGCCTACCCGATCACCGGGCATTACCGGTACGCAAGATCGTGAACAGGCGCCCAGGTGTTGGGCGGCGGAGCGCCGCCAGCGTTGCGTTTTCGCCGGAAACCCGGCTTCCCACCGCTCGGAGCCCGCGCAAAATCCCCGGCGCGGGGAAGCCTGGCACCTCACCCTGAGTTCACGCTGTGCCAGTGCGCATTTCAAGCGGCATATGAGCCCCGATCAGGCGTACGCAGCAAGCGTTTGCACAGGGTCCAGGCCGGCGCAGGCTGGCGTTTGCCCCTGGCATAGCCAGTACTGCGACACGGCATCGTGCCAGCACCGGGCGACCATGGCGCAACAATGAATTGGGCGCCAACCATGGCATGGTGGGCTCGGCATGGGAAAATGGCGGTCAGCACCCAGGATCCATCATGACCGCCACGCCCCCCACCGTTCGCCACCTCGTCGTCCACCAGTTGCTCAAATCGCCACACGGCGCAGCCACGATCGCGCTGCGATCCGGCGCAATGCCGGTGAACGGTGCCGCCCAGCGCCTGATCGAACACCTGTGCCAGCGCTACGCCGGCCGCTTCGGCAAGGGCTACGGCCGCTTCGAGGAGGACGAGGACAATTTCCCGATGCCGCGCTTCGTACGCCAGTACGCGTTTGACCACAGCATCGATTTCCTCGAACTCTCTCGCCTGATGATGCAGCACCTGCAGCAACGCGCCGGCGAGGAACAGCTCGCCAGCGGCGGCTACGTGCTGATTGCCCACATCGCCGATGGCGGCGCTGATTGCCTGCTGGTGGCGCTCGTCACCGAAGTGGTCGGCATGGCGATCACCGGCGATTTCGAGCTCATCGACAGCCCGCAGCTCGATCTCGATAACCTGCGCGTGGCCGGGCGTATCGACCTGACGGCGCTCTCGAATGGTGCCGAGCGCTACATCAGCTTTCTCAAGGGCCGTGGCGATGTGGCCAACTACTTCAAGCTGTTCCTCGGCTGCAACGACGTGCGCCTAG
The DNA here is from genome assembly GCF_024437655.1 of Chitinolyticbacter albus. GTDB lineage: Bacteria > Pseudomonadota > Gammaproteobacteria > Burkholderiales > Chitinibacteraceae > Chitinolyticbacter > Chitinolyticbacter albus. Next base: position 29,308 of record NZ_JANBVF010000007.1, read on the forward strand.
CGCTGAAGGAGACGCAGAAGCTGGTGCAGGGCCTCACCCAGTTCGCCGAGGCCGAGGCATTGGCCCAGCCGCAGCGCGACGCGCTGTTCGAGCGCGCCCACCAGTATCTGGATGAACGTGGCGACGAGCACGAACCGTTGGCGCTGGATGAGCTGGTACGCCGCGCCTATCCGGACGCACCCGAGCGGCTGAGCCGTGCGCTGGGCGACGAGGCACTGGGACTCGCCGATGGCTTCGTTCCCGATCGCCGCGCCATCAAGCCGCTACGCCGCTTTGCCGCCAACGGCGAGCACTGGAAGATCGAGTTCGATCGCGCGAGCCTCAGATCCGGCGCGGTGATCTATGACCGCGAGCGCCAGATGCTGATCCTGACCGAACTGCCGGAAGCGCTGAAGGCGGCGCTGGCGGATTGATGCTCAAGCCGCGCCTGCTGCCAACGCCGCTGGCAGCGCCAGCGCCCGGCGAGCCGCTGCAGAATCACCCACCAGGGTCACGGGCACCGGCAGCGCGCGGTAGAACCCGGCGAGCAGCCTGCCCACCTCCTGCGCAGGAAGGTCACCCGGCGCCAGTTCGATCACCACGTGCTGGAGCACGGGCACGTGGCGCTCCGGCGTTCGGGTATCGAACACGCGTATCGGCCAACCCTGCAGCGGCCGTGATTGCGCGGCAACGGTCAGCCACAGGCGGTAGCCGCGAGAGAAATACGGCCTGGCGGTTTCGATGCCCATCAGCAACCGTGCCAGTTCGTCCCGGTCCGCCACGTCGCGCAGCGTGACCTTGAGCAACGCGGAATAGGCATCGGCTTCGATGGTGAACATGGCAGTTTCCTCCTTGCAGCTCTCCAGCCTAGCGCGAGTTCGTCCCCCGCGCGTCAGGCTCGAAAACCGCGCTGCCCGCCATGACACTGGCGGCAGACCAGCCAGCAGGCATTCAACACCTTGAGCAAGGCCTGCGAGACGACAAAAACCGCCGTGCCGTACAGCCACCACGGCCAGATGGCGAGGCCGAACAGCTGCAGTACGGCGCCCGCCAGCGCCAGCACCGCGGCGAATACGGTGAAGTGCCTAGCCCGCGACAGCTCCTTGCGGCGGGTCGGCGACCAGTCGCAGATGCCGCCGCAATGCTTGCAGCGTACCGGTGCGTTCATGGTCATCGGCTGACCTCGAGCGCATCCAGCAGCACCGCGAGCCCATGGTGCAGGCTGGCAATCGAACCGGCGAAATCCCACGGCGGATGATCGATCACCGCCTCGTTGGAAATGGCACGCACCTCCAGAAAACGCTGGCCGCCTTCGAGGCAGGCATGGAAGAAAGCGGCACCTTCCATATTCTCGATATCGATACCGGCCACTGCCGCATGCGGCGCCAGCGCGGCGTTCAACGTATTGCTGTGCGCCAGCGGCAAGTGCGGCGCTTCCGGCAGATGCGGGCAGTCGTAGCGCGGCGGTACCACGATGTCCATGCCGAGGTCGATCTGCGACAGATGGCTGAAACCATCGCGGTGGAAGAAGCCCAGATCGGCATCGGTCTCGCTCGCCACCAGCGCCACGTCGCCCACCTCGAACGGCGAATCCGGGTAGACGCCGGCAATGCCGGCGAGGATCAGCAAGTCCGCCCGGTGCGTGTGGATCAACCGCGTCGTCGTCACCGCCGTCGCGGCAAGGCCCACACCGCTGACGATGAACTCGACGCCCGGATAGGCAAAACCCACAGCCTCCATCGCCGTGGGAAACAGCACGATGGTACGCATCATGCGCGCGCCGCGACGAAGGCGATCTCCACCTTCATGGCGGGGTTCAGCAGTTCCACCTTGATGCAGGCGCGCGATGGCGCCGCACCCGCCGGCAACCAGGCTTCCCACGCGGCATTCAGCGCCGGCACGTCGCCCACATCGGTGACGTAGATCGTCGCCATCAAGAGCCGCGACTTGTCGCTGCCAGCCAGCTGCAAGGTCGCCTCGGCCTGCACCAGCACCTGCCGCACCTGGTCGGCCATGTCGGTGCTCACATCATTCGGCACTTCTACGAAATGGATGACGTTCTGGAACACGGTGGCGTCGGACCAACGGGGGGTGGGGTTGATGCGGGTGATGGTCATGGGCTTGAGTTTCACGGTGGCGATGGATGGACGGGATGATGCCACGTTGCAGGACGTACTCGCTGCATAGCGGCAATACGCCCGCCATGCACGGCGGCCTCGTCAACCTCTGCTACGCCCCCCACCAGCCCAAGCATCCTATGCGGCGCAATGCCTTAGGCGATTTCGCCCCTACAAGTGCGCCGTACGTGAGGTTTTCGTTCATAACAACCTCACCATCACCATCTTGACCAGCCCACCTGATTAAAGAAACCCTCCAGCTCGCCATCTTTATCGCCAGTTTTACCCAAAAACTCGAAAGCCTCGTGTAGATCAAATAAAACAAATTTGCTCGGAAAGCATGGTCGAGAAAACCGCTTTTTCATCACCCCGTTAAATCAATGGAACAAATTGGCCTCGACCAACCCAATTGAAAGCGCTTGCGCATTTTGCATTCTAAATAATCAAATCATTAACAAATAAAAGGGCGAATTCTTATATTATTAATCAATATTTTACGCATAAGCCACACCATCAAAGCAAACAGGCCATCATTAATTATTCACATGGAATACGACATGCTACTCTGCCCATTCGGGCGTCGAATAAATCCTAAGCAATCAAGCAATCAATTAATTAGCCGCCCGTTGAGTCAGGCAAAAACAAGCCTACCAAAACGAGGAGTCTAACCATGTCCATAAACGCTGGCGCTCAGGCACTTGCCCCTACCGCCAAGCCTGCCTATCAGGGGTTTCTGCGCTCTTTCGCTCAATTTGCGACTTCGCCCATGAACGCCAAGCAGATGAGCGTGCTGCTGGGTTTGATCGGCTTTTGCAGTCTGCTGGAAGTGCTGGCCTTCTGCTTTCCCGGTGGCTTTGCCATGATGGCATCGCGCTGTTGGTTGCTGACCGCGATGCTGGCCGGCGGCTATATCTTGTTTGCCGCGGCGCGCGCATTGCGCCAGGATTTTCGCAAAGCAACCTGGTGGGTAGCAGCCAGCCTGCTATTGCTGTTCGGCGCCATGCTGGCCGTATTGGGCAACTTGCAATACGCCGGCATCAGCCCGGAAGCCACCTTGCAGGCAGCAGCCGGCATGAATGCCTTCAACAGCGGCGACTGGAACTACACCGGCAAGGCGTTCATCGGTTACCCCAGCCGCCAGTATCTGATTGCCGCATTACCCAGCCAGCTGTTCGGTCGCAGCATCTTTGCATTGCACCTGGGGTTTGCGTTGCCTTTCCTGCTGGGCCTCTTTGCGTGCTACGCCGGGCTGCGCCGTTGGTGTGAAAAGGTGGATAGCCGCTTGGCACTGCTGCCGCTGGCGCTGCTGCCCGCATTTTCCTATCCGGTCGAGTATTACCTGATCTTCGAGCAGGTGATCTTTCCCATGGCCTACACCTTGCTAGCCATGGGCAGCCTGCTGTTGCTGCTGGCCGACTTCAGCCTGCTCGCTGCCATCGCGCTATTCTGGAGCGGCTGCATGCTCAGCAATTGCTATACCCCGGCGCTGGCCAGCCTGGGCTTGCTGCTGGTGACCTACTGCCACCTGCTGTTGCAGCCACACTACGGGTTGCCGGCCACAGTGACGACGACATCGGTGCGCCGTAGCCTGCTCGCCTTGCTGGGAGGAACAACCTTGTTTGCCGCATGTACCGTGCTGGCAGGGCGAGGTGATCGGGTGTCCGAACTGCGGCCGGAGGCAACGGCAAGCCAAATGGCCCAGGATGTCCTGTCCTTCCTCACTGACCACCACGCGGCCTTCTTCGGCGTATTGCTGCTGCCCGTGCTCGCCTATCTATTACTGGCCTTCAGCCTGAGGTTGGGACGCGGCCATTTCCTGCTGGCTGGGTGGGTGGTGGGCGTCATGCTGGCCACCACCACCTTAAAGGGCTACACCAGCTACGAGATGGCCAGCATCATGCAGCGCGCCATGATCATTCTGCCGGTGCTGCTGGTGGCGATGACGCTCATGCTGGCGCACTGGCTGGGAAAACGGCAGATCCGGCTGCCAGCCAGCGCCCTCCTGGCAGTGATAGTGGCCAGCACGATATTCGGCTGGACTAACGTCCACCGCGAAAACCGTTATTTCAAATACATGAACCACATCAGGCCGTTTAAGTTCGTGTTGGCCGATCTACAGACCACGGCCGGCAATCTGGGGCTGACCGAGGAGTCGGAGTTCGATTTCGTTCTGGTCACCCGCAACAACCTGTTGACCAACCCCGCCGATTACCTGAGCTATTTCTATCCGGCCGCGCATGCGCTGGTATCGGACGGCAGTAGCCTGCCAGCCGAGTTAGGCAAGCAGCGGCCATTGCTGGTGTACGCTGACGAAGGGTTGGGCACCACGCTGCCCAACGTAGCAATGGAAGCCTTTCCGGGGCACGACAAGCGCAATGACCAGCGCTTCATTCTGTACCGTGCCATACGCTGCGGCGACTGCGGCCCTCAACAGCAGGCAATGGCCAACACTGGACGTCAGTAGGGTGGTGAAAACCCCGCCGATCCGATCATGCCCCGCTCTGGCGGAATGAGTTTCAGCGCCTGCGGCGCGATGCTTTGATGCTAGTTCCGCCCGGCGGACGGCATCAAAACCCCGTGCCGCAGGCACAGAAACGATACGCGCGGAGCCGTTCTTAACACGCCTACTGCGCCATGATTGCACGCCACGATGTGCGCGATGCGTAGGCTCAACATTCGTCAGCCCACACCATTTTCTCGGTTCGCAGCTAAGGAATGGCGGGGGCGTGCAGTTAACGCACTTTTACGAAATCCCTACCAACGCGCCTGAACACACCGTCGCGCGCTTGCAAGTGTGCGCCGTCAGCGATCTGATAGCGCAGGTAGTACTCTTTTTCTGCGGGCTTCAAGCCGCCAGGTTCGTCCCACAACGGAAAGTACGCCAAGCGCACATACACGTCCCCGTCCACCAGTAGTACAAAAGCGGTATCGATAGGCAACCATTTCCCGCCCACCACATCCGTGGCCAACAGGCGGACGCCGCCGTTTTCCGCCTTCCAGATCGCCAAATGCGTCGCCACATTGCTGCCGCCACAGCAGGCGGCCATGCCAAAGAACACACCTTGCAAATCCTTGCCGACCGTTAACGGAGCGAATTGTTGATACTCGCATCGTGCGGCAGCCCACTCGGCCGGCGCGGCTCCGCAGTCGGTTTGCTTATCCAGATGGCGGTGCAATATCGCCATGCCTTCCTCGACCGAACCGCCGCTGATGATCACCGTTCCATTGCCGGGCGCTGCGTGGCTGATCGACGTTGCCACGCATAGCGCGAACAGCGCTAACGGGACCCAGGCCCATCTCACGGATGCAAGGCCGCCCGTGCGTTGGCAAGGATTTCCGCCACCAGCGGTGCGGCGGTGTCGAGGATTTCGTATTCGTCCTGGCCTGGTGCGCCCATCTTCACCCGCTCGTTGCGCCAGACCATGCCGCTGGGGCGGGGTGCGCGGGCGGAAGTGTGGAACTCGCGGCAGCCGGTCACCTTCACCAGCTCGCCGATGTTGCTCGCGCGCACGCCGGCGCCGGGCATCACGGCCAGCCGCCCGGCAGCCAGCTGGTTGAGTTCGGCGAGCAGCAGTGCGCCTTCCAGCGCCGACGGTGCCTGGCCGCTGCTGAGCAGGCGGTTGCAGCCGCTGGCGATCACGTCTTCCAGCGCACTCCTCGGATCGCGGGCCACGTCGAAGGCGCGGTGGAAGGTCACCTGCATCGGCGCGGCGAGCTCGACCAGCTCGCGGGTGCGCGCCACGTCGATCTCGCCGTCGGCGGTCAACAGGCCGATTACCACGCCGTCCACGCCCAGCTTCTTGCAGGCGAGCACGTCGCGGCGCATCACGTCGAATTCGAGCTCGCTGTAGAGAAAATCGCCGCCACGCGGGCGGATGATCACGTTGAAGGTGATCCAGAGCTGATCGCGCGCGGCGGCGATGGCGCCGTGCGAGGGTGTGGTGCCGCCTTCGAGCAGGTTGTCGCAGTACTCGATGCGCACGGCGCCACCTTGCTGCGCGGCGAGCGCCGAAGTGATGGAGCCGGCACAGATCTCGATCTGGATATCGTCTTGCATGATGTTCTCCTAAGGCCTCTCTACATGCTGGCGGAGCCGTGGCCGCTGGGCAAGCCAGGGCTCGCCGAACCCGCCACATGGACACGGACCGCCTCGACGAAGGCGGCAGCCGCCGGCGTCGGGTGCTGGCCCCACACGCAGTACACGCGACGGCGCGGCGCATCGGTCAGCGCAATGGCGGTGAGATCGGCATAGGCGGCAGTCGTTCCGGTGGGCATGAAGCCGACGGCCTCGCCCTGGCGCACCAGTCGCGCCAGCAGTTCCACGTGGCCGATCTCGAAGGCGATGCGCCGGCTGCTGCCGGCCGCGGCGAACGCTTCATCGGTCTGGCGCCGGGCGCGGCTGCCGGCGAAGTAATCAACCTGCGGATACGGCGCGAGATCGGCCAGCGTCAGTGCGCTGCGCATTGCGAGCGGATGGCTGGGTGCCACCACCGCCATCAGCGGCTCTTCCGCCAGCAACAGCGCCTGCACGTCGGTCAATGTCTCGCCCGGCCACAGTCCGACGAAGGCCACATCAAGGCGATGCTCGAGTACATCGACGAGCAGGATTTCGGAGAGCCCCATGGCGATGCTGGCTTGCACGCGCGGATGGCAGCGCTGGAACGCGGCGGCAAGCGCGACCACGTCGAGCTGCGGCAGCGCGGAGATCACACCGAGCGCCAGGTTGCCGCGCACCTGGCCGCTGGCGGCCGCCACCTCGTCGCGCACGCATTGCGCGGCGTGCAGCAACTGACGCGCTGCGGGCAGGAAAGCGCTGCCGGCCGGTGTGAGCCGCACCCGGCGCGAGCTGCGCTCGAATAGCGGCGCACCGAGTTCCTCCTCCAGCCGGGCGATCTGGTGCGACAGCGCGGACTGCACGGTATGGCAGCGCTCGGCAGCGCGGGTAAAGCTGGCGGTCTCGGCCACCGCCAGCGCGTATTCGATCTGGCGCAGGTTCATCAATCTGATTTTGTGATCGATCCAATGAAAACAATACATTGGATCGCTGGATCGCACGAGCGGATCATGCATGCAAACCGCCGTATCCGATTTCCCCATCTCAGCCGTGCCACGAACGCGCTTGGCGAGGCCCCTCGCGGCGGCGGCGACTCGTTGTTACGGGGAGCGCAGCGCGTGCGGGGGGAGTGGAATCAAACAGGGAGAGCCGCTGTTTCAACCTCGCAAGCTGGCCTGAACCCGGTTCTGCCGGGTTCCTGGCGCTGGTTCAACCGCTGATAACGGCGAATAGATACATACAGGCACTCTGAGAACACGATGACCAACGCAGCAACTACCTCGGCCCACCCCGGCCTCAGCCGACCGCTGGCCTGGCTGATGGCCTTTGCCACCGGCCTTGCCGTGGCGAGCAACTACTACGCTCAGCCGTTGCTGGGCACGCTGTCCGAGCGCTTCGGCATCTCGCACGGTACAGCCGGGCTGATCGTCACTGCCGCCCAACTCGGCTACGCACTCGGCCTGGTGCTGCTGGTGCCGCTGGGCGACCTGCTGGAACGCCGCCGGCTGATCGTCGGCATGACGGTGCTGGCCGCACTGGGCCTGTTGATCACCGGCAGCGCCCAGCACGCCGGCATGGTGCTGTTCGGCACAGCCCTCACCGCCCTTTTCACCGTAGTGGCCCAGGTGCTGCTGCCGTTTGCCGCCACGCTCGCCGCACCGCAGGAGCGTGGCCGCGCGGTGGGGCTGATCATGAGCGGATTGCTGCTGGGCATCCTGCTGGCGCGCGCTGCAGCGGGCCTGCTGGCCGAGCTGGGCGGCTGGCGCACCGTCTATTTCGTCGCCGCCCCCCTGCTGCTGATCACCGCCGTCGCGCTGTGGCGCGCGCTGCCCACCTGGCGCGAGCCGACCCGGCTACGCTACCCGCAGCTCTTGGCTTCGGTCTGGGCACTGATGCGCGATGAGCCGGTATTGCGCCAACGCGCGTTGCTCGGTGGCTTGTCGTTCGCCATCTTCAGCGTGCTGTGGACGTCGATGGCCTTCCTCTTGGCTGGCGCGCCCTACCACTACAGCGATGCGGTGATCGGCCTGTTCGGCCTCGTCGGTGCCGCCGGCACGCTGGGTGCCAACCGTGCTGGCCACTGGGCCGACCAGGGCCGCGGCAATCGCACCACGCTATGGGGGCTGGCGCTATCGCTGGCCTCATGGGGGGCCATCGCGCTGGCGCAACATTCGCTGCTTGCCTTCATCGTCGGCGTGCTGGTGCTGGATCTGGCGGTGCAGGCGGTGCACGTGAGCAACCAGAGCGCAATCTACGCGCTGCGTCCCGATGCCCGCAGCCGCATCACCGCTGCCTATATGACGAGCTATTTCATCGGCGGCGCCAGCGGCTCGCTGCTCTCGGCCTTTGCCTACCAGCAGGCCGGCTGGCTGGGGGTATCGGCGATCGGCGCGGTGCTGTCGGCAACAGGCCTCGCGATCTGGTTGTTGCGCCGAACCCGCGATACCGCCGACGCGGCAGCCTGACCGGATCAATCCGCAAATTATCCGCTCCCACCGAATCAGGCACTACAAACGACACGGCGGCCCAAAGGCCGCCGTGTCGTTTGTAGTGCCGCAGTGATCAGCGCTGCGGTGTCAGCCGGGTTTCCAAGCAGGATAGCGCCCTAAGGGTGGCGCCACGATGCGCGCTGGCAAACACCAGGCCCGCCGCGCGCATCCGCCCGCGTACGGCGCCATCGCGCAGCAACCGCAGCGCGCGACTGGCGACGGCTTCGGTGTTCTTGCCCTGCCAGGCGGCGCCGGCCGCCAGCGCGGCGCGCGCCACATCGGCGAAATTGAAGGTCGATGGGCCGATCAGCACCGGCGTGCCGAGCGCGGCCGGTTCGATCAGGTTCTGACAACCATAGTCGAGCAGCGAGCCCCCCATGATGGCCACGTCCGCCAGCGCATACCACGCCGCCATCTCGCCCATGGAGTCGCCGAGCAGCACCGTCACCTCGGCGGGCAGCACCTGCTCGTCCCAGCTGCTGCGGCGCACGTAGCGGATGCCGCGCGCATCCAAGAGGGCCGCGACTTCGTCGAAGCGCTGCGGGTGCCGCGGCACGATCACGGTCAGCAACTGGTCGGGCAGCGTCTTGCCGGCGAGCGCATCGAGCAGCAACGCCTCCTCGCCGTCGCGGCTGGAGGCCAGCAACAGCACCGGCCGCTCGCCCAGCTGCTGATGCCAGCGATGGCCACGCGCCACCGCGTCCTGCGGCGGCAGGTTGTCGAACTTGAGATTGCCCATCACGCTGATGTCGCGCGCGCCCAGCCGCGCCAGCCGGTCGGCGTCGTCCTGGCTCTGCGCCAGCACGCCAGCGAACTCGGCGAACGCCGGGCCGACCAGCGAGCGCAGCCGCGCATAACCGCGGAACGATTTGTCCGAGAGCCGCGCGTTCACCAGGTAGAGCGGCACGTCGCGCCGGCGGCAGCCGTGGACCAGGTTGGGCCAGACCTCGGTTTCCAGCACCGCGCCCAGTACCGGCCGGTAATGGTCGAGAAAACGCCGCACTGCGCCAGGATAGTCGTAGGGCAGGTAGGCGATATCGACGCTGTCGCGAAATAACTCTTCGGCCGTGGCGCGGCCGGTCGGCGTCATGCAGGTGAGCAGGATGCGATGATCGGGATAGCGCGTCTGCAGTTCACGCACCAGGGGCGCCGCGGCACGGGTTTCGCCCACCGAGACTGCGTGCAGCCAGATCCTGGGCTGGCCGGGCTGGAGCGGCCTGGTATAAAGCGCCCAGCGCTCGCGCCAGTGCCGGCGGTACGCGGGTTGCCGGCGGCTACGGTACAGCAGGTAAAGCACGGCCAGCGGCGTGATCAGGAACAGGAACGCGGTGTACAACAGGCGGGCGATCACGACTGGCCTCGGCCGCGCGGCGCCGACATCGCGTACTGGATTTGCGCCAATACCTCCTCGACGCTGATCAGCGCCATCGCGTCCGGGTGGTGAACGCGGCGGTGCCAATCGACCGCATGCGGATCCTGCTTCAGCAAGGTGCGCACCGCCTTGGCGTAGCGATCCACGCAATACTGCCCCGCCCGCCAGGGGCCGGACAAGGCGCTGCGCGCCACCGCATAAAGCCCCACCACCGGCACGCCGTAGGCGTTGGCGATATGGACCGGTGCGCTATCGGGCGACACCAGCACGGTTGAGCCCGCGCACAACGCGAACAGCTGCGCCAGATCGGTCTGCCCGGCCACCGACAGGCCGGCCGGGTGCGCTGCAGCAATCGCGGCGCTCCACTCCCGTTCGCGCTCGCTGGCGCCACCGCTGACGATGAGCCGGCCCTGCCAGCCGGTCTCGGCCAGTCGCCGCGCCAGCTCGATTTGCCGCGCCAGCGGCCAGTCGCGCTCGGCCTTGCTCGAAATCGGGTTCAGCAGGATATAACGCTCACCGCCGGTCAACGCCGCACACCAGGCGAGGGCGTCTGCCGCGAGTGGTGGCGCCCATGGTGTCGTCGGCTCGCCTGCGGCCAGCTGCCGGCCAAAAGCCAGTAAGCCATCGGCCAAGTGCTGATCGGCGTACGGGATACGCTCGTTCACGAACAACCACTGGCCTTCGCGCGCGCGGCGGCTGTCGAAGCCGATCTTGCGCGGGGCGCGGATCAGCGGGTAGAGCAGGTTCACCCGCAGCTTGGCCTGCGCCGCCAGCAGCACGTCGAACTCGCGGTCGGCGAAATCGCTGCGGATACGCCGGTACTCGGCCAGCGTGCGCGGGCCGTCCACGGCGTAGAGCTCGACGCGATCGGCCAGATGCGCCGCCACCGGCAGCCAGCGCCGCTCGATCAACCAGGTCAGCCTCACCCCCGGCAGATGGTCGAGCAGTGCCTGCACCAACGGCAAGGTCAGCACCACGTCGCCCAGCGCGGAAAGCCGCAGTAGGCAGATGCGCAATGGCGCAGCTTGAGACGACGTCATGGCCGGGCCAGTGCGCACTGACGCGCACGGCAGAAGGCGGTTTTTTTCATAGCCGGCATTCTATGACGGGAATTGCGCCACTCACATACGTTTGTGCTCGTCGTTTGTAGCGGGCAATTCAGACGCAAGCGTTGCGACAGCGAGCGCTGCGGCAAAGCCGCAACTAAACTGCAGCATCCGCATCCTGAATAGACCGTCATGGCTGCTCCCTTACCCTTCGCCCTCTGGTTGGCCGCCCTAGGCTGGCTGCTCGCCACTCTCGCCATCGTCGCCTGGTATCGTCAGCGACGCGCGCGCAGGCAATTGCGCGCAGGCATCGAGCGCCGGCTCGGCGTCGACGTGTTGACGGGCCTCGCCACGCGTTCAGGTTTCCTCGGACGCGCCGAACACGAGGTGAATCGCAGCCAGCGCGCCGGCCACGCGCTGTCGGTGTTGCTGGTCGAGATCAGCGAGATGCGGCAGATCAATATGCAGTATGGTCATCACGGTGGCGACCTGGCGCTACGCCATGTGGCCGACATATGCCGGGCCCATGTGCGTGATTTCGATGTCTGCGGCCGTTTCTCCAGCCAGGAAATCGCCATCCTGCTGCCCGACACCAAGCTGGTCGGCGCGCGCCAGGTGCTCGATCGCATTCGTGAACAGATCGTGGCGACCAACGTGCAGCTGGAGGATGGTCGCAGCTTCCCCATCCTCGCCAGCATCGGCGTGGCAGAGCTCGTCAGCGACGTGGAGGATGCCGAAGACCTGCTGCTGGCCGCCGACGGTTCGCTGCGCCGCGCCAAGGCACGGCGCGACGACGAGATCGACGAGTTGCTCGGTGGCTGATCAGCCCTTCAGCACCAGCGGCAGCCCGCACGCCACCAGCGTGACCCGCTCGCACGCCCCCGCCAGATCCTGGTTCAGCCGCCCTAGTTCATCGACGAACCAGCGGGTCGCGCTGCCCATGGGCACGACGCCCCAGCCGATTTCATTGGTAACGAACAACGCCGGCCCCGGGAGCAGGGGCAGCGCCTGAAGCAAAGCAGCCCTTTCCCGGAAAAACGCTGCACGCTGCACCGCATCTTCGTGGCAGAACCGCGCCAGCCACAAGGTCAGGCAATCGATAAGCAACAGCGTATCGGCGTGCGCATGCTCTTTTAGCGCTGACGCGAGCCCGGCATCGGCTTCGACCAGCTGCCAGTGCGCGGGACGCTGGGCGCGGTGGTGGGCGATGCGCGCGGCAAACTCCGCATCGCCCGCATCGGCCGCCGCGGTCGCGATGTAGACGACGGGCCCTGCATGAGCGAGCGCCAGCGTTTCGGCATAACGGCTCTTGCCCGAACGGGCGCCGCCGGTGATCAGATGCAGCATGGTCAGGAAATGGGAAGCGGGAACGCCGCAGTGTACCGCGACGGCCCGCCTCCTCCATCAGCGGGCGTCGTAGGCCAGCTTCAGGAACAGGTTGCGCCCGGCCGTGTTGTAGCCGGCGGCGTACTCGTAGTCGCGATCGAACACGTTGTTCACGCGCAGGCTGGCCTGCCACGCCTTGGCAATGCGGTAGTCGACGCCCAGGTCGAACACGGCATAGCCACCCAGCTCGCCCACTTCGTCGCGCCGGTCGTAGCGCTTGCCCGATGCGGCCATATGGGCCGACCAGCGCCAGTCGCCCAGCGTCTGGGCGATATGAGCGCCCCCGTAGGCCTTGGCACGGCGTGGCAGCAGGGTGCCATTGGCCTCGTCTTCGGCATTCTGCCAAGTGGCATTGGCTGCCAGTTCCAGGCTGCCCAGCCGGCCGCCGCCATTGAGCGTCATGCCACGGATGCGCGCGTCGGCGACATTCTGCGGTGTGTAGTTCTCATCGAGCACGATCAGGTCGCGCACCCGGTTGTAGAACGCCGTGGCGTCCGCGTTCCAGCCGCCGCCCTGCCAGCGCGCGCCGCCATCGACCGAGCGCCCCTGCTCGGGAACCAGATCCGGATTAGCCACTGGCGGATAGCCCGGCCAGCTCGGGTAATACAGGTCGACGAAGGACGGCGCATGAAAGCTGGTGCCGGCGTTGGCGAACAATTGCCAACCCTGTGTGAAACGCCAGGCATAGCCGATGCCGCCGGTGGTCTTGTCACCGAACTGGCTGTTGTCGTCGAGGCGCGCGTTGGCCTGCAGGTGGTGCGCGCCGAAGTCCTGTTGCCAGCCGATGAGTGCCGCCTTGTTGTCACGACGGGTCTCGTCGTACTCGGTATCGCTCTCGAGCTTTTCCTCGAGGTATTCCAGACCCAGCAACCACTGCCCGGCCGTACTCGTCAGCGTGTTGGTCCACTGCGCCTGGCTTTGCCTGATCTTGGAGTAGTACGGGTAGTTGCCGCTGGTTTCGTAGCGATCACGGCCCTGGCCCAGCAACAAATCGCTCTGCCAGTTTTCGGTGAAGCGGTTGTTGCTGTAGAGCGCGATATTCGACTGTTTGCGCTCGCTTTGCGGATGGTCATCGAAGGCGCCGCCATCGTAGTCGGCGATGGTTGCTATGGTCATGCCGCGCACGCCGATCTCGTTGTTTTGCGTCAGATCGTGCGCCAGGTTGAAGTTGGCGCTGCGCTGACGCCAGGCGTCCTGGTCCGCCTCGTACATGCTGCTCTCGGGCCGGGTCAGGTTGTAGCCGTGGCTGTTGCGCGCGTCGGCGCCAACACTGAAGCGGGTGTTGCCGAGTTCTCCGCCATAGCTCGCGCTGCCGCCCACGGTGTGGAAGCTGCCCACATCGACGCTGACGGTGCCAGCGGGCGTGCCGCTGCCGGATTTGGTGAAAATCTGCACCACGCCGCCGACGGCATCGGCACCGTAAAGGCCAGAAGCCGAGCCACGCACGATCTCGATGCGATCGATCAGCGCCAGCGGCACGGTATCGAATGACGACGCGCCATCGGCGCCGGGCGCCACGCGCTGGCCGTCAATCAGCACCAGCGTGTGGTTGCTGTTGGCACCGCGCAGGTACAGGCTGGCCGGCTGACCCAGGCCGCCGGAACGAGCGAACTCGACACCGCCAACGCGCGACAGCGCTTCGCCCAGCGACGTGGCACCGGATTGGGCGAGATCGTCGCTGCTAAGTACCGTGGTATCGCTCGACAGCGACGAGCGTGGCGATTCGATGCGAGTGGCGGTAACGATGACAGGGTCGAGCGTGATTTCGGCCGCGCTGTAGGCAGCGACGAGGGCCAGGGCAAGCGGCAGGCGCTTGAAAACGGAACGCGACAGCGGCCGCGGGCGTATCGGGGACATCGGGATCACTCCTCATGCTCGCCCCACGCGAGCACGGATGGCTGGAACACACGCATACCCCGGTTGACCGACGCCAGGCGTCGCGGCGCACAGCCACGACGCTAGCGGCAAGCCACAGCCCGGGCCATGCGCAACGACAACGTAAGGCCGGTCTCCGGGCTCATCGCTCGGAACATCCGCCTTCCCGCGCCAGGATGGGCGCAGTGGCTGGCCTTGCGGCCGCGTGGATGTCCGTCGTCGCGATTTACCGTTGCGGGGGCAGCCCAGGCCTTGCACCTGGTTCCCGTTTCACCGCGCCCTGCCCGTGGGCATGCGCGGCACCTCGACGTAGGCCGCGATTCTACCAGCCTGCAAGCGCCTGTGCCTGTGCGGAGGAGCCCGAAAACCCGGCGCGATCCGGATCGACGACGCTTGCATACGTCGTTCGCCTCGGGCTAGCCTGAGCCACATCGTTGTATCCAGTCCCCGACCCAGATGACCTCAAGCACCACCGTCGCCGCGCGCGATCACCAACGGAAACTGACCAAGCCGCCGGGTAGCCTCGGCCGGCTGGAAGAGGTAGCCATCTGGTTCGCCGACCGCCTGGATGATGTTCGCCCCGCGCGGCTGCGCCCCGCCATTGCCGTGTTCGCCGCCGACCACGGCGTGGCCGTCGAGGGCGTATCGGCCTTCCCGATGGCGGTGACCGGGCAGATGGTCGCCAACTTCGTCACCGGCGGTGCCGCGATCTCGGTGCTGGCGCGCGAGCATGGCGCCACGCTGCTGGCGGTCGATGTCGGCGTGGCCCACCCGGTGTCGATTCCGTCTGGCAGTTCGGCCCGCCTGATCAGCGTGCCGGTGCGCGCCGGCAGCCGCAACCTGCTCTACGAGCCGGCGATGAGCGCCGAAGAATGCGCGGCGGCGTGGCAGGCCGGTGCCCGCGTCGCCAGCGAGCTGATCGCGGCCGGGCACACGCTGCTGATCGGCGGCGAGATGGGTATCGCCAATACCACGCCGGCGGCAGCGCTGGTCTGCGCGCTCACCGACGCCGATCCGGCCGCCATCGTCGGCCGGGGCACTGGCATCGACGATGCGCGCCACGCGCACAAGCGCGTGGTGGTGGAAGCAGCGCTGCAACGCGCTGCCAGTGCGCGGACCGCGATGGACTGGCTGCGCGAAGTCGGCGGGCTGGAAATTGCCGCGCTGGCCGGTTTCTACAGCGCCGCGGCACAGGCTGGCGTGCCGGTGCTGCTCGATGGCTTTATCAGCACCGCGGCGGCACTGGTCGCGGTCCGGAACGACCCCGCCGTGCAACGCTGGCTGCTCGCCAGCCATCGCTCGGCCGAGCAGGGCCACCGCCACGCGCTGGCCGCGCTGGGGCTGCAACCGCTGCTGGAACTCGACCTGCGCCTCGGGGAAGCATCGGGTGCCGCGCTGGCACTGCCGCTGGTACAGGCCGCGCTGACGCTACACCGCGACATGGCGACGTTCGAAGAGGCTGGCGTCGCCAACGGAGCTGCCACATGAGCCCGTTCCGCCTCACCTTGCTGCGTCACGGCGAAGCCGAGGGCAGCACCGAGCGCTTGCTGGGCCACACCGATCCGGCGTTGACCGGCGAAGGCTGGCACCAGTTACGCACCCGCTGGCGACAGATCGAACGCCACGAAGTCACCGCGCTCGCCTCCTCCGACCTAGTGCGTTGCGCAAGTTTCGCTCGCGAGCGCGCCGTGACACTCGGAATCCCGTTACGTATCGACGCCGGTTGGCGCGAATGCCACTTCGGCGCGCTCGACGGGCGCATCCGCACCGAGCTCGATATCGATGAATTGGCCGCGCTGACGGACTACCAGCGCGAGCCGGAGCGCCATACGCTGCCCGGCGGCGAGAGCTGGCAACAACTCAAGGCGCGCGTGCTCGGCACCACCGAGCGCTGGATCGCAGGCAGCAAAGGCGGCCATCGGGTGCTGATCACGCACGGCGGCGTGATCCGTGCGTTGCTGGTGAATTGGCTGGACATGCAAAGCGCGCGTCAATCGCAATTCTGGCTCGACTATGCGGGCGCGGTCAGCCTGTGGTGGGACGATGGCCATCCACCCATCCTGCTCGGCATCGACAACACGCCGATCAACCGCGAGCTGCCATGAGCGCGGCACGCGAATTCGTGCTCGCCGTCCAGTTCCTCACCCGCATTCCCACCCCGCAGCTCCACGACTTCAGCGAGGCACTGCTGGCGCGCTCCAGCCGCTGGTTTCCACTGGTGGGGCTGATCGTCGGCGCGCTGCTGGCGGGCCTTGCCTGGCTCGGCCTGCAGCTCGATCCTTGGCTGGCGGCGCTCGCCGTGCTGCTGGGCTGGATGGCAATCACGGGTGGCCTGCATCTGGATGGCCTTGCCGATCTCGCCGACGCGCTTGGCGCTGCCCACCGCAGCCCCGAACGACTACTGGCGGTGCTGAAGGACCCGCACCTGGGCAGTTTCGGCGTGCTGGCACTGATCGCCCAGTGCACGGCCAAGCTGGTGCTGGTCATGCTGCTGGCGCGTGCCAACAGCTGGCCTGTGCTGCTGCTGGCTCCGGCATGGGCGCGCTGGGGCGTGTATGCCTGGCAGACCCTGCCGCCCTTGGCGCCGGGCTTGGCCGAGCGTTTTGCCTGGGCGCATCCCCGCCTGGCGCCCTGGCTATGGTGGCTGGCTCTATCCGCGCTGTCGACGTGGCTGGCGCCCTGGCTGCTGGCGGCGCCGCTGCTGGCCTGGGCGTACCGCGCCTGGCTGCGCTGGCGGCTGGGCGGCGTATCGGGCGATTGCCTGGGCGCCGGCATCGAGCTCACCGAGTCCGCGCTACTGGTCCTGGCAGTGACTACGCTGGCGGTATAATCGTGCCGTCATCTACCGGAAACACACCATGAAGATCGTTCGCGCCATCGAAGTCTGGGAAAAGGGAATGGACGGCGCCTTTCTCGCCCACTTAGCCCTTGCCGAAACGATCTCACCGGTGTTCCTGCTCTCGCTGTTCGAACAGGAGCAGGACAAGCCGGACCCGGACATGAAGCTGTCCTACATGCTCGACGCCGAACGCGTCGCCAAGCTGCAACCCTACGTGGCCGAGCAGCTGGATCCGGCGCAGTACGACTACATCCTCACCGCCTACGGCGTACCCGACTGACATCCGCCGCGCAGCAGGCCCGCCCGGCGACCGGGCAGGCCCTGCTGCATCGCTCAAGCCGCTGCGGCGAGTGCTTGCTCCAGATCGGCGAGGATGTCTTCGATGTGCTCGATGCCGATCGACAGCCGCACCGTCTCCTCGGTCACCCCCGCCTTCTTCAGTTCATCAGGCGAGAGCTGGCGGTGCGTGGTGCTGGCCGGGTGGCAAGCGAGACTCTTGGCGTCGCCGATGTTCACCAGCCGCGTCACCAGCTGCAATGCATCCTGAAAGCGCGCCCCGGCCTCGCGGCCGCCCTTCACACCGAAGGTCAACAGCCCCGAGGCCTTGCCGCCGAAATACTTGTCGATCAGCGGCCGCGATTCGTGCCCTGGCAGGCCGGCGTAGTTCACCCATTCCACCGCGCGGTGGCCTTGCAGGAACTCGGCCACCTTGAGCGCGTTCTCGCTGTGCCGCTCCATGCGCAGTGCCAGAGTTTCCAGCCCCTGCAGGATCAAAAAGGCGTTGAACGGCGACAGCGCGGCGCCGGTATTGCGCAGCGGCACCACGCGCGCGCGGCCGATATAGGCGGCGGGGCCGAGCGCATCGGTGTAGACCACGCCGTGGTAGCTCACGTCCGGCTCGTTCAGCCGGCGAAAACGCGCCTTGTGCTCGGCCCACGGAAACTTGCCCGAATCGACGATGATGCCAGCCACGCTGTTGCCGTGGCCGCCGATGTACTTGGTCAGCGAATGCACGACGATGTCGGCGCCGTGCTCGATCGGCCGGGTCAGGTACGGGGACGGCACGGTGTTGTCGACGATCAGCGGCAGGCCATTGCGGTGCGCGACCTCGGCAAAAGCGCCGAAATCAACCACGTTGCCGAGCGGGTTGCCGATCGATTCGACAAACACCGCCTTGGTGCGCGCATCGACCAGCGCCGAGATCGCATCAGGATCGCGATAATCGACGAAACGCACCTCGATGCCGTACTGCGGCAGCGTGTGCGCGAACAGGTTGTAGGTGCCGCCATACAGCGTGGACGTGGCGATGATGTTGTCGCCCGCCTCGGCGATGGTCTGGATCGCGTAGGTGATCGCCGCCTGGCCCGAGGCCAGCGCCAAGCCGGCGATGCCACCTTCCAGCGCGGCAACGCGCTTTTCCAGCACGTCGTTGGTCGGGTTCATGATGCGGCTGTAGATGTTGCCCGCCACCTTGAGGTCGAACAGGTCCGCGCCGTGCTGGGTGTCGTCGAAGGCGTAGCTCACCGTCTGGTAGATCGGCACCGCCACCGCGCGGGTGGTCGGATCGGGGCTGTAGCCGGCGTGGATGGCCTGGGTGTCGAACTTCATCGTGCACTCCTGCAATGGGTGGGAACTGAGGGCAATCTAGCAGCCGACTTCTAGCGCAGAAAGAAACTTGCGCTTGCTTGCTTATCGCCATTGGCGATAAAGGATCACGATATCACCGGATGCAGCTTGTGCCAGTCGGTGGCGTCAAGCAGGTTCTTCAATTGCAGCCCCAGTTCCACGTCGCCCTCGATGCGCAGCCGCCGCTGAAAGAACAGCGTGTCCGGATCCTCGCTGCGCCGCGCCAGATGCAGGTAGTCGGCCAAGCTGGCAATGAAACGGCAGTCCGCCGCGTCGCGGCTCGCCACGAAGCGCTCGCCATCGAAGGTCAGCGTCACGCCACGATCCGGGCCCGCGACCTCGAAACGCAAGCGACGCCCGATCAGCCAGTCGAACGGCTCTTCCGGCCAGAGCCGGCGTCGCGCCAGGTTGAGCGCGGCCGCGGCCGCATGGCTGGGTGGCGCCTCCGGCAGCAGCGCAGCCAGCCGCATCCATGGCTGCCGCGTCATGCTGCCTGCCCCTGTGGATCGGCGATGCCGGCGGTGCCGCGCCAGTAGCCATCGACCAGCCCTTCCGGATTCCAGTGCGGCCAGTCGGGCTCGACCGTCTCGCCACGCAAGCGCGCGGCGTAGGCGGCGACGATCTCGGCGGTGTGGTGCGCCTGCGGGCTGATCCGCACATGGCTGACACCCAGGCCAGCGAGCCCTTCCAGGTGCGTCCACAGTGCGTGGCAGGCGGCGGACTGGGTCTGGATACCGTTGATGCGCAGGAAGGGGGTTTCATCTTGCGTGCCCAGCACCAGCCCGTCCGGGTGCTGCAGGCAGACGAATTCGCAGCCATCCTTGTTCAGGCTGTGATGGCGGGCGGTAAAACAGCGCGCAGAGTACGCCAACGGCAGGCGGCCGTGACCGAACACTTCCGTCTCTATGGGCAGCGTGGCCTCGGCCAGCACCGCGGCAATGGCATCGCGCCCCAGTTCCAGCGGCGGCAACCAGCGTATGGCGCCCGCGCGTACCATCCAGTCCAGCGTGGCGCCGTTGTAGATATTGAGCTGGGCCCCGGCAACGAAGGCAACGCCTGCCTCACGCGCCAGTTGCACCGCACCCAGATCGCCCGCCTCGGTGATGCAGCCGCTATCGACCAACCTGCGCGCCAGGGCCATATCGCCGGCCGATTCGATCAACGCCTGGCTCGCCAGCACCGGCGTCTTGCCGGCTTCTGCCAGCATGGCGGCCAGCGCCAGCCAGTCGGCGATGCGCAACTCGTGCCGTCGCCCGCAGACCGCTTCGCCCAGATAGACCTCGTCGATCGGCCATTCGGCCACCGCCTCATAGAAGGCCAGCGTCGTCGCGCGAGGCCAGTAATACAACAAGGGACCGAGCGTCAGCTTCATACTTTCATTTATCCTGGTTTGTTGTAAAACAACAATTTATTCAACGAATTATGTTGCACTATGATCTTGTTTCGTCTTCGGATTTGGACATCTCCACCAACAGGCCTAGTATGTAAGAAAATGCTGTTGTAACGCGCTCACTAGGTATGCAGAGTAAGCACAGGAGGCGCTTATGGATTACTCCCGAATACGGCCAGCCGATGTCCAAGTAGGGCAGGCATTGCCGTGGGATGTATTCGACAGCCGGGGTCTGTTGCTGCTGTCGCGCGGCCAGGTGGTCTCCGGCGACACGCAGTTGGAACGGCTGCTGGAAATTGGTGTATTCGCGGAAAGCGCCGCGCTGGAACGCACGCGCGGCACGCAGAACAAATCCAAGATGACGATAGGCTCGGCACGGCCGCCTTCCGTGCTGAACATGTTCGACGGCGTGCGGCGCAAGCTGGATCAGCTGGTGGTCAACCTTGCCACCCATGTCGAGCAGCAAACGCTGGGAGGCGCGATCGCGGAACTCGCAGCGGTGATCGAGAACGGCAGCCGCTACGACCCCGATGTCTCGATTGCGGTGGTGCTGCTGCGCCAGGAAGGCCGCTACGCCACCCGGCACATGGTCAATGTCGCCATCGTCGTGCGACTGGTCGCCGTATCGATGGGACTGGCGCCCGAACAGGTGCGCTCCGTCGTCTGCGCCGCGCTGACAATGAACCTGACCATGGTCGCGCTGCAGGAATTGCTGCAGCAGCAGACCGAGCCGCTGTCGCCGCAACAGCGCGAAGTGCTGGAACGCCACCCGGAAGACGCCGTTGCGCTGCTGCAGCGCGCCGGTGTCACCGACGAAGTCTGGCTGCACGCCGTGCTGCAGCATCACGAACATTTGGACGGCAGCGGGTATCCGGCAAAGCTGATCGGCGACGCCATCAATCCTGGGGCGCAACTGCTGGCGCTGGCCGACCTGTTCTGCGCCCGCGTCACGCCACGCGCCTACCGCCCGGCGGTGTCGTCCAACGTGGCCCTGCGCGGCATCCTGCTCGAACGCGGCAAGGGCATCGATCCGGTGCTGTCCGGCCACTTCATCAAGACGCTGGGCGTTTATCCGCCGGGCTTGATGGTGCGACTGATCAATGGCGAAGTCGGCGTTGTCGCCAAGCAAGGCAGCAAGGCCAACTGCCCCATCGTCGCCAGCCTGATCGGCCCACGCGGTGCGCCGATGACGCTGGTACTGCGGCGTGATACGGCGCTTGAACTCTACGCCATCCGCGAGACAGTCGATCCCAAGGAATTCTCGGCCTTTGTGCGGCTCGAGGCGGTGTGGGGCGATACCGCACGACTGACCGAGGCCTGAGGCGCGCATCACTATCGCCAGGGCCGGCTGTAGGCACCCAGCGTCTGCTGGTGTCCTTCGGAGACATTGGCAAGCGCCGTATCCCACGAGCGCTTCACCGAATAACCGGGCCGCGCGGCCGCATCCAGCGCCGCACGCAAGGTGGCGGTCACGCCGGCGACGTAAGCCGGGCTGCGCTGACGCCCCTCGACCTTGATCGCGGCGACGCCGGCGCGGATCAGCTCGGGCAGGATGGCCAGCGTATTGAGGCTGGTCGGCTCCTCCAGCGCGTAATAGGTGTCGCCGGCCACCTCGAAGCGGCCCTTGCACAGCGTGGGATAGCCGGCGGGATCGCCCGGCGCGTAACGATCGATCAGCACGCCGGACAACCGCGCCTCGGTATGACCGTTCACATCGTGCCAGCGCACCGCGCTGGCCGGCGAACATACGCCCGCCGTATTGGGTGAGGCGCCAGTCGCGTAGCTCGACAGGATGCAGCGGCCTTCGACCATCACGCACAGGCTGCCGAAGCCGAACACTTCGATCTCCACTTCGGTCTGTGCGATCACCTGCTGCACCTGCGCCAGGGTCAGCACCCGCGGCAGCACCGCGCGGCGGATGCCGAAGCATTCGTGCGCCAGGCGGATCGCCGCCGGATTGGTCGCCGAGCCCTGCACCGACAGGTGCAGCCGCAGTTGCGGATGGACACGATGCGCGTAGTCGAGCAAGCCCACGTCGGCGATGATGACCGCGTCCGCACCCAGTTCGGCCGCAGCATCGACTGCGCGCTGCCATTGCCGGGTTTGCCCGCCTTGGGCGTAGGTATTGATGGCCACCAGCAATTCGCGGCCATGGCGGCGTACATAGGCCAGCCCTTCGCGCAACTGCGTGTCGCCAAAGTTCAGGCCTGCGAAATTGCGCGCGTTGGTCGCGTCGCGAAACCCCACATAGACCGCATCGGCGCCCGCATCAACGGCGGCGCGCAACGCCGGCAGGCTACCGGCGGGACAGACGAGCTTGGGGCTGGACAGGGCTGACAAGGCGGGCGCTCCCCGATGAAGTGCAGGGAGCTTAGAGACGCGTTGCGCCCCATTCTTTGCTCCAGATCAAGGCCGCGTCACGTGCCGATGCGCAATCCGGCTATCGCGCTGGGCACCACGCCATGATGCTGGCGAAAGCGCCGCGAAAAGCTCGCCACTTCCTGGTAGCCAACGGCGGCGGCCACGTCGCCAACGCGCACGCCAGTGACCAGCAGCTCGCGGGCACGCTGCATGCGCAGCGCCAGCACCTTCTGCCCCGGCGATTGGCCATAGTGCTGCAGGCAGAGCCGGTGCAGATGCGCGTGGGCCACGCCGAGCCGTGCCGCGAGTTCGGCCACCGGCCAGTCGTGGCCGGGTTGGGCCGCCACCTCGGCGAACACCCGCTGCAGCCGCTGTGCCCAGCCATCCTGCTGGCGCTGCCTGCCCAGCGCGCGCTCCAGCAGCCGGGCAACCAGATCGAGCACCGGCACCACCAGCGTCTCGGTCTCACCCTCGTTATGGCACTGCGCCTCGCGCTGCAGCCACGACACGGCATCCCACAAACTGGCACCTTCGCCGCCGGCAAGCACATAGGGCTGTGGCCGGTACAGGTGCTGCCAGCGCGGCTCGTCACGTAGCAGGAACCACACATGCCGAAACGTGGCGTCGCCGGTTCGGCGAAAGCCGCCGTGGCGCAGCGCCGGCATTACGCCACAGTCGCCAGGCGCCAGCGTCCAGCTGGCCTTGCCGTCGAACAGCTCGGCTTCACCGGCGAGGCTGAACACCACCGCGTGAAACGGTGCATCGAGCCGCTCCACCTCACAGAGGCCGGTTGGGCTGGCAACACCGCACATGAAGATGCCGCGCGAACGCATCGGTGGGTAGGACGCCCGGTGAAATACGTGGGCACCGACCTGGCGCGGCGGCTCGCTCGCCAGGCCATCGGATTCGAAACGCTCGGAGTAGATCGTGGCCATGCTGGAATGGTGAGAGTTTTAGACAAATCACCGGCAAAAATCCGACATTCCGCTGACGATCCGAGTCCGGTAGCTTAACGGTTTACCGACAGCCCAGCCACCGCGCCATGACCGCCATCATCGTCGCCGACCAACTCAGCCGCATCTACCGCAGCCCCCGTCCCGCATCGAACTGGCGCGAGCGACTGACCCATCTGATTCGGCCTCGCTTTGACGATGCACTGTCGGTCGACGCCGTCAGCTTCGAGGTGGCGCGTGGCGAATGCGTGGCGCTGGTCGGGCCCAACGGCGCCGGCAAATCGACCACCATCAAGATGCTGACCGGTGTGCTGGCACCCAGCAGCGGCCGGGTGATGGTAGCCGGGTTCGATCCGCAACGGCAGCGCCGCGACTACGTGAAGCGCATCGGCGTGGTGTTCGGCCAGCGCTCGCAGCTGTGGTGGGATCTGCCGGTACGCGATTCCTTCCGCATATTGCAATCGCTGTTCGATATTCCCGACGCGGTTTACCAGCAGCAACTGGCACTGTTCCGCCGCGAAGGCGGGCTGGACGAATTCTGGCAGCGCCCGGCGCGCACGCTGAGCCTGGGCCAGCGCATGCTGTGCGAGATCGCGGCAAGCTTTCTGCACGCGCCGGACGTGGTGTTCCTCGATGAGCCGACCATCGGGCTCGATCTGGAAATGAAGGCGCGGATGCGCGCGCTGATCGGCCAGCTCAACCGCGAAGCCGGAACCACGGTGCTGATCACCTCGCACGACGTGGGCGACATCGAAAAGCTGACGCAGCGGCTGCTCTTGATCGATCACGGCCAGTTGCGCTTTGACGGCAGCCTCGCGCACTTCAAGGCCCACGCCGGCGACGGCCGCTGGTGGGCGGCGCGACTGGCCGAAGGTCAGCACCACGCCGCGTCGCAAGCGCTCACCGCCCACCCGCTCGCCCCGGTGGTGCGACAGAACGGCGACTGGCTGGAAGTGGCCCGACTCGACACGCTGCCGTTCGCCGAGTTGTTGCAGCTCTTGGCGCCCTTTGCCGTGCACGAAATCAAGCCGGTAGAACAGGGGCTGGAAGAATTGCTGCACGGCTTCTACCTCGCCAGCAAGGGCGCGGCATGAGACATGCGCTGCAAGCCGGTGCGGCCCTGGTCTGGGCCAGTGCGCGCATCACCGCCACCGACCGCAAGGGCCGGCTGATCCTCACGCTGGGTTATCTACTGGGAATGTGGCTGCTGTTCTGGCTGTGGCGCGGTATTTACGCCGCCGACCCGCACCGTGCCGGCCTCGATTTCGCCACCGCGCTCGCCCACGTCGCCACCGCGCAGACGCTGTTCGCGCTTCTGCATACCAGCGCCGACTGGACGCTGGCGCGCGAGATCCGCTCGGGCGAAGTCGCAGCGCAGCTGATCCAGCCGGTGAACCTGTGCTGGCGTCATGGCGCCCAGGCGCTGGGACGCGTACTGGCCAAGCTCGTCTACACGTTGCCGGCGCTACTGCTGTTCCTCTGGTGGGCGGGTCTTGCGCTACGGCCCGCCAGCTGGCTGGTGGCGCTGATCTCCGTGCTGCTGAGCTTCGTCTTGCTGTTCTGCATCGCCTTCGTCACCGGGCTCGCCGGCTTTCTCGCTACCGACCTGTGGGGCATCACTGCCAGCAAGGACGCTCTGGTGCAGTTCCTAGGCGGCGCACTGATCCCGCTGGCCTTCTTCCCCCCGGCTGCGCAGGCCGCGCTGCACTGGCTGCCGTTCGCCCATTTCTTCAACACCCCCGTGGCCTACCTCACCGGCCAGACTGCTGCGCTGACACCATTGCTGCTGCAAGCGGCGTGGACCGTCGTCTTCGTGCTCGGCGCAGAATGGGCGGCGCGACAGATTCAGCGCCGGCTGGTGATCTTTGGAGCTTGATATGCCCAACCCTGTTGTCTTCGATTTCGACCTTGCCGCCATGGACTGGCCGCGCATCACCGGCTGGCTCGCCAGCAGCTACTGGTCGCCGGGTATCAGCCAGCGCTATGTCGAGCAGGGCGCGCGCGCCTCCACCGTGGTGATTGGCGCCTTTGTCGATGGCGTACAGGTGGGCTATGGGCGCGCAGTGAGCGACACCGTGCGCTTCCTCTACCTCGCCGACATCTACGTCGATGAGGCCTGGCGCGGTCGCGGCATCGCTAGCGAACTGGTGCGGCAACTGCTGGCGCATCCGCTGCTCGCCCAAGTGGCCAGCGGCTATCTGCTGACCGGCGACGCGCACGCGCTGTATCGCCGCTTCGGTTTCGACACCTATCCGACGCCGGAGCGCTTCATACTGCGCCGCAATCCGGACGCGCTCGACTTCACGGAAGACTGAGATGAGCTATTTCGCCGCCTACGGCCGGCTGATCGCTGCCGACGCCAAGGTCAAGCTGGCCAATCGCGCCGATTTCGCCTTCATTCTGCTCGGCATGATCGCCACCTCGCTCTCGAGTGGCGCCGCGCTCTACCTGATGGTGGGCCAGGGCGGCACCATGGCAGGCTACAGCCGGTATGAACTCGTGTTCATGCAGGGCTTCATGTTCTGCACCTACGCCTTCGAGAGCAGCTTCTGCAATGCGATGTACATGCTGGAAACCTGGCTGAAGAACGGCAACTTCGTGCGCTACTACCTGCGCCCAGTACACCCGATCAAGACGCTGCTGCTGGAACGCTTCCACCCGCAAGGGATCATCGTGCTCGGCGTCGGCCTCGCCTTCTGCGGCTTCGCGCTGGCGCACCTGCCCGATCTGGTCGACGCGCGCTTCGTGCTCGCCTTCCTGCTGCTATGGCCGCTGGCGGCGCTGCTGCTCACCACCATCAATCTTGCAGCCATCTCCAGCTGCTTCTTCGTCGGCGAGTTTTTCCCGGTGTTCCATACCGTGGGCAAGATCACCGACATGTCGCGCTATCCGTTCGAGGTCTTCCCCAAACTGATGCGCCACGCCTTCCAGCTGTTGCCGCTGGCCGGCCTTGTCTGGTTGCCCTGCCAGGTATTGCTGCGCGGCGAGCCGCTGCTACCCATCCTGGCAGGCATGCTGCTGCTCGCCGCGGTCAGCCTCGGCCTGCTCAACTGGCAATGGCGCGCCGGCATGCGACGCTGGGCCGGCGCCGGCGGCTAGGAGCTGCAAACAAAACCCAGCGCAGCGGTTCTGGCAAGAAGTACGAAACGCAGACAGTACAAGCGTACGGCAAGTGAGTGCGACGCAGCCGGAACGGTTTTGTCTGCTACACGAGGCTCAATACACCCGGTAGACCCGGCCAGTGTCGCGCCCTTCCACGCTGCGGCGGTACGCCAGCGCGGCGCGGGCGGCGGGTACCGGCTCGAAGCCGCGCAGGTAGTCACCGTAGACCGGCACCGATTCGACCAGCATGCCGGGGCTGACCACGTTGATGCGCAGGCCGCGCGGCAGCTCGATGGCGGCGGCAACGGCGAAGGCATCGATCGCGGCCGAGCTCATGGTCATCGCGCTGCCGTATGGAATCGGCTCGTGCGACAGGATGCCGCTGGTCAGCGTGAAGCTGCCGCCCTCGTTCAGCACCTGCTGGCCCGCCAGCACCACGTTCACCTGACCCAGGAGCTTGTCGTTGAACGAAGTACGGTACTGCTCCACGGTGAATTCGGTGAGCGGCACCATCACACCGCCGCCGGCCGCGACCACCACCGCATCGAGCGGCCCGGCTTCGCGGTACATGCTGGCCACGCTGCCTTCGTGCTTGATGTCGACCCGCAGATCGCCGCTGCTGCGCCCGGCGGTGACGAGTTCGTGGGCGGCGAGTTCGCGGGTGATGGCCTGGCCCAGCGTGCCGTGGGCGCCGATGATGAGAATACGCATGGTCTTGCTCCTTGTTGTTGACGAAAACCATGTTATTCCTCGCAACATCGCGCGATAATCGGCATAGGATCGAACATATCGTCAATCAGATGGAAACAATAACCAGCGCCGGACAACAGATGCAATGGGCGATCGCCTTCGCCGCAGTCGCCGAGCACGGCAGCTTCACTGCGGCTGCCACCGCGCTCGCCTGCTCCAAGGCGCTGGTCAGCAAGCAGGTGGCGCAGCTGGAAACACTGCTCGGCACACAGTTGCTGTTCCGCAGCACCCGCAAGCTCAGCCTCACCGAGTCCGGCCGGCTTTACCTGGAGCACTGTCGCCACTGGCAGGCGGGGCTGAGTGCCGCACGCCAGGCCGTGGCCGAGCTGGGGCAGGAAATAGCCGGCACGGTGCGGCTGACGGTGCCGACGAGCTTCGGCGGCGTGTTCATGGCCGATGCGCTGATCGCGCTGCGCGAACGTCACCCCGGGCTGCAGATCGAGCTCGACCTCAGCCGGGAAGCACGCGATCTGGAAGCCGACGGCTTCGATGCCGCGATCCGCTCGCACCTGCCGCCACCGGAGCGGCTGGTGGCCAAGCCGCTCGCCATGGCGCAGGATTGGCTGGTGGCCGCACCCGCGCTGGTCGATCGCCTCGGCCCCCCGCAGCAACCGGCCGACCTCGCCGCGTGGCCCTGCCTTGCCAACAGCTTCTTCCGCCAGGATCTGCCGTGGCCACTCAGTCGCGACAGCCAACTTTTCAGCGCAAGCGGTCACGCTGCGCTGCGTGCCAACGATTACCAGCTGTTGCGCAATCTGGCACTGGCCGCCGCTGGCGCGCTGCGCATCCCGGCCTACCTGGTCTCGCCCGACGTCGCGGCCGGACGCCTGCTTCGGCTGCTACCGGACTACGCGCTGCCGGCGCAGCCCTTGTACCTGATCTATCCGCAGCGTCTGCCTCAGCCGGCCAAGGTGCGCGCGCTGGTCGACTTTCTCGTCGACTGGTTCATCCAGCCACAACAGGCCGCCCTGCTGGGGCACGCCATCAAAAAGGAATATTGAGATATGCAGATCTGGGTCGACGCCGACGCCTGCCCGCGCGTGATCAAGGACATCCTGTTCCGCGCCGCCGAGCGCGCGCAGGTGCGCACCACGCTGGTCGCCAATCAGTTGCTGGCCGTGCCGCCGTCACCATGGATCACGGCGTTGCAGGTGCCACATGGCTTCGATGTGGCCGACGACGAAATCGTGCGGCGCGTCGAGGCGGGCGATCTCGTCATCACCGCCGACATCCCCCTTGCCTCGGCGGTGATCGAGCGCGGCGCACTGGTGCTGGACCCGCGCGGTGAACGGCTCACTCCAGAAAACATCCGTGAGCGCCTCAACCTGCGCGATTTCATGCAAGGGCTGCGCGATGCCGGCGTCGAGACCGGCGGCCCCGCCAGCCTCAACCAGTCCGACCGCCAGGCCTTCGCCCGCGCGCTCGATACGCTGCTTGCCAAGCGCCCCAAGTGATAAGCCGGCCACAGCACGACCCACATCGGATGACGAGAGGGCAATCCGGGCAATGGGCAGTGACAGCCCGCAGGCATAAGTTGACGGCTTTCAGCCTGCAAGGAGCACACACGATGTCCACCCCCTTAGATGGCGCCTGGGAACTCCTGGGCGGACGCTGCGACGACAACGGCGAAACGCTGCACTACGAAAGCCTGGGCATGCGCTCGCGCAAGCTTTTGGCCGGTGGCTATTTCACTTTCGTGAGCCACCAGGGCGACAAGTTCTGGTCATCCGGCAGCGGCCGCTACGCGCTCGACGGCGAGCAATACACCGAAACCCCGGACATGGGCACGTTTCCCGCCGCCGCGATGCGCCCCTACGTGTTCCGCGCCCGGGTGCAAGGCGACGACTGGCACAACGAGCGCTGGGAAAACGGCGTCTGCGTCGAAGTCGAGCACTGGCGCCGCATCGGCAGCTAGCCCGGCTCGTGCCAGCCGGGGCCTCAGGCATGTACCGGTTGCCGGCCACCCTGTGGCACCGGGCGCGGTGCGGCAGCCGGGCGCTGATAGCGCGCCAGCGACAGGCCGGCCACGTCGATTTCCGGCACTCGGCCGGTGACGAGATCGGCCACCACCCGGCCCGAACCACACGCCATGGTCCAGCCCAGCGTGCCGTGCCCCGTATTGAGGAACACATTGCGCAGCGCGGTGCCGCATACCAGTGGCGTGCCGTCCGGCGTCATCGGCCGCAGTCCGGCCCAGGCCTCGGCCTGCTCGGGATCGCCCGCATCGGGGAACAGGTCGCGGGTGACCATACGCAGCGTGGCAATGCGCGCCGGATCGAGCCGGCGATCGTAACCGACGAGCTCGGCCATGCCGCCCACGCGCAGCCGATTATCAAAGCGGGTCAGCGCGATCTTGTAGGTTTCATCGAGCACGGTGGAACGTGGTGCGGCATCCGGGTCGTCGGCATGGAGCACCAGCGGCATGGTCAGCGAATAGCCCTTGACCGGGTAGATCGGCAGATCCAGACCCAGCGGCGCGGCAAGCTCGCGGCTGGCGCAGCCGGCGGCGATCACCAGCGCGTCGGTGGCCAGCGCCTCACCGTCGTCCAGTTCAATGCCGGTGACGCGGCCACGCTCGACGATCAACCGTTCCACTTCGACGAGATAGCGGAAATCGACGCCTACCGCGCGTGCCGCAGCTTCCAGTTGTTGGATGAACAGCCGGCAATCGCCGGTTTCGTCGTTGGGCATCTGCAGGCCGCCAGCGAGCTTGCCGGACACGCGTTCCAGCGCCGGCTCCACCTCGGCCAGTTCGTCGACGTCGAGCAGCCGATGCGGCACGCCCAGGCTGGCAAGGATGGCGGCGTCGCGCCGGGCGCCTTCCATCTGCGCGGCGCTGCGCAACAACTGCAGCGTACCGAGGCTGCGCGCCTCGTAATTGATCCCAAGGCTGGCACGTAGCCGGCGCAATTCGTCGCGGCTGTATTCGGCCAGCGCCACCATGCGCGACTTGTTGCGCTCATACGCAGCCGGGGTGCAGTTGGCCAGCAGCCGCGCCATCCAGGAAAGCTGGAACAGGCTGCCGTCGGGCCGGATGCGCAGCGGTGCATGACGCTGCAGCAGCCAACGCATCGCCTTCAGCGGCACGCCGGGCGCAGCCCAGGGCGCGGCGTAGCCGGGCGACACCTGTCCGGCGTTGGCGTAACTGGTTTCCTCCGCCGGCGCGGCATGCCGCTCCAGCACCGTGACTTCACAGCCGGCCTGCCGCAAGTACCAAGCGGCAGTCACGCCTACTACGCCTGCGCCGATCACAGTGACTTTCATGGTCCACCTCGGATGCAACTGCGTGGTCGATACTGCGAGTATATTGACCAATAAGCAGCGTTTTCCTCTGATGGTGATCGGATTTTTGGAGGTTTATCGATGAGAACCCAATACAAGGCCGGGCGCGAACTGGACCGCATCGACTACCGAATCCTCAAGGCACTGCAGGCCAACGCGCGGCTCTCCATCACCGAACTGGCCGAGCGGGTCGGCCTCACCGCCACGCCGTGCGCCGAACGGGTGAAGCGGCTGGAGGAATCCGGGGTCATTACCGGCTACCACGCACGGCTCAACCCGCAAAAGCTCGATGCGCCGCTCTTGGTATTCGTCGAGCTCAAGCTCTCGCACAAGTCGGGCGACATCTTCGATGACTTCCGCCGCACCGTGGCCACCATCCCCGAAGTGCTGGAATGCCATTTGATCGCCGGCGATTTCGACTACCTGCTCAAGGCCCGGCTACCGGACATGACACACTACCGGCGCCTTCTGGGCGACATCCTGCTGCGGCTACCGGGCGCCGCCGAATCGCGCAGCTATATCGTGATGGAAGAAGTGAAGGAAACGCAGGCACTGCCGTTGCCGGACTAGCGCAATCAATACCACGCCCAGACACACACGAAAGGAAAACACCATGGCCCTCACCCCTTCCACCATGCTGCCGCTCGGCAGCTCCCTGCCCGGCTTCGCGTTGCCGGACGGTACTGGCCGCATTTACCGCCACGCCGAACTGCTCGGCCCCAAGGGGCTGTTCGTGATCTTCATCTGCAACCACTGCCCATACGTGAAGCACATCAACGCTGCGCTCGCGCCGCTCGGCGCCGAGTTCGCGGCCCAGGGTGTCGGCATGGTGGCGATCTCGGCTAACGATGTCGCGAACTACCCGGCCGACGCGCCCGAACTGATGGTCACGCACGCTGCCGAGCACGGCTACACCTTTCCCTATCTCTACGACGAGAGCCAGGCCGTTGCCCGAGCGTTCGATGCGGCGTGCACGCCCGATCTCTACCTGTTTGACGCGCACGGCAAGCTCACCTACCGCGGCCAGTTCGATGACACCCGCCCGGGTGGCGCCCCGGCGACCGGCACCGCCATTCGCACCGCCGCCGCCGCGCTGGTCGCGGGCGAGCCGCCCCTGACCGAGCAACTGCCCAGCGTAGGCTGCAACATCAAGTGGAAGAAGGCTGACTTAAGCAAGTGATATGAGGCCCAAGGCCTCAATCCCACCACGCGCCGTACGCATGGGAACTTCCGTCTCGGTCAAATTTGTCCGCATGAAGTTCATGCAAGAAAACTTGCCGCATTTCAGCGACGAGGCATTCAAGGGATTCCTCAGAGATGCGTACGCCTACCTCTCCGACTAAAGGGTAATCCTCAACTTGATGCGTCCAATAGGGCAGAACCGCGATGAGTAGCGGGGAGCCAGCGCAACCGAACTTCCAACCCTGCACCTGCCCGCGGAAACGCTCGACGGCTGCGGCTACCTTATCGCCATTGAATTGATTGAACTGTTTAACGATAGGCAGCACTGCCTGTAGTTCTATAGTTGTAAGTACCTCGGTAAGAAATTCATTCGAGCAGAATGCTGCCTCTGGGTCGATAGAGTTACCGAACCCAATACGAACGAATTCTTGCGCAAGCGGGATACGACGTAGGGAAGTGCGAGCCATAGCATTGAAAAATGTGTGATCCGTGGAAGGCATGACACCTAGCCCGGCATTATCACCTCATCGATCACCATGTCGATATGGGCAATGCCGTCCTCGTCGTATTCGTCGCCGATCCGCACAAAGCCATGCCGGCCGTAGAAACATTCGAGGTGCGCCTGGGCGCCGATGCGGTGGCCCTGGCCGGGGTAAAGCGCCGCGGCCCGGCGTAGCGCCTCGGCGATCAGCAGGTGGCCAGCTCCGGTGCCGCGTGCCAGCGGCGCAATCACCACACGGCCGAGCGAAGGCTCGGCATATTTGAGCCCGGGCGGCACCAGCCGCAGGCAGGCAACCAAGCGGCCTGCCTCATCGTACCCGGCAAGGTGCAGCGATGGCGCATCGTAGTCGTCCATGTCCGGGTAAGCGCAGGTCTGCTCGACAACGAATACGTCCTGGCGCAGGCGCAGGTAGTCGAACAGCGCGAGCGCGGTGAAATCGGCAAGCGCGCGCCAAGTCCAGTTGATATGCATGTTGTCCTCCCGCGCCAAACGATAAGCCCCGCGCTGCGGCGGGGCTATCGGGTATTTCGGCGATGCCGGCGATCAGCCAGCCAGCTTCTCGCGCCAGCGGGCCACCTGCATCCGCACCTGGTTCGGCGCGGTGCCGCCGACGTGGTCACGTGCGGCAAGGCTGCCTTCCAAGGTGAGCACGTCGAAAATCTTGGCGTCGATCAGTGGCGAAAAGCTTTGCAGCTCGACCATCGTCAGATCGGACAGGTCCTTGCGCTTTTCCTCGGCATAACGCACGGCCAGCGCAACGGCTTCGTGCGCATCGCGGAAGGCCAGGCCCTTCTTCACCAGGTAGTCCGCGAGATCGGTCGCGGTGGCGAAGCCCTGACGCGCGGCGCGTTCCATCGCCTCCGGCTTCACGGTGATGCCGCGCATCATGTCTGCGTAGATGCGCAGCGTATCGGTCAGCGTGTCGACGGTGTCGAACAGCGGTTCCTTGTCTTCCTGGTTGTCCTTGTTGTACGCCAGCGGCTGGCCCTTCATCAGCGTGAGCAGCGAAATCAGGCTGCCATTGACGCGGCCGGTCTTGCCACGCACGAGCTCGGGCACGTCCGGGTTCTTTTTCTGCGGCATGATCGAGCTGCCAGTACAGAAGCGATCGGCGATATCGATGAAGCCGAAGCGCGGGCTCATCCACAGGATCAGTTCTTCCGACAGGCGCGACAGGTGGGTCATGATCAGCGCGGCGGCGGCGGTGAATTCGATGGCGAAGTCACGATCGGAAACCGCATCGAGCGAGTTCTCACACACGCCCTCAAAGCCCAACAGCGCGGCGGTCATGCGGCGATCGACCGGGAACGTGGTGCCGGCGAGCGCGGCCGAGCCCAGCGGCAAGCGATTGACGCGACGGCGACAGTCCGTCAGGCGCTCGGCATCACGGCCCAGCATTTCCACATACGCCAGCATGTGGTGGCCGAAGGTCACCGGCTGCGCCACCTGCAGGTGGGTGAAGCCGGGCATCACCGTGGCGGCGTGCTTGTCGGCCAGTTCCAGCAGGGAGGTCTGCAGATCGGCAACAAGGCCAACCAGCAGATCAATGGCGCCGCGCAGATACAGGCGGATATCGGTGGCGACCTGGTCATTGCGCGAACGGCCGGTATGCAGGCGCTTGCCGGCGTCGCCGATCTTCTCGGTCAGACGGCGCTCGACGTTCATATGCACGTCCTCCAGATCGAGCGACCAGTCGAAAGTACCGTGACGGATGTCGTCGAGGATATCGGCCATGCCGCCCTGGATGGCACGCAAGTCCTCATCCGACAGCACACCCACCTTGTTCAGCATGGTGGCATGCGCCAGCGAACCCTGGATGTCCACTTCGGCCATGCGCTTGTCGAAGGAAACCGAGGCCGTGTAGCGCTTGACGAGTTCGGAAACAGGCTCGTTGAAGCGACCGGACCAGGTCTTGTTGGCGTTATCCTGCATGGCGACATCCGTGAACTTGCTTTTGAACGGGGCGATTATACGGACGAGCCCCCTGTGCTGCAGCAACAACAGTAGATTGTGATCCAGATTGCTCACCAACAAGCGCCCAGCAGGGTTGATCCACCGTATAATCGCGCGCTTGACCCAGCGCGCACGGACAGGACAAGGGCGAGGCAATGAGCAAGGATATGAAACGTTCCCGCGGTAGCGGCTCTGGCGGCGGCACGTCGCTGTTGACCGGGCTGTTGATCGGCCTGTTGGCTGGCGTACTGGCGGCAGTGGCGCTGGCGTTCTACCTGAACCGCGGCAATAACCCGTTCAGCAATTTCGGCAAGGAAACCCCCTCCGACGCCGTCGCCAACGCCTCGGCGCCTGCCGGCAAGGGGCCCGAAGTGTTGCGCCCGGATGGCAATGAAAAAGGCGGCGAAGCGCAGACCGATTTCGACTTCTACAAGGTGCTGCCGGAACTCTCCGAGGGCAAGGAAACCAAACCGACGGGCGCCCCCGGCCAGGTTCCGGCCCCCGAAGCCAGCGCCCCGGCCAAGGTCGAGGCACCCCGCGGCACCTATCTGCAAGTGGGCGCATTCCAGAACGAACAGGATGCCGACAACCTCAAGGCCAAGCTCGCGCTGGTCGGCGTCGAGGCGTCGATCTACACGGCGGACGTGCCGGACAAGGGCGTATGGCACCGGGTGCGCATCGGTCCGTTCAACAGCCTCGGCGATCTGGAAAGAACGCGCGACTTGTTGAAGAACAACGGCGTCGATGGCACCGTGGTACGCGGCAACTGAAACACAAGACCAAAAGGGGAGTAGCGATGTTTGCTCGGATATTGAAAGTGGGTGTACTCACGGCCGGCCTCTTGGCCGCCTCGCTGTCGTTCGCGGCGACTACGGAAGGCAAGGAATACACGCGGCTAGCCAAGCCGCAGCCGGTCGCCGCACCGGGCAAGCTCGAGGTGGTCGAATTCTTCTGGTACGGCTGCCCGCACTGCTACGCGATCGAGCCCTATACGGAAGCCTGGGCCAAGAAGCTGCCGGCCGACGTCAAGTTCCGCCGCGTCCACGTGATGTGGCCGGGCCGCAGCGATCTGGAAGGTCACGCCAAGATCTTCGTTGCACTGGAACAGATGGGCATCGGTGAGAAGTACGCCAGCCGGGTGTTCCGCGCCGTGCAGACCGAACGCATCGAACTGCGCCGCGCCGATACCCTGTTCGACTGGGTGAAGAAGCAGGGCATAGACCAGGCCAAGTTCAAATCCGCATACAACGGCTTCTCGATGGGCGTGTCGCTGGGCAAGCTCTCGCAAACCACGCAGGACTACAAGATCGAGGGCGTGCCCACCTTTATCGTCAACGGCAAGTACGTGACCTCGCCCAGCATGGTCGGCACCGAAGACGGCCGCGTATTCCAGGTGATCGACGAATTGCTCGCCAAGGAGCGCGGCGGCAAATCTGCCGCCAAGCCGACGGCACCGGCCAAGAAGTAGGCGTCACGCGGCAAACAGAAGGGCAGGATTTCCTGCCCTTTTTTGTTTTCGACCTCGCTGCGCGATCAGGTAACCCATTCCCGGGCCTCGGCAATGCCCCCAAGCTCAAGCAGCCGGGACGCAATTGAAATAGCGTCCGCGCCTGGTTCAATTTCGAACCAAGCTGGGTCGCCCGCCAGGAGGTGATCGGTCAATGACTTCGCGGTGGCTAGCAACATGCAGACGTAACACTGCAGCAGCTCGGCTGCGCAACGTGCTGAAACCTAGCCACCTGGAAACAACGACGCCAGGCGTTGAAGCGAAGCACCTGCGCGATCCGTACTACCGCATGCCAGGAGCCCCAAACAACAAGGGGCGAATCGTCGCCCCTTGTTGTTCTACCGTTGCTGCGCCACGAAGTGGCGGATATGCCCCAAGAGCTCGTCTTCCTGGTACGGCTTGCCCAGGAACACGTTCACGCCAAGCTCGAACGCGTAGTTCTTGTGCTTGTCCGCAGTGCGCGAGGTGATCATGATGATCGGGATATCGCGCGTACCCTCGTTGGCCCGCACGTTGCGCGTGAATTCGAAGCCATCCATGCGCGGCATCTCGATATCGACCAGCATCACCGCCGGCTTCACTTCGCCCAATTGCTGCAGGCCGTCGACGCCGTCCTTGGCCGTCACCACCTGGTAGCCTTCGCGTGCCAACAGGCGCCCGGTGATCTTGCGCACCGTGAGCGAATCGTCGACCACCATCACCACCGGGTTGGTCTGCAGCTGCTCCGGCGCGGCGGAGACCTGCCGGCCGCTGGCCGCGACTTCGCCGCGCTCGAGCAGCGCGATCGGGTTCATGATCAGCACGATGTCGCCATTGCCAAGCACGGTGGCCCCGGCCACGCCGGCGATCCGCGCCAGCTGCGGGCCGATGGACTTGACCACGACTTCGACGTTCTTCACCAGCTCGTCGACGTGCAGCGCCATGCGCGCGGCACCGGAACGCAGCAGCAGTATGGTGGAGAAGCGCTTCTGCTCGGGCACGGTGTCGGCATCGCCAACTAGGCGCGGGAAGTAGGAAAACGGATAGCTCGATCCCAGCCATTCGGCCGAGCGCGTTTCGTACAGATGCGCCAGCGCTTCCTGCTTCAGCTCCTGCACCTGCTCGATCATCACCGACGGAATCGCGTACAGCCGCGTCCCCGCCTTCACCAGCAGCACTTGTGTCACCGCCAGCGTCAACGGCAGGTGGATCGTGAAGGTCGTGCCCTGTCCCGGCACAGTGCCCACCTCGATACGGCCGCCGAGGTTGCTGATTTCGTTCTTGACCACATCCATGCCGATGCCGCGGCCCGACAGCTGCGTGACCGACGACGCGGTGGAGAGACCCGGCTCGAACACCAGCTGCATCAGATCGCGTTCATTGAGCTTCTGGTCCGCGGTGATCATGCCGCGCTCCAGGCCCTTGTTGCGAATCTTCTCCAGGTTGAGGCCGCGGCCGTCGTCCTTGATCATCAGCACCAGCTCGTTGCCTTCCTGGCGCACTTCGATCTGGATTTCGCCAAACTCCGACTTGTTCGCTGCCAGGCGCTCATCCGTGGTTTCGAGGCCATGGTCGATCGCGTTACGCAGCATGTGCTCGAACGGCGAAATCATTTTTTCCAGCACTGAGCGGTCAATCTCGACGCGGCCACCCTTGAGTTCCAGGTTGACCTTCTTGCCCACTTCCTTGCCGGTCTGACGGATCAGGCGATAGAGGCGATCGGACACACTGCCGAACGGCACCATGCGCACCCGCATCAGGCTCTGCTGCAGCTCCTTGGTCATCCGTGCCTGCGCGGTCAGCGCCAGCCCCGATTCGTCGAGGTTCTTCAACAGGTTCTGCTGAATGGTCGAAACGTCGTTCACGCTTTCGGTAATGAAACGCGTCACTTCCTGCAGACGGGTAAAGCGATCGAACTCCAGCGGATCGAAGTTCTCGTGCTTGCCTTCGAATTCCTTCGTCCTGGCCTGCATCTGCGATTCGGCCTGGATTTCGAGTTCGCGCATCTGGCCACGCAGACGTGTCACGTTTTCGGTCAGGTCGAGCAGCGAGCCCTTGAGCGCAAGCATCTCCGATTCGATCCGCGCACGGGCGATCGACACCTCACCGGCCTGGTTGACAAGCTCGTCGACCAGCTCCGACTTCACGCGGATCGTTGCCTTGGCTTCCGGATCGGCAAGGCCCGCCACCACCGCCTGCGGCATGGCCGCGCCCGGCTGCGCCAGGCCTGGCACCGCCTGCTGCGCAGCAGCAGCCTGGGCCGGGGCAGCCTTGCCGCGGCCGGTCAGGTCATCAAACAGCGCCGAGATCAGGTCGTAATCGAGCTCCAGCTCGTCGAGCAGCGCCTGCGACAAGGTCTCGCCGGTGGCGAGCAGCCGCGATTCCATGCGGTGCGTCGCCTCGCCGATGCGCATCGCACCAGACATGCGGGCACTGCCCTTGAGCGTGTGCAGCGTGCGCTTGAGCTCGTCTGCCTGGTGCGCCTCGCCCTGGTGCAGGCCTTGCAGCTGTGCGCCAACGGCGGGCAGCAGTTCATCCCCTTCTTCAACGAAGATGGGCAACAGCTGATCGTCGATATCATCGGTAAGCAGCGCCTCGATTTCCGCCTTGCGCTCGGAGAGCGTCAGGTTCTCGCTGCCAAGGATTTCCTCCAGCGCCGACGGCGCCTCGCCGAGCATGGCCAGCTCGGCCGGGGGCACGTCATCGCCCTGCTCCGCGGGCCGGAACTCCGCTTCCAGCGCGGCGGCAAGCTCAGCCAGATTGTCGAAGCTGACCGGCGTCTCGTCGGCGTAGTCCGCTTCGGCTGCGGCGTCCAGCACCAGCTCTTCAGCCTCGAGCGGCGGCAATTCGATTTCCGGCTCGGCCGCTTCGGCCTCCGGCGCCGGCGCCGCTTCGGCCTGCAGCACCTCTTCTGCGACCGGCTCGGCATCCGATTCGATCACGAACGCTTCGATCGATTCGGCCAGCACTTCCGTGACCGGATGCACTTCGGCTTCCAGCGACGGCGCCACACCAGCGGCTTCGATCGCTTCGCCAGCCGGCTCGGCGAAAGCTTGCGGCGTGACGACCTCGTCCCAGCTCAGGCTGGGTGTTGCAGCATCCTGCGCAGGTACATCGAAATCATCGAGCGCAATCGTCAGTGCCTGCAGCTCCGGATCGGCCTCGACCGCTTCGTCCATCGGCACCGGCGTCGCGGCGAGGTTTTCTTCGCGCACCGTCTCGGCATCCAGCTGCAAGGCGGTATCCAGCAAGGCCTGGAATGGCGCCAGCGGATCGGCAGCCGGCGTTGCCTCGTTGTCGTCCGGCAAGGTCAGTTCGATTTCCGGGACATCCAGCATCAACGTATCGAGCGCGGGCTCAGGCACGGCAGCCTGATCTGCAAACGATGCGGGGATATCCAGCGTCAGCTCGGCATCGTCACTCGCCTGTACCAGCGGCTCGGCCGGCAGTTCCAAGGCAATCGCCTCAGGTTCATCCAGCGTCAACTCGAAAGGCTCAGCGACGAGCTCGGCAGGCTGCTCGGCATCGTCAATCGCCGGGATCTGCGGCTCGGCCGGCAACTCCAAGGCAATCGCCTCAGGTTCATCCAGCGTCAGCTCGAAAGGCTCGGCGACGAGAGCGGAAGGCTGCTCGTCCGGCGCCAGATCGAGTATGCCGGCGAGCGCGTCTTCGAAAGCGGGCGGCGTGACCGGTTGCGACGCATCGACGTCGAGCAAATTGAGCTCGGCCAGATCGAATTCAGCTTCGGCTTCAGCTTCGCTCGCCGGCGCTTCAGGCAGATCGAATGTCGGCGATTCATCGACAACGGGCGTCGCTACTGCCAGGTCCAGCTTGAGCGACAACTCGTCGTGCAGTGCATTCAGCGCCGCCAGCTCATCCC
Organism: Chitinolyticbacter albus; assembly: GCF_024437655.1. GTDB lineage: Bacteria > Pseudomonadota > Gammaproteobacteria > Burkholderiales > Chitinibacteraceae > Chitinolyticbacter > Chitinolyticbacter albus. Next base: position 68,932 of record NZ_JANBVF010000007.1, read on the forward strand.
GCGGATCGGCCGGGTCGCGTAGTGCCAGCACGTCGGTCAGCATATTGTCGATGCGGGCGATAGCGGCCTGCAGCGGGGCGGCGTAGGGGGTGGGGTCCGGCTCCAGCTCCTGTACCAGGTGTTCGATCGCGTAGGCGAGCTCGCCTAGCGAGCGGAACCCGGCCGTCGATGCAATGCCGCCCAGCGTATGTGCGGACAGCAGGAAATCAGGCAGCAGCGCCTCGCCACGTCCCAGCCGTGCGCTGCCGTCGTTCAGGCGCTCGCGATGATGCAGCGCTTCCTCGCGGAAGATGGCAAACAGGGTATTGGAAACCGTAACGCCACCAACTTGTACTTCGCCATCGGGCGGGTTGGCATCTACCGGCTCGGTCTGGACCACAACTTCCGGCGCGGCCGGTTGCTGCGCGTGATCGAGGCCATGGCGCAGCGCATCGGCCCGATTCGTCAACTCATCGGCGTCGACCTGGGCGCTGCCGGTATTGGAAAGCTCGCCCACCCAGCGGGTGAAGTTGGCGTGTGCCTCTTCGATCAGATCGAACAGCGCGGCGGATGCCGGCTGTTCCAGTTGCAGCCATTTGTTCAGGACCTGCTCGATCCCCCACGCTGCCTCGCCCAGGTGGTTGAGGCCGACCATGCGACCGCTGCCCTTGAGCGTATGGAAGCCACGACGGATCACCGTGAGCGCTTCGCGATCGCTCGGCGCGCTGCGGCTGATCGCAAGGTGTTCGGCGATCGTCGCCAGCACTTCGACCGCCTCTTCCAGGTACACGTCGAGCAGCTCGGCATCGACTGCGGCATCCGATTGCGGCAACGCGCGCGGTGCGACGGCAGGCTCGGGAACCGGTTCCGGTTCGGCGTGTGCCGGCCCAATGGGCGGCTCGGCCTCCAGCGTGGCCGTCAGCTCATCGGGGGTGGTATCGATGTCGCTGGTTCCGGCCAGACGCGCCAGCGCCGGGCCGATCAGCTTGTCGGCTTCGCTCTGGTCGCGTTCGAGCGCATCGACATAGAAGCCGAGGCTGGACAGGCCTTCGGCCAGCTCTTCCAGCTCCTCGTCGCTCGGTGCTTCCTCGCCCGAGGCATACCGCTGGATGCGCTGCGCGCACAGCTGCAGCAGCAGCACGGCTTCAGCGCGATCGAGCATCATCAACGCGCCCTGCAGCTGGCGCAGGCTGCCATCGAGCTTGGCCAGATCCTGTGCACGCTCCGGATCGCGGAAGTAGCCGTCCAGCGTTTCCTCTATGGTCTGCAGGTTGCTGCGCATTTCCTGCGCCAGCTGCGCCAGCAGCATCTTTTCCTGCGCGGCGCGACTGACTGCATCGAGCTGCGGCAGCGCAGTATCGGAATCCGGCTGCGCCAGGCGCTGACGCATGGCACTCGCCTGCTCGGCAAAATCGGCGGCAATCTGCGGATAGATGGCGAGCGCGTTATCGGCGAGCAGCAGCGCAGTCGCCATTTCCAGTGCATCGGATTCGCCGACGCGGCCGTGCTTCAAGCGCTCGCACGCTTCGGCCACGCCCAGCCACAGCTCGTCGAGGCCGTCGATCTTCAATTCGCGTGAACGCTCGGCCAGCCGATGCAACTCGCTCGCCAGCGCCGGCAGGCGCTCGGCCTGCCCCGCAGCAACGCGACTCCAGAGATCCTTGGCGGTGGCGAGCTCGTCGCGCAGCGCACGGGCCTCACGCCGATGCGCCTCGGCCTCGGGGCTGAGTGCATCGCCATAGTGCTCGGGCTTGAGGACCTCGAGCTCGAAGGCGCGCGCCAGATGGCCGCCCAGGTGATTGGGATCCTTGGCATGCGCCAGTACATAGAGCAGATCGCGGAACAGGCGTTCGGCCACCTTGCCAGAGCCATCGGCAAGGCGACGCAGCTGCAGATTGAGCCGCATCAGCAACAGCTTGGGATCGATATCGCAAGCAAATGCCTCGCGCGCTACGGCATCCAGCACACCGGCCGCGGCCCACCAGAAGGTGCGGACCACGCCGCCGGTTTGCGAGGCCGCCAGTTCAGACAAGGCCCGGCTCATCGCCACCGCAGCCCCGGCTTCGCCGTTGCGCAACCAATGCAACAAGCCTGCCTCGAAGCGGGTGCGTTGCTGCTTGACGAAAGCGGCCCAGGTGGCCGGGTCGGCGCGGCGCGACGGCAAGCCACCCGGCAGCGTCAGGTCGGACAGCTGTGGGAAGAACAGCTCGGAACCGCTGCCCGAACCACCACGTGCAACGGACAGCTCGGCAAAACGCGGCGCCAGCGTCAGCGGCACATTGGGCGCACCGGCGGCAATGCGATCGAGGTAGAGCGTGGCATCGGCCAGCGCAGCCTGAGCCAGTACATCGGCGCCGGGCGCGGCCTCCTCGCGGGCGATGGCCGCGACCAGCTGCTCGATTTCCTCGCAGAAGCGGGCAAGGCCCGCGAGCTCGACCATTTCCAGCGCGCCGACAGTCTGGTGCAGATGGGTCTGCGCATGCTTGAGATGGGCCGAGTCCGGTTCGGACTCGTGTTTCTTCAACGCCTCGCTGGCGCGGGCCAGCGTCTGATCCAGCTCACCCTTGAGCCAGACCAGCGAGCCCTGATCGAATTCGGTATGCGCGCTCATGCTTTGTTCTCAATACGGTTGCAGGGCATCTCCAGGCACTGCCTGGCAGCGCCCGTGGCTTGCGCAATGGCAGTTCTCGGGTCAGGACAGCTTGAAGCCCGAGACCGATTCCTTCAGTTCCTGCGCGAGACCGGTCAGCTGGCCCACGGCAGCAGCCGATTGACGGGTGCCCTGCGAGGTCTGGTCGGTAATGCCCAAAATGTCGCGCATCGAGGTGTTCACACGGCCGGCCAGAGTGGTCTGGTCTTCGGTTTCGCGAGCGATCGACTCGATCAGACGCGCCAACTCGTCGGTAATGCGGCGAATTTCGGTCAGCGCGGTACCGGCGGCATCGGACAACTTGGCGCCTTCGACCACACCCTGCGTCGACACTTCCATCGCCGCCACGGCGTCGTGGGTATCGGTCTGAATGGTCTTCACGATGGCGCCGATCTGCTTGGTCGCCTCGCCCGAGCGTTCGGCCAGGCGCTGCACTTCCTCGGCGACGACCGAGAAGCCGCGGCCCGCTTCGCCGGCTGCGGCGGCTTGGATGGCGGCATTCAGCGCCAGCACGTTGGTCTGCTCGGTAATGTCCGAGATCAGTTCCACGATTTCACCGATCTCCTGCGACGACTCACCCAGGCGCTTGATCCGCTTCGCGGTCTCCTGGATGTGTTCGCGGATTTCGTTCATGCCCTTGATCTGGTTCTGTACGGCGTTGGCGCCCTTTTCGGAAGCGATCAGCGAGGACTGCGCCACGCGGGCCGATTCGGCAGCGCTGTGCGACACGCCCTGGATCGAGCGCACCATCTGCTCGACGTTCTGGTTGGTGTCGACAATTTCCTGCGACTGGCGCTCGGCAGCAGCCAGGAGTTCGCCCGAGATCGCCTGCGCCTCGCCGGTCGCGCGGTTCACCTGATCGGTGGCGCGGTTGATTTCGGTAATCAGCGTACGCAGCTCTTCAATCGTGTAGTTGATCGAGTCGGCGATGGCGCCGGTCAGATCTTCCGTCACCAGCGCGCGCACCGTCAGATCGCCATCGGCGAGGTCCGACATTTCGTTCAGCAGCCGCAAAATGGCTTCCTGGTTCTTCTTGTTCTCGGATTCGAGCGCGAGACGGCGGCGCAGCGATTCCTGGTTGAACACGCGGATCAGGAAGTAGAGCGACAGCAGCGCAGCCACGATCAGCAACAGTTCGAGCAGCGTGATCAAGGTGTTGCCGGCGGTGTTTTCATAGATGCCGGCTAGCTGCTGCGTTTCTGTCAGCAGTTTGTCCGACTCACGGACGATGGACTGGTTGGCCAGGCGGGTATTCACCAGCGGCTGCATGTTCTTGGCGAACGAAGCCACCACGGTTTCGAAATCCTTGAACAGCGTATTGATCTCGTTCAGACGCTCGACCATGGCCGAGCTCGGCACCGGACGCAGCTGCAACTCGTCATTGCCGTCGATGAAGCCGGTGACGATCTCCTTGAAGGTCGACACGTCCTTGCCCAAGAGGAACACCACCTCGGGGTTGATCAACTCACCCGCCAGCATGGCGTTGGCGTTCTTGGCCATACGCTGGCTCAGCATCGAGAGCTGGTTGGCGTAGTCGAGTTCGCGGATGTTGCCACCACCCTCGGCCAGCATTGTGGTGAACTGCTGCGTCATCTCCAGCAGCTTGGCATCGTTGGCGTTGATACCGGACACGCTCTCGCCGACCGCGATCAGTGGCGTCTTCTGGCCGAGGATGGTCTGCACCGTGGGACGGCTGGGGTTGTCACGGAAATTTTCGTCCCAGGTCTTCTCGACCGAGGCCAGCAGATCGCCGGGATTGCGTGCCAGCCAACTGAACAGCGTGCGCGATTTCAGACGTTCAAGGTTGTCGTTGAACTGGCCATAGGATTGCTCCAGCACCTTGAAACCATCGGCCGAGCCCTGCACCGACTGCGTCGACGCCCGCGCGATCCGCTGCGACAGCATCTGCATCTCGGTCGCGATCGAACGGCGTTCGCTGTTGACGCTGGACGACTGGAAGGAGAGGAAGGCCACCAGCGCGAACAGCAGCACCGAGCCGATCATGACCAGCAGCAGGATCGCCATCTGCTGGCGACTAGGCAGGTGACCGATGCCTGGAACCGGCTTGAGCAGCTTGCTCTCATCGGCCTCCGGCAACCGGATCCGCTCCAGAATCCAGGTGGTCTTGAGCGGGTCGTACTTGCTCTTGGCCGGACTGCCGGATGTGCCCTTTCCGAACAGCGACTTCATGTTGAATGCCATTTTCCTCTCCCGATCCTGCTGTTTTTAAAGTCCGGCCTGCAGGAAGGCCGCTTCGGTTGCGAGTTTGGGAATGTCGAGCACCTGCCAGGCAGTACCCCCGGCGTCCTGATAGCGCGCGCCGGCCCACGGCGCATCGCCGTGAGGTTCGATTTCGTTCAGGTCCGCCAAGTGCTTGAGGCCGAGCATGCGCTCGACCAGCACTGCAGCGTGCGGCAAGTGGCGTGGATGCAACAGAACCAGCCGGTTGGCCGGATTGGCCACGAGCCCGGGGCCGCCGAAGAAGCCCGACAGATCGCTCACGCTAACCAGATTGCCCCGGATATTGGAGGTACCGCGAAACCACGACTGTGCCAGCGGCACCGGCGACACGGTGGGTACCGGCATCACCTCGGCCACGTCGGCAAGGTCGAGCAGCCAGTTCCGATCATGGATGCGCACGCCGAGGCGCGCGTCGACCTGAGCGGCGGCGGCAGCCGTTTTCAAGCGTGCAACCACGCCTTCCTGGTATTCACGCAGGCTGATGCGCTTGGCCATGAGCCCTCCCCGTTCTTGTTCTTGCCAGCGTTACAGTGCGGCGATCTTGGTCAACAGTTCCTGCGGATCGACCGGCTTGACCACGTATTCCGACGCGCCCTGGCGCTTGCCCCAGACCTTGTCGGTTTCCTGATTCTTCGACGTGCACATGATAATCGGAATGTGCTTGGTCGCCTCTTCCCGGCTGATGGTACGCGTCGCCTGGAAGCCGTTCATGCCCGGCATCACCACATCCATGAGGATGAGATCCGGCATGATGTCCTTGACCTTCTCAACCGCTTCTTCGCCCGATTCCGCCGTCACCACCTGGTAACCGTTCTTGGTCAGCAGCTCACCAAGGAAATGGCGTTCGGTGGGAGAGTCGTCGACGATCAGCACTTTTTTGATGCTCATTGCTTCGTTCCTAGTCGGTGGCAGATTCAGGCTGCAGTCTGCACATGGGCGCCGACGGCGGCCAGCAGGCTGTCCTTGGTAAAAGGCTTGGTCAGGTACTCGTCGGAGCCGACCATGCGGCCACGGGCCCGATCAAACAGGCCGTCCTTGGAAGACAGCATGATCACGGGCGTGGCCTTGTAGCGCGGGTTCTTCTTGATCAGCGAGCAGGTCTGGTAACCATCAAGCCGCGGCATCATCACGTCGACGAACACCACGTCGGGCAGGTGATCGCTGATCTTGGCCAGCGCATCGAAGCCATCCTCGGCGAGGATGACCTCACAGCCGGCCTGACCGAGGAAGATCTCGGCGCTGCGACGTATGGTGTTGCTGTCGTCGATGACCATCACCTTGATTCCGGCGAGATTCGACATGGACTCCTCCTTGAGGGACCGCTCGTCAATTATTGTTTATGCCGTTAGCTCTGCCCTGCTCGCGTTCAAGCATAGCGTGGACCGCAGGCAGCACGCCAGCATGCGTACGATCATACCGATGCGGCGATAAATTAGCCAAGTCTGATGGGCACGCGGTCACACGCCACGGAACAACGTGCATCTTTAGCTTATTAGCACATCGTGTCTTTATGCTCAGTCATGGTCGATGCCAGCGCACGCCACTTTGCAGCGAGCGCCGCCCGGTACACAATCGGCTTCCCATTACAATTTTCTTACCGCCATGTCGCTTCTGCTGTTGCATGCCACCGCGGGCGCCGGTCACACCCGCGCCGCACAAGCCATCTCGGCTGCCCTGACGCAGCTGGGCGACACCGAGCATCGTGTCGTTGATACGCTTGATTGCACCACCTCGCTGTTTCGCAAGATGTACACGCAGGCCTACATCGATCTGGTGCAAAAGATGCCGGCGCTGTGGGGCTATGTCTATGAGCGCACCGACACGGTGAAGCCGCAATCGAGAACCGCGCGCAACCGGCTGGCGTTCAACAAGGTGAACAGCCGCGCCTTCAAGCACCTGATCGCCGAGGTGGCGCCCACCGCCATTGCCTGCACCCATTTCCTGCCACTGGAATTGCTGTCCGACCTCAAGGCGCGCGGCAAGCTTGCCGCGCCGGTGCACGCGATCATCACCGATGTCAGCCCGCATGCGTTCTGGATCTACGAGCACATCGACCATTACCACGTCGCCACGCCGGACGGCGCGCGCGAGCTGATGCTCAAGGGCGTGCCACCGGATCGCATCTCGGTCACCGGCATTCCCATCGACCCGGTGTTCGCCGCGCAACAGCCGGCCCCAGCGGCGCGCGCAGCACTGGGCCTGCCCGAGCAGCCCACCGTACTGCTACTGAGCGGTGGCTTCGGCGTCGGCCCCACCGCGGCGATGCTCGCGTCGTTCCGCGATTGCACGACGCCCCTGTCGCTGGTCGTGGTGGCCGGCCGCAACGCGGAGCTGAAAGCCGAGTGCGAGCGCATCGCTGCCGAGTTGCCGGTCCAGGTCACCGTGCTCGGTTTCGTCGACTACATCCACCAGCTGATGGACGCCGCCGACCTGATCGTGACCAAGCCCGGCGGGCTCACCACCAGCGAAATCCTGGCCAAGCACAAGCCCATGATGCTGGTGGCGCCCATCCCCGGCCAGGAGCAACGCAATTGCGAATACCTGCTGGAAAACGGCACGGCCGTGCGGCTGTACGACGGTGGCGATGCCTGCCATCACATCGCACGGCTGTTGAACGATGCGGCCAGGCTTGCCGCCATGGGCCGCAACGCCGCACGCATCGCCTATCCGGACGCGGCGCACGCCGTGGCGGCCGCGCTGCAGGCAGTGGCATGACATGCGCTGGCTCGTAGGAACGTTGCTGATGTGGAACGTATTCGCCTGGGCGGATGACCCGCTGCACAACACCGTCGACGACGCGGTGCTGGGCGCGTCCGGCTACCAGCTCTCGGGTCGCGTCACCGAAGCACGCGCCGCGGCCAGCGCCGAATCGGGCAAGCTCGGCACGCTCTACCGCAGTGCGCGGCAGCTGCTGACCGACGGCGAGGAAGCGGTGGTGACGCTGAACCTGGGCAGCTGGCAATGGCGTACTCATGTCGACAGCCAGGGCTACTGGCTGCTCGCGCAAAACGCGCCGCTGCCACTCGATCCGGGCTGGCACCCCATCACCAGCACGCCGCCCGCGTCGAGCGAGGCGCGGTTGCTGGTGCCGCACCCGGACAACCGGATCGGCATCATCTCGGACATGGACGACACGGTGATGGTGTCGCAGGTGAATACCAGGGCCCGCTTGCTACGCAACAGCCTGATGCGCCCGCCCGAGGCACGGCAAGCGTTTGCCGGCGTAGCGCCGCTGTATACGCATATCGCCACGCTGAACCCGCAGCCCGCGACGACGCCGGTGTTCTATCTGTCGGCATCGCCGCGCCAGTTCACCGACAACCTGCGACGCTTCCTCTCCGCCAACGCTTTCCCACCGGGCGTATTACTGACCAAGCGTTGGGGCGAGGGCTCGCTCACCGACCAACGCGCCTACAAGACCGCGCGGCTCGAAGCGGTATTTGCGGCCTTGCCCGACGTGCGCTTCCATCTGTTTGGCGACGATGGCGAACAGGATCCCGAGATCTACGCCGAAATCCGCCAGCGTCACCCGACTCGGGTCGCGAGCATCTGGATCCGCAGGGTCCATCCCGACGCGGCGCGCGCCCGGCTCCCTGGGCAAGGCGATCTGGCCGAGCTGGTGGCCAATCCGGCGCTGCTGCGCTGAGTCGCCCCAAGGTCTTTCATGCCGCGAAACAACCTTTCGACGCGGTGGCGGAGCGGCTAGGCTATATCCATCGGGCGCCAAGCCTGCATTCCCCCACAAATCTTGATATCGATCGACGCGGCCTGCTTTCACGGGCGCGATACTGACGCCTTAAACCTGGAGCAAACGGCTGCGATGCAGGATGTCTTTACAATTGGCGTGACATTGCTCGCTCGTGCAATCATTTGGTCAGAGCCGATACACGGCCATTGCAGGGGGTATAGAAGATGACACTTTCGCGACAAATGGCGCTGTCGCTTGGCAGCGCTTTCGTCCTGTTCACTGTGGCCACGTTGCTGGCCCTGGGTGCGCTGCTCAAAACTTCGACCGAACTCGACGACTTCGTCGAGCACTACCAGGCCGAGCTGATCGCGGTGAATGCGCTGGAGGAAGCGGCCAGCAAGAGCAGCACCGCCATTCGCAGCTTCTTCGTCGATCCGGCCAACCCGGCGGCAATGACCATCCTAAAGGCCATCCCGGCCGAATTCGAAACCGCCCGCGCGCAGCTCGCCAAGCTCGTTGCCGGCGATGCCGCCAGCACAGCACGGCTGCAGAAAGTGGCGACGTTGCGCGGCCTGCAGCAGAAGATGCAGGACGAAATCGCGCTTTATATCGACAACGGCCAGCTTGACGTGGCCCGCGAGAAGATCAACGTCGAAGAGGCGGTGAAGGCATCGCAGCCGCTCATCGCCGAGCTCAATGCCTGGGCGGGCGAAGCCCGGCAGCGCGTTGCCAATCGCCATGTCGAGCAAAAGCGCGCCAACACCACCGCGCTGACCCTTTCCGCCCTGCTCACCGTCGCCGCCATCGTGGTCGGTCTGGTGCTGGGGCTGCGTATCCAGCGCACGGTGATGGGCCAGCTCGGCGGCGATCCGGCCGACGTACGCCGCGCCATGCAGGCGCTGGCCGAGGGCAACCTGGCGAACCGGGTCACGGTGCGCGCAGGCGATCGCAACAGCGTGATGGCCACGGTGGAAGAAGTGCGTCAGCGGCTGGCCGACATGATCCGGTCCTTGCGCGAAAACGCGCTCGATCTGGACCGCGAAGCCACACGCATGAGCGGTACCGCCAGCCAGCTCTCCAGCGGCGTGCGCACGCAGACCGACGCCGCCGCCGCCATGGCCGCCGCGATCGAGGAGATGAGCGTGTCGGTGAACCATGTTTCCGACAACGCCACCAGCGCGCACCAGCTGGCCGACGATGCCGGTCGCCGCGCCGAGGCTGGCAGCCGCGTGATTGCCCGGGTCGGTGGCGAGATCGATCAGGTGGCCGCCACCATCGCCGCCGCCGCGCACCGCATCGACGAGCTCGGCAACGAGGCCGATCGCATTTCCAGCATCGTCGCCGTGATCAAGGAAATCGCCGACCAGACCAATCTCTTGGCGCTGAACGCGGCCATCGAAGCGGCGCGTGCGGGTGAAACCGGTCGCGGCTTCGCCGTGGTTGCCGACGAAGTACGCAAGCTCGCCGAGCGTACCGGTCAGGCGACGCAGGAAATCAGCCAGATGATCAGCACCACGCAATCGCGCTCGCGCGAAGCAGTGGATACCATGCAAGCGGCGGTGGCGCAGGTGGCGACCGGCGTGGCCGGTGCACGCGAGGCCGGCGTCGCCATTGGCGAGATCCAGTCCGGGCAGCAGGATCTGGAAACCGTGGCCAACGACATTTCGCTCTCGCTGAGGGAGCAATCGAGCACCAGCCAGGACATCGCCCGCAATGTGGAGCGCATCGTGCAGATGGCGCATGCATCGAGCCATGCCGCCGACGAGAGCAGCGGCGCGGCTCAGCGGCTGCAGGTGCTGGCGCACGATCTGGGCAGCAGCGTGCAGCGCTTCACGCTGTAACGCCACGCCAGCATCAAGAAGGCCGGGTTACCCCGGCCTTTTTCTTTTTACTGTTGCCAATTAGCAACAGGCCTACAGCTTTTCGCGCTTGCCGCTCTTGGCGGCACGCACCGCTGCCTCGATCACGCGCATGCTGCGCACCGCATCGGCAGCCGGAACCGGGTTGCCCCCCACGCCCAGCACGGCGTCGCGCACGCCAGCGTAGTAGTCCTGGTAGGCACCGCGCGGCAACGTCACCGGCTCGCTCACGGGCTTGTCGCCGTCATGGCAGAACAGCGTGGCGACATGGGGATCGATACCCCAGTCGGCATGGCGCGGATCGAGCCCGGCCTTGAGCTGATCCTCCTGCGCATCGAGCCCCTGCTTGACGAAGCTCGCCTCGGTGCCATGAACCAGGAAACGCGGCGTGCCACCCGAGACCAGCATGCTAGCGCCCAGCACCACACGCTTGTCCGGGTAGTGCAGCAGCACCAGCGCATCGTCGACTGACAGGCCGCCTTCGCGACGGATCGCCAGATCCGCGCTCACTGCCTGCGGCATGCCGAATAGATCGAGCGCCTGATCGACCACGTGCGGACCAAGGTCGTACCACAGTCCGGCGCCCGGCCCGGCGCCTTCGCGCCAGCGTTGCCGCACCTGCGGCCGGTAACGATCGAAACGGCTGGTGTACTCGACGACGCGGCCCAGCCGGCCTGAAGTGATCAAGCCCTTGAGCGCGAGGAAATCCGCGTCCCAACGACGATTCTGGAATACCGACAACACCCGGCCGGCGACATCGGCTGCGGCAACCAGCTCTTCGGCCTCGGCCACCGTCACCGTGAACGGCTTGTCGACCACCACATGCTTGCCGGCGGCAAGCGCGGCACGGGCCAGCGGCGCATGCGTGTCATTGGGCGTGGCGATCACCACCAGATCAATATCCGGTCGGGTGATCAGCGCGGCCGGCTCGGTCTTGACCGAGACATCGGGCCAGTCGGCGATGACGTCGGCCGGGCGCGAGCTGGCAATCGACACCAGCGCAAAGCCGGGGGTGGCGGCAATCAGCGGTGCATGAAAGGTCTTGCCGGCATAGCCGTAGCCGATCAGGCCGACACGTAAAGGGGTGGACATTGCAGCACTCTCCAGAAACCATCGTGTGATGGTATAACCATGCTTACAACGCGTCGCTAAGGCATGTCCCTCAGGCGCGAAGGCCTGCGTGGAACATTCACCTTTCGATGTATGTTTGTGCGTTGCAACAGGGATGCTACTGTAAGGCGGCGCGCCACGTCTGTCACCCCGCTTCGTCTGCCCTGGCCGACAGGCTGTCTGCCCTGCTTCGAGTCCACCCTTCGTTCTCCGGAGTTCCCGCCGACCAGTGGAACAAACTGGCCGGCCATCACCCGGCGCTGCGGCACGAATTTCTTTCTTACATTGAAAGAATATGCTGCGCCCGGCTGGCGGCCTTGCCACCTGGCGCTGTGGCGTGGCGACACGCTGGCCGCTGCCCTGCAGCTTTATCTGAAACACCATTCGCGCGGCGAGTACGGTCTGCTATGTGTAGGTCCACGAGGCCAAGTTCTACGCATCACTCAACAGCTACGGCTTTGAGCTGGCTTTGTTGCACAACTCCCCGCGCCTGAACCCGACCGGTAAACTCCGACCGTGACCGAGCCCGCCCCAGCCCAGTACAAGACCATCAACTGGCGTGAGTATGATGCCGCACTCACGGCGCGCGGCTGATCTGGCTTGATTCGGCGATGCCATGGGATGCGCCGGCCAGCGGCAAGCCCGGGCATCAGGCTACCATCTCCGATGCCGCGGGAAAGGGAATTGCAACGGTGCGCGTAGGATAAATCCGTCCGGGGTTGGGGCTAATTCAACCTTCTGCCGGGTTGTGCAACAAGCCGATCAACAAGCAGAAACGCAAGAGGCGCACCTAGTTCCCTCTGAAGGGGCTTCCCTGCTCAAGCTCTCCGATATATCCATCGATTGCTTGGGTTTCTCGGCGAAGAAAACCATCAATCGCAGCGGCAAATCGAGTATCTGCAATATAGTGAGCGGAGAAGGTCTTTACCGGCATGAACCCTCGCGCCATTTTGTGCTCGCCCTGCGCTCCGCCTTCAAAAAGAGCGATGTTGTTCTGAATGCAATAGGCGACGGACTGGGTATAACATGCCTCAAAGTGTAGGCCTTTGATGAACTCCATCGCCCCCCAGTAGCGCCCATATAACACGTCGCCCCCTCGCACGCTCAATGCGCAGGCAACAGGCTGGTCATCACGCGACGCCAGCATCAAGACGATGTCTAGCACCTGCTCTTTATGGGCACGCTTGAAGAAATCCAGCGTCAGGTATGGTGCCGATCCATGTTCAGCGTATGTGTTCGAGTAGCAGGCATAGAAGAATTCGAGATGCTGTCCTAGCAGTTCTGCGCCTTCCAGCCATTGAAAACGGATCCCCGCATCTGCTACGTACTTACTGTCTTGGCGGAGTTTCTTGCGTTTGTCGCGGGTCAGCGCGGCGAGGAAATCGTCCATGGATCGATAGCCCTCATTGCGCCAATGGAACTGAACCCCCTCCCTCACATTAAAACCGGCCTCGATCAGCGCGTGCCTGTCGCGGCTATCGATAAAGAGTGCATGCACGGAAGATAGATCGGACGCATCACACAGCTGCCGTATCGCCTGAGCGAGTATCGATCGCGCTTCTGCATCACGAGCCAGCAATCTGGGGCCTTGGACCGGCGTAAATGGGGCCGACACCACCAACTTCGGGTAGTACCGCACACCATACTCGGCAAACGCCCTAGCCCATGGCTGATCGAAAACAAACTCTCCGCGAGAGTGGGTCTTCAAGTAGCAAGGTGCAGCAGCGACCAACTCATTCCCCCGATGCGCCAACACGAAGCGGGGATGCCATCCTGTTTCCGGTACTACGCATCCAGAGCTCTGCAGCAAGCGCAGGAAGCCGTAGCTCACGAATGGGTTTTCGCCCGCCAACGCTTGCCAATCCATCTCCGGCACATCGTCCAGGGAGTCGACAACCGTTACCGAGTACTCATCATTTGTGTTCATACGTGCCGGCCAGTCGATCGCTCATCAGTTCTTGAGCATGGGAACTACAGTTGTCTGCATACGATTGAACGCGTGGCCTCGCGGACCACAAGGTTCGGGGCAACTTCCCAGAACGGCCGCCGAACAGAGGGGGGCCTGCAGCAGGCTTACGTTGGGGCAAACGGTACCCCGGCCCTGACGGCGTGGCTAGTAAAAAAGCCCCGCGGTGCGGGGCTGCTTCTTCATGTACTGGACAACGCTAAATGCGCAGCCCATCCAGTGGCTTGTCTGCCTGCAGCCCATCTTGCACTGCGGCTTGCGGCCGCGGCCGGTCCACGTCTGATTGCTATCGGCAAGATTGCGGAACTGCGCCAGGCCAGCACGCTTGGCAGCCTTGATGCTTACGGCACCACCGAGCACGTCTTGCAGCGAAAAGCCCTAGGCTGCAGCGAGATTTTGCAGTTCTGCGATCAGGTTCTTTTTGTCGCTGACCTTGCGCTTTTCGATTTCAGCACTCAGATCTTTCCACAGTTGATACATCTCGGGCAGTGACAGGTTGGACAGCTTCACAAAGCGCTCCTTTTCTATGGCATAGGAAATCAAGCCATATTTGAAAGGCAGCTCGGTAAAAACACAAGTCCAATTTGCAATATCAAATTGTGTAATCAATCAGAAGCACTGCGCCAGCGAGGATATATGCAATAGCGTATTAGAGGCCGATGCAACCAAATACGCGAGCGACTAAGCGATTACGCTGCGGTGGCCACTCTCAATGCAAGTTCGGTCCGATTGGTGACATCGGCTTTTCTGAATAAAGCATGGATTTGATTGCGTACGGTATTTGGGCTTGACCCCAGCTCACGCGCGATCTGCTTGTTGCTAAGACCGCTTGCGAGAAGCTTGAGGATTTCGATTTCGCGAGCGGTGTAGAGAAACCACTCGAACGCAGGCGCCTGCTTGGTGGCTGCACTTTGTGTGCAGCCCATAGCTGCATGGACGTTGGCCGCTGCGGTGGCAAGCTCCCGGCTCATGGACTTGACCAGCTCCACATTTTCCCAGCGATTCACGGAGCTCATAACGGCAAAGATCAGATGGTGCTCGCCAAGTTCGATGGCGTGAATGGCAAAGCGGCGGCCAAAGCGGGGCTCCAGCATCAATAGACGCCTGCCCACACAGGAACACTGCCCCAGATCCACCAGGGAAGGGGCACGAACAGCGTTCCATACCGCGAGCAGCGAAGCGCAATGACTTTGGAGTGTCTTGGGCTCTTCGTGTATCTCGCCGTCCAGGTACAAAATCTCTTCGATCTGGACCGCTGCACGTTCAACCGTCGCGGTTCCTACAGCCAAGCAGTCGACGTCGAGCTGCTTGAAACGCGCCGTCTCGCCGAGAGCCCGTAGGTACTGCCAGTCCAGATGCGTTTTTTCCATATCCTCATACTCCCACTGCAAAGAGGGCGAAACATCATTTCCCCTCTGGACAGGATTGTATAAGAAGATGCGTGCATGTTGATACACGCTTATAGAAAGGTTTCGCGCCCTAGCAGCAGCCTCCACCAGGCTCGCAGCATGCGGATGCTGCCGCGCCAGCAAAGGGCGTCAATCCCTTGGTGACCTTGGGATCGCGTAGCGCTGGCGTATTGCAATCGAACAGCTCAGCCTGGGCCAAGACTGGTTCATTCACACTACGCAGACCGATGAATTGGCCCTGATAGGGGGCACGCATCATCAGATCAAAGGTCTTCGCGCAAACCGCGACGCGCTGGCCTCGGCGATACACGTGGCCATCATCGTCCCGAACTTCCCGCCATGGCCCTTTGTACATCACCGCTTGGCCGAGTTCGAAACAAGCGCCTTGTTTTCCGCGATAGGCCTCGATGAGGCATATCCGGATATCAGCGTCACTGATTCGGTCCACCGCGATCGGGTCTACCTCAGTAGACCAATGAACGGTCACGCCGTGGAAACCAGCATCTTCAAATGACTTGAGCAGCGCGCCTTCCGTAGGAAGGTGCAGCGAAGGCCCCGGTGGGGCAGCCCTGACTGCATACGCCGAGGCAACCGGTTCATCGGCGACCAGTGCTATGCAGTACACCACACCTTCGCGAGTCTGCACGCGGAATGCCTCGTTCAGCATGCTTGGTATCGTGGTGGGGTCGATGCGATTGAGCACGAAATCGAGCACGACACTGTGCGCCCAACCGTCCGCTACAGCCGGCGCTGTGGCGAACAAATTCTTCAGCTTTTCCTCAAGCACCAGATAGCCTTCGATGTCCCGAACACCGGTACCCGACATCGCGGACTCGATCGCTCGCACATCGCGGCGTAGGTTGCTGAGCTCCAGCAAGCGAACGGTCTGCGATCTTTCACCGGCCAGGCTTTTGGCTCGCCGTAATTGCCGCGTTTCAACATCCGCAATGACGACGTCTGAGTCTGCCAATCCCGATTTGCTTTCGGCCAGAAGCTCCGAATAGCCACCTCCAAGCCAGAGCACGTTTTTATCGCCGCGCTGCGCGGCTGCTTCCAGGCGCATCCGCAACTCAGACGCCAACTGGTTCAGCTCGTGCTCCCACGGAGACAGGCGCGCGCCACTGCGATTTTCAGGTGAGTTCATGATCAGGCCATGGAAAGTGACAAGGACGGGGTGTGGTCGTGGTGCTGCCGATAGTCGACGCGTGCCGGTAGCTCGCTTCCAAAACGCTCCAGGTACCGCTGCAGCAGAGCCGAGGAGCGGACAAAGCGGTCCTGGCAGATCTGGATCGTGTCCGCGGTGGTCTCGGTGAATGCCAACCCGCGCTGCGCGAGTTGCTCAAGCCAACCGCGTTCGAATTGCCAGGGGTAGGCCCCGATCTCCAGATTGGTCTGCGCAAACGTGAGATAGGCCCGCTGCCGCATATGAATCGCTTTGAGGTCGACCTGCCGCATGTGGTCGTAGAACACCACGCTGTGCGGCCGGGTAACCTCGCAAATCATCTGCCACAGCTGTTTCATGGACGGCGCGCTGCGACTGCTCACCACCAGGTTGACGTGCTCGCCATCCGGCACCCAGCGCAGGATGCTCGCCATCGCGGCTTGAAATACGTCCTGGTGCAGCAGGTTGAGCGGCTGATCAGTTGCAACGGTGTGCAGCTCGTCGTGATAGCGATCCGAGAGCAAGCGCTCGATCCCCATCCATTGTTGGTAGAGCCCATAGCGCTTTCCGCTGTAGCGGCCATCCTTGGCACTGCCAATCACGATCGAAGGCCGAACGACGAGGAACGGGATTCCCGAGTTGGCCACCACGTGTTCAGCATTCCGCTTGGTCAACGTGTAGTCGGTCGGGTCGCTGGCCGGGGTGTCCAGCACGCGCTCGGGGATCGGAGCACCTGAATAGCCCCCGGCATAAGCCGTGGAAATGAAGATGAAGCGCCCCACGCCAGCGGCCTTGGACGCATCCACCAAGCGCTGCGTGAACTCCACGTTGAGTGCTTGCAGGGCAACGCTATCGAAGTAGTCGAGGCATCCCGCGCAGTGGATTACGGTATCCACGCCGGCCAGCATGCTCACCATGTCTTCGTGTGATACCTGCTCCGCGCCCTTCCAGGTGACCACTTCGATGCGGTCTGCCAGGCGATCCGGATCCGCACCCAGCGCGATCAGTTCACGGTGGATTTCCTCAGGCATCGCATCGGCGGTTTGAGCACGCCGACTCGGGACGACCAAGGCATCGGCCCAGTCATCGCTGAGCACCTGGGCCGCAAGCAGCGCTCCGAGGTAGCCAGTGCCGCCGGTGAGGAGGACGCGTTTCCCCTGCCGCGCGGTTTCACGCAGGGCGTTCAATGGAGTGCCTGCGACGTATTGGATGCCGCCGGCAATGCCTTGCCGACCAGCTCCTTGTCCGGGGCTCCGCCGTACGACACCAGGCGCTGGTTCACGATCAGCACCGGAAAGGCACTCAGGCCATGGGACATGAACAGCTCGCTCACCTGCTGCGCCACCTTGGAGCCGCCGCTGTCGAGTTCGCCCGAGATCTTGCCGAGCGATGACTGTGCTTGGGTCACCGTCACGGTCACCACAGGCCAATCGAGATGCGCTGACTCGAGGGCCGCGTGAGCAGCAGCTTCGGTTTCTGCATCAATGTCTGCGGTACCACGTACGCAGCAGCTGGCCGATACAACGGCGACGGTCTCGGGGCTAAGCGCCCGCTTGACCAGGGCGGAATCCTCTTCCGAGCCTTTCTTGAAGAGACCAAACATGGGAGCACCTCCTATGAGAATGAGTTAGAGCACGATCGCCACAACGACCCCCAAGATCAACGCGCAGGCGATGACGCTCAGGGTGTGGGCAATGACCAGGGGCAATCTGAACAGCCGGAACAGCAGCATGATTTCCGGGGGACTGGTTCCGATCGCCGCGACCAGGAACGTCACCAGTGCCCCTACAGGGAAGCCTTTTTCGATCAACGCAAAACCAATGGGCAGGGCGGCGACCGGCGAGATGTAGAGCGGAACACCAACCAGTGCACACACCAGATAGAGCAATGCTGGGTGAACGCTGTCGACGAGATTCAACAACGTGTCCTTGGGCACCGCGCCATAGATAACCCCGCCTATCAGCAGGCCCACGAGCAGGTACGGAGCGATGTCCTTCAATTCACGTACAGCGGCGATCCAAGCAAAGCGACTGGCCGCGCTGAAGCCCGGCCATCTCGGTCCACCCGTCCCCACAAACGTCGCGCTGCTTTCCGGCGCCGGCGTCGATACCAGGTAGCGTTGCAAACCGAGCCTGCCAGCGAGCACCCCTACTGCCGAAGTGAGCGCCAGGCCAACCACGATGAAGGTGATGCCCGCAACAGGCCCCTTCGTGGCGAAGAGCAAGATGAACACGCCTTCGTTGACCACCGGTGAGGACACGAGGAATGCGAAGCTGGGAACGAAACCCACACCTGCGCGCAACATGCCCGTCAATACAGGAATGGTGGAACACGAGCAGAACGGCGTGATGACGCCGCCCACGCTGGCAGCAAAGGCCGAACGCCAGCTGGTTGCGCCTTGGAGCTTGTTCTGGGTCGCCTGGAAAGGTAGCCGCTGCTGTAGCAGCACGACCCCCCAGGTGATCAGCAGGAACAGCCCGATGAGCAGGGCCCCATCCATCAGCAAGAACTCAAAAAACGCGCGGACGGCTGGAGACGCTAAACCGGATTGAAGGGTTTCCACAGCTGAGAACGCCTCGTTGAAGTGGCGCTTAGGCCGTAGCCAGCGCCGAGTTCATCGACGGCGTGCCGCCATACGACTGCATGGATTCGATCAGCGCAGCGGTCACCACCGGATCGAAGTTCGCCTTGTCCAGCGTTTCCACGTAGGTATCGAGCGCTTCGATACGGATCTCATCGATGTCGGTCTTCAGGTCGCCCAGCGACAAGGAGCCGCAATCGATGCTGAGGCGATCGCATAGGAAGTGGCAGCTGGTGCTGACCATGCTGAAGAGTTCGGGCATCACGCGGTGGTGGGCCCATTTCAGGCTTTCGTGAACGCCTTCCGGATCCGCGTCGAGCAAGCCCCGAATTCGGGTCAGGCCGATTTCCAGATGCTCAAGCTCGTCTTCCAGAATCTTGCTGGCGAGGGCGGAGGTATCCGGGTCGCCCTGACGCTTCAACGTCCGGTACAGAACGATGGCCATGGTCTCGGTCATCAGGTCCTGCATGATGAGACAGGCAGGCAGATCCTTGTTGTGCACGGCGGTGCTGAAATGGCGGCGGATGTTGAACCATTGCGGCTCGACGATCTCGCGCATGACCTTGTAGTCGTGGCGCTTGCCCAGGCTCGCCAGCATCTGAATGTGCTTGGACTCTTCGTGCGCCTGTTTCACGGTCTCGATCTTGTCGTCGGTGGTGGGCATCAGCGGCACCATCTCCGAGTAGTTCTCGACCGCCATGACTTCGCCGGCGATCGCATTCGATGCGATGTAGGCAATCAAGTTGAAGTAGCCGTCGCTCTTATCGTGCTGTGCTTGCAGCTCATCGCGGCGGTTTTGTGAACGCAGGTCGACCGGCGCCAAATCGTCGGCAACTGCGGCGGAAACTTCAGTCATTTTGCAAACCCCTCTGGACGTCGACAAGGAATATTCCTTGGAGCAAATCATTGTCGAGATGAGGGGTGTGGCGCGCCATAGTACATAGGTTCTATTCGGCGCCAGGAGGGGGGCGGAGTACGATCAGATTCTATGCAGTAAATCTGCAATCTTACAAATCCTACTTTTCTTTTCTAATTTAGTGGAATTTCTCCAATGGCGATACCCTTCCAATCCAAACGTGGTATTGGCGCAATTGCTTTATTGCTCGCCAGCACCTTAAGCACAATAGGCTTGGTTGGCTGTGATCGCGCAACTGGCTCCACCCAAGCATCAGAAAAAGCGGCTGCAGAAAGAATCATGGTGGTGGGCGCTAGCTGTCCAGTCCCGGACGATTAACTACGCGCTTAACAAATAAA
>NZ_JANBVF010000070.1 GCF_024437655.1 Chitinolyticbacter albus
CCGCGCGATCTGAGCCGTGCGCCGGTGTTCCAGGTGATGTTCACCTTGCAGAACACCGGGTTGCCCGAGTTCGTGCTGCCGGGTGTAACGGTAGAGATGCTGCCGCTGCAGGCCGCGTCGGCCAAGTTCGAGCTGACGCTGGTCATGCTTCCGACTGCGGACGGTTACACGGGAAGCTGGGAATTCAATCGCGACCTGTTCGATCCGGCGACCATTGAACGCTTGATGGGCGCTTTTGAAACACTGCTGTCCGCCGCCGTGGCGGAACCGGATCTGCCTGTCGATCGGCTTGCGTTGCTGACGCGCACCGAGCGTACGCAAATCGTGGAAACCTGGAACGACACGGCAACCCCTTTCCGGACGGTGCTGGCACACGAACTGTTCCGCGAAACGGCGCTGCGCATGCCGCAAGGACTGGCCGCACTCGACGGCGCCCACTCGCTGAGCTACGAGGATCTGAACCGGCGCTCAAACCAGTTCGCCCGCCACCTGCAACGCTTTGCTGTTCAACCGCACTCACTCGTCGGTCTGTGCCTGCAGCGTTCGTTGGACGTTGCGGTCGCTGTCCTGGGCGTGTTGAAAGCGGGTGCCGCCTGCGTCCCCATGGACCCGGCCTATCCGTCCGATCGGTTGCGCTTCATGGCGCAAGATGCCCGCGCGCCGGTCATCGTGACGCACCAGGCCTTGCGTCACCGCGTCGGCGATTGCGACGCACATTTCATCTGCATGGACGATTGCGCTGCGGCATGGCAGGAGGACGACAACGACTTCACGGTGCCGCTCAGCCTCGAAGCCCTATGCTATGTGATCTACACCTCGGGCTCGACCGGACTGCCCAAGGGCGTTGCGCTGCCGCATCGCATGCTGAGCAATCTGGTGCAGTGGCAGCTCACCGAATCCGCGCTGCCGCTCGGCGCCCGGACGCTGCAGTTCTCGCCACTGAGCTTTGACGTCAGCTTTGATGAGCTCTTCTCGACCTGGGCCGCCGGCGGTGCGTTGGTCATGGTCGGCGAGGAAACCCGCCGCGATCCGGTGCAACTGCTGGACCTGGTATTGCGTGAACGCATCGCGCGCCTGTTCATCCCCTTCGTGGCGCTGCAAGGCATCGCCGAAGCCGCCAGCCACCTGCCGGCCCTGCCCGATCTGCGCGAGATCGTCTGTGGCGGCGAGCAACTGCAGATTACCGACGAGGTGGTCGCGTTGTACCGCAAGTTGGCCGACGGCCTGCTGCACAACCAGTATGGACCGACGGAAAGCCATTTCGTCACCGGCTACCGCCTGAGCGGCGAGCCCGGCGACTGGCCTCGACTTCCCCCTATCGGCAAGCCGATGTTCAACTCGCAGATGTACGTGCTCGATCGCTATTTCGAGCCGGTGCCGGTTGGCGTGCGCGGCGACCTGTACATCGCCGGGGTCAATCTGGCGCAGGTTTACTGGCAACGCCCGGATCTGACGGCCGAACGTTTCGTGCCCGATCCATTCGGGCCTGCTGGCAGCCGCATGTATCGCACCGGCGATGTGGCTCGCTATCGGCCGGACGGCAATATCGAGTTCCTCGGCCGCTCCGACCACCAGGTGAAGATTCGTGGCTTTCGCATCGAGCTCGCCGAAGTCGAGCAGGCTCTGGTTACGCTGGAAGAGGTCGCGGCCGCCTCGGCCACCGTGCGAGAGGATGCGCGCGGGCTGAAAAAACTGTTCGGTTATATCGTGGCCAAGCCGGGCACCTCGCCGCAGCCTCGCGTGCTACGCGAATGCCTGCTGCAAAAGCTGCCGGACTATATGGTACCCAGCGCGATTGTGATTCTGCCGACTCTGCCACAGACCCCGAGCGGCAAGGTGGATCGCAAGGCACTGCCGATGCCCGACCAAGCCGATCTGGGCATCGAATACCAGGCGCCGGGCACGCCGACCGAGATCGCGCTGGCTGCGATC
>NZ_JANBVF010000071.1 GCF_024437655.1 Chitinolyticbacter albus
GGCAGCGAGACGATAGGGTATGTGGAAGCGCACGGCACCGGGACGGAGCTGGGTGACCCGATCGAAGTATCGGCACTGACCCAGGCCTTCGCCGCCACCGGCCAGCCGCAGGCACAAGGCTGCGCACTGGGCTCGCTCAAGAGCAATATGGGCCACCTCAACGCCGCCGCCGGCGTGGCCGGGCTGATCAAGACCGTGCTGTCGCTCAAGCACGGTCAGCTGCTGCCCAGCCTGCATTACCGCACCCCCAACCCGAAGATCGATTTCGCCAGCAGCCCGTTCTACGTCAACACCACGCTCCAGCCGTGGCCGCGCGGCGCACATCCGCGCCGCGCCGGGGTCAGCGCGCTGGGCATCGGCGGCACCAATGCCCACGTGGTGCTGGAAGAAGCACCGGCCCAGGCGGCAAGCGGCCCCTCGCGCAGCTGGCAGGTGTTGCCGGTGTCTGCCCGGGACGAGACCGCGCTGATCCAGGCCCGGCAGCAACTGGGCCAGGCGCTGCAGGAGGATCGCGATACGGTGCTGGCCGATGCGGCCTACACCCTGGCATTGGGACGTCGCGCGTTCTCCCGGCGCAGCGTGCTGGTGAGCGACGACCGGGATGCGGCCGGCCAGGCGCTGCGCGACGGCGACAGCGACTTGCTGTTCCAGGGCGAAGCCGGCGCCAATCCGCGACCGGTGGTGTTCCTGTTCCCGGGTCAGGGCGCCCAGTACGCCGGCATGGCGCAAGGGCTGTACCAGGAAGAGCCGGTGTTCCGCGACCAGGTCGACCGGCTGTGCAGCGGCATCGTCGGGGCACTGGGTGAAGACCTGCGCCATAGCCTGTTCCCGGCCGCGGGCGAAGAAGCCGCAGCCCAGGAACGGCTGCAGCAGACCTGGCTGACGCAACCGGCACTGTTCGTGATCGAGTACGCGCTGGCCCAGCTGTTGCAGCACTGGGGCATCGTGCCCGCCGCGATGATCGGCCACAGCGTTGGCGAATACGTCGCCGCCGCCGTGGCTGGCGTGCTGCGGCCGGAAGACGCGCTGGCCCTGGTGGTGGAACGCGGCCGGCTGATGCAGCAATGCGCACCGGGCGGCATGCTGGCCGTACCGCTGTCCGAGGCCGAGCTGGCCGGGGAGCTGGTCGACGGCCTGACGCTGGCCGCGCAGAACGCCCCGCAGCTGTCGGTGGTGTCCGGCCCGCATGCTGCGCTGGATCAGCTGGTGACCCGGCTGGAAGTGCGCGGCATCGAAGGACGCCGACTCAAGACCTCGCATGCCTTCCACTCGGCGATGATGGAACCGATCCTGGCCGCGTTCCGCGAGCGGGTCGCCGCCACCCCGCGTGCGGTGGCCCGGATTCCCTACCTCTCCAACCTGACCGGCGACTGGATCGAACCCAGCCAGACCGCCTCACCCGACTACTGGGCGCAGCAGCTGCGGCAGGCGGTGCGCTTCAGCGCCGGCGCCGAGCGGCTGCTGGCGGCGGAGCCGGAGGCGGTGCTGCTGGAGGTGGG
>NZ_JANBVF010000072.1 GCF_024437655.1 Chitinolyticbacter albus
ACGAAGCCGCACGTGAACGTGGGCACCATCGGTCACGTTGACCATGGCAAGACCACGCTGACCGCAGCGATCACCACCATCCTGTCGAAGAAGTTCGGTGGCGAAGCCAAGGCTTACGATCAGATCGACGCAGCGCCGGAAGAAAAGGCCCGTGGTATTACCATCAATACCGCGCACGTCGAATACGAAACCGCCAATCGCCACTACGCGCACGTCGACTGCCCGGGCCACGCTGACTATGTGAAGAACATGATCACGGGCGCTGCGCAAATGGACGGTGCGATCCTGGTCTGCTCGGCCGCTGACGGCCCGATGCCGCAAACCCGTGAACACATCCTGCTGTCGCGCCAGGTTGGCGTGCCGTACATCATCGTCTTCCTGAACAAGGCTGACCTGGTGGACGACGCCGAACTGCTCGAACTGGTCGAAATGGAAGTGCGCGAGCTCTTGTCCAAGTACGACTTCCCGGGCGACGACACCCCGATCATCACTGGCTCGGCTCGTCTGGCGCTGGAAGGTGACCAATCGGAAAACGGCGAACCCGCCATCTTCCGTCTGGCCGAAGCCCTCGACACCTACATCCCGACGCCGGAGCGTGCCATTGATGGCGCCTTCCTGATGCCGGTGGAAGACGTGTTCTCGATCTCGGGTCGCGGTACCGTGGTGACCGGTCGTGTTGAGCGTGGCATCGTCAAGGTCGGTGAAGAAATCGAAATCGTCGGTATCAAGCCGACGGTCAAGACCACCTGCACCGGCGTGGAAATGTTCCGCAAGCTGCTGGACCAAGGTCAAGCTGGCGACAACATCGGCGCGCTGCTGCGCGGCACCAAGCGTGAAGAAGTCGAGCGTGGCCAAGTGCTGGCCAAGCCGGGTTCGATCACCCCGCACACCAAGTTCGAAGGTTCGGTCTACGTGCTGAGCAAGGAAGAGGGTGGTCGTCACACCCCGTTCTTCAACGGCTATCGTCCGCAGTTCTACTTCCGTACCACCGACGTGACCGGTGCGGTCGAGTTGCCGGCGGGTACCGAAATGGTGATGCCGGGCGACAACGTGGAAGTGACTGTGTCGCTGATCGCACCGATCGCCATGGAACAAGGTCTGCGCTTCGCCATCCGTGA
>NZ_JANBVF010000073.1 GCF_024437655.1 Chitinolyticbacter albus
GTCCAGCCACGACCGTAGAACGGCAGGCCCAGCACCAGCTTGTTGGCCGGCGCACCTTGCGACAGCAGTTGGTTCAACGCGTCATCGGTGTTGTAGAACGACACCAGACTGCGGTCGCCGTAGCAGGTATCACCCGCCTTGCCGCTGCACTTGTCGTTCGGTGCGGCCGGATCACGATACAGGTGCGACTGGAAGTTGGTCTGGGTCAGATCCCAGCCGCCGTTGTAGTCGTACGTCATCATGTTGATCCAGTCCAGGTACGGGGCGTACGAGCCGACGTTGATCTTGTCGAGCTTGTCCTTGCCCATGCCCAGTGCGATGGTCAGTGCGTAGCGCTTGCCGGTCGTCGCACCCAGCTCATCGAGCTGCTTGCGGAACTCGGCCAGCAGCAGGCGGTAGTTCTCGCCATCGTTCGCCGCCACGGTGTTGTAACCGAAGCCTTGAACGCTCGGGAATTCCCAGTCGATGTCGATACCGTCGAACACATCGGCTGCGGCACCCGGACCACCACGACCATCGACCACCGGCAGGTTGCCCTTGATGTAGATGTCGATGCAGCTCTTCACCAGTTGCTTGCGCAGCGCGTCGGTGGCCGCGGCGTTGGAGAACCACTTGGACCAGGTCCAGCCACCCAGCGAGATCATGTTCTTGATCTTCGGGTACTTGGCCTTCAGCGCCTTCAGTTCGCGGAAGTTGCCGGCCATCTTGTCGTCCCACTTGATGGTGTCGGCCGGATCGACGCGACGGCTCGGGGTACG
>NZ_JANBVF010000074.1 GCF_024437655.1 Chitinolyticbacter albus
TGCCGTTGCTGTCGGTCAGCACCGGCGCGTCGTTCACCGGGGTGACGTTGAAGCTCACCGTGTTCGGCACCGCATCGAACCCACCGGCGCTGTCCTGCACGCTGAAGGTGAAGCTGGCGTAGTCCATGCCGTTGCCGTTGGCGGCCGGCGTGTACACCAGGTTGCCCAGGTCGGTGACATTGATCACCTGGCTGGCACTGACCGGGACGCCGTTCAGCGTCAGGCTACCGGCTCCCGGCAGGCTGTCGATCCGCACCGCCTGCAAGGTCTGGCCCACATCGCTGTCGCTGAAGCCGAAGTCGCCGGCGCTGAAGCCGTGGCTGCCGTCTTCCAGCAGCGTGACGGTCTGGTCGGCCCCGGTCGGCGGGGTGTTGGCGCCGACGTTGACCGTCAACGTGCCGGTGGCGGTGCCACCGGCACCGTCGTTGATCTGGTAGCTGATGCTGACCGGGCCGGTGACGTTGCTGGCCGGGACGAAGTTGAGCGTGCCATCCGGGTTGAGCGTGACCGTGCCCTGGGCCGGGTCGACGCTGGCATTGGTCACCGTCAGCGGGTTGCCATCGAGATCGCTGTCGTTGGCCAGCACGTTGATGTTGCTGATCGGCGTGTTGATGGCGGTGCTGGCAACGTCGGTGCCCGCCACCGGGCCGTCATTGGTGCCGGTGATCACCACGCTGATGACGTGGGGGGTGCCATCGGCGCTGGTGACGGTGAACTGCTCCACCTTGGTCTCGCCGGCC
>NZ_JANBVF010000075.1 GCF_024437655.1 Chitinolyticbacter albus
ACCACTACCGAGTTGGCGGGCACTGGTCCAGTCGGTCAGGCTGTCCTCAGATTCGGTGGCATCGGCCCGATGGAACCGTACCGCACCCTGCGCCGCCTGCGGCAGCGCATAGGGATCGTCGAACGCCACCAGCGTCACCTTGGGCGTATCGCCCGCCTCATGGGCAAAGCGCCAGGCGATGCCTTCCTCGGCCAGCAATCGGCTGATGAAGGCAAAATCGGATTCGCGGTACTGCAGGCAGTAGGAACGCGGGGCGTAGCTTTGCTTCAGGTCGAAGCGAATCGCGAACGACGCACCGAACACTGGGTTGCTGCCAATGTGTTCATCCACCACCGTCTTGATGATCTCGACAGGCGTCTGGTCCTGGAACACCCGACTGGTGCGCCGATGTTGCAGTAGCGAGAACGGCGGTTCGATGGTCAGGCCGTACTTGGCGAAGCCGCCATCCGAGGGCAGTGCCTGGGCGCGGGTGATCACACCACAGCGCACCACCGTGCCGCCTTCCGCTGTCAGGATACCCAGCTCGGCTGGTAAACCCAGCAGCGATTTGAGCGCCAGCCCGACATCGGGAGACAGGCACTCCACCACGTAGCGATAGGGTTGGGACAGGGCTTCTTCACCAGACACGGACTGAGGCAGCAGTTGCTCGCCAAAACTGGCACCGTCACCGAGGTGGAGCGTGACCAGTCGCTGTTCCTGGGTGAAGGCCGCCGCGAACGAAGCCAATAGCTGATGA
>NZ_JANBVF010000076.1 GCF_024437655.1 Chitinolyticbacter albus
CGCGCATCATCACCCGCCAGGTGGGGGGCGAGCCGGACAAGGCGGTGCAGATCCTGCAGCGGGTGGCCGAGGGCGACCTGACGGTCGATGTGCAGCTGCGCCAGGGCGATCAGACCAGCATGCTCTACAGCATCCAGCAGATGATCGCCAAGCTGACCGACGTGCTTGGCGACGTGCGCGGCGCCGCAGGCTCGATTGCCTCGGCCTCGGAAGAGGTCTCCGCCTCGGCGCAGGCGCTGTCGCAGAACGCCTCGGAGCAGGCAGCCAACGTCGAGGAGACCAGCGCCTCGGTCGAGGAAATCTCGGCCACGGTGGCGCAGAACTCAGAAAACGCGCGCGTCACCGACGGCATGGCGACCAAGAGCGCCCAGGATGCCGGCGAAGGCGGCGAAGCGGTGAAGCAGACGGTGGCCGCGATGCGGCAGATCGCCGGCAAGATCGGCATCATCGACGACATCGCCTACCAGACCAATCTGTTGGCGCTGAACGCCGCAATCGAGGCCGCGCGTGCCGGCGAGCACGGCAAGGGTTTCGCCGTGGTCGCGGCCGAGGTGCGCAAGCTCGCCGAGCGCAGTCAGGTGGCGGCGCAGGAGATCAGCGCGGTGGCGGGCGACAGCGTGACCATGGCCGAGCGTGCCGGTGGCCTGTTCGATCAGATGGTGCCCTCGATCCGCAAGACGGCCGATCTGGTGCAGGAGATCACGGCCGCCAGCCGCGAGCAGACCA
>NZ_JANBVF010000077.1 GCF_024437655.1 Chitinolyticbacter albus
GGTGCAGGACAACTTCTTCGAACTGGGCGGCCACTCCTTGTTGGCCACCCAGGTGATGTCGCGCATCCGCCGCGAATGCGCCGCCGAGTTGCCGCTGCGCGTGCTGTTCGATGCCCCGACCATTGCCCAGCTGGCCATCCGGCTGGAACAGGAAGCCACCACCGCCCTGCCGCCGCTGCACCCGGGCCTGGCCGGCCCCGGTTGCAAGCCGGTGTCGTTTGCCCAGGAGCGGCTGTGCTTCCTGGATCAGCTGGAACCGGGCAGTGCCACCTACAACATCCCGCTGGCGCTCTGCTTGCGCGGACCGTTGGACGTGCCGGCGCTACGCCGCAGCATCGGGGTGTTGCTCGAGCGCCATGATGCGCTGCGCACCACCTTCGCGCAGGATGCGGCGGGCCGGCCACAGGCCTGGGTTCACGCCGCCACCCCGGCCGGGCTGCTGCCGCTGGAGGATCTGCGCGGGCACGACGCGCCGTGGACGGTGGCCCGGCAGTTGGCCGAACAGGAGGCGATGACGCCGTTCTCGCTGCAACAAGGGCCGCTGCTACGCAGTCGGGTGCTGTGCTGCGGCGAGGCCGAGCATGTGTTGCTGCTGACGCTGCACCATATCGTCGGCGATGCCTGGTCGCTGGGGGCGCTGATGCGCGAGCTGATGGCGCTGTACGACGCCTGCCGCCGGGGTGAGTCGTCCCCGCTGCCG
>NZ_JANBVF010000078.1 GCF_024437655.1 Chitinolyticbacter albus
CGCTGCGGGTAACCGGTTCCCGGCGGCAGGTACAGCATGTCGCCCTGGCCCAGCAGCGCCTCGGCGCCCATCTGGTCCAGTATCGTGCGACTGTCCACCTTGCTCGACACCTGGAACGCGATGCGGGTGGGGATGTTGGCCTTGATGAGGCCGGTGATCACATCGACCGATGGCCGCTGCGTCGCCAGGATCAAATGGATGCCGGCGGCCCGGGCCTTTTGTGCCAGCCGGGCGATCAGCTCCTCGATCTTCTTGCCGGCCACCATCATCAGATCGGCGAACTCATCGACCACCACCACGATGAAGGGCAGGTGGGTGAGCGGTTCCGGATCGTCCGGGGTCAGGCTGAACGGGTTGGTGAGCTTTTGCCCGGCCTTCTCCGCATCCTTCACTTTCTGATTGAAGCCGGCGAGATTGCGCACCCCCATCGTGCTCATCAGCCGGTAGCGTTTTTCCATCTCGGCCACGCACCAGTTGAGCGCGTTGGCGGCGAGCTTCATGTCGGTGACCACTGGCGCCAACAGGTGCGGGATGCCGTCATAGACGGAGAGCTCCAGCATCTTGGGGTCGACCATGATGAAGCGCACTTCCTCCGGGCTCGCCTTATACAGCAGCGACAGGATCATCGCGTTGACCCCGACCGACTTGCCCGA
>NZ_JANBVF010000079.1 GCF_024437655.1 Chitinolyticbacter albus
ACCGGGGTACCGGCGCCAGCAGTGAAGCTGGTTTGACCGGCGTCGGCATCCGCTACCGTGAGGCTGCCGCTGTCGATGAGCTTGCCACCGGCAGTGACGTTGATGTCTTCGATCACCGCGCCGCTAGCGTCGCCTGCGATCACCGCACCATCGTTCAGGCCTTGTACCTGCACCGTGACGGTGGTGCTGCTGCCGTCGTTCAGTTGTACGGTAAAGCTCTCGGTCCGGGTTTCGCCGCTGACCAGGGCTTGTACTGCAGGGCTGGCGTTGTCCAGCGTATAGGTCCATTGGCCGTTGGTGCCCAGTTGCAGCGTGCCGTAGCTGCCGCTCTGACTGTCGGCAATGAAGCTGGCGCCGCCGGTAGCGGTCAGCGTGCCGCCAGTGCTGACGGTGGTGTCTTCCTGCACCGTGCCGCTGCCGACCGTGGCGGTTTCATTGGCGCCGGTCACGGTGACGGTCACGGTGTGGGGGGTGCCGTCGGCGCTGGTCACCGTGAACACTTCGTCGCGGGTTTCGCCGGCTTTGAGGTATTGCACCAGGCTGTTGTCGACTTCGTACGACCAGTTGCCTGAGGCGTCGATCACCAACGAACCGAGG
>NZ_JANBVF010000008.1 GCF_024437655.1 Chitinolyticbacter albus
AGTCGCCAACTACGAGGGCTAAGATTATCGTCCGGGATGCAACAAATAGGCCTCTAATGGACCACCCGCCCCGGAAATACTGAAAAGCGGAATCGCAAGCTTGAGGCCACCTTTGTAGATATCGACGTTGTCAATCCCTTGCTCGGTGGAGCGGCTGCGCTGCTTTGCACCGTCTTCGCTGAAATAGTCAGCCGCTACGACAGGAACAGGCGCGGGTTCAGCCGGAGTGGCTTCAGCGCAAACGACGGCAGAATACGACGCGGCAGCGGGCGCTGCGGCGAAGAGGCAGGCAGAGAACAGTTTCATCTTGAGAGGGCTAAGTTTTTATTTGGCAAGCGGGCGCTTGACTTGTCGACGCGCACGGTACACGAGCGTCATACCTTACGCAAGATATAAACATCTCCACAATGCATGCATGTAAATGCATGAATTTTAACGAAAGCCAGTCAGATAAATGCGTTATCCATCGATCAATAGCGCAGCGGTTCAAACCAGCTTTCAACCCATCCTTGTTTTCCATCAATAAGAAAGCCCCGCCGGTAGGCGGGGCTTGGGCTGGATGGTACCAATCAGCTGCGATCGAGCGGCTGCTGGGCATCGCCGCCGAGCGCCTTATAGGCCTCGGCCGTAACGGCAAGCCGCGCACGCGCGGCATCGATCAGGTTCTGCTCGGAAAGGTAGAGCGCGCGCTGGGCGTCGAGCACGTCGAGGTAGCCGACAAGGCCGGCGTCGTAGCGCGATTGCGCCACTTTCAGCCGGTCGCGCTGCTTGCCCACCGCTTCTTCCAGCGCTTCGAAAAAGGCCTGTTCCCCGCGCTGATCGGACAGCACATCCGCCACTTCCTGGAAGGCAATCTGCACCGTCCGCTCGTACTGCGCGACTGCAATCACCTTGCGCGCTTCGGTCAAATCCAGGTTGGCCTGGTTGCGGCCAAAGTCGAAGATCGGCAACGTAATTTGCGGCGCGAAGCTCCAAGCGCGAGTGCCGCCGCCGAACAGATCGGATAGCTCTGCGCTGGCGCTACCGGCTGAACCCGTCAGTGTGATGGTCGGGAAGAATGCGGCACGCGCCGCGCCAATATTGGCATTGGCGGCCTTGAGCGCATATTCGGCCCGGCGCACGTCCGGCCGGGCCAACAACACGTCCGAACTCAACCCATCGGGCACGCGGGTGTTGGGCAGTGTCGCGGTCAGCAAGACCGTTGCCGCAGGCAACTGCACTTCCTGGCCAGCCAAAACCTGCAGTGCGTGGCGGGCGTTGCGCGCCTGGCGCTCCAGGTTGGCCTGGCTTGCGCGCGATTCGGCGACCAGCGCATCGGCCTGCAGCGCGTCGAGCTTGTTGGCGAGGCCAGTTTCCAGCCGGCGGTTCACCACGCGGGCGCTCTCGGTGAGGCTCTCTACCGTCTTTCTGGCGTAGTCCGCGCGCTCTTCGAACGCACGCAGGCTCCAGTAGGCATTGGCCACGTCGCCGATCAGCGCGACGCGTACCGCGCGTTGCGCCTCTTCGGTGGCGAAGTACTCGGCGCGGGCCGCGTCGGACAGGCTCTTCACCCGGCCCCAGAAATCGAGCTCGAACGAAGTGATGCCGATGCTGGCATCGTAACGCCGCTCGGTCGTCGCATTGCCTCCGGTCACGGCCTCAGGTGTGCGGGCTGCCTGCATGCCGCCGCCCAGGCCCACCGTAGGCAGGCGGTCGGCGCGGGTGATGCCGTAGAGCGCGCGCGCTTCCTCGATACGGGCGGTGGCCACGACGAGGTCGCGGTTGTTTTCCAGCGCCTGTGCGATCAGATCCTTGAGCGCGGGATCGGCAAACCACTCCTGCCAGGGCGGCAGCGTGGCCGAGCCCACGGCTTCGGTGCTGCCGATACCGGCAGGCACCGGCGATGCCGGGCGCTCGTAAACAGGGGCCATCGAGCATGCAGCGAGCAGCGCCACGATGGGCAGTACAACGAATGTCTTGTGTCTCATGCTACTCATCCTTAGCGATGGTCATCGGCGGGAACCGAATCGACATTGCGTTCCACCACCGCGGTCTTGTCCGGGAAGAAGCGACGCACCACCACGTAGAACACCGGGACCAGGAACACGGCGAGCACAGTGGCGGCGATCATGCCGCCGACCACGCCGGTACCCAGTGCATGACGGCTCTGCGAGCCCGCGCCGGAACTGATGGCCAGTGGCATCACGCCGGCGATGAAGGCGATCGACGTCATCAGGATCGGGCGGAACCGCAGGCGGCACGCTTCCAACGTCGCCTCGACCACGCCCACGCCCTGGCGCTGCAACTCGCGCGCGAACTCGACGATCAGGATGGCGTTCTTCGACGACAAGCCGATGATCGCGATCAAGCCCACCTTGAAGTACACGTCGTTCGGCAGTCCGCGCAGCGTCATCGCCAGCACCGCACCAAAGATCCCCAGCGGCACCACCCACAACACGGCAAACGGGATCGACCAGCTCTCGTACAGCGCGGCCAGGCACAGGAACACCACCAGGATGGACAGCGCGAACAGCGCCGGCGCCTGATCACCCGACAGCCGCTCCTCGTACGAAGTACCGGACCATTCGAAGCCCACGCCGGCCGGCAGCTTGGTGGCGATCTCTTCCATCGCGTTCATCGCGTCGCCCGAGCTCTTGCCCGGCGCGGCATTGCCGGCGATCTTGTACGACGGCAGACCGTTGTAGCGATCGAGCTTGGCTTCACCGACCACCCACTGCGTGGTGGCGATTTCGGACAGCGGCACCAGCTGGCCGCTGCGGGTCTTCACCTGCAGCTTCAAGAGGTCTTCCGGATCGGTGCGGGCATCCGGCGTGGCCTGCATCAGCACGCGCAGGATACGGCCTTCGCGCACGAAGTCATTGGCGTAGGCTGAACCCAACGCCACCGACAGCGTCTGGTTGAGCTCGTTCTGGTCGATGCCCAGCTGGCTCGCCTTGACCTTGTTCACTTCCAGGTACACCTGCGGCCCGGGCTCCTGTCCCTCGGGGCGTACGCCGACGAGGTTGGGGTTCTGCCCCGCCATGCCCAGCAACATATTGCGCGCGGTCAGGAGCTGCTCGCGGCCGATGCCGCCCCTATCCTGCAGCCGGAAATCGAAGCCGCCCACCGACGCCAGTTCCGGAATCGGCGGCACGTTGGTCGAGAAGATGAACGCTTCCTTGATGCGGAACAGCATCATGTTGGCCGCACCGACCAGCGAGTTGATATCGGTTCCCGGCTCCTTGCGCTCGCTCCAGTCCTTCAGCGTGACAAACGCAAGTGCCGCGTTCTGGCCACGGCCGAAGAACGAGAAGCCCACCACCGACACGATGCGATCGACGCCGGGCTGCGAGGTGAAGTGCTTCTCCACCTGCTCCATCACTTCCAGCGTGCGCTCGCGCGTCGCGCCGGCCGGCAGCTGCACCACGTTGATGAAGTAGCCCTGGTCTTCTTCCGGCAGGAAGGAGCCCGGCAGGCGCATGAATAGCCAGGTGGTGATACCCAGGATCACGGCAAACGACACCAGTGCGATGCCGCTGCGACGCAATATCTTGCCGACCCAACCCTGGTAGCCGTTGGTCATCGCGGTGAACTTGCGATTGAACCAGCCGAAGAAGCCCTTGGAGCCATGGCCTTCTTCGCCCTTCTTGATCGGCTTGAGCAAGGTGGCGCACAAGGCCGGCGTGAGCGTCAGCGCCATCAGCGCCGAGAAGAACATGGTCAGCACCAGCGTGACCGAGAACTGGCGGTAGATCGCGCCGACGGAGCCGGAGAAGAACGCCATCGGGATGAACACCGCGGTCAGCACCAGCGTGATCGCGATGATGGCCGATACGATCTGGCCCATGGCCTTCTGCGTGGCCTCGCGCGGTGCGAGGCCCTCCTCGCTCATGATGCGCTCGACGTTCTCGATCACCACGATCGCATCGTCGACCAGGATACCGATCGCCAGCACCATGGCGAACATGGTGAGCACGTTGATCGAGTAGCCGAACAGGTAGAGACCGAGCAAGGCGCCGGTGAGCGCGATCGGCACCACGATGGTCGGGATCAAGGTGGCCCGCAGGTTGCCAAGGAACAGATACATCACGATGAACACCAGCACGATGGCTTCGGCCAGGGTCTTGAGCACTTCCTCGATCGAGATCTTCACGAACTTGGAGGTGTCGTACGGCAGCTCCCAGCTCACGCCGGCGGGGAAGTACCTGGCGAGCTCGGCCATGCGGGCGCGGATGGCGTTGGCGGTCTCGACCGCGTTGCCATCCGGCGACAGCTTCACGCCGATGGCAGCGATGGGCTTACCGTTCAGACGCGCGCTCACGTCGTAGCTGGCAGCGCCCAGCTCGACCCGGGCGACATCCTTCAGCCGCACCAGCGCGCCGTTGCCACCTTCGCGCAGCACGATGTTGCCGAATTCCTCAGGCGTTACGTAACGGCCCTGCGTCACCACGGTCGCGGTGAACTGCTGGCCCTTGGACGCTGGCAACGCGCCGATCTCACCGGTGGCGAGCTGCACGTTTTGCGCACGCACGGCGGCCAGAGCCTCTGCCGGGCTCATCTTGTAGCCGGCGAGCTTGGACGGATCAAGCCAGACACGCATCGCGTATTCGGACCCGAACAGCTGGGCCTCGCCCACGCCCGGCACACGGCGCAGCGCGTCGATGACGTTGGCGTTCACGTAGCTGCCGAGCGCCACTTCGTCGTAGCTGTCATCCGGCGAGAACAGCGTGAGGAACAGCAAATAGTTGTCGCGCGCCTTGAGCACCTGCACGCCTTGCTGGCGCACTTCCTCGGGCAGACGGGCCTCGACGCGCTTGACGCGGTTCTGCGCATCGACCGAGGCGATATCGAGATCGGTACCGGTTCTGAACGTCAGCGAGATCGTCATGTTGCCCGAGCTATCGCTCTCGGACGACATGTAAAGCAGGTTCTCGATGCCGTTCATTTCCTGCTCGATCAGCGCGGTGACGGTCTCCTCGACCACCTTGGCGCTGGCGCCCGGGTAGGACGTGGTGATCGACAGCGCCGGCGGCGCCACATCGGGATACTGCGCGATCGGCAGCGAGCGCATCGCCAACAGGCCGGCGAGCACGATGATGATGGCGATCACCCACGCAAAGATGGGGCGATCGATAAAGAAACGAGCCATGGATGAATGCTCCCCTTAATGCTTCTGGGCCGGCGCTTGAGCCTTCTGGGCTTGCGCGGCTGCGGCTTCGTCGACCGGGTTCACCGGCGCGCCAGGACCGACCTTCTGCAGGCCGTCGACGATGACCTTCTCGCCGTTCTTGAGGCCGCTGGTGATGATCCAGTCGCGACCGGAGAAGCCACCCGTCTTCACCGGACGGATCGCCACCTTGTTGTCGGCGCCGACCACGTAGACAAACTGGCCTTGCGGGTTCGACAGGATGGCGCGCTGCGGCACCTTGACCGCGCCACCGACGGCGCCCTGCGCGAAGCGCACCGTCGCGAACATGCCGGGCATCAAGAGGCGATCGGGATTGGCAAACTGGGCCCGCAGCGTGACCGTGCCGGTGGCCGGATCGACCGTCTGCTCGGCAAACAGCAGCTTGCCCTTCTGGCCGTAGACCGAGCCGTCTTCCAGCACGATCTCCACCGGCAGGTCCGCCGCCTTCATCTGGCCGGCCTGGATCGCGCGCTTCAGGCGCAGCAGATCGGCACCGGACTGGGTGAAGTCGACGTAGATGGGATCGAGCTGCTCGATGGTCGCGAGGTGCGTGGCTTCGTTCTTGCCGACCAGCGCCCCCTCGGTGACAAAGGCGCGACCGATGCGTCCGGAAATCGGCGCATAGACGCTGGCGTGCGCCACATCGATCTCGGCCTGCTTCACCGCGGCATCGCCGCTGGCCACATCGGCCTGCGCCTGCTTCAGTTGCGATTCGGCCTGGTCCAGCTCCTGCTTGGAAACGCCCTGGTCGTTGATCAGCTTGCGGTAGCGCTCCACGGTCTGGCGCGCGATGTCGGCATTGGCGCGTGCCTTGGCGGCGTTGGCGCGTGCGGCGGACAAGGCCGCGGCCAGCGTGCCCTGGTCGATCTGGAACAGCGACTGGCCCGCACGCACTTCGCCACCTTCGGTGAACAGGCGCTTTTCCAGGATGCCTTCGACCCGCGCGCGCACTTCGGCCGTGCGGTAGGCGGTGATGCGGCCGGTCAGATCGCGCGTGACGGCGGCGTCACCGGTATGCGCGGTCGCGACCACCACCTCGGCCGGTGGCATCTGGCCACCCGGGCCACCCTGGGCCTGCTCGCCCCCCTTGCCACACGCCGCCAGTGCCAGGGTCACCGCCACGGACAGCGTCAGTGTTTTGCCAAACGGATGCATCATGAGCTCCTTGTTTTTGGATATGCAGTCAAATCTCGCCGGCGATCGGCCGGCTAAAGTCAGGATGGGTGAACGGATGTGGCGGGGTTCGCCGCATACACGCGTGAGAACAGTTCCATCGCCCGCCGCACCTTGGCGGGCTCTTCGTTCAGATCGAGCTCGGGGCCGCCCAGCACCAGCCGCATATGATCGGCGCTGACCAGCATGTCGAGCAGGATGTGGGCGGCCTCCATGGGGTCTTCGCGGCGCAGCGCACCTTGCTTCATCGCCTGTTCCAGCACATCGGCGATCTGCCGACGGCTGTAGATGAAGCAGTTTTCATACATGCCGCTGGCCAGTTCCGGAAAACGCTGGGCCTCGCTGGTCAGCAGGCGGTGCAGGTTGATTGCGTCGGGCGCCAGCACCCGTTCGCGAAACCGCAGCCCGAAGTTGTACAGCCTGGATCGCCAGTCGCCTTCTTCGGCGGCCAGCATGGCGAACAGCTCTTTCACTGCCTTGCCCATCGCGGCGCTGAACAGCGCTTCCTTGCTGCCGAAATGGTTGTAGATGGTCTGGCGCGCCACCTGCGCACGCTGCGCCACCGTATCGATGCTGGTGCGGTAGCCGGTTTCGCAGAACACCTCGAAGGCGGCGTCGAGCACGCGCGACGCGCAATCGGCGCCGGGACAGGAAGGAAGCGGGGACATCGCGAAACCGATTTAGACTAGACAGTACAGTCTACTTTGAAACCAAACTCGGAGTAAATCCTCACATTCGCCGCTCTGGCCACTGCTGCCGCGTCTCTGGCTCCAGCTAGCGCCCACACGCTGCGACACACCGCGCGAACCCGATTATGTCAGGACTGGAACAGCAAGATTCCATACTGATTGCGATTTAGCAAGCAAAGCAAACAAGGCCACGTCAGCAACGTGGCCTTTAGGGAAAGCGGGTAATCAGGCGAGTTTGAGGCCGACGATGCCGGCGAGGATCAGCGTGACCGAGGCCAGCCGCCATAGCGTGGCGGGCTCACCGAACCAGACGATGCCGAACAGCACCGTGCCGATCGCGCCGATGCCGGTCCACACCGCGTAGGCAGTGCCGACCGGCAATGACTTCATCGCATAGGCGAGAAAATACATGCTGGCCGCCGCACTGATGGCAAACAACGCCGTAGCGGGCAGACGGGTAAAACCGTGTGAGGCCTTGAGCGCCAGCGCCCAGACCACTTCGAGCACACCGGCGATCAGGAGCGAAATCCAGGGGATGAGTTGCGGGTTCATACGACCTCCTCAGTGATGAATGGAAGGGGCCGTCCCCGCTGGATGACGGCACGGGGTCGTCCCCGTGCCCGATGGCAGATCCGCGACAGATTAACCGAGATGCGCTGTCGGGGCTGTGACCGAATCACGCCCCGGCCTGCCGCTTCACTCCTGCTGCACCGCCGCGATGCTGGCGAGCGCCGCCTCGGCCCGCTGCAGCGTGGCATTGCGCGCCGCCGGATCGGCCTGCTCGTGGCTGTGGCCCAGCACTTCGCCATCGAACTGTAACGCGAAGCGCTGCTCGCCATCTGCAACCAGGCTGATTCCGCCCGCTACCGCCGCGGCCTGCAGCCGGGCGATCACCGCACCGGCTGCCTTGGGATCGGCATACGGGTTCGATACCAGCAATTCCTCGCCGTCCGCTCCCTGCAGGTTGAAGCGGAACTGCCCGTCCTTGCCACGGAAACTCAGGAAGCGTGCGGCCTTGGCTTTCTTCTTCACGGCACCCTGCTCTGCGATAGCCAGTGCCGTCAGCGAACGCAGGCCGACAGCTTCGCGCAGTTGCGCCAGGAACGGCGTGGCATAGGTACGCGCCTTGGCAGCGCCAGCCAGCAGAATGTCCTCGATCTCGGCCGGGCGCGCGATCAGCGCCTGGTAGCGCTCGCGTGCCTCGCCCAGCTCATTGTCGAGCAAGGTGAACAGTTGCTGCTTGGCATCGCCCCAGCCGAGTCCATCCAGCAACGCAGCGCGGAACGCCGCGCCCTGCTCCGGGGTGGCAAAAGCCTGGTAGATGGTGTTCAGATGCGCGTTGTCGGCATCCTTGGGCTCGCCCGGCAGGCGCGAATCGGTGACGATGCGTGCAATCGCCGCCTTGAGTTCCTTGGCACTGCCGAACAGCGGGATGGTGTTGTCGTAGCTTTTCGACATCTTGCGTCCATCGAGCCCTGGCAATGTCGCCACCGCTTCCTCGATCTTGGCCTGCGGCAGCGTGAAGAAATCCTTGCCCTGGCCAAACAGGTGATTGAAGCGCTGGCCGATATCGCGCGCCATCTCGACGTGCTGGATCTGATCACGCCCCACCGGCACCTCTTCGGCGTTGAACATCAGGATGTCCGCCGCCATCAGCACCGGGTAGCTGTAGAGCCCCATGGTCACGCCGGCGTCCTCGTCCTCGCCCGCCTCCACATTCTTGTCGACCGATGCCTTGTAGGCATGCGCGCGATTGAGCAGGCCCTTGGCGGCGACACAGGTCAACAGCCAGGTGAGCTCGGGGATTTCCGGAATGTCCGACTGACGATAGAAGGTGACGCGCGCCGGATCGAGCCCGCAGGCGAGCCAGGTCGCGGCGATCTCCAGCCGCGAGCGCTGGATGCGCAGCGGATCGTCGCACTTGATCAGCGCATGGTAGTCGGCGAGGAAATAGAAAGAATCAGCCGATTCGGCACGGCTGGCGACAATGGCCGGGCGGATCGCACCGGCGTAATTGCCCAGGTGCGGCGTGCCGGTGGTGGTGATACCGGTGAGGATGCGGGTCTTTTTCATGTTCTTGTACTGGGTTCGATGGTCTTAGCCGAGGCCACGCTTCAAGTCGTTGATCAGGTCGTCCAGATGTTCCAGGCCCACCGAGATGCGGATCAGCCCTTCGCGGATGCCGGCGGCGGCACGTGCCTCCGGTGTGACGCGGCCGTGCGTGGTGCTGGCCGGATGGGTGATGGTGCTGCGCACGTCACCCAGGTTGGCAGTGCGGCTGATCAGGCGCACCGCATCGACGATCTGCCAGGCCGCCTCGCGCCCGCCCCTGACCTCGAACGAGACGATGCCGCCGCCACCGTGTTGCTGGCGCTGTGCCAGCGCGTGCTGCGGGTGCGACGGCAGGCCGGGATAGAACACGCGCTCGACCTGCGGCTGGGTTTCCAGCCATTGCGCCAGCTTGAGCGCGTTGTCGCAGTGCGCACGCATGCGTAGCGGCAATGTTTCCATGCCCTTGAGCAGCACCCAGGCGTTGAACGGCGACAGACTCGGGCCGGCGGTGCGCAGGAACAGGTAAACCGGCTCGATCAGCGCCTTGCTACCGACGACGGCACCGCCGAGCACCCGGCCCTGGCCATCGAGGTACTTGGTCGCCGAGTGCACGACGAGGTCGGCGCCAAGCTTGAGCGGCTGCTGCAGGATGGGCGTGCAGAAACAGTTGTCGACCGCCAGGATGGCGCCGCTCGCGTGCGCGATCTCGGCGATCGCCGTGATATCGGCCACCTCGGTCAGCGGATTGGACGGCGTTTCCAGGAAGAACAGCTTGGTATTGGGCCTGACCGCCGCCTGCCAGGCAGCGGGATCGGTCGCGCTGACATAGCTAATCTCGACGCCGAACTTGACGAAATAGGTATTGAACAGCTGGATGGTGGCGCCAAAGAGGCCGTTGGATGCGACCACATGGTCGCCCGCCTTCAAATGGCCCATGCCCAGCGCCAGGATGGCGCTCATGCCGCTGGCGGTGGCGATGGCGCGCTCGCCACCTTCCAGCGCGGCCAGGCGCTCTTCGAACGCCGTCACCGTCGGGTTGGTGAAGCGCGAGTAGATATAGCCCGGAATCTGGTTGGTGAACTTGAGCGACGCTTCTTCGGCGCTACCGACGCAGAAGCTGGAAGTCAGATACATCGCATCCGAGTGCTCGCCGTATTCGGTACGGCTGGTGGCGGCGCGGATCGCCAGCGTATCCGGGTGCAGGCCTTCGGGCAGGTCATGGTCGTTCATAAGGCGGTCTCTAAGAGAACGGGGGCATTGCCCCCGTTTATATCGCATTTGCTAGCTGCGCGGCCCATACAGCGCACCGCGCTGGCGGTCAGATCAGATTCTGCTCGGCCACACCGATGTTCATGTCGAGCACGCGACTGTCCGCCGCGTCGCCTTCCTTGAACTTGGTCGACAAGGGCGAGAGCCGTTTGGCTTCGAGCGCATCGAGATAGACGTCGGAGACGTCACCGGTGATGTAGTTGCCGTCAAAGCACGAGGTTTCGAACGCGGTGATCTTGCCGCCGCTGGCATCGCTGCAGGCTTCGATCAGGTCCGTCAGTTCCTGGTAAATGATGGCGTCGGCGCCTATCTCGCGCGCGATCTC
Source organism: Chitinolyticbacter albus (assembly GCF_024437655.1). GTDB lineage: Bacteria > Pseudomonadota > Gammaproteobacteria > Burkholderiales > Chitinibacteraceae > Chitinolyticbacter > Chitinolyticbacter albus. The sequence continues at coordinate 10,676 of NZ_JANBVF010000008.1, forward strand.
GACATCGCTGCGGCCGGTGGCGATCAGTTCGGCGCGCGTCGGCATATCGATGCCGTACACATGCGGGAAACGCACCGGCGGCGCGGCCGAAGCCAGATAGACCTTGTTGGCGCCGACATCGCGCACCATCTGCACGATTTCCTTGGACGTGGTGCCGCGCACGATGGAATCGTCGACCAGCAGCACGTTCTTGCCGCGGAACTCGACCGCGATCGGATTGAGCTTCTGGCGCACGGATTTCTTGCGGCTGGCCTGGCCCGGCATAATGAAGGTGCGGCCGATATAGCGATTCTTGATGAAGCCTTCGCGATACGGCAAGCCCAGCGAATTGGCCAGTTCCAGCGCCGAATCGCGGCTGGTATCGGGAATGGGAATGACCACGTCGATATCGAGCGCCGGCGATATGGCGCGCACCTTGTCGGCCAGTTGCACCCCCATATTGAGGCGCGCTTCGTGCACCGAGATGCCGTCGATCACGCTGTCGGGCCGCGCGAAGTAGACATGCTCGAAGATACAGGGCACGAGTTGTGGATTCGGGTGGCACTGGCGGTTGTGGAACACACCATCGAAGGTGATATAGAGCGCCTCGCCCGGCGCCACGTCGCGCTGCAGCTTGAAGCCCATGGTATCGAGCACCACCGATTCGCTCGCGACCAGGTACTCGGTCCCTTCCGGCGTTTCGTGGGTACCGAGCGACAGCGGGCGGATGCCGTGCGGATCGCGGAAGGCGACCAGGCCAAAGCCCGCGATCAACGCCACCACGGCATAGGCGCCGCGCACACGCTGGTGCACGGCCTCAATGGCGTCGAACACGGTATCGGCGGACAGCGCAAGACCCGTGGTGCGCTTGCCCAGCTCGTGCGCGAATACGTTCAGCAGCGCTTCGGAATCGGAATTGGTGTTGATGTGCCGCAGATCGGTGCGGTACATCTCGTCCTTGAGCTGCTTGTCGTTGGTCAGGTTGCCGTTGTGCGCCAGCACGATGCCGAACGGGCTGTTCACGTAGAACGGCTGTGACTCGGCAAGGCTGGAAGCCGAACCCGCGGTCGGATAGCGCACATGACCGATGCCGGTGTTGCCGAGCAAGGAGCGCATGTTGCGGGTGCGGAACACATCGCGCACCAGGCCCTGGCCCTTGTGCATGTGGAACACATTACCCTCGGAGGTAACGATGCCTGCCGCGTCCTGGCCGCGATGCTGCAGCACCAGAAGGCCGTCATACAACAGCTGGTTGACGGGGGTTTTGGCCACTACGCCGACGATGCCACACATGCTAATGCCTCTCGAGCTCAGAACTTACAAATTCATTCGTACTTGATGCGCTCAGCGAGCGCATGCGGTAACCAGGGCAACGCCAGCCGGGCGGATGCTTCCAACATGGGGCTGAACATCGCGTCCTTCCAGCCCTGGCTTTTCGGTAAAGAGGTCAGGCCGGCGATCAGGACGATCAGCAGCACAGCGAGCAGCCCGCGCAACAAACCGAACATGGCGCCAAAGAAGCGATCCGCCGGTTTGAGGCCGGACGCCTTGAGAAACTGATTGATCGTGATGCGCAGTATCGTGGTCAATAGCCACACGGCGAAAAAGAGGCCGACAAAACCGGCGACGAAGCGCAGCCCTTCGCCGGGCAGATCATCCGGCACCCATGCAGCGGCCTCGTCGGCGTAGTTGAAACCGACCCAGGTGGCCAGCCCCCATGCGATCAGGGCCATCACTTCCTGCGTCAGCCCGCGCATCACCGAGAGCAGCACCGAGAGGCCGAGCACGGCGAGTACGACGTAGTCGAATGCGGTCACTTGCTCACCAGCTGCGGCGCATAACCAAGCGCAACAGCCTGGTCACGCGTTTTTTGCGCCTGGGCTTCGGCGAGCGGGCCGATACGCACCCGGGTCAGCGACACGCCCTTGACCGTGATCGACTCGCTATACGCCGCAAGGCCCGCAGCCTTCAGCTTGCCGACGATGCCGACTGCCTTGGTGGCATCGCCATAGGCACCGATCTGCACATAGACCTTCTGACCTGCCGCCGGCGCGGGCTTGGCATCGGCCTGATCCAGGCCCTCGAGGATGCGCTTGGGATCCGGCGTCGGCTTCAGAGTCGGCTTCGCCACCGGCTTGAGCGTGGGTTGGTGTGTAGGCGCCGCAGTGGGTTGCGGCGTAGCGACGACGGCCGTCGGTGGGGTGGCGCTTGCCGGATCGGAGGCATGCCCCAGCTGTGCGTTCACCAGCCGCCCAGGCAAGGCCGCCAGTGCCTCGCTGGCGGTCTGCGCTCGCGGCGCAATCGGCACCGGAGCAGCAACAGCCACGCTGGGGGCGCTGGCCTCGATCACCACGGGCTCGCTCGCCGCAAGCAGGTTCTGCGGCGGAGCGGCATCCATCACCGTCCACAACACCACCAGGGCAAACAACACCAGCGCGATCGCGCCGACCAGACGTCGCCGCGCACGCTTGCGCAGCTGCAACAACTCTTCGCTGACGTTATCTCGCATAGGGCCTGTCGACTTCCAGTTTTACGGCTGCGTTCGGGGTGGTACGAAACGGCATCTAGGCTCGCGCGGCCATGACCTCGGCCACCGTATAGAAGGAACCAAAGGCCAGGATTCTATCAGCTTCGCCGGCCGCCTCACAGGCGCCCGACCAGGCGAGCGATACGGAATCGTAACGCTCAACGCGCGCCTGCGGCGCCACCCGGTGCACGATGGCGGCAAGCGCATCAACCTGCGCGGCCCGGGCAATCTGCGGCGCCGCCAGGTGCCAGCAGTCGATGCGGTCCGCGAGGATGGTCACCACGCTGGCGATATCCTTATCCATCATGGCACCGAACACCGCGTGCGTATTGGCCGCAAAGCCCATGCCATCGAGCGCCTGGCGCAACGCGCGGGCGGCATGCGGATTATGCGCAACATCGAGTATGGTTTGCGGGCGCCCCGGCAAAACCTGGCAACGCGCCGGCCACTCCACTTCCAGCAAGCCCTGCTTAATCTGTCCCAGGCTCACCGGTAACGCATCGCGCAGGCCGTCGAGCATGGCCACGGCGAGTGCCGCGTTGCCCAGCTGGTAGGCGCCGCGCAGCGCGGGCAAGGGCAAGGCATGCCGCGTGCCGGCGGGCGTGGCGCACGCCCACTGGTTGCCTTCGGCCTCCATCTGCCAGCTGTAGTCGCGACCGATCAGTCGGAGTTCTGCGCCCTGTTGCGCAGCCACATCCAGTAGCGCCTGCGGCGGGTTTGGATCTGCACAGAACGCAAGCTTGCCTGGCCGGTAGATCCCAGCTTTCTCAAACGCGATCTTCTCACGGGTGTCTCCGAGGTAGGCCTGATGATCCAGATCGACGTTGACCACAGCGGCCACGTCGGCATCGAACGCGTTCACGGCATCGAGTCGACCACCCAGCCCCACTTCGAGCACCGCCACGTCGACGTCGGCGGCAATGAACAGCTGCATGGCCGCGAGCGTGCCGAATTCGAAATAGGTCAGCGTCGTCTCGCCACGCGCCGCCTCGACCGCGGCAAAAGCCGCGACCAGATCATCATCGTTGGCCGGTTCGAGGTTGATCCGCACCCGCTCGTTGTACGCCAAGAGGTGCGGCGAGGTATAGGTGCCCACCTGGTAGCCGGCGGCACGCAGCATGGCGGTGAGCATCGCGCACACCGAACCCTTGCCGTTGGTACCGCCCACCGTGAGGATGGGAAACGTTGGCGCGAGGCCCAGTGCATCGCGCACACGGGCAACACGCTCCAGCCCCATGTCGATGGCGCTGGGGTGTAGCTGCTCGAGGTGGGCAAGCCAGTCCTCGAGCGTATCAGCGGCGAACATCAGGCGGCGACGGCGGGCTGCTTGGACAACAGCGAGAGCAACTGGGCGATCTGCAGACGCATCTCGCGGCGGTCGACGATCATATCGATCGCGCCCTTCTCCAGCAGGAACTCGGAGCGCTGAAAGCCTTCGGGCAGCGTTTCGCGCACGGTCTGCTCGATCACGCGCGGGCCGGCAAAGCCGATCAGGGCGCCCGGCTCGGCGATCACCACGTCGCCGAGGAAAGCGAACGAAGCGGAGACGCCGCCCATGGTCGGATCGGTCAGCACCGAGATGAAAGGCAGGCGCTTATCGGCCAGCTTGGTGAGGATGGCGCTGGTCTTGGCCATCTGCATCAGCGAATTGAGGCCTTCCTGCATCCGTGCGCCACCCGAGGCGGCCACGCAGATGAAGGGCAGATTGTTTTCCAACGCGACGCGCGCGCCGCGCACGAAGCGCTCGCCGACCACCGAGCCCATCGAGCCCCCGATGAACTTGTATTCGAAGGCCGCTGCCACCACCGGCAGGTTGTGGATGGCGCCTTGCAATACCACCAGAGCGTCATCCTCACCAGTACTGGCGCGGTACTGACCGAGCTGGTCGGCATAGCGCTTGGTGGCCTTGAACTTCAGTGGATCAACCGGCTGCACCTCGGCGCCAATCTCGAAGCGGCCTTCCGGATCGAGCAGCAGATCGAGACGGCGGCGCGACGACACCGGGTTGTGGTAGCTGCACTTGGGGCAGACTTCGAGGTTGTTCTCCAGATCGGTGCGATACAGCACCGAGCCGCAGGCCGAGCATTTATGCCACAGGCCTTCCGGTACGCCCTTGCTCTCGGCGCCCGGCTCACGACTCTTGATCTTGGGGGGCAGCAGTTTTTGCAACCAGCTCATCTGTTACTCCTCAGGCGCGCGCCGTGTCCATCGCGGCACGGACGCCTACCAGAAATTCGGTCAATCGTTGGGCGAGGCCGTCTTCGCCGGCCTCCACTTCCTGCACCAGGCGCGAGCCGATCACCACGGCGTCGGCCACCTGGGCAATGGCGCGGGCGGTATCGGCATCGCGGATGCCGAAACCCACGCCGATGGGCAGATCAATATGCCGCTTCATCACGGCGAGCTTGTCGGCCACGTCGGCCACGTTCAGCGTCGCCGCGCCCGTCACGCCCTTGAGCGACACATAGTACACATAGCCGCTGGCGAGCCGTGCCGCAGCCTTGAGCCGCGCCTCCGGCGTGGTCGGCGCCAACAGGAAGATCTGGTCGAGCTGGTGGGCACGCAGTACGGCGGTGCAATCCTCGGCCTCTTCCGGCGGCAGATCGACGGTGAGCACGCCGTCGACACCCGCCTCGCTCGCCTGGGCAGCAAAAGTCTCATAGCCCATGGCCTCGACCGGGTTGGCGTAACCCATCAGCACCACCGGGGTCTTGTCATTCGTATTGCGGAACTCGCGCACCATGGCCAGCACATCGCGCAGCGACACGCCATGCGCCAGCGCGCGCTCACTGGCGCGCTGGATCACCGGGCCATCGGCCATAGGATCGGAAAACGGCACCCCAAGTTCGATCACGTCGGCGCCGCCGGCGACCAATGCATGCATCAGCTCGACAGTGAGCCCGGGCCGCGGGTCGCCCGCGGTGATGAAGGGAATCAAGGCCTGGCGCCGCTGTTCGGCCAGGCTGGCAAGCACGGAGGAGATACGGGACATGTTCTGGATTCGGTAATGGGCGGCGAAACAACTCGCCGCCCTGGGTGATTAGAGCTGAATGCCTTCGCGGCGCGCGATGGTCGGGATGTCCTTGTCGCCACGGCCGGACAGGTTGACCAGGATGACCTGGTCCTTGTCCAGCGTGGGCGCCAGGCGCTTGGCATAGGCCAGCGCGTGGCTCGACTCCAGCGCCGGGATGATGCCTTCGAAGCGGCACAGATCGTGGAACGCAGCGAGTGCCTCGTCATCGGTGGCGGCGACATATTCGGCGCGACCGATGTCCTTGAGATAGCTGTGTTCCGGGCCGACGCCCGGATAATCGAGGCCGGCGGAGATCGAATGCGTTTCGATGATCTGGCCGTTCTCGTCCTGCATCAGATAGGTGCGGTTGCCGTGCAGCACGCCCGGCTTGGCATTGGCGGTCAGCGGCGCGGCATGGCGGCCGGTATCGAGTCCATCGCCACCGGCTTCGACGCCGATCAGACGCACGCCTGGCACCTCGATATAGGGATGGAAGATGCCGATCGCGTTGGAGCCACCACCGACGCACGCCACCACGGCATCGGGCTGGCGACCGATCAGATCGACCATCTGCGTCTTGCATTCATCACCGATCACACACTGGAAGTCGCGCACCAGCATCGGGTACGGGTGCGGGCCGGCACAGGTGCCGATGATGTAATAGGTGGAATCGACGTTGGTCACCCAGTCACGCATCGCCTCGTTCATCGCGTCCTTCAGCGTCTTGGACCCTGACGACACCGGCACCACCTGGGCACCCAAGAGCTTCATGCGATAGACGTTGGGCGACTGGCGGGCGACGTCCTCGGCGCCCATATAGACCACGCATTCGAGACCGTAGCGGGCGGCGACCGTGGCGGAGGCCACGCCGTGCTGGCCGGCGCCGGTCTCGGCGATCACGCGCTTCTTGCCCATGCGTCGGGCCAGCAGCGCCTGGCCGATGGTGTTGTTCACCTTGTGCGCGCCGGTGTGGTTCAGGTCTTCGCGCTTGAGGTAGATCTGCGCGCCGCCGAGCAGCTCGGACCAGCGCTTGGCGTGATAGATCGGGCTGGGGCGGCCGACGTAGTGCTTGAGCTCGTAGCGGAACTCAGCCATGAAGTCCGGATCCTGGGTCGCCTTTTCGTACTCGATGCGCAACTCGTCGAGTGCCGTCATCAGCGTTTCGGCGACGTAGATGCCGCCAAACTGGCCGAAGTGGCCGCGCTCATCCGGCTGGGCGTAGCGGAGGAAGTCGTTCATGTCGTTCTCACTCGATCAAGCTGCGTGCACCGCTTGGATGAACGCCGCAATTTTATTGAGGTCCTTGATACCACGGCCACTCTCGACGCCACTGGAGACATCGACAGCCCATGGCTTGACTGCTTGCACCGCGTCCCTGGCATTGTGCGGCGCAAGCCCGCCAGAGAGGATCAGCGGCAGCGGCAGAGCGACCGGCAACAGCGACCAATCGAAGGCTTCGCCGGTACCACCGGGCACGCCCGGCACGTAGGCATCGACCAGAAGGCCGCGCGCGTCGCGGTAGCGGGCGGCGTATTCTAGCAAATTTACATCGTGTTTAACCCGTACCGCTTTCAGGTAGGGACGGCCGAAGCTGCGGCAGTACTCGGGGCTCTCGTCGCCATGGAACTGCAGCAGATCGAGCGGCACCTGCGCCAGCACCTCGCGCACCACTTCAGGCTCGGCGTCGACAAACAGGCCCACGCTCGCAACGAAAGCCGGCAAGGCCGCGCAGATCGCGGCGGCGGTGGCGATGTCGACATGACGCGGGCTCGCCCCATAGAAGACCAGGCCTATCGCGTCCGCGCCCAGGCGCGCGGTCTGCGCGGCAGTCTCGGGATCGCGCAGGCCGCAAATTTTGATACGTGGAATCAAGACAGGTCTCGCTTCAGATCAGTCCGTGCCTGGGCTCGGGTTCACTGGCCAGGCCGAATTCGGACGGATAGCTTACACCGGCGAGGTAAAGCCCGTCCGGCATGAAGGTGGGCGCCGCTGCCGAACGGTCACGCGCATGCAACAACTCGCCCATCCACTCTGGCGGCCGGTTGCCTTTGGCGACAAAGAGCAGCGAGCCCATCAGATTGCGCACCATGTGATGCAAAAAGGCGTCGGCGGAAAAATCGAAGGTCAGCAGCGTGCCATGGGCGTGGACGTCCAGCCGATGCAGTGTCTTGACCGGGCTGGGTGCCTGGCACTCCGCCGCGCGAAAACTGGTGAAGTCGTGCGTGCCTTGCAGCAGCGCCGCCGCCCCGCGCAAGCGCTCGAGATCGAGCTCCTGATGCACCCACCCTACCCGCCCGGCCAGCAAGGCCGGCCGCACCGGATGCTGCAGCAACAGATAACGATAGTGGCGTGCCGTGGCGCAGAAACGGGCATGAAAGGCATCCGGCACCACCTGGGCCCACAATACGGCAACACCCGCTGGCAGAAAGCTGTTCACGCCGCGCACCCAGGCAGTCAGCGGGCGCTGCACGGCGGTCTCAAAATGGACGATCTGCCGCGCGGCATGCACGCCCGCATCGGTGCGCCCAGCCGCATGCGCGCGCACCGGATGCCCCGCCATGCGCGCCAGCGCTTCCTCCAGCGCAGCCTGCACCGTCGGCTCAGAGGGCTGGATCTGCCAGCCGGAAAAGGCACGGCCGTCGTATTCGACGGCAAGCGCGTACTTCATCGCGGTCCAATCAGTTGGTCATCCAAGCCGCTGCCAGCGTTGCCAGCAGCCCCATCGTCAGTGCGCCCAACACGGCGCGCTGCGCGGCGGTCATCGCCAAGGGGCGCCATTCTACGTCAGGCATCACACCGGCGTCGCTCTCCAATTGTGCCAACGCGCGCCATAGCGAGCGCGGTTGCATGGGCGTTGCCAGCAACGCATCGACCTGGGCCAGCGTCAGCGACAATCGGAGCGCCGCGCGGCTGCGATCGAACCCTAAGAGCGTCAACGGGGCAAGCAGCGTATACAAGCCGGCCAGCAACCGCTCGCGCACCATGCCCGACAGCAATAAGCGCAAGGTGAGGATCACGCCCGCCAAGCGGAGCATTTGCAGCCCACCTGCGCACAGGCCTTCAAAGGTGGGCGAGCACCAGCTCGGCCAGACATAACGGCCAGGCACGCTCCAGCCGTAGATCAGCACGATGCTCAGCATCAGGCGGCTACTGCGGCGCAACCCCGTCAGCGCCGGGCGACCGCCCTGCCACGCCACCAGGACCAGCATGGACGCCACCACAAAGACAAGTGGCGCGGGCTGCATCAGCTGCAGGCCACACGCCACCCAACACCACAACAAGAGGCGCTGGGCCGGATGGGCCCAGCTTATCTCACTCACAGATTATCGAGCAGGCCACGTGCCTCCTGCTGCTGCGCCGCATTCCCCTCGCTCATGGCCTCTTGCAGGATTTCACGCGCGCCTTCCACGTCTCCCATATCGATATAGGCGCGAGCCAGGTCAATCTTGGTCTGCACCGGATCCTCAGCCGAGAAATCCAGCTCGCTGACGGTGTCCTGCTCCAGATCGATCAGGGGCTCAACATCCGCTGTCGACGCCGCGGTCGGCGCATCGAGGTTGAAGTCGAAATCGAGATCGATCGCCTGGGGCGCAGCCGCAACCGGTTCGGCCACGGTAGGCGCATCCAGCTCGGCCATACCGAGCGAGAGATCCGCCACCGGAGCACGGGCTGCAATCTCCGGCTCGCTCGGCTGATCCAGATCGAGACCGAAGTCCAGATCACTGAAATCCGCCGTCGCGGCAGGCGGCGTAGGAGCTGCAGCCTCACCCGGCACGACAAACGCATCGAGATCGAAATCGAGGTTGTCGGCAACAACCGGTTCAGGCGCGGCAACCGGTGCCGGCTCACGCTGCGGGACCGGGGCCGGCTCGCCACTGAAACCAAGATCGAGATCGATCGGCGCAGCGGCAGCCGCGGCGGCTACGGCCGTGGTTTCACCGAAGGAAGCCGGGGCCGGCGACTCGATCATCGGTGCAGCACGAGCGCCATCCTTGTGCGCATACAACGGGTTTTCCGGATCCAGGTTGCGGCCCATATACGAAGCCTGCTCCCACACCGGACCCGCGCCATTGGTCTTGGCAAAGAGATCGGCCGCGACTTCCTCGAACGAGGTCTTGTCCTTGCGCGCCGAATAGATTTCCAGCAGCTTCATGCGGATCTCGTTGCGCGATGCATCCTTGGACAGCGCATCCTTGAGGATTTCCTCGGCCTGGCTGTCACGGCCGTAGGCCATGTAGACCTCTGCCTCGGCAATCGGATCGACTTCATCGGTGTCGATGGTACCGAGACCCTGACGACTGAAATCGGTCAGAAAAGAGTTTTCGGTCGGCTGGGTGCTGATCACGGCCCCACCGGTGCTACCCAGCACGGTATTGGGTTTGAGATCGCCGCCCGTGATGATGCTGTCCTCGAAAACGGCCGGACGACGACGACGCGCCCAGAGCAAGCCGCCAACACCGAGCAAGAGCACGCCGAGGCCACCGCCGAGCAGCAAGGGGTTGTCCAGGAGGCCAGACAGGAACGACGGCTCTTCTTCAACCGGCGCCTCGATCTCGACCGGGGCGCGACGCTTCTTGGGTTGCGGCGCGGAGGCGGGTTCGCTCGCCGCCGGAACGACGGCAGCCACGGAGGCCTCGGATGCGACGACCGATGCGATTGCCGGCGTCGGTACCGCGGTCGGCTCCGGCGTCGGGGTCGGTGCGGGCGTCGGTGCCGCAGTCGGGGTCGGAACATTCTTACCGCCGGTCTTGGGCAGCGTCTTGTTCAGATCCTTGACCAGCTTTTCCAGCTCGCCCACACGCTGATTGGCTTCGTCGAGCGCCTTCTGACGCGCCGCGGCCTCTTCTTCCAGCGTGCGGATACGTGCCTGGGCGTCGCCCGCCGCCTTGCCGCCCTTGGCGTCGCCGCCCTTGGACAGCTTCAAGCGATCCTGATTCTCGGCCTGGCTGCCGCCCTGATCTTCGACCTTGGCGGAAATCTTGCCCGAGGTGGATTGGCCCTGATCGGCAGCCGGCGCCTTCATCGCGCCTTCGGCCACCTGCTGGCGATAGGCACGCCAGTTGTCCGACTGCAGGCGAATTTCCTTGGCGGCCTCGCTGCGGCTGACGCCTTCCATTTCCTCGCGCGCCGGCACCCGCAGAATCTTGCCGCGCTTGAGGCGGTTCATATTGCCGGCGAACGCATCCGCGTTGGCGCGATACAAGGAAACCAGCACCTGGTCGAGGCTGACGCCTTCGGGCTTGACCTGCCCCGCAATCGACGACAACGTGTCGCCAGACTTGACCTCAATCTGATCGGCCCCGACCTGGCTGCCCGCAGTGTCGCTCGGCGCGGCGCTCTTGCCACGCGCCGGCTTGGACGACGCCTCGCCCTTGGCTGACGTGGTCGGCTTGCTCGCGACGGGTGCCGGTGTCTTGCCGGACAAACGACCCGGCAAGGTGGTGCTCGGACGCTGCGCCGTATAGTCCACCGGATCGATCAGCGCCGTATATTCACGCTGGATGCGGCCACCGGCCCAGTTGAGTTCCAGCAGCAGATCGAGGAACGGCTCGCCGATCGGCTGCGATGAATTGACTGCCACATAGTACTGGCCACCGCCGCGCTTTTCGATATTGAAGCGCAGGCCCAGCGAGCCGGGCGGGTACTGGATGTTGGCATTGGCGAATGCATCCGGGGAGGCCAGGCTCACCACCAGGGAATCGGCTTCCTCCGGGGTGACCGCGACGAGATCGATCTCGGCACGGAACGGCTGCCCCAGACCCGATTGCACATTTAGCCGGCCCAGCCCGGCCGCGTTCGCATATAACGGCGCGGCTAGCATCATGGCCAATACGCAGGCCTTGATTCTTGGTTTGCTCAGCACGATTTCCCCCAGGTAGCTCATTATTTGGCCCGACTTGTGTAGCTTACATCGGGCAGTGAACATATCATCAGCTTCGGCGCATATGCAAGGCAGAACAAGGGCTGGCGGCGCTTTGTTGCAGATATGGCGAATTCACCAATTCATCCGGAACATAGCCCAAAAAACATATTTTTTAACTGTCAATCCCGATCAGGGGCAAAATCCCGCCGAGTATCCAGCCCAAAGACCTCGTCGCAATGCACGTTACGCTGCCGCGGCACCCTTGCCAGACACCAATGGGCACAGGCCCAGCGCCAGCACTCCTTCACATCCGCGCGCAGCAAATCATCCGGCGGACGCTGCCCCAAGAGACGCAACGCCAGATATAGACTGGAAACCGCCTCTTTTGCCCGCAGCGATGGCGCAAGCGTCTGCTTGCTGAGCTTTTCGCCGCGCGCATTCACCAGCACCGGCACATGAACATACGCCGTTTCGCGATAACCCAGACAATGCTGCAAATAGCGCTGGCGCGGCGCGGAATCAAGCAGGTCCGCACCACGCACGATGTCGGTCACACCTTGCTCCGCATCATCGACCACCACGGCGAGCTGGTAGGCAAAGAGGCCGTCGGCGCGCTTGACGACGAAATCCCCCACCTCGCTCGCCAGCCGCTGCTCACACCAGCCCTGCACGCCGTCCTCAAAACCCTGCACGACATCCGCCACCCGCAGGCGCCACGCTCGCGGATCCCGCCCCGCAGCAATACCGCCGCGGCATGTCCCCGGATAGACCGGCCCGTCGATGCCCGCCCGGGCGATCGCCGCCACTTCCTTGCGCGTGCAGGCGCAAGGATAGACCTGCCCGCTCGCGATCAGGTGCTGCAGCGCGGCCTCATAGCGATCGAGTCGCTCGCTCTGGCGCAACACCGCGCCATCCCACTCGAAACCGTAGGCCTCGAGCTGCGCGAGAATACGGCCCTCGGCACCTTGCACCATCCGCGGCGGATCGAGATCCTCGATCCGCACCAGCCACTGCCCGCCACGCACCCTCGCCTCGAGATAACTGGCCACCGCGGCGAGCAAGGAGCCCAGATGCAGATCACCCGTGGGACTGGGAGCAAAGCGCCCGCGGTAGGCGCCAGAGGCCGGGCTCACGCCGGATTCTTTATAAATAGCCACGATGTCGTTCGTATTGGCAGGAGCTTTGTTAAAATAGCAGACTATTTTCCGGCAAAGACCGCCCCTAGAGAAGGATTTCGTCCATGACTTACGTTGTCACCGATGCCTGTGTGAAGTGCAAGTACACCGACTGCGTCGATGTCTGTCCCGTCGACTGCTTCCACGAAGGCCCGAACTTCCTGGTGATCGATCCGGACGAGTGCATCGACTGCACGCTGTGCGTGGCCGAATGCCCGGTCGAAGCCATCTACGCGGAAGATGACGTACCAGCCGAGATGCAGGACTACATCGCGCTCAATGCCGAGCTCGCCAAGAACTGGCCCACCATCGTCGAGAAGAAGGACCCGCTACCCGATCACGAAGAATGGGCGGGCAAGGTCGGCAAGATCGAGCTGGTCGAGCGCTGAGCTTGAGCAGGCCGGTGATTACGTAGTACAATCGCCGGCTTGGTTTTCCCCTTGCCTGACCGGCGTCGCTGACGGCAGGCTTCAACCCGCAAGGAGCATACATGCGACACTATGAAATCGTGTTTATTGTGCACCCGGATCAAAGCGAGCAAGTGCCCGCCATGATCGAACGTTACAAGGCTGTGATCTCGGCCGGCAACGGTCAGGTGCATCGCCTGGAAGACTGGGGCCGCCGCCAGCTGGCATTCCCGATCCAGAAGATCCATAAGGCACATTACGTGCTGATGAACGTCGAAATCGGCCAAGAAACCCTGGACGAACTCGAGCACGCCTTCAAGTTCAACGATGCCGTGCTGCGTCACCTCACCATCAAGACCGATGCTGCCGTTACCGAAGCATCGCCGATGATGAAGGAAGAAAAGTCCAAGTCGCTGACGCCGCAAGCTGGCCAAGAAGGCCTGGCTGCAGCCTAAGTGCTGACCCGCAACCGGGTCTTGCTGGGTGGCACGCTCATCGAACTCGCCCCGCTACGCTATACCCCCGCAGGCATTGCGGTTCAACAGCTGGTCATCAGCCATGAATCGCAGCAGGTGGAATGCGGTACGGAACGTCGTGTTCTGGCGCAGGTAAAGGCAATAGCGATCGGCGACAAGGCAGCGCCACTAAGTCATTTGGTAATCGGGCAGCAACTGGTGGTCAAAGGCTTTTTGGCCGCAACCAGCCAGCGTTATCCGGACCGACTCGCGTTGCACATCGACGAATACGAATTGTTGAATTGAGGTAATACCATGTCTCGCAATCTGTTCAAGCGGAAAAAATTCTGCCGCTTCACCGCCGAAGGCATCAAGGATATCGATTACAAGGATATCGGCCTGCTGAAGGATTTCATTGCTGAAAACGGCAAGATCATTCCGGCTCGCATCACCGGCACCAAGGCGCGCTATCAGCGTCAACTGTCGGCTGCGATCAAGCGCGCGCGCTTCCTGGCGCTGCTGCCGTACACCGACCTGCACTAAGCCGAGGAGAATCAGCCATGCAAATCATTCTGCTCGAAAAAGTCGCGAACCTCGGCACCCTGGGTGACGTGGTCAAGGTCAAGGACGGTTACGCCCGTAACTTCCTGATTCCGCAAGGCAAGGCTCGCCGCGCCACCGAATCGAACCTGCAGGACTTCGAAGCGCGTCGCGCCGAACTCGAAGCCCGTCAGGCCGATATCCTGACCGCCGCACAAGGCCGCGCCGAGAAGTTGAACGGCGCCACCATCAGCATCGCCCAGAAGGCGGGTGTCGATGGCCGCCTGTTCGGTTCGGTCGGCACGGTCGACATCGCTGATGCGGTTACCGCCACCGGCGTCGAAGTGAAGAAGTTCGAAGTGCGCCTGCCGGAAGGCCCGCTGAAGCAAATCGGCGAATACGACATCACGTTGTCGCTGCACCACGATGTCAACGTCGACGTCAAGGTCGTTGTGACCTCCGCTGCCTGATTTCGGCTGCCACGTCGTACCCAGAACGGGGGTGTCGCGAGACACCCCCGTTTTGCATGGGCGCGACACCTGCACACGGCACTCACTATAATCCGCTTGTACCCCCTTCCTGCAGCAAGGCATGGCCCAGAATCCCACCGACATTGCCCGCGAAACGCTGAAGCAACTGGCCATGCGCCGCATCCTGCCGACACCCGACCATTATGGCGAGATCTATCACGCCATCGCCGGGACGCCGGAATCCGAGCGCATCCATCCGCTGCTGCCCATACTCGTCGCCATGCTGGCGGGCTTGCCGCGCCAGACACCCGAGATCAGGCGCCATATCGCAGCCATCCAGGAAGCTGGCCGCAAGGAGGACTGGGAGAGCATCCCGCCCATGCTGTTGCATAGCGTCCAGCAACAAGGCACCCAGGCCCAGCTCACCCGTGGCTGGGCCGACCTGATCCGCGAGCTCATCAAGCATTGGGAAGCGCGCAGCCGCTACACCATTGCGCAAAAGCGCGAGTCGCTGGAACGGGTGCTGATCAACTTCGGCGGCGATGCCGAGGCGCTGAACGAAAAACTCGATGGACTGGCAAGGGCCTGGAGCGAATCCGCACCCGACAGCAATCTGATCGACGTGGCCAGCAGCGAGAGCGCACGTGCCACCGGCGATGCAGGCAGCTGGGGGGATTGGCGCACGGCCCTCGTCAGCGTCTTGGAAATCGGCCTCGCCGGCCGCCTTTCTGCCTACCCCGAGCTCGCCGCCGAGACGCGCTCGCTCGCCAGAGAGGCCGAGGCGGTCGGTAGCGAAGCCGATCTGCAGCAGCTGGTGCCACGGCTGAAGAAGTTCTGGCTGAGGTTGGAGCTTGCCAGTGACCAGGAACAGCGGCTATGCGACGGGCTGCTGAACCTGCTGCGGCTGCTGACCAGCAATATGAGCGAACTGGTGGTCGAGGATGAATGGCTGCATGGCCAGATCGCCACCGTCCAGGACATCGTCGCCCAGCCACTCGACATGAATCTGATCTACGACGCCGAGATCGGCATCAAGGAAGTGATCTACAAGCAAAGCCTGCTCAAGCAAAACCTGCTCGAGGCGCAGGCTGCGGTCAAAAACATGATCGCCACTTTTGTCGATCGCCTGGGCTTTATCTCCAACAGCACCGATCAATATCACACCCGCATCAGCCAATACGCCGAGCAGATCCAGCAAGCCAACAACGTCGGCACGCTGCGCACCGTGATGGAAGGCCTGGTACAGGACACGCGCTCGATGCAGCTCGATGTACAGCGCAGCCGTGACGAGCTGCTGCTGGCCAGGCAACAGGCCGATGCGGCCGAAACCCGGGTGCACGAACTGGAGCGCGAAATGCGCGCCATCAGCGAACAGGTTCGCTCTGACCAGCTGACGGGCGCATTGAACCGACGCGGGCTGGAGGAAACGTATGTCATCGAGGCGGCCCGGATCGAACGCGCCGGCGGCAAGCTGGCGGTGGCACTGCTCGACATCGACAACTTCAAGCAGCTGAATGACCAGAGCGGCCATGCCGCCGGCGACAGCGCATTGATACACCTGGTGCAGGTCATCAAGGATCTGCTGCGCCCCACCGACGTGGTCGCCCGCTATGGCGGCGAGGAATTCGTGCTATTGCTGCCCGATACCGACCTCGACCAGGCCGAACAGGTATTGCAACGGCTACAGCGCGAGCTGACGCGTCGCTTCTTCCTGCACGAGAATCGCAAGCTGCTGATCACCTTCAGCGCCGGCGTGACGCTGGCGCGCAGCGGCGAAGACCGGCTGGCCGTGCTGACCCGCGCCGATGAAGCAATGTATCGCGCCAAGCAATCCGGGAAGAATCGCGTCGAAATCGCGCCCTGATTCAAGCAAACAGCTCTTCAGGCAGCACCACCGCGGTACCGAGCTTGCCCACGACGATGCCGGCGGCCCGGTTGGACCAATCCATCGCTTGCGGCAGATCGAGGCCGGCGGCCAGCATCAGCCCCAGCGTGCCGATCACGGTGTCGCCCGCACCCGAGACATCAAACACTTCGCGCGCCACGGTCGGGGTATGGACTACCCCGCCCCTGCGGAACAGCGTCATGCCCTCCTCGCTGCGCGTGACCAGCAGCGCCTCCAGATCGAGCGAGGCACGCAGCGATTGCGCCTTGGCGACAAGGTCGGGCTCGTCCCGCCACGCGCCCGCCACCTGGCGGAACTCACTGCGATTGGGCGTCAGCAGCGTGGCGCCACGGTAATGGCTGTAGTCTTCCCCCTTGGGGTCGACCAGCACCGGCTTGCCGGCGATTTTGGCAGCAGCAATCATCGCATCGACATGGCGCAGACCGCCTTTGCCGTAGTCCGAGACGATGACCACATCGACCTCGGCCAGCAGCCGGCGGTAGTCGTCGAGCTTGTCCGCCAGAGTCTCCTGGCTCGGCTGCTCCTCGAAATCGATGCGTAGCAGCTGCTGCTGACGCGCCAGCACCCGCAGTTTCACCGTGGTGGCGATATGCGGATCGCGCCGCAGATGCGTAGTCACGCCCCCCTCGTGCAGCAGGCGCTGCAGCGTATCGGCAGGCTCGTCGTCGCCGACGACGGCCAGCAGCGTGGCCTGCCCACCCAGCGCGGCGATATTGCGCGCGACGTTGGCCGCCCCCCCGGCGCGTTCGTCCCGCTTGCGGATGCGCGCCACCGGTACCGGCGCCTCGGGCGAAATACGCTCGACATCACCGAACCAGTAGCGATCGAGCATCACGTCACCCACCACCAGCACCCGCGCGCCGGCAATGGCGGCCCGAAGCGCTGCGAGATCAGTGGCGGCCAATGGCTTCATATGCGATCCCTGCCCGTTTCACCATGTCCGGATCGAACAGGTTGCGTCCGTCAAACACCACCGGCTGCTTCAGCAAGGCGCTGACGCGCTCGAAATCGGGGTTTTGGAATTCCTTCCACTCAGTCACCAGCAGCAACGCATCCGCGCCCGCCAATGCGGCCATGGGGCTCTCGGCATAGCCGATGCGATCGCCGACGATGCGTTGCGTTTCCTTCATCGCCACCGGATCAAACGCGACGATGCGCGCGCCGCGCTTGAGCAGCTCTTCGATGATGACGAGGCTCGGCGCCTCGCGCATGTCGTCGGTCTTGGGCTTGAACGCGAGCCCCCACAGCGCGAAGGTATGGCCGGCCAGGTTTTCGCCAAAGCGCGCCACCACCTTCTCGACCAGGCGTAGCTTCTGTGCGTCGTTGGCCGCTTCGACCGCGGTGAGCACCTTCAGATCCATGCCGTTTTCCGTGGCCGTGCGGCACAGCGCCTTCACATCCTTGGGAAAGCACGACCCGCCATAGCCGACCCCGGGGTAAAGGAAGCTGTAGCCGATGCGCGGATCGGACCCGATGCCGCGGCGCACGAGCTCAATGTCGGCGCCCAGCACCTCGGCGAGATTGGCCAGCTCGTTCATGAACGAGATGCGGGTGGCCAGCATGGCGTTTGCCGCGTACTTGGTCAGCTCGGCAGAGCGCACGTCCATCACCTGGGTGCGGTCGTGATTGCGCTGGAACGGCTGATACAGGCTGCGCATCAGCTGGATGGCACGCTCGTCGTCGGCACCGACCACGATGCGGTCAGGCTTCATGAAATCCTCGACCGCGGCGCCTTCCTTCAGGAACTCGGGATTGGAGACCACGCTGAAGGGCAACTCGATGCCGCGTGCAGCGAGCGCCTCGGCAATGGTGGCCTTGACCTTGTCCGCGGTGCCAACCGGCACGGTCGACTTGTCGACCACCACCTTGTAGTCCTTCATGTGCTGCGCAATATTGCGCGCCGCAGCCAGCACGTACTGCAGATCCGCTGAGCCGTCTTCGTCCGGCGGCGTACCCACGGCGATGAATTGCACCGTGCCATGCGCCACCGATTCAGCGATGTTGGTGGTGAAGCGCAAGCGGCCTGCGGCGGCATTGCGCTTGACGATGTCTTCCAGTCCCGGCTCGTAGATCGGGATCTCGCCGCGCTGCAGCATCTCGATTTTGCACGGATCGACATCGAGACACAGCACATCGTTGCCATGTTCGGACAGGCAGGCGCCGGTCACCAGACCGACGTAACCACTACCAATGACGGTGATTTTCATCATGCACCTGCAATTTGCTGGTTGATCTGAATAAGCGCCGCGACCGGGTCCGCGCTCTGGGTAATCGGCCGGCCGATCACGAGGTAATCGCTCCCTGCCGCCACGGCCGCTTGCGGCGTCATCACGCGTTGCTGGTCGTCGAGGCTGGCATCCAACGGGCGAATGCCCGGGGTGACCAATTTGAAATCACGCCCGCACACGGCCTTGAGCATGGCCGACTCCTGCGCCGAGCACACCACGCCATCGAGCCCGCAATCGCGGGTCAGCCGCGCCAGGCGCTCGACCTGGACTGCGGGTTCCGGCAAGCCCAGCTCGGCCAATTGCTGGGCATCCATGCTGGTCAGCACCGTGACGGCGATCAGGAGTGGTCGCTGCGGCAAGGTCTCCAACGCTTCGCGCGTGGTTTCCAGCATCTTGCGCCCACCCGAGGCATGGACATTGACCATCCAGACGCCGAGGCCGGCCGCGACCTTGCAGGCCTGCGCCACCGTGTTCGGGATGTCATGGAATTTCAGATCGAGGAACACATCGAAGCCACGCCCCACCAGCTGCTCGACGAGGCGCGGCCCTTCGGCAGTGAAGAGTTCCTTGCCGACCTTGAGCCGGCACAGGTCGGGGCTGATGCGATCGGCAAAGGTCAGCGCACCGGCTGCGTTGGGGTAATCGAGCGCGACGAGGACGCGCGGATCAGGTTTGGTCATTTGAGGCCCAGGTTCAGGCAGCGCTGCGGCTCTTGCGGCCACGCACCGGAGGATAGGTTTCCCACTCGGAACAAGCCGGGCAATGCCAGAAATACTGGCGTGCCTTGAAACCGCAATGGCTGCAATAGTACATCGTGTGTTCGCGGGTCGCTTCGGTCAGCAGCTTGCCGATGATCTCCAGCTCGAATTTCTGGTCGTCCGGTGCCACCAACAAGTGCGCTTCGAGCACCTTGCGCAGGCTGGGCATGGTGGGATGTGCCTTCAGGCGCTCGCGGACGAACTCATACGCGGCCTCGAGCCCCTGCTGCGCCATCAGGCGCTCGTAGGCGATGTCGAGGACATCGAGCTCGGGGTATTGCTGCAGCATGCGCAGCAGGAAGGTGGTGCCCTCCGTGGCACGCGCCGTGGCGTCGTAGGCCGCCAGAAGCTTGCGCGCGACGAGCGCCAGCACCAGCGGATCCTGCACTTCGATCGCCAGCCATTCCTCTATCGCGGCATCGATATCGCCGCGCGCCTGCGCCAGCTCGCCAAGCAGCAAGCGCGCGCGCGCGCACTGGCGGTTCTCGGCGAGGGCGGCATGCAGGTGTTCTGCGGCCAGGACCGGGTTGGAGCGGGCAAACGCCTGCTCGGCCAGCTCGCAATGGAACTGCGCGATTTCGTGCTGGTAACTATGGCTTTCGTCGCGCATGCGCTGCGCGATCTCGATGGCCTTCTGCCAATCCTTTTCCTGCTGATAGACCGCCAGCAATTCGCTGCGTGCCTGGCGGGCGTAATCGGTGTGTTGCAACTCGATCAGGATGTCTTCGGCGCGGTCGAACAAACCGGCCTTGAGGAAATCGCGCGCCAGCTCGAATTGTGCCTGCTGGCGCTGGGTATCATTGAGCTCGCGCCGATCCAAGAGCTTCTGGTGCATGCGAATCGCGCGCTCCAGCTCGCCGCGGCGACGGAACAGATGGCCCAGCGTGAACTGCAGATCCACCGTTTCGACGTGATGGCGCGCGATGTCGACATAGACGTCGACCGCCTCGTTGGTCCGGCCATTGAGCAGGTAGTTGAGGCCCTTGAAATACTGGGCCGGCAAGGAGCGGGTTTCCGCCAGCACGTGCTTGATATCGACGCGCGCAGCCAACCAGCCGGCGCCGAAAAAAACGGGTAGCGCGATCAACCACCAATACGGAAAATCGGACATGGGAGGCTCGGTAAAACGGGATTACACCGCGTCACGCGGCTGTTCCAGCAAGGGATCCGGGGCGGAGGGATGCGCGGGCGCGCTGCGTGCGCGCAATTCCTTGCGCAGGCTGACCAGCTCTCGCCGCTGCTTGACCACCTGCCCCAACGCGGCCAGCAGTCCGAGCGCCGCACCGGCGACGAAGAACACCAACAACACCAGCGCAAGTGGCGCCTGCCAGGCATAACCCAGGAAGAACTTCAGCGTGACGGGCTCAGCGTTATGCATGGCAAAGCCGAACAGCAGCACGAACAGCAGGAGCTTGATCAGCCAGAGCAGATAGCGCATGGGCATCTCGCGGGTCGAAAGTGCCGTCATTGTAGCCGATTCGTCAGAAAGCGGCCCAGCGGGGAATATCACCA
Organism: Chitinolyticbacter albus; assembly: GCF_024437655.1. GTDB lineage: Bacteria > Pseudomonadota > Gammaproteobacteria > Burkholderiales > Chitinibacteraceae > Chitinolyticbacter > Chitinolyticbacter albus. Next base: position 31,509 of record NZ_JANBVF010000008.1, read on the forward strand.
CCCCGCGGCGGCGGAAACTGCAGGCAAGAAAGAACGGCACGCTTGCGCGTGCCGTTTTCGTGTTCCCCGGCGAGCCGGTTTACTCGAGCTCGTCAACGCGCTCGCGTAGTTCCTTGCCAGCCTTGAAATGAGGCACAAACTTTTCCGGAACCTCGACCTTGCTGCCGGATTTCGGATTGCGCCCCGTTCTCGGGGGACGGTAGTTCAGGTCGAAGCTGCCGAAGCCGCGAATCTCGATGCGACGACCTTGAGCCAGGCTCTTGCCCATCGCATCGAGTATGGTCTTGACGGCCAACTCTGCATCTTTCGCCACCAACTGCGGGTAACGGGTGGTGAGCCTTGCAATGAGTTCGGACTTGGTCACGACCCTGGGCCCTTATTCGTTCGAACCGGACAGCTTGGCCTTCAGCAGGGCACCGAGGTTGGTGGTGCCGGCGCTGGCGTCAGACGAGAGCTGGCTGATGGCAGCCTTTTCGTCGCCCATGTCCTTGGCCTTGATCGACAGGTTGATCGAACGGGTCTTGCGATCGACGTTGATGATCATCGCTTCAACTTCGTCGCCTTCCTTCAGCACGCTACGGATGTCTTCGACGCGGTCACGCGAGACTTCGGTCGAACGCAGGTAGCCTTCAACGTCTTCGCTCAGCGCGATCACGGCACCCTTGGCATCCAGGGACTTGACGGTACCCTTGACGATGGCGCCCTTGTCGCTACTCGACACGTAGTTGTTGAACGGATCACCTTCGAGCTGCTTGATGCCGAGGCTGATGCGTTCCTTCTCGGTGTCGATCGACAGCACCACGGCCTCGACTTCGTCACCCTTCTTGAAGTTGCGCACGGCTTCTTCGCCGGTCACGTGCCACGACAGGTCGGACAGGTGAACCAGGCCGTCGATGCCACCCGGCAGGCCGACGAATACGCCGAAGTCGGTGATCGACTTGATCGCGCCCTTGAGCTTGTCGCCCTTCTTGTAGTTGGCTTCGAACTCGTCCCACGGATTGGCGACGCACTGCTTCATGCCCAGGCTGATACGACGCTTTTCTTCGTCGATGTCGAGGATCATCACTTCGACTTCGTCGCCCAGCGACACCACCTTGGACGGATGGACGTTCTTGTTGGTCCAGTCCATTTCCGACACGTGCACCAGGCCTTCGATGCCTTGTTCGATCTCGACGAAGGCGCCGTAGTCGGTCAGGTTGGTGACCTTGCCGAACAGACGGGTGCCTTGCGGGTAGCGGCGCGACAGGCCCACCCACGGATCTTCGCCCAGCTGCTTCAGACCCAGCGAGACGCGGTTCTTTTCTTGATCGAACTTGAGGACCTTGGCTTCGACTTCATCGCCCACGGCGAGCACTTCGCTCGGGTGCTTGACGCGGCGCCATGCCAGATCGGTGATGTGCAGCAGGCCATCGATGCCGCCGAGGTCAACGAACGCACCGTAGTCGGTGATGTTCTTGACGATACCCTTGACCACCACGCCTTCGCGCAGGGTTTCAAGCAGCTTCTGACGCTCTTCGCCCAGGCTCTCTTCGAGCACGGCACGACGCGACACAACGACGTTGTTGCGCTTGCGATCGAGCTTGATGACCTTGAATTCGACTTGCTTGCCTTCGAACGGCGTGGTGTCCTTGACCGGACGGGTGTCGACCAGCGAACCCGGCAGGAAGGCGCGCAGACCATTGACCATCACGGTCAGGCCGCCCTTGACCTTGCCCGAGATCACGCCGGACATGATGGCGCCCTTCTCGAGGGCGTCTTCCAGCTCGATCCACGACGCGAGGCGCTTGGCCTTCTCGCGCGAGAGCTTGGTTTCGCCGTAGCCGTTTTCCAGGCTATCGATCGCCACCGGAACGAAATCGCCAACCTTGACTTCAACTTCGCCACGGTCGTTCTTGAATTCGTCGATGGAGATCAGGGATTCAGACTTCAGGCCGGCGTTGACGGTCACGAAATTGTGGTCAACGGCTACCACCTCAGCGGTAATCACCTCACCAGAACGCATTTCCTGGTTCTTGAGGCTTTCCTCGAACAGGGCGGCAAAGCTCTCCATGGAGCCGGACAGAGTAGCAGTAGTCATTAAGGAAGATTCCAAACACTCCCAGAAAGGGGAGCAGGGTTAGTTGCACTTCGCCGACGCCACCTTGCGTAACGTCGACACGACATACCCGCGTACTACGGGTAACTGAAGATTCTAAATATTTATTTTTTTTCGATCAAGTGCTTAGCGTGATTTTTGCAGGGTGACCCGCACAGCCGGCAGGCGCGCGCCTCAGGCCTGTGCCTTGACGCGCCACCATGCCAGCACCTGATCGACTGCCTCTGCAATGCCGAGCCCGTCGGTATCAAGCAGCAACGCATCGGCCTGCTGCGCCAGCGGCGATACGCTGCGGGCGCGGTCCCGCGCGTCACGGGTCTCCAGATCGGCGGTAATCGCCGCCAGATCCGCCGCTTCGCCCCGACCGATCAGTTGCTGGTAACGGCGCGCGGCGCGCACCGCTGCGCTGGCGGTCAGGAACACCTTGAGGGGGGCCTCCGGAAACACCACGGACCCCATGTCACGGCCGTCGGCCACCAGCCCCGGCATACGGGCGTAGCCGCGCTGGCGTTGCAACAACGCGGCCCGCACCGCAGGCAGCGCCGCCACGCGCGATGCGCCCACGCCGATATCCTCGCTGCGGATCGCCGAGCTGACATCGGCGCCATCGAGCACGATGGTCTCGCCATCGAAACGCGCATCAAGCGCGGCCGCGACGCCAGCGACCGCCACTTCGTCATCCCAGGACAGGCCACGGCGGCCGGCAGCGAGCGCGGTCAGGCGATAGAGTGCGCCCGAATCGAGGTAATGAAAGCCGAGCGCCTCGGCGACGCCGTGCGCCACCGTGCCTTTGCCCGAGGCGGAAGGACCGTCGATGGCGATGACCGGAACCAGATTCATGGCAAACCCTTGCTGCAAAAAAAGAAAACCGGCAGGTCTGCACCTGCCGGTGTTTCGCCATTGTAACGCCGTCGCCGCAAACCCGGAACCGGGTGACGGCGACGTGTGACATCAACGCCGGGCGAGGATGGCCTCGATGCGCGCAAGCTCGTCGGCGGCAAAGTCGAGCCTGGCCACCGCGCCCAGGTTCTCGGTGATCTGCTCGACGCGGCTCGCGCCGATGATCACCGAGGTTACCGTGCGCAAGGCCCACGCCAGCACCATCTGCGCCAGGCTCTGGCCGCGTGCGGCGGCGATCTCGTTCAGCGCCCTCACCTGCGCCAAGCGCGCGTCGACGTTGTCGGTGGTCAAAAAGGGATTGTCGCTTGCGGCTGCGCGCGAATCGGCGGGAATGCCATCCAGGTAACGGCTGGTGAGCAGACCCTGCGCCAGCGGGCAGAACGCGATCGAACCTATGCCTTCCTCCTGCAGCACGTCAGTGAGCCCGCCCTCGATCCAGCGATCGAACATCGAGTACGACGGCTGGTGGATCAGGCACGGCGTGCCGAGCTCCTTGAGGATGCGTGCGGCCTCGCGCGTCTGCTCGGCCGGGTACGACGAGATGCCGACATACAGCGCCTTGCCCTGGCGCACCACCGCGTCCAACGCACCCATGGTTTCCTCCAGCGGCGTAGCCGGATCGGGGCGGTGGTGGTAGTAGATGTCAACGTACTCAACGCCCAACCGCTTCAGGCTTTGGTCCAGGCTCGCCACCAGGTATTTGCGGCTGCCCCAGTCGCCGTAGGGGCCGGGCCACATCTGCCAGCCGGCCTTGGTCGAGATCAGGATTTCATCGCGATAGGCCTTGAGATCGCTGGCCAGCACCCGGCCGAACGTCTCTTCGGCCGATCCCGGTGGTGGCCCGTAGTTATTGGCCAGATCGAAGTGGGTGATGCCGGCATCGAACGCTGCCAGCACCATGGCACGACTGGTGGCATGCGACTTGTTGTCGCCAAAGTTGTGCCACATGCCGAGCGAGATCGCCGGCAGCATCAGGCCGCTGCTGCCGCAACGGCGATAGGCCATGCCGTCGTAGCGTTGGGGTTGGGCGAGGTAAGGCATCAAGGCTCCTTGCGACGCGCGTCCCAGGCCACCCGGGCCTGACTGGCACGCTCGATGTATTCGGTCAGTTGGCCGGTATCGCCGGCTTCGATCAAGGCCACCAACTCCTGCATGCGGCTGATGTTGCCGCGCAAATCCGCCACGACCGCTTCGCGATTGGCCAAGGCGATATCGCGCCACATCGCCGGATGCGAACCGGCGATCCGCGAGAAATCGCGAAAACCCGTTGCGGCAAATTCGAGGCAGGCGTCGATATTAGGCCGATCGAGCAAGGCATTCATATAGGCAAACGCCACCAGATGTGGCACATGGCTAACGGCGGCAAAAATCGAATCGTGTTCGGCGGCATCCATGTGGAAGACCTCGGCGCCACAGGCCTGCCAGAGCGCGGTGAGTTGGGCGATCGCCTCCGGTGCCGACTCCTGCAGCGGGGTCAGTACCACGCGCCGCCCTTCGAACAAGCCATAGCGCGCTGCCGCCGCGCCGGAAAGATCGGAGCCGGCGATCGGATGGCCGGGCACGCATGCCTTTAGATGCCCGGGCAAATGTCGGTGAAACAGCGCGACGACATCCTGCTTGGTCGATCCACCATCGGTGACGATGCAATGGGGTGCGAGCCGGGGCGCAATGGTCTGCATCAACGCCCCCATCTGGCCAACGGGAGTCGCCAGCAGGATCAGATCGGCGCCGGCAGCCGCGGCTGCGGCATCGTGGCTGGCCGCGTCGATCACGCCAAGCTCAAGCGCGCGTTCCAGATTGCGGGGATCACGGCCCACGCCGACCACCTGGTCGACCATGCCTGCACGCTTGAGTGCCAGCGCGAAGGATCCACCGATCAGCCCGGTGCCCAGCAGCACCAGTTTGCCTATCTTGGCCATGAATTTTTTTCGTCGAACTTATCCAGTCGCATGGTACGCGATCCGCTCAGGGCAGGCATCTTCCTGCAAAGCAGGCGCGAGCGTTGACGCACTTTGACCGGCATTCAACGCCGGTTGGGTGCATCGGCGCGTCGCCGCCGCGCTACACACACCCACGCTGCCCGTGCTCTTTAACCCTCTGCTGCGTAGGGGCGACACCTGCCGCTCAGACCCGTCGAATCACGCCCCCCGACAGGCGCTCCATCTTGCCGACACCGCTTTAGAGCGGCCTACATCCTGTGCGCGACATCCGGCGCCGTCTCGGCCCTTGGTACAAGTGCCAGCGTGATCAGCTGTCCTTGCGCGCCGCGCAATGTCACCGTTTCGCGCGCCGCATCCAGAGCGAAACTGTTCACGCTTTGCAGCGCCGCGAGCACATCCGCTTCCAGCTTGCCGCGAGCTTCATCGAGGCAAGCCATGCGCGTACCCGCGAGCGGACCGATCGCAATCGTCTGCGCCTGATGACGAAATGGGCCCATGAAACGGTTGCAGCCGGAAAAGCCGGTGATGCGCTCACCCTGGATGCTGAGGGCAAGCCGCTCGTTAGCGGGCTTCGTCACCCTGCCATCGATCACGACGCGCTCGATACGGTACTCGCCGTTGAGCAAGGAACTGGTTTCAGCGCCGCAGGCAAAATGCGACGCAATCAGCAGAGCGATCAGCAAGGTTTTTTTCATGGCTACACCTCAGTCAATGGCAAGGTCGGGACCGTGCTCCAGAAACGCAGCAAGTGCGGGGCGCGGGATCAGCGCCGGGTACTCGGGGGTTAGATGCTGCGGCCGATCGCGTTGGCAATCGCGCCCAGCGTGACCATCAGCGTTTTCAGCTCGTCCGGCGTCAGTGCCTGATCGGCATCGCACCAGGCATCACAAGGATTGGGATGCATTTCGACCAGCAGGCCGTCGGCGCCAGCGGCAATGGCCGCCTGCGCCAGTGCCGGCACCATCCAGGCCTTGCCGCCGGCATGGCTGGGATCGACGATCACCGGTAGGTGTGTCTCGCGCTTGAGCACCGGGATCGCAGTCACGTCGAGCACGTTGCGGTAGGCCGTCTCGAAGGTGCGGATGCCACGCTCGCAGAAAATGATGTTGTGATTACCGCCGGCGGCAATGTATTCGGCTGCCATCAGCCATTCGCTGATCGTCGCCGACAGACCGCGCTTGAGGATGATGGGCTTGTTGACGCGCCCGACTTCCTTGAGCAGATCGAAGTTCTGCATGTTGCGCGCGCCGATCTGGATCACGTCGACGTCGTATTCCATGAAGGTGTCGAGCATGCGGATATCCATCAGCTCGGTCACCACCGGCAGCTTGTGGCGCCGTGCCGCCGACTGGAAATACTCCAGCCCGGTCACACCCAGCCCCTGGAAGGCGTAGGGGCTGGTGCGCGGCTTGAACGCGCCGCCACGCATCAAACGGCAACCTGCCGCGGCGACCGCATCGGCGGCCAGGTCCATCTGTTCCTGCGTTTCCACCGAGCAGGGGCCGGCGATCACCTGGATCTGCGGGCCGCCAATCGCGATGCCGCGCACCTTGACCACCGAACCGGCAGGATGGCTGTCGCGCGAGACGATCTTGTACTGCTTGGTGACGCGATTGACGCGCTCCACGCCGGGAAGGATTTCGAAATGGGCCAGATCGAGTTTGTTCTCGTCGCCTATGGCGCCAATGATGACAAGCTCGGAGCCGCGCGATACATGCTCCTTGAGGCCAGCGGCGCGGATCTGCGCGACCACATGGTCGATCTGAGCCTCGGAGGCATGGACTTGCATCACGATGATCATAAGAGCGTTCTCGAGCGGTAACGGTATCCCGGAAATCTAGCGTTCCCGGCGCGCGCCGCCTATTGCGGTCTACGCGTAGGCCACGCATGGCAGCACCGTACGCCAAATGCGCCGTACTCACCACGCTAGTCTTAGATTCAGCTCATTCCCGCGCCAGACCACGCCAGCACAGCAGCCCGCCCAGCACCGCGGCACAAGCGGCCAAGGTGAATACGCCCTGCCCGCCCAACGCCTCCCAGGCCCAGCCCGAGAGCATGCCGCCGCTGCTGGCGCCAAGGCCGAACGACACGCCGATGTAGAGTGCCTGCCCCTTGCCCTGATGGGGCCCGGCGAAGTGCTGGTGCACGAAGCTCATCGCCACCGCATGGCAGACCGCAAAGGTGAATGCATGGCCCAGCTGCGCCAGCAGCAGCACGGCCATGCTGTCCGCCCCCCAGGCGATCGCCAGGAAGCGCAGTATTGCCACCGCGAAGCATGTCAACAGCAAGCCGCGACGCGACCAGCGCGCGGTAAGCCGCGACATCTGCATGAACATCACGATTTCGGCCAGCACACCCAGCGTCCACAGCCAGCCGATATGGCTCTTGGCCACGCCATGCGCCGCCACCCAGATCGAATAGAAGCTGTAGTACGGGCCGTGTGCCAGCAACATCAGGAAGCAGGCGGCGAACACCACGCGTACCTCGCGGCGGCGCAGGATATCGCTAAAGCCCGCAGCCAGCTGCGCCGGGCTGTGCTGCGGAGCGGGCACATGTGGCAGCAGCCAGGTATAGAGCGCCAGCCCGGCCATCACCATCAGCGCCGACAGCGGCAGCACACCCACGCCGTGCGCCTGTATCCAGTAGCCCGCCGCTACCGAGGTGACGATAAAGCCAATCGAGCCCCACACTCGCAGCCGCGCGTAACGGCCTCCGTCGCCACGCAGCCGGTCCATCGTCAGCGCCTCGACCAGCGGCAAGGCGGCGCTCCAGAAGAAGGTGGCCAACCACAGCGCGGCGAGCATGGTAGAGAAGCGGTCGGCAAACTGCAGCAACACGAAGCCCGTTACGCCGCCGATGCCAGCCAGCCGCAGGATGACGGCGCGGCGGCCGGTATGGTCGGCCAGCCAGCCCCAGATGGCCGGCGCATAGATACGGTTGATCTGGGTCAGCGAAGTCAGGATGCCGATCTGCCACGCCGGGAACGACAAGGCAGCGAGGTACACGCCCCAATAGGGCTGGAACAGGCCGGTGAAGCCGAAGTAGCAAAAGTAAAAGCCGCCGATCGCAGCGAGACCGGCGGCTCGGGATTTCGTCATGGCTTACTGTTCGCGGAACTGCTGCGCGGCAACCTGTAGGTAATAGAACATCGAGACGATGGTCAGCACGCTGGCCAGATACAGCGCGATCGTTCCCACCAACGGCGTGGAAACGCCAGGAACCAGCGGTCCCCACCACAATAGCAGCAGGATGGCCACCATCTGCGCCGAGGTCTTGAGCTTGCCGATATACGCCACCGCCACGTTCTTGGATTTACCCAGTTGCGCCATCCACTCGCGCAGCGCCGAGATGGTGATTTCGCGGCCGATGATGATGACGGCAAGCCAGGCCGCCGCGCGATCGAGCTCGATCAGCAGGATCAGCGCCGCCGCCACCATCAGCTTGTCCGCCACCGGATCGAGAAAGGCGCCGAAGCTCGACGTCTGGTTCCAGCGCCGGGCGAGGAAGCCGTCGAACCAGTCGGTGAGTGCCGCCACCGCGAAGATCAGCGTGCCGCTCACGTTCTTGCTGGTCAACGAAATCATGCTATCGGGCAGATAGAACAGGCCGACGAAAACCGGAATCAGCGCGACGCGCAACCAGGTAAGCAGGATGGGCAGGTTCAGGGGCATCGCGCGGGGCGTGGTGAGCAGCAAAAGCCGCATTCTAGCCCGAAATCCGCTGCGCGAAGCGTTCTTGACCGGCATGGATTGGGCAGCACTTCGGTCGTCTGGCCCCACGGCGGACCCGCATTGACATTGAAACGATCGTTTGAGAACGTGCGGCTTGCCCAAGAGAACCCACCTTGCCGATGAAGCCCAGTACGCTCCGCCACCTGATCAACCTCTGGCCGCCATTTCTCCTCGCCGGCATACACGCCACGCGGTTTTCCAGCGATTGGCGCGAGATCGACGTCGAGCTACGGCTGCGCTGGTACAACCGCAACTACGTGGGCACCCATTTCGGCGGCAGTCTGTTCGCGATGACCGATCCTTGGTACATGCTGATGTTGATGCACGTACTGGGGCCCGATTACTACGTATGGGACCAGCGCGCCAGCATCGATTTCATCGCGCCGGGTCGCGGCCGGGTACACGCCAAGTTCCGGCTCGATCAAACCGTGTTGGCAGACATCCGGGCCCACACGGCCGGCGGCGACAAATACCTGCCCGAATTCACCATCGACGTGGTCGACGATGTCGGCGAACTGGTCGCGCGGGTGCAAAAGACGCTCTACATCCGCCGCAAGCCGCGCGCGCGCCTGGAAATCGGGCAGTCCGACAATTGATCCGGCTTGCCCGGTATGGGCACCGTGGCCGCAGGCGCTCGCTCTTGACTTAGACTGCGCGGCCCATTCGCTCCCCCACCTTGCCATGCTGATTCGTGAAACCCAGCTTGCCGATCTGCCCGAATTGTTCCGCGTTCGTGCCGCCACGCGCGAGAACGCCTTGTCCGTGGACTACCTCGCAACGCTGGGCATCACCCCCGAATCGGCCGCGCGCTCCATGGCCAGCGGCGAATCACGGGGCTGGCTGTGCGAAATCGATGGCCGCATCGTCGGCTTCGCCAGCGGTGATCGCAGCAGTGGGGAAATGCTGGTGCTGGCCGTTCTGCCTGAGTACGAAGGCCGCGGCATCGGTCGCGCCCTGCTGCAGCGGGTCCGCGATTGGCTGGCGGATTGCGGCTGCCCGCGCGTCTGGCTCGCAGCCAATCCCGATCCCGCGGGCCGCGCTCATGGCTTTTACCGCCGCTGCGGCTGGCAGCCGCTCGGCGAGTACAGCAACGGGGATGAAATCCTGATCTATCGGGGTGAGCACAGCTGAGCCAGCTCGCCCCCAGGTTTTTCAGCCTTAATCCCGCAGCTTGGCGTAATCGCCCTTGAGCGCCACACCGATCACGAAACTGCCGGCGTGGCATTCCATCGTGGCGTCGTTGCGACTCTCTTTCTTCTTGTAGTAGCTAACCAGATCGACCACGGCATTGGCGCCGCGCGCCTTGGCGGATTCCTGAAATTGAATCAGCGCCGACAAGGCGGCCCATTTGCAACCGAACTCGTCGCTTTTCCCCACCCCATTGGTTTTCTGGTTGGATACGTCGCTCTCCAGCCGCTGCAATACCTTGGGAGTCTTTTGCCCGGCGAGGAAGAATTTGACCGTTCCGTCGAGCTTGCCTTGCGCTTCGGGCATGGCCAAGACGTCCGCCAATGCAATGTGAACGATATCGTCACGCGCCATTGCGGGGCCCGCCAACAAGCCAACGCAAGCAAGCAGTATCAGTACGGAGTGCCTCATATTTTCCCTTGGTCTTTTTTTGGTCGGTCTGGGTACATCAACTGGAAAACTACAACTTTTCATTGGCAATCAACCTTGTGTTTGCCGGGTCTGCGCTATACGGGCCAGCGGCGCAGGATCAACGAGGTATTGATTCCGCCAAAGGCAAAGTTGTTGCTCATCACGATATCGGTATCGATCTCGCGGCCGGCACCGACGATGTAGTCGAGCGGCGCGCAACGTGTATCGACGGTATCAAGGTTCAGCGTCGGAGCAAACCAGCCGCTGCGCAGCATCTCGATGCTCATCCACGCTTCCAGCGCGCCACAGGCGCCCAGCGTATGGCCCATGTAGCTCTTGAGCGACGAAATCGGCATGCGCTCGCCGAACACCGCGTGGGTAGCGGCCGATTCCGCAATATCGCCGTGTTCGGTGGCCGTACCATGCGCGTTCACATAGCCGATATCGGCCGCGGCAAGACCCGCGTCGGCCAGCGCCAGCCGCATTGCCGTCGCCATGGTTTCGCTATGGGGCTGGGTGACGTGGCGGCCGTCGCTATTGGTTCCATAGCCGACGATCTCGGCGTAGATGGTGGCGCCGCGCGCCAGCGCGTGGCCGAGCTCTTCCAGCACCAGCGTGCAGGCGCCCTCGCCCAGTACCAAGCCGTCACGGCCGGCGTCGAACGGGCGAGGCGTCAGCGCCGGGCTGCCGTTGTGCTGGACGCTGGTGGCAAACAAGGTATCGAACACCGCCGCCTCGGTCGGGTCGAGCTCTTCGGCGCCACCGGCCAGCATGGCGATCTGCCGGCCGGACTGGATGGCTTCGAAGGCATAGCCGATACCCTGGCTGCCCGAGGTACAGGCGCTCGAGGTGGGGATGATGCGGCCCGTCATGCCGAAGAACACGCCCATATTGACCGCGGCGGTATGCGACATCATCTTGATGTAGGTCGTCGCGGTAATGCCCTCGGTGGTCTTTTCGTTGAGCATGCGGCCAAAATCGCCTATCGATGCCGGCGTGCCCGAAGACGAGCCATAGGCGATGCCCATCTGGCCGCTCTTGAGCAGCGGATCGTGCAACAGGCCCGCATCGATCAGCGCCAGCTCGCTGGCGCGGGTGGCCATCACCGCAACGCGCCCCATGCTGCGCAAGGTCTTGCGGTTGTAATGGGCAGGTAACTCGAACGGCGCCGCGGGCGCGCCGACCTGGGTATGGAGGCCTTCGTACTCGGCCCAGCCGTCCATCACCTGCACGGCGTTGCGGCCGGCGCGCAGCCGCGCCTCCACCGTCTTCCAATCGTGGCCCAGCGGGCTGATGGCGCCAAAGCCAGTCACTACTACGCGCTTCATCCCACCATGCCCCCGTTCACCGAAATCACCTGCCGCGTGATATAGGCGGCATCCTCGCTCAGCAGAAAGCTCACCGCCGCCGCGACCTCGTCGGGCTTGCCCATGCGACGCGCCGGAATGATCTTCATTGCCTCATCCAGCACATGCTGCTTGACCATCTCGGTATCGATCAGCCCCGGCGCCACGCAATTGACGGTGATCGCACGACTGGCGAGCTCGACCGCCAGTGCCTTGGTCGCACCAATGATGCCGGCCTTGGCCGCGCTGTAGTTCACCTGGCCGCGATTGCCCATGATGCCGGACACCGAGGCCAGCGTGACGATGCGCCCGGGGCGCTTGCGTCGCACCAGCGGCATCGTCAGCGGGTGCAGCACGTTGTAGAAGCCATCCAGATTGGTATGGATCACCGCATCCCAGTCTTCCGGCGGCATCGCCGGAAAAGCGTTGTCGCGCGCGATGCCGGCGTTGCAGACCACGCCGTAGTGGCAACCGTGCGTCTCGACGTCGGCCAACAGCACTTCGGCTGCGCGCGCACGATCGGCCACATCGAATTGCAGCACCCGCGCGGCACGCCCCAGTTCACGCACCTGCGTCGCGACGGATTCGGCTTCGTCGCGGCGGCTGCGGCAATGCAGCACGAGATCGTAACCGTCACGCGCCAGCCGCAACGCGATCGCCCGGCCTATGCCGCGGCTGGAGCCGGTGACCAGCACCGTCTTGTCATTCATCTGTCTAGTCCTTGCAAAAACTGGGTCGCATCGTCGGGCTCGAACACCGTCAACGCCGCGCTCGCTATGCACTCGCCGGCGATTTCGATGCGGCAGTCGAACTGCCCCAGGCCATTGTCGGCCTGGAACTGCCGGTGCACGTGGATGTGCAGCGTTTCGCCGGGCAAGAAGCCGCCACGGCTGCACTCATAGCGCCGGCTTCCCAGCAGAAACCCCACCCGGGGCAACTGACCACGCTGTCGCGATTGCCAGCCGGCCCAGGCGGCAACGGCCTGCGCCATATACTCGATACCGACCCAGCCGCCGACCTCGCCGTCGCTGCAGAACAACCCATCCGCGCGTATTGTCACTTCGGCGACCAGCGTCTCGCCCTCGGCCCGCAAGACGCGATCGAGCAGGCACATGGCGTCGGCATGCGGCACCAGATCGGTGATCGCCACGGTACTCAGGTCGGTCATGCCTGCCCCCGCACGCGGGCCAGCACCAGCGCCGCGTTGCTGCCGCCAAAGGCGAACGAGTTGCTCAGCGCATAGTCGAGCGGACGGCCAAGCACGCGCGCAGGCTTCACCAGATTGAGCTGCGGCAAGGCCGCGTCGGCCAAGCCGTCCCACCAGTGCGGCGGCAACTGGCCGCGTGGATTGTCATGCAATGTCAGCCAGCAGATGGCGGCCTCGATCGCGCCAGCGGCGCCCAGCGTGTGTCCGGTCAAGGGTTTGGTCGAACTCGCCGGCGTCGCAGCGCCAAACAGTCCGAATACCGCCCGGCTTTCCATCGCGTCGTTATGCGGTGTCGCCGTACCGTGCAGATTGATGTAATCGATCGCCGCAGGCGCGATGCCGGCACGCGTTAACGCGCCCTGCATCGCGGCCAGTGCGCCCCGGCCGGACGGATCGGGCGCGGAGATATGGTAGGCATCGGACGATTCACCCCAGCCGGCCAGCATCACCGGGCCCGGTTCGCGCGTCATCAGAAACAGCGCTGCGCCTTCGCCAATATTGATGCCGTCGCGCGCAGCGCTCATCGGGTTGCACCGTGCGGCGCTCACCGATTCCAGCGCGGCGAACCCGGCCACGGTGAACTGGCACAGCGTATCGCCGCCACCGACGATCACCGCGTCGCACATCCCGGCGCGCAACAAGCGCGCGGCGCTGGCCAGCGCCTTGGCGCTGGACGAGCACGCGGTGGAAATCACGTGGGCCGGCCCGGTCACGCCCAGCACCTGCGCCAATGCCACGGCGGGCGAGCCCATTTCCTGCTGCGCCAGATGAAAATCTTCGGGTAGTGCGCCGGTACGGGCATAGGCGAACATGCCGCGCTCCGCTTCGGCGACACCGGACGTGCTCGTTCCCAGGATCACGGCAACGCGGTGCGCGCCAAAGCGGATGATGGCCGCCTCGACCTCAGCCCGGATCTGCGCGAGCGCCGCCAGCAACAGCGCATTGTTGCGGCTATGCAGCGATACGGGCAGTTGTTCGTCCGCAGCAAGCGCGCCTGCCACCCGCCCCAGATGCAAGGTTCTGCCCGGCAGCGCCTCCGGCACCGGCGCGACGCCACTCACCTTGGTGGCGAACAGCGCCGCCCGGACTTCCGCCTGCCCCGCTCCCAGCGCGCAGACGATGCCGAGCTCATTGAGATAGACCGCTTCGTTCATATCATTCCGCATTGCGCGCCGTCTCGATCTGCATGCGATAGCGCTCCAGCAGGTTTTCCAGTTCGACCCGTCCCGTATCGCGCGTCACCCCCTCGTAGCGGATGCGCACCAGCTCCTGGCCGGCATGCAGCAATGTCCGCTCGTTGGCACCCGTATCGCGCAGCGTCCAGCCGGCCGGCAGTGCGGCCCGAACCGATTCGGCCGGCCAGAACACCAGTTGCACGTCGCGCAGCACGTGTCCCGCATCCACGGCCTGCGGCAAAAGGGCGTGACGGCTGCTTGCCAGCTCACGACCATCCCAGCGCAGGTTGAGCACACGCTGGCCCAGTGCGATGCCAACCAGCTGCACCGCCTCGGTGTCGATCTCGAGTTGCGCATCCAGGCTGTGCGCAGCGGCTTTCTCGCCTTGCCCGTCCGGGTTCAGCCACACGGTCAGTCGCTGCACTAGGCTCACGCTCGCGCCGTAATCGGCCGGCGCAAGCCGCAATGGCGGCAGCGCGCGTTCGGCAGGCGGCGTGGCGCAAGCTGCCAGCAGCAATACGGCAACGATCAGAGCGCGCACAACTGCTCCAGCGCCTTGAGCCGGCGCGGCTCGGCGACATAGGGGTTCTTGACATCCCAGGCGTAGCCGGCGAGCACCGACGAGATCATGCGGCGGATTTCCGGCGATTGCTGCTCATGGAAGATCACATCCTGGAAGCCGCCGGCGTACCAGCTCTCGACAAAGGCGCGGAACGCATCGACCCCGGCCTTCAAGGGTTGCGCGTAATCGGCTTGCCAATCCACCGTGTCGCCCGCGAATTCACGCGCGATCGCAGCAGCAGCGAGGCTGGCGGACTTGAAGGCGATGGTCACGCCGCTCGAGAACACCGGATCGAGGAACTCGCCCGCGTTGCCCAGCAAGGCATAGTTGCGCCCCGCCAGCGAGGAGACATTGGCCGCGTAGCCGGTCAGCTTGCGTGCCGGCGTATCCCATACCGCGTCCTTGAGCAGGCTGGACAGCGTTGGCGTCTCCGCAATGATGGCCTGCAGGCGCTCGGTTTCACTGCCGCTGTAGCGCTCGAGGAACTCGGTGCGCGCCACCACGCCCTGCGAGCAGCGACCATTGGAAAACGGGATGGTCCAGAACCAGACGTCGACGTGTTCGGGGTGGATGCTCACCAGGATCTTGTTGCGGTCGAACTCCCCGGTCGGGATCCGGTCTTCGATATGGGTGAAGTAGGCCCCGCGCACCGGAAAGGCCGACGGCGTTTCCAGGTTCAGCAGGCGCGGCAGGATGCGCCCGAAGCCGCTGGCATCGAGCAGGAAGCGCGCGCTGACCTGATAACGGGTGCCATCGGGCGCTGCAACCGTCACCACCGGCTGTTCCCCTGTGACATCGACCGCCACCACCTGGTGCTGGAAACGGATCTGGGCGCCGGCCTTGGCCGCCGCCTTGGCCAGCACGTCATCGAAATGCGCACGCTGGACCTGGTAGGTGGTGCCCCAGCCGCAGGAGAACTTGTCACGAAAATCGAAGCTGGTCCGGCGCTCGCCGCGCTGGAACGCCGCGCCATTCTTGTACTGGAAACCAGCCTCGACCACGTCCTGCAGGAAACCGGCCGCTTCGATGTACTCCATCGATTGCGGCAGCAGGCTCTCGCCGATCGAAAAGCGCGGAAACAGCTCCTTCTCGATCACCAGCACCTGGCGACCCTGTTTACGCAACAGGCCCGCGGCGACTGCGCCGGCCGGGCCCGCGCCAATGATCAGGATTTCGGTATGTTCGACTTGCATGGCAGATTCGCTCGGCATGATGAGAGGGTTAAAACCGGTTCAGTGGATGACATTGCCGGCGCGCAGCACGCCAACGACGCCCACGAGCACCCAGAAGGTGTTGAGCGTGGTGTAGGCGGTATCGCGGCGCAAGGCGGAGCACCACGACAACAGCACGGCGTCGATGGTGTTGAAGACCCAGACGAACATGAAGGGGCTGGCCGCGCCCAGCCAGCTCACCAGGCTGAAGCTGAAGATGCGCATCAGCACGCCGATCATTTCAAAGGTGCGTAGATTGCGCAGGACAAACTGGTTGAGGGTATGGACAGCCATATCAGCAGGAACCGGTTGAAGTGGAACGGAAAGCGGTGGTGAACGACGGCGTCAGCAACCACGCGAGGCTAATGCCGAACAGCATCGTCAGGCCGAAGGCGCGCAATGCCGGCGTGGCCGATAGCGCCAAGAGACCAAAGGCCAGCAAGGTGCAGATCGCCGCCAGCGTGATCGAGAGAAACGGGCGTGCCTCGTCGGGATCGGGCTGCGCAAGCAGGAAGATGCCGTAATCGACCCCCATGCCCAGGATCAGCAGCAGCGCCAGCACGTTGAAAAGCTGCAACGATTGCCCCAGCAAGGCGAGCAGCGCCAGCGTCAGCGCACTGGCCAGCGCGGTCGGCAACAATGCGCGCCACGCCGATCGGCCAAAACGCGCGCTCAGAGCGGCAAACACGAGCACATACGCCGCCAGGATGACCCAGCCCATCAGCACGCGATAACGCCCCATCACGTCGGATACCTCGGCGACCTTGTCCACCCAGCGCACGCCCGGCACGGTACGCGCCGCCGTGGCCAGCTGTGGCAGCTTGGCGACCCCCTGTATCCCGCGCAACAGCACCACGCTGGCGTAACCATCGCCCAGGCGACCGAGCCACTGCGCACGCAAGGGCTCGGATACTGGCGCCGCCAGCCAATCGTGCAGCTGCAACGCGCGGTCTGTCCGGGGGCTCGCGACCAGCTGCTCGTCAAGCAGGCGTGCGGCCCGTGCCAGCACACCATCCGGACTATCCAGCAACTGTTGGTAGACAGCCCGGTTCTGCGCCTGGCGCGCGGCAGACGGCACCCAATCGGAAATGGCCTGCACACCCCCTAGCACGCCCCGCTCGACCAAGGGCGTCAGACGCTGTTTCAACGCCTCCTCGCGTTGCAACACCTGCTCGGCACTTTGCCCCTGCACCAGGTAGAACTGGGCGGGCCCCGGCAGGTCCAGCAATCGCGCGACCGTTTGCTGGTCGGCGATCAGCGCCGCCGGCGAATTCTGCAGCAAACGGATATCGTCGTTGCTGCGCAGCTGGCCCAAGCCGGCCAGCAGCAGCGCGGCCACGACAACGAGCAGCAGCGCGGTAATACGGTTGCGGCCAAGCACAGGCCAGTGCCCGCGCCCGCCGCCGATCCAGCGCGACAACCGCGTCGCCTCCATGCGCCGCCCGCCATCCAGCCACGGAAACCACCACAGCACCGTGACGAACGCAGCCAGCAGGCCCACCGCGGAGAACACGGCGATCTGCCGCAGCCCCGGAAACGGTGTCAGCGCCAGCAAGGCGTAGCCGACCACCGTGGTCAGCATCGCCAGCCACATCGCCGGCCCCTGCTCGCGCAGCATGGCCCAGCGCTCCGCGGGCGGGCGCCCCTGGCGATTGCTGAAGTAGTTGCTGCCGTAGTTCTCGGCCACGCCGACCAGACTCGCGCCGAACACCAGCGTGATCAGGTGCAGCCGGCCGAACAGTAGCGCGCACACCGAAATGGCGGCCAAGAGGCCCACTGCGATCGAGAGCATGACCAGCAAGCGCGGCTTGAACGCACTGAACACGAACCACGTCAGCAATACGATGCCGATGAGTGAGCCCAGCCCTATGGTGTGCATCTCGCGCTCCGCCTGGCGCGCCGCCGCCGCCGCGTGCAAGGGCACGCCGACAGCATGGATCTGGGCGCCATGCGCCGCGGCCGCCTGCGCAGCTTGCTGCAGCACGGGCAATAGCGCTTGCTGCGCCGCCAGCGAAAACGCCGGTCCTTGCTGCTCCAGCATCAATAGCGCGTATTGCCGCTCGCCTTCGGCCAAGCTGAGTCGCCCGTCGGTGACGCGCACCTTGGAATCGGCCGCGCGCGTGCCCAGCCAGCCGCCGAACAGGTTGAGCGGATCATCGTGCCACGCGCCGATGCGTGGCATTGCCAACGGTCGATACAGCGCTTCGATCGCCTCGCCGGCCAGCTGTTCTGGGCTTTGCTGCTGCAGATGCGTGCGCTGGGCATCAGTCAGCAGGCCGTATCGATACGGCGTAAAGAACCCCAGCCAGGTCGCCGCCGCATCATCATCGACGCGGTAGCGTAATGCCATCGACACGCGTGCCGTTTGCAATACGGCGGCGTAGGCATCCCCGGCGCGTTTTGCCATGGCCCAGTCCTTGCCACCGACCAGCACCACGATGCGCCGCGCCGCCGCGTCCGCCAGCTGGCGCGTGGCGCCCTGCACCAGTGGATCGCGCTCGTTCTGCGGCAACATGGCGAGGATGTCGGTATCGAGCCGCAACCGTGCGCCGGTCCAGAGATAGAGATTGTGCCCGGCGATGGCGAGCACGATCAGCAGCCAGCCCCAGGCCAGCCAGCGCGCGCTGTGCTTGGGCAGACCGGATTCAGTCAAAACGGGCCGCCTCTTCGCCGCTCAGCCGCGACGGCGTACTGTGTTGCGCACTGAAGCGGATGGCGGTCCGGTCACCATTGGCCTCGGCAATGTCGATCTGCCGCACGTACTGGTCACCGGATAGCGAAACACGCGTCATCAGGCGCGCCAGTGCCGCCGATTTGGGCGTCAGCACCAATTGCCATTGCTGTCCGCTGGCCTCGCCGTCGACGCCGAAATGCTCGGTCAGCGCGTCGATATCGCCGTTGAGCAGCGCGAACAACAAGGCGTTGATCATGCGTACCGACGGCTCCTTGGCGGCATCGAGCCTGAACGCCACCTGCCCACCCTGGGTGGCGACGATCTCGTTGCGCGTCAGCCGCAGCTGGCTGGCGAACGGCGAGGTGGTCCGCCACAGCACACCCCGCTCACGGGCGACGATGAAGTCGCCACGCGACAGCAGCGGCTTTTTGAAGCCCGCCACCTGCTTGCGCTGCTCGAACTCGCCCCGTAGCACCGGCGGCTGCGCGAGCCGCTCGCGTACCGATTGCGCCAGATCGGCCGCGGGCGCCACCAGCGTGACAAGGCCCAGCAACAGCGCGACGAGGCAGCGCATCAGCATGGCTGCAGCCCCAGCTTGTCCCACAGTATCTGCGGGCACACGTATTGCATCTCGCCGCTGGTGATCTCCACCGCCACCTGGATGGTATGAGCCTGGTTCAAGCGCCGTCCGGTGGCCACATCGGTGATCAGATAATCGATGCGCAACCGGTTCTCCCACTCGGTGATCTCGGCCCGTATCCTTACCTGCTGGCCGAAATGGATCATGCCGACATACTTGAGCCGCATGTCGACGATGGGCCAGGCATAACCGGAATCGCGCATCTGCGGGTAGTCGTATTCGAACTTGCCCAGCAACGCGCTGCGGGCCAGTTCCAGGTACTTCACGTAGTTGCCGTGCCAGACGCAGTCCATGGGGTCCAGGTCATGGAAGGCCGGCGACAAGGTGATCTCCTGGCTCAGATCAGTCTGCATACAGTTCCCATTGCTCGGCGCGGATGGCCTCGACCAGGGTTATGAGCTCCCTATCGAGCGCGCGGTCTTCGACGATCAGCGGAATCTGCGCCTGCAGTGCCGCCTGCAGTTTGGAAAGCGCCGGCGTCAGCGCGAGGCCAGCATCGATGCGCTGGCGCAGCGCAATGCCTTGTCGCGCTGCGATCAGCATGGCAGCCGCCACCTGTTCGCTCAGCTCGAGCACCCGCAGGCAATCGCGTGCCGCGATGGTACCCATGCTCACCTTGTCCTGGTTATGGCACTCGGTCGAACGGCTGAACACCGACGCCGGCATGGTCTGCTTGAGCGCTTCGGCGGTCCACGCCGACACGCTGATCTGCAGCGCCTTGAGGCCATGGTTGATCGCCGCGCGCTCGCCGGTGGCCGCCGACAGATTGCTCGGCAGACCATGGTTGAAGCGGGTGTCGACCAGCAGCGCCAGCTGGCGATCGAGCAGGTCGGCCACGTTGGCGACGGCGTTCTTCAGGCCGTCCATGGCGAAAGCGATATGACCGCCGTAGAAATGGCCGCCGTGCAGCACTTGCTCGTTGTCACCATCGATGATGGGGTTGTCGTTGGCGCTGTTGAGTTCGTTCTCGATCAGTTGGCGAAAGAACGGCAAGGCATCTTGCAGCACACCGATCACGTGCGGCGCGCAGCGCAGCGAATAGCGATCCTGCAAGCGCTGCTCGTTGCGACTGGGCCGCTCGGAAGCCAGATCGGCGCGGATGCGCGAGGCGACGAGTTGCTGGCCCGCGTGCGGCTTGACCGCGAACAGCGCCTCGTCGAAATGGTGGGCATTGCCCGCGCTGGCCAAGACATTGACGCTGGTGAGCCGCGTGGCCAGTCGGCACAGATAGTCGGCACGCCGCCAGGCGAGGCAAGCCAGTGCGGTCATCACGGCAGTGCCGTTCATAATCGCGAGGCCTTCCTTGGGCCGCAGCCGCAGCGGCGCGATGCCAAGCTCGGCGTACACCTCGGCGGTCGGGCGCACGGCGCCGCGGTAGAGCACGTCGCGCTCGCCGCACAGCACCGCCGCCACATAGGAGAGTGGCGTCAGATCGCCGCTGGCGCCGACCGAACCTTCCGCGGGAATGCGCGGCAGGATATCGTGCCGCAACAGCGTTTCCAGCTGGGCGAGCAGGCCCACGCTGACCCCGGACATGCCCTGCGCCAACGAGGCCAGCCGCGCAGCCAGCACGGCGCGCGTTTCCTCGGCGCTAAGGAAACGACCGGCGCCGCAACCGTGGTAGGTATAGAGATGATGCGGCAACTCGGGGATGAGTTCGGGCGGGATGGTGACCGTGCACGAATCGCCATAGCCGGTGGTCACGCCATAAATGACGCCCTCCTCGGCCAGCAGGCGATCAAGAAAATCGGCGCCGCGGGCGATGCGGGCACGAAAAGCGGTATCGGCCGACAGCTCGGCGCAACGCGACTGCTGCGCCAGCGCCACCACGTCTTCAATGGTCAGCGGCGTACCGTCGAAACGGACGGGATCACGGTTGACGGACATCATGGACTTGATCCCAGAAAGCAAAGAAATTGAACCAGTCATACGGCGAGCGGCGCAGCAGCCCGGTCACGGCCGCGGCATAGCGCGCTGCGTACTGCTGTATCGCCGCCTCGCGCTGGCTGCGCGGCAGTTTCACCGACTCGGCCAGTTGTTCGAAATGCACCGTGTAACCGCCCGCCTCGTGGATGCACCCAAGCAGGTAGACAGGGCACTTGAGCAGGCTGGCGAGCACGTAGGGGCCGACCGGGAATGGCGCGGGATGGCCGAGAAACTCGGTCGTCACTGTCTGGCTGGCGAAGACCGGAATGCGATCGCCTGCAAGCACCACGAACTCACCGGCAGCGACCTTGTCGGCCAGCACCACGGCCGTGGTCGGGCTGATCTCGGTGACCTCGATCAGGTCGACATCGTGGGTCGGATTGAGCCGGCGCAGCATCTGATTGAAACGCAGCGCATGCCGGGTGTGCACCAGCACGTTGAGCCGCAGCACGCCACGCGCCTCGGCCATGGCGCGGCACAGCTCCAGGCAGCCGATGTGCGCGGTCACGATCAGCCCTCCCTGCCCGGCCTGCCCGGCTTCATAGACGGCTTCGCGCCCTTCGGTGCGCACCCGCTCGAAGCGATAGCGCCCCGACACAGCAAGCAGCTTGTCCAGCAGCGTCTCGGCAAACAGCGCGATATGGCGCAGGCTGTCACGCCAGTCCGGCACATGGCCCAGGGCGCCGGTCGCCGTCTGCACGCGCTGCAGGTATTGCAAGGACGCCCGCCGCAACGCGGGTCGGCATGCCCAGTGCACGAACACCACCGCATAAAGGCAGATCCGGAACGGCCAGCGCCCCAGCAGGCGGTAGACCCAGAACAGCAGCCAGATGCCGAACACGAAGGTATGTTCGCCCATCTGCGCCCAATGGCGCGACGCCTGGGCCGTGCTCATGCGGGCCTCCGGAACAGCCTGCGCCACAGCAGCAAGGGCGCGCGCAGCGCCATACCGAAAAACAGTCGGGCATGCATGCGGGAGATCAATACGTTGTCCGCGCAGACGCGGAAGTGCGAAACGCCGTCGGCCGGGTAATGCACGCGGGTGGGCAGATTGACGATGCGCATGCTGCGCCAGTGCAAGCGCACCAGGATCTCGATATCGAAATCCATCCTGCGGCCGATGCGGGCGCTGTCGAGCAGCGCCACGGTCGGCGCCAGCGGGTAGACCCGGAAACCGCACATCGAATCACGGATCTCCAGCGACAGCGTATTGATCCACACCCAGACGTGGGTCAGGTAGCGGCCATAAAGTCGGCCCTTGGGCACGCTGTCGTCATACACCGGGCAGCCGCAGATCAGCCGTTCCGGCTGCAAGCGAGCCTGCGCGACAAAGGCGGGAATGTCGCCGGCATTATGCTGACCGTCGGCGTCGATCTGCAACGCATGGCTATAGCCCGCCTGCAGCGCCGCGCGCAGCCCCGCCATCATCGCCCCGCCCTTGCCCTGGTTCCGCGGCAGGCGTACCACGCAGATTGCGTCGGGCTCGCGCTCGGCCCAGTGATCGAGCACCGCCGCGCAGCCCGCTTCGCTGCCGTCGTCGACCAGCACGCACGGCAGCGCGTTGCCGCGCAAAGCGGCGATGACCTCGCCGACCGCGTCGCCATGGTTGTAGACCGGAATCACCGCGCACAGCCTCATGCGGCAGCTCCGAACACGATGCGACCGCTGGCATGCTGACCGGCCGCCGAATGCAGGGAATAGCTGACGCTGCCTCGCGCTGCCGCGTATCCCAGCGCCAGCGTGAGCACGGTGTCCGGAACGATCACCTGCTGGAACTTGGCCGCCTCCAGCCTCAGGAAGCGCGGCGGCAACGCAAACAGCGCGCGGGCCAGCCGGACGACCCAATCGAGCTGTGCCACGCCGGGCAATACGGGGGCCAGCGCGAAATGGCCGACGAAATACGGTGAAGCCGCGGCGAACTGCAAATGCAGCGTCGCTTGCGTGGCATCGTGCGCTAGCAGGCGCACCTCGGGTCGGCGCGGATCGAACAGCGCGTGCAACTCGGCCTCGGTGGTCTTGCCCTGGCTGTTAACCGGCAAGGCCCAGGGATAACGCCAGCGACGCGGCAGGGCACTAGGCTCGACCAGATCCACGAGCTGGTCACGCAGCACGGCGTTCAGCGCGCGCTTGCCGTCCTCGTCATAGCATCTCCAGCCGCGGGCATTGGGCACTGCCACCACGCCCAGCAGGGCGCGCGACCCCGGCAGGCTGACCACACGGGCCTCCTGCAGCAGGCCGCTCTGCATCAGTGCCGCTTCCAGCGCAGTCAGCGACACGCGCTTTTCCTCAATCTTCACGATCCGGTCCGCGCGCCCCTGCAGCTCGAAACCCGCATCACCCAACTGCACCTTGTCGCTGGTGGCATGCCAGTCGGCGTCGGGCAGATGACCGGAGCGCACCTGCAGCACGTCGTTTGCGACGCGCAATTGCACACCGGGCAACGGTTGCCAGTTGGCCGTTGCCGCATCCTCGCGCTGCCGCCAGGCGATACCGCCCGTTTCCGAGCTACCGTAGATCTCGAGCGGCGCCTGCCCGAGCAAGGCGCGGCAGGCCGGCAAGGCGTCGGCCGGCAGCGGGCCGCCGGAGGAAAACACCGCCGCCAGGTTCGCGCGGGCATCGGCCCAGTCGAGCTGATCGTTCAAGCGCTTCAAATGCGCGGGGCTGGCGACCAGCAGGCTGCGCGCTTGTGCCAGCGCCGCGGCGATCTGCTCCGGGTAGGCCAGTCGCTCCGCAGCGAATGCCCGGCCGGCGGCGAGCGGCCACAGCACGCGGAACAGCAGGCCATAGATATGTTGGTGCGACACGCTGCCCAGAACCCGCGCGTCAGCCGGCAGATCGGGCCAGCAGGCGGCGAGCGCGGCCACTTCGGTGGACAACTGGCGCAGCCGCTTGGGGATGGCCGATGGCTCACCGCTGGAGCCCGAGGTGTAGACCACCAACGCCTCCGCCTCTGGATCCAGCTCGGAAAACGGCGTGGGGTCGGGTTCCATGACAGCCAGTGGCCGGCAATCGGCTGGCCATTGCCCGGCAAAGCCATCGACATGTTCACGCAAGCGGGCCTGGGTGACGGGCTGGTTATCGGCAGGCAGGTAAACGCAGGCACCGGCATGCCAGGCACCGAACAGCGCGGCGGCAAACTCGAAGCTGTCTTCGGTATACAACGCCCATCGCCGCCCAGGCTGCGCGGAAAACGCCGCGCGCCATGCGGCGACGCGCAGGCGCAAGCCGGCGAAATCGACACCCTGCCCCGCGCGCACGGCCACAGGCCAGGCTGGCGCGCGTCCCACGGCGAGCAGTTGTTCCAGCGAACGCAAATCAGTCATGCACGCCCTTCGCCTTCACCCGCTGCCGCACCAGCCATTCGCCGCCGAACAGCGCACCCATCGCGATATACGCGATCAGACCGTTGTAGAGCGCCCAGATGGCGTCGCTCGCCCAGCAGCTGGTGATCAGTGCCAGGCTGCCATTGACGGCGAAGAAACCACACCACACTTGGGTCACCTTACGCGTGTACGCGACGCCGGATGCCGGCAGGTCGGGCTCGCGTAAACGCGCCAGCCGCTCGATCATGGACGGCGGATAAACGAGGCTCGTCGCAAACACGGCCAGCAAGGTCGCGTTGACCAGCATGGGATAGAGCTTGAGCGGCAACAGCAGATTGCCGGCCAGGCTGATCGCGACCAGCAGCAAGGCACCGGCGCCAGCCAGCAGCCAGACCCGGTCCCGCGTGGCAAGCACGCGCAGCAGTACCGTTCCGGCCAGCAGCAGGGCCAGCCAGCGCGGCTCGACACGGCCCAGCCCCAGGTACACCAGGGCCGGATAGGCCAATGTGATCAGGCCCAGCAACAGCAGACGCACGTGCAATCAGGCCGATTGTTCTTCAAGCAGTCCATGCAGTGCGTCGATGACGTCCTGCAAGGTGCGTACCGATTTGAAGGAATCGGGCTGCAGGCGTTTTCCCAGCAGCGAGCGCAGGCGAACGATCATGTCCACCGCGTCGATACTGTCGATATCCAGGTCTTCGTACAGCCTTGCCTCCGGCACGATCTTGACGGGGTCGGTGTCGAAGGTCTCCTGCAAAATGGTGCTCAGGCGCTCGAAAAGCTCTTGCTTGGTCATGCTCGTTCCTGCCGGTCGTGCGATAGCCGAGGCTATCCAATTACTGAGGGTCTTACTGTTTGCGGGCCGAGGCCACAAAGGCGGCCAGCGCTCGCACGCTGGCAAAATGCGCCCGCGTCTCGGCCGAATCGGCCGAAAGGCTCACACCGTAGCGCTTTTGCAACGCCAGGCCGAGTTCCAGCGCATCGATCGAATCGAGACCCAGCCCTTCCACGAACAAGGGGGCGTCGGTATCGATATCGTCCGGCGTAATGTCTTCCAGATTGAGCGACTCGATGACGAGTCCCTTGATTTCCTGTTCAAGCGCGAGCATGAGAAGCAACTTCCTTGGCAAAATAATCGTGCAAATAGTCGGTCAGATGACGCGCGGCCAGCGCCTCACCGCCTGCGGCATCCAGAAAAGGCTGGATCGCGATGTCGTCGCGTATCTCGAGCGTAAAGTGCATCCTGCGCGGCGGCACCTGCCACCACGGCAAGCCCTTGGTCAGGCTGAGCGGCTCGCAGCGTATGGTCACCGGCGTGATGTCGCGCAGGCCGCGTACCGCGATATTGGCCGCTCCGCGCTGCAACTTCATCTTGCCGTCGACCGGCGTGCGGGTCCCTTCGGGAAAAATGATCAGGTTGCTGCCTTGCCGCAGCGAACGAATTCCGTCCTCGACCAGGCCCGAACCGCTGTCGTTGCAGATGTAGTTGGTGGCGCAAATGGCTCCGCGCGTAAACGGGTTGCGTGCAAGGCTGCCCTTGACCACACAATCGGCATTGGGCACCAGCGAGATCAGGAATACCACATCGAGCAGCGTCGGGTGGTTGGCGAGGATCAAGAGTCCGCCACGCCGCAGCCGATCCAGCCCATGAATTTCGTAGCGCAGTATGCCGAGCCAGCACATCAGACCCACAAACGACGCAAAACAGGCATGCACCGCCCACCTGGCGATACTGGCGCGTTGCGATGCCTGCAGCCAGAAGCACAGCGACAGCAGTGGCAGGAACACCAGCCATAGCAGCAGGCCCCCCACGCCGAACGTGGTAAAGGCGATGCCCGTGGCGAGCACGCGCCAATAGCGGTCTACCCGCTCAAGCATGGCGCTGCCATTGCCAGTTGCGTTGCCGAAGCTGCGTCGGCCCTTCCGAAACAAGAAAACGCAGGATGGCCAGATCGCCAGGCAGATCGCACGGTGTGTCATCCGGCGCGGCAGTGCGTTGCAAGCTGATGCCGCCGCAAGCGGCCGCAGCGAGTCGACATGACCATGCCCAGGGGAATTGCGCTTGCGCGCCGGCAAAGCGCTGGTATCGCTCGGGCAACGGCCCCTCATAGGCGACGACCAGCACCTCGTTCGCACCATCGGCCAGCAGCGCCGTCGCCTCTACAAATGCGCTGGCTACGGTATCCTCGCCCGCCGCAACGGCGAGGTAATTGGCGGTATCGCCGCGGGCAATGGAATAGAGGGCGCCGACGGCATTGTGTACCGACATGCTGAACGATGCGGGCGACAAAGGCTGCTGCGCGGCCAGTTGATCGAGCAGATCGATGGAACGATTGATTTCACCGTAGCGCGAGGCGAAAATCACCGCGTCGGGCGGCGTGTCGCCCTGGCACCAGTACGCCACCTGCAATGCAGCGCGCCCCAGCCGCTCCGCACGCCGACGCATCATGGCCGGCATTTCGCGCACGGCCGGCTCGGCTTCACAGGCCAGCGAAGTCGGCGCGGCCAGCCAGCGCGACCAGGCTGCCTGGTCGGCCAAGCCCGGAGCCCAAGCGGACCAGTGCGTGACGGAAAAACGGCTCATTACAAAGACTGCACGATGGGAAAACCGACATTTTTACCACAAATGCAGTAACTATTGCATGTAAGCGACCCAATCAACAGACATACGTACAACACCAATTTGGTCAAATTCTTACAGCAAAGCACGACTAATTCGCTTACCACATTCCAGCGTGACCACGGCGCGACCGCCGAAGCTGGTATTTCCGCCCCGGAAAATTTATCCCTTTGGCATCAGATACTAACCGCGCAGCGCGGCATGAATCCGCTCCGCCAATTCGGCGTTGATGCCATCGACCTGCATCAGGTCTTCGACACTGGCAGCCTTCACACCTTGTAATCCACCGAAGCGCGCCAGCAATTTCTGGCGGCGCTTGGGGCCGACCCCGGGAATCTCCTCCAGGCTGGACGCAACACGGGCCTTGGCGCGGCGCGCGCGATGGCCGGTAATGGCGAAGCGGTGCGATTCATCACGGATCTGTTGCACCAGATGCAGACCGGCATGGTCCGGCGGCAGCCGCACCACGGCGTGGCTGGTGGCGAGGATCAGTTGCTCGAGGCCGGCCTTGCGCGTTTCCCCTTTGGCGATCCCGATCAGTACTGGCTGGGCCAAGCCCACCTCGGCCAGTACTTCCTCGGCCTGCGTCAACTGGCCCTTGCCGCCATCGATCAGGATCAGGTCCGGTACCTTGCCCTCACCGGCGGCGATCTTTTCATAGCGCCGGGTCAGCACCTGTTTCATCGCCGCGTAGTCATCCCCGGCCGTAATGCCTTCGATGTTGTAGCGCCGGTATTCCTTGGGCTGCATATCGCCCCGATCGAACACCACGCAGGACGCGACTGTCGCCTCGCCCATGGTGTGCGAGATGTCGAAACACTCGATGCGCTGCGTTTCTTCGGGCAAGTTGAGTGCCTCGACCAGCGCGGTCAACCGGCCGGCCTGGGTCGCCGCCTGTGCCTGGCGCTGCAAGATGGCAAATTCGGCGTTCTTCCTCGCCATTTCCAGCCACACCCGGCGCTCGCCATTGGGATTGCTGTTCACCACGACCTTGCGACCGGCCTGCTCGGACAGCAGCGAGACGATCAGCTCACCGCCATCGGGCGCCGGGTGGCAGATCACCACCGGTGGCACGCTGCGATCGAGGTAATGCTGCGCAAGGAAGGCTGCCAGCGCCTCCGCGGGGCCGTAGTCCTCGGCGTGGCTCGGAAACAGGTTCTTGTCGCCGACATGGCGGCCACCACGCACCATGGCCAGATTGACGCACAGCACACCGTCGCGGGCGACGCAGGCGACGATGTCGGCATCGAGCTCGTTGGCGTTGCTGGATACGAACTGTCGCTCTTGCACCTTGGCCAGCGCCTGGATCTGGTCGCGCAAGCTGGCGGCCAGCTCGAAATCCCAGGCTTCGGATGCCGCCTGCATCCGCGTCTCCAATTCGGTCAGCAGCTCGTTGCCCTTGCCTTCCAGAAACCGCACGGCGTTACCGACGTCGCGCTGGTAGTCTTCCTTGCTGACCAGGTCGACACAGGGTGCCGAGCAGCGCCTGATCTGGTGCAGCAGGCACGGTCGCGAGCGGTTGGCGAACACCGTGTCCTCGCAGGTGCGCAGCTTGAACACCTTTTGCAACAGTTGGATCGATTCCTTGACCACGTAGCCGTTGGGGAACGGGCCGAAGTACTGGTTGCGCTTGTCGAGCGCGCCACGGTAGTACGCCAGGCGTGGATAGCGATGGCCGGTGACGACCAGATAGGGATAGCTCTTGTCGTCGCGGAACAGGATGTTGTAGCGCGGCGCCAGCGCCTTGATCAGGTTGTTCTCGAGCACCAGCGCCTCGGCCTCGGAGCGCACCACCGTGGTCTCCAGCCGCGCCACCTGCGCCAGCATCAGCCGGATGCGCGGGCTCAGATCGCTCTTCTGGAAATACGAGCCGACACGGCGCTTGAGATCGATGGCCTTGCCGACATAGAGCACGGCGCCATCGCTGCCGAGAAAGCGATAGACGCCCGGCAGGTTGGGCAGCAGTTTTACCTGCTCGGCAACAAAGTCGTAGGGTGTTTGTTCAGTCATGGAACCGCGAGCATGACACTCGGTGGGGCTGTTGCGCCAGTCCGTGCCGGCGACCGTCGCGCCGCCCGAATGCGGTGAACGCCCGTACCGCGCGGCCGCATCCGGCGTGTGGATTTGCCGCGGGCCGCCGATTGGTCAAACACAGCCGGACGGGCCCTACCAGGCAATGCGCCGCGCAGCGGTGGCGATCAGCAGCGCGGCGCCGGCCACCACGGCCAGCCCCCACCCCAAATGCGAGGCATGGGCAACGAAGCCGATCAGCGGCGGGCCGAGCAAGGCGCCCACGGCGCCAGTCGTCGTCACCGCGGCCAATGCCACCGGTCCTTGCTTGGCACCGGCGATATACACGCAGGGCGACACCGCGGCCACACCGAGGCCCACCAGCGCAAATGCCACCAGGCCCGGCCAGAAGCCGCCGAGCAACAGACCCACGGCTAGGCCTACGCCGGCCACGCTGCCTCCCGTCTTGAGCAAATAGGCGCTGCCCCAGCGCGCGCGCCAGCCGTCGCCCAGCCAGCGGGCACAGAACATGGTAACGGTGAATGCGGCCAGCCCCAGCGCTGCGGCCTGTTCGCTGGCGCCAGTCCGCTCTTTCAGATACAGCGCGGTCCAATCGGACATCGAGCCCTCCACGACGGTTCCCGCCAGCGCGGCGAGCCCCAGCCATAAAGCGGCGCCGGACGGCAGTGAAAATCGCTTACGCGGCGTTGCCGGCGGCTCCGGCGACTGCGGCAACAAACGGGGGGCGGCCCAGGCCAGCATGGTCCACATCAGCACGGCCGAGGCCACAAAATGCAAGGCCAGCGAAGGCAGAACCCGGATCATCAGCGCGGAAAACAGCGCAGCGGCGAGGCCACCGAGGCTGAACACCGCATGCAGGCGCGACATGATGGGCCGTCCGCGCTCGACCTCGACCTCGACCCCTTGGGCATTCATCGCCACGTTCAGGCAGGCAGCGGCCACGCCTTCCATCACCATCACCGCGAGCGCAAAAGGATAGCTGGGGGCGAAGCCCAGCAACACCAGCAAGGCGGGCATCGCGGCGGCGGCCAGCCAGCAACAGCGCTGTGCACCGAGGCGCCGCAACAGCGTCGCCGTGACCGGAAACGAGAAAACGGCGCCGATACCGCTTGCCAGCAGCAGGAAACCGACCTGGGCCGGGCCCAGATCCAGCTGCGCCTTGAGCGCCGGCAACCGGGTGGCCCAGCTTCCGTAGTTGAAGCCCAGCAGGAAGAACAAAGTAGCCACGGCGTAGGGCGCCTGGCGCAAGGGAGGGGCAGTCACAGTGATCAGTGGGTATCGGATTGCGGGGCCGGTGCGGCTTCGGGCAGCGGCAAGGATAACAGCGGCGCCTCGACCATAGCGCCCGTTTCCAGCAAGTAGACAAAGGCAAGCAATTCGGCAACGGCACGATAGAGTTGTGGTGGAATGCGCTGGTCGAGATCGACCTGCATCAACAGCGCAACGAGCTCGGGCGATTCGTGCACGAACACGCCGGCTTCCCGCGCCTTTTCGATGATCTTCTCGGCGACGACGCCCTGGCCCTTGGCCGTCACGCGCGGCGAACCTCCGCCCTCGTGGTAGGCCAGCGCCACCGCCTGCTGGCGATCAGGCGAGATCCGGGCAGCCCTACGTGCCATGCGCGGCCTCATCGGCATCGGCGATGCCGTATTGAGTGCCGGCCAATGCCAGCCCCGCCGCGTCGAACTGGCGGGCCAGCAGGCCCTGGCCGTCGCGCAGCAACGCCAGCGTTTCCGGATTTTCCGCGGCAAATTGCAGATTGAACTGACCTTGATACAGCGTGGCGGAAATCGAGATCGGCCCCAGGTTCGGCAAATCGAGGTTGAGCCAGGTTTGCCAGCGCTGCGCCTCGGTATCAACCTGGCCATCGGCGTCACGCTCGTTTTCCAGCTGCAACTGCCACTTCAGTGGCTGGCCTTCCCATGCCTGCCCCTGCCAGACCACCGGGCGTTGCTCGATGGTGTCGAGCTGCTGTCGCACCAGCCCCTTGAGCATGGCCTCGGCCTCAGGGCTGGCTTTCTGCTCGCCGCGCAGCAACTGCTCGATGACGTTGCCGGCACCGCTGCGGGCGCCACTTTCCCGGGTGCCCTCCGTTTCCTGCGGATGCAGAGGCAAGGAGGATCTCATCTGCGCCTGCGGCTCGCGCAGCAGCGCCTGCAGGCTGCGCTGCCCATTCACCCACTCCGCCTGGTGCGATTCATAGAACAGGCCGCTTTCGGACAGCACGCCAGCGAGGCGAGTCGCCAGGGTGGCAGGGTCCGGCTTGCCTTCGGGCATCAACGGCGTCTGCCCCTGCAGCGTGACAGGCACCTTAGTCTCGCCGCCCCGGCCTGTGGTCAACAAGGAAGTGAGGTAGCGCGCGGCCTGGCTGAGCGCGGCTTCACGGCTCTGCGGCAGCGCCTGCTGCTGGCTGAGCGCGAAGGTGAGTTTGGGATCGCGAGCGACCACCGTCAGATCGAGCTCCTCGCCAGCCTGGGTATTGCGTGGCAGATTGAGATCGAGCAACTGGTCCTTCACCAGCACGGCAAAGCGGCCATTGGGCAATTGCTGGGTGACGGTGGCGTTCACGCGCTCACCGACCGTGAACCTGGCGGTCTCGTCCGGCGAGGTCTTGAGAACTTCGATCAGCCCCTGCTGGGTCTTGACGTAGAGCTGCAGCAGGCTGGTCGGGGCGTTGCCGGGCAGCATGGTCAGCCCTGGCGCTCGGCGCGATACAGCGCAACGATAAGGTCTGCCTCACCGCGACTGATGCCGCACTCGCGGATCATGGCGTCGACTTCGGCGCCGGCGCGGGCCATGCGGATCGCGTGTGCATAGGGTGTTTCGGTATCCGCCTCGACTTCGACCAGTGCTTCTTCCTGCAAATGCGCACTCATCGCCAGGCGCAGTTTCAGCCCCTCGACTTCGCGGCGCAGGTGATCGATTTCGTCCTCGAGCTCGGTCTGGCGCCGGCTGACATCGAGATCCGGCGCCCGCACGCGTACCTTGCGCAGAAACAGCAGCAGTTGGGCAATGTAAAACACGACGAGTCCCAGCCCGACATAGAGCAACTGCGGCCAGGTGAGGACGAAGGCGTTCATGCTTGCCGTCTCCAAAAGCAATCCCATTCGCTAAGCGTATACGACACCACAGCGCGCTGCCGCTTCAAACGCGGTAGGCCCGGTCCAGCTTGGACGAGTTCTGCAGGACGTTCATCATGGCCTGCAACTCGGGCTTCCAGGCCTCGGCCAGCGCGGTCAGCTCGGCGATCGCATTCTGAAGGTTATCCATCAGCTGCGTCAGCTGATCCTGTTCCTGGGGCGAATATTGTGTCCAATCGATGTCGTGCAATGCCTGGTGCAGCGCGATCCAGATCGGTTGGCGCTCCAAGAGGTCATCCCAGCGCTGCTCGTGCGCATCCGCCAGCATCTGAGCGGCCAGCACGTCCAGCGCACGCAGCGTATGCGTGATATCAGGCCTTGCCATAGCTGAGCGTTCCGCGATTGTCGTCCTGCTGCGCGCCGGCTTCCTGCTCGATTGCCGGCGGCAACGGCGCCGGCTGCGTGATGCTTTCCCACGCATCGCGCAGATCGCCCAGCAAGGTGACCACCTGATCGATCAATTCAGCACGGTTGTGCAGATTGGCTTCGAACAATTGCTGGATCATGTAGAAATACAGCGCATCCAGATTGGCGGAAAGCTCGCCGCCCTGCTCATGATCGAGGGCCATGCGCAGGCCTTCGTCGATAATGGCGATGGCCTTGCTGATCGCCTCACCCTTGGCGGCAATCTCGCCGTTCTGCATATGCAGCTTGCCCAGCTGGGCGGACTTGATCGCCCCTTCGTACAGCATGACGATCAGTCGGCCTGGAGACGCCGATTCGATCTGCGCCTGCAGATTCTGCTTGCCATAGGCGGCCAGCGCCTTTTTTGCGCCAACGGACATCGATATTCCTCTTACTTCTTGTTGCCGCTTGCCAGGTTGTTCAGCATCGACAATTGTTGGCTCAGGTAGGAGCTGGTCGAGTTCATCGTCGCGATCTGCACATCGAGTGCGGAGAACTGCGCGCGATAACGCTTTTCGATATCCTCGAGGCGACGGATCATGGTACCGCCTTGCGATTCAATATTCTTGATATCGCGGTTCAGGCCGTTGATGCGGCTACGCAGCAGGCCATTGTTCGACAGCAGGCTGGCTACAGTCTGATCGAGCTTGCTGGCAAAGCCGCGGCTGAAGCCCATGGTACCGTAATCACCCGCGGTATCGCCGGTAATGGTCAACTTGAGGCCTTCGACCTTGCCGGTACCGGTGAGACTCTGGCCGTCGCCCTTGGCAGGCTCGCCATTGATGGTGCCGGCCACATTGGTGCCGCTGCCGGACTGCGAGACCTTGAAGCCCAGCGTGGTTTCGGTGGTCGAGCCCGTCGCGGTGATCTGCACGTTCGACTTGGCACCATACTTGTTCGAGCTCATCTCAAACTTGCCCGAGGTCGTGTTGTACGCGACCGTCACCCCAGCTCCCGCATCCTTGATCCGGCTATCGCCGTTGATCTTGGACTGGATCTCCGCGGCCAGCGCCGCCGGCGTCGCATAGCTGCCTGCGGCAAGCTTGATCTGGCCCGACGAGGTGCCATCGACAGCGACCATCAGCATGTCGTTGTCGTTTTCGGTAATGGTGATCGGGCCATTGGCAATGGCAAGGCCACTGAAGCTGCCGCGGGTGGCTGGCGCCGTGACATTGATCGCATAGCTGCCGGCCTGCGTGGTGGCCGTCGATGAGACATAGCTCACGCGCGCATCGCTGCTCACGCCGTTCACCGCGAACAGGCTGGCGACGTCTTCGGGGCGGGTATCCAGCGCCTTCTGCAACTTGGACGAATCGAGCGTCATCGTGCCCTTGTCGTCAAAGCTCACGCCGACCGCCCCCAGGCTCTGGTAGTAACTACCCTTGCCCAGGCCCTGGTTCAACGTGGCGCGGATCGACGATTGCATCGACCGGATCACGTAATCGCCATTGAGCAAGCCGCTGGACTTGTCTTGCTCGTTGTAGAAGCTGAGGCCTTCCACGGACTTGGCAAATTCGTTGTACGACTTCACGAACTCCTCAACCGCCGTTTTCACGCCGCTGGTGTCGCGTGAAACGTTGAGCGAGGTGGTGATCGGCGCATCGTTGCTATCGAGCGCGCTGATCTTCTGCAGGGTCAGCGTCACCCCCTGCAGCACGTCGGTCACGGTATTGCTCGATTTGCTGATGGCAATGCCATCGAGCTGGAACTTGGCATTTTGCGCCACCTGGGTCTGCGCCATATTGGTGGTCGCAGTCGGATCGTAGGCGAATCGGGACAAGCCAGATGTGTCGGTGTCGTTCGTATCGTCGTCGTCGACCGAGATCTTGAGGCTGTTGGCCTCGCCGCTATCACTGGACGAGAGCAGCAATCGGTAGCCGCCGCCGTCATTGACGATGGTCGCGGTCACGCCTGCCTTCTTGGCGTTGATGGCGTCGCGCAGGCCGGTCAGCGTGTTGTTGGTGCTGTCGACTTCGATCGTCAGCGCGCCTTTGTCACCGTTGACGGTGAAGGTGTCATCGGCATTGGTGCCGGTGGTGCCGTTGTCGTCGTGGGTGCCGAACTGGATGGTCATCGTGCCGGTGCCGACCGGCTCGTTGACGCTGGTGAACGATTGCGACTTGAGCTTGTGCGCTTGCGCCAGTTGCGTCACCGCCAGGCTGTAGCTGCCTGCCTGGGCGTTCACGGCGGTGCTGACGGTACCGATCGCGGAATCACCCAGGCTGCCCTTCAGACTTTTGTAGGCGCTAGCGCTCGACAGGCCCAGCACGCGGGCCTGGAACGTCGACAACGCGCCTTGCAGCGTGCCAATTGCGGAAATCTTGGACTGGGCTTCCTTGGCGCGATTCTGCAGCTTGTCCAGCGGCTGGCTTTCCAGCTCCATCAGCTGGGAAATGATGCCGTTGACATCCAGCCCAGAGCCCAAACCCGCCGAAGTGATCGATGCCATGATACAACCCTGCCCTGAAAATTGACGAAACGGGTGAAACAGTAGAAAACGCTTGCCGACTTAGATCGGCCACTCAGGCCTTTTCTTTAATCAACATACCCTGAAACTGGTCTATGGCCTTGGCAATCGCGATGGCTTCTTCGGTGGGAATCTGCCGGATCACCTCATCGGTGCGGCTATCCAACACCTTGACCACCACGGCGCGCGCCTCGGCGTCGACCGAGAAATTCAACGAGCTGCTATTGGAGAAGACCTGAACCATTTCGTTCAGCTTCTTCACCGCGTCCTTCAACTCGTCACCGCTTGGTACCGCTTCCGTGGCCTGTACCGCATCACTGGGAACGGTAACGGCCGGCGCGATCGTCTGGGTATCCACGAATTGGTCGGCTCGGCGGTTTTCCACCGTGCTAGCGCCGCCATTGGCGGGGGTAGGTATAGAGGCAATGTTCATGATAGCTCTCCCAAGGGAATGCCCCGGCGCGGTCTGGACCGGGCCGGGGCATAATTTGCCAGCTAACTAGCCTAGCTTATCAGGCTTAGCCCAGGAGGCTGAGAACCTGTTGCGGCAGTTGGTTGGCTTGCGACAGCATCGCGGTACCGGCCTGTTGCAGAATCTGTGCACGGGTCAGGTTCGCGGTTTCCGAGGCGAAGTCGGTATCCAGGATCCGGCTACGGGCGGCGGAGAGGTTTTCCGACGTGGTGGCCAGATTGGAGATCGTTGCAGAGAAGCGCGATTGCAGGGCACCGAACTTCGCACGTTGGTCGTTGATGGTGGTCAGTGCGTCGTCGACGATGCGCAGGGCTTGCGAAGCGCCTTCGACAGTCGACACATCGAGCTTCTCGACCGTCTTCAGGTCAGCCTGGTACGAAGCGCCCGAAGCGAACACATCCGAGTTGCCTTGTGCGGTGAACAGTACACCCGAGGCGAAACCGGCGGTATCCGTCGTCACCGAGAACGAGTTCGACGAGTTCAGCACCACTTGGCCACCGAAGTGCACGGAGCCGGTAGCACCCGCGGTGTACACCGACGAGCTCGACAGGTATTGGGTCGAACCGGTGGAGTTGGCGGTATCGAAGTTCCACACGTTCAGATCGCCGCCGATGCCGCTGGCCACGCCGCTGGCCGAAGTCAGCGCGATGTTGGAGCCGTCTTCGGACACCAGCTTGATACCGTACTGCGTGGTACCGGCGCTGTCCTGGAAGGTTTCAAGCTGAGCGGTCACGCCGGTCTGCGACGACTTGGAGTTGAACGCAGAGATCGCTTGCGCGTATTCGTCGCCTTCGATGCTGCCGTTGTTGTTGGCATCGGACACGTTGAACGACACGGACTGGAAGGTATCGGACTTCGATGCCAGCGACAGGGTAAAGGTACCGCTACCCAGCGACACGACAGCCTCGGTACGGGCAGAAGCGCGCACACCGGTGTTGGCCTGATTGATCTTGGTGGCGATGTCACGTGCCATATCGGTACCCGACACGGAGATCGAGATGCCGTTGATGCTGAAAGTACCGCTCGAACTGACGGCCACGCCGGCTGCGTTCACGGTGCCGGTGGCACCTGCGGCTACGGTCGTACCCGAGGTCACAAAGTTGCTGATCGACTTGGCGCCGGTACCGTTACCTGCACCGATCTGATACGAGCCGTACTGGCTGGTACGCAGGTTGGAGGTGGTGGCAGTGATCGATTCGTTGACGTTGGCGCCGACCTGGTAGGTCGCGGCGGTGAACGAACCGTCGAACAGTTTCTGGCCGTTGAACTGGGTGGTGTTGGCAGTACGCTCGAGTTCCGAGACCAGCTGCGTCACTTCGGCGTTGATCGCGTCGCGATCGCCGGCCGAGTTGGTGGCGTTGCCGGACTGGACAGCCAGTTCGCGGATACGCTGCAGCATGTCGCCCATTTGCGACAGCGCGCCTTCACCGGTTTGCGCCAGCGACACGCCGTCGTTGGCATTGCGGGTGGCTTGGTCCATGCCGCGGATTTGCGACGTGAAACGCTGCGAGATCGCCAGACCGGCTGCATCATCCTTCGCGCTGTTGATACGCAGACCCGAGGAGAGCCGTTGCAGCGAAGTATTGAGACTGGTTTGGGAGTTGTTCAGATTGCGCTGTGCGTTCAGCGACGGAATATTGGTGTTAATGACTTGCATGACTGTTTCTCCTCGAGAGAAAACGGTATTCGGTGGCTACATCAGACAGGTTGCTTGCGTCCTTGCAACCGTTATCGACGGGGCCCTGATGAACTTTAGGGGGCCGTTCAACTTTTTTCATGCCGTCGCCGCGCAAACGACAAACGGCTCACGCGGCAAGCGAAAAAGGCCGCCCCGCAGGGCGGCCGCTGAGTCCGCTACGCGTTCAATCCGGCAACCAGGCAGCGCGCCAGGCTGCCAGATGCTCTCCTTCCAGCATCCAGTCGCGCAGCACCGCGGCGCGTAGCGCGTCGCCTTCGCGCGCCGCCGCATCCAGATCGGCCACGTGGCCGCGGATCGCCTCCACCCAATCCCGGAACCGGTTCTTCACCAGCGTCACTGGCAGATCGCCCCGGTAGCAAACGATATCGGTTGCGATGGTCGGATAGCCGCAGGCGCCGTACTCCAGCAGTCTCAGATTGCTCTTGCACTCGTTGAACAGGTTGTGTTCGAGTGGGGCCAGCGCGAGATCGAGGTTCAGACTCGCCAGCTTGGCCGGATACTGTTCGATCGGCACGCCGGGGTGGAACTCGCGCACATAGGGCTTGAGCTGGTCCGGGCACATGCCGAAGAACACCCAGTCGACTTCGCCCGCCAGCTCCTTGACCACATCGACGATCAGCTCCAGATCACCGGTGTGGCTCATGCCCCCGCCCCAACCCACACGCGGCTTGGCCCCGATACGACGCTGGCTCTGCAGATCGCGCCACCACTTGGGCGGCAGCCGGTTCAGCACCACGCGGATATCGCGGTGCAGGCCCAGTTCGGCATAGGCCTCAGCCAGTGGTGCCGTGGACACGACAAAGCGGTCCACCAGCGATAAGGCCTTGCGCATCGACTTGAGCACATCCTTGGGCATGTGGTCGCGGTGCGCGCTCTTCATCGGCAGCTTGGGCAGGTAATCGTCGAGCTCGTACACCTTGAACGCGCGCGAATACTGCTTGTACTGCTCGATGAAGCCGATCTGGTTGTCGTTGATCTGGCGTTGCAACAGCAGCACATCCGGGTCGAGTCGCGCCAGATCGATCGGGCTCAGCAGCTCCCAGCTGATATGGCCATCGATCTGCAAGGCTTCCTGCTGCCCGAGGAAAGGCTGGATCACGCGATATTGTCCGCAGCCCATGGCGTCGCCCGGGTGAGCCAGCACCACGGGCAACGGCCGCCAGCTCACTGGCTGCCAGCACAGCTGCGCGCGCGGCTCGATCTCGAAACCGTTGCCATGCAGAAACAGATTGCGGTTGTATGCCGCGTCACTCGCCAGCCGTGGCAGCCAGTGCTGCAGCAAGGCGGCGCGCGTGGCCGGCGATGACAAGGCGCCCGGCGCGTGTTGCACCGCCAGCACGCGCGGTGTCCACACCGTCAGATAGCCCGCCGCATGGATACGCAGGCACAGGTCGATATCCGCACCGCCTTCGGCAAAGTCAGCCGCCTCGAAGCCGCCCACGTCGTCGAACACGGCCTTGCGCACCATCATGCAGGCGCGGCTCACCGCCGAGCAGTCCTGCTCGAGCACGGCCCGGTTCATGTAGCCATAGGCATCGTGCGGCTGACCGACGAAGGCACTGCCTGCCGCGCCGTGCAGGCCCAGCACCTGCATCGCCTGGGCAATCTTGCCGTCGTGCGACAGCAACTTGCCACCGACCACGCCCACCTCCGGCCGCTGGCCGTGGTTGAGCAAGTGCTCGATCCAGTCGGCACCGACCACTTCGGCGCCCGCATCGAGCAGGATCAGGTATTCACCATTCGCCTGGGTGCTGAGCACATTGACGATGGCCGCATCGTTGAAGACCCCGTTGCTGGCAAAGGTGCGCAGCCGGGGATTGCCCAGCGCATCAAGCTCCGACAGATAGTCGCGCAAGCTGGGCAGGTCACCATGGCCGTCAATGAGCAGCAGCTCGTAATGCGGGTAGGTCGTGACCGAAATCAAGCGCTCGACGCAACGCTGCAAGGCCGCCAGATCGCGTGGTGCGACCAGGATCACCGAGACCAGCGGTTGCTGCGCGTGGACGTACCGTACATAACGCGATGATGGCAGGGCGCCCTGCTCCACCGTTGTCGTCATGCCCAGCCGCGCCACATGGGCGGCGATGACGGGTGAGAGCTGGCTCTGCACGGCCTCCAGATTGATCCAGTCGCCGTACGCCAGCGCGCTGTGATACAGCACATCGTCCAGATGGCCGATCGCCGGCCAGCCTTCGTTCTCCAGCACGCGCAGCAGCAGATCGACGTGACTTAGCGCACCGAACTGGCGATCGAAGCCTCCCAGCGTATCGAGCGCGGCCACCGACACCGCGAGCGCGCGGCCGATATACGGCGTATTGCGCAACAGCTCCAGGTTGAAGTCGGGCCGGAAGATCGGCAGATCGTAACTGGCGTCGGCCTTGAGGTAGTCCTCGTCGCTGTAGGCGCAGCGTAGCGCCGGCTGGCTGATGATCTGCTCGGCCAGCAGCAACGTGGCCGTGGGTTCGAGCTCGTCCCCGGCGTGCAGCAACCACAGCCAGTGTGCGTCAGCGGGCATGGCCCGCCGCAGCGTATCGGGCCATGCCTCCGACAACGGCTCCCAGCTGACGTTGTCGCCGGCGCCGCCGGCCGGGGCCGGCTTGGCCGAAAGGATGACGATATGCGCCGGATGGTAGTACTGCGCGGTCATGCTGCGGATGGTGCGCACCAAGGCCGCGATATTGCCGGCCTCGTCGAAAATAACCGGCACGATGCGGGGTTGGCTGGGCCATTCGGCGATGCGGGCGTCGAACAGCTTGCCGTGGCTGGGCAGCAGTCGGCGCTCGCTGCGCCATGCCGCGTAGACGTCGAGGAAGGACAGCACCCGTGCCGGCGCCTCGCCCGGCGCCTGGCTGGCATCCATCTGGCGCAGCATGGCGCTGCGTGACTCGGCCAGCGCGGCGTTGCCCAGATCACCATGGCGTTGGTAGAGCTTGCGATAGAGCGCGGGGAAATTCTTGCGCTCACGGCCGAGCATATGGTCTGCGCCGCTGCTCGGGCGCACATGGACCTCGGAAGTAACGCGTGGCTCGTGCACGAAGTCGTAGTGCCGGGCCAACTTGAGCAGCATGTCCCAGTCTTCGAGCGCGGTCAGCGATTCGTCGAAGCCGCCCACCACATCGATGGCGGCGCGCGGATGGCTCCAGGTGTTGACCGGGATGTAGTTCTGCAGGAACAGCTGCTCACGCGAGAATTGCTGGTGGCGGAATGGCTCCTCGCGCGCGAGTTCGATGCGTTGGCCGTTCTCCAGCTTTTCCTGCACATAGACCACGCCGGTGTACACCACCTTGTCCGGATGCTGCGCGTGCGTTGCCGCCAGCACCGCCAGGTGATCGGGCAGGTAGATGTCGTCATCGTCGAGGTAAACGACGTAGCGGCCGCGGGCCTGGCGCAGCCCGGCGTTCCGTGCGGCCGACAGGCCGCTGTTCTTGCCGAGGAACAGATAGCTGACCGGGAAATTGCAATCGGCGATCAGCGCCTCGACCGGGCTGCCATGGTCGTTGACCAGAATCACCTCGAAGTCTCGCCAGGTCTGCGCCGACAGGCTGGCCAACGCATCGACCAGCAGCTCGGGCCGGTTGTAGGTGGTCAGGATCACCGAGAAGGCATAGGCATCGTCGGGGCGACGCGCCGGGGAATTCCCCGCCAGCTGCGCGGCGCGTTCGCGCACCGCTGCGGCGGACGCGTCGTCGCCCAGGCTGGCGAGCAGGTCCGCCACCCGTCCCAATGCCAGCATCTCGCCATCGGGACGCTGCGCCAGCTCGGGAAACAAGCGATGGAACGGGTAGCGCGCCACCATGTCGGCCACCACCTTGGCCTCGAAGCCGCGCGTCTTGGCCTGCGACGACAGCGACTCCTCATGCTGCCGCCAGCGGCAGACGATGCTCTCGACCTTCTTGAAGCGCGCCGTCGCGGCCAGTCGCGACCAGATCTGGTAATCATGGCAGCGCGTGAAGGTGGGATCGAAGCCGCCATATTGCTCGAACAGCGCACGGCGCACCGCGGTGCCAGGATTGGGCAGGCGATTGCCAAGGATCAGCAGCGGCAATAGATCCGCGCCGTGGAAATCCGGGTACTGGGTGCGGGCGTAGCCTTGCGGGCGCGCCTCGTCGAAAAACTGGAGATCGCCGTAATAGACATCGGCATCCGGGTGGGCGGTCAGCGTCGCGCGCAGTTGCGCCAGCGCATCGGGCGCCATCAGGTCATCGCTGTCGGCCCAGACGATGAATTCGCCACGGGCGGCATCGATCCCGCCATTACGCGCGGCCGGCGCGCCGGCATGGGCCAGTTTCACCACGCGCAATCTGGCGTCGTTCACGGCTTCGGCAATGGCCACCGTACGATCGGTGGAGCCATCGTCGACCACGATCAGCTCATAGTCGTCGCCAGGCTGGGCCAGCACCGCGGCAATGGCGTCCGCCAGATAGCGCTCGCGGTTGTACGCCGGCATCACCACGGAGAACCGCAACGTCGGCGTGGCGGCGACGACCGTCGGTGCGGCAGGCGCGTCGGCCGGTGCGGCCGGCGCCGCGGGTCGGGCCTGGTTCAGCAACAAGGCCTTCAGGTCGACCTTGGGATTGAGCGAAAAGTGCTGGTTCAGCCACTCCTCGACCTTGCGCAGTAGCGGCCCGCGCTCGGCGGCCGGCAGCGCCGGGTGGGTGGCGACATCCAGCGCGAAGTAGCTGGCAAGGCCGGAGTAGTCGACAGCGGCACCCTGCTTGCCCGTGATGCGCTCCATCATGGTGCTGCTGCGTTGGCCGATTTCGCGACGGATATAGAGCGGGCGCTCGATTCGTGCAAACGGCCCGTGGCCGGCCAAATGGCACATGAAGACGAGATCCGCGCTGACGGTGGGGCGTATCGGCAGAGCGAAGAATTCGCGCCGGATCAGCTGGTTGATCGCCTCGCAACGGTCCAGCGCGTGCATCATGCTGAGGTATCGTTCGTGCGGCGCCAGCGGCTCGTTGAACACGTAGTTGCCGCCGTTGGTATGGGCGAGCACGCGCTGGTGTTCGTCTATCCACTGGGTTTGACTGTAGACCACGCTCAGGGAGCGGTCCGCGTCCATGCGCGCGCAGGCTTCCTGGAGAAAATCCGGATGCAGCAGATCGTGCCCGCCCAACCACATGAACAGCTCGGATGCGGTGTGCTGGAAGCAATATTCGAAGTTGGCCAGGGAACCGAGATTGCTTGCGTGCCGAACATAGCTGAAGCGAGGATCCTGCGCGCAGAACGCGCGGCAAATGCGCTCGGTGTCGTCGGTGGAGGCGTTGTCCGCGATCAGCGCCTTGAAACCGGTATAGGTCTGGGCCGCCAGCGATTGCAGCGTCTCCAGAATGTAGCGCCCTTCGTTGTAGACGGGCACCGTGACGATCACTTTGTTTTCCAGCTTGTGCATGCGAGTCCTTGCACCCAATTACGATTGATTGCGCCATACAGCGTTGCGCTTGGTTGGAATCAGATCATGCGATCGCGTCGGCAGAGACGCCAGGCCCTCAGCCCGCCTGCGTCAAGCGTTGCGACGCAGATAACCATTCGGCGCTACGGTCAGCAACAGTTTATCGTCGATGGTGTGATCAATGCTGAACTCGGGATGATCACGCAACCAGGCATGCACCGCCGTTTTCGGATTGTCCCCGACACCCCACGGGCGATCCGGAAAGGAATCGGCCGGCATGTCCTCCACGATGGTGTCAAACACCACGCAGTAACTGCCCGGGCTCACCAGCGGTGCGTAGCAATCCAGCTCAGCCAGAACGTGAGCATGCGTATGATTGGAATCCAAGCACACCAGTACGCACTGATACCCCTGAGCCAGCGCCCGCACCTGGGCCACGGTGCCTTCGTCGATGGACGAGCCCTCGATCAAGGTGATCTTGTGTGCCAAGGGATGACTTTCGATTGCTTGGCGGTTGTGGCTGCGGATATCGATATCGATGCCTATCACGCGCCGACGGCTTGCCAGCGGATCGAGCGTTTCCGCCCCTTCCACCGCCTCGCAATAGTCGATCAACGCCAGCGCTGAAGCACTCAATATCAGCGAGCCGCCACGCGCAACACCCGTTTCGATGATCAGATCGGGCTTGATCGACCAGATCAATTCCTGCATCGCCACCATATCCTGCGGCAGCTGGATGATGGGTCGACCCAAGGCGCTGAAGTTGTACGAATACTTGTACTTTGCCGTACGCACGAAGAAATCCAGACCCAGCTGTTTCATGGCCGGATCCTGTCCTTGCGCAGCAATATCGCGTCTACACGCTTCGACAAATTCATCATGCTCGGACATTGCTTTGTTCTCCATAACCGCGTCGCGGCATTCCGCGTTAAAAGATAGATTCAGCGCACAAGCATTAACGAATGGAAAGGTGTGACCTTGACAAACCCGGACCGACTCTGGTCACCCAGCCCCCATCCATGCTGCTTTACGACCACCCCCAACACTTGCTCGACATCAGGCTGTTACGCATCATCGACGCCGATCAACACCATTGAATCAAGCCCGAAATCCTTCAGCAATGCCAAATTCTCCAGCCGGTAATTGGGGTTCATCAAAATGGCGACATTCACGCCCCGCGCCTTCAGTTCGGCCGGTCCTACGATGGCATGCCCAGTACCCGGGATATATCCGCCTTGTTTGGCGGGATTCACATCCACCACGCAATCAATCAGCTGGCGATCCGCGTCGACCAGGTTAGCAAATGTCGCACCTTTTGCGCCAGCGCCCCACAAGGCAACTCGTCCCCCTTGCCCGAGCTGGGCCAAACGGGAAACCCAGCTTTCCCGCAATCTCGCCTCCGCCACCCCACACGCCAGCGCAGCAAGACTCATTTGGGACGCGGGCGAGCGCCGCTCACGGCCATCGGGCGTCGCGACGCTCGCTTCCAGCCATAGATATTGCCCGCCAAAAATATGCGCAACGCGGTCAACCCTGAAGCCCGCACGCTCGAATGCCAGAGTCAGCGTATCGGCCGAAAACAGCGAGCAATGCTCATAGAAAAAATCCCAGAACACCTGGTTTTCCAGGATCCACTCCACGCAAGGCGTCTCGAAGAAAACGCGCGCGCCCGGCGCATCCTGCAAGGCGGCGCGGACGGCCTGCAATAAATCCAAGGGAGCGGAAACATGCTCAATCACGTGCCGACAGACAACGACATCCGCCCCCACGTCGGTGCACGATGCGTCGTAGTACTTGCGTTG
The DNA here is from genome assembly GCF_024437655.1 of Chitinolyticbacter albus. GTDB lineage: Bacteria > Pseudomonadota > Gammaproteobacteria > Burkholderiales > Chitinibacteraceae > Chitinolyticbacter > Chitinolyticbacter albus. The sequence goes on from NZ_JANBVF010000008.1 coordinate 75,869, forward strand.
AAACTGCAACTTGCCATCGAGCGCGACATCGGGCCCGATATAACTTGGATCAAAGCCAAATCCGACATTGCCCGATTCTGGGAATTCAACCAGCTTCCTTAAAAAATGCCCTTTCCCGCAGCCCACCTCGACAACCCTGACATTTCTAACCCCCTTGGCTTCAACCAAGTCTTTGACCAAATCGTTCAGATAGGAATCAAAATAGTGCGAGTGCGACTGGGTATTGTCGTAGCCATCGCCATAACTGAGCAAAGTCATATCGAATGCGCGATTGAAAACAAAACCGCACGCCTCGCAGACCGCCAGTATCAAGTCTCCACGGGTTGCGGCGCTTGCATCCGACTGGCTCGTCAGCACCAGATTCTGATGCACCGGCACTTGATGCCTGGCCAGGAAGGTCGTGCAGCGCTCGCATCCGCAAACCGGGCACAGTTCAATGTTCATGGCGAATATCGCATAAGATTTGTTCCAGCCCTTGCGAGAGCGTCAGTCGCGGCACCCAGCCCAGCGCTCTCAATTTGTGATTGTCCCCAAAGACAATGGGATCCGAGTCGGGATTGGGTGCATTCAATGCCAGAACCATTTCCGGATCCGCATCCATCGCTTTTGCCAGTTTCTGCACAATATCGCCAATTGCGACCGGCTCGCCGGAACAGACATTGTATGAACCGCTGGCGTGAGCACGCAATAACGTCAGCAAGCCTTCCGCCACGTCGGATGCGTGTATGAAATCGCGATAGATTTTCGCATTCACCCCCAAAGGAGGTCGTTTGCCATTAAATACGTCGATCAGTAAGGGAATGAGTCGTTGACGCGCGTCGCCCATCCCGTAGGGATTGAAGACCCGGGCCCATGCACATGGCAATTGCCGCTGCCGTGCCGCGAGCATGGCCAGGCGCCTAGTGGCGTCCTTGCTGATACCGTATAGGGTGGCCGGCTCCAGCAAGGAGCGATCCTCCTTGCAATACCCTTCTGACCAGTCATATTCCGCGCAAGAGCCGATCAAGAGCGCATGACGTCCGCCACCGTCATAGAACGCCTCGACCAGATTCATGGTGGCTTCCACCCAGCGCAGATTCTGGGGGGAAGTCCAGAATTTTCCATGTTCCGTATACCACGCCAGATGCACCAGATGGGTCGCCGAAGTGGCCTTCACCACATCCAGGCCGTCCTTTGCGTCCAAGAGATCCAGCTCGATAAAGTCGCCCGATGCCATATCGCTTGGCTGCCGCCGCCCGATCACGACCGTCTCGATGTTGCTCTCCCTCAAGGATCGCAACACATAGCGTCCCAAGAAACCGGTCGCTCCCGTGAGCAGCACCTTCATCTGCATTCCCTTTTCGCGCGAATACTGCGCTGCAATGCACTGTTAAATTCAAGTGGCGATGCAGGCCGAATCAAGAACCGCTAACCCAGAATTTCAATTTGCGGAACTGCAACGACAAATTGTCCACCCCAGCTCTGGATTTCTGAGAGCTGGGCCATGACTTCCTGTTGGAGATTCCATGGCAGGATCAATACATAGTCCGGCTTTTCCGCCAGCAACTGCTGCGGCGTGACGATGGGGATATGGCTGCCCGGCAATAGCTTGCCTTGCTTGGAAGGCGCCGCATCGGCGACCAGCGCAAGCAGCGCGGCATCGATGCCGGCGTAGTTGAGCAAGGTATTGCCCTTGGCCGCAGCGCCATAGCCCAGCACCTTGCGCCCCGCCCGGCGCTGCGCCAGCAGGAATTCGAGCAGGCCGAAACGGACCGCATCGGCCTGCGCCTGAAAGCGCCGGTACGTGGCCGGATCGGCCAGCCCCGCTGCGTGCTCAGCGGAGATCAGTTCCGCCACCGCCGGCGCGGTGGCGAGCGCGGCCGCCGCGTGGCAGGCGTATACGCGCAGGCTGCCACCATGCGTGGCAAGCTGTTCGACGTCGTAGACACGCAACCCGGCATCGGCCAGTACCCGCTGCACGGCAAGCAGCGACAGGTAGGAAAAATGCTCATGGTAGATGGTGTCAAATTGCGTCTGCGCGATCAGCCGCGCCAAGTGCGGAAATTCCAGCGTCACCGTGCCGCCCGGCTTGAGCGCACACGCCAGGCCCGCGACGAAATCGTTGATATCCGGCACATGCGCCAGCACGTTGTTGCCGACGATCAGATCGGCCTTACCGTGGCGGCTCGCCAGTTCAGCCGCGGACTCGCGGCCAAAGAACACCTCTTCGATCGCGAGTCCGCGCGCGCGCGCCGCGCTGGCCGTGCTGTGCGTGGGCTCGATGCCCACGCAGGGTATGCCACGCTCGGCGACGAATTGCAGCAAGTAGCCGTCGTTGGCGGCGACTTCCATTACCAGCGAGCCGGCGTCGAGCGCCAGTCGCTCGACCATGGCCGCCACGTAGTCGCGCGCATGCGCCACCCAGCTCTTGGAAACCGATGAGAAATACGCGTAATCCGCGCTGAACAGCGCGTCGCGCTCGGCAAAATCCTCCGTCTGCACCAACCAGCACCCCTCGCAGACCTTGACCCGCAGCGGGTAGTGCAGTTCGGGGCGCGACAGATCCTCGGGCACGAGGTAGGCATTGGACGGGGGTGCGAAGCCCAGGTCGACGAAATCGAGCGCAAGCGCTTGTTCGCAGTGGCGGCACTTCATAGGGTGATTCCAGCAAAGTCGTCGGCAAGGCGGGGGTGGCTGCGGTCGCGCTCGGACACTTCGGTCACGGCCAGCGGCCACGCCAGCAAAATTCGCGGATCGTCATGGGCCACGCCGGCCTCGGCCTGGGGCGTGTAGTGCGCGGTATGCAGGTAAAGCAGTTCGACATCGTCGCTCAGCGTCTGAAAACCGTGGGCACACCCCTCGGGGATCAGCAGCGCGAGGTCGTTCTCGGCCGACAGCTCTACGCCGCGCCATTGCAAAAAGGTGGGCGAGCCTTGGCGCAGATCGAGCAGCACGTCGTACACCTTGCCGGCGAGACAGCGGACGATCTTCTTTTCGGCGTGCGGCGCCTGCTGGAAATGCAGGCCGCGCACCGTGCCGGCGCGTGCGCTGAACGAATGATTGATCTGGTGGATGGCCGACCCGGCGAGTACCTTGCCGAGCTCGCGATCGCAGAACCAGCGCGCAAAGCTGCCGCGCGCGTCGCCGCGGCGCTCGGTCTCGAGCAAGGCGGCACCGGCGATATCGATTGGTCGCACCTGCATCAGGCAGCCCAGGCCAGGCCCGCGGTGCGGGCATCGGCAAGATAGCTTTCCAGTTGCGGCGCCGTCTGCTTGTAGCCGTCGTCGCCATGGCGATACCAGGCCGCTGTTTCCTGCAGCGCGCGCACCAGCGGCCATACCGGCTGCCAGCCCAACTCCGTGCGCAGGCGCGACGCATCGAGCCGCAGGGCACGCGTTTCATGCGCGTGCGCCCCGACCTGGCGCCATGCCACTTCGGGCCAATGCGCGCGCAAACCGTCGAGCACCTCGGCGACCGATGCGGTATCGCGCTCGTCCGGGCCCACGTTCCAGGCCGATGCCGCCGCTGCGTTGCCAGCCAGCAGTTGCTGACCGATCAACAGATATGCCGCCAGCGGCTCGAGCACATGCTGCCAGGGCCGAATCGCTTGCGGATTACGGATCTCGACCGTCTCGCCGCGCGCCACGGCGCGTGCCACATCGGGGATCAGCCTGTCCTTGGCCCAGTCGCCACCGCCGATCACATTGCCGGCCCGCGCAGTGGCAATCAGCAGCGCAGCGGCGCCGCTACGCTCGGCAAAGCTCGCGCGATACGAGGCGGCGACGAGCTCGGTTGCGGCCTTGGATGCGCTGTACGGATCGTGCCCACCCAGTGTATCGGTCTCACGGTAGCCCCAGCACCACTCGCGATTCTGGTAGCACTTGTCGGTGGTGACCACGACCACGGCGCGCACCGAGGGCACGTGGCGGCAGGCTTCGAGCAGGTTGGCGGTGCCCAGCACATTGGTATGCCAGGTCGTCAGCGGATCGGCGTAGCTTTCCAACACCAGCGACTGCGCGGCCAGGTGGAAGACGATCTCGGGTGCCGCGCGTTCCAGTTCGGCGCGCAACCGGGCGGCATCGCGGATGTCGGCGAGGCAGTGCGCTACCGGTAGCTGCAGTTGTTGCCAATGCGAGCGCTCGCCCTCGGCTGGCGGCAAGGCATAGCCCTCTACCCGCGCGCCCAGTCGCTGCAGCCACAAGGCCAGCCACGATCCCTTGAAGCCGGTGTGTCCGGTCAGAAAGACGTTCCGGTTGCGATAGCTGTCGCCGAACATCAGGGCCACTGCTTCCACGGGGCGGTGCCGCGATCCCACAGCTGGTTGAGCTGGATCTTGTCGCGCAGCGTATCCATGCACTTCCAGAAGCCGGCATGGCGATACGCCATCAGCTTGCCGTCGGCCGCCATGTGCTCGAGCGGCGAGCGCTCGAAAATGGACGCGTCGCCCTCGGCGATGTAGCCGAATACGCCCGGGCGGCAGATCATGAAGCCACCGTTGATCCAGCCCACTTCGTCCACCGGCTTCTCGCGAAACTCGCGGATGTAGCCGCCTTCGTCATCGTCGACCAGGCCAAAACGCGCCTCGGGCTGCACCGTGGTCATCGTGATCAGCGCCTGCGGGTTGGCCTCGTGCTGGGCGAGCAGCGCGCGGATGTCAACGTCGGAGACGCCATCGCCGTAGGTGAGCATGAAATCCTCATCGCCGAGGTAATCCCTGGCGCGCAGGATACGGCCACCGGTCTGGGTATCGCGCCCGGTTTCCAGCAAGGTGACCTTCCACGGCTCGGACAGGTTGCGGTGTACCTCGATATGGTTATCGGTCAGATCGATGGTGACGTCGCCCTGGTACAGGAAGTAGTTGGCGAAGAATTCCTTGATCAGGTTGCCCTTGTAACCCAGCAGAATCACGAATTCGTTGAAGCCGTACTGCGAGTAGATCTTCATGATGTGCCACAGGATGGGCCGGCCGCCGACCTCGACCATGGGCTTGGGGCGGACATCGGTTTCCTCGCCCAGGCGGGTACCCAGGCCCCCGGCCAGAATCACGACTTTCATGCTTGCTCCACGGCGGCTTTTTTACTGGTATCGACCAGTTGACGCAGGATGCGCAGGATGCGCTCCAGCGCCTCATTGCTCTGCTCGCTGGCGGTATTGAGCGCCACGCGCTCTGTATTGCCGCCCTCGCCGGCAGCCCAGTTCGTCGTAAAGGCCAGTGTGGCATACGCCAGGCCCGCCTCGCGGGCGAGGATGGCCTCGGGCATCGCTGTCATGCCCACCATGTCGCCGCCATCGCCGGCGATACGGCGGATTTCAGCGGCCGTTTCAAGGCGCGGCCCCTGGGTGCAGGCGTAGACGCCGCCATCGAATATCGGCTCGCCCGCATCGTGCGCGGCAGCGAGCAGCTGCTGGCGCAGCCTTTCATCGTAAGGCCGGGTGAAATCGGTGTGGACGAAGGGCTTGTCACCCTCGGTGACGAAGGTATGTGGCCGGCCCCAGGTGTAATCGATGATCTGGTCGGGAACGATCAGCGTTCCCGGTGCCAGATCGGGTCTGATGCCACCGACGGAGGCCAAGGCCACGATGCGGCGTACCTTGATGTCGGCCAGCGCCCAGATATTGGCGCGGTAGTTGATCAAATGCGGTGGAATGGTGTGGCCGAAGCCATGCCGCGCGATGAATACCACCTGCTGGCCGTCGATTTCACCGAAGGTCAGCGCGCCGGAGGTTTCCCCATAGGGGGTACGCGCAACGCGACGGTGATGACGGACAAAATAGCCCAACTGGGTTGCCCCGGTTCCGCCGATGATGGCGAGCATGTCGATCTCCTGCCTGAGTGGGCGCTGGGGCGCTTGTAACCTGAATATAAGGCATGAAAAAGGGGCGATGCCAGTGCATCGCCCCTTTAGGATGTGCTTGCCCGATCAGGCGTTACACCACCTTGGCGCAGAACTCCTTGAGATAGCTCGCGAATTCGCCGCCGACCTCGTCGTGCTTGAGGCCATAGGCCAGTGTGGCTTTCAGGTAACCGAGCTTGGAACCGCAGTCGTAGCGGGTGCCCTTGAGCGTGTGCGCCAGGATGTACTGCTCCTGCATCAGCGCAAAAATGCCGTCGGTGAGCTGGATTTCGCCACCCTTGCCAGGCTGCACGTTCTGCAGGTGATGGAACACGCGCGGGGTGAGGATGTAGCGGCCGACCACGGCGAGGTTGGACGGAGCTTCCTCGGGCTTGGGTTTCTCGACGATATTGGTGATCTTGAGCCGCTGGCCGCTACTGGGCTCCACCTGCACGATGCCATAGGAGCTGGTGTCCGCTTTGGGCACCTCTTCCACGCCCAGCACCGAGCAATGCGTATCGCCGAACAATTCGACCATGCGCTTCATCTCGGAGGTCCCGTTGCCATCGATCAGATCGTCGGCGAGGATGACGGCGAACGGCTCGTCGCCCACCACCGGCTCGGCGCACAGCACGGCATGACCCAGGCCCAGCGCTTCGGGCTGGCGGATGTAGATGCAGCTCACCGACTTCGGGATGATCGACTGCAGGATGTCGAGCAGCTTCTGCTTTTGCTTGGCGGCGAGCTCGCTTTCCAGCTCGTACGCCTTGTCGAAGTGATCCTCGATGCTGCGCTTGTTGCGGCCGGTGATGAAGACCATCTCGGTGATACCAGCCTCCAGCGCCTCTTCCACCGCGTACTGGATCAGTGGCTTGTCGACCACCGGCATCATTTCCTTAGGACTGGCCTTGGTGGCGGGCAAAAAGCGGGTGCCCATGCCGGCCACCGGAAAGACTGCCTTGCGAACTTTTTGCATTGCGAATTCCCCTTTCGAATCGGACACGTTCAGCAAACCCAGGCGCAGCGCGGCACCACGCACCTGATCGGCGTGGCGCTGCGGCAGCTCGTCCGGCCACTGCGATACCGCCGAGCGCCCTAATCCCAGGGCTGCTGCGAGGCGGGTTTGCGTGCCGAACAACTGGATGGCGTTGAGTTTACGCATAACGCCAATGTTCATTTAGTTGAACATTCACGTCAACCACCGTTCAATGCCGACTAGCGTTCAATAAATTAAACAACACTAATAAATCCAGCACCGCGCAGTGTGATTGAAAAGTGTTGCAACCGTATTGGCAGCCGCGGCCCGCGCCCCTGCTGCCCAGCCCTCATCGCCCGGCGCAGGCCGCCGGGCCTGGCACCCGGAACATGAAAAACTTGAGAAAAATCAAATCATTGTTAAATCAAGGCGTTGGGATGATGGTCCTGGGCGATTGCGGACGTAGCATGCTGCCTTCGCCTTTTGGCGGCCTGCATGCCAACCTCCAGGAATCACCATGTCCGCTTCGCAGTCCTCGTTCGCCAACCCCGCCCCGCTTGGCCTGATGGGTTTCGGGATGACGACCATCCTGCTCAACATCCACAACGCCGGCTTCTACCCGGTCAGCGCCATGATCATGAGCATGGGCATCTTCTACGGCGGTCTGGCCCAGATCTTCGTCGGCTTCATGTGCTTCAAGCGTGGCGACACCTTCGGCACCACCGCCTTCACCTCCTACGGTCTGTTCTGGCTGACCCTGGTGCTGCTGTGGCTGCTACCCGCGCTGAAGCTCACCGCGCCCACCGAGCCGGGCTTCATGGGCATGTACCTCGCGCTGTGGGGCGTGTTCACGCTATTCATGTTCTTCGGCAGCCTGCGTTACTGCCGTGCCAAGCAATTCGTTTTCGGCAGCCTGACTGTGCTGTTCGCGCTGCTCGCCGCGCATAACTTCGCCGGCAGCGAACTCTTGGGCGTAATCGCCGGCTACGTCGGCATCGTCTGCGGCGCCAGCGCCATCTACTGGGCGATGGCGCAGGTGCTGAACGAAACCTATGGCCGCGCCGTGCTGCCCGTTGGCGAACTGCGCCTGGCCTGATCCGCAAGGTCGCCCGGCCCCGTCCTATAGCGCCACGCCCCGGTTCGAACCGGGGCGTTGGCTTTGCTACGCTGCTGCATCCCCCGCCAGCAACTGCCTTAGCCCGTCCTCATCCAGCACCGGCACGCCGAGCTCTTCCGCCTTGGCGAGCTTGGAACCGGCCGCTTCGCCCGCTACCACGTAGTGAGTCTTCTTGGACACGCTGCCCGACACCTTGCCGCCCGCAGCCTCGATCAGCGCCTGTGCATCGTCGCGTGACAGCGTCGGCAGCGTACCGGTCAGCACGAGGGTGAGACCTTCGAGACGCCCCGCCCCATCAGCCAGTTGTGGCAGTCGGTCCAGCAACTCGGCACGCAACGCCTCCAGCGCGCCCAGCGACTGCCGATGCCCTTCCTGCGCCAACCAGTCGGCCAGCGCTGCCGCCACATCGGCGGGCAGGCCCAGTGCAGCGATGCCATCCTCATCGAGACCAGCCACGGCGCCGAGCGAACCGGCCCGCTCGGCCAGCTGCCTGGCGCGAACCGGCGTCAACCTGGCGATACCGCAGGCCGCCAGCAACTCGTCCACCGCCAACAGACCGCGCAACTTGGCGCTGAGCGCGTGCTCGTCATTCGGCACCACCCCGGCGGCCCGCAGCGCATCGATCACTGTCTCGTTCTGCGGCTCGGCGAAGAATTCGGCGATGCTCTCGGCCACGGTGGCGCCCACGTCGGGCAGCACGCGCAGCAACGGCGCCGGCGCGCGGCGGATGATGGCAAGGCTGCCCAGCCAGTCGGCCAGCGTCTTGGCGGTCGATTCGCCGACGTGACGGATGCCGAGCGCGAACAGCAAGCGCGCCAGTGGCGGATGCCGGCTCGCCGCGATTCCGGCCAGGATGTTTTCGGCCCATTTGGTGGTGACCTTGCCGGCCAGCACCGTGTCCGGCGTCGCGCCGTCGCGCTCGTCGGCGCGACGTTTCATTTCCAGCAGATCGTCCAGCGTCAGGCGGTAGAGGTCGGCCACTGAATGCACGTAATCAAGCTCGACCAGGTTGTCGATGTATCGCTCGCCCAGGCCCTCGATATCCATCATGCGGCGGCCGGCGAAGTGGCGGATCGCCTCCTTGCGCTGCGCCGAGCAGATCAGCCCGCCCGCGCAGCGCGTCACCGCCTCGCCCTCCTCGCGCACCACGTGCGAGCCGCACACCGGGCACGCGCTGGGCAGCCGGTACGGCGGGTGCGCCGGCTGCTGCGCCGGGTTGAACAGGTCTCCACCTGGCACGTCGACCATGGGCCGGCGCTCCAGCACCACACCGACCACTTCCGGGATCACGTCGCCGGCACGCCGCACGATCACCGTGTCGCCGACACGCACGTCCTTGCGATCGACCTCGTCCTGGTTGTGCAGCGTGGCGTTGGTCACAGTGACGCCGCCGACGAACACCGGCTGCAGCCGCGCCACCGGCGTCAGTGCCCCCGTGCGGCCAACCTGCACGCCGATGGACTCGACCACGGTCAGCGCTTCCTGCGCCGGGTATTTATGCGCCACCGCCCAGCGTGGCTCGCGGGTGCGAAAACCCAGCTCGCGCTGCAGCGCAAGGTTGTTCACCTTGTAGACCACGCCATCGATATCGAACGGCAAGGCATCGCGCTTGGCGGCGATCGCGGCATGGAAATCGACCAGCCCCTCCCCGCCCTGCGCCACCACGCGATCGGCACAGACCGGAAAGCCGAAGCCAGCCAAAGCATCGAGCATGCCGGCATGGCTGGTCGGTTGCATCGGCCAGCCCTGCACTTCGCCGAGGCCATAGGCGAAGAACGACAGCGGCCGCTGCGCCGCGAGTGCGGGATCGAGCTGGCGCACCGCGCCCGCTGCCGTGTTGCGCGGGTTGACGAACAATTTGCCGCCAAGCTCGCGCTGCCGGGCGTTGAGCTTCTCGAAATCATCACGCCGCATATAGACCTCGCCGCGCACTTCCAGCACCGCCGGCGCCTCGCCACTCAGGCGCAGCGGAATCTGGCGGATGGTGCGGATGTTCTGCGTCACGTCCTCGCCGGTCGCGCCATCACCGCGCGTCGCGGCCTGCACCAGCACGCCGCCCTCAAAGCGCAGATTAATGGCAAGGCCATCGAATTTGAGTTCGGCCGCGTACTCGACGGGCGGATCGGATTCGGCCAGGCCCAGCTCGCGCCGCACGCTGGCATCGAACGCCAAGGCGCCAGCTGCGGTGACGTCGGTCTCGGTGCGGATCGACAGCATCGGCACCACGTGTCTCACCGACGCGAAGGCCGGCAGGATGGCGCCGCCAACGCGCAGCGTGGGGGTGTCGGGCGTTTTCAGCTCGGGATGATCGCGCTCGATCGCTTCGAGCTCGCGAAACAGCCGGTCATACTCGGCATCGGGCACGGTCGGCGTATCGAGCACGTAGTATTCGTGCGCGTAACGGTTGAGCAAGGCGCGCAGCTCGGCTGCGCGTTGGGTGACGTCAGTCATGGTGAAAATCTCGATCGGGGCCGGTTCACACCGGCACGTTGAGCTCGGGAAAAGCCTTGCGCCACTGCCAGATCTCGACGCTGGCGCGCAGGCCGCATAGCCAGAACGGGTCGCTCGCCAGCAGCGCGCGAATCTCTGCCTCGCTACCGGCCTCGACGATCCACAGCCCACCCTGGGCGAGCTCCAGCCCGTCCGGCCACAGCGAGCCCGCCACCAGCACGCGTTCGGCATGCTGACGCAGCCAGTCGAAATGCGCCTGCATCTGCTCGCGACGCAGCGCGGCGGTATCGGGGCGATCGCGAAACTGCACGATATAGCGCATGGCTTTCCTCAAAACGAACACGCCGCTGCGAACAGCGGCGTGCAAAGCGTGTGTCGATCTACTCAGGCGAACAGGCGCAGCGCGGCCACCGAGCCCGGCGCAATGCCGCGATCGTCCATCTTGGCGTAGAGCTGACCAAGCTGGCGGCGGATATTGTCGAGACTGGCGGCGGTCAGCGCGCGGCCATTGTCGTCGACCAGGCTGGCATCGAGACTGCCGGCCAGTTGCTGCGCGAAATCGCTCAGGTAGTCGAATACCGCGAGGCCCCCGGCCACGCGCGGCACGTCGAACAGCAGCGTCAGCGCGGTGCTGGTGGGCCCCAGCGGGCTCTGGTCCTGGTTGGCCAGCGTGAACAGCGTCTTGCCCGAATCGCTCTTGTATACCCAGCCCTCGCTGGTACGGGACAGGCCCGACTGCTCGGCCAGCACCCTCACTTTTTCCAGCTGGAACGGCCGGCCGGCGCTGACGAGATTAAGGCCGATCAGCACATCGACCGAGGCGCAGAATTCGTCGAGCTCACCCGCCGCGGCAAGCTTGCCGGAACGCTGCGCAAAGGTGGCAACCGCCTCGTGCTCATCGGCAAACTGCTGCACCGCCATGCAAAAGGCGTTGAGTTGCTCGGCCGACAACGGCCCCTGCCTGTCGGCCAGCTGCAGTCCCAGTCGTAATGCGGTGTAGTCGGCGCTGCTGGCCGAGTTGACCACATCCCAATGCCCGTCAGTGGTCAGGCCGATCACCTGCACCCGTTTGGGCGCCGCGATACGCGGCACGGCACGGGCGGCGATGACATCGCGCGCATGCACTTCGGCAATGAAGTCGACATTGGCGTCGAGCAGGCTTTCAGCCAGCGCGTCGCCATCGTCCTGCTGGGGGGGAATCACCGGCGCGGGTACCGCAGCGCGCGATTCGGCGCGCACATCCGGGCGGGCCTCGACGCGCACTGGCGCCTCGTCGGCCGGCAGTTCCAGCCGCGTCGGCAGGTCGTCATCAGCGTCGAGCGCCGGCTCGAAGCGCTCGCCGCTGCGCACCATATTGCGCGGCGCATCCATCAGCACGTCCGGCTGGTTGCGAGCGAACGCCTGTTGCGTGCGCTTGCGATAGCGATATTCCTGCCACCAGTTGAAGGCGTAAACCGCGGCGACGATGGCACCAGCGCCGATCAACGAATACAGATGCAGATCTTTCATGGATGGTCTTGGTTGCGGGCCGACATCAGGCGACGGCCGTATTCATCAGGTATGGGCTGCATTCAATCACAAGCGGCACGCCCGTCCAAGCGTTGATTTGACGCCGCGATTCACCAGCGGCAATCCAGCGGCGCCGCATCGCGCGGTGCAATTGCGATATCGGCGAAGATAGAACGCGCGCCCAGTTGCCGCAAGGCGGCTTGCGCGGGCGGCCAATCGGCAGCAGGCCCGACGAAAACAACGGTGCGGCCAGCGCCGCTTGCGGGCGGCTCCACCGCACGGCGGAGCAACGCTACGGTCTTAGCCGGATCGAGCGCGCCGAGCACCAGGGGCTTGCCAGCCGCCAAGAGTTGCGAGCGCAATTCGGCCACTTCCCGTGCGTCGATGGTCAGCATCGAGGTAACCAGCACGCCTTCATGTTCGTCGTGTTGTGGCACCTTGGCCTCGGCCATGGCCTCGACGCCGCGGGCGAAATAGCGCGACAACTCGGCGCAAGGATCGTTGCCCGCCCAGGCCGGTATCGTCCAGCACAACGCCTGCGCCAGCAGCAGAGCCTTGCTCATTCGTGTCATACCGTTGCCGCCTCGCGCATGGAAAGCGCCTGTTCGATGTCGACTGCCACCACGCGCGATACGCCCTGCTCCTGCATGGTGACGCCGACGAGCTGGGTCGCCATTTCCATCGTCAGCCGGTTGTGGCTGATGTAAAGGAACTGCGTGCGTTCGGCCATTTTCTTCACCAGGCTGCAAAAGCGCAGCGTGTTCGCATCATCGAGCGGCGCGTCAACCTCGTCCAAAAGGCAGAACGGCGCCGGGTTGAGCCGGAACAGCGCGAACACCAGGCTCAGCGCCGTCAGCGCCTTCTCGCCGCCCGAGAGCAGGTGGATGGTGCTGTTCTTCTTGCCGGGCGGCTGCGCCATGATCGCGAGGCCCGCGTCGAGGATTTCGTCGCCGGTGAGCACGAGTTCGGCGTGGCCGCCGCCGAACAGCGTGGGAAACAGCTCCTGCAGATTGCCGTTCACCGTGTCGTAGGTCTGCTGCAACAGCGCGCGCGTTTCGCGGTCGATGCGGCGGATGGCGTTTTCCAGCGTCTCGATCGCCTCCAGCAAATCGGCCGACTGCGCATCGAGATAGCTCTTGCGCTCGCGCGCCGCGTTCAATTCTTCCAGCGCCGCGAGATTGACGGCGCCAAGGCCAGAGATCACCTGCGTCAGCCGGCCAATCTCGGCGACGAGGCTGCCGACCTTGAGCCCGGTGCCAAGCTTGTCGCGCAGCGCCTCTTCGTCCGCCTCGGCTTCGGCCAGCTCCTGCGCGAAACGCTCGGCGGCAAGGCGCGCCTCCTGCTCCTTCAGTCGCTGCGTGTTCACCGCTTCGCGCGCCGGCTCCAGCGTCGCTTCAATCCGCTGTTTGTCAGCCTCGCGTTCGCGCAGCTGGTTAGTCAGGTGATTCAGCGCATCGCGCGTTGCGGCGAGCGCGCGTTCCTTCTCGCTGCGTGCGTTCACCGCATCCTGGAAGCCGACATCGAACTGGCCTTCGTCGACACCTTCGAGCTCCAGCACCAGCGTTTCGGCCCGTTCCAGCAACCGTTCGCGCTGCGCGCCCAGATCACCATCGCGCCGTGCCAGCTCGGCAATACGCTGCTCGGCGGTCTGCACGGCGAAGCGTGCCTCCTGCGCGCGGCGTTCAGCCTGGCGCAACCGGCTACGCTGCAGCTCGCACGCCGTTTCCATCTCGGTGCGGGCAAGCTTGGCGTTGTCGAGCGCTTCCTCCAGCGGCAACAGCTCGTCCTCGGCGACGATGCGGGTCTCATCAAACTCGCGTTGCGCCGCGCCCTCGTCGGCCATTTGCTGCATCACCTGCGCCAGCTCGTCGGAGAGCGCCTGCCGACGCCGCATCGCCTGCTGCTGCGCCTCGTCACGCCGCGCCAGCTCGCGCTCGAGCTGCGCCAGCTGCTGCTGCGCCGTGTGGATGCGCTGCCGCGTCGTACGCACGCTGCCGTCCAACGACGTTTGTCGCTGCGCAGCATCGGCATGATCCGCTTCGAGCGCCGCATGCTGTGGTCCCAGCACCGTCAATTGCGCACGGATGTCATCGAGTTCGCGCCGGCGGGCCAGCTCACCCGCGAGCGCACCGCCTGTGCCATGGAAGCGGACGCTGCCGGCGTCGATACAATGCCCTTCGGGCGTGACCAGCCGTTGCCCTGCCGCCAGCGTGGCCCTGGCGGCCCACGCCGCGTTCAGATCGCTGACCGCCTCCATCCCCGCCAGCCAGCCATCGAGCGCGGCACTCACCCGCGCATCCGCGCTGCGCACCTTGCCGCGCAGCGAGCTCGGCGCGACGGCGGCACCCTGAGCTGGCAACACCAAGGTGACCGTCGCCGGCGCGTGTTGCTGCGGCGGCTGCCCGGCCAGGCGCGCCTGCAGACGATCGGCCAGCACCGCTTCGATCGCCGTTTCCCAGCCGGGCTCGACGCTGATCGCATCGAGCAAGGTTGCCGCATCGGCCAGGCCTTCGCTCGCCAGCCATTGCGCCAGCGCACCGGCATCATCGTGACGCGACAACTCGGCCAGTGCCTGCTCGCGCGCCGCCAGCTGCGCGCGCTGCAGGCCCAGCCGTTCGCGCTCCTGACCCAGTTGCGCCACGCCAGTGCGCGCGGCCTCGAGCGCCGTTTCGGCCTCTTCCAGCGCCAGCACGTCGGCTTCGAGTGCCAGCGCCAGCTCCTCGCGCTGCAGCGTGGCCTCGTCATCCTCGGCGTCGGCCGGCGCCAGTTGCGCCGCCTCGGCGCGTAGTCGCGTCTGGCGCTGTGCCAGCTGCTGCGCATTGCGCTCGTGTTGTTGCGCCTGCTGGCGCGCCAGCTGCACCGCATTGCGCGTGGTGGCAAGGCGGTCGCGCAGGCTGGCCCATTCGTCACTCGCCTGCGCCAGCGCCGCTTCCAGCTCCGGCAGGCGCTGTGTTTCCTCGTCGAGCGACATGGCCGCCTCCTCGGCGGCGTATTGCGCTTCCTCGCGCCTGCCCTGCCATTCCTCGAGCTCGCTGCCGGCGGCGTGGCCCTGGGCGTCGAGTCGGGAGAGCTCCGTGCGGGCTTCGTTCAGCTGCTGCGTGAGGCGCTCACGCGTCTGCTTGAGGTGCAGCAACTGCTGCTCCAGCCGGGCGACGGCGGCATTGGCGTCGTAGAGCGTGGCCTGCGCCTCATGCACCGCGTCGGTCGCGCCATAGTGCGCCTCGCGCTGCGCCTCGATGGTCGCTTCGAGCGATCTCAGCTCGGCCAGCTGCGCCTCGAGCGCGTTCTGTGCGGCGTCGATCGCGCGGCGGGCCGCCTCGACCTCGCGCGCGGCGTCGAGCTTGCGTTGCAGCGCCAAGAGGTTCTGCTTCTCGCTGATCGCATCCTTGATGCGGTTGTATTCGGCGGCGACCTCGGCCTGCGTTTCCAGCTTGCCGATCTGCTTGTCGAGCTCGGTGACGATGTCGTGCACCCGGTCGAGGTTGTCGCGCGTGTCGGCGAGCCGGGTCTCGGTCTCGCGGCGGCGTTCCTTGTACTTGGAAACGCCGGCGGCTTCTTCGAGAAAGTGCCGCAAGTCCTCGGGCTTGGCCTCGATGATGCGGCTGATCATGCCCTGCTCGATGATGGCGTAGCCGCCCTTGCCGACACCGGTACCGAGGAACAGATCGGTGATGTCGCGCCGGCGCACTTGCAGGTTGTTGATGTAGTACGACGATTCGCCCTGGCGGGTGAGCACGCGCTTGATGGCAATCTCGGCGTACTGACTCCACTGCCCGGCAGCGAGGCCCGCGGCGTTGTCGAACACCAGCTCGACCGAGGCGCGGCTCACCGGTTTGCGGCTGCCCGAGCCGTTGAAGATCACGTCCTGCATCGATTCACCGCGCAACTGCTTGGCGGACGATTCGCCCAGCACCCAGCGCACGGCATCGATCACGTTGGATTTACCGCAGCCATTGGGCCCGCAGATCGCGACGAGCTGGCCCGGAACGTGCACCGTGGTCGGGTCGACGAAGGATTTGAAACCGGCAAGCTTGAGGTGGGTAAGACGCACTCGGGGGCTATCGTGTAATCGTTTCGCCGATTGTAACGGCCGCGTGGCCTGCGGCACAGCGCGAGTGCCATGTGGTATGGCGTGGCCACGACGAAAAAACGGGCAAGCTCGCGCTTGCCCGTCCTGTTACTACCTTGCCAGTGATGGATTACAGCTTGGGCAACACTGGAATCACATCGCTGCAGTTACCGGTCAACGGCAGGTTCTGGCACACGAAGCGACCGGCGGAGTTTTCCGTCGCTGCGCCCGCCGGAGCGGCTTGGTGAACACGCTGTTTCCAGATTTGCCAGATCATGAAGCCGTCGAACGAGCGACCCTTGTTCTTCACGTACTTCACCAGGGTCTCGACGTTGTAGTACGGCGTGGCCATGTTGTTCAGGCCAGTCAGCAGTTCGGCGTCGTACGCCACACCACCGTCGTTCAGCCGTAACATCGCGCCACCGGCGCCTTCCGGTGCGATTTCCATGCCCATGTTGATCGGGCCACCGTAGATCGCCTTGTAGGACTCGTAGCCTTCGCGCGGATCGTAGTACTCGCCACCGTCATACGACATCAGGTTGATGAAGTTGATCTTGGCGCCATGATCCTTGACCACCCGGTACATGGTGCCGCCAAACGGCGAGCCCCATTGCACCTTGCCCTCTTCGAATGGCGTGCCCTTCACGTAGTAGGCGCCCGTCGACCAGCCGGCGATCGAGATCTGCAACCCGGCGCTGCGGTTGCGGATTTCGTTGTACAGGCTGCTGATGATATTGGCGATCTCGCTATCCTTGGAGCAGCTGAAGCTGGCTGCCTCGGCCTTGTTGCAGCTGCTGCCCGACGATTCCCAATCGATGTCGACACCGGATGCGCCCAGGTCGAGCGCAAGATCGACGATGTGCGGTGCGTTGAAGCCGCTCCACTGGCTGCCCTGGCTGTACGACCAGCCACCGACCGACAGGAACACCTTGGTGCCACGGTTCTTCAGCGCCGCGATGTTGTTGCGCAGATCCTGCGATTGCTGCGCAGTGAACTTCTTCTGCCCGGTATTGGTGCTCGCACCCTCGGCGAATTCGAAGCCAGCGACTTCCTGGTCGAACGCGTAGGAGCCCTTCACATACTTGGTGTCCGGACGCACGAAGGCGAGGTTCACGTGGGTGAAGTAGCTGGGGATATTGGATGTGGTCAGGTCATAGATGCTGGTATTCCAGGTGCTGGAATAACCGACATACATGCGCGGGCCGCTGGGGCTCGGCGTGACCGGAGTGACCGGATTGGGCGTTACCGGCGTCGGGCCCGGAGTGACCGGGGTGGGGTTACCGCCGCAGTTGTCGAGCTTCTTCCAGGCGCCCCATTCGCCCGATTGGGCCGGGTTGTCACCCTGGGTCCACCAGCGCGCCTCGTAGTTGACGCCGTTGTACGTCACGCGGGTGCCGCCGGTATAGACAGCGGAGCTGGTCCACGCGGTGTAGCAGGTCGATGGCGACGGCGTGACCGGCACCGGCGTTGCAGGAACTGGGGTGGCCGGAACCGGGGTCGCAGGCCTGGGAGTAACCGGTGCAGGCGTTACCGGCGTCGGCGTGGCGGTCGGGGTGCTGCCGCAGCTGCCGCCGGCGGTCCACAGCGTCGGCGTGGCGGCCGGGTTCCAGTTGGTACCGACATAGGCGGTATGGGTGACCAACGCGGTATAGCTCGCGCCGTTGTAGCTCACCACGGTGCCGGCGGCGTAGGTGTTGCCTTCGGCCCAGGTGGCGCAGGCGGCCTGGGCCACCATCGGTACCGTGCAGGCGGCGCCCGCGACCAGCGCCGCGGTCAGCCACTCTACCGGCCGGCGCTTGATGTGTTTGCTTTGCATCCTATTTGCTCCTCGTCTTGTTCTCGAAAAAACCGCGTCAGCCGACGTAAAGCGCGCGCGGCCACCGAGAATGTGAACTTCAAAGCAAAGTGCTACAAGGCAAACGACATGACGCAATTGGCATTAACTGACAAACGTCGCCTTAATTCAGACGAAGCAACACCTTCGCCGGATCACGCGACGATGGCGTCGCTGCGTTCGGAATTGTGCGCCACGGTGGGCGACTTCATCGTCCACATCGCTTCGCGCAGCAAGGGATCGTAGCGTTGACTCCAGCCTTGCCCGCAGTCCGAGCAACGATAGTGGCGAAACTCCAGTCCGGCCTCGATATGCCGCGGGCGTTCCTGCATCAGCCCAAGATGCGCATCCAGGTGACGCGGCTGCCGTGCCAGACGCGCGCATTGCAGGCAAAGATGCGCCCGGGCCTGGTGCTGGACCAGGATCAGATGGCGAAGCACGGAACGCTGCAGTAGCTCGCTGCGGCTGATTTGAAGATGCGACATGGCGGTACTCCTGTGCATGATGTTTGGATGGGTCGATTCATGACATCAGGGTATCGACTAAGCATCGGCCTCCGAATCAGCTGTTGCCGCAATGCTTTGCCAGACCAGTCCTACAGACGCGGCGTTTTCCACCAGCCAGCGTGCTCCCGCCACAGAAAGCGCTTGCCCCTGGTCGGCGCGCGGGCTATGCCCGAAACAGACACCAGGAGCGCCACCATGGATACCAACCCTAACGACATGCCCACGCTGTTCGCCCAGCTAGGCCTGCCCGCCGATCGCCAGAGCATCGATGCATTCTTGCTGCATCACCGGCTGCCGCCGGGCCAGAGCCTGCCCGATGCGCCGTTCTGGAGCGCAAGCCAGGCCGCCTTTTTGCGCGAGGCGTTGGCCCAGGATGCGGAATGGGCCGAAGAAGTCGACGAGCTCGCCGCCCGCCTTAGCCATTAAGCGCCCGTTCATGTTTTTTCGTGACGGTGCCGCTGTGCACATCGCAAACAAGGCGCTAAAACCTGAACCCGCTCATCCCGCCTTGCGCGGGCTGACCCACATGGTGATCGTCGCGGCGAGCACGACTTCGCCCGCCAGATTCTCGACACGTACCGCCACCGGCAAGGCATAGGCGCCATCGGTGTCGACAGGCAGCTCGGCGCGCGCATGGGCAACGAGGTCCGTATCGGCCTTTTTCAGGTACTCCACGGTCATGCCCTTGGGTATCCAGCGATCCGTGGACGCAATGGTGATATCGGTCATCGTTCCCGCCGCGAGCTCGGCGATATTGCACATGGCGATCGCGTGCACGGTCCCGATGTGATTGAGCACCGCGCGGCGCTTCTTCATCGCCACGGCCGCATAGCCTGGCTTGAGCTCGACAAAACAGGGCCGCACCGAGCCGAAATACGGCGCCTTCCAGCACACCAGCCGTGAGAACAACCAGCGCCCCGCCGGCAAACCATTCAGTCTTTGCCACGCTGCCGCAATCGCGTTTGCCATGCATCCCCCTCCCTTGATCGATGGCTGCCAGCTTGGCAGAGACCACCGGCCAGCCATATAGCGACTAACCCCGCCCTGGCCGTTTCAAAAGCCGTGCGCGGCAATCTTCCACCAGCGGCGCACACACGGGACAGACGCTGCGATGCCGCGCATCCCGCGTTTGACACGTCGATTCAGCCTGGATCAACGCAACTTTCTCCGGGCTGACCAAGTGGCCGAATCGGGCTAACATGCGAGTCCAGTCCCTTGCGGAGTACGCTGCCATGAAACGTCTGCTGATCATCTTAGGTCTAGTCACGCTGCTGTCCGGCTGTAGCTACAACACCATGCAGGCGCAGGACGAAGCCGCAAACGCAGCCTGGTCCGAGGTACTCAACCAGTATCAGCGCCGCGCCGATCTGGTACCCAATCTGGTCAACGTAGTGAAGGGTTATGCCGCGCACGAGAAGGAAGTGTTGACCGAAGTCACCGAGGCGCGCGCGCGCGTGGGCGCGATCCAGGCAACTCCAGAGCTGGTGAATGACGAAGCGGCCTTTGCCAAGTTTCAGGAGGCGCAGGCCGGCATGACGTCCGCGCTGTCGCGACTGATGGTGGTGGTGGAGCGTTATCCGGACCTCAAGGCCAACGAGAACTTCCGCGACCTCTCCTCGCAGCTGGAAGGCACCGAGAACCGCATCACCGTGGCGCGCAACCGCTACATCGAACGCGTCCGCGAATACAACACCACCGTGCGCTCGTTCCCGAGCAATCTCACCGCCATGGCGTTCAGCCTCAAGACCAAGCCCAACTTCAGCGTCGAGAACGAGAAGGCCATCTCGAGTGCGCCCAAGGTCGATTTCGGCGGCGGCGACGCCAAGTGATGCGCCATGCCTGCGCCCTGCTGCTGCTGTTCGCGTGCTGGCTGGCACCCGCCTGGGCGGAAGTGGCCGTCCCAACGCTCACGGCCCGGGTCACCGATGAAACCGGAACGCTGACTGCGACCGAGCGCGAGGCGCTGGAACGCAAGCTTGCCGCCTTCGAAGCGCGCAAGGGCAGCCAGATCGCCGTGCTGATGGTGCCGAGCACGCTGCCCGAGAACATCGATCAGTATTCGATCCGGGTGGTCGAGCGCTGGCGGCTCGGTCGCAAGGGCGTCGACGATGGCGTGCTGCTGCTGGTGGCGAAGGAAGATCGCAAGGTGCGCATCGAAGTCGGTTACGGCCTGGAAGGCGCGCTGACCGACGGCCGCAGCAGCCGCATCATCCGCAACGTGATCCAGCCGGCGTTCCGCGCGGGCGATTTCCATGGCGGCCTCAATGCGGCGACCGACCAGTTGATCGCCGTCATCGATGGCGAGCCGCTACCCGAGGCCGAACAGGCTCGCCCCGCGGTCGGGCGCGACCTCTCGCTGTTCGGGCTGCACCCCATCGTGTTGCTGGGCATCCTGTTTGGCGGCGTCATCCTGTCGAAGATCGCCGGCAACTGGATAGGCAGCGGCGGCGTGGCAGGCGTCAGCGCGATGGCGGCCCTCGTTGGCGGGCAATCGCTAGTGGCTGCGGGCGGGCTGATTGCACTGATGGTGATCGCGTTGATGGTCGTGCGCACGGGGCTCTTCATCGACCTCTTGGGCCTGCTGTTCAGCCACGGCCGCGGTGGCACCCGCATCGGTGGTGGCGATGGCTTTGGCGGCGGCTTCGGTGGCGGTGGCGGTGGGTTTTCCGGCGGCGGCGGCGGATTCGGCGGCGGCGGCGCCTCGGGAGGATGGTGATGGATCAGCGACGACTGTGGCTTAACCTCAAGCCTTGCCGCTCACTGCGGTATTTCAACGCAGCCGCCATGGCTCGGCTGGAAGCGGCGATCGCGGCGGCGGAAACCGGGCATCGGGGCGAGCTGCGCCTCGTGATCGAACGACGTTTGCCATTGGCCGGCGCCTTGCGCGCTCAGCCGGTACGCGATCGCGCGGTGCAGTGGTTCTCCGACCTGCATGTGTGGGACACCGAACACAACACCGGCGTCCTGCTCTACCTGTTGCTGTCCGAGCGGCGCCTCGAGCTGGTTGCCGATCGCGGCATCGCCGCCGCGGTGCCCGATGCGCGCTGGCAAGCGATCTGTGCCGACCTGATCGGCGCCCTCGCCGCCGGCCACTACGTGGACGGCATTAGCCACACGATCGAGCAACTGGGGGCGCTGATGGCCGCACATCATCCGCTCGACGCCCAGGCGCCGAACCGGGATGAACTGCCCAATCAACCGGTAGTGCGCTGACTACGTAGTACGCCGACTACCAGTGGTCGCCCATGCGGCGACCGACGCTGGCGCGGCGCTCGTTGCCGTTCAGCACCATGTTCATCCAGCGCCAGAGTTCCTGGTCATTGTCCGGTGTCTCGCGTCGTTCATCGCTACGACGCTCACCCGCTTGTCGAGGCTGCGCCTCGCGCGTCTGCTTGTCGGCCATCTGTGTTTTCCCCACTCGTGTGCATGCAACCCCAATCGTTGGTGACGACCTGGCTACAACCGCAGGTGTAGGTCCTGCACCTCGCCTTACCCGCCCTCTTACCACGTTCCGAATGACAAACGGCAAACCCCCGTTTGTCGCATCATTTCCACAGCCCATCTGCATGACAGAAAAAGTAAGAATCCCACTTACTTCAGGTCGGCACTGCGTTACAGCCTTACGGAATGCCGTAAACTTTCATTTATCAGAAATCGCTTTCATTGACGGCAACATGGCGTCTGCACAAGACTACAGCCACGTTTGCGCAATTCCAGCGCGGCGGCGCGCCAGCTGTCTTGTTGGCAGCGGCGGTAACCAAAATGGATGGAGAGTTCAATCGTGGATACAAATAAGAAACGCCGCCGCGCGGCCGTTCCTGCATTGCTGCTTTGCGGCCTGCTGGGCGGCGCCGGTCTGATCACCAGCCTGCCCGCGCACGCGGCGGCAGCCTGGGCCGAAGGCAACACCTATACCGCGGGCACCGTGGTGACTTACAACGGCAAGGACTACAAGGCGCTGGTCACCCATTCGGCGTACCCGGGCACCAACTGGAACCCGGCGGCAACGCCGACGCTGTGGACACCGACCGGCGGCTCGTCGGCTCCGTCGCCTTCCAATCCCACCCCCGCACCGAACCCGACGCCGGCGCCGAGCTCGGGCGGCAGCTGCAACGCCGCCACCTGGACCCATGGCGTGAACTACAGCCTCGGCACCGTGGTGCGCTATACCAACGGCAACTACTACAAGGTGGTGAACGTCGGCGCCAACGGCAGCGAGGGCACCGATCCGACCATCAGCACCTGGGACTGGCAACCGACCACCTGCTCCGGGGGCGGCACGCCCAACCCGACGCCGGCTCCGAACCCCACGCCGGCCCCGAGCTCGGGCTGCAACGCCCCCCCCTGGAGCCGCGGCGTGAACTACAGCCTCGGCACCGTGGTGCGCTATCCCACCGGCAACTACTACAAGGTGGTGAACGTCGGCGCCACCGGCAGCGATGGCACCGATCCGACCATCAGCACCTGGTACTGGCAACCGACCACCTGCTCCGGCGGTGGTACGCCCAACCCGACGCCGACTCCTGGCACCGGCGGCGGTTTCGTGGTCAGCGAAGCCGACTTCAACCGCATGTTCCCGGGCCGCAACTCGTTCTACACCTACCAGGGTCTCGTGAACGCGCTGTCGGCCTATCCGCAGTTTGCCAATACCGGCAGCGATACCACCAAGCGCCAGGAAATCGCCGCGTTCCTCGCCAACATCGACCATGAAACCGGTGGCCTCGTCCACATCGAGGAAATCGCCAAGGGTGAGTACTGCGACCGCGGTGCATGGGGCGCTCCATTCCCCTGCGCACCGGGCAAGCGCTACTACGGTCGTGGCCCGATCCAGCTGAGCTGGAACCCGAACTACGGCCTCGCCGGCCAGGCGCTGGGCTTGCCGCTGTTGGCCGACCCGGATCTGGTGGCACGCGATGCCACTGTGGCTTGGAAGACGGCGATTTGGTACTGGATGACCCAGACCGGCCCAGGCACGATGACACCGCATAATGGCATCGTGAACGGCTTTGGCTTTGGTGCGACCATACGCAGTATCAATGGCTCGCTCGAGTGCGACGGCCGCAATCCGGCGCAGGTGCAAAGCCGCGTAGCCAAGTATCTGAGCTTCACCCAGATCCTGGGCGTGACCTCGGGCAACAACCTCAGCTGCTGATACCCATCGTGTCGGCAATGGAACGGCCACCCTAGGGTGGCCGTTTTTTTGTTTGAGTGCGCTCAGCCCAGCTGGGCGTGCACGTCGGAGAGCGCCAGCAATTCGATGAGTTGATCCACCGAATAACCACGCTCTGCCGCAAGCTGCACCAGTTGATCGCGCAGCTCGCGCTTCTTGCGCGTCACTGCGATCTTGTCCTGTGTTTCGCGCTCTGCCTGGGCGCGCAGCAATTGCCAGTTTTCATCCTGGTTAACAAACAATTCGGAGGGATGGGAATACGCCCCTTCAGTCATCGAAACATCCTGTGCAATGGTATACGGTCGGTCAGGCTGTAAGGTAAGGGTGAAAGCTTACTATTTCAAGTCCACCCTGCCCTTATCTGTTGTCGCCCAAGCCCGCCGCGGCACAATGTGAATCTTTACCTGGCAGCGGCAGGGCTCAATCGTGCTTGCCCTTCCCTTTGCCGTGGCCCTTGCCGTGCTGGCCATGGCCATTGTCGTGATGCCCGTGACCAGGATGAGCCTCACGATAACGCGGCGCATATACATCGTTGTACCAACTGTCCTGCACGAAATAAACCGGGCGATTGCAAGCGCTGTAACGGCTGCAATGCTTTTTCCAGTTCTTGGCATGGCCCGGCGGCACGCGCAGGTAGACCGGCGAGTAACGCTGTGGCTGCTGCACCACCACGATAGGCTGCGGATAAACGAGCTCGGGGCGCGGGTAATTGCCGATTTCGATCCGGCCGTAGAAATGTGGATCCCCTACCGTCACCGATACGCCCACTTCCGCCTGCGCCAACGGGCCGGCGGCAAGCAATGCACAGGCAATCCAGAGTCGTTTCATCGTGTTTCTCCTTCTATCGCAATCGCGGGCCATCGCCCGCAAGGTATCCGTGCCAATATTAGTATCCGATAGAACGCTGAAATGGCAGTGCCTAGTTCACAGGGCCCGAGCCTTTGTGAAGTGGGTTAACTGGCGTGATCGATCACAGGCCTGCGTCGCCTCACGCGGCGCTGAGGAGAGGATATGAGCAATCCACTGCGCATCGGTATCATCGGTTGCGCCGAATACACCCATGGCAGGATGTGGGCCCGGCAGTGGCATCAGGAAGCTCAGCATGGCCTCGTTGCCGCGCGGCTGTGGGATGCCGATGTGCGCGTAGCCACGGCGCTGGCGGAGGAAATTAGCGCCGAGGTGGCGGCAACGCCGCAAGCGGTGGCCGACAACTGCGATGGCGTGGTGATCGCCACGCTGCAACCCGCTGACTACCTGGGGCTGGCCACGCCACATCTGGCCGCAGGCCGGCGCGTCTTCCTCAACCGGCCACTGGCTGGCAGCCTGGCCGATGCCCGATCGCTGTTCGCGCTGGCCGATACGCACGGCGCGGCGGTGTATTCAGCCTCGGCGCTATTGCACACGCACGCGGCATCACGCATCCGAGCCACCTTGGCCGAGATCGGCACCTTGCGCTATTTCTCGCTGGTCGGCCCCACCGACACCGCGGACTGGTACCTGCCCCATCTCTATGCGTGCCTTGCGAGCACGTTGGGGCCGGGATTGGCCCGCGTGGTCCACGCCGACCTGCCGTGCCACGCAGGCGATCCGCACCGCCTCGCTGGCCCCGCCACGGTGATAGTCGAATACGCGACCGACAGCCCGCTGGGTGCGGTGCGCGGCACGCTGACGCTGATCGGGCCCGGCAGCGACTGGTACGGCTTCACCCTCAAGCTGTATGGCAGCAGCGGCGCTTCGGCCGAGCTCGATTTCGATGTCGGGTATGCGCTCTTGTTTGACGCAATGCGGTGCTTCTTCCTCGACGGTGCCGCGCCGCTACCACGCGCGCTGATGCTGGAGCAGGTTGCCGCCCATTACGCCACCTTGCAGGCTGCAACGAGCGGGCAGGCCGTCACGCTGGAGACGTCTCGATGAGCCCCGCCCCGCTCGCCGTCGGCTTGATCGGCTGCGGTCAGTTCGGTCGCTTCCTGGCCCAGGTGGCCATCGGCACCGGCCGTATCCGCATCAAAGCGGCCTGCGACCAGGATGCGCAACGCGCTGCCACGCTGGCGACGGAACTGTCTGCGGTGGCGTGCGACGACATCGCCGCGGTGTGTGCGCGGCCCGATGTCGACGCCGTGCTGATCGCGACGCCACCAGCCCTGCATGCCGAACATGCGATTACCGCGCTGCGGGCGGGCAAGCAGGTGTTTCTGGAAAAGCCGATGGCACTGAGCGAGGCGGATTGCGCCGCGATCAACCAAGCCTGCGCCGCATCGGGGCGGCAGCTGATGGTGGGGCACGTGCTGCGCTGGTTCGAGCCATACCGTGCAATTGCTGCGGCCTACCGGTCCGGACAGTTGGGACGCGCGCTACATGGCAGCTTCTGGCGGCTGGAGCACGATTTCCTGCGGATCGCGCCATGGAAAGGCCAGCGCGCCGGCAGCGGCGGCTACCTGTTCGAGGTCGCCGCCCACGAACTCGACTGGCTGCGCAGCGTGTTCGGCGAAGTGCAATCCATTGCGACCGCGATCGACAAGCGCCTGCCCTCGGCGCATGAGCTGGAGGACCGGGTCGCTTTGCAACTGGGCTTTGCCGACGGCTTTGGCGTGCACTACCTCGGTGGCACCGGCTTTTCCGCCAACAGCCACGGTTTCTGCCTGCGCTTCGAGCACGCGACCATCGAAAGCGACGCGGCGTTCGATCCGGCGCGGGTCCGCATCACTCAGCATGGAGCGCACCCGATCACGCTCGACTTCAGCCAAACCAATCCCTATCGGGCCGAGCTCGATGCCTGGCTGGACAGCTTGGCGCAGCAGCAAGCGATGCCGGTTACCGGTGCGGATGCGGCGGCCACCGTGGCGTTGATTGCCAGCGCCTATCGCGCCGCCGGCTGGTAATGCCGGATTCGGCCTACAACGCGGCGCAGCAGCGCGCGGACAGCGGCATATCGGGCTTCGGCTTAGGCTGGCGTTACCGCTTACCCGGAGAACTGCCATGCTGAAATGGGCTCTGATCTTCTTCATCGTTTCGCTGATTGCCGGTGTCTTCGGCTTTACCGGCATCGCCAGTGGCGCCGCAGCGATTGCACAAGTGTTGTTCTACATCGCCATCGCCCTGTTCCTGATCTTCCTGGTGCTGGGCCTGACCGTGTTCAAAAGCATTACCAAATAGACCCCCTGCCTAACGGCGGCCTTGTGGCCGCCGTTCTGCCGTTCATCGGCGCTACCGTTTCCGTCATGCCGGTGCAACGCCGGTGATCGTTGGCCTGATCCTTTCCCATAAAACCATTTGTCAACTTGCGAATCGCGAACATTGTCGCGCCCCCGTTGCGTGAGTGAAATCGCCTCCGCGCCTCCGCATCATCGCGGAGCGAAATCGAAAAAACCGGAGGAGTGTGGACAATGCGGGGACTCAAACATCTGATCCTGCCGCTGTCGCTGGGGCTGATCTCGGCGACGACACTGGCAAACAGCAACTTTCTCAAGACTGATGGCCGCCTGGTGCGTAACGGCAATGGCGATGTGGTCTACCTGCGCGGGGTGAACCTCGGCGGCTGGTTCGTGCATGAGCCATGGATGACGCCGCTGCAGGGCGCCAATGACGAATGGACGATGCGCCAGACGCTGACCAACCGCTTTGGCGCGGCCCAGGCACAGGCGTTGATCAACACCTATCGCGACAGCTGGATCAAGGAACAGGATTTCCAGAAGATTTCCGAAGTGGGCATGAACGTGGTGCGGCTGCCGCTCTACTGGCAGGACTATATGAACCTGGACGGCAGCTGGAAATACAATGCCCAGGGGCAGATCGACTTTGCCTCGATCGAGAAAGCCGTGGAATGGGCGCGCAAGCACAGGCTCTATGTGATCCTGGACCTGCACGGTGCCCCCGGCTCGCAAAACGGCCAGGACCATTCCGGCAAGATCGGCAGCGCCGATTTGTGGAAGAATGAAAGCTACCGGCAGATGACGGTGAACTTTTGGCGCGAGCTGGCACGGCGCTTCGCCGGCAACGCCACCGTGGCCGGCTACGACGTGCTGAACGAGCCTTCCGAGAACTTTCCGTCGCAGGCATCCGGCCCCAGCGTCTGGAACCTGTACGACCGCGTCTACGACGCGATCCGCGCCGTGGATCCGGACCACATCATCATTCTGGAAGGCATCTGGGACTGGGCAGCCATCCCGCATCCCAACAGCTACGGCTGGTCCAACGTGATCTACGAGTTCCATTACTACCTGTGGGGCAACGACAACAACAGCGCGGCCCAGGCGAGCTTTGTCGAGAGCAAGATCAACCAGGAACAGCAATACCTCGGCTACAACGTGCCGCACTACGTCGGCGAGTTCAATTTCTTCGGTTTGAAGGACGGCTGGGACTACGGCCTGCGGCGCTATAACGAGGCCGGCTGGCACTGGACCAACTGGAGCTACAAGGCCACCAATATGGGCAACTGGGCGCTCTACAACGGCACCAACGCCGCGGCCAACAAGCCCAATGTCGCGACCGACAGCTACGCCACCATCGAGAGCAAATGGCGCAACTGGGATACCGACGCCCATATGGCACCCAATCAGGGTCTGATCGACAGCCTGAGGACCGCCGTACGCAGCGGCAACGGCCTGATCCGCAACCTGCCCTACAGCGGCAGCATCCTGGCGAGCAGCACCATCGAGGCCGAGTACGCCTACCAGCAGCGCGGCACCTCGCAGGAAGGCGGCGTCGTCGGCTACTTCGACAACGGCGACTGGCTGCGCTTTATCGACGTGAACTTCGGCAGCGGCGCCAACCGCCTGCGCCTGCGCCTGGCCGTCGATGCGGCCTACGCTGGCAAGCAGATCGAGCTGCGGCTCGGCAGCCCGACCGGCACCTTGCTGGCCACCCATACCGTGGCCAGCACCGGCGGCTGGGGCAACTACGCCGAGCAGGTGGTCAACCTGAGTCAGAACGTGTCCGGCATCCAGAACGTGTACCTGGTCGGCAAGGGCGGCGACGGCATCGCCAACCTGGACTGGCTACGCTTCGAAAGCAGTGCCGTCACACCGACGCCGACACCAACAGCGTCTCCAACACCAACGCCGGTCACTCCGATGCCGACCGCAACGCCGGCACCGACCCCTGTCACCCCTGCCCCCGTCACGCCACTGCCCAGCCTGTGCTACGCAGCGTGGGGCACTGGCGCTGTCTATATGGCCGGTCAGCGTGTCACCCATGCCGGGCGCAACTACGAAGCCAAGTGGTGGACCCAGGGTGACAACCCGGCGCAAGCGGGGAACTGGGGCGTGTGGCGCAATCTGGGCGTCTGCGGCAGCACGCCAGCCACGCCGGCACCCACACCGCTGCCCACACCTGTCGCCACGCCGCGCCCCACATCGCAACCCACACCGGTCGGCCAGGTCTGCAATGCGGCCTGGCGCGAAGGCGACAACTACACCACTGGCCAGCAGGTGAGTTACAACGGCCACAACTACGTGGCGCTGGTCAGCCACACCGCGTATGTCGGCACCGGTTGGAACCCGGCCGCGTCACCGACCTTGTGGCACGAGCTGGGCGCCTGCTGAACGGCAGTGCCCTATTCGTAGAGCTTGCCGCTGTAGAGCAGCATGGCGCAGCGCTTCCACGGCGAGGCATCGCGCAGGCCTTGGGTGCGACCGAGCTGGGTGGTTTCGCCCCAGGCCAGCGCCGCCTCGAGAAAGGCGGCGATGCCCTGGGCCTGCCACCCGGTGTTCTCGCCCTGCTCCTGGGCCAGGCGGTCCGCGTGCAACGCGGCGACGAAGGCGAGGAAACTCGCCTCGTCGGTGACAGCCTGCAATTGGTCATATAGCGTCGCGCTCATGCTTGCTCCGTGGGTCGGCGCGGCGTGCCCTGCCATTCGCGCCAGAAATCGATCAGGCAGCGCAGCTTGGCCGGCAGTTGCCGCCGCGATGGATAGTAGAGGTAGAAACCCGGCCAAATCGGGCAAGCGGCCTGCAACACCGGAATCAACCGCCCCTGCGCCACTGCCGCTTCGACGAGGCCGGAGAACGTGTAGGCGAGGCCAAAGCCGTGCTCGGCGAGCCAGGGCATCGAGGCACTGTCGCTGACGGTGAGCGGCCCGTCGATCTCCACCTCCACCTCGCGGCCGTCGCGCAGCAGCTCCCAGCGATAGATGGCGCCGGTCGACTGGAAGCGGTAGCGGATGCAGCGATGCTGTCGCAGGTCCTCGATGCGCTGTGGCGGCGGGTGCTGCGCGAAATACCCTGGGCTGCCGACGATGGCCACCTGCTGCGTCGCCATCAGTGGCATCGCCACCATATCGCCCTCGACCGATTCGCCAAGCCGGATGCCGGCGTCGAACCCCTGCGCCACGATATCGACGAAACGATCCTCCTGGCTGAGGTCCAGCCGGATCTGCGGATAGCGTGCCATGAATACACGCAGCCCCTCCCCCAGCAGCGGCAGCGTGCTGCGCGGCAAGGTCAGCCGCAGCGTGCCGGCCGGCTGATCGCGAAACTCGTCGAGCATCGCCCCGGCCGCAAGCACATCGGCCATCGCCGGTGCCACTTGCGCGTAGTAGCGCTCGCCCGCCTCGGTCAGCCCCACGCTGCGCGTGGTCCGGTGCAACAGACGCACGCCCAGCCGGGTTTCCAGCGACTTCACCGCCAGACTGACCGCCGGCGGCGTCACCTCCAGCTGCGCCGCAGCAGCGGTGAAGCTGCGCTTTTGCACCACCGTGACAAAGGCGACGATGCCGTCGAGTTGATCCAGCCTCATTGGTAAACACTGCTTAACAAGTTGAGAAGATTATGGCCATTTTTCCGCGCAGTGTGGCGAACTAAGCTGCGCAGGTGTTCCAGCCCATTCACTTTCAGGAGCAACACCATGGCCATCGATCGTTACTACACCCTGGGCCGCACCGGCCTGCGCGTCAGCCGCCTCTCGCTCGGCGTCATGACCTTCGGCACCGAATGGGGCTGGGGTTCGGACAAGGCTGCGGCGCAGCGCGTGTTCGATCTCTACCTCGACGCCGGCAGCAATTTCTTCGATACCGCCGACGTCTACACCAACGGCACCAGCGAGAACTGGCTCGGCGAGTTCGTCGCGGCCCGCCAGGCGCGCGACCAGGTGGTGCTGGCGAGCAAGTTCACCTTCAACCTGGGCGAGCGCAATGCCAACGGCGGCGGCAACGGGCGCAAGAACATCCTGCGTGCGGTGGAGGGCTCGCTGAAGCGACTCGGCACCGATTACCTCGACGTCTACTACCTGCACGCCTGGGACCAGATCACCCCGGCCGAGGAAGTGATCCGCACGCTGGATGATCTGGTCAGTTCCGGCAAGGTGCGTCATATCGGGCTGTCGGATGTACCGGCCTGGTACGCGGCGCGGATGCAGACGCTGGCCGAATGGCGCGGCTACGAGCCGATTTCCGCCTTGCAGCTGCAATACTCGCTGGTCGAGCGCAACCTGGAGCACGAGTACACCCGGCTCGCCACCGAACTGGGCATGGGCATCACCGTGTGGAGCCCGCTGGCGAGCGGCCTCTTGTCCGGCAAGTACCGACCCGGCACGATCCCGGAAGGGCGGCTCGCCGTGATGCAGGACAACGGCAACCCGGCGTTCCAGCATCTGACCGAGCGGAACTGGACCATCGTTGCCGAACTGGAACGGGTGGCCAACGAGATCGATCGGCCGATGAACCAGGTGGCGCTCAACTGGGTGGCCAACCGCCCGGGCGTCGCCAGCGTGATCGCCGGCGCCAGCAAGCCCGAACAGCTGCAATCAAACCTGCAGGCGCTCGATTTCACGCTGCCAACCGAGCTTATCGCGCGGCTCGACGCGATCAGCGCCCCCAGTGTGCCCTTCCCCTACTACTTCTTCACCAATGCCATGCAGGGCATGATCTACGGTGGCGCCACGGCCGGCGACAAGCCGGAAGGCTATCGCGCACCGGTACTGGTGAGCGGCACCGGCAGCGGCGTGAGCTAATTCCGTCGCCACCAACAAAAACGGCACCGCATGAGCGGTGCCGTTTTGCCATGCCGATGTGGGTTACAGCGCAGCGACCACGGCGTCGCCCATCGCCGAGCAGCTCACCTTCTCGGTGCCGGCCTCGTAGATATCGGCCGTGCGCAGGCCACGGGCCAGCACCGCCTTCACCGCGTTCTCCACGCGCACCGCGCGTGCCTCGTCGTTCAGGCTGTAGCGCAGCAACATCGCCAGCGACAAAATGGTCGCCAGCGGGTTGGCCACATCCTTGCCGGCGATATCGGGTGCCGAACCATGGCTGGGCTCATAGAGGCCCTTGTTGTTGGCGTCGAGCGACGCGGAGGGCAGCATGCCGATCGAGCCGGTCAGCATCGAGGCTTCGTCCGAAAGGATGTCGCCAAAGATATTGCCGGTGACCATCACATCGAACTGCTTGGGCGCGCGCACCAGCTGCATCGCGGCGTTATCCACATACATGTGGCTGAGTTCGACGTCCGGATATTGCTTGGCGACGTCGGTGACGATTTCCTTCCAGAACTCGGTGGTCTCCAGCACATTGGCCTTGTCGACCGAGCACAGCTTCTTGCCACGCTTTTGTGCGGCCTGGAACGCGACATGCGCGATGCGGCGGATTTCCGACTCGGCGTAGAGCATGGTGTTGAAGCCTTCACGCTCGCCGTTGTCGTTCACGCGCACGCCACGCGGCTGGCCAAAATAGATGTCGCCGGTCAGCTCGCGCACGATCAGGATGTCGAGGCCGCTCACCACTTCGGGCTTCAGCGTCGACGCGTTCGCCAATTCCGGGTACAGGATGGCCGGGCGCAGATTGGCAAAGAGGTTGAGGTCCTTGCGGATGGCCAAAAGGCCGCGCTCCGGGCGCAGCGGGCGATCGAGCTTGTCATACTGCGGGCCACCGACGGCGCCCAAGAGAATGGCATCGGCTTCACGCGCAAGCTTCTGGGTGAACTCGGGGTACGGTGCGCCGTAGGCGTCATAAGCCGCGCCACCGAGCGGTGCTTCGCTGATCTCGACGGTCAGGCCGCCCTCGATCAGCTGGTTCAGGACCTTCTTGGCTTGGGCGACGATTTCCGGGCCGATGCCATCGCCGGGGAGGATAAGGACTTTCATGACATGTCTCGTAGCTAGAAATTAAATGTTCTCGTGTCGCAGTCTTATTGCACCAACGCCACTTCGCATTCGTAACGCCCGCCGGCAGAATTGCTCCGTACCGTCTTGGCCGACGTAATCACATTGCGATTGCGATCGATCACGATGGAAAAAGTCAGGCGGATCGGATCATGGTGGCCATACAGGCTAAGTCCTTCCTCCCGGCCCTTAGCCGAAATGGAGGTGATGGCACCGCTGTCCGAACGCTGGGTATAGCTGAGGCGCATTGTGACCTCGTCACCATCCTTGCCCAAGATCTTGCGCTTGTAGTCGGCTCGCCCGCTACCGGCCTCGGACAAAATACGGCTGGCATCAAGCAGCCGATCACCCTGGCTCACATCGGTCATTGCGCCAAGCAAGCAATCGTGAACGTCTGTGCCGGGATTGACCAGGCTCCAGCCGGAGCCATTGGGGCGCAATCTCACCTCACCCTTGCTATTGCCCAAGGCACGAACCCGATAGCGTATTTCCGCGGAAGGCGCCAATGTCGGCACTGGAGAAGGAGTAACCGTTGCTGCCATCGGTTTCGCCGCTTGAGGCGTGACGACAGGCGTAGCTTGAGGGGTCACTACCGGCGTTGGCCGTTGCAGCCTCGCAAGCTTGATTTTGGCCAGTTCGGAATACACACCGTCCGGATAACGCTCCAGATATGCACGGAACTCGGCTTCGTCCTTGCTATCTTTGATGGTTTCCCAAAACAAGATCTGGGCCTCTTCCGAGTCACCAATACGTGAGGATTTTGGCGCCGAATAGCTGGGGGTGGCCAGGACAATGCCAACAAAAACCACGAGTAAAATTTTTAAAACCCGGTCAAACATGCATTTCATTCCGATATTCCATTAATACCGCTGGTGCTGCCTACACCTTCAAGGCATCTCGCGTAACAAAAGAAGAGGGGCGTTCGAAGAACAGCCTGCACAGGCCTGCTTGGCCTGGGCGACAATTTCCGGGCCGATACCATCGTCCGGGAGGATGCGGACTTTTTCATGACACACATCTCCACGTCTGGTAAACAACCGCAACAACAATGGCCACGAGCAAAATAATCAATGCAAGTTGAGTTAGTGCTATCAGTCCCCAGAGCAGGCGGAGATAGGCGCGATAGGCCGCCGAGTGCAAAGGGCGATCAATTTCCGCTCTGATGGCCTGCAACGAATCAATGTCGAACGGCAAAAACCAGCTGCATAGCCATGCAGCAAGCAGGACCGTCCAATCCGCCATCACCCGCAGCGCCCGAGGCATGTTCTTACTCGACAAATAAAAAGCGGCAGCGGCCATAGGCACGTTGCCGCTTTGCCGGGACGCTTAGTGCGAAACCTTGTACTCGACGTCGCAATCGGTCATCACGATCACGCGTGGGTGGGTTTGCAGCAGCGAAGCCGGCACCTGGGTGGTGATCGGGCCGTTCAAGGTGCGATCGAGGATCTCGGCCTTTTCCTGGCCCTTCACCACCAGGAGGATCATCTTGGCCTGCATGATGGTGCCCATGCCCATGGTCACCGCGTGCGTCGGCACTTCATCGAGGCTGTTGAAGAAGCGCTTGTTCGCTTCGCGCGTCTCTTCCTTCAACGTGACCTTGTAGGTGAAGCGCGACAACTCGGTATCAGGCTCGTTGAAACCGATGTGGCCGTTATGGCCGATACCCAACAGTTGCAAATCAACTGGGCCTTGCTGATACAGCATTTCGTCGTAGCGGCGGCATTCGGCGTCCACGTCGGCGGCGTTGCCGTTGGGAACATGGGTGTTGCCCGCCTTGATGTCGATATGATCGAACAGGTTGCGCTGCATGAAGGCGCGGTAGCTTTCCGGGTGCGTGATCGGCAGGCCGACGTATTCATCGAGGTTAAAGGTGCGCGCTTCCTTGAAGCTCACCAAACCCGCCTGATAGGTCTTGACGATTTCCTTGTACAACCCGACCGGAGTGCCACCGGTGGCCATGCCGAGCGCGGCATTGGGCTTGCTGCGCACCACCGAGATGATGAGATCGGCGGCGGCACGGTCGAGATCGCTTTGGCTTTTGAATTTATGCAGGATCATGGTCTTGTACGCTTTCCAGGCAGGCTAGGTCATAAACCTTATAAGTATAAAGGGCCTTGGGCAAGGCCGGTTGACCTTGCCCAAGAAACGGCAGCGGCTACTCGACAAACAGCCAGGGCTGGCGCGCGCGATACGCGGCTTCGAAGGTCTTGATCTCGTCGGCATGCTGCAGCGTCAGGCCGATCTCGTCGAGCCCATTGAGCAGACAATGCTTGCGATGCGTGGTGATATCGAAACCGAACGAGGCCCCGGACGGCGTCGTCACCGTCTGCGCCGCCAGGTCGACATTGAGGCGATAACCATCGCCTGCCTCGGTTTCACGGAACAACTGGTCGACCACGTCGGCCGGCAACACGATGGGCAGCAGGCCGTTCTTGAAGCAGTTGTTGAAGAAGATATCGGCAAAACTCGGCGCGATCACGACGCGAAAGCCGTAATCGTCGATGGCCCAGGGCGCATGCTCGCGCGACGAGCCGCAGCCGAAGTTCTCACGCGCCAGCAGCACCTGCGCGCCGGCATAGCGTGGGAAATTCAGTACGAATTCCGGGTTGATCGGTCGGCCGCTGTTGTCCATGCCCGGTTCGCCGTGATCGAGGTAGCGCCACTCATCGAACAGGTTGGGGCCGAACCCCGAGCGCTTGATCGACTTGAGGAACTGCTTCGGAATGATGGCGTCGGTGTCGACGTTGGCCCGGTTGAGCGGACAGACGAGGCCGTTGAGTTGGGTGAATGCTTTCATCTGGTTGCCTTTATTTCGCCGACTTTTCTTCGATCTGGTCGCCCAGCTTCTTGAGATCCTTGCCAAAGCCGTGGACCGTATTGCAGCCCGACAGCGCTGCCAACGCCGCACATGCGGCCAGGATCAGGGCAAAACGCTTCATCGCTCGGCGCCCCCTTACCATTGGCGCACATCGACGAAATGGCCGGCGATTGCTGCCGCCGCTGCCATCGCCGGGCTCACGAGGTGGGTACGCCCACCCTGCCCTTGCCGGCCTTCGAAGTTGCGGTTGCTGGTCGAGGCACAGCGCTCGCCCGGCTCCAGCCGGTCGGCGTTCATCGCCAAACACATCGAGCAACCCGGCTCGCGCCATTCGAACCCCGCTGCGATGAACACCTGGTCGAGGCCTTCGGCTTCGGCCTGCGCCTTCACCAGGCCCGAGCCCGGCACCACCAGCGCGAGCTTCACGTTGTCCGCCTTCTTGCGGCCACGGGCGATTGCCGCTGCGGCGCGCAGATCCTCGATCCGGCTGTTGGTACAGGAACCGATGAATACCTTGTCGATGGCGATCTCGGTGATCGGCGTCTCCGCCGACAGGCCCATATACTGCAAGGCACGCTCGGCGCTGTTCTTCTTCACCGCGTCGGATTCGGCCGCCGGATTGGGCACGCGCGCGCCGATCGCCACCACCTGCTCCGGGCTGGTGCCCCAGGTGACTTGCGGCTCGATATCTGCGGCCGGCAATTCCACGACTGCATCGAATACAGCGCCGTCATCCGACACCAGCGTCTTCCAGTATTCAACCGCCGCATCCCAAGTGGCGCCGGTCGGGGCGAACGGGCGTCCCTCTACATAATCAATGGTGATCTGGTCGACCGCCACCATGCCGGCGCGAGCACCAGCCTCGATCGCCATATTGCACAACGTCATCCGACCTTCCATCGACAGGGAGCGGATCGCGCTGCCGCCGAATTCGACCGCATAACCGGTACCGCCAGCGGTGCCAATCTTGCCGATGATGGCGAGTGCCACGTCCTTGGCAGTGACGCCAGCGCCAAGCTCGCCTTCCACCTTGATCAACATGGCCTTGGATTTCTTGGCGACCAGCGTCTGCGTGGCGAGCACGTGCTCGACTTCCGAGGTGCCGATGCCGTGCGCCAACGCGCCAAACGCGCCATGGGTGGAGGTGTGGCTGTCGCCGCACACCACCGTCATGCCGGGCAAGGTGGCGCCGTTTTCCGGGCCGACCACGTGCACGATGCCCTGCTTCTTGTCCTTGAACGGGAAATAGGCCAAGGCGCCGAAGAACTTGATGTTGGCGTCCAGCGTTTCCACCTGCTGGCGCGAGATCGGGTCCTTGATGCCTTCGTCCCAATGATCGGTCGGCGTGTTGTGGTCGGCCGTGGCCACTACCGAGCTGACGCGCCACGGCTGGCGCTGCGCGGTGCGCAGACCTTCGAACGCCTGCGGGCTGGTCACTTCATGGATCAGGTGGCGATCGATATAGATCAGACAGGTGCCGTCTTCTTCCTGACGCACCACGTGCGAATTCCAGAGTTTGTCGTACAGCGTTTGCGCGCTCATGGCCGGTTTCCGTTGCAGGGCGATGTGCCTATGGGATGCGAGAGTATGCGCATCGCTCCACGACAACAAGGCCAGTGTTTATACTGGTATAAATTGTAATTGGTAACAGGATAAATACAGGTAGAGAGGGAGTTGCAGCTGGTCGCGCCAGGCATCAGGCTAGCGCCGCCTACCTAGCCCTTCCTTTTACCCCCAAGGCGCTAGAGGCCTCAGAGCTAAAGGATTGAACAACGATGCCCACCATACGCCGCAAGGAATTGGGTGACTTCCTGATCGCCCATCGCCAGAAATGCCCGCCCGCCGCGTTCGGTTTCCCTGCCGGCACGCGACGCCGCACTACCGGCTTGCGTAGGGAAGAAGCCGCCCAGCTCGCCGGCATCAGCCCGACCTGGTACGCCTGGATCGAACAGGGGCGCGACATCAATGTCTCCAGCGATGCGCTCGACCGGCTTGCCACCGCTCTGCGCATGGACCGCACCCAGCGCGCCTACCTGTTCGAGCTCGCCGGCCGGCTCGATACCCGGCCGGCGCCGCCGGAGCAGGCCCTGCCCGTCAGCCTGTTCGAGCAATTGCTTGCCGACATGCACACCCCCGCCTACGTGCTCGGTCGATTGTGGGATGTGCTGGCGTTCAACCCGCAGGCAGCGCAATTGTTTACCGGCTGGCTCGACCAGCCTGGCCCGCATAACCTGCTCGACTATGTGTTTCTCAATCCCAGCGCGCGCGAGCTGGTCGAAGACTGGGAAGCGCGCGCGCGTCGGCTGGTGGCGGAATTCAGGGCCGACCGGCGCAGCCACCTCGATGATCCGGCACTCGAAGAGTTCGTCTCTCGCCTGGCCGCCGCCAGCGGCAGCTTCGCCGAATACTGGCGCCGCCACGACGTACTGGAGCGCCAGGGGGGAGTGCGTGGTTTTCACCATCCGCAGCATGGGCATTTGAGCTACCAGCAGCTGACCTTTCGCCTCGTCGATCACGACGAGTTCAAGCTGGTGGTGCTGACCCGTGCCGGCTGACGCAGGCGGCGCCAAGCTGGCACAATTCGCGACTATCCCACCTAGGAAAACCATGCGCGTCCTGATCACCTTGCTGTTCGCCATGTGCGGCTTGCCATCGTTCGCTGCCGATTGCCGCAGCGTCGCGACAGAGCTCGCCAGCCACTATCGACTGAACGACAAGGAATTGACCGAGGTGCTGCAGACGCTGACTCGCGAACAACGGCTACCGCCCCGCTTCGTCACCAAACAGCAGGCGCGCGCTGCGGGCTGGCAGCCAGGCCAGGACCTGTGGCGGATCCTGCCCGGTCACAGCATCGGCGGCGACCGCTTCGGCAATCGCGAACGGCGGCTGCCCACGGGCGACTACCGCGAAGCCGATCTCGACTACCAAGGTGGCAAGCGCAATGCCAAGCGCCTCGTCTACCAGGTACCTGGCCGTCGCTACCTGACCGTCGATCACTACCAGCGTTTCGTCGAGATTCCCGCCTGCCGTTAACGGTGCGAATCGCGTTACAGTAGCCCTACGGGGCCACAGGCACCTGTTACAAAACGACAAGGAGGATGGAACATGGCTGAACCTCGCCGCGCGGTGCTGAACAACATCCGCAGCATGAACGACATCTACGACCAGTTGGCGCGCCAGCTGGGTTTTCCCGCCGATTTCGGCCGCAACCTCGACGCGCTGCACGACGTGTTGACCGGTAGCCTCGAAGGCCCCGTGCAGATCGTCTGGCGCGGCTGCCTGCAAGCGTTGCCCGTCCTGGGCCAGGAGCAGTTCGAGGCGCTGCTTGCCACCTTCAACGATGTGGCGGGCGAGCGCAGTGATGTCGAGGTGATGATCGGCTAATCCAAAGTAAAGCGCGCAACCGAAGTTGCGCGTTTTGACTCACATCCCTTTCGAATCCATCCAGTAGGCATCCGCTTCATCCAGCACCTCGCTTCGAAGCCCGGTCTGCGTCTGTAGCTGCGCCATGGCGATCTCCTGCGGTAGCAAAGGGCGCCAGCTTCGTCCCCGCCGGTATCCGCGCGCAAGTTCGATATGCTCCGGCAGCTTGGACAACGCAACCGCTTGCGCTTGGGCCAGCGAGCGATGATTCGCACCGCCTGCGGCGACCGGATTCGCAAGCTGCAAACCATCGTCTTCCCAATCACAGACCGGGCAGATCGAGTAGGAGCCGTAGGCTTCTTCGAACGTCAGAAATCCACAGCACGGGCAAGGCAGGTCGTGCATACGGTGTCGCTCAGTTGTCCTTCAACGACTCGATCAGCTCCAATTCTTCCTCGCTGAATCCCGCCGCCCGCCGGGCGGCGTAATTAAGACGTCCCTTCAGTCGCGGTGCCTCATGCTCGCGCAACAAACTCACGAAAGTGGCCACCGGATCGAGGCCGCGTAGCGCACAACAATGGTGATACCAGCGATTGCCGACGCGCACGTGACCTACCTCGTCGCGCAGGATCACGTCCAGTATCTCGCAGGCCCGCAGATCCCCCGACTGCTTGAGCTTCTCGCGTATGCCCGGTGTCACGTCCAGCCCGCGCGCCTCCAGGATGCGCGGCACCAGCGCCATGCGCACCATCACGTCGTGATCGGTCTTGAGTGCCATCTCCCACAAGCCGTTGTGCGCCGGAAAGTCGCCATAGACGTAACCCATGCCGTAGAGATGCTCGGCCAGCAGTGTGAAATGCAGCGCCTCCTCGCGCGCCACTTGCAACCAGTCACGGTAGTACGCGTCGGGCATGCCGGCGAAACGGTAGACCGCGTCGAGCGCCAGGTTGATCGCGTTGAATTCGATGTGGGCGATCGCATGCAGCAGCGCCGCCCGCCCTTCTTCGGTGGCGACATTGCGTTGCACCAGCGCCGTCGGCGCAACGAGTTCGGGCCGCACTGGTCGGCCCGGCACGGCCACTCGTTCGACACCCAGTTCCGCTTCGACGGCGGCGTGTGGTGCGATCGCGGCAACGGCAGTGAGCTTGGCTGCCGGATCGTCCAGCATCAGCGCCCGATAAGCCGTGGCACGCAGAGCCAAGGGCGATGTCAAATCCGTTTCGATTTCCATGATTTCTGGTGCTGTTCACGATTCTGCTTTGGGAATAGTCACGTGTGATTGACCTGTTTGCCCCGATAAGATGTCGGCATACGTTGTCACACGGCGCTCGGGAGCGTCCCGGATTGTATCTGCTGTGGCAGCAGTCAGGAGTAAAGCCATCATGACCGAAGAAACCCTCAACCCCCGCGAAATCCGCCGCCGACTCGGCCTGAACCAACAGCAATTCTGGGGCCGCATCGGCGTGACCCAGAGTGGCGGCTCCCGCTACGAAAGCGGCCGCGCCATGCCCAAGCCGGTTCGGGAGCTGTTGCGCGTGGTGCATGTCGAGGAAATCGATCTCGCCGATCTGACCCGCGAAGACATGCGCATCCTGCAGTACCTGCGCAAGCAAAAACCAGAGCTCTACGAAACACTGAAAGCCGCTGCCCGCGAGCACGGCCACGTGCTCGACAAGAGCGCTGCGACTGGCAGCTACGCCCGATAAACCAAGAGCCGCGATTGCGGCTCTTGGTTTATCGTCATGCCCGCTACCGGCAAAGCGTTAAAGGCTGAGCCTGACAGCCAGCCCCAGTGCTTCGATGCGGCTTGCCAGCGCCTGCATCCATTCGGCCGGGGCCGTCGCCAGCGACGGCGCCTCGACCTGCATTGAAGGCCGCGCCAGACCATACAGCAACACGCCTTGCAGCGGCACGCCGCGTGCCAGCTGGGCCGCGATGAAATCGAGATAGGCCTGCAGCTCGGCGGCATCGGGCAATCGCCCATCGCGGGCAAACATGCAGGTCTGCAACCAGGTCGGACACACCTCGGCCGCAGCGGCGAGATTGCGCTCGACCGCGGCACGCGAGAGCTGGACCTGATTCACCTCTGAAAACCCATCCTGCGGCGCACGGTCGAGCTTGAACCAGACCTCGCCCTCCATGGCGCGCATTGCCGCCAGCGCAGCCTGCACGCGCGGCTTGTGAATCTGGCTGCCATTGCTGATCAACACCACCTTGACCGATCCGAGCAAGCCCAAGCGCAGCAAGGCCTGCCTGGCGAGCTCAACCGCGTCGGCAAACTCGGGCGCCATCGTCGGCTCGCCGTTGCCGGAGAAGGCAATATCGTTCAGCCGGCGCGCGCCTTCGGGCACGCGCTGTTGCATGAAACTGCCATGGACCACGTCGTCGAGCATGGCCCCAAGCTCACGCTCAAGCTGCGCCAGATCAATCGGTGGCGGCCCTCCCCGCTGCAAATCCGGCACCTGGCAATAGACGCAACGCCAGTTGCACGCATTATTGGGATTGAGGTTGATCCCTATCGATACGCCACCCGCGCGACGCGATACCACGGGGTAGACGTAGGTGAAGCCGGC
Organism: Chitinolyticbacter albus; assembly: GCF_024437655.1. GTDB lineage: Bacteria > Pseudomonadota > Gammaproteobacteria > Burkholderiales > Chitinibacteraceae > Chitinolyticbacter > Chitinolyticbacter albus. Next base: position 117,158 of record NZ_JANBVF010000008.1, read on the forward strand.
CGCATCGCGCGCGTGGTCATCCACGCGCAGCAGTGTCTTACTTGCCACCATGCGCGGGGGTTCTCACCAGCAGGACCGGAACGGGTGTCGCGCGCATCACGCCTTCGGCGACGCTACCCAGCAAGAGATGGGTCAAGCCACCAAAGCCGTGCGTGCCCATCACGATCAGCTGGGCATTCCATTTGCCCGCGTCCTCGACGATGGTATGCGCCAGATTACCGCCCCAGGCTTCGAGCAGCTCCTGCTCGGGGGTGAGCCCTGCCTCGCGCAAGGCCTCGGCATGGCGTTCGAGCAACAGCTTGCCCGAATTGCGCAGGGCCTCCTGCAGTTGCGGCACGTCAAGAAACTCATTGGCGCTCCAGGCGAACTGCGCCAGATCGATCACGTGGACGAGCCGGATCACCGCGCGCTGCTCGCAGGCAAAGCGCGTGGCCTCCTTGACCGCGGCAGCGCTGGTATCGCTGTCGTCGACTGGAACGAGGATGCGCTGGTACATGGCAATCTCCCTGGGTGGCGGTGGTTTCAGTCTAGCAGATGCCCTGGCCGCGCCGTTGCGCAACGCCCCGCCATCGGGGGTAATATCGGCATTTTACGGCGCTTGCCATGCCCCGACTCAAGCTTCCCCCGCCGCCGCGCGCCGACTTCACGCTACAGCTGACCGTGCGTGCGACCGATCTCAACTACGGTGGCCACGTCGGCAATGATCGCTTGCTGGCCTATCTGCAGGAAGCGCGTATCGGCTTTCTGACCCAGTTCGGCCTATCCGAGCTCGGAGGCATTGATCACCCCGGCATCATCCTGGCCGATGCCAGCGTCAGCTTTCTCGGCGAAGCCTTCCTCAGCCAGGCGCTTGCCATCGACGTGTGCGTCAGCGAGCGCACGCGTTCGCAGTTCGAACTGCACTACGGCATCAGGGAAACCGAGGACGGAAAAGCGATCGCCACGGCAAAGACGACCTGTCTGTTTTTCGATTACCATAGCCGCAAGATAGCCTCGGCCCCAAGCCCAGCCGCAGCGCGATGGGATGCACTCATCACCGCCCAAGACGACCAGAAGGACCTGCCTCAATGAAGAAGTATCCGCACAACAGCCCCGAAGCCCTTGCCCGCATCCTGGTGTTGCAAATGATGTGTGACGGCAGCTTCGACCCCGAGGAAATCGACGAACTGGAGCATCTGCGGGTCTACGAGGCACTGGACATCAGCCGCAAAGGCTTTATCCAGGTGTTGCACGACTACTGCAACGATTTGTCGGACGAAGCGGACGAAGCCGGCAATATCAAGCTGATCGACCGCGAACGCATCGAGGCGCTGCTCGATACCGTCGACGAACCGAAGAAGCGCTTGCAGGTCGCCGCCATTGCGCTTGATCTTGCCAAGAGCGATAACGACTTCAACGACGCCGAACTCGCGGTATTCAGCCACATGTTGCAGTACTGGCACTTGCAGCTGGAAGACCTGCAAGCCGCGTTCGCAGCTTGAAGCGCCAGGGCCGGCTCAAGCCGGCCTCGCCCGAGCCGATATAACAAACACAGCCCGCAGCAAGCGGACGTTGGAGAGACGGCATGGCCACATCGCACGGCTTCCATAGCGCGCTCGAGCGCGCATTGCTTCCCACCCTCGCTCGCAAATTCGCCTTCCTTTATCTGTTCGTGCTGGGGCCATTGCTGCTGGCCTTGCTGGCCCATGCCCACAACGCGCCGGCCCCGCTGATCACCTGGACCTGGATCATCACCGGACTGACCGCCGTGCTCGTCTCGGTACAGTTTGGCTACTTCTATTTCTGGATCGCGCGCCCGGTCAAACACATCACCGCGGTGTTCGACATGGCGAGCAGCGGTGAAGGCGACCTGTCGGCCGATGTGCCCATCATCACCAGCGATGAAATAGCCATGCTGGGCCGCGCCTGCAATGCCTTTCTCGCCAAACAGCGCAGCATCATCGCCGATGTGCAGAAAATGACCGTCGGCATCGCGCTCGAAGCGGCCAAGTCGATGAAGAACATCCGCGACTCGGCCAGTTCCACCCAGCAGCAGGACCAGCTGGCGCAGAAGGTGGTCCATGCCAGCAACACCACCACTTCCGGCATCAACGACGTTTCGCAGCGCACCCAGGCGATCTCGCATACCACCGCGCAGAACCTGGAAATGGCCCATGGCAGCTACGCCGAGCTGCAGGACGTGACCAACCGCATCAACGCCATCTCCGGCAAGATCGAAACCTTCAACCGCACCGTCGAGGGTCTGAATCAGCGTTCGGCCAGCATCAAGAGCATCGTCGACCTGATCCGCGAGATATCCGGCCAGACCAACCTCTTGGCGCTCAATGCCGCCATCGAGGCCGCGCGTGCCGGCGAGGCTGGGCGTGGGTTTGCGGTGGTGGCCGACGAAGTGCGCAAACTGGCCGAGAAGGTCGGCGTCGCCACCGACGAGATCTCGTCCGATATAGAGAGCATGCTGGCGCAGGTATCGGAAACGCGAGCAGAAACGCAGCAGATCACGCACGATGCCAAGCTCACGCACGAGGTGGTCGAGAAGGCCTCCGGCCAGTTCGCGCGGATGATGGGCGACTTTGAGCGAACCAGCGAAACGCTGACCGATATCGCGAGCACGCTGGAGCAGTTCACCGAAGCCAACAACGTGGTCAACGCCAATGTCGCTGAAATCCATCAGCTCTCGTTGGCAGTGAACGAGCGCATGGCCCGCGCAGCCGATTCATCGCGCGATCTATCGAGCTCGGCCGAGCAGGTGCAGGAGTTGTTCGGCCGCTACATCGTCGGCCAAGGGGAACTGGACGCCACCATCCAGCGCGCCGGCAAGGTGCGCGACGAGGTCCAGGTCAAGCTGGAAGCGATGCTCAAGCGCGGCGTCAATATCTTTGATCGCAACTACCAGCCGGTTCCCAACACGCAGCCGCAAAAGTACCGCACCAGCTACGTGGCCGAGTTCGAGCGCGAAATGCAGCCTTTGTACGACAGGCTCGCCAAGGAAGCCACCGGCGGCAAGTTCTCGCTGGCCGTCGATGTGAATGGCTATGGCGCCACCCACAACAGCTGGTACTCCAAGCCGCCTACCGGCGACAAGGCGGTCGATCTCGTCAACAGCCGCAATATGCGCCTGTTCAACGATCCGGCCGGCCTGCGTGCGGCGCAGATCAAGCAGCGCTTCCTGTTGCAGACTTATCTGCGCGATACCGGCGAGATCATGACCGAACTCGATCTGCCCATCGTGGTGGATGGCAAACCCTGGGGCGGCCTGCGCCTCGGCTTTGACGCCAGCACCATGATCAAGCACTAGGATCGTAAACAGGCCCCTAGAAAACCATCGCGTGACGCCACCGCCCGGGTGGCGTCGTCGTTTCCCCGGGCCACCCGAAAGGCCTCACCCTGGCCCTGCCGCAGATCCAGCCGACCCCAGTATGACGCCGCACAAATCGAGCTTTGCCGCCATCGCGAACGAGCATGCGCGCATCCTCATCCTGGGCAGCCTGCCAGGCGACGCATCGCTCGCCGCTGGCCACTACTACGCGCACCCACGCAACGCATTCTGGGCCATCATGAGCCAGCTGCTGCACGAAACACTGCTTGGGTCCGATTGGCCACAACGCTACGCAACGCTGCATGCCCATGGCATCGCGCTCTGGGATGTCGTCGGCACGGCGCAGCGGCGGGGCAGCCTCGACACCGCATTGCGCGATATCGCCGCCAACCCGCTGGCCCGCTTCGTCACCACGCTCCCGGCACTGCGTTGCATCGTCTTCAATGGCGGCACGGCCGCCAGACTGGGGAAAAAGCAGCTCACCCACACCGGCCTGCCCCAGCTGGCCCTGCCCTCCACCAGCCCGGCGCATACGCTCTCGTTCGAAGCCAAGCTCGCCGCCTGGTCTGCCCTCGGCGCCTACCTGTAGCGCAACATCCTCCGCGCGCATGGCATGATCCCCCCCTTTATAACCGCCGCCACCGACCATGACCCCATCCCGCTCCATATTGATCACTGGCTGCTCCAGCGGCATCGGCCTGCACGCCGCGCAGACACTCAAGCAACGCGGCTGGCGCGTCTACGCCGGCGCCCGCCAGGAACAGGATGTGGACCGGCTGCAAGCCGAGGGCTTCGAGGCCGTTCAGCTCGATATCGCCGACGATGCGTCGATCGAGGCCGCGCTTGCCTGGTTGCACGAGCGTTGCGACGGCCGGCTCGACGCGCTCTTCAACAACGCCGGTTTCGGTGTACCGGGCGCCATCGAGGATCTGAATCGCGCAGCGATCCGCCATCAGTTCGAAACCAATGTCTTTGGCACGATGGCGCTCACCAACGCGCTCTTGCCGTGGATGCGCCGCCAGGGGCACGGCCGCGTGCTGGTGAACAGCTCCGTGCTGGGCTTCGCTGCCATGCCGATGCGCGGCGCCTACAATGCCAGCAAGTTCGCGCTGGAAGGCTTCTGCGACACGCTGCGGCTGGAGCTCGTCGGCAGCGACATCCACGTGGTGCTGATCCAGCCTGGCCCCATCGCCAGCCGATTCCGCATGAATGCCGCACGCGAGTTCGACAACTGGGTGGCGCCATACCAGCAAGGCCGCAACGCGGCGCTGTACGAGGCCATGCACACACGCCTGGCGAAGGAAGGCCCGGCCTCCCCGTTCACGCTCGGCCCCGAGGCCACCAGCGCCGCCGTCGTTGCTGCACTGGATAGCCGCCGCCCCAAGGCGCGCTACCGCGTCACCACGCCGACCAAGGCGTTCTGGTATCTAAAACGCCTGCTGCCCACGCGTTGGCTAGATGTAGTGCTGCTCAAAGCGGGGGGATGAGAGCGCTCAAGGATATTCAGCGGCAGCAGAAGCATCGCCAGGAGGCGGCATCAACTGCACCGGTCTTATTCCGGCTCAGTTCGCTTTGGCAAAATCCTTGATGCGCGCCAGCAACCTTGGTTGCAACCGCATGTGGCCATCGCGTGTATAGGCCACGATTTCGGATTTCCGGCTGCCACTGACCAACAAAGCCAGATCCAGCTTGAGTTTGGCGACGTCAATACCGATAAAACAGAGCGGATTGTTCGTCGTTCTTGTCCTTCCTCATAGGCGAGCTTGGCGCAGCCCTATTCCATCAAGGCGCCGGCTCAGGTTACCGTCCAAACTGAACGAACGAGAAACGAACCGGTTGCTTATCTGCCCCACAAGCTTGTTGAGGCAATCAACGGCTAAAGCCTTGCCAGCCTCATCCTGCCAGCCTGCTCTGCCACCGTGTTACGCGTGTCCGTGCAGGCGTCATCAGACTACGAGGGCGCCCTGATGATCATGCGCTCGCCGCGCATCACCACTTCCAGCCGGCCCAATACGTTCATGCCGAGCAGGATCTCGTCACCGGGCATGTTGGGTACGACGCCGGCGCGGACGTGGCTGAGGTTGAAGCCGCCGAAGGCGAGCGTATCGATCCGAGTGGCATAGCCTTCCACCTGGCCGTTGGCGGTCAGTGAGGTGATGGATTCACCGCGCGGCAGGCCCAGGCGCTCGGCGAGCGGCGCCGGCAGGGTGATGGAGCTGGCGCCGGTGTCGATCATCAGCACCACGGGCTCGCCATTGATGGTGCCGCGCAGCCGGTAATGCCCGTCGGGCGAGCGCGGGATGGCCAGCTCCTGGCCGCCCGCCGCTTCGATCGCCATGCGTGGCGTTTCACGCGAGGCGATGAACTGTTGCATCACGACGAACACGCCGCCGAACACGACGAGCCAGAGGATAAGCGGGCCGAGGCTGGATTTCATGCCGCGCCCAGCGCCTCGATCGCGTCCTGCAGTTCCAGCCATTCCAGCTCCAGCTCGTCGAGCCGCGCCTTCACCTCGGTTTCGCGCTTGAGCTTGTCCTGCAGCTCCGCCTTGCGCTCGGGCGCGTAGAGGCCCTCCTCGCTCAGCGCCACCGTCAGTGCGGCATGCTCGGCGCCCAACGGTGTCATTTCCTTTTCGATGCGGGCGACCTTCTGCTCCAGCGGCTTGCGTTGGCTGGCGAGTTTCTGCCGCGCCTCGGCCTCGGCGCGTTTCTGCGCCTTGCGATCGACCGAGTCGCCCACGCCTTGCTGCGTGCTGGCGCGGGCGTCTTCCAGCCGTTTTTCCTGGCTGTAGCGCGTGTAGTCGTCGAGGTCTCCGTCGAACGGCCGCACCCTGCCCGCTTCGATCAGCCAGAAATCGTCGACCGTGGCACGCAGCAGATGGCGATCGTGCGAGACGACGATGATGGCACCGTCGAAATCGGTGAGCGCGCGCGTCAGCGCCTGGCGCATTTCGATATCGAGGTGGTTGGTTGGCTCGTCGAGCAGCAGCAGGTTGGGCCGCTGCCAGATCAGCAGCGCGAGCGCGAGGCGGGCCTTCTCGCCGCCGGAGAACGGCCGCACCGGGCCGGTTGCCATTTCGCCGTGGAAATCGAAGCCACCGAGGAAGTTGCGGTGTTCCTGCTCGCGCGTGGTCGGATCAAGCTTTTGCAAATGCCACAGCGGCGATTCGTCCAGCCGCAGGTGTTCCAACTGATGCTGGGCAAAGTAACCGATCTTGAGCCCCTTGCCCTCGATGCGCTGGCCGGCAAGCAATGGCAAATCACCGCACAACGCCTTGATCAGCGTGGACTTGCCGGCGCCATTCACGCCCAACAGGCCAATGCGCGCCTGCTTTTCCAGGCTAAGCTCGATCTGGCCGAGGATGGGCGCGGAGTAACCGGCATCGGCGTGTTCCAGCCGGATCAGCGGGCTGGGGCTGGATTCAGGCTGGCGGAAAGTGAAGGTGAACGGGGTATCGACGTGCGCGGCGGAGATCATTTCCATCCGCTCTAGCGCCTTCACCCGGCTCTGCGCCTGCTTGGCCTTGCTGGCCTTGGCCTTGAAGCGGGTGATGAAGGATTCCAGATGCGCGATCTCGCGTTGCTGCTTGTCGAACGCCTGTTGCTGTTGCGACAGCTTCTCGGCGCGCTGCGCCTCGAAATCGGCGTAGTTGCCGGTGTAGAGCGTGAGCTTGGCCGCATCGACATGCAGGATGCTGGCGACGGTGGCGTCGAGAAAATCGCGATCGTGCGAGATCACCAGCAGCATGCCCTGATAGCTGCGTAGCCAGTCCTCCAGCCAGACCACGGTTTCAAGGTCCAAGTGGTTGGTCGGCTCATCGAGCAGCAACAGGTCGGAGCGGCACATCAGCGCCTGCGCGAGGTTAAGCCGCATGCGCCAGCCGCCGGAAAAGCTCGATACCGGCCGCTGCATCTCGGCCTCCGAAAATCCGAGGCCCGCGAGCAGCTTGGCGGCGCGCGCCGGTGCGCTATAGCCATCGATCGCTTCCAGTCGCGCCAGGAGTTCGCCATGGCGCACACCATCGTCGGCCACGGCGGCCAGATCGGCCTGGACGTGGCGCAATTCGCTATCGCCATCGAGCGCGTATTCGAGCGCACTGACGGCCAATGCTGGCGTTTCCTGCGCCACATAGCCAATCACGAGACGGGGTGGCAATTCCAGATCGCCCACATCGGCGTGTAGTTCACCGCGTAACAGGCCAAAGAACGAGGATTTTCCGGCGCCGTTGGCGCCGACGACGCCCACTTTCTGGCCGGGATGCAAGGTGAGATCGGCGCCGTCGAGCAGGACTTTCAGCCCACGGCGCAAGGTGAGGGATTTAAGACGGATCATGGGGCGGCAGTGTACCGGAAACGATGCATCCGGGCGGCGCGGTTAAAGCGACGAGGCCGCCCGCAGGCGGCCTCGTCGGCGGTGCATCGCTGGCTTTACTTGCCAGCGAATGCAGCCAATGCGCGCTCGAAACGCGCAAAGCCTTCGGTAATATCGGCGTCCGCAATCACCAGCGATGGTGCGAAACGAATCACGTTGGGGCCAGCCATCAGCACCATCAACCCCTCCAGTGCCGAGAGCGCCAGGATTTCGCGCGCCTGGCCGGCGTACTCATCCTTGAGCTCGGCGCCGATCAAGAGACCCATGCCACGCACTTCCTTGAATACACCGACCCGGGCGTTGATCGCGGCGATGGCGTCGACAATCTGCTGGTGCTTGTGCTTCACGCCGGCAAGTACCTCGGGCGAATTCACTACGTCGAACACCGCGCCGGCCACCGCGCACGCCAGTGGATTGCCGCCGTAGGTGGTGCCGTGCGTACCGACCGCCAGATGCTTGGCCAGGTCCGCAGTGGTAAGCATCGCGCCGACCGGGAAGCCGCCCCCCAGGCCCTTGGCGCTGGAGAGGATGTCCGGCGTCACGCCGTAATCCATATAGGCATAGAGGCTGCCGGTACGGCCGACGCCGCTTTGCACCTCGTCAAAAATCAAAAAGGCCTGGTGCTGATCACACAGGCGGCGCACGCCCTGCAGGAACTCGCGCGAGGCCGGAGTGACGCCGCCCTCGCCCTGGATCGGTTCGACGATCACACAGGCGGTTTCGTCGTCGATCAGCGCTTCCAGGCTGGCGAGGTTGTTGTATTCGTAGTACTCGATGCCGGCGGGCTTGGGACCGAAACCGTCCGAATACTTGGGCTGGCCGCCGACACACACGGTGAAGAAGGTGCGGCCGTGAAAGCTGTTCAGCGCGGAGAGCACCTTGTGCTTCTGGGCGCCATGGCGCTCGATCGCGGCGCGGCGCGCCAGCTTGAGCGCGGCCTCATTCGCCTCGGCGCCCGAATTGCAGAAGAACACCCTGTCGGCAAAGGTGGCGTTAACGATCTTTTGCGCCAACGCCAGCGCCGGCTCGTTGGTAAACACATTGGACACGTGCCACAGCGTGTTCGCCTGCGCGGTCAGTGCCGATACCAGCGCCGGATGGCAGTGCCCCAGCGAATTGACCGCGATGCCACCGGCGAAGTCGACATATTCTCGGCCCGCCTGGTCCCAGACTCGGCTGCCGGCACCACGCACCGGCACGAAGGCAGCGGGGGCGTAGTTGGGCACCATGTACTGGTCGAAGTCGGAACGAGAGAGGGTCATCGCAGTGTCCTTATCTTTAGGGTCGTCGATCGGGAGTATCCGGCGGGAAACCCGGCTGGTTGCCCGGTCTGGCCAGATACCGCGAGCATACCGGTTGATGTTTACGCTGCCCAGTAACGAAATACTCGTGATGGCCCGGCCCTTGCCATCCGTCGCGGTTGCAGGTTGCGCGCGCGCGCCGCGCCAGCGGCGGCTGCAGCCTGACTGGCTTGGCAGTTGGCAGATAGCACGGCTTTGTCCATGGCGGACAGGGGCGACGCTGGGCATCAGCGGCAGCCGACACGCCGCGGCAAGGGCTGAGCGCCCTTGCCGTCAGCGCTCAAGCAATTCAGTGGGCGTGCTTGGCGAGGTAAAGCCAGGTTTCGACCACGGTGTCGGGGTTGAGCGAAATGGTCTCTATGCCCTCCTCGACCAGCCACTGCGCGAAGTCCGGGTGATCAGACGGCCCCTGGCCGCAGATGCCGACGTACTTGCCTTGTGCGCGGCACGCCTTGATCGCCATCGCCAGCATCGCCTTGACCGCATCGTTGCGCTCGTCGAAGTTCACCGAAACCGGCCCGCCCGAATCGCGATCGATGCCCAAGGTGAGCTGCGTCATGTCGTTGGAGCCGATCGAGAAACCATCGAAATGCTGCAAAAACTGCTCGGCCAGCACCGCGTTCGCCGGGATTTCGCACATCATGATGACGCGCAGCCCCGCCTTGCCATCTGGTCCGCCCTCGCCGCGCTTGAGGCCATTCTCGGCCAAGAGCGCAATCACGTCGGCGGCCTCCTGCACCGTGCGCACGAAGGGAATCATCACCTCGACATTGGTCAGGCCCATCACGTCGCGCACCTTCTTCATCGCGCGGCATTCGAGCTCGAAGCAGTCGCGAAAGCTCGCATCGACATAGCGCGCGGCGCCGCGGAAACCGATCATGGGGTTTTCCTCGTGCGGCTCGTACATCGGCCCGCCCAAGAGGTTGGCGTATTCGTTGGACTTGAAGTCCGACAGCCGCACGATCACCTTCTTGGGCCAGAACGCCGCCGCCAGCGTGGCAATGCCCTCGGCGATCTTGTCGACGTAAAAATCAACCGCCGAGCGATAGCCCGCCATGCGCTCCTCGACCTGGGCCTTCAATTCGGCTGGCAGGTTGGGATAAGCCAGCAAGGCCTTGGGGTGCACGCCGATCATGCGGTTGATGATGAATTCCAGCCGCGCCAGGCCCACGCCGTCGTTCGGCAGCTGGCAGAACTCGAACGCAAGCTCGGGGTTGCCGACGTTCATCATCAATTTCACTGGCGGCTCGGGCATCGACTCGAGTGCCACGTCCTGCCGCTCGAATTCCAGCAGGCCCTCGTACACATTGCCGGTATCGCCCTCGGCGCACGAGACAGTCACCTCGTCGCCATCGCGCAATACCTTGGTGGCATCACCGCAGCCGACCACCGCCGGGATGCCCAGCTCACGTGCGATGATGGCGGCGTGGCAGGTGCGCCCGCCGCGGTTGGTGACGATGGCGGCGGCACGCTTCATCACCGGCTCCCAATCGGGGTCGGTCATGTCCGACACCAGCACATCGCCGGCCGCCACCTGGTCCATTTCCGATACATCGCGGATCACCCGCACCCGGCCCTGGCCGATCTTCTGGCCGATGGCGCGGCCCTGCGTCAGCACCTCGCTCCGTTCCTTGAGGCGGAACTTGGACAACTTGTCGGCGCTCGACTCCTGCGACTTCACCGTCTCCGGGCGCGCCTGCAGGATGTAGAGCCGGCCATCGATGCCGTCGCGACCCCATTCGATATCCATCGGGCGCTGATAATGCTGCTCGATGGTCAGCGCGTAGCGCGCCAGCTCCTCGACCTCAGCGTCGGTGATAGAAAACTGGCGCCGCTGCGCCAGCGGCACCTCGACGGTCTTCACCGAGCGGCCGGCCGTGGCATCCTGCGTGAACTCCATCTTGAGCGCCTTGCCGCCCAGATGCTTGCGCACCACGGCCGGGCGGCCCGCCGCGAGCGTGGGCTTGTGCACGTAGAACTCGTCCGGGTTCACCGCGCCCTGCACCACGGTTTCGCCCAGGCCATAGGACGCGGTAACGAACACCACCTGGTCGAAGCCGGTTTCGGTATCGAGCGAGAACATCACGCCGGCAGCGCCCAGGTCCGAGCGCACCATGCGCTGCACGCCGGCCGACAGCGCAACGAGCTTGTGATCGAAGCCCATGTGCACACGGTAGGCAATCGCCCGGTCGTTGTAGAGCGAGGCGAATACTTCGCGAATTGCGTGCAACACATTGTCGATGCCGACGATGTTGAGGAAGGTTTCCTGCTGGCCGGCGAACGAGGCATCAGGCAGATCCTCGGCGGTCGCCGACGAGCGCACCGCCACGGTGGCGCCATCCCCCAGCAGCGCGTAGTGTTCGCGCACATGCGCTTCCAGCCGGGCAGGGAAAGGCGTGGCGAGGATCTGCTCGCGGATCAGGCGCCCGGCCTGCGCCAGCGCCTTGACGTCGTCCACGTCGAGCGTGGAGAGCACATCGTCGATACGACCGGCGAGATTCCCTTGCGCCAGGAACTCGCGGTAAGCCGCGGCCGTGGTGGCGAAACCGCCGGGCACGCGCACACCACGCTCGGAAAGTTGCGAGATCATCTCGCCCAAGGAGGCATTCTTGCCCCCTACCACTTCGACATCGCTCATGCGCAATTGGGAGAATTCGATCACGTCACGGTCGCTGGTCGCTGTCATCGCAGGCCTCTGTTGCGTTGCAAAAAGATTCGATTCCATTCTAGGCTGCGAAGGGGAAGCGCCTAGTGGGGTAATCCAGTAGGGGATTTCCGAAAAATATCGCTGCAACACCGCGATCTCATTTGAAATGCCAGAATGGGGGATATCCCGTAATGGCAAGCCGATATGACGGCCGTATGCTGCCCTGCACTGCAGCAATGTGACCTGGAGTCCGAATGCCCCGCACCGCCTTTTTCGTCTCCGACCGCACCGGCATCACCTCAGAGATGCTGGGCCACACGCTGCTCACCCAGTTCGAGGATGTGAACTTCCGCCGCATCACGTTGCCCTTTGTCGACAGCGTCGAGAAGGCGCGCGAGGCGGTGGAGAAGATCCGCCAGCAGGCGATTACCGATCAATGCCGCCCCATCGTGTTCTGCACCATGATCGATGACGATTTGCGCAGCGTGTTCCAGATATCCGAAGCGTTCACCATGAATTTCTTCGAGGCCTTCATCGGCCCGCTGGAACAGGAATTGGGACGAAAGTCGTCGCATACCGTCGGCAAATCGCACGGCATTGCCAATTTCGAGGAATACAAGAACCGCATCGACGCGGTGAATTATTCGCTCAGCCACGATGATGGCGTGATGCCGCGCGACCTCGCTGAGGCCGACGTGATCCTGATCGGCGTATCGCGCTCGGGCAAAACCCCGACCTGTCTGTATCTGGCGCTGCAGTTCGGCATCAAGGCCGCCAACTACCCGCTGACCCCCGAGGATTTCGGCCAGCACACGCTGCCCAAGCTGTTGCTGCCCTATCGCAACAAGCTGTTCGGGCTGACCATCGATCCGGAACGCCTGAGCCAGATCCGCCAGGAGCGCAAACCAGGCAGCAAGTATTCGGCGATCGAGAACTGCCAGTTCGAGATCGAAGAAGCTGCCGCGCTGATGCGGCACGTTGGCGTGCCCTATCTCAATACCACCACGCTCTCGATCGAGGAATTGGCCACCACCATCATGCACCGGACCGGCATGGTGCGACGCGTGTATTGAAGAAAACGCCCGGCTGTCTTCACGCGGCAGCAACATCGGCTTTCGCCCACCCTGACGAGACGGTAAACTCTGGGCTTTGCGATCGAGCCTGCCTTATTCCATGCCGCCTCCTCCCGTCGATACGCCGGCCGCTTTCGAATTTCGCAGCAACACGCTCAAACTTTTGGGCTTTGTGCCAGCCACGCTGGATGCCCAGGCGCTGCGCGCTGCCTTGACCGAGCAACTGGGACTGGGCGAGCACATGTTGAGCGGCGAGCAGGTGCTACTCGACTTCGACAGCCTGCCAGCCATGCCCAGCGCCATCGAAATCACCGCGCTGGCGCAGCTGCTGCGCGAATTCGGCCTGAAGGCTGTGGCTGCGCGTGGCGGCAATGACGGGCAACGTGCCGCAGCGCGTGAAGCGGGCCTTGTCGTGCTGTCGGACGATGCCGCGCCAGCGGTACCGGCGGTCAAACCGGTGGAAAAACCGATCCCAGCGATGATCGTCAGCCGGCCGGTACGTACCGGCCAGCAGGTGTACGCCCGCGGCAGCGATCTGGTGGTACTGGCGCTGGTCTCGGCTGGCGCCGAGGTGATCGCCGACGGCAACATCCATGTTTACGCACCGCTGCGCGGCCGGGCATTGGCCGGTGCACGGGGCGATACCAGCGCGCGCATCTTCACCACCTGCATGGAAGCGGAATTGGTATCGATCGGCGGCATCTACCGCACGTTGGACGATAACCTGCCAACATCGCTCAAATCCAAGCCCGCACAAATACTGCTCGATCAGGACAAACTCGTGATCGAAGCACTCAACGGATAACCCCAGAGGACAACCCCGTGGCAAAAATCATCGTCGTGACCTCCGGCAAGGGCGGCGTCGGCAAGACGACCACCAGCGCCAGCTTCGCGTCGGGCCTCGCGCTGCGCGGCTTCAAGACCGCCGTGATCGATTTCGACGTGGGCCTGCGCAACCTCGACCTGATCATGGGCTGCGAGCGCCGCGTGGTGTACGACCTGATCAATGTGATCCAGGGCGAAGCCTCGCTGCGCCAGGCGCTGATCAAGGACAAACACTGCGACAACCTGTTCATCCTGCCGGCCTCGCAAACCCGCGACAAGGACGCCCTATCGCGCGAAGGCGTCGAGAAGGTCATCACCGAGCTCAAGCACGACGGCTTTGACTACATCGTCTGCGACAGCCCGGCCGGCATCGAATCGGGCGCCTTGATGGCGGCCTATTTCGCCGACGAAGCGCTGATCGTCACCAACCCGGAAGTCAGTTCGGTGCGCGATTCAGACCGCATCATCGGCATCCTCGACGCCAAGTCGAAGAAGGCCGAGGAAGGCGGCACGGTGAAGACCCACCTCTTGATCACCCGCTACAGCCCCAAGCGCGTCGATACCGGCGAGATGCTGTCGCTGGACGACGTGCAGCACCTGCTGCGGATCACGCTGATCGGCGTAGTGCCGGAATCGGAAACCGTGCTGCAGGCGTCCAACGCCGGCACCCCGGCCATCCATCTTGCCGGCAGCGATGTTTCGGAAGCCTACAAGGATGTGGTCGCGCGCTTCCTCGGTGAGGACAAACCGCTGCGTTTCATCGAAGCACCCAAGGCGCCGTTCTGGAAGCGCCTGTTCGGAGGCTGATCCATGTCGATACTCAGTTATTTTTTCGGCGAGAAAAAAGCCAGTGCCTCGGTCGCGCGTGAGCGGCTGCAGATCATCCTGGCGCACGAGCGCGCCGGCCGTAACGCACCGGACTACCTGCCGGCCTTGCAAAAGGAGCTGGTCGAGGTCATTTCCAAATATGTGGCGATCAACGCGGACGACATCAAGGTCCAGCTCGATCGCAAGGATGATTTCGAAGTGCTGGAAGTGAATATCGTGTTGCCCGAGACGGCAAAGCGTTAAACTGGCGCTATCTGCAATTCAAATGTGATAGAGGAGAGGCTCAGCCTCTCTTCGTCATTTGGTGTATGCCATGACCATATCGATCAAGACCCAGGAAGACATCGCCAAGATGCGTATCGCCGGGCGCCTCGCCAGCGAGGTGCTCGATTACATCACGCCGTTCGTCAAGCCCGGCGTGACCACGGAAGAGCTCAACCGACTGTGCCACGAGTACATGGTCGATGTGCAAGGCACTATTCCGGCGCCGCTCAATTATTGCCCGCCCGGCTACACGCCCTACCCGGCCGCGATCTGCACCTCGGTCAACCAGGTGGTGTGCCACGGCATACCCAACGACAAGCCGCTCAGGAACGGCGATGTGGTCAACCTCGACATCACGGTGATCAAGGATGGCTATCACGGCGACACCAGCCGTATGTTCGAGGTGGGCGAAGTCGCCAACCACGCCAAGCGCCTGGCGCGCGTCACCTACGACTGCATGTGGATCGGCATCGAGCAAGTGAAGCCGGGCGCCCACCTGGGCGACATTGGCGCCGCGATCCAGAAATACGCCGAAAACGCCGGCTACTCGGTGGTGCGCGAATTCTGCGGCCATGGCATCGGCACGGTGTTCCACGAAGAACCGCAGGTGCTGCATTACGGTCGCTATGGCAGCGGGCCGGAATTGAAGCCCGGCATGATCTTCACCATCGAGCCGATGATCAATGCCGGCCGCCGCGAGATCAAGGGCATGCCCGACGGCTGGACCATCGTCACCAAGGATAGATCGCTGTCGGCGCAGTGGGAGCACACGGTGCTCGTCACCGAGACCGGCTACGAGATCCTGACCCAGTCGGCCGGCACGCCATCCAAGCCCGAGAGCTGGTTGCTCTAAGTGCGCTCGGTCGCCGCGCTGCGCGATGCCCACGCACAGGCCAAAGAGGCGTTGCTGGCCGGTTGCGACGATCCGCGGCTGTCGGCACCACTGCTCAAGCGCCTGACCCGGCTGACCGATGCCACCCTCATCGAGCTGTGGCAGCGCCACCAGTTTCCCGGCGAGGTGCTGCTGGTCGCTGTCGGCGGCTATGGCCGCGGCGAGCTCTACCCGCACTCCGACATCGATCTCTTGATCCTGCTGCCGGACGAGCCCTCGCCGGCCTTGCTGGAAGAGCTGGAAATCCTGGTCGGCGAGCTGTGGGACATCGGCCTGGAAGTCGGTCATTCGGTGCGGACCATCAACGATTGCCTCGCCGAAGCGGAGAAGGACATCACCGTGCAGACAGCGCTGATCGAGGCACGCCGCCTCGCCGGCGACGTCGAGCGCTTCGCGCGTTTCTGCCATGCGGTGTTCCGCCATATCGACCCCAAGACCTTCTTCGAAGCCAAGCTCTTTGAGCAGCAGGCCCGCTACGGCCGCTTCCAGAACGCCACCTACAAGCTTGAGCCCAATATCAAGGAAGCGCCTGGCGGATTGCGCGACCTGCACCTCGTCGGCTGGATCGCCGCCGCACTCGGCCTTGGCCACGACTGGCGCGCGCTCGCCGCGCTCGGCCTGCTCACCCGCGAGGAGAGTCTGAAGCTGCGCCGCGCCGAGCGGGTATTGCGCACTTACCGTATCGCGCTGCACCGCATCGCCCGGCGCCGCGAGGATCGTATCCTGTTCGATTACCAGCACCGGCTGGCGCACGATTTCGGCTTTACCGACGATCATTTCAACCGCGCCAGCGAACAGCTGATGGCGCATTACTACCGCGCCGCCCGTATCGTCGGCCAGCTGGTGCCGCTCTTGGTACAGGCGCTGCGCAGCCGCATCTACAGCCAGGTCGGCACCGAGCTCGTCGCGATCAACCCGCACTTCAACCTGCGCGGCGACGTGATCGAGATCGCCGAGCCCAATGTGTTCCGGCACACGCCGTCGGCCATCCTGGAACTCTTCGTGCTGCTGGCCCAGCAACGCGATATCGCCGATGCGGCGCCCGAAACGCTGCGCGCGCTCTGGCACGCCCGCGCCCAGATCGACGATGCCTTCCGTGCCGACCCGCACAACAAGACGCTGTTCCTGCAGCTGTTTCGCGAGCCACGCGGCCTTACCCGTGCTCTGCGCCGCATGAACCAGTACGGCGTGCTCGGCCGCTACATCCCCGAGTTCGGCCAGCTGGTCGGCCGGATGCAGCACGATCTCTTTCACGTCTACACGGTGGACGAACACACGCTGATGGTGCTGCGCAATATGCGCCGCTTCGCCGTGCCGGCGTTCACCCACGAATACCCGCTGTGCTCGCGGCTGATCGAGGAATTCGAGCGGCCCGAGGCGCTGTACCTGGCTGCGCTGTTCCACGACATCGGCAAGGGTCGCGGTGGCGATCACAGCCAGATCGGCCGCGATATCGCCGCGCGCTTCTGTGCCAGCCACCCACTGCACCCGGACGACGCCGAGCTGGTGCCCTGGCTGGTCGAGCGCCACCTCACCATGTCGCACGTGGCGCAGAAGCAGGACGTGTACGACCCCGAGGTGATCCAGCAATTCGCCGAGCTGTGCGGAACGCCACGCCGGCTGATCGCGCTCTACCTGCTCACCGTCGCCGACATCCGCGGCACCAGCCCCAAGGTGTGGAATGCCTGGAAGGCCAAGCTCCTGGAAGACCTCTACCACGCCGCGATGCGCGTGCTGCGCGACCGCGATGTCGACACCCGCTCGCTCTTGGAGGAGCGGCTGGACGAAGCCCGTCGGCTGCTGCGGCTCTATGGTCTGCGCGATGACGCCGAGGCCGAGCTCTGGCGCGAAATCGATACCGTGTACTTCATGCGGCACGATGCGCGGGAGATCGCCTGGCACACGCGCCAGCTCTATTCACGCGTAGAGCACGCCGCCCCCATCGTCAGCGCGCGGCTGTCCGAATCGGGCGAAGGGCTGCAGGTGCTGGTCTACACCCGTGACGCGGTCGACCTGTTCGCCCGCATCTGCGCCTTCTTCGAGCGCGCCGGCTACTCGATCTTCGACGCCCACATCCACACCACCCGGCACGGCTATGCGCTCGACAGCTTCTACGTCTACATCCCGGACGAGCGCGTCGGCAGCTATCGCGATCTGATCGGCTTCGTCGAGTACGAGCTGGCGCACGCCATCGCCGAGGGCGGCGCATTGCCGCCGGCGCCCAAGGCGCGCATCTCGCGCCAGCAAAAGCATTTTCCGGTGCAACCACATGTGCTGATCCGCCCGGACGAGCGCGGCAAATACCACGTGCTCTCGATCGCCGCGGGCGATCGCACCGGCCTGCTCTCCACCATCGCCCGCGTGCTCGCCGCGCACCGCATCGAGATCCAGTCCGCCAAGATCATGACGCTGGGCGAACGCGCCGAGGACAACTTCCTGGTTTCCGGCAACCGCTTGAACGACGAACGCGCGTTGCGGCAACTGGAAACCGATCTGCTGCAGGCAGTGCAAGCGTAGTTCTACCGAGGTCGATCCCGCTGCCACCCCGCCCCGACGGACTTGCATACGGCGCCAGAACGTAAAGCCGCGGGCCACGTCACCGCGCCTGCCCACCCGCGCGAACACGAGCGACGGTATTGCGGCCGGCGTCGTCGGATTTGAAATCAAATCGAAATCAATTGCACCTATGCTTCTCCGCTTCTTACAAAGAGCACAGGGAGCGCACGATGAAGCGATGGAAAATGGCAGGGGTATCCGCCCTGGTGGTCACCACCCTGGCCGGTTGCAGCAGCGATGGCAGCACGGTACCCACGCCGGCACCGGCGCCGACACCCGTGCCCACTCCGGCACCCGAAGCCACGCCCAAGGCCATTTCGTTGTCCTTGCTCGGCCGCTTCTCCACCGGCGTGTTCGCCGAAGGCGCTTCGGAAATCCCGGCCTTCGATCCGGGCAGCCGTCGCGCCTTCATCGTCAACGCCAAGAAGGGCGTGGTCGAGGTGCTGGATCTGGCCGACCCGGCCAACCCGCTACTGATCGGCGAATTGAGCGCCCAGGGCATCGTCGCCGGCGCCGAAGTGAATAGCGTCGCCGTGGGCAACGGCATCGTCGCGTTGGCGGTGCAATCGCCCGTCAAGACCGACACCGGTTACGCCGCGTTCTTTCGCGCGAGCGACCTGGCCAAGCTCAGCCACGTGGCGATCGGCGCACAGCCGGACATGATCACCTTTACCCCAGACGGCAAGACGGTGCTCGTCGCCAACGAGGGCGAACCCTCGGATGACTACCAGATCGACCCAGAGGGCTCGATCAGCGTGATTGACGTGGCCGATCCGACCCAGCCCGTGGCCCGCACCGCCGGCTTCGCTGCCTGGAACGGCAAGGAAGCCGAACTGCGCGCCGCTGGCGTGCGCATCTACGGCCCGGGCGCCAGCACCGCCAAGGATGTCGAGCCCGAGTACATCGCGATTTCTGCCGACGGCAAGACCGCCTGGGTGACGCTGCAGGAGAACAACGCCTTAGCCAAGCTGGACATCGCCACCGCCACGGTGACCGACATCGTGCCGCTGGGTTACAAGGACCATGGCGTGGCCGGCAACGGGTTCGATGCCTCCGATGCCGACGGCGCCGGTGGTGCGGGCAAGATCAACATCGCCCTGCGTCCGGGCGTGCGCGGCCTCTATCTGCCCGATTCGATCGCCAGCTACACCGTCGACGACAAGACCTACCTCGTGACTGCCAACGAGGGCGATACGCGCGCCTGGTTCAGCGATGAGGCCGCCTACTTCAACGGCGATGCCAGCAAGGGTTTCGTCGAGGAATTCCGCGTGAAGCACCTGGTGCACAAGAACGGCTTCGATCGCCGCAAGGGCGACGACCTGCCGGCGCAACTGCGCCTGCTGGCGCCGGGCGCCACGCTGAATCCGGCCGTGTTCGGCTACTGCGGAGCCACGGCCACCGATCCGCTCGCCTGCGCCAGCGATGCGGAGTTCGGCCGACTGAACGTCACCTGGACCATGGGCTACCAGACCAATGCCGACGGCAGCCCCAAGCTCAATGGCGCCGGCAAGCTGGTCTACGACGCGCTCTATGCCTTCGGTGGTCGCTCGTTCTCGATCTGGGATGAAACCGGCAAGCTGGTGTGGGATTCGGGCGATGCCTTCGAGCAGCAGCTCGCCACGCTGATTCCGGATCACTTCAATACCGACCACGAAGCGACCGGGTTCGACGACCGCAGCGACAACAAGGGCCCGGAACCGGAAGGCGTCGCCATCGGCAGGATCGGCGACAAGACCTTCACCTTCATCGGCCTGGAGCGCATCGGTGGCGTGATGGCCTACGACGTGACCGATCCGACGGCACCGGTGTTCATGCACTACTTCAACAGCCGCAATTTCGCGGCCGCCGACAATACCAAACCGGAAGCCGGTGATCTCGGCCCGGAAGGCCTCGTCTTCGTGCCTGCCAGCCGCTCGCCCAACGGCAAGCCCTTGCTGATCGTGGGCCACGAGGTCAGCGGCACCACCGCGATTTACCAGATCGATCAACAGTTCTGAGCGATACGGCAAAAAACGCCTCACCCTGAGGCGTGTGTTTTATCGCAGCTGACCCGCCGAAATCTACAACGGCGCGCTGGCGTCCTCGGCGCGCGGCGGCGTCTTGCTGTACTTGCTGCGATCCGCGGCCTGGTAAGCAAGGTAGAAGCGGTTCACCGACGAGACATAATCGAGCAAACGCTGGCCGACCATGCGACGCGCGACGACCTCGACGTTGCCGCCCCAGCGGTTCGGGTCCAGCCCCTCCTTGGCGGTCTGACGCCGGATCTGCGCGATACGGCCTTCGCCGGCGTTGTAGGCGGCGAGCATGAAGAAGAGCTGGTCATCGGGCGCGATCCCGGGCTTGGCGAACATGCGGCGCAGGTAATTGAGATACTTGGCCGCCGCGGTGATATTGCCCTCGTTGCCGTGCGGATCCTTCACGCCCATCTTGCGGGCGGTGCTGGGATTCACCTGCATGATGCCGGTGGGGCCGTTCTGCCGCACCACCGGGTTGAGCTTGGATTCGCGCTGGCCGATGGCGGCGAGCAGCAACCAGTCCATGTTGTTGGCGGCAGCCACCACCTGGAACACGGGCGCCAGCACGGCCAGCCTATCCATGCTGGCACCGCGCGATTCGGGCAGCGACGCCTTGCCGTCGGCGGGCAAAAAGCGCTGCGTCTCCTTGGCGGCTGCCGACGCCAGCTTGCCTGCCTGCGCCGCTACAAAGCGGTTGAGCTCGGCCAGCAGGCCCGGATGCAACGGCGCCACCGCCCACGCGGCCGGCACCGACGTGGCTGGGCAGCCATCCATGCGCAGATTGGGCAAGCGCTGCTGCCAGAGCTTGAACAGATACTGGCTCGCCAGCGTGACGGTATCGCCACCGCCATTCATCGCCAGGAGCAGCGCCTCGGTATCGATACCATCGGCGGCATCCGTCATCTGCACGCTGACATCGGCGTCCAGCAAGCGGCGGGCGTAGCTCGCGCGCGGCAACGTCAGCGGCGTATCGCCCAGCGCAGCCAGATCGGGCAAGGCCGGCCGGCTGCGATGACGCACCAGGCACCACTTGTCCTCCAGATAGGGCTGGCTGTATTCGACGAGCTGGCCAGCGCCCGGGATCACCGGCATCAATCCGGCGGCGACGTCACCCCGCCCAGCCATCAGCGCCGGAATCAACTCGCCCGGTTCGACCGGCACGTACAGCACCCGGGTCGGCGGCCGTGATGCCGGGCGGTTGCGGTTCAGGAACAGCTCGAGCTGGTAGAGCATGGCGTGCTCGACCCCGTGCGGCGCGCCGTTGCGGAAAAAGAAGGTCGTCGGCCCCTTGGCGACCAGTACCCGCAGGCGGCGCGGCGGGTCGGCCGGATCGTAGTCGGCACCCGCGAGCTCGGTCGGCGCATTGAGCTGCGGGTGATCCGCATCCTTGCCGGCTACGGCGGCCACGGCGGGCAGCGATAGCAGGCAAGTACAGGCAAACAGGATGCATCGTTGGAAAAGCGGGAATGAAATCAGGCGCATGGGCTGGATTCTAGCCAGAAAATGCCGCTCTGACCCGGCACCACGTCAGCTTTGGGCGGTAAGCCAGGCGGCACGGGTATAATCGCCACATTTTCCATCCGGATCGCCTCATGCCCCTGCTGCTCGTCGAAAATGCCTCGCTCGCCTTCGGCCACTGGCCTTTGCTCGATCAAGCCAATCTGTCGATCGAGCCTGGCGAGCGCGTCGGGCTGATCGGGCGCAATGGCCAGGGCAAGTCGTCGCTGTTGAAGGCCGTCGCCGGCGTGGTCAGGCTCGACGATGGCGCCATCCGCGTGGCGCAGGACGTGCGCGTCGCCTTTGTCGCGCAGGAGCCGCAGTTTCCGGAAGGCGCCACGGTGTTCGACGCGGTGGCCGAGGGGCTGGGCGATTTGCACCTGCTGCTGAAGGACTACCACCACGCGACGCAGTCGCAGGACGGCAGCGAGGCGGCACTGGCAAGGCTGACCGAATTGCAGCACGCGCTCGAAGCGCAGGATGGCTGGAAGTTCGACGCGGTGATCGCCACCACCCTCTCCCACCTGGGGCTGCCTGCCGACGTGCGCGTCGATGCGCTCTCTGGTGGCTGGAAGAAACGCGTGGCGCTGGCGCGGGCGCTGGTGTCCGAGCCGCAACTGTTGCTGCTCGACGAGCCGACCAACCACCTGGATGTGAACGCGATCGAATGGCTGGAAGGTCTGCTGAACGGCTACGCCGGCTGCGTGCTGTTCGTCACGCACGATCGACGCTTTCTCGACAATGTCGCCAACCGCATCGTCGAGCTCGATCGCGGCCGGCTGACGAGCTTCCCCGGCAACTTCAGCACCTACGAGACGCGCAAGGCCGAAATGCTGGCCGCCGAGGAAGTGGTGAACCGCAAGTTCGACAAGGTGCTGGCGCAGGAGGAAGTGTGGATCCGCAAGGGCATCGAGGCGCGCCGCACGCGCAACGAAGGCCGCGTGCGCCGGCTGGAACAACTGCGGCGTGACCGCGCGGCGCGGCGCGATCGCGTGGGCAACGTCAGCTTCCAGCTCGACGCCGGCGACAAGAGCGGCAAGCTCGTCGCCGAGTTCGAACAGGTGTGCAAGTCCTATCGCGACGAGGCCGGCCGCGAAAAGGTGATCGTGCATGACTTCAGCACCCGCCTGATCCGGGGCGACCGCATCGGACTGATCGGCCCCAATGGCGTCGGCAAGACCACGCTGCTCAAGCTGATCCTCGGCGAGATCGAACCGGACAGCGGCCATATCAAGCGCGGCACCAACCTGCAGGTCGCCTACTTCGATCAATTCCGCACCCAGCTCGACGAGGAAGCGGCCATCGTCGATGTGATCGGCCAGGGCAAGGACTACGTCGAGATCGGCGGAGCCCGCAAGCACGTAATGGGCTATCTGGAGGAATTCCTGTTCGCCCCGGAGCGCGCGCGCAGCCCGGTGAAATCGCTGTCCGGCGGCGAGCGCAACCGTCTCCTCCTGGCCATGCTGTTCACCCGGCCCGCCAATGTGCTGGTGCTGGACGAGCCGACCAACGATCTGGACATCGAAACGCTCGACCTCCTGGAGCAGCTGCTCGCCGACTACCCGGGTACCGTATTCCTGGTCAGCCACGACCGGGCCTTTCTCGACAACGTCGTCACCCAGACCATCGCGTTTGAAGGCGGTGGGCGGCTGGCCGAGAACGTCGGCGGCTATAGTGACTGGCAGACGGCGCGCGCGCGTCAGAACGCGCAACAGGTGGCCAGCAAGAAGCCGGATGCCCCGAGCGACAAGGCCCCGGAGCGCACCAAGCCACGCACGCAGAAGCTGAGCTACAACGAGCAGCGCGAACTCGAACGCCTGCCCGGCGAAATCGAAGCACTGGAAGCCGAACAGGCGGATTTGCAACAGGGTCTGCTTGATCCGGCGCTGTATCGCGATGCGTCGCAGAAGGCGCGCGAAATGCAGGCTAGAATCGAGGAAATAGAGCTCTCGCTGCTCGAAAAACTCGAACGCTGGGAAGCGCTGGAAAGCCGGCGCTAAACGCCATCTATCCATGACCCTGCCCGCGCCCCTGGTCCCCACCGACGAACCCGTCACCTCGCTGCAACCGCTGCGCACCGGGCTGATCGTGTTCTATGGCGTGCTGCTGCTCGCCTCGGCACTCAGCCTGATCTGGCTCACCGTACGCGATTACCACCTGACGGTGGACAATCTGGAGAACCAGCAGCTGCAGCTGGCGCGCTCGCTCGACGAGCATGCCACGCGGACCTTCATCTCGGTCGAACAGGGCATGCAGAACATCGTCGAGAGCCTGGAAACGCTGGGTGGCGTGGATCGGGCCGAAGAATATGCGATGCACATCCTGCTGCGCGACAAAACGGCGCTGACGCCGCAGACCCGCGGCATCATCACCATCGACGCTGCGGGCGTGATCCGCGCTCACGGCCTGGAATATCCGATACGCCACGTCAATCTGGCTGACCGCGATTACTTCAGCTACCACCGCACCTTCGACGATCTGCGGCTGCGCATCGACAAACCGCTGATCAGCCGCACCGACAATCTGTGGCTGATCCCGGTCACGCGGCGGATCAACCGGCGCGACGGCAGCTTTGGCGGTGTGGTGCTGGCCGGGGTCGAACCCGAGTATTTCCTCAGCTTCTATCAATCGCTCAAGCTCGCGCCAACCACACGCATCGAACTGGTGCGCAGCGACGGCATGCTGCTCCTGAACTATCCGTTCGACGCCAAGGCGCTGGGCAACAATCTGCGCGAAACGGCACCGCTGGAGTTCGAGGCCAAAAGGCTGCGCCGCGCCGCAGCGTATACCGAGAGCGATGCCAATGGCAATGCCCGGGTCTCCGTGTTCCATGCCAGCAATGGCGATCTGCCGTTGATCATCCGCGTTTCAGTCGATCTGGACGCATCGCTAGCCAAGTTCCGCAACGACCTGATGATGCGACTGATCGCCGTAGTGTCGCTGATGCTTATCGTCACTGTGTTGCTCTATCTGCTGCTGCGCCAGCTCAAGCGCGTCGAGCAGATCGAATCGCGGCTGCACCTCACCCAGTTCACCGTCGACGAAGCGCCCGACGTGATCCTGTGGGCGGACCGTGCCGCCACCCTGTGCTATGGCAATCGCGCGGCGCAAAGCCATAGCGGATTGCAACGCGCCGAGCTGCTCAACACCCGCCTGATCGATCTTGTCCCCGAGCTGGACGAAATGCAGTGGGAATCGATCTGGGATAAGCTCTATCTCGACAAGCGCTGCATCCTCAACGCCCATCTGCGCGGCCCTGGCGGCCATCTGCAGCCGGTGGAGATCACGTTCAACTACATCGAGTTCAACGCCGAGGCCTACGCCTGCTGCGCGGTGCGCGACATCACCGAACAGCAGAACACCGAGCGCGAACTGCGCCGCCACCGCGACCACCTGCAGGATCTGGTGCTGGAACGGACCGCCGAGATCCGCACCGTGCTCGACGCCAGCCCGCTGGCGATCATGCTGTCGGTCAAGCACACCGTGCGCCTCGTCAACCCGGCGTTCGAGACGCTGTTCGGTTTCGAGGCGACCGACCTGATCGGCATGCCGACGCATTCGCTGTATGCGTCGTCCCAGCGCTACGAGGAGATGTACCAGACCATCTGGGCGCGTATCAGCACCGGCGGCGTGTATCGCGGCGAAGTCGAATTGTTCCGCCGCGATCATTCCAGCTTCTGGGCCATGGTCTACGCCAAGGCGCTGGTGCCAGGCGACGCCAGCAAGGGCGTGATCGCGGTGATCGAGGACGTGACCGCGCAGCGTATCGCGGCGCAGGCACTGCGCCAGTCCGAGCGCCTGAAGCGCACCATCATTGACACCACGGCCGACGGTTTCATCCTGATCGATGCCGGCCACCATATCGTCGACGTCAACCAGGCGTTCTGCCAGCTGCTGGGTTACCGGCGCGAAGAGCTGATCGGCCAGCAGCCCGACCAGCTGTGGGGCGAAACCGCCAAGCAGATCTTCCCTGAGCATCTGTCGGGCGCCGATACCGCCCCCAACCATATCGGCGAGGTGTCGCTGACCATCGTCGGTGGCGGCAGCAAGCCCTTCCTCGTCAACTCGGCGGTGATTCCGGACGACAACCAGCAGGTGGAATACGCGTTCGCCTTCCTCACCAACATCGCCCACCTCAAGGAAATCGAAAAGAAGCTCTTGGATTCCAAGGAGGCCGCCGAGGCCGCCAACGTGGCGAAGTCCGCCTTCCTCGCCAATATGTCGCACGAGTTGCGCACGCCCATGCACGCCATCCTGTCGTTCTCCGAGATGGGGCTATCGAAAGCGAGCAAGGGCGATGCCACCAGCCTGTCGCGCTATTTCGAACGCATCCATTCGTCCGGGAACCGGCTCTTGGTGTTGCTGAACGATCTCCTGGACATGTCGCGGCTGGAAGCCAACCGCATGACCTATGACAAGGCGCGCAACAACCTGCAGCAGACGGTATTCGGTGCGACCCAGGAAATCGCGCCGCTGCTCGCCACCCGCCAGCTGCGGCTGCAGGTCGACGAGCTGACGCCGCCGCTCTATGCCGTGTTCGATCGCGCCCGGCTGATGCAGGTGATCGTCAACCTGCTGTCGAACGCCATCAAGTTCAGCCCGCAAGAAGGCCTGATCGAGATCGAATTCGTCGAGCTCACGGTACTTGCGAACGGCATGCCGGGCGTAGGCCTGCAGATCCGCGATCACGGCCCCGGCATTCCGGTGGGCGAAGAGGAAATCATCTTCGACAAGTTCATCCAGAGCAGCCGCGCGCGCAATAGCGGTGGCGGCACGGGCCTGGGTCTGGCCATCAGCCGGCAGATCATGCAGGACCATGGCGGAGAAATCTCGGCCGGCAACCATCCCGAGCAAGGCGCCATCTTCACGCTGCGGCTGCCGACCGAACCCGCACGCACCAAACGCTGACGCCCTCGCCCGGGGGCGGCGCTTGCCGTACAATCACGC
>NZ_JANBVF010000080.1 GCF_024437655.1 Chitinolyticbacter albus
CAGGGTATGGAATTGGCGGGCCAGGCTGGCGATGGTGGCGGCATCGAACAACTCGGTGCTGTATTCGAAGCGGCCGCTCAGCCGGCCTGCCCGCATGGTCAGCTCCAGCGACAGATCGAACTTCGCGGTGGTACTGGCCTGCGGCAGCACCTCGGCCGTCACCCCGGCCAGGCGTAGCGCGCTGCCCTGATCGGCGTCGTAGAAGGCGAACATCACCTGGAACAACGGCGACTGGTTCAGGCTGCGGTCCGGGCGCAGCACCTCCACCAGCTTGTCGAACGGCAGATCCTGGTGGGCGTCGGCAGCCAGGAGGGTTGCACGTACCTGCTGCAACAGCGCCTCGAACGGCTGCGCTGGATCGATGCGGGTGCGCAGTACCAGGGTGTTGACGAAGAAGCCGATCAGCCCTTCCAGCTCGGGCTGATTGCGCCCGGCCACGGGATAGCCGATGCACAGATCGCGCTGTCGGCTCTGCCGATGCAGCAGCAGCTGAAAGGCCGCTGCCAGGGTCATGAACAGGGTGGCCTGCTGGTGCTGGCCGAGCTGGCG
>NZ_JANBVF010000081.1 GCF_024437655.1 Chitinolyticbacter albus
ACCCCGATCATCAACAACCTGATCACCGCGATGAAGGAACTGAAGGCCAAGGTTGGCCCGACGTTCTACCTGTCGATGGCACCGGAACACCCGTATGTACAGGGTGGTTACGTCGCCTACTCGGGCATCTGGGGCGCCTACCTGCCGATCATCGACGGTCTGCGCAACGACCTGAACATGATCCACGTGCAGTACTACAACAACGGCGGCCTCTACAGCCCGTACGCCAACGGCGCGCTGAATGAAGGCACCGTCGATGCGCTGGTCGGGGGCTCCTTGATGCTGATCGAAGGCTTCAAGACCGTCGGCGGCACCGGCTGGGAGTTCAAGGGTCTGCGTCCGGATCAAGTGGCCTTCGGCGTACCGAGCGGCTCGCGTTCGGCCAACACCGGCTTCGTCACTTCGGCCACCGTCGCCAACGCGCTCAACTGCCTGACCAAGTTGCAGAACTGCGGCACGGTGAAGCCGGCCCAGGCCTACCCGACCTACCGCGGCGTGATGACCTGGTCGATCAACTGGGATCGTACCGACGGCT
>NZ_JANBVF010000082.1 GCF_024437655.1 Chitinolyticbacter albus
GATGTTCCGTTGCCGATCAGGGGTTTAGCGGATTGGGCGGAAGATTTTTGCGGGGAGGTGTTGACGGGTTCCGGGGAGGGCCGTATAGTTCGGCTTCTTCGCTGCTGACACAGCAACGAAACAGGCGAAACGAAGAGTTTAGCAGGTTTCGGTGGGGTGGCGGATCTGATCTTTAACAAAATACAGCCGATGCGTGTGAGTGCTTGGTGGGTAACCAACAAGTGCTCGCACGAGACGAAAAGTAAATCATCTTCGGATGATTCCTTGAGTTAAGTACGAGCCAAAGTACTAAAGCTAAGTGATTAAACGAAAGAGTTTGATCCTGGCTCAGATTGAACGCTGGCGGCATGCTTTACACATGCAAGTCGAACGGTAACAGGGACTTCGGTCCGCTGACGAGTGGCGAACGGGTGAGTAATACATCGGAACGTGCC
>NZ_JANBVF010000083.1 GCF_024437655.1 Chitinolyticbacter albus
GGCATCAACGTGAACATCACGCTGATGTTCAGCCTGAAGCACACCGATGATGTGCTGACCGCCTATATCCGTGGTCTGGAAGCGCGCAAGGCCGCCGGCCTGCCACTGGATCATGTCCGCGCCGTGGCGTCGGTGTTCCTGTCGCGCGTCGATGTGCTGCTGGACAAGCAGCTGGAAGCGCTCGGCACCCCGGAAGCGCTGGCCCTGCGTGGCAAGAGCGCGATCGCCTTCGTCAAGGTGGCGTACGAGCACTACAAGAAGCTGTTCAACGGTACCCGCTTCGCCGAGCTGAAGGCCGCTGGCGCGCATCCGCAGCGTCTGCTGTGGGCGTCGACCGGTACCAAGAACCCGGCCTA
>NZ_JANBVF010000084.1 GCF_024437655.1 Chitinolyticbacter albus
CAGCAAGCGGCTGACGAAGGCCAGATCGGATTCGCGGTACTGCAGACAATAGGAGCGCGGGGCATAGCTCGCGCTCAACTGGAATTGCACGGCGAAGGTCGCACCGAATACCGGATTGGCACCGATATGCTCGTCGAGCACCGCCTTGACGATGTCGGGCACCGACAAGTCCTGGAACACCCGGCTGGTGCGCCGGTGCTGCAACAGCGACAGCGGCGGCTCGATGATCAGGCGGTACCGGGCAAAGCCGCCATCGGACGGCAACGCCTGGGCGGAAGTGACCACGCCACAGCGCACCACCTCGCCACCG
>NZ_JANBVF010000009.1 GCF_024437655.1 Chitinolyticbacter albus
GAAATCTCGGCCGGCAACCATCCCGAGCAAGGCGCCATCTTCACGCTGCGGCTGCCGACCGAACCCGCACGCACCAAACGCTGACGCCCTCGCCCGGGGGCGGCGCTTGCCGTACAATCACGCGTTTTTCCAAGCGCAATCAATACCATGACCGAGATCGCCCGCGAAGTCGCGCAGCGCCGCACCTTCGCCATCATCTCCCACCCCGATGCGGGCAAGACCACGCTGACCGAGAAGCTGCTGTACTTCTCGGGCGCGATCCAGGCCGCCGGCACCGTCAAGGGCAAGAAGGGCGGCAAATTCGCCACCTCCGACTGGATGGAGATCGAAAAGCAGCGCGGCATTTCGGTGGCCTCCTCCGTGATGCAGTTCGATTACCGCGAGCACACGGTCAACCTGCTCGACACCCCCGGCCACCAGGACTTCTCGGAAGACACCTACCGCGTGCTCACCGCCGTCGATTCGGCGCTGATGGTGATCGATGCCGCCAAGGGCGTGGAAGCGCAGACGATCAAGCTTTTGAACGTGTGCCGGTTACGCAGCACGCCCATCGTCACCTTCATGAACAAGTACGACCGCGAGGTGCGCGACAACCTGGAGCTCTTGGACGAGGTCGAGAGCGTGCTCAAGATCCGCTGCGCGCCGATCACCTGGCCGGTGGGCATGGGCAAGACCTTCCGCGGCGTGTACCACATTCTCAGGGACCAAGTGATCCTGTTCCGCGCGGGCCAAGGCCCGCTCGACGAAGTGGAAGTGATCGACGGCATAGCCAACCCGCGTCTGGATGAATTGTTCCCATTGGAAATCGGCCAGACCCGGATGGAGCTGGAACTGGTGCAGGGTGCCAGCCACCCCTTCGTGCTGGAGGAATTCCTCGCCGGCGACCTGACCCCGGTGTTCTTCGGCTCGGCGATCAACAACTTCGGCGTGCGCGAGATCCTCGATTCGCTGGTCGACTGGGCGCCGCCACCGTCGAGCCGCGATGCCACCGTGCGCACCGTGGCCCCCAATGAGGAGAAATTCTCCGCCTTCGTGTTCAAAATCCAGGCCAATATGGATCCGCGCCACCGCGACCGCATCGCCTTCCTGCGCATCTGCTCGGGCCGGTTCGAGCGTGGCATGAAATTCAAGCACTTGCGCCTGGGCCGCGATATCGCCGCCAATTCGGTGGTGACTTTCATGGCGCAAGGCCGCGAGCAGGTCGAAGAGGCCTATGCCGGCGATATCATCGGCCTGCCCAATCACGGCAATATCCAGATCGGCGATTCGTTCTCCGAAGGCGAAATGCTGGCTTTTACCGGCATTCCTTACTTCGCGCCCGAATTGTTCCGCGTGGTGCGCATCAAGAACCCGCTGAAACTGAAGCAGCTGCAAAAAGGCCTGCAGCAATTGGGCGAGGAAGGCGCGGTGCAGGTGTTCAAGCCGCTCAACGGTTCGGACCTGATCCTGGGCGCCGTCGGCGTGCTGCAGTTCGAAGTCGTCGCCAGTCGCCTGGCCAACGAATATGGCGTCGATGCGGTATTCGAATCATCCAGTATCTATACCGCGCGCTGGGTCACCTGCGACGACGCACGCATGCTGAGCGACTTCGAGAGGCAGCTGGAAAACAACCTGGCGCGCGACGCCGCGGACAGCCTCGCTTACCTCGCGACCAGCCGCGTCAACCTGGAGCTGATCCAGGAGCGCTGGCCCAAGCTACGTTTTCACGCGACACGCGAGCACGCGGTCACGCTGTAACAATAAGCCGGCGCAAGCGCCGGCTTTTTTACAGACATCCTAGCGCCCAGGCTCGCCCGGATCGGGACGGCGGTGGCGAGGCAGCCGCCTTCCCATCCCGGCGCCCCGAGCGGCTACACGCCTGCCACTGCCGCCAACTGTATCAGCGATGCGTCCACAGGGTATTGAGCAGCGTATCGGTACCGTCTTCCGTGTACTCCCAAAAGAAGGTTCCCGCCAAGCCCTGCTCCTTCGCATAGCTTGCCTTGTGGCGCAATGATTCGGCGTCTTCGTAAGTCACGAATTCGTCACCGTCGACCAGCAGCCAGGGGGCCTTGGCAAGCGCGTCCCAGTGGCGGGCTGCACGGCCCGTGGCGATCAGCGTGCAGATTTCGGTGTAGCTGTAGCCGCCATTGCTCTTAGGGGTACCCTGCGCGCCAAGGCCAGCGCTACCCACGCCCTTGAGGCTGCGCCCGTAGAAGGCGCAGCCCAGCACCAATTTTTCCCGCGGCAGACCGTTGGCGACGAACAGTGCCACCGATTTTTCGCAACTGTCGCCTTCCGGGTCGACGGGCGTGTTGTAGAGGTTGGTATGGTGCCCGGCACGGGTCGCCCAGCCGTTGTAGAAATCGTAGGTCATCAGGTTGACGAAATCGCACAGCCGCGCGACTTCAGCCATTTCGACCCCATCGAGGTAGTACTGACCGGCACCTGCAGCGATGGTCAGCAGATAACGGTCGTCGCCCTGGCGGCTTTCGGCATCCGAGAGCGCGTCGAGCCGTTCACGCAGGTCCGCCAGCATCAGCGTGAAGTTGCGCTTGTCCTCGGGGCGCGCCTTGATGCTCGCCATGTCGTTGCTTGGGTATTCCCAATCGAGATCGATGCCGTCGAGCCGCCTTTCCTGCATAAAGGCGATGGCGGCCTTGGAGAAGCGCTCGCGCGTGCCCGCGTCGAGCGCCGCGTCGGAGAAGCCATCGGCAGCCCAACCTCCGATCGAGATCAACAGCTTGAGCTTGGGATTGATCTCGCGCAGCCGATGCAGCGTGGCGAAGTGGGTCTGGGCCCTGGCCTGCTTGTCGGAATCACCTTCGGCAAAGAGCGCCAGTTCGCCGTCGCCGCGGATATTGGCAAAGGCGAAACAGATATGGGTCAGGCGCGTTGCGTCACGCTCGAGCGGCAGGCCGCTCCAGTCTTTCCAACCGGCGAAGTAGGCAAGCAGGATGGGGTTGCTGGACATCACGATTCCTTCAAACGGTTAGAAGATCAACGACGATCACAGGGCGGCGATCACCGACATTTCGACACGGTAGCGCGGGTCGGCCAGGCGCGCCTCAACCGTTGCGCGCGCCGGAGTCTGGCCATGCACCACCCACCCGGACCAGACTTCGTTCATCGCGTCGTAATCGGCCATGTCGGTAAGGTAGATGGTGACCGAGAGCAGCTTTTGCTTGTCCGAACCCACTTCGCCCAGCAGGCGATCGATCGCGGCCAGCACTTCCTCGGTCTGGCCACGCGCGTCTTTGTCCAGCGTATCGGCAATCTGGCCGGCGAGGTAGACCGTGTTGTTGTGGACGACGATTTCGGCGAGGCGTGGCCCGATGTGGTAACGCTGGATGGCTGCGGACACGGCAAGGCTCCTTGAGTCGGGGGAAATAATAAGGCGAACCTCGTAAGGTTCGCCTTGCTCAAATTGCGCTTCGCCGGCGATACGGTACGGGTAAGCCATGTGGACACTCCATCATGGCCGCCGTATCGCGTCCGTGCAATCAGGATCAGTGCACGGCAGCGACCGAGCGCAAACGCAGCGAGAACTCCTGCAGCGCGGCGATGCCGCTCGCTTCGGCGCGGGAACACCAGTCCTGCAGATGCTTCACCAGCTCGCTGCGGGTCAGCGAGGAGCGCTCCCACAGCCGGGTGAGTTCCTGACGCATCTGGTAGACCTGAGCCAGCGTCTTGCTCTCAGCGAGCAACTGATCCAGGCGCTGCTTGTCGTTCTCGGGCGTGTCCTTGGCATCCTGCTTCAGCCACACCTTCATCTGGCGGGCCGGATTGGCTTCCAGTTGCGGCAGGCGGGCGTTGGCGCGCAGCTTGTCGAGCTCCTCGGCGACGATGGCCTTGAAGCTGCGGGCGTACTGCGCCGCGATGGCGTAGCGGTTGGCGATCACCACGGCGAGTGCATGCTCGTCGATTTCCGGACGGACCTCAGCGCGCTTGAACTTGGGTGCCACGCGGCGCACCTTGGCCATGCGCAGGAGTTCCAGCGTGCGGATATAGCCCCAGCCGATGTCGAACTCGAACCACTTGTACGAGAACTTGGCCGAGGTACCGAAGGTGTGGTGGTTGTTGTGCAGCTCTTCACCGCCGACGATGATGCCCCACGGCACGAGGTTGGTCGACGCGTCCTCGCACTCGAAGTTGCGGTAACCCACATAGTGGCCCAGGCCATTGATCACGCCAGCGGCCCAGAACGGAATCCACGCCATCTGGATCGCCCAGATCCAGATGCCGTTCGGTCCGAACAGCATCAGGTTGATGATCATCATCGTGGTCGGGCCCTTGGCGCTGTGCTTGCTGTACAGATTGCGCTCCAGCCAGTCATCCGGCGTGCCATGGCCGAACTTTTCCATCGTTTCGGCATTCTTGGATTCGGCGCGATAGAGCTCGGCGCCTTCCCACATCACCTTGTTGATGCCCAGCACCTGCGGGCTATGCGGATCTTCCGCCGTCTCGCAACGCGCGTGGTGCTTGCGGTGGATCGCCGCCCACTGCTTGGTGACCATGCCCGTGGTCAGCCACAGCCAGAAACGGAAGAAGTGGCTGGGAACCGGGCCCAGATCGATGGCGCGGTGCGCCTGGTGACGGTGCAGGTAAATCGTGACCGATGCGATGGTGATATGGGTGAGCACCAGCGTCACCACGATATAGCCCCACCAGGGCAGGTCGATCAGGCCATTGAGCCAAGTCATGCTTTGTGTATCTCCGTAGGTACAATGCGCGCGCACCCTAACACGGGATTCACTCGCAGGGCGCTGATATTAATCAAATTTTCATCTGATTGCATGGGTGATTATACCGGCGGCTACCGCTCGTTGCCTGGAACCGGGTCGCCCGAGTCCAATCCCTGCAAGTTGCCATCGCCCGCTTGCCGGCTGGCCGGGCGAAAATGCACCACATCGACCCGATTGAAGGGGATGCTGATTCGGTGCGTCCGGAATGCTTGCCAGATGCGCTGGTTAATGTCTGACCGCAACGCCAGCGTTCCGTTCTCGGGATCTTTCACCCAGAAGCCCAGCGACATGTCGACGCCGCTGGCGGCAAAGTTCTCGAGAAAGGCGCGCGGCGCCGGATCGCGCTTGATGCGATCGAATCCGGCGGTGGCATCGACCAGCAATTTCATCACCAGGTCCAGATCCGACTCGTAAGCGACGGACACCGGCATCTTGATCCAGACATCGCGCGCGTTGTACGACTGGTTGACCACGGTGGACGTGATCAGGGATTCGTTCGGTACCAGCGCCTCGGTGCCATCGGAGCCCTTCACCACCACGTAGCGCGACGTGAGGCCCGTGATCACGCCCTGGCGATTGTCCACCTGGATCAGGTCACCGAGCTTCACCGAGCGATCGAGCAGGATGATGAAGCCCGATACATAGTTGGACGCGATCTTCTGCAGGCCAAAACCCAGGCCGACGCCCAAGGCGCCGCCGAATACCGACAGCACGGTGAGATCGATCCCGACCAGCGACAACGCCACGATCACCGCCAGCACCACCAGCAAAGACTGGGCGATCTTGACCGAGACCACGCGCAGGTTCATGTCGATCAGGCTCGCGGCCATCATGCGCGCTTCGAACAAGCGCCCCAGCCACATCGCCACCACCAGCGTACCGGCCACCGACAGCACGCCATTGATCACACTCAACAGTGAGATCGAGGTCTTGCCGATCGCAAAGTGCACCTCGTTCAGCGCTTCGGCAAGCTCGGGCAGGATGCCAACCACGTGCAACGCATACAGCAGCCAGATCAAGCCGGCGATGTAGCGCTCGGTGCGTTGCAGCCAGGCCGCATTGTTGAACGCATTGCGCAGCACGTAGACCAGCACGCGGATATTGACCATGGCCATCAGCAGCACGATGGCCACGTCGATCAATTTGTGCGGCGGCGCCCAGGCAAAGCGCAACAGGAAATTGAACAGCCACAGCAACAGCAGCGCGTTGAGCGGGAAGAAGATCCGCATCAATCCTTCGCCGCCGTGCTTCCAGCGGCTGTTCTCCAGCCCGAGCCTCGGCTTGAGATAATGGTTGCCCAAGGCGGCCAGCAACAGCGCCAGCAGCAGCAAGCCTGCCTGGACCAGCAGATGCGGATGCCCCAGCCCGAGCCGGTTGATATCCGCGATCAGTGAAACGACGAGATTCTGGCGTTCGGTCATGGTTGCTCGCACCTAACCCAGCGCACGGATTTTCTGCAACATTTGCGTGGTCGAGGTCTGATGCAGGAACGGAATCGAATGCACCTGGCCGCCCCACTCCAGCACCTCGCGACTGCCGACGATGCGCTCGATCGACCAATCCCCCCCCTTGACCAGCACATCGGGCCGGCAGGCCAGGATCAGCTCGTGCGGCGTATCGGCGTCGAACCAGGTGACAAGATCGACACTGGCAAGCGAGGCCATCACTGCCGCGCGGTTGGCAAGCGGATTGATCGGCCTGTCATCGCCCTTGCCCTGGCGCTTTACCGACGCGTCGGTATTGAGCGCCACGATCAGCGACGCGCCCAGCGCGCGCGCCTGCGCAAGATAAGTGACATGGCCGCGATGCAGGATATCGAAGCAGCCGTTGGTGAACACCAGCGGGCGCGGCAAGGCCGCAACGCGCTCGGCCAGTTGCTCCGGCGGGCAGCAATACGCTTCGAAATCGGGTAAGGGGTAGTCCATGCGATCGGCTCGGCTAGTCTCGGGCAATATCGGGTTTTAGCATGGCAGGCTCATCACGCCAAACCCCCCGTCACCCGGTGTGGAAATGACTGCGGCGCTACGGCAATACAGCCGCAGCGCCGCAAGGGAACAAAGAAGGCGAATCAGGCGACGACCAGCTGCTTGCGATAACGGTTCAGGTCCGAGATCGATTCGAGCGCCACGCCGAACAGACTGGACAGGTTGCGCAGGATGCCGCCGACCACGCGTGCCTCCCACTCCTTGCCGAACTGGATCTGGCCGTCGAGCCAGTGCTCCAGCCATTCCGGATCCGGCAGGCGGCTTTGCACGGTGTCGTTCGGATACAGCTCCTTGTTCACGTGCAGATTGGTCGGATGCAGCGGCTTGCCCGAGCGGCCGCTCGACGCCATCAGAAAACCAATCTTGGCAAAGGCGGTGCGCGCCTCGTTGCCACAGCGCTCAATCGCGCGCTTCATGTATTTGAGGTAGGCGCCGCCATGGCGGGCCTCGTCGGTCGACAGCGTCTTGTAGATCGCCTTGATCACCGGCTCGGTGTGCCACTCGGAAGCACGGCGATACCACTGGGTCAGGCGCACTTCGCCGCAGAAATGCAGCATCAGCGTTTCCAGCGGCGGCGCCGGATCGAAGTCGAAGCGCACCGCGTGCAGCTCTTCCTCGGTGGGTACAAGTTCCGGGCGGAAGCGGCGCAGGTATTCCATCAGCACCAGCGAGTGCTTCTGCTCCTCGTAGAACCAGATCGACATAAAGGCCGAGAAATCGGAATCGTCGCGGTTGTCACGCAGGAACATCTCGGTGGCGGGCAAGGCCGACCATTCGGTGATGGCGTTCATCTTGATCGTCATCGCCTGTTCATCGGTGAGCAGGCTGGCATCGAACTCCCCCCAGGGAATATCGTTGGCCATATTCCAGCGTGCCTTTTCCAGGTCGGCGAACAATTGGGGGTACAACATCGATGCAGCTCCTTCGGCTTCGAGGTTTATCATAGAAGCCGGGACGTAGGCTTGAAAGTGCCCGTATTAGAACCGTTGTCATATCGCGCGGCAAGCCAAAAACTTGCGTTTCATGGAGATGTCACAATGGACTTCCATTTGTGTATCGTTGGCGACGAGATTCTGGAAGGTCGGCGTCAGGACAAGCACTATGCCGCTGTGCTGGAACGGCTCACTGCGCGGGGTCATCGGCTGGCCGCCGCTTACTATCTGCCGGACGACCGGGATGAACTCGTCGAGGTCTTTGCCCGCACGCTCGCCCGTGGCGCCCACGTGATTTCCTGCGGCGGCATCGGCGCCACGCCGGACGACCATACCCGACAGGCGCTGGCGCTCGCGGCCAACGTGGCGCTGGAACTGCACAGCGAGGCGGCCGCCTTCATCGTCGCGCGCAGCGGCGATGCCGCGTACCCGCACCGCATCCGCATGGCCGAATTTCCGCTCGGCGCCCAACTGATCCCCAACCCGGTGAACCAGGTGGCCGGCTGCAGTTATCGCCATCACCACCTGCTGCCAGGCTTTCCCGATATGGCCTGGCCCATGCTGGAATGGGTGCTCGATACCCACTACCAGGTTGGCACCACTGAACAACGGTACAGCCTCTTGGTGCCCGATGCCCGCGAGGGCGACCTGATCGCCGAGATGGAACAACTGGTCGAAGCGCATCCTGGCCTGCGCTTTTCCTGCCTGCCCTCGTTCGGCAATGCACGCCATCCCGGACCGCACCTGGAATTCACGCTGGCCGGCGCCGATTCCGCCACCGCAGCCGCCTGGCTGAACGATGCGCTGCGCACCCGCGGCTACCACGTGGAGCAACCGTGACCTGGCTTTCAGCCGCATCGAACCCGGCGGCGGCGTTGCCGCTTTCCACGCCCTGCCCGCTCCACTAGACTGCCGCCCTTCGCGCTCACACCCACTCCATGTCCGGCACCCCGCCCATCACTCCCGGCCTGATGATCGTCCACGGCAACCGGCTGGAAGCGCTGCGCGCGCTCACGGTGGCCTGGCTGCGCGCCTATCCACTGGCGCCGCTGGAGAACGAGGTGGTGCTGGTGTTCAGCAACGGCATCGCGCAATGGCTCAAGCTCGCGCTGGCCGAAGACCCGCAAGGCATTGAGGGCGGCTGCGGCATCGCCGCGGCGCTCGATATCCAGCTGCCATCACGCTTTTTGTGGCAGGCCTATCGCACCGTGTTGGGTGCCGCGGCCGTGCCCGAATCGTCGCCGCTCGACAAGGCACCCCTCACCTGGCGGCTGATGCGGCTGTTGCCCGCCTTGCTCGATCGTCCCGAATTCGCCGCGCTGGCGCTGTTCCTCGCCGATGACGCCGATCTGCGCCATCGCCACCAGCTGGCCGAACGGCTGGCCGACCTGTTTGATCAGTACCAGGTCTACCGCGCCGACTGGCTGGCTGGTTGGGCCGAGGGCCGCGACGAGATCACCACCCGCGCCGGCATCCGGCCGCTGACGGAGGACGAGCGCTGGCAGGCCGCGCTATGGCGCGCGCTGCTCGCAGACACCGGCGCGAGCGGCAACAGCCGAGCCGGCGTACACCAGGCCTTCGTGGCCGCACTGGCGGACCATACCCCGCCCCCGCCCGGCCTGCCGCGCCGCGTGGTGGTGTTCGGCCTCTCTTCCCTGCCCGCGCAGGCGGTCGAGGCACTGGCTGCGCTGTCGCGCCATAGCCAGGTGCTGCTGGCGGTGCACAACCCCTGCCGCTACTACTGGGGCGACATCGTCGAAGACAAGGCGTTGCTGCGCGCCCGGCATCGCCACGCCGCCAAGCCGGGGTTGCCCGGCGTGCTCAGCGAAGCGCTCGCGCACCAGCACGCCCAACCGCTGCTGGCCGCCTGGGGCAAGCAGGGGCGCGACTATATCAACCTGCTCGACCAGTTTGACGACACCGCCGCCCACCTGCCGTTGTTCCGCCCGATCTCGAACGAGCGCATCGATCTCTTTACCGAGCCCGCTACCGGCACGCTGCTTGGCCAGCTGCAGCACGACATCCTGGAATTGCGCCCGCTTGCCGAGACGCGCGCACGCTGGCCCGCGGTCGATCCTGGGTGTGACGACTCAATCCGCTTCCACATCGCGCACAGCGCGCAACGTGAAGTGGAAATCCTGCACGACCAGCTGCTTGCCCGCTTTTCCGCCGACCCGACGCTGCGGCCGCGTGACGTGATCGTGATGGTGCCGGACATCAACGCCTACGCGCCGCATATCGCGGCGGTGTTCGGCCAGATCGCGGCCAGCGACGCGCGCTACATTCCCTACACCTTGGCCGATCAGGGCCGGCGGGGCCGCGCGCCACCGCTGATCGCGCTCGAACACCTGCTGAGCCTGCCCGAGCGCCGCTTTACCGCCAGCGAAATCCTCGACCTGCTCGACGTGCCAGCCCTGCGCCAGCGCTTCGGCATCTCCGAGGCCGACCTGCCCACGCTGCGACGCTGGATAGCCGGCGCCGGCATCCGCTGGGGGCTCGATGCCGAACAGCGGGCCAGCCTTGGCCTGCCCGGCGAGCTGACGCAGAACAGCTGGCTGTTTGGCCTGGCGCGCATGCTGCTGGGCTACGCGGTTGGCAGCGGCGAGCCGCTGTCGGGCATCGCACCGTATGACGAGATCGCCGGGCTCGACGCGGCGCTGGTCGGCCCGCTCGCCCGGCTGATCGAACTCTTGGCGCTCAGCCGGGACGAGCTCGCCACGCCTGCGGCGCCGGCGCAGTGGGGCGAGCGGCTGATGGCGCTGTTGCCGCTGTTTTTTGACGCCAGCAGCGACGAGGATCTCGCGCTGATCACTCAGTTGCAGCAGTTGCTCGACGACTGGCTGGCGCTGTGCGAGGGCGCGCGCCTGACCGCGCCACTGCCGCTGACGGTGGTACGCGAGGCGTGGCTGGCCGGGCTCGATGCCGGCGGCTTGTCGCAGCGTTTCCTCGCCGGTGCGGTCAATTGCTGCACGTTGATGCCGATGCGCGCGATTCCGTTCAAGGTGGTGTGCCTGCTCGGCATGAACGATGGCGACTACCCGCGCATCCAGCCACCGCTCGATTTCGATTTGATGGCGCGCGACTACCGCCCCGGGGATCGTTCGCGGCGCGACGACGATCGCTACCTGCTGCTCGAAGCGCTGCTGTCGGCGCGCGACGCGCTCTATATCAGCTGGGTGGGCCGCAGCGCGCGCGACAACAGCGAGCGCGCCGCTTCGGTGCTGGTGGGGCAATTGCGCGACCACCTCGCCAGCGGCTGGACCCATGCCGCAGGGCACGACCTGCTGGCCGCGCTCACCACCGAACACCCGCTGCAGCCGTTCAGCCCACGCTATTTCGACGGCCAGCACGACCTGTTCAGCTACGCGCACGAATGGCTGGCCGCGCACGAACGCGTGACACTGCCCGCGGCCCAGCCCTTGCCCTCATTCGTTCCCGATGCCGCGCTCAACCTGGAAACGCTGCGCCGCTTCCTGCGCGACCCGGTCGCCAGTTTTTTCAGCGATCGCCTCAAGGTGAGCCTCGATCAACGCGACGATGAGCTCGATGATGACGAGCCGTTCGCGCTCGATGGCCTGGCGCGCCATCAACTGGCCGAAGCGCTGCTGACCGAAGCGCTGGCAGCCGACAATAGCGCCGCCGCGATCGAGCGTACCGCCAACCGGCTGCAACTCGCCGGCGCGCTGCCGCTGGCGGGCTTTGGCGAGCTGGCACGCGCGGCGCTTACCGATCCGCTGAATGACCAGATCGCGCGCTATCGCGCGCTGTGCGCACGCTGGCCGGAACCCTTGGCGTCGCCGCTGGCGCTGCAGTTTGCATATGGCGATATCTTGCTCGAAGCCTGGCAGGGCAGCGTACGCACCGATCCGGCCGGCGAGCTGGCGCTGCTCTTGCCCATGGCTGGCACGCTGCTGGGCAGTGGCAAACCGCCGCAGCGCAAATGGCACCGGCTGCTCGACGCGTGGCTGATCCGGCTGATGGCGAGCGCCTGCGCCACGCCGCTGACCGTCATCGCTGTCGGTGCCGATACCAGCCTGCGCTTAGCTCCACTGTCGCAAGCCGAGGCCGAGACCATGCTGCAAGGCCTGCTCGATGGCTGGTTGAGCGGCATGCAGCGGCCGCTGCCGGTGGCGTTGCGCACCGCGCTGGCTTGGCTGGAAACGCGCGACAAGAGCCCGGAAGCCGCGCACGACAAGGCGCAACTCGCCTTCGAGGGTAACGAGCGCAGCATCGGTGAGGTGACGCAAAGTGCCGCCCTCGCCCGCCAGTACCCGGATTACGCCACGCTCAGCGCCGACGGCGAGTTCGAGCGCTGGGCCGAGGCGCTGTACCAGCCGCTGCTCGATCATCCGCCGCAGGTGGAATCGCCCTCGCAGGTGCAGCCATGAGCCGGCCGCTCGCGCTCACCCTGCCGCTGTCGGGCAGCCGGCTGATCGAGGCCAGCGCCGGCACCGGCAAGACCTACACCATTTCGGCGCTCTACCTGCGGCTGGTGCTGGGCCACGGCGGCGAGCACGCATTCGGACGGGCGCTGCTGCCGCCCGACATCCTGGTCGTCACCTTCACCGAAGCGGCGACGCAAGAGCTGCGCGACCGCATCCGCACACGCCTGGTGGAGGCCGCGCACGTATTCCGCAGCGAAACCGAGCCGGACCCGCTGCTGGAACAGCTGCGCAGCGATTACCCGGAACACGCGTGGCCGCAATGCGCGCGCCAGCTCGATATCGCTGCGCAATGGATGGACGAAGCCGCTGTCTCCACCATCCATGGCTGGTGCCAGCGCATGCTGCGCGAGCACGCCTTCGACAGCGGCAGCCTGTTCGAGCAGACGCTGCAGACCGACCAGCGCGTGCTGCAGGCCGAGGTGGTGCGCGACTACTGGCGCACGCACTGCTACCCGCTCACCGGCGGGCCGCTCAACTGGGTGGCCGAGCACTGGCGCGATCCCGATACCCTGGCCGGGCAGCTCGTCGCCGGCACGGATGCCGTGGCCGCCAATCCCGATCAGCCGCTGTCGGTGTTGCTGGGCGCACCACTGGCGCAACGCGCCGACACACTGACGACCTTGAAAGCACCGTGGCCGGCATGGTGCGACGAGCTGCAACAGCAGCTCGAAGCCGCCTACGAAAACAAGCAGTTCGATCGACAAAAACTGAATCAGAAGCGACTGAAGGACTGGTTTGACGACCTTCGAGACTGGGCCGCCGACGACTCCGTGTCCTTCCCCTTGAGTGACGCCGCCTACAACAGGCTCAGCCCCCAGGGCTTGAGCGAGATCTGGAAAGCAGGAAGTCCACCCAACCACCCGGCGCTGGACGTGCTGGCTGCGCTTCCCGCTGCGCTCGCCACCCTGCCCGATCCGGCCTCCGATGCGTTGCTGCATGCGTCCGCCTGGGTGTCCGCTCGGCTGGAGCGCGAAAAGCTGCGCCGTGCCGAGATGGGCTTTGACGACATGCTGACGCGGCTCGACGCCGCGCTGCAGCGCAATCCGCAGCTCGCGGCTGTGATTCGCCGCCAGTTCCCGGTGGCGCTGATCGACGAGTTCCAGGATACCGATCCGCTGCAGTACCGCATCTTCGATACCGTCTATCGCGTAGTCGAGAACCGGCCGGACACCGCGCTGCTGCTGATCGGCGATCCCAAGCAGGCCATCTACGGCTTTCGCGGTGCCGACATCCACACCTATCTGGCCGCGCGCGCCGCAACCGCCGGCCGGCATGCGAGCCTCGGCACCAATTTCCGCTCCAGCCATGCCATGGTCGCGGCGGTGAACCGGGTATTCGCCAGCGCAGAGGCCCATCCGCGCGGCGCCTTCTTGTTCCAGCGAGGGGGTGACAACCCGTTGCCTTTCGTGCCGGTCGCAGCGCAGGGCCGTCCGGAGCGCTGGACCATCGCCGGCAAACCCGCGCCGGCGTTGACGCTGTGGCAGCTCGACAGTGAAGCCCCACTCGCCGGGGAGCGCTACACGGCACTATATGCCGACACCTGCGCCAGCGAGATCGTGCGGCTGCTGCAGCTCGCTCAGCACGACAAGGCGGGCTTCGCGCGCAACGGCAAGCCCACGCCGCTGCAAGCGGCCGATATCGCCGTGCTGGTGCGCAACGGCCGTGAGGCATCGGCGATTCGCGGTGCGCTGGCCGCGCGCGGCGTGAAGAGCGTCTACCTCTCGGACAAGGACAGCGTGTACGCGAGCCAGGAGGCGCGCGATCTGCTGCTGCTGCTGCGCGCCTGCGCCGAGCCGGGCCAGGATCGCGCGCTGCGCGCTGCGCTGGCCTGCCGCACGCTGGCGCTGCCGCTATCCGACCTCGCTCGCCTCAACGACGACGAGCGCCATTGGGAAGCGCGGGTGCTGCAGTTCCGCGACTACCACGCGCGCTGGCAATCCGCGGGCGTGCTCGCCATGCTACGCAGCCTGATGGGCGAGTTTGCGCTGCCACAGCGGCTGCGCGAGCGCGCCGATGGCGAGCGGGCGCTGACCAATCTGTTGCACCTGTCCGAGCTGCTGCAACAGGCGGCCGCGGCGCTCGATGGCGAGCTCGCGCTGGTTCGCCATCTGGCCGACTGCATCGCGGGCGGCAGCGACGCAGCGGACGAACAGGTATTGCGGCTGGAAAGCGACGAAGGCCTGCTGCGCGTGATCACCGTGCACAAGTCCAAGGGGCTGGAATACCCGCTGGTGTTCCTGCCCTTCGCCTGCACCTTCCGTCCGGAGGAAGGCAAAAGGCCGTTGTATGCGCGCGAAGCCGGCCGACGCGTGCTGCGGCTCAAGCCCACGCCGCAGGAAATCGACGCCGCCGACGACGAGCGCCTGGCGGAGGATCTGCGGCTGATGTACGTGGCGCTCACCCGCGCGCGGCATGGCTGCTGGCTGGGGCTGGCCGACATCAAGCGCGGCAACAACAAGGCATCGCAATTGCACCGCTCGGCCATCGGCTACCTGCTCACCGGCGGCGCGGCGCTGGCCGACACTGGGGAATTGGCCGCGCAGCTGGCGCGCTGGGATGAGCCCGGCGTGATCGCGATCGAGCCCGCCCCCCAGTCGGACCGCACTCCCCTGCAGATGGCGCTCA
The DNA here is from genome assembly GCF_024437655.1 of Chitinolyticbacter albus. Classification (GTDB taxonomy): domain Bacteria; phylum Pseudomonadota; class Gammaproteobacteria; order Burkholderiales; family Chitinibacteraceae; genus Chitinolyticbacter; species Chitinolyticbacter albus. Next base: position 14,712 of record NZ_JANBVF010000009.1, read on the forward strand.
CCTTCACCCCCGCGCTGACCGCAAAGCAACCAGCGCGGCGCGCGCGCGAACACTGGTGGATTGCCAGCTACTCCGCCTTGCGCCTGGCCGATGCGTTGCCCGATGACGAGCACGCGCCGCCTGAGCCGGCCGACGCGCTCAGCGCACGGCTGGGCGAGGATGGCCGCCATGCCCACGGCAGCGCGCAGCCGGCGGAGGATAGCCGCTTGCACCGCTTCGCCCGCGGCCCCGGCCCCGGCAGCTTTCTGCACGGCCTGCTCGAATGGGCCGGCCGCGAGGGCTTTGCCCGCATCGCCCAGCAACCCGCGCTGGCGCGCGATCTGATCGCCCGCCGCGCCGCACCGCGCGGCTGGCAGGCCTGGATAGACCCGCTGAACCAGGCATTGTCCAGCTGGCTGACGCTGCCGCTGTTGGCCGACGGCACGGCGCTTTCAGGACTGCGGTGCTATCAGGTCGAGCTGGAGTTCTGGTTTGCCGCGCACGCAGTCGACGTCACCCGGCTCGATGCCCTCGTCAGCGCGCATACCGAGGATGGCGCCCCCCGGCCGCGCTGCGGCGCCCAGCAACTCAATGGCATGTTCAAGGGCTTTATCGACCTTACGTTCGAGCACGGCGGGCGCTATTACGTGGCCGACTACAAATCCAACTGGCTGGGTGAGCACGACGATGCCTATAGCGCAGAGGCGATGCAGAGCGCCATGCTGGAGCACCGGTACGATCTGCAGTACACGCTGTACGCGCTGGCGCTGCACCGCCAGCTGCGCGCCCGGCTATCCGATTACGATTACGAACGCCATTTCGGCGGCGTCGTCTATCTGTTCCTGCGCGGCCAGCATGCCGATGGCCACGGCATCCACCGCGCCCGCCCAAGCCGGGAACTGATCGATGCGCTCGACGCGCTATTCCGGGGGCAATCATGAGCCGGCTTGCCGACAAGCTGAATGCGCCGCAGGCGCCGCTGCCGCAACCCTTCATGCCACTCGACGATGCCGCCCACCTCGCCCGGCTGCTGGATGCCTGGGTCGAGCGCGGCTGGCTGCGCGCGCTCGATGCCGCGCTGGTCGGGCAGTGCGCAACCCTTGCCCCCGATGCGCCGGCGCTGGTGCTGCTGGCCGTGGCCCTCACCAGCCACCAGCTCGGCCATGGTCATGCCTGCCTCGACCTTGCGCAGGCGCTGGCGAGCCCGGACGACACGCTCTCGCTGCCGCCCGATGGCGAGGAAGACACACCCACGCTGCGACCGTCGCAACTGCTCGCGCCGGTGGCACTGGCGCAATGGCGCGCGCTGCTCGCCGGCTGCACCCTGGTCGACGCCGCCGGCCCCGGCGAGCGGCCCTTGGTGCTGGCAGGCGAACGCCTCTACCTGCGCCGCTACTGGCAATACGAGCACCAGGTCGCCCAGGCGCTGCGGCAGCGGCTGGCGCAGGCTACCTGCGTGCCGGACGACCTCGCCGCGCGCTTGGAACGGCTGTTTCCCGATCAGCCCATCCGGCCGGACTGGCAGATGCTGGCCTGCGCGCTGGCGGTGCGCGGCCATTTCACGTTGATCACCGGCGGGCCCGGCACCGGCAAGACGACCACCGTGGTGCGGCTGCTGGCGCTGCTGCAGGGCAAGGCGGTCGACGACGGCGCGCCGTTGCGCATCCGCCTCGCCGCGCCCACCGGCAAAGCCGCGGCGCGGCTGTCGGCATCGATCGCCGCACAGGTGAGCGCGCTGGCGGTGGATGAGGCCGTGCGCGCGGCCATCCCCACCCAGGTGGGCACCGTGCACAAGCTACTGGGCAGCCGGCCCGACACCCGCCGTTTCCGCCACCACGCCGGCAATCCGCTGCCGCTCGACGTGCTGGTGGTCGACGAAGCGTCGATGATCGACCTGGAAACGATGGCGTGCGTGCTCGCCGCCCTGCCCGCTCACGCCCGGCTGGTGCTCTTGGGCGACAAGGACCAGCTCGCCTCGGTCGAGGCCGGCGCGGTGCTCGGCGAGCTGTGTCGTGATGCCGAGGCGGGGCACTACAGCGCAGCGACGCAAGCGTGGCTGGAACAGTTCGCCGGTGCTCCCTTGGCGGATTTGACTGCCGGCGATGCAGAGCGCCACCCGCTGGCGCAGCAGACCGCCATGCTGCGCCACTCGCGGCGCTTCGGCGCCGACAGCGGCATCGGCGCGCTGGCACGGCTCGTCAACACACAGCAGGCCGCCCAGGCTCGCCGCCTGCTGCAGGCGCCGCCGGCCGACCTTGGCCTGTTGACGCTGGGCTACGGCGATACCGAGTCGCTGATCGCACTGGCGATCAACGGGCGCGGACCTGCCGCAGGCTACCGCCACTACCTGGCGCTGCTGCAACAGCAGCGGCCGCAAACCAGCGAGCTGGCAGCCCACTTGGCCTGGGCACAAACGGTGCTGCAGGCCTTCGACGCCTTCCGCCTGCTGTGCGCGGTCCGGCGCGGCCGCTGGGGCGTGGACACGCTCAACCAAGAGATCGCGCAGGCACTGCACGCCGCCGCGCTGTTGCCGGCGTTTGATGGCTGGTATGAGGGCCGTCCGGTGATGGTGACGCGCAACGACTACGGCCTGGGCTTGATGAATGGCGACATCGGCATCGCGCTCAAGCTGCCCCATGAAACCGGCGCGCTGCAACTACGCGTCGCCTTCGCCCGCAACGACGGCTCGGGCGAATTGCACCTGGTGCTGCCCAGTCGCCTCACCGACATCGAAACGGTGTTCGCGATGACGGTCCACAAATCGCAGGGCTCGGAATTCGCCCACACCGCGCTGGTGCTGCCGGCCACCGCCAGCCCCATCGTTACCAAGGAGCTGGTCTACACCGGCATCACCCGTGCCAGCCGCGATTTCACGCTGATCGAGGCAAGGGCCGGCGTGCTGGAGGAAGCGATCGCGCGGCGGGTGCAGCGCGCCAGCGGCTTGCTGGAGCAGATCGCGCCAACGGCGTAGGTCTCGGTGCCTGCAACGTGGCAAGCTCTGCGTGGCCCCTCCCTTTCGGCCTGCAGCACGGCCAGGGCCATTTCTGCAATGCCGTATCGTTCGCCGCTGGCCAGCTGCAGCGAGTGGGTAGCATCTTCACAACACCCGCCTACAGTAGCCGGCGCCGGGCCTACGCCGGCAACAGCGCGGCTAGGCCGCACCCGGAGGTGCCGCATAACAGGACGTGCAAACGCTATTCAAGATTGACCCGCTCGCTGACTTGCACTGACCACGACGCAGCTGGTGATTCCCCGGTCGCCTGCTCTACAGACTGGATTCAACTAATCGAATGCGTGCACCCTGAGGTTGTACTAGTTGGAAATGGCTGCCGAGGTTACTAGATCAACAAACATCGACGATAGGATATGGTCGCTGGCCACTAAGCACCCGAACGATTGAAAGTCAGGACAATAAAAGTACTCACCACCGACAGCCACATCAGCGTGGTTGCAGGGCCCGTCATAATTCGCGATTCGCGCCATAACCGCTGAATTGTTTGCGTCTCGCATGTCGAGATGAAACTTAAGCGTCAATTCGTTCTGGTCGGCCACAAGAAATGCCCGCACTTGTCCCAAATCCGAACCCAGGCACGCGGCGACTCGTCCGACCTCCAAGATCGCCACAGATTTCGACCGCCAGCGTGTGACCTCCTTATACGCCCGTTCGCGAATGGCGGTTCCATACACCACTGCGCGGCCATGAGCCAAAATCTCCCAAAGTGGCTCTGCATCGGGGTATGGTTTGCCTGACCAATAATCAGTGATCCATTCTGTTGCGACTAGTTGGTCGTTTGTATCCTTGGGAGCGTAGGTAATCCAGTTCGAATCCAACCGCGCGACCTGCGCAGTTTCAAGGAGTTCGAGTTCGGCGAGGTACTCGTCTTCGAAATAGTGGCCGCCCCAGCCTGCGCCTGGGACACGGCGTGCTTGAGCTTCATCCTCAAAAAAGTACATTGCACTCAATCTAGAAGGAAGGTGCGGGCAGATTCCCTGTCGTACGAGTTCTATCTGCAGCTCGTTGTGAATTCGAGAAACGTCGCGATCAAGAAGCATCTGAGCGACCATCATCGAAACAGCGCACGAGTTTGGGGGAGTTTCGGCATATGCCGATACCAGAACTCCTCTGTAGACGGCCCATGCGACTGCAGGGTGGCTAACGTCCAGATACGCAAAGACAGTGGTCATAGGCACTCCTTCAGGAATCACCTGCCGAAGTTTACTGACTATCAAGTTTGCGGCCGCGTTTAAAAATCGACCAATTGCGGTCGGCCGTTACCCCGCCCTACCGATTTCGGGGATGCGATCCATGCTTCGGCGTTCCAGTGAAACCCTCGCGATAAGGATCGCGAGTGCGAAGCAGCGGTAAGTCGGCCGTAACATCGATCAACAGCTCCGGCACCGGGATGGTCCTAGTCGATGCACAACCGCAGCTGCCCTAGGCCTTCAGGCCGCAACCGACGCGAGGTTCAGCCCCCTGTCCCACGGCGGTGCATCGCCCCAGGCCTCGACCAGGAAATCGATCATGCTGCGCACCTTGGCGGTGACATGGCGGCGGCTGGGATAGACCGCCCAGGCGTAGAGCTCGGGCTGCCCATGCTCGGCGAGCAGCGGTATCACTTCGCCACTACGCAGCGCATCGGCGATCAGAAAGGTCGGTTGGCGCACGATACCTTCGCCCGCGATCGCCGCCGCGCACAGCATGTCGCCGTTGTTGGCCCTGAAGTTGCCTTTCACCTTCACCTTTTCGCTGCCATCGATGCCGAAGGTCCAGTCGTCGCCCGTGCTGGCGTAGGTGTAGGCGAGGCAATTGTGCGTGACGAGATCCTGCGGCGTGGAGGGCATACCGTGCCGCGCGAGGTAATCGGGCGAGGCGCAGATCACCAGCCGGATCGGGCACAACCGGCGAGCGATCAGGTTGCCCGGCAATTGCGGCGAGATGCGCAGTGCCAGATCGAAGCCCTCGTCAACGAGATCGACCGCGCGGTCGGCCAGTTCCAGATCCAGCGCCACGTCCGGGTAGCGCTGGCGGTATTCGGCCAGCAAAGGCGATAGGTGGCGGATGCCCAGCGACAGCGGCGCGGAGATGCGCAGCGTGCCGCGCGGCCGCTGCGTGGCGCTGGACAATGCCGCCTCGGCCTCTTCGATATCGCCAAGGATCTGCTGACAGCGCTCGTAGTAGGCGAAGCCCGATTCGGTGGGGCTGAGCTTGCGCGTGGTGCGGTTCAAAAGCCGCGTACCCAAGTGGTTTTCCAGATCGGCCACGAGGCGCGACGCCGCCGTGGTTGAGATCTGCAAACGCTCGGCCGCACGCACGAAGCTGCCCGCTTCCATCACCTTGGCAAACACCTGCATCGCCACCAGTCTGTCCATGATTTATCCCGGATATCGATATATATCGCACCTATCCAGCCAGTTTATTTCATCCTGAGCCGGGACCAAACCATCGCTACACCGTTTGTCACGGCTTGCCGACTCCAGCCCGCGCACCCGGCGCCCGGACGATTGGCCTGCCCCTGGCTGACGCGTCTGTCTGGCTCGTCCTGCCCGTCGCGCGCAGGCAGGATCAGACAGGCTGAATGGCACCAGCGCCACGCGGGTGGTGATCGCCGAGTAAACGCGGCTGCCAGGCTGCCCGCCCCCCGGTTGCCAGCACGCCTACACATCGTTCTTTGCACTGCCAGTGGGCCGGCGCGGTCTCGTTGCGCGTGCCGCAGTGCACGGCCACGCCCCTGCCGCCTGCGGCGCTTTTCCTTTAGAATCGAAAGCTTTGTTATTCCCACGCCTTCGTGCGCGAGCGCTCAATGAAAACCGCCGAGATACGCCAGCAATTCCTTAGCTTTTTTGCTTCCAAGCAGCATCAGGTCGTCGCCTCCGCCCCACTGGTGCCGGGCAACGATCCGACCATCATGTTCACGGTGGCCGGCATGGTGCAGTTCAAGGACTGCTTCCTCGGCAAGGAAAAGCGCAATTACACCCGCGCCACCACCAGCCAGAAATGCCTGCGCGCCGGCGGCAAGCACAACGATCTGGAGAACGTCGGCTACACCGCGCGCCATCACACCTTCTTCGAGATGCTGGGCAACTTCAGCTTTGGCGACTATTTCAAGCGCGACGCCATCGCCTACGCCTGGGAATTCCTGACCAGCCCGCAATGGCTCGCGATCCCGGCCGAGAAGCTGATGGTCACCGTCTACGCCTCGGACGATGAAGCGTTCGACATCTGGCACAAGGATGTCGGCCTGCCCGTCGAGCGCATCGTGCGCATCGGCGACAACAAGGGCTCGCCGTACGCGTCGGACAATTTCTGGACCATGGGCGACACGGGGCCGTGCGGCCCTTGCACCGAGATCTTCTACGACCACGGCCCGTCCGTGGCCGGCGGCCCGCCCGGATCGGCCGATGAAGATGGCGATCGCTTCATGGAAATCTGGAACAACGTGTTCATGCAGTTCAACCGGGACGAAACCGGCACGCTGCATCCGCTGCCCAAGCCCTCGGTCGACACCGGCATGGGCCTGGAGCGCATCTCCACCGTGCTGCAGGGCGTGAAGTCCAACTACGAGACCGACATCCTCGCCGAGCTCGTGAAGGGCGCCGCGCGCGAGACCGGTGTGGCCTACAGCCAGGACCAGCCCTCGCTCAAGGTGATCGCCGACCACATCCGCGCCTGTGCCTTCCTGGTTGCCGACGGCGTGCTGCCATCCAACGAAGGCCGCGGCTACGTGCTACGTCGCATCATCCGCCGCGCGGTGCGTCACGGCTACAAACTCGGTCAGAAGGGCCTGTTCTTCCACAAGCTGGTGGCCGATCTTGCCCGCGTGATGGGCGACGCCTACCCGCAGCTGGTCGATGGCCAGCAACGCATCACCGAGACGCTCAAGGCCGAAGAAGAGCAGTTCGCCCGCACGCTCGACATCGGCATGGCGCTGCTCGAAAAATCGCTTGAAGGCGGCAAGACCACGCTCGATGGCAAGACCGCGTTCACGCTGCACAGCACCTATGGCTTTCCGATCGACCTCACCGCCGATATCTGCCGCGAGCGCAACCTTGAGCTCGACATGGCCGGCTACGAGCGTGAGCTCGCCGCCGAGCAAGAGCGCGGCCGCGCCGCCGGCAGCTTCAAGATGACCGCCGGCCTCGCCTACGACGGCGATGCCTCGCATTTCCACGGCTATAGCGAAGTGAGCCGCGATGCCACCGTGCTGGCGCTCTACAAAGGCAACGAGCAGGTAGAAACGCTCGCGGCTGGCGAAGAAGGCGTGGTCGTGCTCGATCACACGCCGTTCTACGCCGAATCGGGCGGCCAGGTAGGCGACGTCGGCACCATTTCCGCCACCGGCGGCCTCGATGCGCTGTTTGACGTGACCGACACGCAGAAGGTGAAATCCGACGTGTTCGGCCACCAGGGGCGTCTTGCCAGTGGCACGCTGAAGGTCGGCGACGCGGTTGCCGCCACCATCGATCTGCACAAGCGCCACGCTACCCAGCGCAACCACAGCGCCACCCACTTGTTGCACTCGGCGCTGCGCGAGGTGCTGGGCAAGCACGTCGAGCAGAAGGGCTCGCTGGTCACGCCGGAACGCACCCGTTTCGACTTCAGCCACCCCAAGCCGCTGACCGCCGCGGAACTGGCGCGCATCGAGTCGCTGGTCAACCACGCCGTCCTTGCCAATACCGCCGTCGATGTTGCGCACATGAGCTACGACGACGCGATCAAGGCAGGCGCCATGGCGCTGTTTGGCGAGAAGTATGGCGACGACGTGCGTGTGCTGAAGATGGGCGAGTTTTCCACCGAACTGTGCGGCGGCACCCACGTCGGCCGCACTGGTGACATTGGCCTGTTCAAGATCATCGGCGAAGGCGGCGTTGCCGCCGGCATCCGCCGCGTCGAAGCCAACACTGGCGAGGGCGCGCTGGCGCTGGTGCAATCGCACGAAGCCGAACTGAAGGCCGCGGCCGAGATCGTGCAGGCGCAGCCGGGTGAGTTGCTAGCCAAGCTGGAGCGGCTGCAGGCGGAGCTGAAGGCCGCGCAGAAGGAAGCGCAGGCGCTCAAGGGTCAAATGGCGTTTGGGCAGCTCGACCACTTGCTGGGCGCGGGGCTGCGCACCATCAACGGCGTGAAGTGTGTCGGCAGCCATGTCGAGGGCGTCGACGCCGGCACGCTGCGCGAGATGAGCGACAAGCTGATGGACCGCCTGGAAAGCGGCATCGCGCTACTCGCCGCCACCGGCGACGGCAAGGTGAGCCTGATCGCACGCGTTTCCAAGGATCTGACCGGCAAGGTCAAGGCGGGCGAGCTCGTCAACGTCGCGGCGCAGCAGGTCGGCGGAAAGGGCGGCGGCCGCCCGGACATGGCGCAGGCCGGCGGCACCCAACCGGAAAACCTCAAGGCCGCACTGGATGCGGCGACCGAGTGGCTGAGCAGCAAGCTATAACGCAGCGACACACTCCAGGCCGGCCCACGGGCCGGCTTTTTCATTGGAATCCTTGCATGACCGATCTCACCAAACCGACGTTGCCGACCGGCCGCTACCGTCACTACAAGGGCAAGGACTACGAGGTGCTGGACCTCGTTCGGCACAGCGAAACCGAGGAGTGGCTGGTGCTGTATCGCACGCTGTACGGCGACTTCAGCCTGTGGGTGCGCCCTTATGCGATGTTCGTCGAGCTCATCGAGATCGATGGCGTGCAGCGACCGCGCTTTTCGCGGATTGCGCAGTGACCCGGCCCACAGACCACGTCGTGGCAACGCCCGTCGGCGATGCATGGCGCGCCCGTTGCCGCGAGAATCCGGGCTATGCTCAGGCTATCCTCATCGAGCGCCATCCATGAGCCTGCCTTATCCCACCGTACTGACCCCGGTCGATGAAATCGGCGGCATTCCCTTCTCGGTCGAGCTCGAAGACGGCCGCATCGTCGATTGCTTCATCAGCATCGATGCGCTGTCGAGCAACTTCACCGCCTGCGACACCAAGGAAGGCCGCATCCGCACGCTGCAAGGCCGCACGCTGTTCACCCGCTTGGTGCGCGAGCGCATGGCCGCCGGTGAAGAGGAGCCGGTCTACCTCACCTACGCCGTCGTGTTCGGCTATCTGTCGCGCAATCCCACGCTGCCTAGAACCGAATAGCGCCACCCGCAGTATCATGGCGACCGTGTACTTCGCTATCGCCCTCGCATGACCGCCGACCTCGTCATTGTCCGCACCCGCAACTGGCTGGAAAAGGCCGTGATCGGGCTCAACCTGTGCCCGTTCGCCAAGGCGGTGTATGTGAAGGAGCAGGTGCGCTATGTGGTCAGCAGCGCCCGGCATCTGGACGCCTTTCTCGACGAGCTGGAGCACGAACTGGTGCTGCTGCGCGATGCAGACCCCAAGGCCATCGACACCACGCTCTTGATCCATCCCACGCTGTTTGCCGAGTTCGACGATTTCGTCGATGTCATTGCCGCTGGCGAGCGCGTCGTGGCGGATCTGGCGCTGGAGGGCGTGTTGCAGCTGGCGCACTTTCACCCGCACTACCAGTTCGAGGGTAGTACCCCCGACGATATCGCCAACTACACCAATCGCGCGCCCTACCCCACGCTACACCTGCTGCGCGAGGACAGCATCGCGCGCGCCGCCGCTGCGTTTCCCGACCCGGCCGCCATCTTCGAGCGCAACATCGCCGTACTGCAGGAGCTGGGCCCGGAAGGCTGGCGACGGCTATTCCCCGACACCGACCGATAAACGGGCTGCAAATATACCCCCACGGGGTTTAATATACCCCTATAAGGTATATGGAGTCCTGTCATGCGCCAGACCCTCACGCTGCCTATCGCCGGCATGACCTGCGCCGCGTGCGCCACCCGCATCGAAAAGGTGCTAAACCGCCAACCCGGCGTGACTGCCACGGTGAACTTCGCCACTGAATCGGCACAGGTCGAGCTGAGCGACGCCGCCACCGTCGACACCGCCGTTGCCACCATCCGCAAGGCCGGCTACGACGTGCCGGAATCGACGCTGACCCTGGCGCTGGAAGGCATGAGCTGCGCCGCCTGCGCCACCCGCATCGAAAAAGTGTTGAACCGCCTTCCCGGCATCACCGCCAGCGTGAACTTCGCCAGCGAAACGGCGCAGCTGCGCGCCAGCGGGACGATCGATGAAGCCGCGGCCATCGCCGCTGTGGTCAAGGCCGGCTACAGCGCCCGCGCAATCACCCCGGATACCCCCACCGGGCATCATGAAGCGGCATTGCGCCGTACCCGGCTCGCCTTCGCGGCGGCCGCCATCCTCACGGCGCCGCTGCTGATCGAGATGGTGACGATGTTCGCGGGCTGGCATGAGCTGGTGCCGCGCTCGCTGCAATGGCTGCTCGCCACGCTGGTGCAGTTCACGGTCGGACTGCGCTTCTATCGCGGCGCCTGGCACGCGCTGCGCGGCGGCGCCGCCAATATGGACGTGCTGATCGCGCTCGGCACCACCATGGCCTGGGGCTACAGCAGCGTGGTCACCGCGCTGGATCTGCATCACCAGCACGTGTATTTCGAAGCCAGCGCCGCGGTGATCACGCTGGTCCTGCTCGGCAAGTGGCTGGAGGCGCGCGCCAAGGGCAAGACCGCCGGGGCGATCGCTGAACTGCTGGCACTGCAGCCCAAGACCGCCCGCGTGCTGCGCGACGGCCATCCGGTGGAGGTGCCGATCAGTGCGCTCAAGGTGGGTGATACCGTGATCGTGCGCCACGGCGAGCTGTTGCCAGTGGACGGTACGGTGCTGGATGGCCGTGCCGCGGTGAACGAAGCCATGCTGTCCGGCGAATCGCTGCCGCTTGCCAAGATCGCCGGCGACAAGGTCTATGCCGGCACCCACGCGGTGGAAGGCATGCTCACGCTGCGCGCCGATGGCGTTGGTAGCGCCACGCAGCTCGCCGAGATCGTCCGCCTGGTGAGCGAGGCGCAGGGCTCGAAGGCGCCGATCCAGCAGCTGGCCGATCGCATCTCCGCCGTGTTCGTGCCGGTGGTGGTCGCCATCGCCGTGCTCACCTTTGTGGCCACCTGGTGGTGGAGCGACGATTTCGCCACCGCGCTGATCCATGCCGTCGCCGTGCTGGTGATCGCCTGCCCCTGCGCGCTGGGTCTGGCCACCCCCACGGCGGTGATGGTCGGTGTCGGCCTGGGGGCAAAGCGCGGCATCCTGTTCCGCAACGCCACGGCGCTGGAAACGGCCAGCGAGATCGGCGTGCTGATCGTCGACAAGACCGGCACCTTGACCGAAGGCCAGCCCGGTATTGCCGCCATAGCGCCGTCGCCAGGCTGGAACGACGCGCAAGTGCTACAACTGGCCGCCAGTGCCGAGGCCGGCTCGGAGCATCCGCTGGCGCGCGCGCTGCTGACCCGCGCGCAGCAACACGGCGTCGCGCTACTGCCAGCGACCGATTTCGCGGTCGAGGCCGGGTCGGGCGTGGCCGCCAGCATCGAGGGTCAGGCGGTGCGGGTCGGCGTGCCCGGCTGGGCGACGACGCTGGCCGACGCGCAGCAGGCACAGGTGGCCGCGCTATCCACACACGGCCATACGGTGATCGCGCTGGCGATCGACGGAGTGCTAGCCGGGCTGATCGCCATCGCCGATACCGTCCGTCCCAGCAGTAAGGCCGCGGTGGCCGCGCTGCAGGCGCAAGGCGTGCGCGTGGTGATGCTTACCGGTGACAATGCGCAGACGGCCGCCGCCGTGGCGCGGGAAGTCGGCATTTCTGAATACCGGGCGGGGGTAAAGCCGGGCGACAAGGCCGCGGCCATCGCCGAATTCAAGCAGGATGGACGTCGCATCGCCATGGCGGGCGATGGCGTGAACGACGCGCCGGCGCTGGCCGCCGCCGACGTGGGTTTTGCCATGCGCTCGGGCTCGGATGTGGCGATCGAGGCGGCGGACATCACGCTGATGCACAACGATCTGGCGCACGTCGCCGAGGCCATCTCGTTGTCGCGCGCCACGCTCGCCAAGATCCGGCAGAACCTGTTTTTCGCCTTCTTCTATAACGTGCTGGGCATCCCGCTGGCCGCGCTCGGCCTGTTGAGCCCAGTGATTGCCGGCGCAGCGATGGCGGCGAGTTCCTTGTCGGTGGTCGGCAATGCGCTGCTGCTGCGTCGTTGGAGGGCGCGCCGTGACTGACTGGCTCAAATCGCTGGCGCGGATTCCGCGATTCGCCATGGTGTTCGTCTGGCCCAGCGCGCAGGTATGGCGCCAGCGCGGGCTCGATCCCTATCGCTGCGGCAGTGACGACGAAGCCAACGCGCTGCTCGGCCGCAGCGACCGGGCAAGCTTGGTCAGCCTCTCGCTGCCGGGCGGCCTGCAAGCCCGGCTCGGTGCCTGGCCGCGCACCAGCGGGATAGCATCCGCGCTCGGCATGCACTGGGGCCAGCCCTATGCCGAATCCCGGCAGCGCGTGCCGCGCTGGCGGTAACCCGTTTCACTACAACCCAAGGAGCACCATCATGAGCGAACTGACCCTCACCATTTCCGGCATGAGCTGCGGCGGCTGCGTCGCCAGCGTGACCCGCGCGCTGCAGGCGCAGGACGGCGTGGCTGCTGTGACCGTGACCTTGGCCCCGCCGCAGGCCCACATCCGCTACGACGCCGCCGTGATCGGCGCGCAGCAACTGGAAAACGCCATCGAGGATGCCGGCTATGACATCGTCCGCGGATGATTGCTGCGACCACCAGCGCGTGGTGCGGGAGAACAAGGCGGCGCTGGTCTCCCGGCTGAACCGCATCGAAGGCCAGGTGCGCGGCATCAACAAGATGGTGGCGGAAGACCGTTACTGCATTGATATCCTGACACAGGTGGCGGCCGCCAAGTCGGCGCTCGACAGCCTGGCGATGCAGCTCCTGGAAGCGCACGCACGCGGCTGCGTGAGCGGCGCCATCAGGGAAGGCGATGGCGAAGCGGCCATTGCCGAGCTGATGCAGGTGATCCGCAAGCTCGGCTAACAACAGTCGCGACCTGCCCACTTTGCTTACAGTGTGGAAAAGCCATTACACTGGCGCGACAACGATAAGTCGTATCAGGGAGCACACAATGGACGATCACATCAGCGCGCCGCACAACGGCGCCGAAGCGGCCTTGCCGCCTACCGCCGCAGCACCGGCAATCCCGCCAGCGCCGACCGAGCCACCACTGCTGCGCTGGCCGCTGGCCTTCCACGGCCAGGGCAGCGAGTATTTCCGCATCTGGATCGTGAACCTGGCGCTCAGCATCGTCACACTGGGCATCTACTCGGCTTGGGCCAAGGTACGCCGGCTGAAGTATTTTTACGGCAACACCGAGCTTGCCGGAGCGCGTTTCGACTACACCGCCGATCCGCTGAAGATACTCAAGGGCCGGGCGATCGCCTTCGTGTTCTTTGCCGCCTATGTCGCGCTGTCAAATATACATCCGCTTACCGGCATCATTGCCGTGCTGCTGCTGTGGCTGGCGCTGCCCTGGATGATTGTGCGCTCACTGGCCTTCAACTTGCGCCATACGCGTTACCGCAACGTGTCGTTCGGCTTTGCCGGCACGGCAGGCGGTGGTTACAAGCACTTCTTGCTACTGCCGCTGTTGCTGATCCCGTCGCTCGGCATGGCCCTCCCCTACGTGCAGCACCAGCAGCGCCAGTTTCTGATCAACAACCTGCGCTTTGGCAACCAGCAGTTCGACATGAAGCCGGTGATCGGGCCGTATTTCCTGATTTATCTCGCCGCCATGGGGATTGCCAGCGGCGTCGTGATGCTGCTGATCCTGATGGTCGTCGTGATCGGCCTCGTTGCCGCCGCCGCCGGGATCGCATTCGATTGGGGCAACTCGTCTGACGCCCTGGGCGTGCTGGCCGTGCTCGGCATTGGCGGCATTTTCCTCGCCTACGCAGGAATGGGCATGTTCTACTCCATCGTGATGCAGACCATGCATGTGGCGCTGCTCAACGTGACCTGGAGCAACACGCGGGTGGCCGATTGCCAGATCGAGAGCAAGATCGGGCTGCCCGGCTACGTGAAGCTGCTGTGCACCCGCATTCCGCTGTTGGTGATTACGCTGGGCCTTGCCACGCCCTGGGTCGTGATCACGTTGATGCGCTATCGATTGCAGCACACGGCCATTCATGCACCCAATGATCTGGGCAAGTTCGAAGCAGCCATCGCCAGCTATGGCAATGTCACCGGCAGCGAGGCCGGCGAGCTGTTCGACCTCGACCTCGCACTGTGAGCACGCCGCAAGCGAACGCCACCTTCTACGATGGCGCCACCTCCGGGGCATGGCCAGTCACGTTGACGCGTGAGGGCCAGCAGCTGCAGGTGAACGGCCTCGCCGAGGCACGCAGCTATGCCTTGGCCGAGGTGAAGCTGGAGCCGCGGCTCGGGTCGCAGCCACGCCGGATGGCGCTGCCGGGCGGCGCGATCTGCGAAAGCCACGACCACGACGGCATCGCCGCAGTGTTCGGCCAAGGCGACGGCTTGCTGCACCACCTGGAAAGTCGATGGCGCTGGGTGGGCTACGCGGCGCTGCTGCTTGCCGGCTTCGGCGTGGCATTCTACCTGTGGGGCCTGCCCCTCTTGGCCAGCAGCGCCACGCTGATGACTCCGCCCGTCGTCGAGCGCGTGATCGGCGACAAGGCGTTCGAGCATCTGGCCACGCTGGATCTCGATCTGAAACCGACTGCGCTGCCGGCCAAGCGCCAGGCAGCCCTACGCCAGCGCTTCGCCCAGCTGGTCCCTTCCGATAGTCGCTACCAGTACCGGCTGCACTTTCGCGCGGCACCAACGATCGGCGCCAACGCCTTCGCCCTGCCCGGCGGCGTGGTCGTGCTGACCGATGAGCTCGCCGCCATCGTCAGCGACGACGAGGTGATTGCCGTGCTGGCGCACGAAATCGGCCACGTGGAGCTGCGTCACGGCCTGCGCATGATCTACCAGAGTACCGGCATGGGCGTGGCCGTTTCCGCCGTGCTGGGTGACGCCCCCAGCGCCGCAGCGCAGGTTGCAAGCTTCGGCGCGCTGGTGCTGCAACTGGGCTATTCGCGCGAGCTGGAGAGCGAGGCCGATCGCTACGCCCAGGAGCGCCTGACCGCACTGGGCCAAGACCGCCGTAAGCTCGGCAGCGCGCTTGCCAAGCTGATGAAGGCGCACAAGGAGAGCGAGTTGAAAGTGCCGGCCCTGCTGTCGTCGCATCCGGATACGGCAGAGCGGATCAAGACCTTGTCCCGATAAGGCATAAGCCGCCTCCGGAAGGCGGGTAGCCTGGAGCGGGCAACCGCCAAGACTCGCCCCGTTGATTTTCAACGGGGCGAGTCTTGGCGTCGGCGGGAGCAGCACCCCGAGCCGAACCCCAGGAAGTCAGCGCCGCTGGTTGGGCGATGCGGCAAGAGGTCAACGCTCGATGCCCTCGCCGTCAGACTGCTGGATGTTGAGCAGCAGCACGGCGTAGACGTCCACATCGAGGTGCTGCCATGCGGCGTGCATCGCTCGACCCAGGTCGTCGGCTTGGCGGCCTGGTTTAAGGCGGCTTGCAGCGGGGCGCCGAGCTGGAGGCCGTCCTCGACAGGCTGCAGTGGCATGGCGCGTGGGTTCAGTCCAGGAGTCGCGTCAGGGCGTCGGCCAGGCGCTCTTCCGCATGCGCGGCGTAGCCGTTCGCCAGAACCACCGCGGCACGGTCGCGCTCCGGCGCGATGGCCATCATGGCATAGAAGCTGTATTCGTCGCTGCCTGCGCTGAAGGCGATCGGGCGCGACTTGAAGTCGGCCGTCTGCATCCAGCCGGGTGATTGCAGGTCGCCGACCACCTCGTGCATCTGCCGGGCCGTTGCTGGGCTGATGAGCAGGCCCTCGGTGCCGCGCAAGGCCCGCAGGTGCAGTTGCAGGAAGGCGGCAACCTCCGTCAGCCGCATGCTCAGGCCGCCTGCCGGATTCACGACCGGCGGGAACGCGATCAACGGTGTGTCGGGATCGATAGCCACCCACTGGCCCGAGCCGTCCAGCAGGTGCGGCCAGGGCTGAGCGCGATCGGAGCGCGCAGCGGGCGACACGAACTGGGGCGAGATGCCCAGCGGCCGGAACAGCCGCGCCTGCATCAGTTCCTCGTAGTCCTGCTGGCCGACCTCTTCGAGGACTGCGCCCATCGCCATGTAGCCGCCGTTCGAGTAGACGAAGGTCCCGGGCGGCGTGGCGGGCGGCTGGGCTACCGCCCAACGCAGGAACTGCATGCGCTGCTCGCGCGGGGTCCCACTCATCGGCGGGAGCGCAAGAAACTCGTCCAGCGACACGAGGGCATAGAGGCCGCTGCGATGCGTTAGCAGGTCGCGCACGGTGACTTGGGCGTACTCCGGCAGGCCGATTGCAGCCAGCTCGGGAATCGCCTCGTACAGGCGCATGTCCCAACGCAGCCGTCCGGCCTGGACCTCGACGCCTGCGAGGGTGGCGGTAAAGGCCTTCGTCATCGAGCCGATCGAGAAGCGGTCGAATGCCGACACCGCGTTCGCGCCGGTGCCCCCGACGCGGCGAAGGCCGGCGGCGCCAAATCGCATTGCGTGCGAGTCGGCCGCCAGGACGGCAACGCCAGGCATTCCATTGGAAGCGATCGTCTCGCGCGCGACCGTATTGGCGTCAGCCAGCTCGGAGGTAGAGTCCCCGCCGCCGCAAGCCACCAGCATGGCGGCGGCAACCCAGGTGGCGATGAATCGGGAATAGAGGGGCAGGCGTCGTTTGTACATGGCAGTCCTTCGGGTGTATTGCACATAGGTTTAGGGGTTTAGAGTCCTGACCGGGTGGCCTGGCCCGCTTTTGCCGCGCTGCACGCGGCCGATCAGATCAGTTCGCGCAGGCGCAGCGTGACCTCGCGCTCGGCGGCGGCGCCGTCGCGCAGGCGCAGCTGCGGCGACCCGCCCGGTGTCGCCAGAGCCCGCCGCAACATGCGGGCATCGCCGGCCAGCGGCAGGCCGTCGAGCGCAAGCAATTCGTCGTCGAGTTGCACGCCCGCGTCGGCGGCCGGGCTGCCAGGCACCACGTCGGCAACGACAAAGCGACCGTCGCGCAGCGGCGCTGCCAGCCCGGCGCACGGCGCAACGAACGGCTGCGACCGCGCGGCGCCGGGCTCGAGGTGCAGGCGCCGGCCCGCGCTGTCCAGCGTGACGGCGAAGCGGTGCCACAGCTCGCCGCCGAGGTTGCCCATCCACCCGTCGCTGCCGAACAGCCCGTCGTTCTCCAGCGACAGCTCCACGACCACGCCGCGGAAGAGCTGGTCGCCGAGGCCGAGTTCGCCCACACGCACGATGTCGCCGCGTGTCACCCCGTTTGTGCCGATACCGGTCACCATGCGCACCGCGGGCTGCAGGCGCCGGCGCAGGTCCAGGCGTTCGACCGACGGCGTGAACACCGTGACCGCATTGAAGGCCCCGGTGTCGATCGAGAACCAGCCGATTTCGCCGGCGACGCGGGCTTGCACCAGCAGCTTGCCGCTGGGGCTGCGCTGCAGCGGCAGTATCGTCGCGCCGGGCGGCGGCGCCGGCAGGCCGGCGGCGGACGCGGTCAGCCGCAGGCGGCCAGCGGCGTAGTCCAGCCGGGGCACGAAGCGCTCGAAGAATCCCATACCGAGCACGCCGTCGTACGTGAACTCCTCTGGCATCGGGATGACGTAGGCGACGCTATCGCGCACGACGGCGTCGCCGACCGCCAGCCTGTCGAGCTGCACCCAGTGCCGGGGCACGCTCGGGCCGCCGGCTCCCGAGCCGGGTACCGTGCCCTCGGACAGCTTCAGGCCGAGCCGCGCCGCGGTCCTTGCGCTGACCACATCGCGGTCGGCGCCGCTGTCGAGCAGGAAGTGTAGCGCCTGTCCGTTGACGCTGACCTCGACCGACGCATACACGCCGTCGAGAGCCATCGGCAGCTCGACCACTTCGACCGGCGCATCGCCGCTCCCCCCGCTCCCGCCACCTCCACAGCCCGCCAGGCTGGCCGCGAGCGGCGCCACGAGCGACGCCTGCAGGAACCTCCTCCGATCCATATTGCCTCCTATGGCGCAGACGAAATAACTGTATTGCATATTTTTTTGTTATCAAGCGTTCATTCTGGGCAGCGCAGGCTGTGTGGGCGCGCGCGAGGCGCTCGGCCGCCAAGCCGCACCACAGCGCGTCGTCGCTGGAGCGCCGCGCGATCTCGAGCAGCGTCAGGCGGATCAGGTTTCGCTGCACGAGGCTGCCGCCGAAGCGGTGCGTCCGCGGGCTATCAACGGCACACCTGCACCAAGGAGATAGCCCGCCTTATCCATGGCGTCTGTTCAGGGCACGAAGACGACTTCTGGAAACTGCGTCGATACTCCGTTCAGCAGCGCGTTACAGCTGGCTCCGCGCAGGTGACAATCGAAAAATGCCACGGCGTGGCACGTTGGATCGAGGCGGCGCGAATCGGGTCGACCGTGCCAATGGTGTCGGCCGCATCCTCCGGTAGCAGGCCCAAGACTGATGCGACTTGCGCAAGGATCAGGACGAAGTCGCTATAGGTGGCGAGCAGTTCATTACATCTACACCTCTTGAAAAACCAGACTGTCTTCGCTTTATTGGGTACTCTCACTGTGAATCGCCTGACTTTCTGCCACCGGGCTAACCTTTCAGTCAACTGGACAGCCTAAAGCTACGCTTTGGGTTCCCTTCGCTGCTGTGCGGCTCCGGCTGCCAGTTACTTCCAACGTTATGCCCAATACGCCCATGACCCTGGCCGACCTTGATAACGCATTGATACAGAGCGTGATTGCGGCCATGTACGGCTGTTTGAGGTCTATTGCTCGGCCACATATAACAAGACCAACTGGCCATCTGACAAATTGTCAATTCATGCATTGAAAACATCAATGTATTTTGATCAAGCCGCGAAACCGGGGACAAAGGAACATTTTGCCTCCCAATGGCGCACAACATGGCTTGCGGCATTGATTTGATAAAAACGGAAAGAGCGCAGTTATTTTGGAATGCAATTATGGCTAGACTAACTGGGCCTATATGCTCTTGACCCACACAAAAGACATACACAAAACAACTGGGCAGGCTCTTACGATCCCGCAACAACTGCAACCGTTGATAGTTGCTTGGCTCTGAAAAAAATTACTCACTATGGCCATAGAAGATGAATATTAGGTATAGCCTTCCGATCAATGTGACAGCCCAAAGTTGCGCTTTGGATTCCCTCCGCCGCAAGCGGCTCCAGCTGCCCGGTTACCTCCAACATTGGGCCATGAGGATCGCGTAGTGAAACAGATCTTGGTCATCCTGATAGTAGCGGTAACTTTTGGCTGCACGCCCACTCCTAAAGTAGAAGAGACGGTAGATAAAGAGAGAGCCAACCTCACCACGCTGGTCATGGAGTCCATGATTGAAATCCAGCGCAAGGATCGCGAACACGTTCACTTCAAGGCAGAGCAACTTTTTGTTTCAGAGCGAGCGACTTCTGGAAATCCAAGAGAATTTGATTTGGCGGTTGGCCAAGTGTTCTTTCACCCCGACCACCACTATCGAATCGTTTTTACCGTCCGTGAAATCGACGATTCAATTGTGGTGCTAGACTACGAATCAGTTTTCTCACACGAATCTTTCGGAAAGAATTTGATCACAAAGGACAGGGGCACAATTAATGTGCCCTACAAGCAACCGGTAGCGGCCCACCAAAGCGCTCCAGCGGACAGTTCACCAACTGCGCGGCCACCGGCGCTGATTTTCATTCGTTAGGCCTCGTGGAGCACGCATCGTGAACCGAACACCCGCAGTCCTCTTATTTGGCATCTGTGCCACTCTCCACGCCGCAGAACCGGCTTTCAAGTCATGGGACGGCAATTACCTTCCTATTTTTCAGCTTCCACGGGAGAAGCACGCTGAGTCCTTTGAGACGCTTCTGGCGAGTTCCATCCCCTCTCCTTCGACGGCCGAAGATTTGGCTACGCGCTACTGGTTTAGCAATCATGGTCTCCTCGCTGAGGAGGGGCTCCGCGTTTCTGGCTTGTTCCGTATCGGGCGCGACATCAAGGGATTTGCGGCGAAAGGAGAGTGGGTTTGGGAGGTTCGCGTTACGCATCTTGGTTTCAGTCTTGACGGGGTCATTTGGATCAACGCGCACTCAAAAAAGATTCATGCTTTCGGCCCGAAATCGTAAGTCGGCTAACTCTCCTTGCGTTGCAATGCCCATGCTGACCCAGCGCCCCTCTGTCCCCCACCACCCCGAGGCTCTGCCTGGGCTGCCTATCATTCGGCGGCCAGCGAACCCAGCTGCTGCGCATCGGTGCTGCTTGGTACGTTTAGGTCGCATTCCCGGACACTGGCGACCTGAATACGAAGGCGAGGCGCTCTGTTAGTGAAACAGCCGTGCAGCAATGAACACGCAAGCGCAGCGTCTGTCAAAATGCCCACCTCATCCTTCGAACGGATGTCTTGAAGCAGGCTTCCCCACTGGAAGGCGCTGCCCAAGTGAAACGCTAGAGTCTGCAATGCGATGCTCAGCCGACACTGACCAACTTGTTCATGAACTTCTGCTTCGGCCGAGAACCGGCCGTTGGATTCTTGCTGCGGTTGACCAGAGCAGATCGAGGGCGGACATCCTACGTTTGACTTATGTAGAAATCGTCGTTTGCCTTAGCGCTCTTGTCCGGTATTGACTCACGCAAGTTCGCTGAGAAGGATCAGATGTGATCGATCGGCACATGCTACGCTGAGCGACTCTTTTGAAGCATAGTTGTGGAGCTCCTCATGTTTACCTGTCTTAATCAGTCTTGCGATGCACGCTGGAAACAGGAAGAAGTAGTAATCAAGAACGAAGGACAGGGTGAGCTGTTTCGCTGCCCGCTGTGTGGTGCTAGAAACCGGGTGGTCCGCAGTGTAAAGCCCAATGGCCGCGTCACTTACAAGCAGATATATCCCAGTCAGCGAACTGAATAATGCATCGCCCCTGCTTGCGCAGGTTCTGATGGGTTGCCTCGACAGGTTGAATCCACAGTCAAATGGCCATATCACTTCAAGCGCCTTGCCTCCCAGTGTTGACGATCACCCCAAATAGTCCCAAAAAAAAGCCACCAAGCTTTCGCTAAGTGGCTGATTTTTAACAGAAATAGTGGTGGAGCCGGCGGGAGTCGAACCCGCGTCCGGAAGCCCTCTACGAAGAGTTCTACATGCTTAGTGTGGTCTACTGGATTTAACCCTTAACACGCCGGCCCACAGGCTTGTTACGGGCGAGTCACCTTGGATTTAACCCCGGGCCAAGTAACCCGATCCGAGGCGATCCCATCTGAATGACTCTGCTGTCGTTTTTAGGCGACCTACCCGGTGGGCAAAGTAGCGCAGAGTCTGGCGCGATTAAGCAGCCAGAGCGTAAGTTTCGTCGTTTGCGACTAAATGAATTCAGCGTTTAACGGGGTGACTGAGATCCCGGCATGCCCTCACCCGCTTTGCAACCCCCGTCGAAACCATGGCGGCCCCAGTGAAGAACTAACATTGTACCCGCTTTACCTCCCGCGCGCGACCGGCAAAGCCAGCAGCGCCTCAAGCTGAGCGGATTCAATCACCGCTGCCAACCTTACCGCGTAGCGCCTTGACCTGTCCGCGGCCGGATTTGGCATCCAGTCGACGCCGTTGCGAGCCGCGGGTGGGTTTGGTGGCGACGCGCGGCTTGGCCACGACCATCGCCTGCGTCAACAGCTGCTGCAGCCGGGCCAACGCATCGAGCCGGTTCTGCTCCTGGGTCCGGTAGCTTTGCGCCTTGATCACCACCACGCCGTCACGCGTGATGCGGCCGTCATTCAGTTGCAGCAGGCGTGTCTTGCAATAGTCCGGCAGGGATGATGCGCGGATGTCGAAGCGCAGATGGATGGCACTCGCCACTTTGTTCACGTTCTGGCCACCGGCGCCCTGGGCGCGGATCGCCTCCCACTGCACCTCGGCCGGGTTGATCTGGATCATCGTCTCGGTCGCACGCTAGCGACAGCTCACACGGCCACCGGGGCCTTGATCGCCGGCCAGGATTCGTAACCCACCAGTTCGAAATCGGCAAACTCGAAATCGAACACGCTGGTCCGCGCCGGGTTGAGCTGCATCCGCGGCAGCGGCTTGGATTCGCGCGCGAGCTGGGTGTGAACCTGCTCCAGGTGATTGGTGTAGATATGGCAATCGCCACCGGTCCAGACGAAGTCGCCAGGCTGCAGATCGCAAGCCTGCGCCAGCATCAACACCAAGAGCGAGTAGGACGCGATATTGAACGGTACGCCCAGGAACAGGTCGGCGCTGCGCTGGTAGAGCTGGCAGGAGAGCTTGCCGCGCTGGTCGGCCTCGCCCGGCTGGGCCGGCGCGACATAGAACTGGAAGAACGCGTGGCAAGGCGGCAGCGCCATGTTTTCGATCTCACCGACGTTCCAGGCCGAGACGATGATGCGGCGCGAATCGGGATTGTGCTTGAGCTGCTGCACCACCTGGGCGATCTGGTCGATATGGCGACCGTCCGCGGTCGGCCAGCTCCGCCACTGATAGCCGTAGATGGGCCCCAGCTCGCCGCCCTCGCGCTCCCATTCGTTCCAGATCGAAACGCCGCGCTCCTTCAGCCAGTTGTTGTTGGTTTCACCGCGCAAAAACCACAGCAACTCATAGATGATGGATTTGAGGTGGACCTTCTTGGTGGTGACCAGCGGAAAACCCTCGGCCAGATTGAAGCGCATCTGATGGCCAAATACCGATAGCGTGCCGGTGCCGGTGCGGTCTTCCTTCTTCACCCCGTGGTCAAGAACGTGCTGGAGAAGGTCGAGGTACTGCCGCATATGGCGCTCCGAAGGCAAAAAGTAAAACGGCCACCGAGCGGTGGCCGACCAATTTTACGCGAAGCAGTGGCGCTTGGGCGCTGCGCGTTTGCAATCAGCCTGGCACTTTGTCACCTGCGATCGGCAGATCCACGTAGAAGGTCGCACCGTGCCCCAGCACACTCTCACAACCCACCTTGCCATCCATGGCCTCGGCCAGCCGCTTGACGATCGATAGACCCAGGCCGGTGGTGTGCTCACCGCCGGTCGGCACAGCCGAGAGCCGGCTGAATTTGCGGAACAGGCGCTCCATCTCGTGCGTGGCGATCCCCGGCCCCTGGTCGGATACGCGAACTTGCACCCGCTCACCGATGGCAACCGCCTCCAGCCGGATCGTGGTCTGGTGCGGCGCATACTTGGAGGCGTTCGAGATCAGGTTATCGAGCACCTGCCACATGGCCTGGCGATCGGCCGTGACTTCCAGGCCGTTGGGGGTGTAGATGCAGTACTGCTGTTTTTCCGCGAGCCGCGTTTCCCAGCTGGCCACGAGCTCCGGGCATAGCACATCCAGCGACAGCCGTTCCGGTTGCAGCTGATAGAGGCCCGCCTCCAGCGCGTTGATATCGAGCAGGTTGCCCAGGATGCGTTGCATGCGCTCGGACAACTTGACGATGCCAAGCAGGCGGTCTTCGATCCGCTCGCTCGACCACTCGCCAAGCTTGCCGACGATCAGTTTGGTCATGCCCTGGATGCTGGCCACCGGGTTCTTCAAGTCGTGCGCGGCAATGGTCAAGAGTTCGTTCTTTTCCTCGTTGAGCTGGATCAGCCGCAGGTTGGCCGCTTCCAGCTCCATATTGCGTACCGCGAGCTCCTCGGTGCGCTGCTCCACCAGCTCCTCCAGCTTGTGCCGGTGCAGCTCGATGGTGGTGGCCATGCCGTCGAAGGTGCGCGCCAGTTCGCCCAGTTCGTCATCACGGTGCGTATCAAGGTTGTCCGAGCGCTTGCCGGCGGCCAGCGCGAGGATGGCGCCCTTCAGGCGCGATAGTGGCTGCGCCACATCGTGCCGCAGCGTCCAGGCCATCACCGCCAGTTCCAGCACCAGCGCGATCAGGCCCAACAGCAGCACCATGCTCGCCGCAAGCGCCGCCTTTTCCTGCAGCATGCGCTTCGGATACACCGAGACGAACAGCCAGTTCGCGCCCTTGATCGGCGCAACGCCCAGCCATGCGCTGCCGTCGAGCGACTCGACAAAGGGGCGTGTCGGCGTCGCCTTGAGCACCGACTCGTACAAGCCACGCAGCTCCGCATCGTCCATGTCGGTCACGCGATACGCCCCGCCGGCGTCGCGGATCTGGTTCATCCGCCCCGGATGGGCCACCAGGTCGCCATCGCGGGTGATGATGAAATTGTGCGTGCCGGGAATGCTGATGCTGTTGGTGCGCTCTATCAGCTCGTCGAGCAACACGTCCTGGCCAGCGCCGCCGACAAAGCGCCCCAGGTAGTCGATGGGGGTGACCACCGATACCATCCACTGGATGGCCTGCTTGTCGAAGTAGATGCCGGTCCAAAACGTCTTGCGTTCCGGATTGCGCGCCGGTGTCGCGCCGATTTCGGTCGGCAACTCAGCGGCAAAGTCGGCTACCGAACCATTGCGCGCATAGTTCAAATCCGGCAGGAAGATCACGCTGCCGTCCGATACGTTCAGATCGATGAAGGTGTCGTAATAACGGCTGCGGTGTGCCGGGCCGTACTGGCTGGTCAGATCGAAGCCGACCAGCACCTCGCGCATGAACTCGGGCGTGAGCTTCACATTGGGCAGCAGCGCGACCGTGGCCTGATGCTCGAAATCGTCGAGTTCCAGCCGCACCCGCCAGACGCCATCACGCTCCTGATTGAACAACTGGTGAAAGCGTGGCGCCGGATCGGTATCGCCATAGAGCGCCATGCGGCGCACGAACTCGTCGCGCAAGCGCTTGGTGTTGATTTCGGCTTGCAGGAAAGGCTCGGATTCGAGCTGGCTGCGCGCGGCGATGTATTTGCCGAGGTTGACCAGCGCCTCTTCCTGAAAGCGCCAGTAGCTGTAGTAATACGAGACGGCGGTGAGCACCAGCGCCACGATGCCGATACGCAGCGCGATATTGCGCAGCACTCGGCGGGATAGCGTGGGCGTGGGTTTGACAGGCTCGGTCATGGCACGAGCATAACGGAGCCAGTTATCAGCGCCAAGCGGACAGCTCGCTACTGTCGCCTATGCAGCGAATCGGGCAGTAAATCATGACAATGGGTTGAATATCCAAGGCTTTCAGTCCTGCCTGGCCGGATCGGGCGGCCCATCGAGCCTGCGATAGACCACGGTGAGAATTTCCAGCTCTTCGATGCCGGCCGGGGTGCGCAATTGCACCACATCGCCTTCGCGCGCCTTCAATAGCGCCCGCGCCACCGGGCTGGTCCAGCTGATGTGGTTGCGCTTGAAGTCGGTTTCGTCGACGCCGACGATGGATACGGTTTCCTCACTGCCATCTTCGCGCAAATAGCTGACCGTGGCGCTGAAGAATATCTGGTCGGTGACTTCACGCGTTTCCGGGTCGACCACCTCGGCGTGTTCCAGCCGCTTTTGCAGGAAGCGGATGCGCCGGTCGATTTCGCGCAGGCGGCGCTTGCCATACTGGTAATCGGCATTTTCGGAGCGATCCCCATTGCTCGCGGCCCAGTTCACCACCTGGGTCACGTGCGGGCGCTCCTTGTGCACCAGATCGTAGAGCTCGGTGCGCAGCCGGTGCCAGCCGCCCGGCGTCATGTAGTTCTTGCTGCCTGCGGGCACCTTGAGCTCGGGCGGCAGCTCGTCGTCCGCATCCTCGCTCTCGCGGGTGAAGGCCTTGCTCATGCCGCCTCAGTCCTTGGCCTCGCCGTTGAGCTTGAGGTCGGCCCATTTCATCACCGCCAGCACCTCGGTCTCGTTCAGCTCGTAGAACTGGCCGCGCTTGAGCCGGGGCGGCAGGCCGAACATGCCAAAGCGTACCCGCATCAGGCGACTGACCTGCATCTCGTAATGCTCGAACATGCGGCGTACCTCGCGGTTACGGCCCTCCTTCAGCACCACGTTGTACCAGTGGTTCATGCCCTCGCCACCCGAGGCATTGATATGGTCGAACTTGGCCGGACCATCGTCGAGCTCGATGCCTTTCTTCAGCTCGGCGATCTGCGCGTCGGTCAATTCGCCCAGCACGCGCACCGCGTATTCGCGCTCGATCTCGAAGCGCGGGTGCGTCATGCGGTTGGCCAGATCGCCCGAGGTGGTGAATACCAGGAGGCCCGAGGTATTGAAGTCGAGGCGACCGATGGCGATCCACTTGCTCGAAGCGAGCTTGGGCAGGCGCTCGAACACGGTCACCCGGCCTTGCGGATCATCGCGGGTGACGAGTTCGCCTTCCTGCTTGTGATAGAGCACCACACGCGGCAGGCGGTCCGGCCAACGCAGCGCCACGCGCTTGCCGCTCACGCGCACATCGTCGCCCGGTTTGACCTTGGCGCCGAGTTCGGCGATGCGGCCATTCACACTGACTTTGCCTTCGGCGATCCAGGTTTCCACCTCGCGGCGCGAACCCCAGCCGGAGAACGCCAGCGCCTTCTGCAGGCGTTCCTCGCCGATCTGGTCGGCGGCAATGCGTTTCTCGCGCAGCTGTTTCTGCTTGGCCACCTGCACTTGCGAGCCGGCGCGCACCCGCAGTTTCTTGGCACGTTTCACCGGCGCGCGGCGCTCGGTCACCGGCTGGGCGACTTCCTCGCCGGATCGCGCCGTGGCGGCGGCTCTTGGCATTGCCGACTTCGCCGCGGGCTTGCGCCGCTTGCCATCGCCCAGCGCCGACTTGCTGCTGACCCAGTCGCCGCCAGGGCTACTCTTGGCCTGTGCGACCTGAGCGCGCCGTTGCTGACCGGCCTTCTGTTCACTGATCGCCGGCTGCGGGCGACGTGCTCGGTTGTTTTTCATGCGGAATGTTTCCAGTTCAAACCGGGATTATACCTTGGAGCTCCAATGCGCCGCGCCAAAGAACAAAGGCCGCCATCAAGGCGGCCCTGTCGGCAGCGCGCATCGGCATCATCCCTCGGCAAAAAAGGCAATGCTGCCTATGCTGGTGAGCCCCAGATTGAAATGCTGGCGGGCAAACTCTTCGCTGCGTCCGGACAATTCCGCACGACGCATGATTTCGTGCAGCACTTCGACTTCCTTGAACCACTTCAAGAGCCGGGTATCGTTGTTGACAAAGGTTTCGATCGTATTCTTGGCCGGGTGATCGCCCAGCACGGCGACGAGCCCTCCCTCGGTGCTGGCGAGCTGAATAGCCGGCGGAACGGTAACGCCCAGCCCATCCAGATGCCCCATCAGGTCGTCGCCGTAGCGCTTGAGCTCGTTGGCCGCCTTGCTGCGAATGTCCGACAGCCTGACAGGCCCTTCGCCTCCTTCGGCGCCGAGGAACCGCGCTATGCCGCCGTCGAGTGCGGCGCCCTCTTCCACATCGCTTACCATGTTCACGGTGTTCTTCCTTGTCAGTTTAGGTATCAGTTGATCCACCACATCCTAGCAAACCGAATTTTGGATTTTCGGGGCAATGTGACAGACGGTTGACCTAAAGCAAGGAACGGAGTTCATAGAGCATTTCCAATGCCTGGCGCGGGCTGAGCGCATCTGGATCAAGTTCGGCCAGACGCTCCATCGCAGCATGGCTCACCGGTTCCGGTTCGGGCACAGCCTGAGGCGCAAACAAGTCTCCTTGTAAGCCATTTGCCACGCCAACCTGTTCAAGATCCGTAAGCTTACGTTTTGCCTGTCGGATCACCTCCCGCGGCACGCCGGCGAGCTGGGCCACCGCCACACCGTAGCTTTGCGAAGCGGGGCCTTCCTGCACCGCGTGCAGGAACACGATCTTGTCCTTGTGCTCGATTGCATCGAGATGGACATTGGCCACCACCGGATAATCCTGAGCCAGGCGCGTCAATTCGAAATAGTGCGTGGCGAAGAGCGTGTAGGCGCGGTTCTTCTCGATCAGAGCCCGCGCGATTGCCCACGCCAGCGCCAGCCCGTCGAAGGTCGAGGTTCCCCGTCCGACTTCATCCATCAGCACCAGGCTCTCGGCGGTAGCATTGTTGAGGATATTGGCGGTCTCGGTCATTTCGACCATGAAGGTCGAGCGCCCGCCCGCCAGATCGTCGCTCGCGCCGATCCGGGTAAAGATGCGGTCGACCCGGCCGATCGTGGCGCGCGTCGCCGGCACCAGGCTACCCACATGCGCCAGCAGCACGATCAGTGCCACCTGGCGCATATAGGTCGACTTACCGCCCATGTTCGGGCCGGTGATCAACAGCAGCTTGCGGGTGGCCGCCAGCGCCAGATCGTTGGGAATGAAGTCTGCGATCTGTGCCTCGACCACCGGGTGGCGGCCGGCCTCGATATCGAGCAAGCTGTCGTCGACAAACTCCGGCGCCACATAGCGACCGGTGACCGCGCGCTCGGCCAGGCACGCCAGCACATCGACCGTCGCTACCGCTTGCGCCGCCAGACGCAGCTCCGCAAGTTGGGGTTGCAGGCTTTCCAGCAGCTGCTCGTATAGCTGCTTTTCCAGCGCCAGTGCCCGTTCCTGCGCCGACAAGGCCTTGTCTTCGAACTGCTTGAGTTCCGGCGTGATGAAGCGCTCGGCGTTCTTCATCGTCTGGCGACGGCGATAATCGGGCGGCACCTGGCCGAGGAAGGAATTGGTGATCTCGATGAAGTAGCCGGCAACGCGGTTGTACTCGACGCGCAAGGTGGCAATGCCGGTGCGCTCACGTTCGCGCACTTCCATCTGTGCCAGGAACTCGCCGCCGTGGGTCTGGATCTGGCGCAGCTCGTCGAGCTCGGCCGAGTAGCCATCGGCGATCACCCCGCCCTCGCGCAGCACCACGGCGGGCTCAGGCAGGATGGCGGCAGCCAGCTGCGCCTGGATCGCCGCATCGGGCGCCAGTGCCTGGGCCAGGCCGGTGAACAAGCCGCTTTGCGGCAACGCGGCGATCAGCCGCGGCAGCTGCGCCAGGCTATCGCGCAGGCTGGACAGATCGCGTGGCCGCGCCGAGCGCAAGGCGATGCGTCCGGCGATGCGTTCGATATCGGCGATTTCGGCCAGCACCCGCTGCAGATCGACATAGCTGCCGGCATCGATCAGCGCGGCGATCGCGTCCTGCCGCTCCAGTATGCGCGACTGATTGCGCAGCGGATGGTGCAGCCAATGCGCCAAGAGGCGCGAGCCCATGCTGGTCGCGCATTGATCGAGCAGCGAGAACAGCGTGGGTGCGGCCTCGCCGCGTATCGTTTCGGTGAGCTCCAGATTGCGGCGCGTGGCGGCATCGAGTTCGATGTACTGGCTGGCATACTCGACGCGCAGCCCGGCCAGTGCCGGTAGCGCACCGCCCTGCGTGCTCTTCACGTATTCGAGCAGCGCGCCGGCCGCGCCCAGCGCCAGCATCGGCTCGTTGATGCCGAAACCGGCCAGATCATGCACGGCAAAATGGCGCGCCAGATTGCGATTGGCCGCGTCGGCATCGAACTGCCACGGCGCGAGGCGCCGCACCGGAATCTGCAGCTGATCGAGCAAAGCGAGCTCGGTATCGTCGCCGACCAGCAACTCGGCGGCGCGCAAGCGCTCAAGCTCGGACGGCAGCTTGTCGACTTCGGTATCCATCAGCGCGAAATCACCCGAGGCCAGCGACAGCCAGGCGAGACCCAGCCGGCCCTTGTGCGCGACCATGGCCAGCAGGCGGTTCTCGCGCTTGTCGTCGAGCAGCGCCGCATCGGTCAGCGTGCCGGGCGTCACCACCTTGACCACCTTGCGCTCGACCGGCCCCTTGGCCGTCGCGATGTCGCCCACCTGCTCGGCAATCGCCACCGATTCGCCCAGCTTCACCAGCTTGGCCAGATACCCCTCGCAGGCATGGTAGGGTATGCCCGCCATGCGGATTGGTATGCCGGCGCTCTGGCCGCGCGTGGTAAGCGTGATGTCGAGCAGCTTGGCCGCCTTCACCGCATCGTCGTAGAACAGCTCGTAAAAGTCGCCCATGCGATAGAACAGCAACTTATCCGGGTGCTCGGCCTTGAGCCCCAGATACTGCTGCATCATGGGGGTGTGGCTTAACTCGTTACTTTCTTTTTTCTGCTTCATCGAGGCGCTGTCGAATACTATGTGGGCTACACGGTAAGGCCGGCATTTTAGCAAGGCCATCGCCTCAGGCGCGCTTATTTGGTGTGCGACTTCGGTGCATGTTCGAGTAGCTTGCGCCGTTGCAGGCAAAGCAGCCGTGTGCAACCAGGCTTTACCCAAACCAAGACCTGTTTATGAATCACGTCATCGTCGCCCTGGTGCTGGCCCTCATCGCTGGTGCAGCACCCGCCGATGCCACGGCGGAATCACGCAACATGGACATTGCGCAGCCCGAGCACGCGTCAGCCATCCTCAGCAAGGTGAATCTGGACCGGGTAAAACGCCATATCATCGTGGCGGGTTCGCGCTGCACCTATGCCAACAAGTACAACCACAACCCCTGCCTTGCGACCTCCGACTTCCATCTTTACCTGAACCCCGACCCAGGCCCTGACGGACATCCGCAGTGGAATATCGATTGCGATGTGACGCGCGGCGATTTCAACACACTGGTAGTTCAGGAAAAACATGACCAGAACGACTGGCACATGGTCGCTTTCATGGGGATCGACAAGCCGGTACACGTTCGTTCAGGGTCGCGCCGGGTGCTGGAGCAGGCAGTACGACAGGTACTGGATCAGCTCAGCGCCAGCGACACAAGCGGGCAATAGCACTGCCGCTTAGCGACACCACACCAGCTGCACAGGCTCGCCAAGGCGGCCAACTACCACGGCGTTCTGCTCGAAGCGCTGACCCCATGCGCGTGCCGCCGCAAGTTCAAATCCCGGCACCCAGAGGGA
This sequence comes from Chitinolyticbacter albus, assembly GCF_024437655.1. Taxonomy (GTDB): domain Bacteria; phylum Pseudomonadota; class Gammaproteobacteria; order Burkholderiales; family Chitinibacteraceae; genus Chitinolyticbacter; species Chitinolyticbacter albus. The sequence goes on from NZ_JANBVF010000009.1 coordinate 45,417, forward strand.
GGGTTCGGATTGCCAGCCGGCTTCGTCAGGCTCGCCGAGCGCTTCAACCAGCGTAAAACCCGCCGCACTCAGCGCATCGATCAGGTTCTGATGCCGAGCCAGGTTTTCATGCGCGCAGAGTTGGGCGGCTGAATAAGGATTGCAGGCCGAGATCAACAGCCAGCTCGTTTCGCCCAGTCGCGCCAGCTCCGCGTCGACCTCGGGGTGGCGCTGCCCCACGCGTATGCAGAAGCCGAGCGATGGCACCCGATAGCGGGTGGCGCGGTAGGCCGCGCCAAACTGCGCCTCGAGCTCGGCCTCGGTCATGCTTAGCGGATATGCTGCTTGATCAGGTGCAGCATCTGGCCGAACACGCGCGGTGTGCCACACAGCACGTCGCCCGACTGCAGGTAGTGTTCCTCGCCCTTCATGTCGGTGACAAGGCCACCCGCTTCCTGCACCAGGAGGATGCCGGCGGCGATATCGACCAGCTTGAGATCGAATTCGAAGAAACCATCGAAACGGCCGCAGGCCACGTAGGCCAGATCCAGCGCCGCAGCGCCCGGGCGGCGCACGCCGGCGGCCTGCTGCGCCATATCGCGGAAGATCGCCATATAGGCTTCGAGGTTATCGAACTTGGTATAGGGAAAGCCGGTGCCGACGAGCGCATCGGACAGATCACGTACCTTGGAGACACGGATGCGGCGATCGTTCAGGAAGGCGCCGACGCCGCGGGTCGCGGTAAAGAGGTCGTTGCGGTTCGGGTCGTACACCACCGCCTGGGTGATCACGCCCTTGTGTTCGAGCGCGATCGAGATCGCGTATTGCGGAAAGCCGTGCAGGAAATTGGTGGTGCCATCGAGCGGATCGATGATCCAGGTAAATTCGGATTGACCGCGATTGCCCGATTCCTCGGCATGGATGGCGTGGGTGGGATACGCCTCGAGGATGGTCTCGATGATGGCCGCCTCGGCGGCACGGTCAACTTCAGAGACAAAGTCGTTGTGGCCCTTCTTCTCTGCCGCGATCAGATCGAGGTTGTTGGAGGCGCGCTGAATGACGGAGGCAGCGCGGCGGGCGGCACGAACGGCCGTGTTGAGCATCGGATGCATGGCGGGTTTCCTAGTTTTGCGAGAAGCGGTCGACCACGCTGCATTGCCGCAAATGCGGCAGTGACAGGAACCCGCCGCGCCAGGCGCGGCATCGATGCGGATTGTGGGGTCACCCGAGGCAACCGGCTTCTAAAGATCGAAAAAATCGCGGCTATTGTACCGCGACTCTTCAGATTGCGCTAAGCCCCTGTTCACACGGGTATTTGTGCCTGCCTCACGCTTCAGGACGCCTTGGGTGGGCGACGCTTCGCAGTCTTGGTCTCGTCGTCGCCATCCTTGCCAGCCAGCGGCGGCTCGGACGGCTGAGGCTCGCCGGGGCCCGGCTCGTTCTTGGCATACCCTGGCATGCCAAAGCCGGTGAACAGGTGCTTGGCCCGGTCCTGCAGCTGTTGCTGCATCTCGACGAACAGGCTGGTGCTGCTTTCCAGGTAGTTGCTCATCATGTTCTGCAGCGCCGGGCCCTGGAACTTCATGAAGTCGCCCCACAGGTTGGCGTTATTGAGCAGCGGGTTGTCGGTGCTGATGGCAGACTGCGCCTGGTCCTGCAGCCGGTGCTGCATCTCGGCGAACAGTTGCATGTTCTTCTCGAGATAGTTGCCCATCAGCCCCTGCATCGCGTGGCCATAGAAGCGGATGATCTGCGTCAGCACGTCATAGGTGAACAGCGGCATGCCGCCCGCCTCTTCTTCCATGATGATCTGCAGCAGCACGCTGCGGGTGATGTCGTCGCCGGACTTGGCGTCGAGCACCTGGATGTCGGTGTTGTCGAGTACCAGTTGCTTCACGTCCGCGAGGGTGATGTAGGAACTGGTCGCGGTGTCATACAGCCGCCGATTCGGGTACTTCTTGATCACGCGTCTAGCGGCACTCATGCCTTCTCCCTGCTTGTAGTCATTGTTCGTCCAAGTACAGAAAGATAGCTTGCGTTCATCGTTTTATGCAACCGCTCATGCTGCACCGCACAAATAAAGGTTGACATGGGAAGCCCCCATCGCCAGAATGACCCTCGTATTGTGCAAAGCAACATGGCAATTGCATGCTGCGTTCGGCACAACAAGTAGATCGAACCCATCCTCTGAAAGACAGGAGTGCAATCATGAGCCAAGCCCAGCAACAATTCATCGACTTCGCTACCGACTACGTCGAGTCTTCCCTGCGTTTCGCCCGCATCTCGCTCGATTCCGTCGAACGCGTGACCAAACTGAACCTCGAGACTGCCAAGAGCTCGCTCGAAGACAGCGCCAAGAATGCCAAGGCCCTCGCCTCGGTGAAGGATGTACAGGAAGGCCTGGTTCTGCGCCAGAAGCTGGGTGAAGCCGGCGTCGAGCAGTTCTCCGCCTACTCCAAGAGCCTGTACGACATTGCCTCGCAAGCCCAGGCTGAAATCGCCAAGCTGATCGAAGAGCGCACCACCGTGTTCAACAAGGACGTGGTGTCGGGCCTTGATCGCTTCGTGAAGTCGGCCCCGGCCGGTACCGATGTCGCCGTCGCCGCCGTCAAGTCCACCGTGCAGGCGACCGCCGCCGCCGTCGACAGCCTCACCAAGGCCGCCAAGCAGGTTGCCGATTTCACCGATGCCTCGGTGAAGGCCGCTACCACCGCGACCGCCGACGCAGTCAAGGCCGCCACCAAGCGCGCCGCCAACAGCAGCACTGCTGCCTGATCTGCCGCGTTGCAGCCATAAACAAAGGGCGCCCTCGGGCGCCCTTTGTTGTTTCTACTAAGATCACTTCCAGATGCCCAGGCCATCCACCAACGCGGTCAGCCTGTCTGCAATGGCTTGGTGATCCCTGATCGACGGATGCCACTGGCAACCCAGATTGTCGAGGCCGTCGTAGTAGAAATAAGCGACACGAAGGTCGCCTGCCGCCCTCGCTTCGGTCACGATCTCTTGCGCCACCTCGCGCAAGGTGTTTTCCGGCCACAGCGCGGTAGCGCTCACCACCACGTAGGGCCGACCGTAGCGTTGCCGCAACTGCGCGATCAGATCGCGATACGCGGCCTTGTACGCCGTGCGCAATGTTTCCCGGGTAAAGGCCTCGCCATCCTTGGGTGGCACCGAGAAATCGTTGATGCCTAGCCCGACCACCACCAGTTGCGGTTTCCACGCCGGGTCGACCCAGGCGGTGTCGATCGCCGGCACAGCCCGATCGTAGTAGTCGCGATAGTCCACCGTGGGCAAGGCACCGGCGTAGTTGCGCACCAGGCCCAGCCCGGAATACCCGTTCAGCTGGTAGTCCGCAGCGAAACGTTTCGCGGTCAGCGCGCCGAAGGTGATGTCGGCATTGCTGCTCGCCACGAGCTCGGCATCGCTGCAATCGCGCTTGCCCGATTCGGCACCCAGCCCCGCAGTATACGAATCTCCGATGAACTCGATCTGCCGGGTAGAGGCTGCGGGCGGCGGCAACAACTTGCCGCCTTCGCCTGCGACAAAACCAAGGAATCGGCCACTGCCCTCGGCAAGCTCGGTGCGTTTGACGACGCGGATGGTGTGGCTGCCCTGTGGCAAATCCCTGACCCAGTGCGTCGTTCGGTCGGGTCTGGCGACGATGCCGGCCGGCTTGCCATCGACTTCGATCGCGTAGTGGTTGGTGTCGTCGTCGAACCTGATGCCGACGCTGCGGCCCTCGAAGCGGGCATTGAAATACACACCAGGCCAGCCGACACGGACACTGCCATCTGCTTGGCGCAGCACGCGGCCGCCAACCTCGTAATCGCGGGTCGCGGCCGGCGACGACACCGCCAACGTAGCGAGCGTGGCGGCAATGATGGACAGCTGCATGACTCCTCCTGTTCGCTGATGCGACTCTCTGCCGGTTGAGGGCACGGCGCTAAGCCCAGCCGATGGTGCTGGTCTGGCGAATTCCCAGCAAGCACTCCCAGGCAGTCGCGCGAGCGCGGTCATGCAAGTGCACAAGCGCTGCAAAGAAAAACGCCACGCTAGGCGTGGCGTTTCTCAGGCGGAGCCAGTTGCCGATTATTCGGCAGCAGGTGCCTCGACAGCCGGCGCGACGGCCGGAGCCTGCGCCACGGCTTCGTCGTTCAGTACGGCCTTGATCGACAGACGAACGCGACCCTTCTCGTCCTGCTCCAGCGCCTTCACGCGCACGACCTGGCCTTCCTTCAGGTAGTCGCTCACGTTCTTGATACGCTCGTTGGCGATCTGGCTGATGTGCACCAGGCCATCGCGACCCGGCATGATCGAGACGATGGCGCCGACGTTGTTGTCGAGGATCTTCACCACCGGGCCTTCGTAGATCTTGCCGATCTCGACTTCGGCGGTGATTTCGCCGATGCGACGCTTGGCTTCATCCGCGCCCTCGGCCGAAACCGAAGCGATGGTGATGGTGCCGTCTTCCTGGATGTCGATCTGGGTACCGGTTTCCTCGGTCAGCGCACGGATCACCGAGCCCCCCTTGCCGATCACGTCGCGGATTTTCTCCGGGTTGATCTTCATGGTGTAAAGACGCGGTGCGTGCTGCGACACTTCGGTATTCGCGCCGGCGACTTCAGCCTTCATGATGCCCAGGATGTGGATACGGCCAGCCTTGGCCTGATCCAGCGCCACCTTCATGATTTCCTTGGTGATGCCGTTGATCTTGATATCCATCTGCAGCGCGGTGATGCCGTTGTCGGTACCGGCCACCTTGAAGTCCATGTCACCGAGGTGATCTTCATCGCCCAGGATGTCGGTCAGCACCGCGAAGCGGTTGCCTTCCTTGATCAGGCCCATGGCGATACCGGCCACGTGGCTCTTCAGCGGAACGCCGGCATCCATCAGCGCCAGGCAACCGCCGCAGACCGAAGCCATCGAAGACGAACCGTTCGATTCGGTGATTTCGGAAACGACGCGCATCGAGTAGGCGAACTCTTCCGGCGTCGGCAGCACGGCCACCAGGGCGCGCTTGGCCAGACGGCCGTGGCCGATTTCGCGGCGCTTCGGGCTGCCGACGCGGCCGGTTTCACCGGTCGAGTACGGCGGGAAGTTGTAATGCAGCATGAAGCGGTCGGTGTACTCGCCGGCCAGCGCATCGATCTTCTGCTCGTCCAGCTTGGTACCCAGCGTGGCAACGACCAGGCCCTGGGTTTCACCGCGGGTGAACAGCGAGGAGCCATGGGTGCGCGGCAGCACGCCGTTGCGCACGACGATAGGACGCACGGTGCGGGTATCGCGGCCGTCGATACGCGGGTAGCCATCGAGGATCTGGTTGCGGACGATCTTGGCTTCCATGTCGTGGAAAATGCCGCGGATCTTGTTGGCTTGCAGCGTATCGGTGTCTTCGGTGATCAGCGCAGCCTTCACCTTGGCCCAGGCTTCGTTCAGCTTGACCGTGCGAGCCTGCTTTTGCGCAATGCGGAAGGCTTGGGCAATGTCGTCACCGGCGATGCCGGCGATTTGCGCTTCCAGTGCCTCGTCGCGGCTCGGCTCTTCCCAGTCGAACAGCTCCGGATTCACTTCGTCGGCGAGTTCGTTGATCGCGTTGATCGCGGCCTGCAGCTGCTCGTGGCCGAACACCACGGCGCCCAGCATCACGTCTTCCGGCAACTCCTTCGCTTCGGATTCGACCATCAACACCGCTTGTTCGGTGCCGGCGACGACCAGATCCAGCTGGCTGGCCTTGAGTTCGTCCTTGGTCGGGTTCAGCAGGTACTGGCCATTGGCGTAACCGACGCGCGCGGCGCCGATCGGGCCCTGGAACGGCACGCCGGCGATCGCCAGTGCGGCCGAGGCGCCGATCATGGCAGGGATGTCAGAATCGATCTGCGGATCGAGCGAGATCACGGTGGCGACGATCTGCACTTCGTTGAAGAAGCCTTCCGGGAACAGCGGGCGGATCGGGCGATCGATCAGGCGGCTCGTCAGGATTTCCTTCTCGGACGGACGACCTTCACGCTTGAAGAAACCGCCGGGGATCTTGCCGGCGGCGTAGGTACGTTCTTGGTAATCGACGGTCAGCGGAAAGAAATCCTGACCGGGTTTGACGCCCTTGGCGGCGACGACGGTGACCAGCACCACGGTGTCGTCCATGGAGACGACGACGGCGCCGGAGGCCTGGCGGGCGATTTCGCCCGTTTCCAGCTTCACGGTGTGCTTGCCGTACTGGAACGATTTCACGATTTTATTGAACACGGATTTTCCTTTTCTCTACAGTGCACCCTCGGCCCTGGGCGTAGCGGCAATGGCAATCGGGCCGATGCAATACAAGCTGCGCGGGGAGCGCGGGGTTGAGTAATGCGACGATTGCCGGTTCCGACACAACCTGCCGGTCTATCCGCCGTCGGAACCACGGTTGAGCGGGTAGACCGTTTGAAACAAAAAAGTCGCAGTCTTGAGAGACTGCGACTTTTGGCCGGGATTACTTGCGCAGACCCAGCTTGGCGATCAGTTCGCGGTAGCTGTCTACGTTGGTGCGCTTGAGGTAGTCCAGCAGACGGCGGCGACGCGACACCATCTTCAGCAGACCACGACGCGAGTGGTGATCCTTGGCATTGGCCTTGAAGTGGGGGGTCAGGTCATTGATGCGCGCGGTCAAGAGGGCCACTTGCACTTCCGGGGAACCGGTATCGCCTTGTGCACGTTGGAACGACTTGACGATATCGGCCTTCTGTTCGACGGTAACTGTCATTTATTCATTACTCCAAAGTTGAGGGGTCAATGCCCCGACAAGCGCGGCGAGCCCCTCTCCTGTGGTGGATCCGGACCCTTCCGCGCTTCCCCGCGCTCACGCTGTGGAAAGCAGTCGTTTGGACCTCAGCACCCTATCGGCACCGACCTCGCCCAAACCGAGGAACCGCGCATTATCCGCATTTTGCGAGCCAGCGTAAAGTATGAATTCGCCCGGTTGCTGGCCGTCCAGCCGTACGGTCATGCCATGACAGATGCGTTCGGCCTGCTCCGCATCGAGCGTCAGCGCGGGCAGCTCCGCGACCAGCGCTTCGGCCGGCATCAGCAACGCCTCGCGCGCCGGCATCTCCAGCTCGGCCAAGGCGTCGAGCGAAATCGCATCCTGCAGCACGAAGCCTGCGGTGCGGGTACGGATCAGGCCGGCCAGATAGGCGCCGCAGCCGAGCGCCTTGCCCAGGTCGTCGGCCAGCACGCGGATATAGGTGCCCTTGGAACACAGCACGTCGAGCACCAGCGTGATGCCGTCAAAGCTGACCACATCGAGCGCATAGAAGGTGATGCGCCGCGCCTTGCGCTCGATCTCCACGCCCTGGCGCGCGTATTCATACAGCGCCTTGCCCTGGAACTTGAGCGCCGAATGCATGGGCGGCACCTGGTCGTACTCGCCAAGGAAGGAGGCCAGCACGGCGCGCACCGCCGTCTCGTCGCACGTGACTTCGCCGCTCTGGGTGATCTCGCCTTCGCCATCGAGCGTAGTCGAGACTTCACCGAGCCGGATCGTCGCGCGGTAGCCCTTGTCGGCGTCGAGCATGCGCTGCGAGAACTTGGTCGCCTCGCCGAAACACAGCGGCAAGAGGCCGGTCGCGTACGGGTCGAGCACACCGGTGTGGCCGGCCTTCTCGGCCTGGAACAGCCAGCGGGCCTTTTGTAGCGCACCGGTGCTGGAAAAGCCGAACGGCTTGTCGAGCAACAGCACCCCATCGATTTTTCGTTTTGCCATGAGACAGACAGGAAAGCGGAAGGATTTGGGGCAAGGCGATCTTGCCCCCTGGTACATCAGTTGTCGTCCGGCGCCTTGGGCAGACTGGACGCCTGGGCGATCAGGCTGTCGAGCTGCATGCCGCGTTCGATCGAATGATCGTAGTGGAAATGCAGTTCCGGCATCTTGAACAGCTTGAAGCCGCGCGCGAGCTGGCTACGCAGGAAACCCTTGGCGGCTTCCAGCTTTTCGGCGATCGCCGCCGCATCCTCGGCAGTGCCGAGGAAGGTGTAGAAAATCTTGGCGTGCGAGTAGTCGCGCGTCACTTCGACATCGGTGATGGTGATCAGCGATGCCTTGGGGTGATCGAGTTCCGCGCGGATCAGCTCGGCGATATCGCGCTGCAGCTGCTGCTGGATACGATCGGATCGGGTGAAATTCTTGGCCATGGTCGGTGAGGAGTGAGGCGTGAGAGGCAGAGGTGTGAAACCCGCTCACGGCCGGTTCAAAAGCAAAAGGCGCAAGAGGAAAACCCCTTGCGCCGGTGTGAATGCGGGGTGGGCTGTTACACCTCTCGCCTCACCCCTCACACCTCACGGTTACAGCGTCCGTGCCACTTCGACGATTTCAAAGACTTCCAGCACATCGCCTTCCTGGATGTCGTTGTAGTTTCTGAGCTGCAAGCCGCACTCGTAGCCGGCGCGCACTTCCTTGACGTCGTCCTTGAAGCGCTTGAGGCTTTCGAGCTCGCCCTGGTGGATGACCACATGGTTGCGCAGCAGACGCACGCCAGCGTGGCGCTTGACGATACCATCCTGCACGTAGCAACCGGCGATCGAGCCGACCTTGGACACCACGAACACCTGACGGATCTCGACCTGGCCGATGATCTGCTCGCGCTTCTCTGGGGCCAGCATGCCCGACAGCGCTGCCTTCACGTCATCCACAGCGTCGTAGATGATGTTGTAGTAGCGCAGGTCGACGCCTTCGGATTCGGCAAGCTTGCGCGCTGCCGCATCGGCGCGGACGTTGAAGCCGACCACCACCGCCTTGGACGCGAGCGCCAGATTGACGTCGGATTCGCTGATGCCGCCAACGCCCGAGTGCAGGATCTGCACGCGCACTTCGGTGGTCGACAGCTTTTGCAGGCTGCCAGCCAGCGCTTCGGACGAACCTTGCACATCGGCCTTGATGATGATGGGCAGCGTCTGCACTTCGCCTTCGGCCATCTGCGCGAACATGTTCTCGAGCTTGGCGGCCTGCTGCTTGGCAAACTTGACGTCGCGGAACTTGCCCTGACGGAACAGCGCGATTTCGCGCGCCTTCTTCTCGTCAGCCAGCACCATCGCGTCCTCACCTGCGGCCGGTACTTCGGATAGGCCGAGGATTTCGACCGGGATCGAAGGACCGGCTTCGTTGATCTGCTTGCCGTTCTCGTCGAGCATGGCGCGCACACGGCCCCATACCTGACCGGCCAGCACCACGTCCCCCTTCTTCAGGGTACCGGACTGCACCAGCATCGATGCCACCGCGCCACGCCCCTTGTCTAGACGAGCTTCGATGATGATGCCCTTGGCCGGCGTGTCGATTGCGGAAGTCAGTTCCAGCACTTCGGCCTGCAGCAGGATGGCGTCGAGCAGCGCGTCGATGTTCGTGCCCTGCTTGGCCGACACTTCGACGAACTGGGTATCGCCACCCCAGTCTTCCGGCACCACCTCGTGCGCCACCAGTTCCTGGCGGATACGCTCGACGTTGGCACCTTGCTTGTCGATCTTGTTCACCGCCACCACGATAGGCACCTTGGCTGCCTTGGCATGGTGGATGGCTTCGATCGTCTGCGGCATCACGCCGTCGTCGGCCGCCACCACCAGCACCACGATGTCGGTCGCGCTGGCACCGCGAGCACGCATGGCGGTAAACGCCTCGTGACCCGGGGTGTCAAGGAAGGTGACCATGCCCTTCTCGGTTTCGACGTGGTAGGCACCGATGTGCTGGGTAATGCCACCGGCTTCGCCCGCCGCCACCTTGGCGCGACGGATGTAATCCAGCAAGGACGTTTTGCCATGGTCGACGTGACCCATGACGGTGACGACCGGGGCGCGATGCAGTTGTGCGTGCTCGCCCTTGTCGGCTTCGTCCAAATAGGTATCCGGATCATCGAGCTTGGCAGCGACCGGGTTGTGGCCCATTTCCTCGACCACGATCATCGCGGTTTCCTGGTCCAGCACCTGGTTGATGGTCACCATCATGCCCATCTTCATCAGCGCCTTGACCACTTCGACGCCCTTCACGGCCATCTTGTGCGCGAGGTCAGCCACCGAAATGGTTTCCGGCACATCGACGGTGTGAATGATTGGGTCGGTCGGCGCCTGGAAGGCGTGGGCATTGTCAGCGTCAGACTGACCGCCCTTGTTGCGGCCACCGCCCTTCTTGGAGCGCCAGGCATTGCCGGAATCGGCACCACCGCGGGTCTTGAGGCCCGCGCCCTTCTTGCCGCGGCTATCGCGATCATCGCGATCGTCCTTGCGAACGCCAGTCGCCGGCTTCTTGTCGGCGGGCTTGGCAGCACCTGCCGCGGCCGGTGCCGCAGCGGCGGCCGGTTCGGGCTTGACCGGTTCGGGCGCACGCAGCGGCGTGTCCTTGGGCTTGCGCAGATCGACACGCATGCCGATACGCGGGCGATCGCCCAGCGTCGGCGGCGCAGCCGGCTTGGCTTCGGCCACCGGGGCCGGAGCGGGAACAGGCTCGGCAACCGGCGCCAGCGACGGGGCGGCTACCACCTCCACTGCCTCGGCTACGGCAACCGGCTCGGGGGCAACTTCGACTACCGGTTCATCCTTGCGCTCGGCGCGTTCCTGCTTGGCACGCATTTCGGCGGCCTGACGTTCACGCAGCTCGGACTGGCGACGCGCCTCGGCTTCGCGCTGGGCAAGTTCGCCCGCATCGAGCGACGGCGCCGCGGCGGCCGGAGCGGATGCGGACACAGCGGCGAGCGGCGCCTCGGGGGCGACGATCACACGCTTCTTGCGCACCTCGACCTGGATGGTCTTGGCCTTGCCGGTCGCATCGGTCTTGCGGATTTCGCTGGTTTCCTTGCGGCCCAGCACGATCTTGGGCTTGTCCGCCCCACCGCCATGTTTCTGCTTCAGGTGGTTCAGCAAACGCGTCTTGTCGTCGGCAGTCACCGTATCGCCAGCGCCGGACTTCGAGAGGCCGGCCGCGCGCAGCTGCTCCAGCAGCTCCTCGGGTGGCATCCTGAGCTCCGCAGCAAATTGACTGACTTTTATTTCACTCATTCAAATTCCTCCGGGCTCAGGCGAACCAATGTTCGCGGGCCTTCATGATCAGTTGCTTGGCGGCTTCCTCATCGATACCGGTCAGTTCGGTGAGTTCATCCACCGCCAGTTCGGCGAGGTCGTCGCGGGTATGGATATCGCGCTCGGCCAGGGTAGCGGCAAGTTCAGCCGTCATGCCTTCGAGCGTCTTCAGGTCTTCGGACTGGTGTTCCAGCTTTTCCTCGCGGACTATGGCCTGCGTCAGCAAGGCATCGCGGGCACGGGCACGCAGCTCATTGACGGTTTCCTCGTCAAAGCCTTCGATTTCCAGCATTTCGGCCAGCGGCACGTAGGCCACTTCTTCCAGCGTGTTGAAGCCTTCCTGCACCAGCACGTCGGCGACGTCCTCGTCCACATCGAGCGCACGCACGAAGAGTTCGCGCACCTTGGAGAACTCTTCCTCGTGCTTCTCCTCGGCTTCGGTCACCGTCATGATGTTGATCTTCCAGCCGGTGAGCTCGGAAGCCAGCTTCACGTTCTGGCCGCCACGGCCAATGGCCATCGCCAGGTTTTCCTCGGCGACCACCACGTCCATGGCATGGCTTTCCTCGTCGACGATGATGGAGCTGACGTCGGCGGGACTGAGCGCACCGATCACGAACTGCGCCGGATCGTGCGACCACAGAATGATGTCGACGCGCTCACCAGCCAGTTCGTTGGTCACGGCGTTGACGCGGGTGCCGCGCACGCCGATGCAGGTGCCTTGCGGATCGACACGCTGGTCGTTCGACTTGACGGCGATCTTGGCACGCATGCCCGGATCACGTGCCACGCCCATCAGTTCGATCAGGCCGTTCTCGATTTCCGGCACTTCCATCTCGAACAGCTTTTCCATGAATTCCGGCGCGGTACGCGACAGCACCAGCTGCGGGCCGCGACCGCCACGGTCGATGCGCAGCAGGAAGGCGCGGGCGCGATCGCCGACGCGCAGGTTTTCCTTGGGGATCATCTGGTCACGCGGCAGGACGGCTTCGAGCTTGCCCAGCTCAATGATGGCGCTGCCACGCTCGATGCGCTTGATGGTGCCCGAGACGATATGTTCGCGACGCTCCAGGAAATCGTTCAGGTTCTGCTCGCGCTCGGCGTCGCGGATCTTCTGCAGGATGACCTGCTTGGCAGTCTGCGCACCGATGCGGCCGAACTCGATCGGCTCGAGCTCCTCTTCCCAGGTGTCGCCCAGCTTCAGGTCCTTGTCGTAATCGGGCGCATCGGTGATAGCGATCTGGCGGCTCGGTTCCTCGTGATCGTTGTCCTCGACCACGGTCCAGACGCGGAACGAGCGATAATCGCCACTGTCGCGGTTGATTTCGACGCGGATATCCACCTCGTCGTCGTAACGTTTCTTGGTGGCGGAAGCGAGCGCCATTTCCAGCGCGGTAAACACGACGTCTTTCTCAACGTTCTTTTCGCGGGCCAGTGCATCGACCAGCAACAGAATTTCACGGCTCATTGTCGTTTAATCCTCGGGCACAGACAGCTATTCAAATAATTCGTATCGGTGGGATTTTGTTCAAAACTCAAAACTGCGGCTCGATGCGCACCTTGTCGATCTGCGACAGCGGCAATGCCAGACGCTCACCATCGCACTCGACCAGCACCTGCTCATCTTCCAGACCAAGCAGCTTGCCAACGATGCGCTTGCGCTTGTCCGGCAAGGGCAGGCGCAGCTTGACCTTGACCATTTCACCGGCAAAACGCGCGAAGTCGGCCGGCTTCTTCACCACGCGATCGAGCCCCGGCGACGAGACCTCGAAGCGCTCGTATTCGATGTTCTCCACCATGAACAGGCGGGTGAAGTGGTTGCTCACGGTGACGCAATCATCGACCGTGATGCCGCCCGGTTTGTCGATAAAGAGACGCATCAGGCCACCGTGGCCTATCTCGAAATCGACCAGTTCGTACCCCATGCCATCCAGCGTGGTTTCCAGAAGTTCCTGCAGATTCACTGCCACTACGTTTCCTTCGCTACAAACGAAAAATGGGCTGCAAACCTGCGCCCATTCAAAAAAGCACACCCACTGCTGGGAATCGCTTGCGGTCATCATCGCCTTGCAAGGCGGCGCAGACCGTTGTTTTCAAACGATCCCCTTGGGGATAGACCGGATTCTAACAGAAACAACCACTTGGCGAAACTGTCGTTGGCGGGTGCTTGTTGCACCCGGATTACGCCGCTAGAGTTGGTGCGCAATGCGGTGGCATAGCGCTTGGTCCATGCCCCGCTCCAGTGCACGCACGCTGGTCGCCACAAGGAGAAGAACGATGGAGCGCCCCTGGTTTCAAAGCTATCCCGAGCATGTTCCACATGAAATCGATGTCGAGGAGTTCAGCTCGGTACCCGATGTGTTCGCACAAACGGTGCGCAAATATGCGCAACGCACTGCCTTCATCAACCTGGGGAAATCGCTGACTTACGCCGAGGCCGATGAACGCGCCACCGCCTTCGCGACCTTCTTGCAACAGGATCTGAAACTCGCCCCAGGCGCGCGCGTCGCGGTGATGATGCCCAACCTGCTGCAGTATCCGATCGCCATCTTCGGCATTCTCAAGGCCGGGATGACGGTGGTGAACGTCAATCCGCTCTATACGCCGCGCGAGCTCGAACATCAGATGAAGGACTCGGGCGCCGAGGCCATCGTCATCGTCGCCAACTTTGCGCACACGCTGGAAAAGGTGGTCGCGCACACCCAGCTGAAGCATGTGATCGTGACCCAGTTGGGCGACCAGCTCGACTTTCCCAAGCGCCTGCTGGTCAACCTCGTCGTCAAGCATGTGAAGAAGCTGGTGCCGGCCTATCGCCTGCCGGGCCACATCAAGTTCAACGACGCACTGGCGCGTGGCGCACAGCACGCTTTTTCGCCGGTCGACGTCAAGCTCGACGACCTCGCCTTTTTGCAATACACCGGCGGCACCACCGGCGTGGCCAAGGGTGCCATGCTGACCCACCGCAACATCGTGGCCAATATGCAGCAGGCCCACGCCTGGATACGCGGCGTTGTCGACGAAGGCGGTGAGATGATCGTGACCGCCTTGCCGCTCTACCATATCTTCTCGCTGACCGCGAACGGCATGGTGTTCACCAAGATCGGCGCGACCAACCTGTTGATCACCAATCCGCGCGACATCGCGGGTTTCGTCAAGGAGCTGGCCAAGTACCCGGTCACCAGCATGACCGGCGTGAACACGCTGTTCAATGCGCTGACCAACAATGCCGAGTTCGCCAAGCTGGATTTCCGCCGCTGGAAGCTGGTGCTCGGTGGCGGCATGGCGGTGCAGCACGCGGTCGCGGAAAAGTGGAAGCACCTGACCGGCGTGCCGCTGATCGAAGCCTATGGCCTCACCGAAACATCGCCCGCCGCGGTGATCAACCCGATGACGCTCAAGGAATACAACGGGATGATCGGTCTGCCCATTCCGTCCACCGTTGCCGAAATCCGCGACGACGACGGCAACCCGGTCCCGGCCGGCGAGCGGGGTGAGCTGTGCATCAAGGGCCCGCAGGTAATGAAGGGCTACTGGAACCGTCCCGAAGAAACGGCCAAGGTCCTGGGCAGCGATGGCTTCCTCGCGACCGGCGACATTGCCATCATGTCGCCCACCGGCTACTTCAAGATCGTCGATCGCAAGAAGGATATGATCCTGGTGTCGGGCTTCAATGTGTACCCGAACGAGATCGAGGACGTGATTGCCGACCATCCGGGCGTGCTCGAAGTCGCCTGTGTCGGCGTGAATGACGAGCGGACCGGCGAAGCGATCAAGGTTTTCGTGGTGAAGAAGGATCCTAACCTCACCGCCGAGGCCATCATCGCCTATTGTCGGGAAAACCTGACCAATTATAAGGTACCCAAACAGGTGGAGTTTCGCAGCGAGCTTCCCAAGTCGAATGTCGGTAAGATTCTGCGCAGGGAGCTGCGCCAGAACTAATTCTCATATCAAAAGACCGTCACCATGAACCTGTTGCCCTTTTTCAAGCTGATGGCCGAACACAAGGCCTCGGATCTGTTCCTGTCGTCGCACTCGCCGGTGATCATCAAGATCAATGGCCACTGCCGGCCGGTGAACAACCAGGTGTTGCAGGGCGAGCACGTCAAGCAGCTGGTCTACCAGCTGATGAGCGACGAGCAGATCGCGGCCTTCGAAGCAGACTGGGAATCGAACTTCGCGGTGCCGGTGCCGGGTGTCGGTCGCTTCCGCATCAATGTGTTCAAGGCGCGCGGCAGCGTGTCCATGGTGGCGCGCTACATCCGGGTCGACCCGCCCTCGCTGACCGAACTGCGCATCCCCGAAGTGCTGAACGAGCTGGTGATGCAAAAGCACGGCATCATCCTGGTCGTCGGCGCGACGGGCTCGGGCAAGAGCTCGACCATGGCGGCCATGCTCAACCATCGCAACGAGGAGCACGCCGGCCACATCCTCACCATCGAGGATCCGGTCGAGTTCATGCACCACCACAAGAAATCGCTGGTGAACCAGCGCGAGATCGGCTTTGACACCAAGAGCTACCACGAGGCGCTGAAGAACGCGATGCGCGAGGCGCCCAATGTGCTGATGATCGGCGAGATCCGCGATCAGGAAACGATGACCCACGCCATGCAGTACGCGCAGGCCGGTCACCTTTGCCTGTCCACGCTGCACGCCAACAACAGCTATCACTCGCTGTCGCGCATCGTGAACTTCTACCCGCAGGAAGCACGCGAAGCGCTGCTGTACGATCTTTCCACCTCGCTGCGCGCCGTCGTCTCCCAGCGCCTGATCCGCAACAAGCAAGGCGTGCTGGTGCCGGCAGTCGAGATCATGCTCAACACGCCGCGCATCGCCGAGCTGATTCGCAACGGCCAGCTCTCCGATATCAAGGAGGCGATGGAGCAATCGCTGACCGATGGCTCGGTCACTTTCGAGCAGGCCTTGTACAAACTGTACAAGGATGGCGAGATCGAGCTGGACGAAGCCTTGCGCAACGCCGATTCGGCGACCAACCTGTCGTGGATGGTGAACAACGCACAGAGCGTCACGGAGCAGGAGCAGGCCCGGCGCGCACCCGCCCAGACCCAAGCCTCCACCGCGCAGGACGTGGAAGTCAACTTCGATATCTCGCTACACTGAGTATCGCTCCCTCCCTTATCCGGGGCCGCGTCGCGGCCCCTTTGCTTTGCAGGAGCCCGCATGAGCCCCCCTACCCTTTACGGCATCGCCAACTGCGATACGGTGAAGAAATCACGCGTCTGGCTGCAAGATGCAGGCGTCGACTACGGCTGGGTCGACTACAAGAAAACGCCGCCCACCACCGCGCTACTGCAGGACTGGATCGCCCAGGTCGGCTGGGAAGTGCTGGTGAACAAGGCCGGCACCACCTGGCGCAAGCTCGACGACGCCACCAAGGCGCAGGTCGTCGATGCCGCGTCCGCCGTCGCACTGATGCTGGCGCAACCCAGTGTCATCAAGCGTCCCGTGCTGGAGCACGGTGGTAAAATCACGGTTGGATTCAAGCCAGACACTTACCAGGCCCTCTTTCGCACATGAACGCCCCCACCCAAGACCTCCTTGCCGACCCGACCATCGCCCTCACGGTGCGCCTGCTGCGCCAGGCCTCGGTCACGCCCGACGACGCCGATTGCCAGCAGATCATGGCAAGGCGGCTCGAGGCGCTGGGCTTTCAAATCGAACACCTGCGCTTCGAGGACGTCGACAACCTGTGGGCGCGCTTTGGCACGACAGGCCCGGTGCTGGTGTTTGCCGGCCACACCGACGTGGTGCCGACCGGCCCGCTTGAGCGCTGGCAATCGGACCCATTCACGCCGGACGTGCGCGATGGCCACCTCTACGGCCGTGGCGCAGCCGACATGAAGGCCTCGCTCGCCGCCTTCGTCACCGCCACCGAATCGTTCCTCGCCAAGCATCCCGAACCGCGCGGCTCCATCGCCTTCCTGATCACCTCGGATGAGGAAGGCCCGGCCCGCAACGGCACGGTGAAGGTGGTCGAGACGCTACAAGCCCGCGGCGAAGCCATCGACTACTGCATCGTCGGCGAGCCCACCAGCGCCGAGCGCTTTGGCGACACCATCAAGAACGGCCGTCGCGGCTCGTTGTCCGGCCAGCTCACCGTGCACGGCGTGCAGGGGCATATCGCCTACCCGCACCTGGCGAAGAACCCCATCCACCTGGCAGCGCCGGCGCTGGCCGAGCTCGCCGCCACCGAGTGGGATCGCGGTAATGCCTATTTCCCGCCGACCACCTGGCAGGTATCCAACATCCATGGCGGCACCGGCGCAACCAACGTCATTCCCGGCACCATGGACGTGCTGTTCAATTTCCGCTTCTCGACCGAGCAGACTGCCGAGACGCTCAAGACCCGCGTGCACGCGATTCTGGACCGCCACGGCCTGGAATATGAAATCGACTGGACGCTGAACGGCGAGCCCTTCCTTACCGATCACGGCGCGCTGATCGATGCGATGCGTGCCGCGGTCACCGCGGTCACCGGCGAGCCGCCAGAGCTCAATACCACGGGCGGCACCTCCGATGGCCGCTTCATCGCCAAGCACTGCCCGGAAGTGGTCGAGTTCGGCCCGATCAACAAGACCATCCACAAGCTGAACGAGTGCGTGGCAGTGGCCGATATCCCACAGCTGGCCGCTGTGTACGAGAAGACGCTGGAACGGCTGCTGGGCTGAGCGACGATGCGACGCGCGCTACCTCTCCTGTTTGCCCTGCTGGCCAGCTCGGCGAACGCTGAGCCCGCATCCTTGCTGATCCCCGGCGAATACCATGGCGGCGAGGCGCCGGCTGAGCCCGGCCCGGGCTGGCTGGCGCTGGTCGAGCGTGACGGGACCTGGTCGCTGCAAGCGACCCTGATCCTGGCCGAGCCGGTGTTCGATGTGCTGCTGGATCAGACCGGGGAGACGAGTGGCGTCCGCATCGCCACGCCGGCGCAGGACGCGCTTGCCCTGCTGCGCCACCCGGCGCTGCGCGCCGGCGAGGTAAGCCAAAGCGGCGGCGACGGCGAAGTCCTGGACCAATCCGGCGTAGCGCTGTCGCTTGGCGCGCAGCACTACCAGCTGGCACGGACCGACTCCGGGCTGCTGCTAAGGCAAGGCAACACCGCCATGCCGCTGGCGGCGCTGGAGCCCGAGGACAGCGCCACGCTGCGCTGGGCTGGCGATCTCGATCGCGACGGCAGGCTGGACCTGCTGATCGAGTTCAGCGGCGACAACCGCCTTGCCCGCTGCGCCTATCTATCCAGCCTGAGTGGACGCTCCGGTGCCCCGTCCCTGCTGGCTTGCCATGAGGCAACCGGCTGCTGAACACGAGTGCATCGGTCGGCGGGCACGCTGGAAAAACGCGCAAAACCGATCAAGGCCGGCGGCCTATGCTGGGTGGATTCCCCAACAGGAGCCCACCATGAACCACGACAACCCCAGCATCATGTCCCACGTATCCCTCGGCACCAACCGCTTTGCCGAGGCCGCCGCGTTCTACGACGCCGTGCTCGCCACCGTCGGCGCACGGCGCGTACTCGACTTCCCCGGTGCCATTGCCTACGGCAAGGCATACCCGGAGTTCTGGGTACAGACGCCATACGACGGCCAGCGCGCTGCCGCCGGCAACGGCACCCACTTCGGTTTCTTCGCCGCGAGCCCAGCCGAGGTCGACGCCTTCTACACTGCGGCGCTCGCTCATGGTGCCAGCGGCGATGGCGCACCGGGGCCGCGCGAGGAATACGGCGCCCCGTACTACGGATGCTTCGTGCGTGATCTCGATGGACACAAGATCGAAGCCGCCTACTGGGACAGCGAACTCGCAGCCAAGCTGGAGCTGTAATGGAATGCAAAAGGCCGCCCTGAGGCGGCCCTTTGCGATGCGCTGGCGCTTACTTCTGCCAGACGCGAACGTAGTCGACCTTCATATACAGCGGGAAGTCGGCCTTGTTCGGTTCCGCCCAACCGGTGAACAGGCCGCCCAGCGCCAGGTTCAGGTTGATGTAGAACGGTTTGCGGAGCTCTTCCATGTTTGCTGCCGTGATATCGATGGTATGAACCGGCGTCGGCCGGGTTTCGCGATCGATGTAGTAGCGCAGCTGGTTGGCGTCCCACTCGATCGTGTACAGATGGAACTGGGTCACATCACCAACTTCAGCATTGCCCGGACGCTCGTTGTTCTGACCGTCGGCCCACGGGAAGACACCGATGCGCGAATCCCAGAATGCATTCTGGAACGAACGCGTTTCGGTGTTCTTCTGCTCCATGATGTCGATCTCGCCGCAACTGGACCAGTTGGACGCCATGGTGTCGTAGTGGGTGATCGGCGCGTTGTAGTTGGTGGTATAGGTATCGTCGCACGACGTACCCATCATCCAGAACGCGGGCCAGGTACCAATGCGGCGCGGCAGGGCCATGCGTGCCTCGATCCGGCCGTATTGCCACGAATGCTTACCCTTGGTGGTCAACCGGGAGGAGCGCTGATACCACTGGCGGCCGGAGATATTCATCGGCGTATCGAGGTACTCGGCCTTGATCACCAGATTGCCATTCTCGCGATAGGCATTCTCGGGGCGATACCACTCCCACTCACCGTTGCCCCAGCCCTGGAAGGCGCCCAGGCCCGGATTCAGGCCGTTGCCGACATGGTAGTTCCAGTTGTTCGAGCTAGGCTGACCGGAGCCATCGAACGTGTCTTCCCACACGACGTGCCAGCCGCCCGGGCTCGGAGTCGGGGTTGGGCCCGGAGTCGGGGTCGGGGTCGGACCCGGAGTCGGGGTCGGACCCGGAGTCGGCGTCGGACCCGGGGTTGGCACGGGGGTCGGCGACGAGTTATTCAGCGTGAACTGCGTCCAGGCAGTGTCGAAAGCGCCGCCACCAGCGCGACCCACGGTGAGGAAGTAGCGCACGGTGGCGCCGGCCGGAATACCGCTCACCGTGTAGCTGTTGTTGCTACCCGAAACGTCCATGCGCACGTTGATCTGGCCACCACCATTGATCTGGTAGTGCAGATCGGCCCACGGCGCGTTGTTGGCGTAGAAGCGCACACTGGAAGCAGTCAGTACCTGGTGGCCATACGCGGCGGCCGGGGTCGGGGCCGGAGTGGGATTGGGCGTCGGTGCCGGGGTCGGTTGCGGCCCTGGCGTAGGTGCTGGCGTCGGCGCCGGGGTCGGTGCCGGTGTGGGACCGCTCGAGCAAGTGCCTTGGTCGAACCACAACGAAGGTGTGGCAGCGGGGTTCCAGTTGGTGCCCGCGTAGGCAGTGTGCGTCACCAGCGAACGATAGTTGTGGCCGCTATACGAGGCCGTGCTACCCAACGCGTACGTATTGCCCTCGGCCCACGGTGCCACACATGCGGCGGCCAGGGCCGCTTCACTTGCCAGGCCCCCGGTGACCAGAGCCAACGACGCTGCCAGCACGCGCAGCGTCTTCTGCTTGCTGTGTTTCATGATCCATCCTCTTGATTTGATGTATTCAGTCGCATCCACATGCTTTCAACGCCATTCGGCTCAGTGAAAGCGCTTTCAATAATGCACGCCATGCCATGGCTATGACAGGGGTCCGGGTATCGGCGGTCTGTTGTTGGTGCGGCGCACAATCAAGCTAGCGTCATTTCCGCTACAAGGGTGCACAAAACTTGTGCATAGCAATATCGATGAGCGGCACTTCCTCGCCGCTATTGCCGCGACCTGTGGTGCAGGCAGTCCTCATCGCCGCGCGGTGCTGCCTGCCCCGTTCAGGATGGCTCATTGAACGCGGCGCATCGATGGCTCCCCCTCCAGTTCCATCGGCGCCCATACCGTTCAAACCGCGCTCAGCGCCTGACAGCGTGCCTGGCGATTGTCGTTCGTCGGTTATTAGCGGACGTGGCCTGCTAAAACCGCGTTGCCAGCAACGCATTGTTCTTTTTCACGCTGACATGCGCCTTGGCGAATTTCCTTTCGCCATCCTGATTGGTTCGCCGGGATGAATGTCGAAATACGCGCAGTGCGCCAGTGATATCGGCATGCGCCTCTTGTCGCAGCCCGCAATTTCCAAGGTAAAAACCGCTCCTTTCCGATAATTGACAATTAGGCTCTATTTTGCAGAAATAGCCCAGCTTATTCAGCCGGAAAGCATTAAATAAAATAAATGAAATTGTGTTGTTTTACCTGAAAGCAAGCTGCTCCTCTACGCGTTTACCACCAGTAAACTCGCCGCTTCCAGCTGGTTTCGGTAAAACCAACACCGACAAACGGTGATTCACAACTCCCTTTCAGGTCGATAGTCTTACGGCCATTGAATAAGAAAATTCTAATACTCTAATAAACATCAGGGAATAGATCGGTCGATTAATAGACTGAATCACATGCCCATGGCTTTCATTGAATCAAGCCGGGCCATTCATAATTCTATTTAAGTTGATTATTACCATGACCACGATTCGTCCTATTTCTGCAAGTATTGTGGGTATTGTTGTTGTCTCGACTTTGACCGCTTGCGGCGGCGGTGGAGAAGGTACCAACGACAATACAAATACCGTCGACACGAACGCTAATATCTACGGTGCATCTGCCGGAAAATCTTCGGCGACCAGCTCCGCTTTCACCACCATCGAATCTACCAAGCCAGCCATCCTCAACGATTGGATGCACCAAATGGTCGAAAGTGAACGTCTGCGCGGCGTCGCCATCGCCCAACCGCGCCCCGTTATCCGCGAAACGGTGACGCAGAATCCCCCGAGCTTCGCTTGGCCGCTCCACAAGTTCACGCAACCCAATCAAGCAGTTCGCTACTCGCTCCAAATCCGTTTTCCGGATGGTTCAGTCCAAAGCTTCTGGTCCGACTACAACTGGTATCTCCCTCGCACCAAGTTCCCCGCTGGCAATTACGCTTGGCGCGTCGTGGCCCCGAAGCTCGGCGCGAAAGGCGTAGACGATATTGGGATGTGGCGGCCGTTCACGATCACAGACGACGCAAAGCCGTTGTTCGACGACGCAAAGCTTGCCGTTGTGGCAACCGATCAGAGCTGGTTCAACGCTGTAAGCAGCATGGCCCACCCGCGTATCATTTCGGATACTTATCTTCAGTCACTGCGCCCTCAGTTCCTGAACCAGCGCCTAGCTGTGTGGAACGAAATCAAGCGTAAAGTCGCGCTTCAAGCAAGCGATCCTGCCAAAGCCCCGCCGCAGGCTGATATGAGCAACGCAAACTGGGTCATTCAGCTGCCGCAAACCGTGAACACTGAACAAGACCGGATCGAAATGGCTGCGATGGTATGGCGCATGCAAAAGAATTCATCCGTGCCTGCTGAACAAGCCGCAGCTGCAACAGCACTGAATGATTTGAAAGCACGCACCTTCAACCTGGCTTCATGGAGCACGGAAGATCTCGACGGCCAAGGCAGTGGCGATGACAGCGCGGTCCGCAATCTGCTTTGGGCACTGGTACTGGGTTATGACAACCTTTACCCAGATTTGACTTCGTCGGAAAGGGACTACCTGATCAACGTCATCGCGACCCGTGCAAGCCAGCTGGAGAACCGTGTAATCGGCCCAAACCGTTCGGTTGAACACTACCCGCTGGACTCAAGCGCGGCAGTGGGTGCGTATGCTCTTTCGGCAGCTACGGCAGTTATGGCTGGAGACATGAGTGGCGGCGTTATTCACCCCCAATTTGATGCCGGCAAGTTCGCACGCTATGTTCCGATGGCCTACTCTTTCCTACACGCATCCGGCGGCGATGATGGCGGCTTTGGCAATGGCGGCGGCTACGGTCTGTTTGACTTGAACAACATGTACCCCTACTACGATGCATTGGGCACAGTCACCGGGGTCGACCCTTATCGGTTGCAAAAATTGCGCAACAGCATGGAGTATCAGTTGTTCTCCCGCCCTGCAGGTGGCGCTTCTCAAGCCCCTTTTGGTGACGGTACGACGGTGGAAGGCCCGCAGGTTCCTTACTATGCCTACTGGTGGGCAACACGCCTGCCGGGCCAGATTTCCAACTGGATGGCCACCGTCTACCCGGTTGCGGCGACGCACTCTCGCCTCGCGCGGACCCTGCTTTCACCGCCAGTGGTACCGGTCCCCGCGAGCACGCCCGGTGTAACCGAGCTGTCCAAATTATTCAAAAACACAGGCACGGTGTATATGCATAGCAGCCTGACCGATCCACAACGTGCTTCGGTCCACTTCAAGTCGAGCCCCTTCGGGTCTTACAACCACAGCCACGCAGATCAGAACAGCTTCGTCGTGAGTGATCAGGGCAAGGCATTGCTCATCGATAGTGGCTACTATGACTACTTCCTGTCGCCGCACTCGAAAGGCTGGTACCGTCAGACCAAGGCACACAACGCCATCACCTATAACGGCGGCCAAGGACAACGTATTACGATCAATGGCTTGTCTTCGGACTACTCGGCAGCGGGGGCAATCGTCGGCTACGCAGATACCGGGGAATTCACGATCAGCACAGGGGATGCTACGCCTGCGTACGACGCTCCGATTACTCGTGCTCGTCGCACCATTGTCTACCTACGTAAGAATCTGGTTCTGGTCCACGACGATCTGGCAGCTAGCACACCGGTACGCTGGGAATGGAACTTCCATACCCTTACCAATCCGCAGTTGACCGGTGATGCCTCAGGCACAGTCAAGGTGGTCAATGGCGCAGCAAGTGCCTGCATTAAGCAAATCGGAGGAGATCGGTTCACTACCCTGGGCGTGAATGCCAACTTCCCTGTCGATCCGGCAATGAGCTTTACGCAGCAATATCACGGGACTTGGTCGATCCCCTCACCAACGGCTCAATGGCAAAGCGTGATGTTGGTCGACATTGGTTGCAAGGAAACAACTGAACCGACCGTGGCCACCAGCGGAGACAACATCACCGTCGCAATTGGCAGCAAGCAGTTCCGTTTCACCCGCAACGCGCTGCCGGCCTATGCCAACTAACTGTCAGGTTCCACCTGTTGTAGACTTGTTCCTGAACAATTCCGGTCGCTCTTTTTGCCACACTTTCAGCAATTCGACTGGTGACTGCAAGCCCAAGGCCGTTTGCGGAATGCGGTGGTTGTAGGCCTGCAGGTCACCTTGGCGTGCCCTCGCCAGCTCTGCCGCACAGGCAAAGCGCGTTTGCTTCACCAGTTCGCTGATCCGGCCGTTGAAACATTCGACCATCCCGTTCATTTGCGGCGTACGTGGCGGGATCAATCGATTCTGGATGCCCAGTGCGGCGCATTGGCGGCCAAACACATGCTGGCCATTCGGCATCTTGGCTTTGCTGGTGAAGCGGTCGGTAAACTGGCTGTCGTTATCAGTGAACAGTTTTTCGATCTTGATGGGTGAAGCTTTGGATAGCCACCGCAGGAAGTCAACGCTGCGGGCTTCGGATAGGTCGGGATAGATGCGCAGGAATATACCCAGCGCGTCGCCCGGTCGATCGCCACGAACAGGCAGCTTCGTGAGGTTTTGTCGGGCATCTGCGGCAAATACTTGATGTCAATGAGAATGTAGCCCAGCGCGTAGTCCTTTAACCCCTTGGCGGCCCCCTCGTCAGGCCCTTCTGGATTCAGGCTCGCATATACCCCGCCTTGTGTAGGGGGCGGCTAACAAAAAAGCCGCTCGTCGAGCGGCTTTTTTGTTATTACATCGAGAATCAGGAAGCGCGCTTCTTGAATTCGCCGGTGCGGGTATCGATTTCGATCTGGTCGCCGATCTCGATGAAGGCCGCAACCTGGATCTGGGTTTCAGTGCCCTTGAGCTTAGCAGGCTTCATCACCTTGCCCGAGGTGTCGCCACGCACGGCCGGCTCGGTGTATTCCACTTCGCGCACGATGGTGGTCGGCAGTTCAACCGAGATCGCCTTGCCGTCATAGAACGTCACTTCGCAATGATCTTCCATGCCATCGACGATGAAGGCCACGGCATCGCCGACATTTTCGGCTTCGACTTCGTACTGGTTGTACTCGCCATCCATGAACACATACATCGGATCAGCGAAGTAGGAGTAGGTGCACTCGCGCTTCTCGAGCACGACGACTTCGAACTTGTCATCGGCCTTGTAGACCGACTCCGACGGAGCGTCCGTCAGCAGGTTCTTCATCTTCATCTTCACGACCGCAGCATTGCGGCCGGACTTGTTGTATTCGGTTTTCTGGACCACGAGCGGCTGGCCATCGACCAGAATCACGTTGCCCGAACGGAGTTCCTGTGCGGTTTTCATGCGAATTCCTGTTACAGCGGGGTTGCGATGGATAAATTCAAAAACTCGCTATTGTAACTTGCTCCGGGCGAAGCTGACCAGATTGGTCACCAGGTCGCCCTGTTCGTGCAGATGGGCGGCCCAGCGCCGGGCATGGGGCCCCTGCGCGGCCAGCGTGCCGGCAAAACCGGGCCAATCGAGCTGGCCCGCGCCGTTGAACGCCAGCCAGAAGCGACGGAGCGGAGCGGTCAGGTCCTCGGGCAGCCCTGCGCAATAGCGACCGAGAAAGGCATCGAGCTTGACGAGATGAGCGTCCTCCTCCTGGCGATAGATCTGCCAGGCCATGGGCAGCGCCGCCCATTGGGCGCGCACGAAGCTGTCCTCGCCACGTACGAGATTGAGATCGCAACTCCACAGCAGGTGGTCGTATTCGTCCTGTCGCAGGAAGGGCAATGTGAGCACGGTCAGCGGCCCTCGTTTCACGCAGCTCCCGGTCTGGGGCAAAGGCAGTTGCAGCAGATCGCACAACTGCCGCAGCGCCCGGCCCGCCGGAACCAGGCAGCACACCTCAAGGGGGCCGTGCAGCCACGCGTCGACGAGTGTCGCTGGAACCTCGTAGGCAAAAAGCGATATGTACACATCGGCAAGCGGTGCGCCCTGCGCCGAGCGCCATTGCGCCGCCTCAGCCGCAGCCCACGCAGCACGCCGCCCGGCCAGGCCAGGTTCAGCCAGCAATCCGCCGGTCCCTCGCTCGAAGCCAGGAAAGAAGAAATACTTGGCCATGCCCTCTCGCGGAGAAGCGAGTCCATGGCAACCCTGCACCCAATCTTCGGCGGAAAGGTATTCGAGATTGAGCCAGACCGGCACGGGTTGCCGCTGGCGCATGCGGGCAGGCCAGCCTGCGGGCAAATCGCAGGCGAAAGCCTCGATCACCACGTCGCCCGGCTCCGCCGAGCTTGCCGCCTCCCAGTGCGCAACCTCAACCCCGGCCACCTGCTGCCGGATACGCGTCGCATCGATCTGCGGCCAGATGCGCGCCAAGGCATGTAGCTCGTCGATCCACAGCCGTACGCGCTGGCCGCGCGCCGCCAGATCGCGCGCCAGGCGCCAGCACACGCCGGCGTCGCCGTAGTTGTCGACAACGCGACAGAACAGATCCCACGTCCACACGGCATCGTGCTCGCTGTCATTAGTCAGGTAAATTTGTCCATTCATCAGCAAGCTCAAAGAAAGCAATTGATGGTTTTGTGCAAGACGGATATATTGCATTGCAGCATAAGTCACCGGAGGTCAGTCATGCGCCTTGTACATGCCGTCTTCGCCGTAACGCTGCTAATCGCCGGCCACGCTCACGCTGAGCTGCTCGGCTATACCAGTCCCGCGGCCTTGACTGGCACAAATTCCACTTTTTTGCAACGCAGCAATCAAACCGATCCGAGCAGCTCGGGCTGGAGCGTGCGGCTACCGGTGAGCCTGACCCCTGCCACCGGTTTCGAGCAGCAGGTTGCTGATGATGCCAGCGATTCCGCACGGCTGCTGCTGCTGGTCGTGGGCGCCCTTGCCGTAGCGTACGGCCGTTGGCGCAGGCGCTGAAGCATTGCCAGCTGCTTGCAGTGACTTAAGCCGCGTAGCCAGACCAGTACCGTCCGAGATCGCGACGTGACTGTGGTCACGTGATCCAGCACGCCGCATTGCGTGATCGCAGTATGGGTCGACAAGGCCTGCCGCTAGCGACCGCTGTTCCGGGCCTGCCGGCCACATAGACCGCGCAAAAAGACAGGAGACGCCTATTGCCACGACCCCCTTCATTAGAAAAATGTGTGCTGTGATTTCAGCAGGTTGCGGGCCAAAAACTGGTTATTTCATACCAGTGCAACTAGCCCGTGTGGAAATCTGTGCGCCACTTCTCGTTTAGTTGCACTAACTATCCTCCCAATTACCGCCGTCCATCTGTCTTACAGCAATCAATTCACATATTTCCAATACGTAAAATAATATATGTTAGCTGGCCCATCCGGTCATCAGAACGGGAAACCAGCGCTCAATGCAATTCAATCGAAAGGAGTTCACAATGCAACTTAGCAAGATGAAATCGCTTATTGCCGGTCTTTCGCTGCTCGCAGCCGGCGCCCAGGCTCAGGTCATCGACTGGGACATCCATGACGCCACGGAATTCGAAACCGTGCGTCATAACCAGCTGGAAACGGGTCTGATCTTCCAGGACTACTTTACGTTCACCCTGCCCAGCACATCGCACCTGTGGAGCAATACCGTCGCCAGCAATCTGGGCAGCGTGTTGCGTATTTCCGCCGGCAAGCTCGATCTGTACTCAGGCAGCTTCTTCGACGTGACGCCGGATGCCCTGGTGGGCACCCATCTGTACGATGGTACCACTGGCGACGCCACCCACACCTTCTCCAACCTCGCTGCTGGCAATTACTACTACAAGGTAACCGGTCTGCTGACCGGTGTCCTCGGTGGCCAGTACACGATCACCTCGGCCGTGTCTCCGGTTCCGGAACCCGAGACCTATGCCCTGATGGGCCTGGGTCTCGTTGGCCTGATCGCTGCGCGCCGCCGCAAGCACAAGGGCTAATCAGGCTTACGCAATACACACTCCCTTGTAGTAGAAAGCCCCGGGGCAACCCGGGGCTTTTTTTGCGGTGTGCATTTGGGAAATTCAATTCCCCATTCACCACAACGCCAGTCATCGCGGATATTCGGTAGACCCGAAAAACGCAATCGCGCCATTGCGGATGATTTGAAAGCCCTTTCTTTAAAAAACCAATGAGGGCAAGCCGAAAATTCAGCACCGGCTTTATCAGAATCCACTTATCAGCAATGGCTACCGAAACAACGACTCGCCACGCCAATTAAGCAATCGGACTGGAATCGTTCAATTCCAGCCCGACCTATCGAGCTGCTTGGCGCGATCCGGCAGATTGACGCTCAGCGCGACCAGAAGAAGCCGCGGGTATCGATCACCACGCGGGTCTGCAGCTTTTCCTGGCGCACGCGCTTGAACTGCTTGTGATCGACCAGCAGCAATACGATGTCGGCCGCCTCCACCGCGGCATCGGCATTGACGAACTCGACCTTGCCTTCAAGCTTGTTGGGCAGCTTGTCGATATGCGGCTCGGCCACCAGCAGGCGACCGAGGTTGCGCTCGGCCAGATCGGCAACGATGTCCATCGCCGGGCTTTCGCGCAGATCGTCGATATTGGCCTTGAACGCTAGCCCGAGGCACGCGATCACCGGGTTCTTGAAACGATCGGCGGCACGCGCCACCTGGTCGATCACGTGGTGCGGCTTGCCGTCGTTCACTTCGCGCGCGGTGCGGATGATGCGGGCTTCCTTCGGCGCCGAATCGACGATGAACCACGGGTCGACCGCGATGCAGTGGCCGCCCACACCTGGGCCCGGTTGCAGGATGTTGACGCGCGGGTGGCGGTTGGCGAGCTGGATCAGCTCCCACACATTGATGCCCAGCTTGTCACTGATGATGGAGAGCTCGTTGGCGAAGGCGATGTTCACGTCGCGGAACGAGTTCTCGGTGAGCTTGGCCATTTCGGCGGTGCGGCTGTCGGTCAGCAGGCACTCGCCGCGCACGAAGATCTGGTACAAATCGGCCGCCATCTCGGCAGCGCGCGGCGTCATGCCGCCGACGATGCGATCGTTCTCCACCAGCTCGCGCAGCACGTGGCCCGGCAGCACGCGCTCCGGGCAGTACGCCAGCTGGATGTCAGCACTCTCGCCCGCCTGCTGCGGAAAACTGAGGTCAGCGCGGTATTCGGCCAGCCATTCGGCCAGTTGCTCGGTGGCGCCCACCGGCGAGGTCGATTCCAGGATCACCAGGTTGCCCTTTTGCAGCACCGGCGCGATCGAGCGGGCGGCCGCTTCGATATACGACAGATCCGGCTTGTGGCCGTCCTTGAACGGCGTCGGCACGGCGATGATGAAGGCGTCGGCCTCCTTCGGGCTGGTGTGGGCAACGAGATTGCCTTCCTTCACCACGTGGTGCACCAGGCCATCGAGATCCGGCTCGACGATATGGATCTGGCCACGATTGATGGTATCGACGGCATGCTGGTTCACGTCGACGCCGATCACCTTGACA
This sequence comes from Chitinolyticbacter albus, assembly GCF_024437655.1. Taxonomy (GTDB): domain Bacteria; phylum Pseudomonadota; class Gammaproteobacteria; order Burkholderiales; family Chitinibacteraceae; genus Chitinolyticbacter; species Chitinolyticbacter albus. The sequence goes on from NZ_JANBVF010000009.1 coordinate 74,721, forward strand.
CCACGGCTGGCGAGCACAGTCGCGGTCGGCAGGCCGATGTAACCCAGGCCGATCATGGCAACGGTTTGATACTTGTACATGTTCTAGATGCTCCAGTTGGCAAGGATGTCGTTGATGCGGCGCGCGGCCAGGCCGTCGCCGTAAGGGTTATGGGCCTGACTCATCGCGGCGTAGGCCGCTGCGTCGTCGAGCAGGCGCGCCGCTTCTGTCGCGATCAGCGCACGATCGGTGCCGACCAGCTTCACCGTACCGGCAGCAACCGCCTCTGGGCGTTCGGTGGTATCGCGCATCACCAGCACCGGCTTGCCCAGCGACGGCGCTTCTTCCTGGATGCCGCCGCTGTCGGTGAGGATCAGCGCAGCACGCGTCATCAGGTAAACGAAGGGCAGGTAATCGAGCGGATCGATCAGGTGCACGTTGCTGCGCCCCGCCAGGATGCGCCGCACCGGCTCCTGCACATTGGGGTTCAGGTGCACCGGGTAGACGATTTCCACGTCTGGCCGATCGGCGAGTTCGCCCAGCGCCGCGCAGATGTTTTCGAAACCGCCGCCGAAATTCTCGCGGCGATGGCCAGTGACCAGGATCAGCCGCTTGCCTTCGTTCAGAAAGGCAAAGCGCGTCGCCATCTTGTCGGCCAGCAGCGCATCCTGCTTCAGCCGTGCCTCAACCTTGAGCAAGGCATCGATCACCGTGTTGCCAGTGACATGGACGTTGGCAGGGTCGACGTTCTCGCGCAGCAGGTTGTCGCGCGCCGTCTCGGTCGGGGCGAAGTGCAGCGCGCTGATGGAACCGGCGATTCTGCGGTTCATCTCTTCGGGCCACGGCGAGTAGATATTGCCCGTGCGCAGGCCGGCTTCAACATGGCCAACGGCGATGCGCTGGTAGAAGGCGGCAAGGCTCGTCGCCATGGTCGTCGTCGTGTCGCCGTGCACCAGCACGATGTCCGGCCGCCATTGGCCGAACACATCGCGCAGGCCGGCCAGCACGCGGCTAGTCACATCGGTGAGATCCTGGCCGGGCTGCATCAGGTCCAGATCGAAATCGGGTTGGATCGCAAAGAGCTCCAACACCTGATCGAGCATCTGGCGATGCTGGGCGGTGACGCAGACGCGGGTCTCGAAGCGTGCGTCCGACTTGAGGCTTTCCACCACCGGGGCCATCTTGATGGCCTCGGGGCGCGTGCCGAATACCACGAGTACTTTCATGTCGTCTTACCTGTGAAGCGGGCCAGCATCGCGCGGGCCAGCAGTACGAAGAAATACATGTCCTCGACGAAGTAGCGCCGGAACATGCGGCGCGGCTCCTGCAGGAAGCGGTAGAACCATTCAAAACCGGTCTTTTGCATCCAGACCGGCGCGCGCGTGGTCTTGCCGACCATCACGTCGAAAGTGCCACCGACGCCCATGGCGAAGGGCACCTTCATCTGCACCTGGTAACGCCCGAGGAACTGTTCCTTCTTGGGCGAGCTGATGGCGACGAACAAAAGGTCCGTCTTGCTGGCGGTGATTGCATCGACCACGCCCTGCTCTTCATCCGCCTTCCAGTAACCGTTGCGGTAGCCGGCCACCTGTAGCGCCGGGTAGGCGGTGGTGAACTTGTCGACCACGCCCTTGACCACGTCTTCCTTGGCGCCGAGGAAATACACGCGCCAGCCGCGCTCGGCCGAGGCCCGCATCAGGTTCTCGAACAGATCGACGCCGGCGACGCGCTCCTTGAGCGGCGTGCCAAGCAGCTTGGACGCCCACACCACCGGCATGCCGTCGGCGTTGATCAGCGCGCAGTTGTTGATGATCTGTTTCAGTTCCGGATCGGCATGCGCCTTCACCACCTTGTCGGCGTTGATCACGACGTGCTGGTTGGGCAGGCCGCTGGCGATCAGCTCGCCGATGCGATCCAGCGTTTCGGCCATCGACAGGTTGTCGACCTCGCAGCCCAGCACAGTCAGACGCTGGAATTTATTGACTGACACGGACATCACCATTTGCTCCAATTTCGACATTTCTTCCATGAACACTTAACATGATGTCTTCTCTACGCTTGTAGGATAAACCCACTGGCCATTTAGTCTTATTGCAGGACAAATCAATTAAAAATGCCATTACCTGTTCTTTTGTAGGAGTGCGCGATTTCCAAGCCGTATGCCACGGCTGTAGGGCCCCTACCGGCATTCCCTTGTAGTAGCTTGTATTAATACCGGTTTGATAGGCCAGATCATTTCCTTCAAGTTCGTAAACACAAAGCTGATCGTTAGCCCACGCGCGATTGCCCAGTTGTACTAATTTCTTCGTTGGATGTAGATTCCACTCCCATGCCAAAGGTGTGTCTGCGAGGAGCTTATCGACTACCAAGAGTAATGAGGGCTTGAGATAAACCACCGTTCTCGTAGCAGCTTTGACTGGAGCTGCAAAACCTTGCGACAAATCTAGCGTAACAAAGCCATAGTCCTTACCCACTCCACGTTGAACAACTGCATCACTCGCCACCTTGGGCGAAGACTGTCCTTTACCACCGCCATAAGTCGGTAAACTGTGTGAAACAGACTGTTGATAATAATTTTTCCATTGCGCAGAACCGTACCAATCATAACGGCCAGAATTGACCAGCAATGCTTTGTTGCCATTATGAACAACGAACGCACCAAGATCCGCGTGAGCATGACCTTGAAGCTTGCCATAACGGGTCCTAACGTAAACAGCCATGCTGTCCAGTGAATTTGCATCCTCATACCATCCCAACATACCGGACTGCGGAAAATAAGCTGAATTAGCAGGAGTCCAACCTGCACCCTCTACTTTAAACTGCGAATGGGCTAGGTAATCTAGGACCGGCACCTCGTCGTTACCGATTAATTGGCGATACCATTTTGATGCGGGCACATCGACAAAGTCCGCAAGTAGTGCACCATAATGCTTTCCTACCGGGCTTTCATGCCCATCACCAAAGAGTGAAGTGGGGGCATTGGGTCTTATCATGTATGAAAAATAACGAGGCGCTGCCCGAAACCAAACATGATTAAAAGGATTATACTTTGTAGTCTGCTCAATCACACGTAGCGCATAAACACTGTTGACAATAGTCCACTGCTCATAAGCGCCGCCACTCTCATAGCCGCCATCGGCATTCCAGTAAGGGTTCCCCGCATATACCGCCCGCCTTAGGTTTGCAGCCACATACTGTTTCGCCCATGCCGAACGATTGTAAATAATCAAAGCAGCCGCTATTGCATTCACATAGGAATTATATTCTGTCGCGGTTTCGAGTGGCCGACCCTCCCATTTGTCGGCATTAATCGCCGAGTTTCGAGCGACTTTCTCGATACAAGTTGCCCACTCTGCCGCATTGCTTTGGCTATAACCAACGAAATCATACGCGTAAGCGAGTGCCCACAGAAACGTCCGAGCAGAACGCCCATCCGTCAAAGATGTGGAGATTGATGAGCAATTGGAAAGAACAGCATCTATTTGATCTGACAATTCAGACTTGTATTGGCTGTTATTAGTAAAATACCAAAGGTTAGAAGCATACGTTGCTCGATCCGACCATTTTTTTATAGCTTCAATATGCTCCAACATTGCAGGAGCCGATTGTGCCGTAGCTGTAGACACGCCTGCCGTGCTTGCTGAAACCCGTTCATATGCTCGAGAAAGCTCCCAAATCTTTTTCTTTCTTGCAGCACTGTCTGTACCATCTCTTGCTAAGATACTCATAGCAAAGCCGTCCATGATATAGGGGCGCTGAAGACCGGTATGGAGCACATCCTTTTGCGAGAAGGCCTCAACTTTTGGACTATCTGCTTTAATCTGGAAACACCGCTGTATGGCTGCCCCACCGTTTTTGGGTCGAGCCGAGGCACAATACTGGCCAGGTTTTAATGGCGCATTGGGAATCCAATAGGAGGAGTTCAATTCAAGTTCACTCACGACGCTACCATTTTCGACCAACCGGAAAAGAACAGGGCTATCACTGACCCATTGAAAAATGGGGGGGTTCTGCACTTCCTCCCCGCTCGTCAGCGAGAAAGAAAACGGAGGGGCAGAACTTGCTGTAGCACTGATAAAGCACGTGGCCAACAGCAACCACTTTTTACGCCACGTGGTTTTCATAAATGGCCTCAAGCTGTGCTTCCATATGATCAAAAGAAAATTCCGATTGGGCACGCATATAGCCCGCCTCAGCCAATCGAAAAGCTTGTTCGGCGTGATCCATTGCCCAAGTTAACGCACTCGCCAGCTCATCTGTAGCTCGCGCAGGGACGAGCAGGCCCGCTTCGCCATCGGACAAAACCCAGCGGATGCTGCCTACGTCAGAAGCAATTACCAGTTTGGCCCGTGCCATCGCCTCAAGGATAACAAATGGCAACGCCTCTTTATGCGAAGGTAAAACCAGCATATCGCAGCGAGCAAGTGCGCTTTCCTTTTCTTGCCCTGCAAGCCAACCCAGCAAATGAACAGAGGATTCGATACCAAGCCGACTTATAAGCTCACGAGCCCAATCCTCATCACCCACTCCGCCCAACTCCAAGACGAAATCGGGGTGTGATTTCAGGACACATTGTGCGGCGATCAATAGCTCCTCCAAACCCTTGGGTTTGGAAATACGGCCTAGATACAGGCAGCGCTTGAACGAAGAGCTAGCTGTCGGACTCGGGGGAATCACGACTGCATTTGGGACTGAAATGCATCGTGCACGAGGAGCGATCGAACCTACCCACTCAACCCAATCAGGACTCAGCGCCAATACAGCATCTGCTTTTTCAAAGGCCCGCACCAGCTCTCTACCAGTAAGACGGCGTTGATGCCTGGTGTAGAACTCTTTGAAAGTACCACCATGTAAATGAAGTACATATGGAACGGAAAAGGCCTGAAGAAGACGGATCATGCCCCATTTACGCCACCAACTTATGCCCGTGGCCACGTGAAAATGAACGACCAGCGTTTTTTCACAAATAACTAAATAAAGCACGTACGCGTATGCTTTTGCTGCTTGGATCAATTTTTTTAGCTTTCCCGCGTCAACGTGGCTAGCGAAATAATCCACTTCAAGGCGTTCGAATAGACCGGCCATTTGAGCACTTTTCGCCCAAGTCGCCATACCTCCTTGCGCATCAGGAGAAGGGCCTATCATCAGCACGCGCCGCGCCTTCATTCTACTGCTTCCATTTTTATGACGTATCGTCTTTTTCCATTCGCTTGAACGACAAAAGGCGCTTCGACAATGCTGTAGTGCTCAAACGACATGTCACGTTTTAGTCTATCAAGTAAACGGGTCGCCTCAAATGGCTGGCCTTGATTGTCAAACAATATTTTTATTCGACACTCATCAAAGTGGACCTGGAAGCCTTTAACTCCGCTTCCAATGAACAAATTGGAGAAATAAGCCCCGGGAAATTTTTTTCCCGCAAGATCGATTACAAGATCATTTGCCCGGCCTGAGAACTCAGTGATGCGTGGCCACGCTCTCCCGCATTTACAGGGCTCATGACTCAAGGTAGCAAGATCCCCAGTGTCGTATCGGATGAAGAAACTGGCGACATTGGCAAAATCGGTTCCACGCAGATGCCCATCCGCATCTATCTCAGCAAAACAACGATCCCAAACAATGTGCAACCCTTCGCCAGCCTCACATTCAAAGGCAGAAATTCCCGCATCATTGCAGCCGTACTGATTAAAAACTCGAACGCCAAAAGCATTTTGTATATCACGCTTCGCAATCATTGAAAGATTTTCAGACGTGGACATTACGGCAATCAATGAATGATCGTTGACCGCCTTGGGGTTTTGCAGAACATACTGTGCCATGGTGTGCAACGCAGTCGAATAACCGTAAAGCACCTTGATCTTCTTGCGCACCAGCTTTTCGCAATGGTCTTTGATGGCGTCATCATTCATACCCATTGCAGACAGCGGATAAACGTTCATCAACCGATAAAACAGTTTATGCTTCCACGTATTGGAAAAAAGCGCCGCCCCAGCAAGAAATGCCACGGGCTGACCTAAGCGGTATCCGGCTGCGCTCCACGCAAGATAGATGCAAGCCCAAAGATACGATTGGGCCAATTCTGAAGATTCAAACTGGAAGGGTGCACCGGTCGAGCCGCTTGTTTTCTTCAGAAAGCGCCGCCCACGGTAGTTTTTGTTGATAAATCCTTGCGGATCAGATCGCACGGTATCCTTGTCCATCTTCGGCCAAGATACAAGGTCGGTGGAATCCATCCCCTGAAACACAGCAGCATTTGCAGCAGCCAACTTCAGCAAAGCGATTTTCCTGAAGTTGTTCTCGGAAGCAACTTCAGCTTGGGACTTGAACTGGGAAACCGACAGTTCACGATATAGACGAAAGGACCGTGTTCCCCTCAATAAGTCTATCAATCTAAATCGCAGATAATTAATCATGCGGGATGGCCTTCGAAGCACCTGGCATCAGGATGCGAGCGGGCACGCCAACAGCTAGAGCCCCCGCAGGCACATCGGATAATACGACTGCATTTGCACCGATTTTAGCGCCCTTACCGATTGTAACTGGTCCGAGAATTTTCGCACCAGCTCCAATCAACACATCGTCTGAAATGACTGGCACCTCTTTAAACTCAGACCGCCCGCCAATTGTAACGTTTGGCGCAATAACCACGCGATTTCCGATCTTGGCTCGTCGATGAACGACAATACCCAATCCTTGGTAACCAAAGATCACACCTTTCCCCACTTCGACCGAGGGGGGAAGCACCACTGAAAACAAAACCCTATTCACATGACGAATTAAAGCCGGCAAAAACGGAATATGCCAACGATAAAGCCAATGAGAAACTCTAAATAAAAAAAGCATCGTATCAGCCCTGTTGAATCACCTTGCTCGGAATCGCCAGCCTGGGGTCGTCCACATGCTTGAACAGGCCGACCAGCAAACCCAAAGTTCGATAGTGCCAGTGCATGAAGGAAAAGGCGGCGTCACCCAAATCTCTTTTCTTAAACAGAAGCATCAAGAAAAGACCGAACCATATCGCACCGGTGTACAGCAATACTCTCGCATCGATAAGAGCAAAGAGCGATAACAAAAACAACCCGATTACAAGCAGCGGCTCACGGTTAATCCGAATCGCATCGCGAAGATAACCGCCTCGCATCGCACCCTTTAGCAACATCGCCGAAGCGTGGGCATATCCGTTACGCCAATGGCGCATCAACAACCCACCTGTCGATTCATCGTGGCCAGTATGAGATACACCAGGCCGCGCCAAGCGCCACAGGCGCCAGCCAGTCTTGCGCAAGCGCATACCCAATTCTGCTTCCTCATACGCCGGCAAGAACCGATGGGAAAAATAACCGACACCGTCGACCGCAGCTTTTCGGTACAACCCCCCTCCGTTTAGCCATGGCACCTCACCAGGGCGCGCAGAAGGCCTTGTTTTCACACGATGTCTGTCAAACATGTTGTTCACTCGCGAGTCCGAGAGAACTCCTCCCACACCTGCTAGGCCTTGGTCCTGTTCCAGCGTTTGAACTGCTTCACGTAAAAACCCGGGCTGCATCACCATATCCCCGTCCAGCATGTAGATCAGCTGTCCCTGAGCATGCTGATAAGCCAACTGGGCAGCAGCTCCAGCGCTGCGATCCTGCTTCCGCTCAAATTGAACGATCTTGATTGGATATCGCCTCGCTATCTCGACCGTACTATCGGTGGATAGGCTATCTGCAAGAATTATTTCACAATTCAGGCCAGAGGATTCACGCATCACGGAATCCAAGCACTCACCAATGCAATCTTCTTCATTAAGCGCTTTGATCAGTATCGAGATATAAGGAGAAGCAACCATCACAACAATCTCATGAAATGCTGAATGCCTTCGCGTGCCTTCTCGCGCATTTTGGGCACTTGCTGATCGAGCGCCGCTCGAATCTGGGACTCTTCGGACTCAAGCAATGCCAATGCGCCCTTCAAGCTTGATTCACCAACGTCAGGGGTTTCCAAAACATAGCGGCAATGGCCAAAAAGGTCATTGTTGATCCCCTTTGCCTTGATACTATAAGCGATCGAGATTGTGGGTACAGAGCTGGAAAATGCAGCAATGGTCGCGTGAGTCCTCGCGCCGATAAAAAAACGACACAGCGAGATAACGTATTTTAGTTGGGATGCATTAAGACCAGATGGCGGCATGCTGACAGAATCTGGGGGGGAAAACTCAGCCAAGATCTCCCGCATATAGATTTCGTCGTTATTGAAAACCCTGCCGTCAAGCGGAACCACATGCGGAACAAGCAGTACGTGATAACCCTGTCCCATTGCGTGCTGAACGAACCGAACGACTTCGTTCCTGAGTACAACCGGGTCCTCGCCGCGCGCACGGTACTTTTGGATAAGGGGGCTGACATTCAACCCGACGACTGGCTTGTCGGTTTTTGGCCAAAAGGAAGATACATCAAACGGCTCCGGCTTAAGCGCGAATGCTGAATCCGCCACTTGAATCAGATTGCTATGCAATCCCTTACCACGAAGATAATCATAGCTATTTGTTTCACGCACAGAAACAAGAGACAAACGCTGAAGATGTTCGACCACTTGCTGCACCACGCGTGGTTCTTTATCAAAAGGACCGACCGAAGCGGCCCAAAGCGCACACGGCTTTTCGGATCTCAAGGCGAACTCGGCCACATTCACGAAGTGGAATAGTGATACCAAGCCATAGTCCAAGGAGTAGTTATCCCCGCCGATCGACACTAACGCATCCGCGGATGCAATATCTCTTGCATAGGGATGGCCGAGGTTAGGCTGGGGCCAACGCCAGGACTTCAAAAAGTCAAAGCGATTGGCCAGCCGCCCACGCCATTTTAAATTTTTATGGACTGGAATCGCATTAACAAACCGAATACCGTCGCGGCTCGCCGAACGCCATTGATTCTTATCACGCTCAATATCGTGCGACGGTACGAGAATCTCTGCATCAGGGCGTGCCTCTCGGAGTAGCATGGCATTGGAGCGCACCAAAGCCTCACACCCACGATTACCAAAATTATCCTGGCCAGTCAAATATATTTTCACGATTTTACCAAATAAAAAATTTAGATAGTTTTTTAGGCAAAGAAGATCGGATCCATTCCCTTTCCTGCGCAGAAAACGGTTTGAAGAAACTTGTTATGATGAGACAAGCAATTGCGGCAATAGATCCAGCCATTAATAACCCAAAAATCGAATGATTAGCTAGGACAATGGGGTAGGCTAGTCCTATACCGGTGATGCAACCAGTTACCATTAAAAGAAGCCGCTTGATATCAACGTACAAGTGAAATCCGGCACGGCGAAGCAGTACGATACAGACCGTTGACCAAAAAAATTCACTCAAAACAGCACCGATAGCAAAGCCGATCACACCCCATTGCGCTGCCAAGCCTAGGCCGATAACAAGCCCCAAGCTGGCACTTGCCGTCGACGCGATACTTACTTTTGGCGACCCCATCGATAAATTGATCAAGCCCAGCACTTGATGCACACATTGCATAGATAACGTCAGCAAGCAAACCAGAAACAAGATCCCCACTCCATGGAATTTTCCATGGCTTAACATATTCAATAACGGCTCACCGACATAAAACACGAATGCCACCACTGGGAAGAGCGTGAAATAATTCATTTTGAGTACGAAATTGAACATTTCGCTTAATACTTTCGGATCCTTGCGCTGCTCATATCTCGCCACGAACACAGGACGAACGACACCAAGCAACAAAAATCCTGGCAAATAGTTTTTCACCATATCCGCAATGGATTGTGCGAAACCAAAGTAAGCCGCTTGAATTACTCCCAGAAATTTCGCCACCAACAGCTTCAAGATGTTGTTGCCATAAATTTGGCCCAACACCTGATTAAAGTAAAATTGAAAGCACACTCTCAATACGCGCCACAAATCAAGCCCGCCATGCCTCTCTTCTTTTTTTGAAGCAGGAAATCGTTTTACACCACGGATCAAAACAATGCTGCCATAGCAGCAACCGGTAAGTGTTGCAAGTAGATCTACTTGAAACACGAGCGCCAGGCTTGCTTGATCGACCATCAACACCAATGCCAAATAGGCCGCCATTCTTGCCAGTGAACGAATTAGAAAGACGATCTGCGATGCGCCTTGCCACATCAATGCTGGAAAAACCTCGACAAAATAGCGCATCTGGATTTCAAACACCAAAAGCACCGCTAGCAGACTGGCATATTTTTGCAGCTCTCTTGCGCCGAAATACTCCGCGACCCAGGAGAAAACAGCATAAACGGCAACGGCATATATCAAGGAAAAAGCCATTCTCAACGCCGAGGAGAAAATCAGAGCTTTCCGAAGAAAACGATATTGCCCCGCAACCGCCAGTTCGGTTACATATTTCTGAGCGAAAGTCGACAAACCGAAGCCGCTCAGCAGATACGATATTTCAACAATTGCGAAGTAGGCTACATAAATGCCATATTCTGCAGGCGCCACAAGCTTGACGAGTAACGATAAGGCCAAGAACGTCGAAAGCGCGGAGACTCCTTTTCCAAGGACGAACGATTTGACGCCGCGCTTTGCACTAGCGGCACCGAACATATTACTCATTTCTGTTCCGATAGAATTTATAAGCAACCAAAACGTAGCTTGCGAGGAGTACGTAAAAAACCTGTGAAACCGGCAACTCAGTCATATCCCGATTGTATATTGTCATTGGTACTGCAAAAAATAGCGCCGCGGACGAGGCACGCAGCCATGCTTTATCCCGACCTAGGGTTTGTGGCCAATTTGCCACCCTTTTTGCGAGCAGGGCCGTGGCAAGAAAAAAAGCGAATATGAGTAGGGCGCCAACAACCCCGACCTCCCATAACAGGACTGCAACTGAATTTCGCCCCGGGCGGTACAACGGGTAATATCGCGCCGCGATCTGCCCAACCATGGTTTTTCCGGTTTTTACTGCCCCAACACCGAATCCAAAAAATGTTCTGCCCACGTCGATCTTGCTCGCCTCCTGCCACCAAAAAACGAGCGCAGCAACTCGGCCAATTTCCCCAGTTTCGTAATTTATAATTTTAGGATCAACCGTAAGCTCTACTGTGCGCTCAATATAAGACCCTAGATCACGCTGACTACTATTCTCCCCAAACTGCTTGAAGTATGCATAGGCCCCTGCCCACAATACAGCGATCAACAACAACGTTGCGCCCATGAATAAAATCGGTCTTTTGAACAACACATCCCAGTAAAGATAAATACCCATAAATGGCAGAAGAATGAAGGCCACTTTGACTTCAGCAAAGCCAATTGCCGCGAGCGTGGAAATGGCGATGAAGACCACACTCCGAAAAGAGATAACTTTTTTCTGGAAGAGCTCAATCACCCCGAAAAAACCAAACAGCATAAAATATGCCATCATGCCGCTAGCACCACCTCCGTTTGGGTCGCCTCCGAACATGCCAACGACGGAGTCCCATTTAATGCCAGTGGTGCGCTTTGGCACAACAAATAGAACTTGGTATGCCACAAAGGGTAGCTGGGCAAGCATGAATACCGGTATACAGCGAAGCAATCGGTCAAAAACTGCCATGTCCATTTGCGTGAGCAATAGGAAAAAGAACAGGGAGTAGTACCAAAGATAGTCTTTAGATCCAAGAAATAGTTGCCAGCCGCTTTGCCAGGAATAAAGGGAAGAAAACAAACCCCACCCAAGGAATAACAAAATCAATAGGGAGGCAAAAGGCAATCTGTTATTTTGGTAGTTGGCAGGGCTTACCAATTCAATGAAAACACGAAGATACAACACGAGGCAAACAACCGCCGGCAACCATATTGCCTGGTCTATTCGCAAAAAATAGAGCGCTTGCCCCAACACCACAAATGCAAGAATGGTTACTAAATATACGAGCAACCGAGCAGGAAATACGAGCACAGCACAAACAGCAAGCATTCCGAAAAAAATCGCCGCTGCCTTAACTCCCCCAACAGCAATACCAAGCCCAATAAAAAACGCGAAAGCAGATACCGCAACGATGAGCAACAAGCGCTTTATCAGCGCCCACCATGCCGGGACGTTACCAGCATTTAGCAATCGTTCGACGATGGTGGTCGATATTTCCAATCAGACACCCCCAGCCAAAAGAGAGGTTGATTTCGGACCGATGTAATCGAACAGCTGCTCTACAAACTGCGCTTGAATATCATACTCGGCATTCGATTCATTGCCGATCGTTGACACCCGAAAAATCAACCCATCAGGAATAATCCCCCGAAGGCCGTACTTAATTTGCTCATATTTTGAATCTCTACCACCAAGCGTATTTTTCTCCCCTAACAAGGTCCAATAGGTAACTGGTTCAATTCTTTCATTTATTTGTGCAACAAGACGGGTTACGCGAATATTTTTAGGCCCAATTGCTAAAACCCCTTCCTTCCGTGAAGAGATAGTAAATCCTTGGGCTGGGTAGCACGCTTCAGGGCGGTGCATACCCATTCCATCGCGCTGATCTTCCCCGTATGCAACAGAAAGCATAACGCGCTGCCCTTGAGCATTCACATACGTACGACTCACTAGTTGGTTATAAATCCTATCCAATCCAGCTTGTGCTTCCGGCGATATCTCTATAACCGACTGGCCAGGAAGTTCACGCCAAGTACCAAATTCACTTGGAATGATATTCTGAATATTGACGGCCCGCGATTGAGAAAGCATCGTTGCCGGCTTCATTGCAATAGCCGCAAGAGCGGATGCCAACATCACTGCAGCAATCAAATAATTAAGCAAAGGCTTGTTCATTTTGTCCCATTGATTTCTTTAAAAAAAGGCCCAAAAATTTGTCCAATGCAAAAATTGCAACGAGTGCCACGGCAAACAAAAGAATCCCCGCGAAATCGTGTGCAAAGCCCTGACCTGCTTCAGCACCAAAGTGATAAGTGAGCAAAATCAACGCCATAACTCGTATGACATTGGCGGCAAAAGCAATTGGCAGTGCCGCAAACACCAGAATAGCATTTCGAAGCTTTCCACCATCACCCACCAAATAGGCGTACAAGCACCCGACGGTGAGAAGGCTGAACATTGAATTGAGCCCCGAGCAAGCATCTGCAACCAATAGTTGATATTGCCCTACACTTAGCACAACACCGGTTCTTGCGATAGGATATCCAGCGTTGTACAAAATCATCTCAGCGACCGCTGATACTTGATTTTTTAACGCACCCGTTAGCAGATCTACAACCGCACTGGGTAACGGGATCAGAAAAACGATGAAAAACAAGGGGAACCAATAGAATCGAACCGCGCGCCAGCCTCTATCAATGAGGATCAGTGAAATTAGTATGGAAATGAATGCGCCAACTTCCAGCATCACAATATCTTGAGATCGACCAAGTACATAAGCAGCTAGAGTAGGAATCAACAACAAAAAAGCCAGGCCGTAGTGTGGTTTCTTGTCAATAGCTTCGTAAGCACTCCACTTCTGCCAAAACATCCAAGCCAATAATGCAAGTAATGCAAAGCTATGGGCATGCTCCGTTTCTTGCCAAAGCCCTGTTGAGAGCGAATATATTGTTGGCAATAGAAGTGAAAACAGTCCAACTAGCAGAGGTAGCCGCTCTCGTAACATATGCCCCATCTCCCACCCAGTATGCTGCATATCAACGACCTTCATTCAAGACACATCCAATGACTAAACTTCTTGCTGCTGCCAGCTGTGTTTTGACGTTCTGTAAAGCCTTTATACTACTCTTGCCTTGTTTTGCCACGAGTAGAACACCCGGCACATGAACAGCAAGTAATTGCGCGTCTGCAATATCTGCCAGTGGATGAACATCATATAAGACGATATCGTATTTCGAGCCCAAATCAGCCACCAAGGTAGAAACACCTTGCTTAGAGAGCAACTCTTGAGGGTTGGGTGCAGGGCTTCCAGCAGCAAGCAAATACAAATTGCGCAGCTCACCAATCTGGTGAATGACCGATGATGTGGCTCTTCCAGCCAGGATATCGCTCAAGCCCAAGCGGTTTTCTATACCAAAAAGGGTGTGCTGTGTCGGCTGACGTAGATTTGCATCAACAATCAAGGTGCGCTTTCCTAACTGGGAAAACAATACCGCAAGATTGGCTAATAAAAGTGATGCTCCACAGTCACGATCATGGGCAACCAACATGAGTGAAGTGTTTCCTAGTGAAGTCCATTTCAATATCAACTGGCTTCGTAAGCTACGGAGGGATTCGACTTGTACGCTAAACGGATTGTGCGCTGCAAGCAGCTCTTCACTGATATTTGCTGAACCAAGCTGCAAGTAAGGGTATGAAAATTGTGACGATACCGCATGCAACAAATCCTGCTCTGAAATAAAACCAAGCTTAACCAGTGCTTCGCCGAATCGAACGGACTCTTTTTTTTGAAACACCAGCGCCTGCTCAGCCTGCATGGGGTTGATTTTTCCCTGGCTCAACAATACGCTTCCTAATTTACGTGTATTGTCCTCATCTACTTCTTTAAGATCCAAAATATTCATAGCTCTAGCCTCTTAAGCCTTAACCAACTCGGATGCCACCCTCGCAGGGCGCTGAGCAGAAATAGCCGCCAAGACAGGCAAATCCAATATCTGCTCCAAGTCGGCAGCGGAACGGACTTTCCGATCAAGTAGCTCCTTGACCAGAGCGACAACGACACCTAGTACTGCACCGACAAAAATGGCAAGTATTAGATTGAGCAGTGTATTGGGGCTGGAATGTGTCGCCGGCTCAATCGCACTCTTCAGCACCAAAACATTGGTCTGACTAGACTGGCTTTCGAGCGCAGTTTGAGAAAGACGTTGCAATGCTGCGTCGTATGTCCTCTGTGCGCTCTCAACTTCACCTTGAAGTACTCCAAGACGTGCGCGTTGTGTTTTAAGCTGCAAGACTCTTTGCTTCTGCGCCTCTAGTTCACTCCCCAGGCTGGATTGTCGGCTGTTCGCGTTACGCGCTGCGGTATTTAGTCCTCCCGCATATTGTGCGAGCAAGGAAGTTAACTCCTTTTTGCTTGCCTCCAGTTGCGCGCTTGCCTGCAAATATCGCGGATGATTAGGTCCATCCTTTTCTGAAATTTGACGCAAGGCCACTTCCAGTTGCACGACTTGCGCACGCTGCTGCTGAACAGCCGGATTATTGAGTACATCCGGTGCACCTTCCCCCCCCAGGGTCCGCGACCTTGCATCTACGGTCGCTCCTTGCATAGCCGCGAGCTGAGCACTCAGTTCATTGAGCCGCTGTGTTTCTATGTCTAGCCGCTCATCATTTGCCACGATACCTTGAGATTGCTGATATTCCGAAAGCACCTGTTGAGCATCTTCAAGTTTCTTCTTCAAACCTTTCAGCTGCACCTCAAAGAACTTATAGTTCTGTGCGGCAGCGCTCATTTTCATATCCGCGATATTTTGGATATAAGCCTTCGTAAAACTGTTAGTGATTTCGGCCGCAAAAGCTGGGCTACCCGCATCATATTGCAGCGTTATGACGTTACTATCTCGACTTGGTTGCACCGACAATTTTTTGAGTAACGAAGCGGCTACCCAATTTCGGAGATCCCCCTTGCCATCTGTCGATTGACGCCATTGTTCCTGAATCTCTGCAGACTCGGCCAGTCCGTTCATCTCAACTACTTTAAGTGCGGTGCTGTAGCTTTGAATAATGTCAACCTGGGTAGTCATAAAACTCGGCGCAAGGTAACCTTGCACCGGCATACCACTTACTGGATCAGTGGCTTTTACATCCAAAGCAATTTCAGCATCGGCCGTATATTGCTTCGGCAAAATAAGAGTCACTGCCAATGCACTGACTACTACACATACGAATACCAGGATAGCCCAATACCGTCTGGCCCAGACAATCGACAAGAATTGAGAAAGCTCCATTTTCTATATCACCTCAAAATAAGCTTTCTTCGATATAAATCGTATCATTGACATGAACGGCATCAGTCAGGCTCAAAGCGACTTTCTCCTGTCCCTCGGCGGTCCCTGCACGAAATACGTTGATATTCTTATGGCTGGCACGGGGATTGAATCCGCCAGCTACAGAAATGGCCTGCATGACGGTCATGCCTCGCTCAAGACGATAGTTTCCGGGGCGATTCACTTCCCCATATACATAAAATTGCTGCGCGCGAGGCACATAGAGCACATCCCCGTTTGCCACAGGAATACCCAACTGAAGCTCCCCTCCTTCTGCAGCAAGCTCAGACAAGCGAAACTCCTTGCGTTTTCTTTGAGATACGAGAATTACCGTATCGCCGCCATTTACGCTAATTCCACCAGCCTGAGCAATTGCTGCTACAAGATCAGTCGGACTATCCAACATGTATCGCCCAGGACGATTCACTTCACCAACAACTGCTATACGTTGACTTTTATACTGCAAAATAAATACGTTAACGTTAGGCTTCAGGATAAAGCCGCCTTTTTGCAGCTTATCCGATATCTGCTTCGCTGCCGAATCGAACGTTTTACCTTGAAGATTGACCGAACCGATTAATGGGAATGACAAATCACCTTCCGAAGTTAATTGTGCTTCCGTATCAAGATCGGGATGATCGTATACGGTTACTCTTACGACATCGCCAGGACCAAGCAGATATTTATTCTCATTCAAATCATAATTCTGCGTTTCGGCCATCGATACCAAAGGCATCAGCAACAGCGCTACCATCCAAAGAATTTTCATCATTGGGCTTTACCTTGCATCAGTAAATATTGATTTTTACAATTTCTTTGCATGCGACTGCTCAGGTGCTTTCTGCTCAACCTTTTTAGTCGATGCAAAATCCTGTAGATATTCGACTTTAGCGGCGGCTCTCAGGTTGGCCATACCTTGCTTTGCCTTGTTTTGCCGCTCCATATTCACGAGGTAGGTTTGAATAAATGGCTTTGCTTCTTCGGCATTCATTGGAGCAGGCGTTGTTCCATCATTCAACAACAGCAATGTGCCTCCGTTCTCTGGAATAGCAATCACGTCTCCTTGATGTGAGGTTGCGATTTTATCGAGCATGGGTAGCGGCAACTGTTCTGCCGTGCGCCGAATATCCGCAGATTTAAATTCCATGCCAGCGTTAGTGAGCACGTTGGCGACCTCATCAGCGGAATGAGCATTGTCCAAGCCCTCCGCCACACCCGATGGAATTGCAGGACCACGTACGCTAAATGCCTTGAATTGATAGATCTTCCGTTCAGAAAAAAGAGCAGGATTGCTCTGGTAGAACGCGGCTATTTCTTGTTCGCTCGGCGTGGCTTTTTTTACCAGGTAACGTTCCGCTGCGGCTTGTGCTAACACTTGTCGCTTCGATTGCTCAATCGCCTGCAGTACGGTGGGATCTCGATCCAGCTTCAGGTCGACTGCCTTTTGAACCAACAATTCTTGATCCACCAATTGCTCCAGGGCAGAACGCTTCAACGCTTGCTCATCTGCGCCTTCTGGCTTGCCGCGTTGAGATAAAACATGGTTGAGCTGCAATCCGGTGATTTCGGTGTCGTTGACCTTAGCGAGGACTTGGCTTGGCGAGCTGGGTCGATCGCCGCCGCAAGCAGTGAGTAGTGCAAGGAGGATCAGAGCGGCGAAGCCGTTTGCGGAGTGATGCTGGGGCATGGCGTAGTGTCCGTAGAATAAAGGCATGGGCTTAATAGGCGTGCTTGTCGCGCAACATCGATGTTGCTGTCTGCAGCACGATCTTGAGATCGAGCCAGAACGACCAGTTGCGCAGGTAGTCCAGATCGAATTCGATACGGCGTTGCATCTTGTCGATGGTGTCGGTCTCGCCGCGGCAACCATTGACCTGGGCCCAGCCAGTGATGCCCGGCTTGACCTTGTGCCGGATCATGTAGCCGGGGATGAGCTTGCGGTACATCTCGTTGTGGGCGTTGGCGTGCGGGCGCGGGCCGACGATGCTCATCTTGCCTTCGAGCACGTTGATGAACTGCGGCAGCTCGTCGAGCGAGGTCTTGCGGATGAAGCCACCGATGGGCGAGAGGCGCTGGTCATTCTTGGTCGCCTGGGTGACCTTGTCGCCGTCTTCCATCACTGTCATCGAGCGGAACTTGTAGACGAGGATGCTCTCGCCGTCAGCGCCGTAACGACGCTGCTTGAACAGGATGGGACCAGGCGAGGTGAACTTCACCGCCAGTGCAACGCCCAGCATGATGGGCCAGATCAGCGTGAGGATGCCAAGCGCCAGCACGATATCGGACAGGCGTTTGACGATGCCGGCCATGCCCACGAAGGGGCTTTCGCACACCGCCACCACCGGAATGCCCGCCACATGGTCAAAGCGCGCCTGGATCAGGTCGCACACGAAGAAATCGGGCAGGAAGTAGATCGATACCGTGCTGTCCTTCAGGTCTTCCAACAGCGCGAGCACTCGGGGTTGCGAGGTCATCGGCAGCGATAGATAGATCTGCTGCACATTGTGTTCTCGTGCATAGGCAGCCAGCTGGTCAAGGCGCCCCAGCAGCGATTGCTGGTCCACCCCATCCAGCCGGTCAAGGCTGCGATCGTCGAAGTAACCGAGAAATTCCAGCTTGAGCTCGGGCGTGCCGAGTATCTTGCGCGCCAGCGCCTGCCCAGCCTGGTTGGCCCCGACGACGACGGCCCGGCGCTTCGCGACGAGATCGCCCCGCCGATTGAGCAGCAGGACGCGAAACAGCAGGTGGACGGCGAGCAGCGTCAACGGCGCCACCACCACCCAGGCCAGCATGAACGGAGGATACAGATAAGCATTGAAACCGGAAAATCGACCCAACAGCCACAGCGCGCCTACCACGCATAGCCAGCCCACGACGAAGCGCCCTACACCCATCAGCGGCCGGCTGATGCCCGGCACGAACAAGAAGGAGCCGTCGAGCAACAGCGACGTGAGCAGGAAAGCCAGCGCCGCCCACAGCAACAGATAGCCGTTCCAGCTCACCTCGAACGGGATGGCCAGAAAGTAGAACACGGCCACTACGACGACCGGGTCGAGGAAGGTCTTGCAGAAGCTGACGATGGGCGCGGCGTTGGCCAGCTGGCCGAAACGCTGATTCCCGCCCGCCAGCTGCGCCACGCCCGGCTGCAGCGGTACCGGCAAGCTGCCAGCCGGCAAGATCAAGTCGGCATTTGCATTCATATCAGTTCACCTTTGCGGAACCCGGTCTTTGTGGGAACCGGGAAGACCGGGGCGCTGTGGAACCCGGGGTAAGGTTCCATCGCCCCACGCGTTCATTCAAAACCGTCCGATCAGGCTCGCGCCGTACATCGTGCTGTCGTAATCCTGGGTCGACAGCTCCGCTTCGCGGCTTTGCCATTGCACGTAGGCCCGGGCTGTTACGGCACGGTGAAACTGGTAATCCACCACGCTACGGAAAAACAGGGTTTCATCGTCAAATCCGCCTAAACCGCTACGCGCGGCACTGCGCTTGTCGTAGCGACCCGCCAGTAGCACGGTCACCTTGCTGGTCGCATCGAACGTTGCATTGAGCTGGTAGCGATCAATCACCCGACGCACCAGGTTCTGCCCCGGATCGTCGAAACTGCGCGACAGCGCCAAGTCGAAATCCAATCGCTCGCTGAGCTGCCAGCTTGCATTCACCGCGCCCACGAAATTGTTGCTGGCATTGCCACCTTCAAAGCGCTGCCAATTCACCCAGCCGAAGCTGCCACCCAACTCGGTCAAGCCCGTCACCGGCCAGCGCCAGATCAGATCCGCGCCATGCTGGCGATAGCCTCGCCGCGTCGCCATCTGCCCAAGCAGGCCTCGCCGGTACTCCAGCTCGGCGTAGTTCGCCTGTACGCCGAATTCGCTGCCCTTGCCCGTGCGGACCGTCGTTCCCAACGTCCAGCGCGTCTCGTCGTAATCCAGATCGGTGCGCAGATCGTGCCGCTCCCCGGTCACGGTCACGCCGCCGCTCACCACCCAGTTGCTGACGAGGCGCCAGTCGGCGCGCGCTTCGCCGGTGCGGTTGCGATACATGTCGACTACGCCGCGCGCGACATCCTCGAACGAGGACAGCGTCTCCAGATCGCTGTAGCGCAACATGCCGGACCAATCGTTGCCCAGCTGCCAATTCCAGCCCGCCTCACCGCTCCAGCCGGTGTAATTCAGATCGTCGTAATGCAGGTACATCGGGGCCCAGACCTCGGCGTCGACATACAGCGTCTGCCTGGAAACCGGCAATCGGCCATGTAACGACATGCGCGGCTCGATCACCGTATCGCTGCGCTGGTCATCGCCCAGCCGGCCGACCGGGTCCACCCCGTCGCTCAGCCGAAACAGGTTGTCGTCGTGCCGAACACCCAGCTGCGCCTCGAGCACCAGCGGGTCGGTCGGGTCGTACGCGGCCCACACCGGGAGCACCAGCATCCCCAGCAAGACTGCGTCCCGGCACGGTTTCAGCATGCAAAAAGACTCACTAAATTACATCCTTAGAAATATTAGTTGAATTGTTTCAAATATATCTGCCAGCGTCAATTAACGACCAGAGGATTATGTCGCAGCGCAGCAAATACAACGATGAAAGCGCATCATTTTTACTGTCTGATGACGTGTTGGCTATGTCATCCATCACCAACCGGCTGCCGCTTGACCAAAATCAAACATAAATCATTGTTTACGTGAACAAAATGAACATAACGTGAAAAAATCACGTTGCAATCCAGCCCCCACTTCTTGTTCGGCAAAATTGTTGCACTACAAAATAAAATAATTAAAATCTAATATTAAGACCATAAAAACCATCACTTACTAATAATTACATCGCTTACAAAACAAAATTATATCGGACAATCGTAGCCCTTTCACCACCGAGCGGTCGTAAGCTTCTCTTCGGGCCGGCCGCACGACGCCAATCGACCGATCGCCGGTCAGCCGGCAACACGCGGCATCGCCCGCGGCAAGGCCCAAACAGGTAGTCGAAGTGACGACGCTACATCGTCACAAGCGCGTGAATTTGTGGCATAGTCTCGCCCTCGGGCCTCTAGCTCATGTCGGTTAGAGCAGCGGACTCATTCGGAAAGAGTGACCTTCGCCAGAAATGGCGATTGAAAATCGGGTGAACTCAGGGAAACCTAAAGGCCGTTGGGCCCACGGCAATCCTGAGCCAAGCCGGGGCTACAGCTCCGGAAGGTGCAGAGACTAGCGGAGGGGTAGAGCCCCCTTAATCACCGCCTAGAGCGCCCGACATCTGACCGCGGCCACACGCCGGCGAAGATGGTGAGATAGTCCAAGGTGGCAGGGAAACCCGCCGTAACTTGAATCCGTTGGTGCCGAGTTCGACTCTCGGGGGGCCCACCAAGATCAAAAGCCCCGGCTGCTGCCGGGGCTTTTCGTTGTCCACCGCTCACGCGACAACAAAAAACCCGGCCGAAGCCGGGTTTTTTGCATCACATCCGATCACTGATCGTTGCTGACGCTTTCGAGGAAGCTCTTCAGCCGCTCCGACCGGGTCGGGTGGCGCAGCTTGCGCAGCGCCTTGGCCTCGATCTGGCGGATCCGCTCGCGGGTCACGTCGAACTGCTTGCCCACTTCTTCCAGCGTGTGGTCGGTGTTCATGTCGATACCGAAGCGCATGCGCAGCACCTTGGCCTCGCGCGGGGTGAGCGTGTCAAGGATTTCCTTGGTGGCTTCGCGCAGACCGGCGTACACGGCGGCGTCGGACGGCGCCATGTTGTTCTGGTCCTCGATAAAGTCGCCCAGATGCGAATCGTCGTCGTCGCCGATCGGTGTTTCCATCGAGATCGGTTCCTTGGCGATTTTGAGGATCTTGCGGATCTTCTCCTCAGGCATCTCCATCTTCTCGGACAACTCTTCCGGCGTCGCCTCCTGGCCAGTTTCCTGCAGTATCTGGCGCTGGATGCGGTTCATCTTGTTGATCGTTTCGATCATGTGCACCGGGATACGGATGGTGCGCGCCTGATCGGCGATCGAACGGGTGATAGCCTGACGGATCCACCAGGTCGCATAGGTCGAGAACTTGTAGCCGCGACGGTATTCGAACTTGTCCACCGCCTTCATCAGACCGATGTTGCCTTCCTGGATCAGATCGAGGAATTGCAGGCCGCGGTTGGTGTACTTCTTGGCGATCGAGATCACTAGGCGCAGGTTGGCCTCGATCATCTCGCGCTTGGCGCGGCGAGCCTTGGCTTCACCCGTCGACATCTGACGGTTGATCTCCTTGAGCTCCTTGATCGGCACCATGGCGCGCTCTTGCTGCTCGGCAAGCCGGCCCTGCTTTTCCATCACCGCATGCTGGTAACGCTCCAGCACGTCGGAATACTTGCGACCGGCAGCGATTTCCTCGACCACCCATTGCGTATCGGTCTCGCGCCCCGGGAAGGTCTTGATGAAATGGTCGCGCGGCATCTGCACCTTCTGCAGACAGATATCCATGATCTCGCGCTCGTAGCCACGGATCTCGTCGACCATGGTGCGCAGCTGGTCACACAGTGCCTCGACCTGGCGGGCCGAGAAGCGCACGAACTGGAACTGCTCGGCGATCATCTGCTGTGCCGCGACGTAGTGCTTGCTCTGCACGCCGTCCTTGGCCAGCGCCTTGAGCATGATGTCGAATTGCGCGCGGATCGGCGCGAAGTGCTCGCGCACTTGGCCTTTGAGCAGTTCGAGGTTGGCACTGGCTTGCGAGGCCGCATCGCCCTCTTCATCTTCCTCACCCGCCTCGCCGTCAGCCTCGAGCTCTTCCTCTTCGACGATTTCGGGCGCAGGCGCCTCCTCGACCGCGTTCGGATCGATGATGGCGTCAACCACTTCGTCGATACGGATTTCGTCGGCGAGCCCCTTGTCGACCAGTTCCAGAATGGTCTGGATCGTGGTCGGGCAAGCGGAAATCGCCTGGATCATGTGCTTGAGGCCTTCCTCGATCCGCTTGGCGATTTCGATCTCGCCTTCGCGGGTCAGGAGCTCCACCGTACCCATTTCGCGCATGTACATGCGCACCGGGTCGGTGGTGCGGCCGAATTCGGAATCGACCGAGGACAGCGCAGCTTCGGCCTCCTCGGCGGCATCGTCATCGGTAACGGCCGGTGTCGCGTCGGACATCAGCAGGTCTTCGGCATCGGGTGCCTCGTCATAGACCTGGATGCCCATATTGCTGATCATGCTGATCACGCCCTCGATCTGCTCGGCATCGAGCATGTCTTCGGGCAAGTGGTCGTTGATCTCAGCGTAGGTGAGGTAACCGCGCTCCTTGCCGAGCACGATCAGCAGTTTGAACTTGGCCTTGCGGGCTTCCGCGTCCAGTTTCTCGCCGCCCTCGCGCTTGGACTCCTTGAAGTCGGTGCGCTCTGCGTCTTCTTTGTCGAACTCGTGATCTGCCGCCATGTGTCTCGGGACTCAGAAAGATTCGGAAAAACCGAGGATTATATCAGATCGGTACGACCTATTACGGCCATTTAGATTCCGATCACCGATGAAATTTTTGTCGCTGCGCGTCGCGGACCAGGTCCTGGTATTCCTGCTTCTCGGCTTCGGTCAGCCCGCCATGCACGGCCCGATATTCGAGTTGCGCCTTGCGGTCCAGTGTAGTCGGTAGCGCCAGCGACTGCCCGACCACGGTCAGCGTCTGCTCGAACTCCCGCGCCAAGTCCGCGCGATCCATTTGAGCATTGCCGAACAGCCCGCTCGACTGCGCCGACAAGGCCAGCAATTGCTCGAATTCCACCTCGCCACGCCATAGCTCAACCAGCTGCATGCCCGAATCGAACTGCCCATAGTCGCGTGCCGCGCTCAGTACCGCACGTGCAAGCTTGGCCTTGCCCTCCGTCGGCCAGGCCAGCCATGCCGGCTCACCGGCCCGGGCAAGCGCCGGCTCGACCATCACCAGCTGCAGCAGGCGCTCGAATGGATCCTGGCGAACCTTAGCCGGCGCCAAGCGGGGCCGCTCGCGACGCCCGCCGCGCTTCCAAGGTTTGTCGCCCGGCCTCCAGTCGCCACGCTCGGCCTCACGCCACCCTTGCTCGACAGGCCGGGTTTCCTGTTGCTGCGCTTCGCCGGTTCGCCCTTCCAAGATTTGGTCGAGTTCGCTCAATTCCAAGCGGCACAATTGCCCCAGACGCTTTTTCAGCATCAACGCATAGGCGGGGGCCTTGACGCGCGAGAGCAGCGGCTTGGCCAGATGGATCAGCCGCGCGCGCCCTTCCTCGCTCTCGAGCTCCACCTGGCTCGCCAGTTCGCGCAGCAGGAACTGCGCAAGTGGCGTCGCTTCCTGCACCACCAGCTGCTCAAAACGCTCGCGGCCGAACTCCTGCACGTAGGAATCGGGGTCGTGCTCCTCGGGCAGGAACAAGAAGGTGAGTTTCTTGCCGTCGGCCAGGATATCGAGGCTGTTTTCCAGCGCGCGCCACGCGGCGCGGCGGCCCGCCTTGTCGCCGTCGAAGCAGAACACCACGTCGTCGGCGAGCTTGAGCAGCTTCTTCAGGTGCTCGGGCGTGCAGGCAGTGCCGAGGGTTGCCACCGCGTATTCGACGCCATGCTGCGCCAGCATCACCACGTCCATATAGCCTTCGACCACCAGCACCCGGCCGATGTCGCGGATCGCCGCGCGCGCCTGCGTGAGACCGTAGAGCTCACGCCCTTTTTCGAACACCGGCGTTTCCGGCGAGTTCAGATACTTGGGCTCACCCTGCCCCATCACCCGGCCACCGAAGCCAATCACCGCACCGCGCTGGTTCATGATGGGAAACATCACCCGGTCGCGAAAACGGTCATAGCGCCGCTTGCTGTCTTCCTTGTCGACGACGAGGCCGGCCTCGGCCAGCAGCTTGTTCCAGTCGTAGTCGGGAAACACCTTCTTCAGCGCCTGCCAGTCGTCGCCCCCCGGGGCGTGACCAAGGCCGAAGCGTGCCGCTGTGCGCCCTTCCAGCCCCCGCCCCTTCAAGTAGGCGATTGCCTGCGGTGCGGTTTTGAGCTGCTGCCGATAGAAATCACTGGCAAGCTTGAGTGTGTCGAGCACGCCGGGTTCCGTCCTGGGCGCGGACGGCACACCGCCCTGCTCTTCGGGCACCTGCACACCGACGATATCGGCCAGCTTGCGGATCGCTTCCGGGTAGGCCAGCCCTTCGTACTCCATCACGAAGCCGATGGCCGAGCCGTGCACGCCACAGCCAAAACAGTGATAAAACTGTTTGGTCGGGCTCACGGTGAACGAAGGCGATTTTTCCTTGTGAAACGGGCAGCAGGCGGCGTAGTTCTGCCCCGCTTTCTTCAGCGGCAGGTAGCGCTCTACCACGTCGACGATATCGACGCGATTGAGCAGATCCTGGATGAAGGAATCGGGGATACGTGCCATCTAGGGCCTGTCATCCGTTGTTTCACGACTGCGTTCTGGGCAGTTCGGGATGCTGCGCAAGGAGTCGGACGCGCCGCGGTATAAATACCGCAAGCGGCTGGCAACGCCGCGTAGCGCCCGAAATGCCCAGAACCCGAGGGGCTGGGCCGAAAAAACACCATCCACTGCGTTGCACTCCTGCCAATAACCGGTTATTGCCTGCGTCGCACGCCTGGTGTCTGGCGCCTTTTCGACCCAGCGCAGCCGCGAAACAATGGATGACAGACCCTAAGCCACTGGCGCAGTGGCGACAAAGCCGGTCTTGATGCCGTCGCGGAAGCCGCAACGACGATAGAAATCGACGACACCCGGATCGCGCGCGCTGGTCGACAGCATCACTTTGTAGCTCCTCGCCTGCCAGGCGTGCGCCAACGCGGCATCGAGCACCGCGCGCGCGTGGCCCTGGCGCCGATGCGACGACAACGTGACCACATTCTCGATCAGCGCATAGGCGCGAGCACCGCGGGTCAGATTGGGAACGATGATCAGGGTACAGCTGGCGACCGGCACGCCATCGGCCTCGGCAAGCCACACCGAAACGCCAGGCTGCGCCAGCAGGCGCGCCCAGGTTTCGTGGGCGACATCGGGCTCAAGCGCCGGATCATCCGGGTTCAACGCCGCCATCAGATCGAGCACGGCCGGCAGGTCTGCCGCTGTGGCGAGTCGGACCGGCATTAGATCATCCGCGCCTTGACGAGTTTGCTGACCTCGCCCATGTCGGCGCGCCCGGCGAGCTGGGCCTTCAGGTCAGCCATGATTTTGCCCATGGCCGCCGGCGCCTTGCCGTGCGTGCCAATGACCGCATCAATGGCCGCGACCACTTCGGCCTCCGACAGGCGCTGCGGCATGAAGTCGAGCAGCACGGCCACCTCGGCCTTTTCCTTGTCCGCGAGATCCTGGCGCTGTGCGGCCTCGTATTGCTCGATGCTGTCCTTGCGCTGCTTGAGCATCTTGTCGATCACTGCGACGACGTCGGCATCGTTGAGCTCGATGCGCTCGTCGACTTCGCGTTGCTTGATCGCCGCCATCATCAGGCGGATCACGCCCAGCCGTTCGGTCTGGCGCTCCTTCATGGCGGTCTTCATTTCTTCCTGGATACGGGCCTTGAGGCTCATGGACACTCCTGGGATAAGACAAGCGAGGCCGCTTAACGACGGCAATGGACACAAAGACACAAAGGCCGCTCGATGGCGGCCTTTTCAAACTCGAACGCGTCGAGTCTTAGTACAGCTTCGGCGGCAGCTGTTGGCTGCGCAGACGCTTGTAGTTGCGCTTCACGGCTGCAGCCAGCTTGCGCTTGCGTTCGGCAGTCGGCTTCTCGTAGAACTCGCGCGAACGCAGTTCGGTGAGCAGGCCAGTCTTTTCTACCGAGCGCTTGAAGCGACGCATCGCAACTTCAAACGGCTCGTTTTCTTTAACGCGTACAGAAGGCATCGAGGCGAAATCCTGTTTGAACCAAGTGAGATTACTTGAATAAAGGCGACGATTATCCTTCAGTCAACAGGACATGTCAAAACCTTCTCTTTGCGTGCGGCCGGATAGCGGATTACGATGTTGCGTTTTCGCACCTACGCAAGGCCGCCGCATGCTGGTATTGGGGATCGAATCATCCTGCGATGAAACGGGTATCGCACTCTACCATACCGAGGCGGGCCTGTTGGCGCATCGCATCCATACGCAGATCGCCATGCATAGCGAGTATGGCGGCGTGGTGCCCGAACTGGCATCGCGCGACCATATCCGCCGCGCATTGCCGCTATTGGGCGCCTGCCTCGCCGAAGCGGACAAAGCGCTCGCCGACATCGACGCCATTGCCTACACGCAAGGGCCGGGCCTCGCCGGCGCGCTGCTGGTGGGCGCATCGGTCGCCAATGCGCTCGGTTTCGCGCTGCAAAAGCCGGTGGTCGGCGTTCATCATCTGGAAGGCCACCTGCTCTCGCCTCGGCTGGCCGATCCCAAGCCCGAGTTTCCTTTTGTCGCGCTGCTGGTCTCCGGCGGTCACACGCAACTGATGGCGGTGCATGGCGTGGGGCAGTACGAGCTGCTCGGCGAGACGGTCGACGACGCGGCCGGCGAAGCCTTCGACAAATCGGCCAAGCTGCTGGGCCTGGGCTACCCCGGCGGCCCGGCGCTATCGAAACTCGCCGACACCGGCAACGCCAGCCGCTTCAAGCTGCCGCGCCCCATGCTGCACTCGGGCGATCTCGACTTCAGCTTCTCGGGCCTCAAGACCGCCGTGCTCAAGCTCGTCACCGAGCAATCGCCGCTGGGCGACACCATGCGCGCCGATATCTGCGCGGCCTTTCAAGAAGCCATCGTCGAGGTGTTGCAGAAGAAATGCCTGGCGGCGCTGAAGCAGACGGGCATGACACGACTGGTGATCGCCGGCGGCGTCGGCGCCAACCGCCAATTGCGCGCGGCGCTCGACGATGCGGCACAGCGCCATCGCTACACGGTGTTTTACCCGCCACTGGAACTTTGCACCGACAACGGCGCGATGATCGCGTACGCAGGCGCAATGCGCTTGCAGCACGCGGTATCCGGCTATGGCTATGGCGTGAAGCCGCGCTGGGATCTGGCAAGCCTTCCCGCAGCCTGAACCGCTACCGGTTCACGTCGACGACAAAGCGCCCGCGGTGGCGCCCTTCGAGGATGTCGTGCGCTTTGGCCAGACTATCGCCCAACCCGATCTCGGTGACGATGTTCTCCAACCCGGCGATATCGAGGTCGCGGGCCAGCCGCTGCCAGGCTTCGCTGCGCCTGGCGAGTGGCGCGTAGACGCTGTCGATACCGTAAAGCGCAACGCCGCGCAGGATGAAGGGCGCCACCGTCGCCGGCAGGTCCATACCCTGCGCCAGACCGCACGCTGCGACTGCGCCGCCGTAGCGCACCTGGGCGCAGGCGTTGGCCAGCGTGTGGCTGCCGGCGGTATCGATCACCGCGGCCCAGCGCTCCTGCTGCAGCGGCTTGCCGCCATGGGCGAATTCTTCGCGCTCGAGCACTTCGCGCGCGCCCAGTATCTGCAGGTAGGCACCCGCGTCGGCCTTGCCGGTGAGGGCCGCCACCTGGTAGCCCAGCCGAGCCAGCAGCATCACCGCGATCGAGCCAACCCCGCCGGTCGCCCCCGTTACCAGCACGCTGCCGCCGTCCGGGCGGATCCCGTGTCGCTCCAGCGCCAGCACGCACAGCATGGCGGTGTAGCCGGCCGTGCCCACCGCCATGGCCTGGCGCGGGGTGAACCCTTGCGGCAGCTTCACCAGCCAGTCGCCCATGAGGCGCGCCTTCTGCGCGAGACACCCCCAGTGCACCTCGCCGACACCCCAGCCGTTGAACACGACAAGATCACCCGGCACAAAATCGGGATGGTGCGATTCCAGTACTACGCCGGCCCCGTCGACACCTGGCACCATGGGCCAGGTGCGCACCACGGGCGAGCGATCGGTGATTGCCAGCGCGTCCTTGTAGTTGAGCGTCGAGTAATGCACGCCAACGAGCACGTCGCCGTCGGGCAGCATCACGTCGTCAAGTTCGGTCAGCTGGGCGTCGAAGTTACCATCCTCGCGCCTGAGCAACACCGTTTTAAACATGAGCCCCTCCGTATCCAGCGATTGACGCCACTCTCCCTGATTATCGATAACGATAGCCCCAACATCGACGAGGCACGATTGCGATGAACCTGTACTTGCGGCTGATCTGGCTGCTACTCACCGCCCGCTGGCGAGCGCGTTGCGATCTGCTGGGCCCCTGCCGGCTGGCGCTACGCGTATGGCCGAACGATCTGGACCTGTATAGCCACGTGAACAATGGCCGCTACTACACGCTGCTCGATCTCGCGCGCACCGACCTGATGCTGCGCTCGGGCCTTGCCGGCAAGATCAGCGCGGCGGGCTGGTTTCCGGTTGTGACCTTGTCGACGATGCGCTACCGCAAGGCTTTGACGCTGTTCCAGCGCTTCGAGATCGAAACGTCGGTGCTCGGCTGGGACGAGCGCTCGGTATACCTGCAGCAACGCTTCTGGCAAGACAGCGAGATCGCCGCCTCCGCCGTGATCCAGGCGCGCTTCGTGCGCAAACAGGGCGGCTCGGTCCCCAGCAGCGAGTTGATGGCGCTGGCCGGACACCACGAGGCGCCCGCCCCGCTGCCACAGTGGCTGCAGGCCTGGGCGCTCGAGGCCGCCGATCCCAAATAGCGTTCGCGGCAGGCCAGGCGCGGGTCCACGCATGGCGACACCCCTTTGCAGCGCACCCGTCGCAACGTCCATGGCTCGCCGGCTCACCGCACGGACCGGGCGGGCGTTGAGAGGTTCGGGCAATATTCAACATGACCATGTCAAGTCCGGCGCTACGATAGGGGACAATTCCCACACGGAGCGCGGCCATGACCGAGTGCCACGAAATCCAGGCGCTGAACCTGATCCAGGCCATTTCCGGCATCAAGCTCAGCACGACACAGCTGCGCCAACTCATCGCCGAATCCCGGGGGCTGGCCAATGCCGTCGCCCACTGGCATGGCGAGCGCAGCGAGGCCGGACCGATTGCACAGGCGCTGGCGCAAACATTGCTGCAGCAGCCCTGGCCCATCGGCACCCTGGTGGAAAAGCAGGGTGAATTCATCAGCCGGCTGCAGGCGGCTGCGAGCGAGCGCGGTTACGACGTCGTACCGATCGCCGACTAGGAGCGCGCGGATGCCGGCGGTAGAATCGCCCCTTTGCCGCTCCACCGTCCCCGGCTCGCCGCCGCCGCAGGTTGATCTCCATGACCCAGAATCACGACGAAGCACTATCCCGCATCCGGGTAGTGCTCTCGCATACCTCGCACCCAGGCAACATCGGTTCGACCGCCCGCGCCATGAAAACCATGGGCCTGTCGCGGCTTTATCTCGTCAACCCCAAGGAGTTTCCGTCGCCGGTCGCGAGTTCGCTGGCGTCCAGCGCCGACGATCTGCTCGAATCGGCCATCGTCGTCGACAGCATGGAAGCGGCGCTCGCCGGCACCACGATCCAGGTCGCGATGACCGCGCGCCGACGTGAACTGGTATTGCCGCTGCAGACGCCGCGCCAGTTGGCGCCCGAGCTGATCAACGAGGCCGCGCACGGTGGCGAGGTGGCGCTGGTGTTCGGCACCGAGATGAGCGGGCTCACCATCGACGAAGTACGGCTTTGCAATCGTCTGGTCACCATTCCCACCAGCCAGACTTATTCCAGCCTCAATCTGGCGCAAGCGGTGCAGGTGCTGACCTACGAGCTGCGCAGCACTCTGGACGACGATGTGAGCTGGCTTGCCGAGAAGCCCACTTACGCTTCGCACGAGCACGTCGAGCTATTTCTGGCTCACCTGGAAACCACGCTGTCGACCATCGGCTTTCTCAAGCCCTACGCGCCCAAGCGGCTGATGCCGCGGCTGCGCCGGCTTTTCCAGCGCACGCGGCTGGAACAGGAGGAAGTGGACATCCTGCGCGGCGTACTGCGCGCCACGCTGGAATACGGTGAGCATGCGGCGCAGAAGAAGGACGACTAGGCCAGATTTCGAGTCCGCCTAGTTCGCTTTCCAAATCCCGTTTTCGCAGAAACTGCGGCAAAGCTTCACCGCATCGGGTCCGGCTGAGCCGTCAGGCGCCAGCGCGAAGGTCTGCGCCGGTGGCGCCTCGTCGGTTGTGCTCACGGACTCTGGCGGCAGGTCCTCCTGCAATTGCGCATAAGGATTGAAGCTGCCCGGCTCCACCACCTCTCCCAACGCAGGGCCTTCCGAGTCGGCCCACTGCGGCTGCACCGCATCGAGTGCCAGCACCGACACCGGCAGCACCAGCAACAACAGGATGGAAAAAACACGTGGCATTTAGCCCTCCCCGGGTTTGGCGTTCGACCGTCGCATTGTGCACCGCAGCGCAGCATCTCGCGCTCACCCTCGTCACCCATGCGGCACCGGTGGTCGGCGCTCACTCCAGATAGCGTCGCCCCCCGTAGCCGGTCAGCCCCATCACAAAACGCACCGCGCCGAAGCAGATCCAGACGAGACCGCGTAGCAGCAGGCCGGCGCGCGAAACCCGTTCCTGCGAGATCCGCCGCGAGTTGCTGGCGATATGGCGCCCGATGTCGGTGCGCAGCGCTTCGGCGACTGCAGGATCACGCACGAACAGATTTGCCTCTCGCGCCAGCAACAAGCTGAATGGATCAAGGTTGCTCGACCCGACGGTGGCCCACTCCCCGTCGATCACCGCGGCCTTGGCATGCATGAATCCGGCTTGGTACTCGTAGATTTCCATGCCGGACTGGAGAAAGCGCCGATAGTAAGCCCGGGTGGCCCAGTGCAGCAGGAAATGATCGACCTGGCCCTGCAGCAGCAACACCACGGTCACTCCGCGCGCCGCAGCCGCGCGCAGCGCATGGCGAAAGCGGTAGCCCGGCAGAAAATAGGCATTGGCGATCACGATCTCGCGCCGAGCGTGACGGATCGCATGCAGATAGGCGTGCTCGATGTCGTGGCGATGCCGCAGGTTATCGCGGATCGCGAACGAAGCGATCGCGTCGCCGCAAGGCGCCAGCTGCAGCGGAACGCGGCTCCTGGCCACCCAGTCCCGCTGCAACTGCACCCAGGCGGTGTGGCGCCACAACCGATCCGCCGCGGCGTGCATCTGCGCCAAGAGCGGCCCTTCCACGCGAAAGGCATAGTCATAGCGTGGCGCCAGCCGTAGCGGAGCCGGCTCCTGATCGGAGAGGATATTGATGCCGCCGACAAAGGCGACGCGCCCGTCGATCACCGTGAGCTTGCGATGCAGCCGACGCAAGCGGCTCCGGTTGAGCGACAGCGGCCGGATGTCCGGGCGAAAGAACAGCAACCAGGCCCCGGCCGCCGCCAGCCGCTCCTGCCAGGCTGGTGCGAACGCCCTCGCGCCGAAACCATCGATCTGCAGCTTGACGTGCACCCCACGCCGCGCCGCATCCTCCAGCGCGCCAACCACGCGCTCGCCGATATCGTCGTTTTCGAACAGATAGGTTTCAAGGAAGATTTCACGGCTCGCCATTTCGATTTCAGCGAGCAGCAGAGCAAAGAAATCGGCACCGTTGTAGAGCAAGCGTACCCGGTGACCGCCGGCATACGGCACCTTGATCGGGGGAGGAAATCGCCAGTGGCGCAAGTTCTGCAGCGACCGTGGCGGGCTCATCGGCCCTCCTCGCGGCGCAGCAGCTGCGCATACAAGGGAGCGTGGTCGGACAGCATCGTCCACGGCTTGCCCGCCAGCACATCGGCGGCCTCGATCTCCATGCCGCGCACATAAATGCGATCGAGCGTGAGCACGGGCAATCGTGCCGGAAAGCTCTTGGCGGGGTAGCCGTGTTTCTGCTCGAACGCCTCGGCCAGGCCGAGTTCGGCATGCAGGAACGGCGTGGCCTCGCGTCGCCAGTCGTTGAAATCCCCGGCCAGGATCATGGGCGACGTCATCGGTACTTCGGCATGCACGTATTCGGCCAGCAGCCGCAGTTGTTGCCGCCGGTCCGCCGCGCGCAGGTTCAGGTGGACCGACAGTGCGTGCAAGGGGCGCTGCCAGCCCGGCACCTCCAGCACCGCATGCAAGAGGCCGCGCTGCTCGTAACGGTGCAGCGTCAGATCGTGATTGTCCCAGCGCCGCACCGGAAAGCGCGATAGCAAGGCATTGCCGTGATGCCCATGCCGATGGCTGGCATTGCGGCCATACAACGCGATCAGCTCGTCGCCGGCCAGGTACTCATGCTGCGGGCCCGCAGGCCAGGTGGAAAACCGGCGCTGCTTGGCCAGATGCTCGCCCTGCACCTCCTGTAACAGCACGATATCGGGCGCCAGCGCCGAGAGCGCGTTGCGCACGTCGTGCACCACCAGCCGCCGGTTCAGCGCCGACAGGCCTTTGTGGATGTTGTAGGAGGCAACCCGCAGTGCTTCTTTCAATCGAAACGACACCTTGGCTTGTTGAGAAACCAATATCGGACATTTCTCGGTACTTAACTTTTACGAGATCAGTGCCGGTCTAACATTTTCATAGTAATTAGCGCTGTTTGGACAGCAAAAAGCCGGCTCGAAACAGCCGGCTTTTTGCCTTGACAGTATCCCTCAGCCGGCGCGTGTCTGCAGCGCGGCGATACGCTCCGGAATGCTGGGGTGACTGGCGAACAACGCCATCAAACCGTGGCCGCCGCCGGCGATGCCGGACGCTGCCATATTGGCCGGCAGCACACCTGCTTCCAGTCCGCCCAGGCGTTGCAGCGCGGCGATCATCGGCCGTGGCGTACCCAGGATGCGGGCGGCGCCCTCGTCGGCACGGTATTCGCGGTGGCGCGAGAAGTAGGCGACGACCACGCTTGCCAGGATGCCAAACACGATCTCGCAGACGATGACGGTGACAAAGAAGCCTATGCCCTGCCCGGCCTGGGCGTTGTCATCGTTGCGCTTGAGGAAGGAGTCGACAAAAAAGCCGACCACGCGCGCCAGGAAGAACACGAAGGTATTCACCACGCCCTGGATCAGCGTCAGCGTGACCATGTCGCCATTGGCGACGTGGGCGATCTCGTGCGCCAGCACCGCTTCGACTTCGTCGCGGTTCATCGTCTGCAACAGACCGGTCGACACGGCGACCAGCGAATTGCTTTTCGACGGCCCGGTGGCAAAGGCGTTGGGTGCGCCGTCGTAGATCGCCACTTCCGGCATCGGGATATTGGCGCGTTGCGCCAGTTTGCCCACCGTTTCCACCAGCCAGGCCTCGGCCTGGTTGCGCGGCGTTTCGATCACCTGCGCGCCGGTGCTCCACTTGGCCATCATCTTGGAGATGGCAAGCGAGATAAAGGCGCCACCAAAACCGAAGATAGCCGCCATCACCAAGAGGGCGCCCAGGTTGAGACCATTGGCGGTCAGGTAGCGGTTCACGCCCAAGAGGCTCGCCACGATGCTGAGCACCAGCATCACGGCAATATTGGTCGCGATCAGCAGAATCACGCGTTTCATTGGTTTCCCCCGTTGACTGGACTGCGGGCCTTGCGGGCCCATCGCGCATTCAGACCGCGTCGCTGTTCGCAGGTTCACTATCGTGCACGATGCGGCTCGCCAAGACTTTGTCGATGCGCTTGCCGTCCATATCGACCACCTCCAGGCGCCAGTTCTCCCAGGTAGCGATGTCGGCTGTGTGCGGCAGGCGCCCCAACAGCAACATCATCATGCCGGAGAGGGTGTGGTAGCGACCCTTGTCCTCTTCGGGCACGGCAGCGAGCTCGAGCTTGTCCTTGAGCTCGGGGATGGGGATCAGCCCATCGAGCAGCCAGGAACCGTCCTCGCGCGCCACGGCCCAGGCGTTCTCGGTGTCATGCGGCATGAACTCGCCGGTGATCACCTCGAGCACGTCCTGCAGCGTGACAAGGCCCTGCACTTCGCCGTATTCGTCGACGACGAAGATCATCTCGACGCCGGAGGCGCGAATCTGCTCCAACAGCTCCATGCCGGTCAGCGTCTCGGGCACGAATACCGCCGGACGCAAGGGCGTCTGCATCAGGTCGACCGCCTTGCCCGCCAGCGTCTGCTGCAACAGATCCTTGGCGCTGACGATGCCCAGCACATTGGCCAGGCCACCCCGGCAGACCGGGAAGCGGGTGTAATCGGCCTCGGCCACCTTGGCGACGTTGACCTGCGCCTCGTCGTCGAGATCGAGATAAACGATGTCGGCGCGCGGAATCATCAGCGAGGCGATCTGGCGATCGTCGAGGCGGAACACGTTGCGTAAGAGCGCGTGTTCGTTTTCCTCGATCACGCCGGCTTCGGAGCCCTCCTCCAGCATGGCGTGGATTTCATCCTCGGTGACGCTGGGGCCCACCTTGCCCTTGATGCCCAGCACGCGCATCACGGCCCGGGTCGATACCGACAGCAGCAGCACGAAGGGGCGGGTGATGAAGGCCAGGCCCTCCATCGGCCGCGACACCAGTCGGGCGATGGCCTCCGGATTCATCTGGCCGATGCGCTTGGGTACGAGTTCACCCAGCACGATGGCGAAATAGGTAACGACGGCCACCACGATAAACAGCGCCAGCGGATCGCTGACATGCTGCGGCACGCCATAGGTTTGCAGCCAGTCGGCAAAGGGCTCAGCCAGTGCGGCTTCGCCCATGATGCCGGACAGCACACCGATCGAGGTGATGCCGATCTGGATGGTGGAAAGAAAACGGGTGGGATCGTCGCCCAGCTTGATCGCAGCGGCGGCGGACACGTCGCCGTTCTCGGCGAGCTTGGCCAGACGTGCGCGCCGCGCGGTAACGAGCGCGATCTCGGACATGGCGAACACGCCATTGAGCAGGATCAGGCCGAACAGGATCAGGATTTCCACGACGCACCTCCGCACGATTCAGCAGCACACAAGGGCCGGCGGGTGGAGGGGTCGGTGCCGGCTGACAGGAAGGCAGCGGCCAAAGGGGATGCGGGCAACAGCCCGCGGCGCGCGGTGACGCGCCAAGATCGAGGTCGACTCATACGCGGGGACTGGACAGGCCCCGTTACTCCTTTGCTACATGGCAAACAGCGCTGAATCTACCGCATTTTCTCCAGCATGTCTGCCGCGCCTCCATGTCAAAAGCATATTCAGCAGGCAGGCGCGC
The DNA here is from genome assembly GCF_024437655.1 of Chitinolyticbacter albus. GTDB lineage: Bacteria > Pseudomonadota > Gammaproteobacteria > Burkholderiales > Chitinibacteraceae > Chitinolyticbacter > Chitinolyticbacter albus. Next base: position 110,636 of record NZ_JANBVF010000009.1, read on the forward strand.
CGACGGTGAGCGCCAGCCCGCCCAGCGCCGTTTCCTTGTACTGGTGCTGCATGTCGAGCCCGGTACGCAACATGGTGGCGATCACCTGATCAAGGCTGACCTTGTGTTCGCCATCCTCCAACAGCGCCAGCTGCGCCACCTTGATCGCCTTCTCGGCGGCGATGCCATTGCGCTCGATACAGGGTATCTGCACCAGGCCGCCGACCGGGTCGCACGTCAGCCCCAGGTGATGCTCCATCGCGATCTCGGCGGCGTTCTCGATCTGCGCCAGCGTGCCGCCCAGTACGGCGCAATAGGCGCCGGCCGCCATAGAACAGGCGACGCCCACTTCGCCCTGGCAGCCGACTTCAGCGCCCGAGATCGACGCATTCATCTTGTACAGCATGCCGATCGCTGCCGCGGTGAGCAGGAAATCGATCATGCCCTGCTCGCTGGCGCACGCATCGAAGTTGCGCCAGTACTGCAGCACCGCCGGCACGATGCCGGCAGCCCCATTGGTCGGGGCCGTCACCACGCGGCCGCCGGCGGCGTTCTCCTCGTTCACCGCCATCGCGTAGAGCATGGGCCACAGCATGATGTCGTGCCGGCCAGCGAGCTGCAGCGCAACCAGCTTGCGAAAGATGCCTGGCGCGCGTCGGCGCACCGCATAGCCACCGGGCAACACGCCCTCGTGCCGGCAACCGGCCTCGATGCAATCGTGCATGGCGTGGGCGATGTCGATCAGCCCCTTGCGCACCGCAACCGGATGCTGCAGCGCGCATTCGTTGGCCCAGGCCACCTCGGCAATGGTCTTGCCCGCGGCACGGCAATGGCCCAGCAGTTCGGCCGCGCTGCGAAACGGGTATGGCACCGCCGCCGCTTCGGGCAAGGGTTGGCCAAACTCCGCTTCGCTCACGACAAAGCCGCCACCTATCGAGTAGTAGCGCTCGGCGGCCAGCTGCGCGCCGGCGGCGTCCCACGCGCGAAAGCGCAAACCATTGGCGTGCAGTTTGAGAAATTCGTGCCGGTGCAGCTGCAGGTCGCGCGCGCAATCGAACCCGATCGGGTGATCGCCGTGCAGCAGCAGCGTGGCCCCCGCCTGCAAGGCCTCGCCGCGCGATACCACCGCCTGCGGATTGCAGCTTGCTGGCTGGCAGCCCTCCAACCCATTCAATATGGCGTTCACGATGCCGTGGCCGTGGCCGGTGAGCGCCAGCGAACCGTAGAGGTCGACCGCAACCCGTGCCACCGGCAGGCGCCGCACGCTGTCGGCAAAGCGTGCCGCTGCCAGCATCGGGCCCACTGTATGGGAGCTGGATGGGCCGATACCGACCTTGAAGATGTCAAATACGCTGAGCATCGCGCGATTCCTCCGAAGCGCGCGGGATGCCGCCTGGCAGAGCGCCTGCGCGGTGGCCCCACGTGTTCGATGATGATGTGAGCTTGGCAGCGCCGGCGCCTGTTCCGCATCAGGGAAAACCTGCGCTCATCATATAGCGGCACCTTCTGGAAACGGCTTGTACCAACGCCCGTTTGCGCTGGCGCAAATGAGCGGCAGAACCGCCCAACCACCAGAGCATGCCGCAGAGCGGCAGGTGGCGCTTTCTGCCATAATCCGCCCGGTCATCAAAAAGACACAAAACACTACATGTTTGATCTCTTCTCCGGGCTCGATGCCTGGGTCGCCATCAGCCTAGTGCTGGCGCTCGCCTTCGTGCTCACCTACGAATTCATCAACGGTTTTCACGACACGGCCAACGCCGTCGCAACCGTGATCTACACCAAGGCGATGCCACCGCATCTGGCGGTGATGTTTTCCGGCCTCTTCAACTTCCTCGGGGTATTGCTGGGCGGCGTCGGCGTCGCCTATGCCATCGTCCATCTGTTGCCGGTGGAACTCTTGATGAACGTGAACACCGGCCATGGCCTGGCCATGGTGTTCTCGCTCCTGTCCGCCGCCATCATCTGGAACCTCGGCACCTGGTACTTCGGCATTCCGGCATCGAGCTCGCACACGTTGATCGGCTCCATCCTGGGCGTGGGTCTTGCCAATGCGCTGATCACGGGCATTCCGCTGGGTGAGGGCATCAACTGGAAGAAGGCGATCGATATTGGCCTGTCGCTGGTGATCTCGCCCACGGCGGGTTTTGTGCTTGCCGCGCTGCTGCTGCTCGCGCTCAAGCGGTTGCTGCCGCTGTCCAAGATGCACAAGACACCGGAGACGCGCCGCGAGATCGACGGCAAGAAACATCCACCGTTCTGGAACCGGCTGGTTCTCGTGCTCTCGGCCATGGGCGTGAGCTTCGTACACGGTTCCAACGATGGGCAAAAGGGCATCGGCCTGATCATGCTGGTGCTGATCGGTATCGTGCCCGCCAAGTTCGTGCTCGATCTCGATAGCACCACCTACCAGATCGAACGCACCCGCGACGCCACCATACATATGCGTCAGTTCTACCAGAACAACGCCACGACGCTCGCCGACTACCTGGCACTGGGCAAGGCGAACAACGTGGATCTGCCGAAGAAATTCAGCTGCGATCCCAAGACTACCGAGCAGACCATCGCCGCGCTGCTCTTGGCGCTCGATGGCATCAAGGATTACCGCGACGTCGCGCCCGATGCCCGCTCGCAGGTCCGTCGCTATCTGTTGTGCCTCGATGACACCGCCAAGAAGGTGGGCAAGCTGCCGCAGATGAGCAGCCGCGACAAGAAGGATCTGGACAACCTGCGCAAGGATCTGACCGCCACCACCGAATACGCACCATTCTGGGTGATCCTGGCCGTGGCGTTGGCGCTGGGTGTCGGCACCATGATCGGTTGGAAGCGGGTGGTGCTCACCGTCGGCGAGAAGATTGGCAAGCAGGGCATGACCTACGCCCAGGGCATGAGCGCGCAGATCGTCGCCGCCGCGGCCATCGGCGTCGCCAATATCTTCAGCCTGCCGGTGTCGACGACGCATGTGCTGTCGTCCGGGGTCGCCGGCACTATGGTCGCCAACCGCAGTGGCCTGCAAGGCGGCACCGTGCGCAACATTCTGCTCGCGTGGGTATTCACGCTCCCGGTATCGATGGGGCTCTCGGCCCTGTTGTTCTGGCTGGCGACGAAACTATTGGCCTGATGGTGCAGCAGCAGACGAAAAGCCACCCTTGCGGTGGCTTTTTTGTTGTCCGCAGCACGGCGCACTTGCATCCCGCCTAAAAATTCATTAATTTCTGTCTTAACAGAAACGGAGGAAATCATGCAGCTCACACCGGTCAAGCAAAAGTTCGTTCTGCACTGGGGCGAGATGGGTACACGCTGGGGCGTGAACCGTACGGTGTCGCAAATCCATGCGCTGCTGTTCCTCGCCGATGCGCCACTGAATGCCGAGGAAATCGCCGAGACGCTGGTGGTCGCCCGCTCCAACGTCAGCAACAGCCTCAAGGAGCTGCAAGGTTGGGGCCTCGTGAAGATTGTCCACGTGCTGGGTGACCGGCGCGATCACTTCGAGACCAGCAAGGATGTGTGGCAGCTGTTCCGCACCATCGTCGACGAGCGCAAGCGGCGCGAGTTCGACCCCACGCTCACCATCCTGCGCGAATGCGTGATGGAGCAAGGCGAAGTCGACGACGCCGCCGCGCTGCAACGCATGCAGGACGTGCTCGACTTCATGGAAACGCTGACCGCGTGGCTGAAGGAAATGGAGAACCTGCCGCCGACGACCTTGATGAAGATCCTCAAGCTCGGCGCCAAGGTGCAAAAACTGCTGGGGCGCGGCGATGACTGAACCATCCGGCGCGACCTGGCAGGCGCGGCTCAAGCCGCCCTACGATTGGGCCACAGTGCAATCGCTGATCATGGTTGCGCTCGCGGGCGTGGGCTACGGCCTGCTGACGCGCGCGCTGTTTGTACTCGGCGACGCGTTGGGGGGGGGCGACATGTTCGAGCTGATGTCGAGCGCCTTCCTGCTGCTGACGCCAACAGCCATCGGTGCCATCACCGTGTATGCCTCGGCCGATGCCGAGAAGCGCAGCTGGTGGTACTACGGCTGCATGCCCTGGGCCGTGGTGACGCTGTTCGCCTTCTCCAGCGGCCTGATGCTGATCGAAGGCCTGATCTGCATCGTGATGGCGCTGCCGCTGTTCTGCCTCGGCGGCTCCGTCGGCGGCCTGCTGATGGGAGCCTTCCTGCGCTGGCGCGGTCGCCAAGCCGGCGTGCTGCACAGCTTCATCGCGCTGCCGCTGCTGGTTGGCGCACTGCCCGGTGGTAGCGATCCGAATGCCTATGGCACGGCCACGGTCAGCATTGACATCGCCGCGCCACCGGCCGTGGTCTGGCAACAGCTTTACAACGTGGGCCAGATCGCACCGGAAGAAGTGCCGGACGCCTTCATCTACCGCATCGGCGTACCCAAGCCGCGCTCGGGCCAGACTGTGACCACACCCGAAGGGCGGGTCAGGCAGGTGCGCTGGCACAAGGGCGTGCATTTCGAGGAAGTCGTCACCGATTGGCAGCCCGAGCGCACGATAGGCTGGACCTACCGCTTCGCCAAGGACTCCATCCCGCCCGGCGCACTCGATGAACACGTGACCCTAGGCGGCCGCTATTTCGGCCTTGAAGCCACGCACTACACGCTGACGCCGATCGCTGGCGGCACCCGGCTGACACTGCAGATCGGCTATCGCGTCAGTACCGATTTCAACTGGTACAGCCACTGGCTCGGGCAGCTGGCGCTGCGCGACTTTGCCGGGGCCGTGCTGGTGCTGTATCGCAATCGCAGTGAGGCGGCACAGTACGCAATGCATTGAATCATCACAATCGGCGCCTCTACCGCAGCGTCCCCGGGCCATCTACTACCTACCAGGAGCACACCATGACCACCATCTACTTCGATAGCCGTTATCTGCTCTGCCGCCTGGAAGTCGGGCTGTTGCGCCGGCTGGCTGCCTCGCGTGCCGTGGCCTGGCAGGACTTGAATGCAGCGGGCTTTGATGCGGCCGCGCTCGGCCTTGCCGACAAGGCAATGCGTAGCGCGCTACACCTGCGCAACGACAGCGGCTGGGTGATCGGGGCCGATGCGGTCCGGGCCATGTATCGCGCCTGCGGGCTCACCACCCTCGCCCGCCTCACCGAACTCGGGCCGGTGCGCCGGCCCGCCGACGCGGCCTATCGCCTGTTTGCCCGCTGCCACGCCCGCTAGGAGAGCTGCCATGCTGATCGCCTACTACGACGGCAGCTGCCCGTTCTGCAGCCAGAGCATGTACGCGCTGCGGCGCCGTGCCCCAGACGCGCTGCAGCTGGTCGACGCCGCCGACCCGGCGTTCGATGCGGCCCAAAGTGGCCATACCCGCGCGGAGCTGATGCACAGTCTGCATGTGCAGGATGCAGCGGGTACGGAATATGTCGGCGTGGCAGCCGTATGCGCGGTGTTCAAGGCAGCTAGGCTCGGCTGGCTGGTCTGGCCGCTGCGCCTGCGCGCGCTGCAGCCGCTCTGGTTTCGCGCCTATGCCTTGCTCGCCCGCCAGCGCTACCGGCTCAGCCAGGCCGCCGGCCTCGATTGCCCGAACGGCACCTGCACGCTCGACCCCTGGCGTTGGGGCAGCGAATGATGAGCAGTTTCCGCATCCTGCTGCTCGGGGCAGACGGCTTCATCGGCCGCCACCTCGCCGCCGAACTTGAGGCGCGGGGCCATACCGTGGTGGGCGGCGTGCGCCAGCCCCGCAACGCCTCCGACATCGCCGTCGATTTTTCCGTCGACCACGACGTTGCGACCTGGCTGGCGCGCGTGCGCGGCTTCGACGTGGTGATCAACGCGGTCGGCGTTTTCCGCAGCGGGCCGCGCGCCGGATTCGACGCCATCCACGAGACGGCGCCACGCGCCTTGTACGCGGCCTGCCACGAGGCCGGCGTGCGCCGAGTGTTGCTGATCTCCGTGCTAGGTGCGGCAACCGACGGCGCCACCGCCTACTGGCGCAGCAAGGCAGCCGGCGAAGCCGTGCTGCGCGCGGCCGGCGTGCCATGGACCATTGTGCAGCCGGGCCTCGTCTATGGCGCGGACGGGGCCAGCAGCCGGCTGTTCGCCCGGCTGGGCAGTCTGCCACTGCAATTGCTGCCAGCCAGTGGCGACGTCCAGCCCATCCATGTCGATGACCTCGCCACCGGTTGCGCCCGGCTGATCGACGCAGCCGATGCCGCTGGAAAGACCTTCATCGCGACCGGCCCGCAAAAACAGTCCTTCGCCCTGTACCTGCGCCGGCTTGGTGACCGCGACCGGGTTTGCTCGCTGCAGCTGCCCGCCAGGCTGGGCTCCATGCTGGCGATACTGCTGGAACGTCTGCCCGGCAGCCTGATCAGCCGCGACAGCCTGACCATGCTGGCACAAGGCAGCCATGGCGATGGCAATGCCTTTGCCGCCTACGTCGGGCGCCCGTTGTGCGCGCCACCCGGCGAAATCGACCCGGCCGGACGACTGGCGCTGCAATGCTGGCAAGTCGCCTGGCTGTTGCGCGGGGGGTTGGCCTTCGTCTGGCTGGCGACAGCCTGGGTCTCGCTGTTCGTCTATCCGGTGGCTGGCAGCCACCAGTTGCTGGCCGGCTGCGGCATCCCAGCTGCGTTGTTCGAACCCCTGCGCGTCGGCTCGGCGCTGCTCGACGCGGGCTTCGGGGTGCTGACGTTGCTGCGCCCCGGCCGGCGTCTGTGGCAGCTGCAGCTGGCGCTGATCGCCGGCTACAGCACCATCGTGGCGTTCTGCCTGCCCGAATACCTGGCGCACCCGTTTGGCCCGCTGACCAAGAATGCCGGGCTGATCGCCGCGCTGGCCGCGCTCATCGTCCTGGAGGAAAAACCATGATCGACTACTTCGCCATCAAGACGCTGCACATCCTGTCGGCCACGCTGATGTTCGGCACCGGCTTCGGCACGGCGTTCTACATGTTCTTCGCCAACCGCAGCGGCAATGTCGCGGCCATCGCGGTGGTCACGCGCTGGGTGGCGCGCGCCGACTGGTGGTTCACCACGCCGGCAGTGATCATCCAACCACTGTCCGGCTGGTGGCTGATGCGCCAGCTCGGCTGGGAGCTGGGCTGGAACTGGGTCGGGCTGACGCTGCTGCTCTATGCGATCGCTGGCGCCTGCTGGCTGCCGGTGGTGTGGCTGCAGCTGAAGATGCGCGACATGGCGCAATCCGCGCACGCCGAGGGGCACGAACTACCAGCGCGTTACTGGACTTACGAGCGCTGGTGGACCGTGCTCGGATTCCCGGCCTTTGGCGGCCTCTTGGTGGTGTACTGGCTGATGGTGGCCAAGCCGTTCTAGCGCCAGTGGCGGCGGCGCCAGCGGGTGCCGGTGCGGCTTCAGAATTCGCCCAGTTCCTTGATATGCGCCGCCACGCTGCGCCCGAGCGCTGACAGGTCATAGCCGCCTTCCAGCATGGAGACGATGCGCCCCTGGGCGTGGCGTTCCGCGACCTTCATGATCTCGCGGGTCACCCAGGCGTAGTCGGCTTCGATCAGGCCCATGCTCGACATCTCGTCCTCCAGATGCGCGTCGAACCCCGCCGAGATCACGATCAGCTCCGGCGCCCAGGCGTCGAGCGCGGGCAGCCAGTGCTCCAGCACCGCGTCGCGAAACTGCAGCCCCGTGGTACCGCGCGGCAAGGGAGTATTGAGCATATTGGCGCCGCGCGGCACGTCGCCGCTATAGGGATAGAACGGGTGCTGGAACATGCCGACCATCAGCACCTGCTCGTTCTGGCAGAAGATGTCCTCGGTGCCGTTGCCGTGATGGACATCGAAATCGACGATGGCGACACGTTGCAGCCCATGCTCGGCGATCGCATGCGCCACCGCGACCGCAACATTGTTGAACAGGCAAAAGCCCATCGCCTTGTCGTGCTCGGCATGATGGCCCGGTGGGCGCACCGCGCAGAACGCATTATGGGCGCGCCCGTTCATCACCAGATCGACCCCGGCGATGCCGGCGCCCGCTGCGTGATAGGCGGCCCGTAAGCTATAAGGATTCACGGCCGTGTCGGCATCCAGATGCGCGTAGCCACGCGCGGGAACGACCACCGCGAGCCGGTCTATATGATCGGCGTCGTGCACGCGCAACAGCTGTTCGAGATGGGCGGCAGGCGCGTCGACATGTAGCAGGAAGTCCCACAAGCCGGCGGCGATCAACCTATCCTGAATGGCAGCCAGGCGCTCCGGGCATTCCGGATGACCACGACCCATGTCGTGCATGCTGCACGCTGAATGACTGATATAGGCTGTAGGACCAGCAACCGACATGGGCTTCCCGGGAACCGAACGCTGTTTCGCGAAACAGGGGCCAGTCTAAGCCCAAGCGCAGAGCACGCGCAAAAATGGGGCGGGTGAGGCAGAGCCACCGCACCAGAACAAGCCGGCAATGGGCCGGCATGGAGAGAGCCCATGAGGCGCATCGCCCAATTGAGCTGTGCCGCACTGTTGCTGGCCAGCGCCCTGCCCGCCGTGGCAGCTGCCGGTTTTCGCGTGTCGGTTGCCCCGATCTGGCAATCGGGCGCCCAGCTCGAACACGAAGACCAAGCCAACAACTTGCTGCTCAATGCCGGCTACCTGCAAGCGCAGGATGAGGGTTGGTCGTTGGGCCTTGCCGCCAGCTATCAGTACAGCGATTGGCAATTCAATGACGCCTCGGCCTGGCGTGGCGCGGCTCCCTGGGGCACGGTGCACCGGGCCAGCGTCGGGGTCAATCTCGGGCTGCGGATCGAAAACGGCTGGCAATTCAACCTGACCCCGTCGATCAACTACGCCGGTGAGCGCGATGCTGACAACAGCGAGGCGCTGGGATTGGGCCTGAGCGGCAGCGCCAGCAAGGCCATCACGCCTGCGCTGACGCTGGGGCTTGGCATCGGTGTGTTCGATGCGCTCGAAGAAACCCGCGCTTTCCCCTATCTGGTGGTGAACTGGGACATCGACCAGCACTGGCGGCTCGCCAACCCCCTCAGTGCCGGGCCAGCAGGGCCGGCGGGGCTGGAACTCAGTTACCGGCGCGATCGCTGGGATGTCGGAGCCGGCGGAGCGTATCGCTCGTTCCGCTTTCGCTTGTCCGGCGACAACGCAGGCGCGCCGGGTGGCATCGGCGAAGAACAGCTGATTCCCGTGTATCTACGCTTCGGCTACGCACCCACCCGCGATTCCAAGCTCGACGTCTACCTCGGCGCCGGCTTCAACAGCCAGCTCAGCACCGAGGATGCGGACGGCAACCTGCTCACGCGCGATGATCTCGATACCGTTCCGCTGTTCGCCATCCAGTTCGGCGGGCAGTTCTAGACCCTCTTGGTCGCAACCCGCGCTGCGGCGGCCAGGGCGGGATGCCAGCGAGCCGGAACGCAGCTAGAATCCAGCCGTCCAAACAAGAACACCATCCGCCAGGGAGCGGTAATGCCCCATCCTTACTCGGCCGCGCTGGCCCAGCTCAACCACGTCATCCTCGGCAAACAGGACCAGATCCGCATGGCCGTCTGCTGCCTCTTGGCGCGTGGCCATCTGCTGCTGGAAGACCTGCCCGGCGTTGGCAAGACCACACTGGCGCATGCGCTGGCCGGGACGCTGGGCTTGAAGTTCCAGCGGGTCCAGTTCACCAGCGACCTGCTGCCCGCCGACCTGATCGGCGTCTCGATCTACGAGCGCGATTCCGGTCGCTTCCGCTTTCACCAAGGCCCCGTGTTCACCCAGGTGCTGCTGGCCGACGAAATCAATCGCGCGCCCCCCAAGACCCAGTCGGCGCTGCTCGAGGCCATGGAAGAGCACCAGGTCACTGTCGATGGCACCAGCCACCCCTTGCCCGAGCCCTTCTTCGTCATCGCCACGCAAAACCCGCAACACCAGATCGGCACCTTCCCGCTGCCTGAATCGCAGCTCGATCGCTTTCTGATGCGGATCGAGCTGGGCTACCCGGACGGCGCGGCCGAGCGGGCGATGCTGGCCGGCGACAACCGGCGCGATATGCTGGCGCAGCTGGCCAGCTGCATCACGCCGGCCGAGCTGCTCGCCTCGCAGCAGGCGGTCGATCGCATCCATATCGCCCCGGCGCTGCTCGATTACGTGCAGGCGCTGGCGCGGGCCACACGCAATGCCGAGGCATTCAGCTACGGCCTGTCGCCGCGCGCGCTGCTGGGCCTCGTCGCCGCGGCGCGCGCCTGGGCTTGGCTGGACGGGCGCGACCATGTGGTGCCCGAGGATGTCCAGGCGGTATTCCCGGGCGTCGCCGGCCACCGCCTGGTTCAGCGCACCAGCGGGCGGGCAGCCCCCGAAGCCGCCCAGGCACTCTTGAACACCGTCGCCATACCCTGACCATGCAGCCGCCGGCACGCTTGCAGCGCTATTGGCAAGGCTGGCTGGCCCGGCGCCACCCGCCTGCCACGGGCGAGGTCCGGCTGCGGCACAATCGCATCTACGTGCTCCCCAGCGGATTCGGCCTGGGCTTTGCGCTGGTCGTCGTCATGCTGCTGATCGGTGCCATCAATTACCAGCTGAGCCTGGGCTATCTGTTCGCCTTTGCCTTGATCGGTCTGGGTCATGCGGCGTTGACCGAGGCGTTTCGCAACCTGCTCGGGATCACCCTCTCGGTCAGCCATACCGAGCCGGTATTCGCCGGTGAACTCGCCGCATTCACCATCCGGCTGACCAACGACAAGCGCCGCATCCGGCGCGGCCTGACGCTGCGGGCCGGCACCGGCAGCGCGACAGCGCTCGATTGCCTGGATGGCAACAGCGAACGCACCTTGCATCTGCCCTGCAGCACGGCCCGGCGTGGCTGGCTGGTGTTGCCACGCATCACCCTGACCACCTTTTATCCCAGCGGCTGGTGTCGGGCCTGGAGCTACGCCCACCTGGCGGCGCGTTGCCTGGTCTACCCGGCCCCCGAGGCCGATGCCCCGCCCTATCCCGGCGCGGCCAGCGGCATGGGCCATAGCGCGATCCGCCAGAGTGGCGAGGACGAATTCGCTGGCCTGCGCAGTTATCGCCCCGGCGACACACCGGCGCGCATTGCCTGGAAGCACGCCGCGCGCAGCGACGAACTCGCGGTCAAGGCTTTCGATTCGCCGCAAGGAAGACAGACGCTGATCGAATGGGACGCCGCGGCGCCGCTCGATACCGAGGCGCGCCTGTCCCGCCTGTGCAGCTGGGTCTTGCGCGCGGACGCGGCGGGCGATCGCTATACGCTCTCGCTACCCGGTTTCAACAGCGGTCCGGGCAGCGGGCCGGCGCACCGGGCGCATTGCTTGGCGGCGCTGGCGCTCTATGGGCGGGAGTCGCAGCCGTGATGCCATCGCTGCAACGGAACAAACTGCTGGTCCTGATCGTGGTACTGGGGCTGGCCATGGCCCCCCACTTCTGGGTCATGCCGTCCTGGCTGGCCGGCCTGATGGCACTGCCGCTGGTCTGGCGCGGTGTATTGGCGTGGAGCGGCCGCCGCATGCCGGGCCGCGCATTGCGCGTGTTGCTGGCGCTGCTGGTGATCATGCTGGTGTTCTGGCAGTTCCGTACCCTGGTCGGGCGCGACGGCGGGGTGGCGCTCTTGATCGCGCTGGTGTCGCTCAAACTGCTGGAAACCACCCGTGCGCGCGACGTGCGCATCCTGGTGCTGCTGGGCTACTTTGTCACCGGCTCGCTGTTCCTGGTCTCGCAGGAATTCTGGATGCTGGCCTATGCCGCCGGTGTCGCGCTGCTGCTCACCGGCCAGTTGTTTGCCTGGCAGCGGCACGATACGCCGCTCGAGCCGGAAGAATACCGCCGCGCGGCTCGCTTGCTGCTCGAAGGCTTGCCGGTCGCCCTCTTGCTGTTCGTGCTGTTCCCACGGCTCTCCACGCCGCTGTGGAGCATGCCGCAGGACAAACCCGGCGCCAGCACCGGCATATCGGACACCATGACGCCCGGCAGCTTCAGCGAGCTCACGCTGGACGACAGCGTCGCCTTCCGGGTCGACTTCATCGGCCGCAATCCGTCGCGCAGCGAACTCTACTGGCGCGGGCCGGTGTTCGAACGCTACGACGGCAAGACCTGGTTCCAGCGGGAGTTCGCCCCCGGCCCGGTGCCCACGGTGGTCGCGGAAGCCGCGCCACTGCGTTACACCATGACGCAGGAGCCGCAGCAGCGCAGCTGGCTGTTCGCGCTCGACTTGCCGACCGTGTTACCCGCGGACGCGCGCCTCAGCAACCGGCTGCAGGCCATGGCGCGTCGGCCCATCGTCAACCGCGCGCGATTTGAGCTCGCCAGCAGCACGCAGTGGCGCGTCAGCGATGATCCCTCAGCACCGGGGGCATTGCAGCTGCCCTCCCAGGGCAACCCACGTGCACGCGCACTGGCGGCGAGCTGGAAAGCGCTGCCGCCCAAGGTTCGCGTCGCCCGCGCGCTGGAATGGCTGCGCAGCAATGGCTTCGTTTACTCGCTAGCGCCGCCCTTGCTCGACAGCCTCGACCCGGTCGATCAGTTGCTGTTTAGTACCCGCGAAGGCTTTTGTGAGCACTACGCTAGCGCGTTCGCCTTCCTGATGCGCGCCTCTGGCACGCCGGCCCGCGTGATCGGCGGCTATCTGGGCGGCGAGTACAACCCGAGCGGCAACTACTGGATCGTGCGCCAGGCCGACGCCCACGCCTGGGTCGAGGTCTGGCTCGATGGCAAGGGCTGGCAGCGGGTCGACCCGACTTCGGTGGTCGCGCCGATGCGCATCAGTGGCGGACTGGCGCGCAGCGTGCGCGATGCCGACCGCCTGCCCCTGCTGCTACGCGAGAACGCCGCCTGGCTCGCGCGCTGGCGCCAACAGTGGGATGGCGTGGTCCATGTCTGGAACCGTTGGGTGGTCGGCTACGATACCCAGCGGCAAATGCAGCTCTTGAATCGTCTGGGCATCGACTACCTGGGCTCGAAGTCCTACCTCTACTGGGTGGCCGGGGCCTTTGGCTTCGTGCTGCTCGTCTACGCGCTCTCGGTACAGCGCGCCAGTCGTGTGCGCCCGGCCGACGCAGCCAGCCGGCACTGGGCACGCTTTGTTCGGCGGCTCGCCCGCCTGGGACTTTCCCCGGCGCTCGGCGAAGCCCCCTCCCGCTTTGCTGAGCGCGCCAAAACCGCGCTGCCGCAGCACGCGGAGCAGATCGACACCATCGCCCGTGCCTATATCGAGGCCCGCTACCGCGAATCGCCCGCAGCGCTGACGCAACTGATCGCTGCCGTACAGCGCTTTCGCACCTAATCGGAGTCGTATGTCGTCCTACTTCAATGCCCCGGAGCCCGTGCAAGCCGAACCGAAGCCGCGCATCGGCGTGCTGCTGGTCAACCTCGGCACGCCGCAGGCGCCGACCGCAGCCGCGATCCGCCCCTACCTCGGCCAATTCCTGTCGGACCCGCGCGTGGTCGAGATCCCGCCACTGCTCTGGCAGCCCTTGCTACGCGGCGTGATTCTCAACACCCGCCCGAAGAAATCCGCCGAGAAGTACGCGACGATCTGGACCAAGGAGGGCTCGCCGCTGCTGCACTGGACCGCAAAACAGGCCCGGCTGGTCAAGGGCTGGCTCGGCGAGCGCCACCGCGGGCAGCTGCGGGTGGAATATGCGATGCGCTACGGCCAGCCGGCGATTGCCGAGGTGCTCGACGCGATGCAGGACTGCGGCCGTATCCTCGTGGTACCGCTCTACCCGCAATATGCCGCGAGCACGACGGCCTCGGTCTGCGACGCCGTGTTCGCCCGCCTGCAGCACTATCGCGATCAACCGGCGGTGCGCACGATACGCAGTTTCCACGACGATCCCGGCTATATCGCGGCGCTGGCGCAGAAAATACGCCGACATTGGATGATCGAGGGCCGCGGTGAACATCTCTTAATGAGTTTTCATGGCGTGCCACGCTTCTCGTTCGAGCGCGGTGACCCCTACTACCTGCAGTGCCAGCGCAGCGCCACCCTGCTCGCCGCCGAGCTCGGCCTTGCCACTGGCGCCTACACGCTGAGCTTCCAGTCCCGTTTCGGTCCCACCGAATGGCTCAAGCCCTACACCAGTGACGTGATCGCGGCCTTGTCCCGACAAGGCGTGAAGACACTGGACGTGGTCTGCCCAGGCTTCGTCGCCGATTGCCTGGAAACGCTGGAAGAAATCGCCATCGAAGGCAAGCGCGATTTCCTCGCCGCCGGCGGAACACGATTTAGCTATATCGCGGCACTCAACGATGACGCAGGCTGGATTGCCGCCTTGGGTGCCACGATAGAGCGCGAGCTCGGTGGTTGGCTGACGATCGGCTAACGGCTGAAAGCCAGCGGCAACACCGCGCCAATGCTTGATCTCTTTGGCATGGACGGCTGTCTATCCCAATCGCTGACAAAAATACTTGGGTCTGACAGAAATTGCAGTTAAACTCACCGGTAAGCTAAGACTTACAACCGGAGGTTTAACCCATGAGCACCCGGCTCTTTCTGGCCGAGGATGACCTCATCCTCGCCGACGCCCTGAAAACCAGCCTGTCGCAGGCCGATTTCCAGGTCGATTGCGTCAATGACGGCGCGCTGGCACTGCAAATCCTGCTGCACAACGACTACGACGTCGTGGTTCTGGACGTGGGCCTGCCGAACATGGACGGCTTGACCGTGCTCAAGCACGTGCGTCAGCACAAGCCCTCCATGCCCATCTTGATCCTGACTGCACTCGATGGTCTGGACGAGCGCGTTGCCGGCCTCGATGCTGGTGCCGATGACTATCTTGCCAAGCCGTTCGAGTTTGCCGAACTGGAAGCCCGGCTGCGCGCGCTGCTGCGTCGCAGCCAGATCCTGCCGCAATCGGTGCAGCAACTGGGCAACCTGCGCCTCGATCGCGCCGGCCAACGCGCCTGGTGCAACGACATTCCACTCGATCTGTCCGCCCGCGAGCTGACCGTGCTCGAGATCCTGATGTCCAATATCGATCGTGTGGTGACCAAGGAGCAAATCGTTTCCGAACTCGGTTCCGAAAATGCCGAAGTGGGTCTGAATGCAATCGAAGTGTACGTTCACCGCCTGCGCAAGAAGCTGGAACCTTGCGGCGTGGTGATCCGGACCATCCGCGGCCTGGGTTACCTCCTCGAGAAGCAGCAGCCCAACGCGCAGGATGTCGCGGGGTAAGTTCTCTCTTCGCCAGCAGCTCTTAACCTGGCTGCTGATCCCGCAAGTCATCCTCTGGGTGACCGGCGCCGTTCTCAGCTACGGCGTCGCCACCCACTACGCGGATCGCGTCGCCAATGAAAGTCTGGCGCAGACCGGGCGGGCGATCGCCCGCCAGATCCGCGATGCGGGTGGGCACCTGGAGTTGTCCTCCCCGGTCGTCGAAACCCTGGGCGCGGAACGCATCAGCGAAATCAAGCTGTTCTATGCCGTTTCCACCGTGCCCGGGGAACTGATCGCCGGCAACCGCCATCTGCCCGCCCCGCCTCCGCCGCCCGTTCAGAGTCAGGAAAACATCAGCTACACCGATACCGAGATCGGCGGTAGTGCTTTTCGCCTGGCCACCCTCTATTACCCGCTGCCCCGAGCGATCCACGGCGAGGACCGCTGGCTGCTGGTCCAGGTTGCCAAAGGCATGGAACGGCACGAGCAGCTGACGCGCGAAATCCTGCTGGTCACCGCCTTGCCGCTGGCCGCGCTCATCATCGTGATGAGCTGGTTCGTGCGCTGGGGCATAGGCCGTGGCCTGAAGCCGCTGACCGGGCTCAAGAGCCTGATGGAAAAGCGCGATCCGCAGGATCTCGCCCCACTGGAACTGACCGATGCGCCCGAGGAGCTCGACGCCCTCACCCATGCGCTGAACCACCTGTTGACGACGACCAATGAGAACGTCGCCCGTCAGCGTCGCTTTATTGCCGATGCGGCCCATCAGCTGCGTACGCCGCTCGCCGGGCTGAAGTCGCAGACCGAGCTCGCGATGCGCGAGACCACGCCCGAAGGGCTGCGCGACCGGCTGAACATGGTGCACTCCAGTGCCACCCGTTCCATCCATCTGGTGAACCAGCTACTGACGCTGGCCCGCTCGGAGCCCTCCAACCAGACCAGCATGACTCAGGTGAAGGTCGATCTGGCCAAGTTGATCCGCGAGTTGACCGCCGAATCGGTGCCACGGGCACTGGCTGCCGGCATGGATCTAGGCTGCGACAGCGCACTGCTCGAAGCCCAGATCAATGGCAACTCCGCGCTGCTGCGCGAACTGTTCGTGAACCTGGTGGAAAACGCGATCAAGTACGTTCCGCGTGGCTCCAGCATCACGGTGCGGCTGAACCAGGAAGGTGAGCGCTACGTGGTCGAGGTCGAGGATGATGGCCCCGGCATCCCGGATGCGCAAAAACCGCGCATTTTCGAGCGCTTCTACCGGGTAAACCAGAATGACGGCAACGGCTGTGGCCTGGGCATGGCCATCGTCAAGGAAATCGCCGAGCGCCACCACGGTAGCGTGGCGCTGCTCGATGCCCAGCCCCATGGCCTCATCGTGCGAGTGGAGCTGCCCATCACCCCGCTCGAGCCCGCGGCCTGAGGTGCGGCTGATCTAGTTCCTTCGGAACCAGACGATGCGCGGCATGCCATCGCCGCCGCGCTCCAGTTCGGCAGCGTAGCGCGAACTCACCCGGCCAAAGCGCACTTCGACTTCGTTGAGAAAATAATTGCTCTGCACGGCGATCATGTCGCCGCGCACGTCCGCCCGCAGTCGCTCGGGTAACGCCTTGATGAAGTCTTCGCGTGACTCGTAGTGCTTGCCACTGCGGCTGGACACCAGGCCGCGCGCCTCCGCCAGCGACAGACCCGGCACCACGGCGGAGAGCACTTCTGGCTCAGCGAAATTGACATTGATCGCCTGGCGCCCTGGCAGCACCGCCACGAAGGGCGCGAGGCGCTCGATTGCAGCGGCATCGAAACCCCGCACCAGCGCGAGGCTTTGCAGGTTGGTCAGTGGCTGGTTCGCCGCGCGCTGCGGCCGCGGTTGATTGAGGTAATCGGTGTCCTCGGCGCCGCCCGGATAGGTGACCTGTGAATCGGCATCCAGCCAGTCGATGAGCGCGTTGACGCGCTCGGGCGGCAGGCCCAGCGACTCGAACAAGCGCGCGCAGGCCGCCACTTCTTCCTTCACCGCCTTGCCGTTCTGCACCACGTTGTTGAGGTTGTAACGCCCCTGCAGATCGACCATGCGCCCGCCGGCCTGGCCGCGTTCGACCGGGATGGCCGGAATCGGCACGTTCCACGGCTCCTGCAGATGATCGATCTGGTTGCGCCGCGCGTCGTCACGCAGCGTCAGGCGCGCCAGGTCGACCGCAGCCAGCGCCACGCCCCGTGCCTCGACCAGGTCGACCTGGTTTTCCACCTGGGCAAACCACAGTTGCTGGCGCCAGGCGATCCACACCGCCAGCGTCGCGACGAGCGCGGCGGTGGCAACGGCGGTAAGGATGGCGATGCCGTGCTGTCTTCTCATCATGGAATCAGGAACACGCGGGAAACCGTCGGCAGTTGTCGCCGCGAGAAGGTGAGCTCGACCGCCACCGGCAATGCATCGCGCCCGCCCGGCACCGGCCACACCGTCTGCCATGCACCCTGGTCATCCATGAAGCGCGCCTCGAAGCGGGTTACATCGGTCAGCAGCGTATGGACCATGGGTTCGGCGCGCTGCGGTTGGTCCAGCGCATCCCAGCGCAACAGCTCGAGGCGATCATCGATACGCCGATAAGCGAGGTGCGCATCCTCGCGCACCCGGTCTATCCGCACCAGTTCGAGCACCGCCTCGCCGCGCAACGGTGGGTGCTGATAGCCGCGCAGAGCCGGCTGGAACACGCCGCCCGTATCGCGCCACGGCCGGTCTATCGCCTGCAGCAGATCCTGCTCGATGCGATCGAACACCAGATTGGTTTCACGCCAGTACGCCGCTTCATGATCCAGCCTGAGCTTGACCTGGGCCACCTGGTCGAGCCCGCGGTAAGCGATCAGCGCGACCACGGCAAAGATAATCAATGCGACCAGGATCTCCAGCAGCGTGAAACCGCGCGCTCTCATTGCACGTTCACCCGCGCCAGATAGCTGACCAGCGTAGCCAACACGTAGTCTGGCGTGCCTTCGGCATAGACCTTGATTTCGATACGCCGGAAACTGCGGTTTGGCGACGCACCCACTTCCATCTGCCAGCGCAGGCGCTCGCCCCCCTGCTCCACCTGGCCCTCGCTGCGGCCGATATCGGGGAACACCCGCCGCGCGCGCATTTCGTTGACCTGGTTTTGCGCCACCCAGCTTGCCAGGGTGCGACTGCGTAGCGTCAGCGCGGCATCGGTGCTGGATGAGGCCGCCCGCAGCGCGGCGGCCAGCGCAATGGCAAGGATGGCAAGCGCAACCAGCACCTCGACCAGCGTGAAACCACGGTTGCGCATCATGGGGCAACCTCGGCCGGTGCGCTGGCGGTGGCTCGCCCCAGGATATCGCCGACGACGGTGCGTCGCCCCGCCCCGGTCACCAGTGTGATCACGTAAGTGGTGTTGACGCCGGATGGATTGAACACCAGCCGCTCGCCCAGCGGCACCTCGCGGCCATCGACGACCAGCTGCGTCACCCGCACCGCCTCGGGCAGTTCGCGCGGTTTCAGTGTTTCGTGCGTGGGCAGCGCCTGCCAGTTGGCCGCATCATCGAGCAGCCAGAACTGGTAGCCCGCGCCGTCGGACGACCAGGCCGTGGCCCGCCCCCCCGAAATGGCTTCATCACGTGCGCCCTCCAGCAGCAGCGCGAGACGCTGCGATTCGCGATCCAGCACCTGGCTGTCGGACGGATCGAAGCGCAACAGCGCCAGACCGAGGATGATGCCGATGAGGGCCAGCGCGACCAGAATCTCGATCAGCGTGAAGCCACGCTGGGCCGGTATTACAGCTGCCACGAGCCGATATCGGCGTCGAATCCTTCTCCGCCTTGCACGCCGTCGCTGCCATAGCTCATCACGTCGATCTCGCCCTTGAGGCCGGGATTGAGGTAGAGGTAGTCACCGCCCCACGGATCCTTGGGCAACTTTTCCAGGTAGCCGCCAGTCTTCCAGTTGTTCGGAACAGGGGCGCTGGTGGGCTTCTCGATCAGTGCGCGCAGGCCCTGTTCGGTGCTGGGGTAGCGGCCATTGTCGAGCTTGTAGAGCTTGAGGCCCTGGATCAGCGTGCGGATGTCCTGCTGCGCGGCGACGACGCGCGCCTCGTTGGGCCTATCCATGATCTTGGGCACCACCAGCGCGCCAAGGATGGCGAGGATGGTGATCACCACCAGGATTTCGATCAGCGTGAAGCCGCGTGGCGCGGCCCGGTACACGACGTGGGTCATCGTTATCTCACCAGTTGGTTCATTTCAAAGACGGGCAGCAGGATGGCCAGCACGATGAGCAGCACGACGATGCCCATGGCCAGCACCATGAAGGGGCCCAACAGGCCGGTAAAGGTGGCGACGCGATTTTCCAGCTCCTGCGACTGCTGTGCAGCGGCCTTGTCCAGCATGTATTCGAGCCGGCCGGTGGCCTCGCCGCTGGCGATCAAATGGATCAACACCGGCGGGAACAGCTTGCTTTGCGAGAGCGCACGCGACAGCGTCACCCCCTCGCGCACCTGGCTTGCCGCCTCGTTCACCGCATCGCGCAGCGGCAGGTTGGCCATCACGCCGGCGGCGGCGGAGAGCGCACGCAGCAGCGGCACGCCACTGCCAACCAGAATGGCGAGCGTGGACGCCAGCCGCGCGGTGTTGCTGGCGCGCTCGAAGCGGCCGAACAAGATCAGCTGCAAGCGCCAGGCATGAAAGGCACGCTTGATCGACTCCACCTTGAGTGCACGCCACGCGCCGACGCCCGCGAGCACCAGCAGTACCAGCAGCGCCAGCCCCCAATCGCGCACCACGGCGCTGGCCCAGAGCATGGCCCGGGTCAGGAACGGCAGTTCTTGCTTGGCGCTCTGGAACACGGTGACCATCTGCGGCACCACCCAGGTCAGTAGGCCGATCACCACCAGGATGGATACCGCCATCACCACGATGGGATAGATGAAGGCAAGGCCGACCTTGGCCGCGAGCGCGGCGCGCGCCTCCAGATAATCGGCGAGGCGCTGCATCACCGCGGCGGCCTTGCCCGATTCCTCACCGGCCGCGACGATGGTGCGGTAAAGCTCGGGAAACGCCTGCTGCTGGCGCGAGAGCGCCTGCGACAGCGAGGCGCCGGCAAGGATTTCGCTGCGCAGGCTGGCGGCGATGCGCTTCTCGCGATCGCCTTCGCTCTGCTCGATCAGCACCGACAGCGCCTGCTCCAGCGGCAGGCCGGCATCGAGCAAGGTCGCGAGCTGACGGGTGATCAGCGACAGGCGCTGCGTCGACAGCCTATCCCCGCGCGTCCGGCTTGTGCTCGAACTGTTGACCGCACCAAGCTCGCTCACCCACAGGCCCCGATCACGCAGCGCCAGGCGCGCGGCGCGCACGGTGTCGGCCTCGATCAGGCCCTGCGCGGCAGCGCCCTCGGCGTTGACGGCACGGTAGCGAAAAGCGGTCATGGTCGCGCGCTCGGGCTCATGGCGGGATCAGGCGAAGATCACGGTCTTGTTGGCGTACACCAGTACCCGGTGCTCCAGGTGCCACTTCACCGCGCGCGAGAGCACGATGCGCTCCAGATCGCGCCCCTTGAGCACCAGATCCTCGACATCCTCGCGATGCGAGATGCGGATCACGTCCTGCTCGATGATGGGGCCATCGTCGAGCACTTCGGTCACGTAATGGCTGGTCGCGCCGATCAGCTTCACGCCACGGGCAAACGCCCGATGGTAAGGCTTGGCACCGTCAAAGGCCGGCAGGAAGCTGTGGTGGATATTGATCACCTTCTGCGGATACGCGGCGGTGAACTCATGGCTGAGCACCTGCATATAGCGCGCCAGCACGATCAGATCGATGCCGTTTGCCTGCAGCAACTCACGCTGCGCGGCCTCGGCCTCGCTCTTGCTGTCGCGGGTGACTTCGACCACGTGATAGGGGATGCCGTAGAAGTTGGCCAGCGCCCGGCAGTCCTCGTGGTTGGAGATGATGAGCGGGATATCGCAATGCAGCTCGCCGCTCTGGTGACGATGCAGCAGGTCCACCAGGCAATGGTCGTATTTGGAGACGAAGATCGCCATGCGCGGGCGCTTGGCCGACAAGGCCACCTGCCATTGCATGGCGAAGCGGTCGGCAATCGGCTGGAAGGCTGGTGCGAAGGCGGCCATGTCCAGCGTGAAGTCGGTCAGATCCCACTCAACGCGCATCAGGAACAGGTTTTCGCTGTTGTCCTGATGCTGGTCCGAATGGACTATGTTGGCGTTGTAAGTGAACAGAAAGTTGGCGATGGCCGCCGAGATGCCCTTGCGATCCGGGCAGCTGATCAACAGTGTTGCGGTATTCATGCAATGGTCCGGTAAGCGTTGCTGCGGCGATTCTAACAGCTCGGCTCCGCCCGGCCCACCGCTCAAACCGGCTGCTTTTCCCTTGCGGCGCGCTGCGCATCCACCAGCAACATCGCATCAATGAACAACTGCTGGAACGGCTCGCTGTAACCATGCTCGGGCAGCTTGGCCTGCCAGCGATGCTGGCCGTCCACGCGCACCAGCTCGAACGGATAACCGAACATCGCCGCGTAGATCGCGGCGCCGACGCCGGGGATGCGCGCCGGGTTGAATGGCGCCACGCCAAAACCACCCAGTTCGTGATCCAGCGCCCGAAACACCACGGCCATGGTCTGGGCTGGGGTCAACCTGACCGACATCGCCATGGTCGCTGCAGCCTGTACAATCTCTCGCGGCACGATCTTCATTCTTTGTCTCCGGTCCGTATCCGTATCACCCTAGACTGCCTGTAAGACAATACTCAAGCGAGCCGTGCAAGCCGCCCATTCAGCCGACCAACGTTACCGTTATGTTACATATCGTTCTCTTCCAGCCCGAGATTCCGCCCAATACCGGTAACGTGATCCGCCTCGCCGCCAATACCGGCTCTACGCTGCATCTCGTCAAACCGATGGGGTTCGAACTCGACGACGCGCGCATGCGCCGTGCCGGGCTCGATTACCACGAATTCGCGCAAATGCGGGTGCACGAGAACTGGGATGCCGCCAAGGCGGCACTGGCCGGCCGCACCCTGTACGCGATGACGACCAAGGGCAGCGGGCGCTTCGACGCGGTACGCTTCGCGCCGGACGATGTAGTGGTCTTCGGCCCGGAAACACGGGGCTTGCCTGACGAGGTACTGGCCGAATTCGATCCTGCACAACGCATCCGCCTGCCGATGCGCGCCGGCCAGCGCAGCCTCAATCTGTCGAACGCCGTGGCGGTGACCGTGTTCGAGGCCTGGCGCCAGTTCGGTTACGACGGCGCCGTCTAGCGCACATGAAAAACGGCCCGCATCAGCGGGCCGTTTGCATGGCGATGAAGTCGGGGGGCTATTCGAGCAGGCTGCGCAGCATCCAGGCGGTCTTTTCATGCACCTGCAGCCGCTGGGTCAGCAAGTCGGCCGTCGCCTCGTCGTTGACCTCGTCCGCCACCGGAAACAGGCTGCGCGCGGTGCGCACTACCGCTTCCTGCCCTTCAACCAGAATCCGGATCATGTCGTTGGCGCCGGGTACGCCAGCCACTTCCTTCACGCTGGAAAGCTTGGCAAATTCGGCGTAGGTGCCGGGAGCCGGAAAACCCAGCGCGCGGATGCGCTCGGCGATGGAATCGACGGCCAGCGCCAGCTCGTTGTATTGCTGCTCGAACATCAGATGCAGCGAATTGAACATCGGGCCGGTCACGTTCCAGTGGAAATTGTGCGTCTGCAGGTAGAGCGTGTAGGTGTCGGCCAACAGGCGCGACAGCCCGTGAGCGATGTCCTTGCGCTGCTCCTGGGCGATGCCGGTATGAATTTCCATGATTGAACCTCCATAGCGAGTGGAATCGAATCCAGTTTGGTCCAAACCAACAGCTTGCGGAAATTGAAATTTCCAAACATGGCAATAGTGCCGCGATCAACCCTCGGCGACATTTTCGCTCTCCCGCTCCTCGTCTTCATGCTGCTGCAACGCCCATAGCCGCGCGTACGCGCCACCCTCGGCCAACAAGGCGCGGTGATGGCCACGCTCCACCACACGCCCCGCTTCCAGCACGATGATCTCGTCGGCGTCGGCAATGGTTGAGAGCCTATGGGCGATGATCAGCGTGGTGCGGTTGGCGGAGATATCCTTGAGCTCGGCCTGGATCGCCTTCTCGGTCTTGGAATCGAGCGCGCTGGTGGCCTCGTCGAAGATCAGGATGGGCGGATTCTTGAGGATGGTGCGGGCGATCGCCACCCGCTGTTTCTCGCCGCCCGAGAGCTTGAGCCCGCGCTCGCCCACCATCGTGTCGTAGCCCTCGGGCAGGGTCAGCACGAAGTCGTGGATATGCGCGGACCGGGCCGCTTCGATCACCTCGTCGTGCGTCGCGCCAGGCCGGCCGTAGGCGATGTTGTAGTAGATGCTGTCGTTGAACAGCACCGTATCCTGCGGCACGATGCCGATGTGCGCGCGCAGGCTGTCCTGGCTCAGTGCGCGGATATCCTCGCCGTTGATCGTGATGCGGCCCTGCCAGGCATCGTAGAAGCGGAACAACAGGCGCGACAGCGTGGACTTGCCGGCGCCGCTGGCGCCGACCACCGCCAGCGTCCTGCCGGCGGGAATGGCGAAGCTTGCATCGAACAGGATCTGCCGGTTGCGCTCGTAGCCGAAGTCGACGTGTTCGAAAGCAATACTGGCCTGCGGCGTATTCAGCGCGACGGCGCCCGCCTCGTCCTTCACTTCGGCGTTCTGGTGCAGCAAGGTAAACATGCGCTCCATGTCGGCGAGCGAATGCTTGATTTCGCGGTAGACGAAACCGAGGAAGTTGAGCGGCCCGTAGAGCTGTAGCAAGAAAGCGTTCACCAGCACCAGGTCGCCCAGCGTCATGGTGCCCGC
Source organism: Chitinolyticbacter albus (assembly GCF_024437655.1). Classification (GTDB taxonomy): domain Bacteria; phylum Pseudomonadota; class Gammaproteobacteria; order Burkholderiales; family Chitinibacteraceae; genus Chitinolyticbacter; species Chitinolyticbacter albus. The sequence goes on from NZ_JANBVF010000009.1 coordinate 134,559, forward strand.
AACCACCTCGCTCGCCGCGAGCCACACCAGCGCGGTGACGCCCGCCGCGATGATCACCGCTTGCCCTGCATTCAGGAACGACAGCGACACCTGGTTCTTTACCGCAGCCGTTTCGTATTGCTGCATGCTGGCGTCAAAGCGCTGTGCCTCCCAACGCTCGTTGCCGAAATACTTCACCGTCTCGTAATTGAGCAGGCTGTCGATGGCCTTGGTATTGGCCTTCGAATCCATGTCGTTCATCTGGCGGCGGAACGCCATGCGCCACTCAGTCACGCCCAGCGTGAAGCCGATGTAGATGGCAATGGTGCCAAAGGTGATCGCCGCGTACGACCAGTGGTAGCGCTGCAACAGGATGATCGCCACCAGCAGGATTTCCACCAGCGTCGGCAGGATGTTGAACAGCATGAAGTTGAGCAGGAAGGAGATGCCCTTGGTGCCGCGATCGATATCGCGGCTCATGCCCCCGGTCTGCCGTTCCAGATGAAAGCGCAGGCTCAGCGCATGCAGATGCTCGAACACCTCCAGCGCCACCTTGCGGATCGCCCCCTGCGCCACCTTGGCAAACACCGCATCGCGCAACTCCCCGAGCACCGATGAGGCCATGCGCAGCGCGCCATACGCCGCCACCAGCGCAATCGGCAGCACCAGTGCGCCCTTGCTGCCATCGAGCGCGTCGACGATGTCCTTGAGCACCAGCGGCACCGCCACGTTGGCAAACTTGGCCGCGATCAGCAACGACAGCGCCAGCAGTACCCGGTTCTTGTAACGCCACAGATAGGGGAACAGCGTCTTCAGCGTTTTCCAGTCATTGCGAGGCTGGGCGTCGGCCATGGCGGGCTCTTTGTTGGGATGGGGAATCCCAAACAAATGCGGCCACGAGGGCCGCATTGCAAGCTGGCGTGATGCTCATGGATGCTCGACACCCGCATGGCAGCCATGGCATGCCTGCTCACGATGCAATCCAGGCAGCCACATGCCGGTGCGGCGAATATCAACGGACCGCTGCCGATGTAGCCATGCGCTGCCCATGCCGGTTATCCGGTTGGGCTGCGTTATCGCCGCACAGGCTCGTTCAGGTACGCCCCCAGCAAAATGGGGGTTGCCGCGTAAATCAGCACCGCGAGCAAGCCATAGCCTGAACCGATCAGAAGAAACAGATTACCCAGCAGCAGGGGCCACGGCACGATGATCAGGTAATAGATCATCACCAGCACCGCGGCGGCCAAACCGAGGTGCAGGCTCGCCTGTCGAGTCAGGTAGCGATTGATGAAAAACAGCGCCAATGCAGACAAAATGGCGATCGGAACGATCACGGCCAATTTTCGCCAGATCGAGGTGAGGTCGGGGATCGTATCTGCGGCCATGCGCAACAAAAACGTCAGCAGAAACACATACACAGAACCCAGTACAAGCAGCAGTAGCGCAGTCCATATTCTGGATTGGCTTGTCGCTAGGCGTGCCATATAACCTCTTCCAAAAGGGCGCCGAAGAAAAATGGATAAGCCGATCGCGGCGCGTGATCAAACTGCAGCCCGATCGTGTAGCGACCGGCTGATGAATAAGCTCCCAAGCAAACGTAGCTGGCCGCCTTGCCAGCCAGCACGCTGCGGCGACCTATTGCGCAGCCACCAGCTGCTGCGCAGGCGACCACAGCGCACGCAACGCCTGATCAGTCAGGATGTCCTGGCAGCCGGTACGTGACAGGTAGATGTGTTCGGGTTGGATCCAGTCCTTCGCCGCCTGGGCCAGCGCGGCGCGAGTGACGATGGGCGCAGGATCGAAGGCCACGCCCTGCGGTCCCTGGCTGGCCCACTGAAATGCCACTGCGCCGGCGTAGTACGCGGCATCGCCAGGCAGATCGCGCACCCAGTTGCGACTGACCGTCAGCGCACGCTGGGCCTCTGCCTCGGTCGGCCCGGTGGCGGCGAATTCGGCCAGCACCCGCATCGTGGTTTCGGTCACACCTCGGCAAGCGCTGGCGGGGCCTGTGCTGGTCAGATGCAGTGCCATGCCCATGCGACTATCCACGCCGTGACCGGCCGTAACGCTGTAGGAAATGCCACCGTCAAAGCGCAGCGCCTTCAACAGCCGCTCGCGCAGCAGATCGGCAAGGTCATACGCCAGCCACGATGCATCACCGGAATAGACATCCGGTACCACGATGCGCCATTCGAACCCAGCCTCGGCCTGGGGCAGGACTGCACCACCGAACACCTGCTGCGCCTTGGGCTGAAGCGGTTCGATCTTGACTAGCTCGCGGCTGGGTTTTTGCAGCGTGGCGCTGGCGATATAGCGCGCCACCAGTGGTTCCAGCGCCGCTTCGTCGGTCACGCCGGTCACGGCAAACACCCAGTGCCCCGGATCGCCGTAGAGATTGCGCCAGGCGGTGGCGATCTCACCGGCGTACAGCAGGCGGATTTCCGCATCGTGCCATTTGCGCAGCGGCCACTGTTGTTCGTCATACAGCCGCTCGAACAGGCCAGCAGTATCGACACCGTCACGAAGCATGCGCAAGCGATCGCGCGCACGCTCGGCCGCCTGGTTATCGAGCGGCAAGGGCTGCAGGCTCAGATGCACCAGCTGGAACAGCGTCTCGATATCCTTGGCCGCCGCCGCGCCGCTGAGGCCATGGGCACCGATATTCTGCCATGGCTGCAGCCACACCTGTTTGTCTTCAATGGCGCGCAGCAGGCTGGGGCGATCCAGATCGCCGTAGCCCACGTGCTGTAGATAAGTGGGCAAGGCCAGCACCGCAATGCGATCGTGATACGGCAAAGCGATCTGCCCGCCGTCGATCCACAACGCCAGCCCCATCTGTTCACCCGACCTGCGCGCGCGTTGCCACAGCACCGTTGCACCATTCTCCAAGCGCAGTACGCCGCCACCGGCCAGCGGTTCGCGCGTGGCGATCTGGCCCGGCTCTGGCAACTTGCTGAGCAGCGGCCGCACTGCCGCCGCCGCTTGCGGTGCCGCCAGCTCGGCCGCATCGACCTTGGCGACAACGCGCGCCAGCTCGTCCGCGTCGACACCGACGAAACGCACGCCGCCTTCGCGTTCCGCCTTCCACGCCGAAACCAGCTGTCCCGCCTGCCCGCTCACTTCCTGCCAGGTTTTCAGCAGCAACTCGGGGGAACTCTGGATTTCAGCCAGCGCCAGCCAATCACGCAGTTGCTGCGCTTCCAGCACCAGCTCGCCTGTCTGCGCTGCGTTTGCATAACGCCCGGCCCAGAGCGCACTTTGCGTCTGACTCGGCTCCAACGGCACAGCCAGCTCCAGCTTGGCGCGCAGCTCGCGCCGGGCCGCATCGATTTCCTGCGCGGTGAAACCGTGCTGGCGTGCAGCGGCAATCGCGGTGTAGAGCTTTTCCACCTGCTCGGCCTTGCCGCCATCAGGGGTTTTCAGCAGCAGCGACCAAAGGCGATGGTGTGGCGTTAACGTGGCATTCAACGCCGAGTAACCTGCAACCCGGTCCAGCCGGTTCTGTACCAGCTGGAACGCCAAGAGGCGCCGGTAATCCCGGCGGTATTGCATCTCGTCGTAGCGTTCCGGCCGCTGCTCGACCCATCCCCATTCCAGCTGCGATTCACTCAGCCAGTTGGTGTGGTATTCGTTGAATACCGCGCGCTGCTGCAGCGGCACGGCCAGCGCGGCCTGCTCTGGAACCGGCCCGGCCGTCACCTTGGTAAACAGCGACTTCACCTCGCGCTCCACCGCCTTGGGCGCGATATCGCCGACCACCACCAGCGTCATGCGCGGCGCCACGTAATGCTTGCGGTAAAACGCTTCAATCCGCGCATCCGGCAAGGTGCGCAATACCGATTCCTGGCCTATGGGCATGCGCTGGCCATAACGGCCATCGGGAGAGATCTGGTCCAGATAGCCGGCCCAGGTCTTGGTCCCGCTCTCACGCAACCGTAATTCATCGAGCACGATCTGCCGCTCGCGCGTAAGCAGCTTGGGGTCGAACACCACGTCACCACCGGCCCAGTCCGCCATCAGCCGCAAGGCGCGCGGTAGCGCGTCGATGGCGACGGTCAGTGTGTAGACGGTGGCATGGTGCGAGGTGAACGCATTGCTATCGTTGCCGAACTTCATGCCCTGGCTGGCGAGAAAAGACTGGACCTCGCCATTGGGGAAGTGTTCGGTGGCGCCAAAGGCCATGTGCTCGACCAGATGGGCAATGCCGCGCTCGTCGTCGGCTTCGTCAAGCGATCCAGTCTTGACCAGCAGCCGCAACTCCACCTTGCCAGGTGGGGTGGCATGCGATCGGACGATGTAGGAGAAGCCGTTGTCCAGACTACCCTGACGCACCTCCTGGGCCCATGTGTTCGCTAAACAACTGAGAAGCAGCAGACTACAGGCGGCGCGCAGGATGGAGAACATGAGATAGCGTCGGCAGGCAAGAAAGGCTTGCAATCTACCATGCTTTCTTGTTTCTTACCAAATTACAACAAACCAACAATAATTCTGATGCTGCTCAATGCAGAGTCCGCGGAATCGAGAGGATGAACTCGGGGATGTCGGCCTCGAACTCGGTGCCGTCGGCGGCGCGCATCTGGTAGCTGCCCTGCATGGTGCCGACGGGAGACTGCAGCGTGGCGCCGCTCATGTATTCGAACGACTGGCCAGGCTCCAGCACCGGTTGCTCGCCGATCACACCCAGGCCGCGCACTTCCTGCGTCTTGCCTTCCATGTCGCGGATCAGCCAGTAGCGCGACACCAGCTGGACGGTGACGCTGCCGTGATTGGTGATCACGATCTGGTAGGCGAAGACGTAGCGACTGTCCTCCTCGTTCGATTGCTCGGCGAGGTAACTGGCCTGGGGCAACACCGCCACGCGGTACTTGTCGTCATCCTGATTCATGCTGAACTTCCAACCTTGGCAACTGCGTAATCTTAACAGCCGCTGCGGCCAGGTGCTTGGCGCGGGTTACAATCACGTCAAACCGCTATGGAGCTCCTCGCATGACGATCCGCATCGCCCCCAGCATCCTCTCCGCCGATTTCGCCCGGCTCGGCGAAGAAGTCACCAAGGTGATCGCCGCCGGCGCCGATCTGATCCACTTCGACGTGATGGACAACCATTACGTGCCCAATCTGACCATCGGCCCCATGGTGTGCGAGGCGCTCAAGAGCTACGCCACCGTGCCGCTCGATGTGCACCTGATGGTGCGACCGGTCGATGCACTCGCCACGATGTTTGCCAAGGCCGGCGCCAATATCGTCACCTTTCACCCGGAAGCTTCCGACCATGTCGACCGTACGCTGGGCCTGATCCGCGATCAGGGTAGCCAGGCCGGCCTGGTGTTCAACCCGGCCACGTCGCTCGACCATCTCGACTACGTGCTCGACAAGGTCGACATGGTGCTGCTGATGTCGGTGAACCCGGGCTTTGGCGGCCAATCTTTCATTCCCGCCATGCTCGATAAGGCCCGAGCCACCCGCGCCAAGCTCGATGCCTACAAAGAGAAGACCGGCCGCCATATCCACCTGGAGATCGACGGCGGCGTGAAGGTGAGCAATATCGCCGAGATCGCGGCCTGTGGCGTCGATACCTTCGTGGCCGGTTCGGCCATTTTCGATCAGCCAGACTACAAGGCGGTGATCGATGCGATGCGCGCCGAGGTCGCCAAACTGGGTTGACCTTACACATGCCAAACCCGAAGCCGGCTACTGCCGGCTTTTTTCATTGATGTGACATTCGCGATAGAAAGACTTGCGCAAGCTAGGCGAAGCCCGCACTATCCTCGCCGCATAGATACCAACCGGATCACGCATGACGCTTTATGATCTGAAGCCCCGCTTCCAGGCCCTGCTGCGGCCCTTGTTGCGCGGGCTGAACCAAGCTGGGGTCACCGCCAATCAGGTCACGCTGCTGGCGCTGCTGCTCTCGCTGGCGCTGGGTGGCTGGCTGGCGTTGCAGCCCGTTGCGAGCACCTTCCTGCTGTTGCCCGGCTTTCTACTGCTGCGCATGGCGCTCAATGCCATCGACGGCATGCTGGCGCGCGAATTCAACCAGCAATCGAAATTGGGCGCGCTGCTCAACGAGGCCGGCGACGTGCTCTCCGACGCTGCGCTCTACCTGCCTTTCGCCTTGCTCCCCGACGCCGATCCCATTGCCGTGGTGGTGATGGTGCTACTGGCCAATCTCACCGAATTCGTCGGCGTCACCGGTCAGACCGTGGGCGCCAGCCGGCGCTACGACGGCCCGCTAGGCAAGAGCGATCGCGCCTTCATACTCGGCGCCTACGCCTTGCTGGTGGGCCTTTACACGCCAGCGCTCGCCTGGAGCCCCTGGCTGTTCTGGGTGCTGGCGGCGCTCAGTGCGCTCACCTGCCTGAACCGGGCCCGCCGCGCGCTGCAGGAGGCCGCATGAATCCGTTCCCGATTTCCGATGTGCTGTTTTACGCGCTGTGCGTGATCTTCGCCGTGCTGGTATTCGCCAGCAGCACCATCGCCGTGCTGGGCTGGCGTTTTCCGCAGAAGGATTGGCTGGAGCTGCGCCAGCGGGTGCGCACCTGGTGGTGGATTGTTGCGGTGTTTGTGCTGGCGATTTCGGTCAATCGCACGATATCGCTGCTGGTGCTGGGCTTCGTCAGCTTCCTTGCCTTCAAGGAATACCTGACGCTGGTACCGACGCGCCGTACCGACCACCTGCCGCTGCTGTGGGCCTACCTTGCCGTTCCCATCCAGTATTTCTGGATCTGGGATGGCTGGTACGGCATGTTCATCATCTTCATCCCGGTGTATGCCTTTTTGTTCCTGCCTATGCGCATGGTGCTGATCGGCGACACGCAAGGCTTTCTGCGCGCTGCCTCCACGCTGCACTGGGGGCTGATGACCACGGTGTTCAGCCTGTCACACATGGCGTATCTGTTGGTGCTACCGACCGACGTGACCGGCAGCATGAAGGGCGACGGTGCACTACTGGTGCTGTTCCTGGTGGTGCTCACCCAGTTCAACGATGTGGCGCAGTATCTGTGGGGCAAATCGCTGGGGCGCGCCAAGATCATCCCCAAGGTCAGCCCGAACAAGACGGTGGCGGGCATGCTGGGCGGCGCGCTCACCACCACGCTGCTCGGCCTGATGCTGGGGCCGGTGCTGACGCCGATGAGCATGGCACACTCGGCCATGGCCGGCCTCTTGATCGGCGTGACCGGTTTCATCGGCGACGTAGTGATGTCGGCAGTAAAACGTGACCTGGGCGTGAAGGACAGTGGCGATCTGCTGCCGGGCCACGGTGGTATCCTCGACCGGCTCGATTCACTGACCTACACCGCGCCGCTGTTCTTCCACTTCCTGCGCTATCTGTACTATTGATCGTGGCTGCCGCTTCTCCACCCCTTGCGCGCCTGTGGCACAACGCCCTGCGGCTTGCCTTCATCGTCGGCGTGGCCTGGCCGGTGGTGCTGGTGTGGCTGGGGCTGACGCTGCGCCACCGCGAGCGGCTGCCGGTCAAGGGCCCCGCCATCGTCGTGGCCAACCACAACAGCCATCTCGACATCCTCACGCTGTACACGCTGTTCCCGCTCTCCAAGGTGCTGAATGTGCAGCCGGCGGCCGCTGCCGATTATTTCCTGCGGCACAAGCTGCTGGCCTGGTTCGCCACCCGGGTGATCGGCATCATTCCGGTGGTGCGTGGCGGCGCGAGTAAGCGCAATGATCCCTTGGAAGGCTGCTACGCCGCGCTGGAAGCGGGCCGCGTGCTGGTGCTGTTCCCCGAGGGGACGCGCGGCGAGCCCGAGCAGATGTCCGAGCTGAAATCCGGCCTGTGGTATCTGGGCCGGCGCTTTCCCGATATTCCCATCGTGCCGGTGTTCATGCATGGCCTGGGCCGTGCGATGGCCAAGGGTGCGCATATCCCGGTGCCTTTTTTCGTCGATGTCCATATTGATCGTCTCCTGCCCTGGCAGGACGACAAAACGGCCTTCAAGGCCGAACTGCAGGCCCGTTTCACCGCACTGCAACGCAAGGCGGCCGTGCTGGCCGAAGAACCCAAAGGAGCTCCCGATGCGCCACGCTGAAGAACGCCAATTCCAGACCTTCGATCAACAATCGCTGTTCTATCGCCACTGGCCCGCCACCGAAGGCAGCAAGCCGACCCGCGCCATTGTGCTGTTCCATCGTGGCCACGAGCATTCGGGCCGGCTGCAGCACATCGTCGACGAGTTGAACCTGCCCGATGTGCCGATGTTCGCCTGGGATGCGCGCGGCCATGGCCGCTCGCCGGGCGAGCGCGGCTTCAGCCCCAGCCTTGCCACGTCGGTGCGCGATGTCGACGAGTTCGTCCGCCACGCGGCCGACATCGCCGGCGTGCCGCTCGATGCGGTGACGGTGATCGCGCAAAGCGTCGGCGCCGTGCTGGTCTCCACCTGGGTGCACGACTACGCCCCGAAGATCCGCGGCATGGTGCTGGCCTCCCCGGCGTTCAAGGTCAAGCTCTACGTGCCGTTGGCGCGCCCCGGCCTGCGCCTGATGGAAAAGCTGCGTGGCAACTTTTTCGTCAACAGCTACGTGAAGGCCAAGTTCCTCACCCACGATCCGGAACGCATCGCCTCGTACGAGAGCGATCCGCTGATCACCCGGCCCATCGCTTCGCATATCCTGCTCGCGCTCTACGAAGCCGCCGACCGCGTGGTGGCCGATGCCGGCGCGATCACGGTGCCGACGCAGCTGTTGATCTCCGGCGCGGACTGGGTGGTGCACCACGGCCCGCAGCATGAATTCTTCGAGCGGCTGGGTAGCACGGTGAAGGAAAAGCACGTACTCGATGGCTTCTACCACGACACGCTGGGCGAGAAGGACCGCCACCTCGCCTTCGACAAGATCCGCGCCTTCCTCGACCAGCTCTACGCCGCCGCCCCGGTAGCCCCCGACCTGCTCGCCGCCGATCGCCAGGGCTATACCGCCAGCGAATACCGCGGCCTGCAGCAACCGCTGTCTCCGCTGTCGCCCAAGGCCCTGTACTACGGCGCCACCCGTCTCAATATGCGCACGCTGGGCAGCCTGTCGCGCGGCATCAAGCTCGGTTTCGATACCGGCTTCGATTCGGGCAGCACGCTCGACTACGTGTATCGCAACCGGATCGAAGGCACCACGCCGCTGGGCAAGCTTGCCGACAAGATTTATCTGGACAGCGTGGGCTGGCGCGGCATCCGCGTGCGCAAGCAGCACCTGGAGCAACTGATCACCGCCGCAGCCGATGCGCTGCGCGAGGCGGGCACGTCTATCCGCGTGGTCGACATCGCCGCCGGCCACGGCCGCTACGTGATCGACGCGCTCGCCCGCATTCCCGATGCCGAGCACATCCTGCTGCGCGACTACAGCCCGATCAACGTCGAGGCAGGCGGCAAGCTGATCACCGAGCGTGGTCTCGAGGGCAAGGCGAGCTTCGTGCAGGGCGACGCGTTCGATCGCGACAGTCTCTCCAGCCTGTCGCCGCGCCCCACGCTCGCCATCGTCTCCGGGCTGTACGAGCTGTTCCCGGACAATCCGCCCATCCTCGCCTCATTGAAAGGTCTCGCAGACGCGGTGCCGGCCGGCGGCTATCTCGTCTACACCAACCAGCCGTGGCATCCTCAGCTGGAACTGATCGCCCGCTCGCTGACCAGCCATCGCGGCCACCAGCCCTGGGTGATGCGCCGCCGCACCCAGCAGGAGATGGACCAGCTGGTCGAAGCTGCCGGCTTCGAGAAGCTGACACAGCGCATCGACGAATGGGGCGTGTTCACGGTGTCGCTGGCGCGGCGCAAGGGTGAAGATACGTTGCCGACGACAGAGGCGCACAGCGCCGTAGCGGCCTGAACCAACTGATTGCCACCGGAGTCCCGCCATGCAACAACCCATCCACGAACTGCTTGAAATCCTCGCCGACGGCGGGCTCGACGCGGCCGACCTCGACGCCATGACGGCGGAAGTGAGCAAGGCCGCCGCCGATGCCGCGGCCTACCTCGCCAGCGATACCGGCAGCGGCTACCCGGCGTTCCAGGCGCAACGCGGCGACACCGCGATGCCGTTGTGGCAATGGGTGCTGCTCGAGCAACTGGAAGGCGGCCTGGTGTTCCATGGCAGCACGGCGGCCGAGCTGTATGCAGCCATCGTCGACGCCTTCGGCGACGACGAACTCGACCTTGCCCCGGCCGCGCTGGCCAATCTGGACGAAGCCAGCGCCTGGCAGCAGGTACGCGAAGCGCTGGCCCCCGCCTACACGCTGGTCGACTTCGCCCAGCCCATCGACGCGCGCCGTCAGATCGTGCTGGTACGCAGCACCCGGCTTGAGCGCTTCAGCGGGCTGGCAAGCGAATTGGGGCTGGCCGCGAACCCCGCAGTCTGACACGCGCCGTCTTCAGGCAGAACGCCAGTGATACAGGCGCCGTCGAAGCTTGATTTAATTTTTACGCAATGAGCGATTTATGAGCGCCACGATTTCCGAACTGATCAACCTGATTTCCGCCGGTTTCATGGACGCCGACGATGCCCGGCCCATTGTCGCCGCCGTCGAGGCAGCGCGTGAGAACCCGACCGACTATCAGGCCAAATACGATGTATATGGCTATACGGCGCAAGCCGGCATGCCGTTGTGGCAATGGGTGCTACTACACCTGCTGCCGCCCGACCTGCTGTTTTGCGCGCCACAGCCCGATGAGCTCTATGCGCAGATCTGCGAGAGCTTCGACGATGGGCTGGAACTGGAGCCGGACGAACTCACCGGACTCAAGACGGACAAGGCCATCCAGTTGATCCAGCAGGATCTGGGCCCGCAATTCATGCTGGCGCGCCTGGGCAAACCCCTCAACGCGGACGAACCATGGCAATGCGTACTGGTACGCCGCAGCGAAGTCACTGCCTACCTGACGCTGTGCAGCGAACTGCAACTGCCCGCCGAAGCATGCTGACACGGGTACGAGTAGCCGATGCGTAATCGCCCCCGCTTCTGCCTGCCCGTCCTGGCGTTGTGCTTCGCGCTGTCTGCAGTGGTGCACGCCGCCACGTATCGCGGCCATATCGGCAAGCAGGCGGTGGTGGTGGAGCTGTTCGAGCAGGGTAGCGAGCTGCCGCGCGAGGGGCGTTACGCATATCTCGCGCACGGTCAGATCCTGTTGCTGGAGAGTGGGGGCGAGCCGGGACTGCTGACCGAGTACCGCGGCCGCAGCAGTTCGGACGACGAGGCCATCAGCGGCTATTGGCAGCTGCAGCGCGATGACAATGGTTGGCAGGGGCGATGGTTGAAGCAGCCCGGTGAGCGGGGGCTACCGATCACGCTGCAACCGGCAAGTCTGCCAAACGAAACGCTCGCCTTGTTGCACCTGCTGGATGGTGAGAACGTCCGCTCCGGCTTCGATCTGCTGCTGGCGGCGAGCCCGGCGCGCAAGCTGCGAAGCGGCGAGGTGCGGCGGATGGCCGGCACCGCAGTGCTACCGCAACATTGGCAACGCGGCCAATTGCGTGTCGAAGGCTTCCTGCTCGCCAAGCCGGAGCAAACTGGCGACGCCCGGATCAACGCGCTGCTGCAACTGCAGTTGCAAGATGCGATAGGCGAAGCCGAGCAATGTGAGGTTGGCGCACCGCGCGGGCTCTCGGATTATGTCCAAGTAGACACACCGAGCTATGCCAGCACGCATTACCTGTCAGTGGCAACACTGCGCGATTACTTCTGTGGCGGCGCGTATCCCAGCGCGGGGTCAACGGCACGGGTTTATGATCGCCGCAGCGGGCAATTAGTCGGCCTCGCCACCGAGGTTTATCAAGTCGACGACGCCAAGCAGACCGCTTTTCGCAAGCTGGTCGCCCATCACCTCAAATCGTTGGTGAGCGCGGAAGAGGCCGAATGCTATGCAGACTTTCTACGTAATCCGAATCAAGCTGATGCCCCCTGGTTATATCTGAATGGCATCGAGGCTAATGGGGTTATCGTGAGCCTGGGCTACCCCCAGGTTGCAAAAGTCTGTGAAATCAGCGTAACCCTCCCCTACGCCAGCATGCAACCCTTCCTACGCCCCGAATCCCGTCATGACTTCGTCAAGCAACACTGATCGCTCATCCCGCCCGAGTTGGCGCTACCGGCTGCTGTGGCTGATCCTCGCCGGCCCCACCTTCTTCCTGCTCTACGGCCAGGCCAACGAGTATGCGGCACGCATGCCGGCGCATCTGGTCGGCAACGTGGCGTTCGGCTGGGAGCGTGACTACATCCCGTTCTGGCCTTGGACCATCGTGCCCTACTGGTCGATCGACGTGATGTATGCGATCTCCATCATCATCGGCACCAGCCGCGCCGAGGTGCGCACTCAGGCCTGCCGGCTGCTCTTGACCACGGGGCTGGCCTCGCTGTGCTTCGTGCTGTGGCCGATGCGCTTCGGCTGGGATAGGCCGGAAGTCGCCGGTGTGTTCGGCCAGATGTTCACGGCGCTTGGCCTATTCGACAAGCCGTTCAACCAGGCGCCGTCGCTGCATATCGCGCTGCTCTACGTGATCTGGCTGCGGCTGATCGCACATGCGGCGCCGCGCTGGCATGCGCTGATCCACGGCTGGTGTGTACTGATCGGTGTTTCGGTGCTGACCACCTGGCAGCATCATCTGCTCGACATCCCGACCGGGCTCGCACTGGGGGTCGCGGTCTGCTACCTGCTGCCTATACCACCGCGCGGCTGGCCGCGCTGGCGCGCTGCCGACCCGGCACGCGCCCGCACGCTGACGCTGCGCTACCTGGCAGGCGCACTGGCGTTCGCCGCCATCGCGCTGATCTGGGGCGGCTGGGCCTGGCTCGCGCTATGGCCGGCTGCGGCATTGCTGATGGTGGCGCTCGGCTATGCCCGGCTGGGCCCTGCGGTATTCCAGAAAACGGGCGATGGCCACAGCACGCTGGCAGCCACGTGGCTGCTGCTGCCGCAGCGGATCGGCGCCTGGATCTCGTTCCAGTACTATCGGCGCCGCATTACCGCCTGCAGCCGTGTGGCCGCCGATGTAGCACTCGGTTGCTGGCCGGACCAGGCGTCGCTGCAGGGCTGCGCCGCCGTGCTCGATCTTGCCGCCGAGCTGCCGCGCAGCCGCGCGACGAGCGCGCTCGCCTATCGTGCCGTGCCCCTGCTCGACCTGCTGCCCCCCACTGTCGACGAGCTCTCGCAGGCCGTTGCCGCGCTGGAAGACCTGCGTCGGCACGGCCCGGTGCTGGTGCACTGCGCGCTGGGGCTGTCGCGCAGCGCCGCCGTACTCGCCGCCTGGCTGGTGGCGCATGGCGGGGAGCCCGACATCGAACACGCCATGCAGCGCGTACGCCAAGCCCACCCCGGGGTGGTACTGCAAGCTGGCCACCAGGCCGCGCTACTGAACTGGAGCATCGCATGTCGCTGAATGATCTCGATCTCACCCACCCCAGTGCCGGCGGCACGCTGATCGCGCTGCTCGACAGTTGCGGCCGGCTGGGCTGGCTGGCGCTGGCGGTGATGCTGCACGCGGCCTTGGTGCTGATGCTGGCGGCCCCCTGGCTGCAAGGCGTCATGGCCTGCGTGCTGTTGCTGGGCCTCATCGTGCAATACCTGGCCGCGCGGCTGGCATTCGATGCCGCGCTGTTTCGCACGCTCTATCGACCCGAGGCCGACGCGCGAGTGTTCGATCAGGCGATGGCCACGCTGTTCGGTGGCGCAGCGCCCGAGGTGCCGCGCACGCTCGCCTCGCGCTGGCAAGGCACGCAACGGCTGATCCGGCATTTTGCGCTCGGCTTTGCCTTGCAGCTCGCGCTGTGGCTGGCGGCGCTGGTGGGCGGAATCTGGTATTGATCCGCCGGCAAGCAAGGCCGGCCAACGCGCTTCTCCCGTATCATGCACGCTGATCCAACCACGTTCCGCTTGCCATGACCATCCGCGCCTTTGCCTTTGATCTTGACGGTACCCTCGTCGACTCCATCGCCGATCTTGCCCGCGCCGCCAATGCCGCGCGCGCCGATCTCAAGCTGCCGGCGCTGCCGGAAGACGTGGTCAGAAGCTATGTGGGCGACGGTTCGATGAGCCTGGTCGCCCGCACCGTGCATGCGGACCCGGAGGCGGTGTGGACCGGCAGCGAGCTGGAGCGTGCCGGCATGGCGCGCTTTGACGAGCACTACAAGGCGGGACTGACCCTCGCCACGCGCTTCTACCCGGAAGTGCAGGAAACGCTGCATGCGCTGCATGAGCTGGGTTTTCCGCTCGCCATCGTCACCAACAAGCCCGAGCGCTACACGCTACCGCTGCTGCGCGAGCTGGGCGTGTCCGAGCGCTTCGAGGTCATCGTCGGCGGCGACACGCTGGCCGAAAAGAAGCCGTCGCCGCTGCCGCTGCAGCACGTGGCCGAGCGCCTGGGCGTAGCCACCGGCGAGATGCTGATGGTAGGTGACTCGAAGAACGATATCCTCGCCGCCAAGGCAGCTGGCTGCCCCAACGTGGTGGTGCATTACGGCTACGGCGACGGCATCGAAACGCTGGGGGCCGATCGCATCATCCGCTTCTTCTCGGAGTTGCTGGAGTTCGCTGAAGGCTGATCCCGCCGGCTAGCCCGCCCGCCGCAGCTGGCGCGGGCCGGCGATGGCGATCAGCGCCACGCTGGCCGCCACCACCGCCAATGCGATGCGCAGGCTGCTGGCGTGGGCGATGCCGCCGATGATCACCGGCCCCAGCAGCAGCCCCACATAGGCCAGTCGCGCCACCGCGGCGATGCCCTCGGCGGGCGCAACGCCGGGCAGGCGCGACGCGGCGACAAAGAAAATGGGCACCAGATTGGCGGCACCGAGGCCCATCAGCGCAAAGCCTGCCAATGCCGGCGCGGTCGCCGGCCAGGCAATCGCCAGCGCAATGCCGATGACCCCCATCCAGCCCGATGCGGCGAGCAGACGCTCGGTGCCCAGCCGTGCGCGCAGCACATCGCCGGCGAAGCGACCCGCGGCCATGCCACCAGAAAACGCCGCATAGCCCCAGCCTACCCAGTACGGCGTGGCAAAGACCACGTCCTGCATATAGATCGCCGTCCAGTCGTACATGGCGCCCTCACCCACCAGGCCGAAGAAGGCGAGCACGCCGAGGATCAGCAGCAGCCGGTTGGACTGACCACGCTTGCCCGCCGACGCCGGCTCGGCCGGATGGTCGGGCAACAGGCGAGTGCGCGACCATAGCGCCACTGCAGCAGTAATGGCTGCCATACCGGCGCAATGCGCCCAAGGATCGATGCCGGCCGCGATCAGCGCGCCCCCCACCGCCGCACCGATCATGCCGCCCAGGCTGAACATGCCGTGGAATGACGACATGATGGGCTGGCCGTGGTGGGTTTCCACGGTGGCTGCCTGCGCGTTCATCGCCACGTCGTAGGCGGCATTGGTGATGCCGAACAACAGCAACGCCGGCAACAGCAGCACGAAGCTCGGCATGGCCAGGATGGCAGCGGTACAGACGGCGAACCCCAGCGCGCCCAGCACCGAGGCGCGTGCACTGCCGGCGTGCGCCACCCAACGCCCCAGCGGCTTCATGGTGACGATGGCGCCACCGGCGATGGCAAACATCGCCAGCGACAGGCTAGCCTCCGTCAGGCCGAACTTGGCCTTGATGGTGGGGATATGCACGCCCCAGGTGGCGTAGCTGGCGCCGCTGGCGAAGAACAGCAGCATGGTGGCGATGCGGGCAGAGAGCATGGGCGGATCACGAAATCGATTGCCGCCAGTGTGCCTGCGTCGCTGCGCCACGGCCATCGGGCAAAACACCGCCGCAAGTGCGGCAAATCGTGCCAGCCCCAGCGATCAGCGGTGCTCGACCAGCCAATTTGCGATGCTGCGATCCTCGGAAAGCCGCGTGATCCACCACTTCAGCGCGCGGCCGGCGCCGGCGGTACGCCAGGCGGCATACATCTGCGCCGCGGCCTTGGGCTCGTCCACCTGCTTGGCCACCAGCCGACCCGCCGCCAGATCGTCGACGATCAGACAGCTCGGCAAAAAACCACAACCGAGACCGGCGAGCTGCGCCGAGCGCTTGTCGCGCATGTCGGGTACCGTCAGCACTTCCTGGCCGTTGAGAATGCCGACAGTACGCGGCAGCAGGGTGCGCGAGCTGTCCGCCACCGCCACCACCGGATAGCGCAACACGGTGCTGGCCGGAATCGGCTCGGGTTCGCTCGCCAGCGGATGATGCGGCGCCACCGCGAACACGAAATCGATCTCGCCCAGCGCATGCGTGGCGTAACCGCCGCCGTGCGGCCCTTCCACCGCCACGCCCACCGCCAGGTCGGCACGATGATCGAGCAAGGCATCCCACATCCCGGCCAGTACTTCGCGCGAAAACCGTAGCTGCGTGCCCGAATTCAGCTGCTCGAATTCGCGGATCATCGGATGCAGCAGCTCCATCGGCAGCAGGCCGTCGAGCGCGATCGAGAGCTCCGTCTCCCAGCCGGTGGCCACGCGCTTCACCCGGCATTCAAGCTCGCTCGCGGCACGCAGCAGGTGACGACCTTCGTCGAGCAGCGTCTGCCCGGCCGGTGTAAGCCTGGCCCGGTGGCCGGAACGATCGAACAACTGTACATCGAGCTCGTCCTCCAGCTTTTTCACCATATAGGTCACGGCCGAAGGCACGCGATGCACCTCGTCCGCCGCGGCGGCAAAACTGCCTTTGCGGGCGATGGCGTCAAGGATTTCCAGCGATTCAAGGTTAAGACGCAGCATGAGGGCGGCCCGGGTGGCCATAGCGGCCAGAGATTCAGTTTTTTAGAATGATTAGCTCAGAACTCTTCGCTATCAACGGAAAAACGGGAGTACTAGCATGGCGCCATCGCAATCGGATTATTCGAAGGAGGTTATATGCAGCATGTCCGCAAAGCCCACGAACGCGGTTATGCCGATCATGGCTGGCTCAAGTCCTACCACAGCTTCTCCTTCGCCGATTACTACGATCCCCAGCACACCCAGTTCGGTGCGCTGCGGGTGATCAACGAGGATCGCGTGGATGCCGGCCGGGGCTTTGGCACGCATCCACACCGCGACATGGAGATTATCAGCTACGTGTTGTCAGGTGAACTACAGCACAAAGACAGCATGGGCAATGGCTCCGTCATTCGGCCAGGCAGCGTGCAACGCATGAGTGCCGGCACCGGGGTGGCGCATTCGGAATTCAACCCATCGCCCCAAGAGCCAGTGCACTTCCTGCAGATCTGGATCATCCCGGCCGAGCGCGGCCTGCCGCCCTCGTACGAGGAAGCCACATTCAGCGACGCCGACAAGCGCGGCCGGCTGCGCCTGATCGCCAGCCAGGACGGCGCCAATGGCTCGGTCACCGTGCACCAGGATGTGCGGCTCTATGCCGGCCTGTTCGATGGGCAGGAGCGCGCCCAGTACGTGCCGGCGCCGGGTCGCGGTCTCTACCTGCACGTGGCGCGCGGCAAGATCCACGCCAACGGCTTCGATCTCGCGGCGGGCGACGCGCTGCTGATCGAGGAGGAAGCGGAGCTGGTGCTGGAACGTGGGCAGAACGCTGAAGTATTGCTGTTTGACCTGGCGTGACCGCGGTCATCGCGGCGAGCGCCCACCCGGTGGGTGCCGCCGCCACCTCCGTGCCGAAGCGCGTTGTGACTGCAGCGTTTGAGCGCCCCGGTGGTGCGGCGGCAGGCAAGACCCGCTTGCCCGTCGCCGGCATTCGCGCGCGGCCGATGCCGGCGCCGCCGCTGACGCGCACGGCACTCGGCCGCCCCACGCGCTCAGTACTTGATGTCCCGCTTTTGCTGGCGGCCGTCCTGCTTGGTTTGGCGCTTTTCCTGGCGGCACTCGGCATTGCTCTGGTTGTTTGCGGCCCGGCAGTCGATCTTGCCCTGGCGCGCCTCCTGCTTGGCGTTTTGATTGACGTTTCTGCCCTGCTGGCGCTGTTGCGACTGCTGGGTGGCCAGGGTAGTACCCGATAGCGCCAGAAGGCCGGCAGCAAGCAGCACGCCACCCGCCCGGCGCCAAAGCCCGATTCTCGATTCGACCATCTTCATGCTCCTATTGCTTAGGTTGGGGTAGCGGCCAGCCCTCGCACCATGCCGCCTGCGCCTGCTCGCAAAAAACCCGATCAGGGCAGCTTGTTTCGATGAAGGCGAGCGTCCATGACCGGAAGTTCATGATGGCAGGCATGTTGCGATAGCGCGACCCAAGCGCCATGGCGCGGAGCGCATACGGGCATGCCCAAGTAGCTGCGCGCGCCTCTCTCCTTGGCTACCGGCAACACGCCGCAGCCGGCACGCGCTGCACCCTGCGCGGGTGCCGAGCTTCGTCGGGCCACGCCTGCATCCCGCCGGGGTGACGACGCCAGCGTTCCTGCTCACGGCAGGCCGGGCTACTTTGCCCGCTTGGCCTTGCCCGCAGCGTTGAGCGCGACGGCCGCGCGGATCAGTGCCTTGAACGCCTCAGCATCCACTTCGTTCCCCACCTCGATGTCGATCGCGCGGCGCACATTGCCGTCGAGGCTGGAATTGAAGAGCCGGGCCGGATCGGGCAGCGACGCGCCCTTGGCGAAGGTCAGCTTCACCTTGGCCTTGTACGTCTCCCCCGTGCAGAGGATGCCGCCGTGCTCCCACACAGGGGTAGCCATCCATTTCCAGGTCTCGACCACATCCGGCGCCGCCTCGTGGATCAGCTGGCGCATCCGCGCCAGCGCCTCACCGCGCCAATCGCCCAACTCGGTAATGCGTTGATCGATCAGCTCGGACGCGGACTTGTCGTTGGGGGCGGCGTTGGGCATAGGGGGTCCTGGCAAGGGGTTGGATGCATCGCGCTGCAACTGTCGCCGCTTCGGCGTTTTGGGGCAAGCGCGAAACGTGTGCCATCCGCTGATCATCGATCGGCCCAGGCGGGGCATGGGCATGCACTTGCATTTCGCCAGCGGGATCAGCACGCTAGCTGCCTCAACTTGCCAAAGAGATACGCCATGCCGCTGGTGCTCTACGGTCACCCGTTCTCGTCGTACACGCAGAAGGCGCTGATCGCGTTGTATGAGAACGCCACGCCATTCGAATTCCGCTGCCTGGGCCCGGATACGCCAGAACACGCGGCCGATTGGCTGCAACGTTGGCCGCTGCGCAAGTTTCCGCTGCTGGTCGATGGCAATCGCAGCATCGTCGAAACCAGCATCATCATCGAATACCTGCAGCTCGCCCACGCGGGCCCGGCGCGCCTGCTGCCGATGGAACCGATGGCGGCACTCGACGTGCGCTTTCTCGACCGCTTCTTCGACCTGCACGTGATGAGCCCGGTACAGCAGGCGGTCAGTGGCGCGCTGACGGGTGATGCAACGAAGCGTAGCGACGCGCTCGCTATCACGGTGGAACAGCTGGAACGCGCCTACGCATGGCTCGAAGGCCATCTGGCCGATCGGCAATGGGCCGCAGGCGCGGTCTTCACGCTGGCGGACTGCGCCGCCGCGCCATCGTTGTTCTACGCCGACTGGACGCATCGCATCGCCGATCATTACCCGACGCTGCGGGCCTATCGTGCACGCCTGCTTGCACGGCCTTCGTTCGCCCGCGCAGTCGAGGAAGCCCGCCCCTACCGGCTGCTGTTTCCGCTGGGGGCGCCCGATCGGGATTAAGCGCGACCAACAAACCCCTTATGCGCGCATTGCGCCGTACGCCTTGTAGCGTGAGCAACCAAAGGGAATCCGGTTCATCGCCCCTCAAGGCAACTGAAGCCATTCGCGGCTTCGCCCCCTCATCGCAAACCTTAAAAATACCTCTTCAGGAAAACCACCATGGCATTTAGGAGATCGTTCTTTCTTCTTGTTTCGATTGCTCTGGCCTGCTCTCACGCCGCGCTAGCGCAAGAGGAAATTCGGTTTGGCGCACCGATCAAAGCGGGCTCTGCGCCACGACTGGGAAATCTGCTTTCCTTGTCGAGTGCACAGCCGCCGCGAGAGCTGGCGCGAGGTGCTGATATCGTTCTGGTTTCGGGATATGAACCCTCCAATAGCCCGGCCGGAATGGCCGCACGTGTCCATATCGATCGTCCCGGCCCCAAGGTCCTGCTGGTGTTGAGCAGCTATGAAAAAATCAATTGGCAAGTCA
Source organism: Chitinolyticbacter albus (assembly GCF_024437655.1). Taxonomy (GTDB): domain Bacteria; phylum Pseudomonadota; class Gammaproteobacteria; order Burkholderiales; family Chitinibacteraceae; genus Chitinolyticbacter; species Chitinolyticbacter albus. The sequence continues at coordinate 154,593 of NZ_JANBVF010000009.1, forward strand.
CCGCGTCTGCTGGCACCGCGATCTCGGGGATTCTGGTCTCAGGGTACTATCCACCCACGGTAGCTGTTGCATCCCGGACGATAATCTTAGCCCTCGTAGTTGGCG